>JBIKWB010000031.1:0-52500 GCA_044356555.1 Opitutaceae bacterium | reverse complement strand
ACCTCGGGCTGCGCCTGCCCAAGGGCACCCGTGAAGTCAGCAATGTAGTGCCGAAAATCAGCCCCTAAATCGCGTAAGTCTCTGCCATAGAACGATGCGGTTTTTTGAACTGCGGAACTCGGGTTAAGTATCGCGGTAAAATAATTTCCGACCGCGCCCGTGAACTGATCGAAGGATGTCCGCGGCCGATTGCTGCACGCTTGCCCCGTGGCGCGGGGTCGCCGGGCGCCTAATCTTTTTACGTTTTACGGTGATTGCGCCGCTCCCATTCCTGATTTCCGAGGCGCCGCATCGTCTCCAATTGAAGGCTTGGCGGGCGTGGTTAAAAAGGGGCGCTTGGCGCTGGCGGTCGAACTCGGGCAAAGGGTCTGCGATTTGAAATCGCGAGGCGTTGCCGGGGGCAAACCCCATCGTGGTCGACCGACTGGAGAGAGCGGGAACCGGCCATGATTTAGCTGCGCAGAAACACCTGATGTTTTCGGTCTGTTCGTGCGTCCGCTGCCCTGCTCGGGGTCACGCTCCATGGTTTCCGGTTCGCTGGCCGCGATGGTGGATGGCGACCTGCGCCTGACGATGGATGTTGATTGGGTCATTCGCTTCGGTATCCGGGAGGCGGAGGCGAGGATGCCCATTTTCCCGGTGGTGGATTTCTAGGTGCAGCGGCCGAGGTGCTTGCGGTGGAAGTCTTCCGAATCACACGAGGCTTTTTGATGGGATTCATTTCGCGAGCGGTCGGAAGGCGGCTTTTAGCCCTCGCGCTGATATCGCCACTGGACGGGGGCATTCGGAAATCGGTGCTTGGGGCTTGGTGCGGATGGGCGATGATGACGTTTATTTTGCGCTGCCCGAATACCTCAGCCTGGGGAAGTTGAAATTTTTCGCGAAGGCGGCAGCGACCAGTATCTGCGCGATAGCCGTGGGATGTTGCCGGTGAATCCCGGGGCGATAAATCAGGCGCTGTTGGACGAGACGTGGACCAAACTAGGTCTCAATGGAAGAGTGGACCCGATTGCAGGCGGATTGAAATGACGACTGCCCGATAAAGTTCCCCAACTAATTTGTCCGATTTCGGGATCGGCGGGTGGGAATGGGTAACATAATGGACGACGATTCAAAGCTGCTCCGATGCTATGCCGATGAACGCGATGAAGTTGCATTCGAAGAGATCGTGCGTCGGCACATTGGGCTCGTTTACCACGCGGCGCTGCGGCAGACGGGGGATGCGTCGTTGGCGGAGGATGTGACGCAGACCGTGTTTACCGATCTGGCGCGCAAGGCGGGCGAGCTGGTGGAGCGGGCTTCGATTGTGGGCTGGCTTTACACGAGCACGCGGTTTGCGGCGACGAACGCGAAACGCGGGGAGCGACGGAGGCGGGCGCGGGAACAGGAGGTCTTTGTGATGCAAAACATGGCGACGGATGCGGAGGGCGAAGCGACGGCTCGGGCGGATTGGGAGCGGCTGCGGCCGGTGATCGACGAGGCGTTGCATGCGCTTGATGAGCGAGACCGCGAGGCGATGTTGCTGCGGTTTCTCGAAGGGCGGTCGCTGGCGGAGGTCGCGGCAAAACTCGCGGTGAAAGAGGACACGGCGCGAGTGCGCGTGACGCGGGCGCTGGACAAGTTGGCGGGACTGCTGGCGCGACGCGGGATCACGTCGACGGCCACGGCGTTGAGCGTGGCGCTCGGGGGGAAGGCGGGCGTGGCGGCGCCGGCGGGGTTGGCGAGAGCTCGTCTAAAAAAGGCGTTGGAAGCCTCGGCCACGAGCTGGCCGCTGAGGCGCGAGAAGGAGACGCTGATTTACCAACGATCGGTGAAGTCTCAGGTGAGCCCGGCGCACGCGATGGAGTTGCTGACGGCGAAGGTGGCGAAGGCGCGACCGGCGGGACAAAGCCGTGAAGACCGAGCCGGAGACCCCAGGTGAGGGTCTTGTTTAACGCGACGTCGAGGACGGTGCGTGTTCCGGCGTGGGCGCTCACGAGGGGGTGAAAGTTGCGGGCGAAGGCGCAGGGGTAAGTCGCCTCGAGATCGGATTCACGCAGAGCGGAGATCGGCGCGAAGGCCCGGCGCGGGCGCCGCGCAGGAGAGCCGGGCGGCGACAAACGTGAAAATGATCGAGGGCGGAGAAAACCGATCAGAGCAAGGGGCGCAGGTAGGACCAGACGTTGGCGGCCAGGATTTTGTGCCCGGCGATGTTGGGGTGAATGGCGTCGGCTTGGTTGAAGTCGGATTGGCCGCCCACGCCCTCGAGCAGGAAGGGCAAAAGAGTGAGGTTATTCCGGGTGGCGAGTTTCGGATACATCGCGGCGAACGCGCGGGCGTAATCTTCGCCCATGCTCGGGGGCATCATCATGCCGGCGAGAATAATTTTGGCGTCGGGGTAACGGGTGCGCACGCGGTCGATGATGGCTTGGAGGTTTCTTTCGGAAACCGCGGGGTCGATGCCGCGCAGCCCATCGTTGGCCCCGAGCGCGAGCAGGAAGATGTCGACGGGTTGGCGCAGGATCCAATCGAGCCGGCGCGCCCCGCCGGCGGTGGTTTCACCGCTGAGACCGGCATTGACGACCCGCCAACGCACGGTGGGCGCGGTTCCGCTAGAGCCGTTGGCGGACGGGGAGCTTGAGGCGTCGAGCTTCTCTTGCAGGAGAGCGGGGTAGGCGTCGGTCGCGGCGCTTTCGAGTCCGTAACCGGCGGTGAGGCTGTCGCCGAAGCAGACGACGGTTTTGGTGACGGGCTCGGCGGCGCGGAGGGGTGAGGTCGGAAGGCACGTCACCGCGAAACACACGAAAAACATGAAAGAGTTCGAAAGGCGGCGAAGGGCGGAAAGGAAACGGGACATGGGCTCGATTTCGTGGGATTCGTGTGTTTCGTGGTCGGACCAATGAGTGTTGAATCCATTTTGAAAGTCGAGCGGCTCACCAAGGATTACCGGACGGCGGCGGGGCCGTTGACGGTGCTGAAGGAGGTCAGTTTTGACCTCGTCGCGGGGGCGAGCCTTGCGATCGTGGGGCCGAGCGGCAGCGGCAAGACGACGTTACTCGGGCTCTGCGCGGGACTGGACCGGGCTTCGGGCGGCACGGTGACGCTGGCCGGCAGCGAGCTGGGTGCGCTCGATGAGGACGGCCGCGCCCGCGTGCGGAACGCGCACGTAGGGTTCGTGTTTCAGAATTTCCAACTCATCCCGACGCTCACGGCGTTGGAAAACGTGCTCGTGCCGCTGGAGTTGCGCGGCGAGGGCGGCGCGGCGGTGGAGGCGGAGGCGACGGCGCTGCTCGGGCGAGTGGGGCTGGGCGCGCGCTGCGACCACTATCCGGTGCAGCTTTCGGGCGGCGAGCAGCAGCGGGTGGCGTTGGCGCGGGCGTTCATGAACCGGCCCAAGATTCTGTTTTGCGACGAGCCGACGGGGAACCTCGATGGGGACACGGCGGCGGCGATGGTGGAGTTGGTCTTCGGTTTGAACCGGGAGAAAGGCACGACGCTGGTGCTGGTGACGCATGATCTCGATCTGGCGAAAAAGTGCGGCCGGATCATCCGGCTGAAGAGCGGCGCGGTGGTGAGCGATGAAGTGGCCTAGGCAAAGATTTTTTTGCCCACGGAACACACGGAATACACGGAAAACGAAACCAAACAAAAAAGGAAAATCACCATGACCAAACTGATGCTCGAAAAAGAAACCTACGACATCCTGGGCGCCTGCTTTGAGGTTTATAAGAACAAGGGTTGTGGGTTTTTGGAGGCTGTTTACCAAGAATGTTTGGAGATCGAGTTTGGCCTGAGAGGGTTGCCCGCGAATGCGTTGGTTACGCTCGCGCTCACCTACAAGGGACGGACTTTGAAGAAAAGCTATGAGGCGGATTTCATCTGTTTTGGAACGGTATTGGTCGAGCTGAAGGCAGTGTCGAAACTGACCGACGAGCACCGGGCGCAGGTTCAAAATTACCTCAACGCGACGGGGCTTCGGGTCGGGCTCTTGGTCAATTTTGGGCATTTCCCGATGGTCGAGCACGAGCGATTCGCGCTCTGATTTTTCCGTGTATTCCGTGTGTTTCGTGGGCAACTCCTCTCTATGACTTTCATCCTCAAAATGGCGTGGCGGGATTCGCGGGCTTCGCGGAAACGGCTGCTGCTTTTTTCCCTTTCCGTTGTGCTCGGGATCGCGGCGCTCGTCGCCATCGGCTCGTTCACGGTCAACCTCAGGCAGGCGATCGACGATCAGGCCAAGGGCCTCCTCGGCGCGGATCTCGTGGTCACATCCCGCACGGAATTTTCGGCGCCGGTGCTCGAGCATCTGGCGGCCATCGGGGGCGAAAAGTCACGCACGCGGGAGTTTTCCTCGATGCTTGTTTTTCAGTCGGCCAATGACGCCGTCCGGCTCGTGCAGGTGCGTGCGGTCGAGGCGAATTTTCCGTTCTTCGGCGAATTTGAAGCGGTGCCGGCGGATGCCCCCGCCGAGTTGCGCACGGGGAAACAGGTCGTGATTTTGGAGGAGACGTTGCTCACGCAGTTCGGCGTAAAAGTCGGCGATCCGGTAAAACTCGGGCAGGCCGTCTTCACGATCGCCGGCGCGTTGAAAAACGTGCCGGGAGAGACGGCGGCGATTTCGACGTTTGCGCCGCGCGCGTTCATTCCGTTTGGCACGCTCGAGGCCACGGGGCTGGCGGACCGCGAGAGCATCACCCGGCATCGGGTGCTCGTGAAATTGCCGGCGGGCCGGGATGCGGAGATGATTGAGCGCGAAATGCGGGTGCGTTTTTTGGGCGAACGCCTCCAGTATTCCACCGTCGCGGAACGAAAACGGAATCTCGGCGCGGCGCTGACCAATATCGAAGGCTTCTTGAATCTCGTGGGCTTCGTCGCGCTGTTTCTCGGAGCGATCGGGGTCGCGAGCGCGATCCACGTCTACGTGCGGCAAAAGATCAACACGGTCGCCGTCCTGCGGTGTCTGGGTGCGAGCGCGTGGCAGAGTTTTTCGGTCTACGTCGTGCAAGGGCTCGCGCTCGGAGTTTTCGGCGCGGTGCTGGGCGCGGGACTCGGTCTCGGGCTGCAACTGCTGTTGCCGGTATTGCTCAAGGGCATGCTGCCGTTCGATGTGAATTTCTTCATTTCCTGGGCGGCGGTTGGGCGCGGCATGGGGGCGGGGTTGGTGATCTGTTTCCTGTTCACGTTGCTGCCGCTGCTGGCGGTGCGGCGGGTGTCGCCGCTCGTGGCTTTGCGCTCGGCCTTCATCGAGCGCACGGGCGCGGCGACCGATCCGTGGCGGTTGATTTTGGGCGCGGTGATCATCGCGGCGGTGACGACGTTTGCGACGTGGCAGACGCGGGACTGGAGGATCGGGGTGGGCTTCACGGTCGCGCTCGCGGTGGGCTTCGGCGTGCTTGCGGGTCTGGCGCAGGTCGTCGCGTGGGCCGCGCGGAAGTTTGTCCCTCGCGGCCTGCCCTATGTGGTGCGGCAAGGGATCGCAAATTTACACCGGCCCAACAACCGCACGGTGCTGCTGCTGCTGGCGCTGGGGCTCGGGACGTTTCTGATTCTCACGCTCTACCTCACGCGCACGACGCTGCTCAACCAGATCGATCTCGCCGGGGAAGGCGCGCGGCCGAACTTGGTGTTCTTCGATATTCAGGACGACCAGATCGAGCCGCTCACGGCGCTCGCCGCGCGGAACGGCGCGCCGCTGACGCAGGTGGCGCCGATCGTAACGATGAAGATCGCATCGCTAAAGGGCCGGCCCTTGGAAGAGATCATGCGGCAACGGTCGCAATCGCCGGCGCCCTTGGCGGTCGAGTCGACCGAATCGGGGGCGCCACGCGCGGAGAGCCGCCCGGGCGGAGCCGGCGAGAATGCGGGGTCGGCGGGGAATCGCGGCGGCCCTCGCATCTCGCGCGGGATGTTGAACCGTGAATACCGCTCGACCTATCGCGCCAAGATCACGGGCTCGGAGCGCGTGGTGGCGGGGACCTTTGAAGGCAAGGTCGCGCCGGGCGTGGCGGTGGTGCCGATTTCGGTGGAAGAAGGGTTGCTGCGCGACCTGCAAATCGGGCTCGGCGACGAGATCGAGTGGGACGTGCAGGGCGTGCCGGTGCGGACGAAGGTGACGAGCGTGCGCGCGGTGGAGTGGCGGCGGCTCGAGTCGAATTTTTTCGTGGTGTTCCCCGAGGGTGCGATCGAGGCGGCGCCCAAAACTTTCGTGGCGGCGCTGCGCACGGCGACGCCGGCGGATTCGGCGAAGATGCAGCGGGCGGTGGTCGCGGAGTTTCCCAATGTTTCCGCGATCGACCTCGCGCTGATCTTGCAGGCGCTCGACGGGATTTTTTCGAAGGTGGCGTTCGTGATTCAGTTTATGGCGCTGTTCACAGTGTTGACCGGAGTGATCGTGTTGGTGGGGGCGGTGCTCAACGGCCGTTATCAGCGCGTGCGCGAGACGGTGCTCCTGCGCACGCTGGGTGCGACGCGCCGGCAACTCGTGCAGATCCAACTCGTGGAATACGCGATCCTGGGCGTGCTCGCGGCGGTGGTCGGCGGCGCCCTGTCTATCGGAGGCAACGCGCTGGTGGCGCATTTTGTCTTCAAGATGACGCCGGCCACGCCGCCGCTGCTGATCCTCGGCGCGGTGGCGACGGCGGCGGCTGTGACGGTGATCACGGGCCTGCTCACGAGCCGTGGTGTGACGGACCACCCGCCGCTGGAGATCTTGCGGCAGGAGACTTAGGCGGGGCGGGGACGGCTGAGAGCGGAGATCCCGATCAAGGACGCAGGGTGGTCTTGGTCGAAAGCGGGGATTGAATCGGGCGGCGGCGGATTTTTCTTCCGCCGGCCGTTCGGCGTCGATTTTTTTGGGACATGACCAAAAAACCATCGGTGGGTCGGTTGACGCGGGCTACGACGGGAAAGTGCCTTTGCGGCCGGATCACGTTCACGTTCTCGGCGGAACCGAATTGGCCGCATTACTGTTGTTGTGATGATTGCCAGAAGTGGAGCGGGGCGCCGGCGTTGGCTTGGGTGGACTTCCCCCAAAGCAGTTGGGCGCTCGGCGACCCGGAAAATCTGCTGCGGAAATACAAGTCGGGCGGGCTCGCGCATCGGGCGTTTTGCTCACGATGCGGCAGCAGCCTCTTTGCGATCGATGACGACGGAAAAAATATGTCGGTCACGATCACGACGCTTGATCGCCCGAATCTGCATCGGCCCGAAGCGGTCGGCTACGGCGGCATGGCGCCGCGGTGGTTACCGACGGCGGCGCTGAAGAAATCGAGGCCTTAGGGGGCGCGCTTACAGCGCCGTCCGCTCGCGGAAGAGTTGGGCTTGGCGGCGGGAGAACTCGACCTCGGGGCCGCCGCGCAGGCGGACTTTGATCGAGCCGCTGAACCAAGGTTCGACTTTTTCGATGAAAGTGAGGTTCACGAGCTGCGCGCGGTTGGCGCGGAGGAAAAGCGAGGCGGGCAGACGCGTCTCCATCGCGCCGAGCGTGCGGTAGAGCAGCGGGCGATCCTCGCCGAAGTAGAGGCGCGTGTGGTTGCCGTCGGCTTCGAGCAGGCGGAGCGAACGGACGGGGATAAACCAGCAGCGGTCGCCTTCGCGCACGAACACAGAGTCGTCCTCGCGGAGCGGCGCGGTGGGTTCGTCGGTGGCCGGCGGAGGTGCGTCGTCGGGGGTGGCGACCGGGGACAGCCGGGCTCGAACCTTCGCGACGGCAGCGGCCAGGCGCTGCGGGTGGACCGGCTTCATGAGGTAGTCGAGGGCGTTGACCTCAAAGGCGCGGAGCGCGAAGGCGTCGAAGGCCGTTGCAAAAATAAGCTGCGGATGGGGCGGCGGTAAGGCCGCGAGAAAGTCGAAACCGGTGCGGCCGGGCATTTCGATGTCGAGGAAGAGCAGGTCGGGCCGGAGCTTGGGGACGAGCTTGAGAGCTTCGGTGACGTTGGCCGCCTCGCCGACGATTTCGATATCTGAAAACGCCGTGAGCAGGCGGCGGAGTTCCTCGCGGGCGAGTCGTTCGTCGTCGATGAGGACGGTCTTCATGGAGCGGAGGCGCGGGCGGGCGCGGCAAGTGAAGGGAGGCGCAACTCGGCGACGACGAGGTCGGGAGCGGCTTGCGCGAGCGTGAGGGCGGCGCCGGGGCCGAAGAGGAGGGCGAGACGCGCGCGCGCGTTTTTCAAACCGAGGCCGGTGGAAGTGGAGGTGCTGTCGATGGTGCCGGGGTTGGAGATTCGGAGATGGAGGGTGGCTTCCCGCACGGCCGCCTCGAGCGAGATGGCGCCGCCGGCTTCGCGCGTGGCGATACCGAATTTAACGGCGTTCTCGACGAGGGTCTGGACGAGAAACGGCGGTACGGGCCAAGCGAGCGCGGCGGGGGCCACGGTGCGGTGTACGGTGAGGCGGTGTTCGAAGCGGAGTCGTTCGAGGGCGAGGTAGTTTTCCACGGTCTCGAGTTCGCGGGCGAGCGGGATGGTCTCCTCTTGGCCGGCGGTGAGCGAGGCGCGGAGGAGGTCGGCCAGAAGCGTGAGGGCTTCGCGGGGCGGGGCGAGTTCCGGTGGGATGAGGGCTCGGAGGGTGTTGAGACTGTTGAAGAGAAAGTGCGGGTTGAGCTGGGCCTTCAGCGCCCGGAGTTCGGAATCCTTGACGGCGGCATCGAGGCGGAGACGGTCGAGCTGCGCGGCTTGGTGTTGGCGGTAGTAGCGGAGGCCGAGATAGAATCCGGTCCAGATCGTAAAGATCGGTGCCGCGAGAGTGAGAGTATCCAGATAGACGAAAGTTTCGTTTTCGGGGAAGAGGTGGAATTCGGAAACGCTCTCATTTGCGGGCAGGAGAGCGATGAACCAGAGCAACGGGCCGGCGTGAGCCATCGAGGCTCCGATTATCCAGGGCAACAAGCGGAGAAAAAGTGCCGGCCAAGTGCGGGTGGTCCGTAATTGGGCGAGGAAGACGAGCCGCAACAAATGGGTGAGGGCCGCGCCCGAAACGCAAAGCAGCAGGCCGTAAAGCACATCGTAGCGGATGGCCGTGGCGCGGAAGGGGAGCGGGATCAGCCAAACCAAAAAAAGCCCGCCCCAGCCGGCGAGCTGGCAAAGCCAGTAAGCGCGCGTGCCGAGCCAACGCCGGCGGCGGGAATGCGTCGCCGGCGAGGTGGGGAGGTGCAACGTGGGAACCATAGCAGACACCAGATTGGCCATGGGCGGGAACGGGCGGCGAGCGCGGAGTGGGCGGGATTACGGCACCGCGGGGAGCAGCACTTCCGCGCGCCGGAGTGTGGCAGATTGGTCGTCTATAAAGGCGGAAGCGGCGCGGGCGGACAGGGCGAGGCAGTAGAGTTTGCGGGACGATTTCATAAATGACCTAGTTGGCTCAACCGCCGGTGCGGTCGTTGGTCGCGGCATCGGAAGCGACGAGGATGACGAGCGCGGCGAGAAGCATGGACAACGCGATCATGGCAGGGCGGCGAGGGCGGGCGCCGGAGCGACCCAGTCCCCGCCGAGGGTTTGCGCGAGCGCGACGAGGGCCCGGTGCTCGGCGAGATGGGCGCGGGAGAGATCCGTCTCGGCCAGCAGGACCCCGTCGTGCGCGGCGAGGGGTTCTAGGCCACCGGTGCGGCCGGCGGTTTGGCGGGCGACGGCGAGAGCGAGCAGTTGTCGGCTGGCGACAAGGGCGGAATCGGCGGCGCGAAGTTCGGCATGGGCCGACTCCACCGTGGCAAGCGCATCGGCGGTTTCCTGAAAGGCGCGGAGCGTAAGGGCGGCGTAGGTCTCGGCGGCAACGGTCAACTCGGCGCGGGCGGAATCGGTGCGGGCGGCGCGGCGGCCGCCGTCGAGCAGCGGGACGGTGATCTGGGCGGCGATAAAGCTGCCGAGCGAACCGGTGCGAAGGAGCTCGCGCAGGCTCGCGCCGGTGAAGAGGCCCTGGGCGGAGAGCGCGAGGGCGGGGAAGGCGGCGGCGCGGGCTTCGCCGACGCGCGCCTGTTGCGCGGCGAGGCGGGCGGCGGCGGCGCGCAGATCGGGACGGCGGGCTAGCACGGCGGTGGTGAGGCCGGCGGGCAACGGGTTGGCGGGCGCGGCGGCGAGCGCGGGAGCGACGAGCGGCGGGGCGGCCTCGGGGCGGAGGCCGCGGAGGGCGGCGAGGTGATGGAGCAGACGGGCGCGTTGTTCGGCGAGGGTGGCGGCCTCGCGGTCGAGGGCGGCGAGTTGGACGCGTTGTTCGGCGGCGGGCGTGGCATCGGCGAGGCCGGCGGAGGCGCGGGCGGCCAGGAGCGCGAGCAGAGCGCGGGCGTTTTCGAGGCGCGCGGCGAGCAGCTTGGACTCGCGGGTGTTGGCCCGGAGGGCGAACCACGTGGCGGCGACCTCGCCGGTGAGCGTGAGCTGGAGCGCGGCGGCGTCCTCGGCGGAGGCGCGAAACTCGGCGGCGCCGGCGTCGACTCCGCGGGCGAGACGGCCCCAGAGGTCGACCTCGTAGCCGGCAGTGGGGCCGAGGGAGAGCGCGGTGGCGGCGGTGGCGAGCGTGGGGTCGGCGGCGCGCTCGGTGCGGGAGTAGGCGCGACGTTGGGCTCCGGCACCGAGCGAGAGGGACGGACGGCGCTCGGTGCGGGCGGAGTTGAGCGCGGCGCGGGCGACGCCGAGACGGGCGGCGGCGATCTTCAGATCGGGGTTAGCGGCGAGGGTTTCTTGCAGCAGGGCGTCGAGTTGGGGGTCGTTGAAGCCGCGCCACCACGCGAGGTCGGGCGCGCCAAGCGTGGGCGCAGGCCGGGGCGTTTCGGCGGCGAAGACACCGATGCCGAGCAGCGCGACGAAGAGGAACGGGCGGGCGGCGGCGATCATGGCTTGATGCGGACGAGGACGCGTTGACCGATGCGAAGAGATTGGTCTTCGACCGAGACGACGCATTCGACGACGCGTTGGTCGAGGCGTTCGCCGGGTTCGCCGGTCGGCGCTTTCGTGCCGAAGACTTGGCCGACGCGGAGAATTTTTCCGGGAATCACGCGGGTTTCGTCGGCTTCGATGACGACCTCGGCGGGGAGGTCGGCGCGGACTTTTTCGACGAAACGTTCGTCTAGATCGGCGCGGACGATGCGGGGTGAATCGGGGGCGAAGAGAAAGAGCGGAGTGATGTTGAGCGTGCTCACGCCGTCGCCGGGGCGGGCATAGCGTTTCACGATCCAGCCGTCGAGGGGCGCGCGGACGATGCGTTGTTCGACTTCGTAATCGCCGGCGCGGAGGCGGGCTTCGGCGGTGGCGGTGGCTGCTTCGGCGGCGGCGAGTTCGGCGCGGAGCAACGCGGCCTGGTCGCGGGCTTGATCGAGATCGGCCGGAGCGGCGGCCTCGGAGGCGATGAGCGGAGTCAGCCGGGCGATTTCGCGGTTGGCGGCGATGAGGCGGACTTGGAGCGGCGGCACGGCGGCGCGGGCTTGGGCGAGTTCGGCGGAGGCGACGGCGGAGGCGAGGCGGGCGGGCTGGTCGTCGATGAGCGCGAGCACATCGCCGGAACGGACGCGTTGGCCCTCCTCGACGGACACGGATTTCACGAGACCGTCGCGGCTCGCGGCGAGGCGGATCAGGCCGCCCTCGATGTCGATGCGGCCCTTGGCGTAAACGAGCGCGGGCTGGGTCGAAACCGAAGCGGAGGACGAAGCGGCGGGCGCGGTAGGAGTTTCGCGGGCGCAGCCGGCAAACAGGAGGGCGGCGAACCACGGCATCAGGCAGGCAAGCGGTGGGCGTGTGGTGAGGGCGAACGGCATGGGCCCGCACAATGGGCCGGAGCGGCACTTGGTCAGCGCCGGCATGGTGGGCGGTCGATTCGCCGGATGGAGCCCGCGCCCCGCCAGACGAGGCGGGTCTGGCCGCGGGGAGACCGACTCAGGTCGCGTTGGCGATCTCGATGAGATTGCCGTCGGGATCGCGAACGTAAACCGAGAGCAGCTCACCGGTGGCGCCCGTGCGCGGGACGGGGCCGACCTCGATGGTCACGCCAGCGCGGCGCAGGTCGGCGACGACTTCGGCGATGGGCATCGCGGTGAGGAAGCAGAGGTCTGCCGAGCCGGGCTGGGGCAGGCGGGCGTGGGGCAGCAGGGGCTGTGCGGCTGGGTGGAGATTTAGTTTTTGGTCACCGAATTTCAGGGCGTGGCGACCCGCGCCGAAGATCTCGTGCTTCATGCCGAGGACCCGCGTGTAGAAGTCCACCGTGGCGGCGAGGTCCGAGACGGTGAGCACGAGGTGGTCGAGCCGGAGCAGTTGCATGTCTGTAATGAAACCGGGCGGGGAAGGCGGGGCCAACGGGAAGTCGAGTTAGCGTCTGTGCCTTAACGCACAGGGGCGAGCGGCAGGTGGATTTCGGTGCGAAGGCGGGAGGGCGGCGTGCGTTGAGGGTGATCCAAATAAACCTCAAAACTGGGCGATTCGGCCAACGCTTCGCCGCACGACGGTAGCCAGGCGCCGTAGATCTGGCGGTAGGTTTCGGGCAACCCCGCATGCGGGCCCCGGTGCAGAAACACAGCGTGCCGTCCGCCGGGAAGAACTTGGGTGGCGAGTTCTCCGCGGCTCGGCAGGGGCAGGCGGAGCCGGAGACAGGCGTCGTAGCGGAGTCGCCCGGGGGCCGTGATCTCGGGATCGTCGTGACAGACTCCGATCAGCTCGGCGGGAAACTGCAGGAAAAGCCGCCATGAAACGGTTCCCATCAACGCCGCCCATGCGGCCGGGGCCGCTTCGGGGTAGGGGCCGTGACGGCGCACGAACCAGACGGTGGATGGCCGCCGGTCGACGAAGCGCATGGGCTGGATCGGCGCGGGTGCGGGTGATGCCACCGGTGCCGGCGACGGCGGAGGGGCGGACGCGCGCCATGCGGCGGGGCTCAAAGAAAAAGTGCGGGCGAAGGCGCGGGAGAATGCCGCGGGGCTTTCGTAGCCCACGGCCAGGCCGACGGCGGTAACCGCCTGATCGGTGTGGCGCAGCAGCAACGCCGCCCGTTCGATGCGGATGCGGCGCTGGTATTCCCCGACGGGCTCACCCGTGAGGGCGCGGAACACGCGGTGGAAATGAAAGGGTGAAAGCCCTGCGATTCGGGCCAGTTCGGCCAGGTCGGGCGGATCGGCGAGGTGCTGTTCGAGGTGCGCCCGCACCCGATCAAGCCGCCGGTGATAATCATCGAGCGTGGTGCCGCGCACGGTCATGCCGTGCGGATAAACTTATCGCGTTTCGCGGTGTCAACGCGGAGGTGGCGGTTCCGTGGCGGCGGCGAGTTCTTTCAGGTAGGTTTCCAAAAAAAACTGTGGATCAAAAAACAGCCGTGCCATCAGGCGGAGCCAAGGGTTGGCCACGGCGGAATTTTCCTCGACGTGAAGGCGGGTGCGTCCATCCGGCAGGGGTTCAAGCCGGCCGGTCCATCGGCCCTCGGCCGGACCGGAAAAAGCGAGCGACCACTCGACGCCTTCTAGCCGTCGCGTGGTTTCAAAGCGGATGGCCGGACCCCGGTGCGGTTGCTCGACCCAGCGCTCGCGGCCCGGGGTGGATTCCAAGACCTTTACGGAGGCGAGCCCGGCGCGCCATTTTGGCTGGCCGGCGAGGTCGAACCAGCGTGCCCAGATTGCGGCGGGGGGCGCGGCGATGATGCGTTCGGCCCGGGCAGTGCGGGTGCCGGGCAGAAGGAATCCGGCGAGTCCGAGCAGGACGACAAGCAGAAGAGCGCAGGCGGCGACGATGAGGAGGATTTTCATGTCGGCCATTCTGGCCGAGATGCAGGTCGGTCGCTTTGCCGATCTTGCCCTTTTTGGAATCTAGGCTGTGGCGGCCCCCGCCAATTTTGAGCGGCGGTCGGAAACGATGCGGCCGTCTTCGAGGTGAATGATGCGGTCGGCGTGGGCGTGGAGGCGCGGGTCGTGGGTGACGCAGAGGACGGTGGCGCCGCGCTCGCGGGCAATGTGGTGCAGGAGGTCGATGACGATGCGGCCGTTGGTGCCGTCGAGGGCGCTGGTCGGTTCGTCGGCGAAAACCAGCTGCGGGTTTTTCACGAGGGCGCGGGCGATGGAGGTGCGTTGTTTTTCGCCGCCGGAAAGCGCGGTGGGGCGGAGGTGGCCGCGTTCGGCGAGGCCGACTTCGGCCAGCGCCGCGGCCGCACGGGCGCGGGCGTCGGAGGACGGCGCGCGCATGAACGTGAGCGGGAGGAGAACTTGCTCGAACGCGGTGAGGGCGGGGAAGAGATTGAAGCCTTGAAAAATGAAGCCGCAGTGGGCGAGGCGGAAGGCGTCGCGGGCCCGTTCATCGAGGGTGCCGAGATCGTGGCCGAGGAGGGAGGCGTGGCCGGCGTCGGGGGTGAGCAGGCCGCTGAGCGCCGCGAGGAGCGTGCTCTTGCCGGAGCCGGAGGGACCGGTGCAGAGCGTGAGTTCGCCGGGAAAGATTTCGACGGAGAGTTCACGCAACACTTCGATGCGGGCGGCACCGGTGCCGTAGGATTTGGCGAGCCGATGTCCGACGATGGTGGGTGCAGAGTCCATGATGGTTTCAGCGCAGGAGGGTGGCGGGCTCGGACTGGGAGAGGACGCGCAGGGCGAGCGCGCCGGAGGTGACCGCGATGGTGAACATGAAGGCGGAAGTGCCGGCAAAGGCCCACCACGGGGCTGCAACGAGAACGTGATTTGCGGTCGCGAGCTGGATGAGCGCTAACGCGACGAGCGAAGCGATCACGATCCCGGCGATTCCCACCCAGGCGGATTGTTCGAGGACGACGAGGCGAAGCGAGCCGACCGAGACCCCGAGGGCGCGCAGCGTGGCGTATTCGCGGATCGAGGTTTGAATCACGGCTTTCAGCGTCTGGCTCGTGATGACGATCCCGATGAGGAGACCGATGCCGCCCGAGAAGGCGAAGCCGAGGCCGAGACCGGTTTCGAGCAACCAGTAGAGCTGGGAAATTTTGGAGAAATCTGCGGCGGTCCAGACGGAATAGGGTGGGTTGGTGCTGCGTGGGGCGAGCTCGTCGCGCACGCGGTCGGCGGCGGCCGGGTCGCGGAGCCTGACGAGGAAGTAGCCGACCTCGTCATTGCTTCCCTCGGCGGGAGCGAGGGCGCGCGCGGTGGCGAGAGAGGTGATGATGTTGGCCTCGCCGATGGAATTGAGACCGCGGGTCAGGCCGACGACTTTCACGCGGCGACCGTTGAGCTCCAGGGAGCCACCGATGTGGGTGCCCAGGTTGGCGAGATTCGAGACATCGACGAGGACGGTGTCGGGTTCGTCGAGGGCTTGGCGGTCGGTGGTGGTAAGAGAGCGGGCGAGGGCGAGGGAACCGGGCCGGGTGTCGACGCCGACTAGAATCGCGGGAGCGGCGGAACCGTCGGCCCGGCGGAGGTCGCCGGCGCTCCAGAGGTAGGATTCCACGGCGACCACATTGGGATGGGCGCGCAGGAAGACCTCGTTGCGCGCGGAGAGATTGCGGGCGAGGTCGACGCTGCGGGTATCGGGATAACCCACCCAGAGATCGGCGGTGGAGCCGTCGATATAGACGGCCACCGTGCGGAAGATGCCCAGGAGCAGGACGAGCTGCATGAGCACGAGCAGGCCTGCGAAACCCACGGCGAGGATGGCGGGCACGAAGCGACGCCAGTCGCGGAGGAGAGTGAGACGGGCGAGAGAGATCATGGAGGCGTCGGGCAGGAGGACTCCGGTTTCAGGCGGAAGAGGTGAATGCGGCGGCGAGGAGAAAACGAAGTTTCATGGGCCGGAACCGTGGCGGGTCTCGGGAAAGAGACAGCGGCGACACAACGAGTGGGCGTTTCGCCGGACGAACGGCGCGGAACCGCGTAGATTTTGCTCGGAGCGGGGGCGGGCGCTCCGCAATTTTGGCCGATATGCCCGCTGTCGTCTCTTTTCACTACACGCTTCGCGATCCCTCCGGCCGGGTGCTGGACACCTCAATGGGGGCGACTCCCGTCACTTACCTCGAAGGCGCGGGGCAGATTATCGACGGGCTCGACGAGCAACTCCGGGGCGCGGCGGCGGGACTCAAAACCCGCGTCGTCGTGCCGGCGGCCAAGGCCTACGGCGAACGTGATCCCGAGCAGGTGCAGCCGGTGAAGCGCAGCCAGTTGCCCGTCGAGGGCGAGCTGACCGTGGGCGATCAATTCAAGACCGGTGACGATCAGTTTGCGCCGACGGTCACCGTGATCTCGATCGATGGCGACGAAGTCTTGCTCGACGCGAATCATCCGTTGGCCGGGGTCGATCTGACCTTCGACGTCGAGGTGCTCAGCACCCGCGAGGCGACACCGGATGAACTGCGCCACGGTCACGCGCACGGGGCCGACGGGGCGTGTGGGCATTGAGCGGGCCGGGACGACGCCGAGATCGCGGACGCGGAGCAGATCGCCGGTGGCGTCGGCGAATCAACGGGGCGTGTTTTGACGGTTGCGGATGATAGGCCCCGGTGTTTTCTGGCGGCTCCATTTTTTCATGAAAACCCTCGGCATCGATATCGGCGGCTCAGCTCTCAAAGGCGCGGTGGTGAACACTGCCACCGGCAAACTGGTGTCTGAGCGGTTTCGCATCGATACGCCCGATAACCTCAATCCCGAAGAGATGGCGGGCGCGGTCGAGGCGATGGCGGAGAATTTTTCGTGGAAAGGTCCGATCGGCATCGGCTTTCCCGGCGTGATTCAGGGCTCGACCATCTGGACCTCCGCCAATCTCCACAAAAAATTCATCGGCTGCGACGGCGCGGCTCTTTTTGGCAAGGCCACGGGGTCGCCGGTTGCGATGATCAACGACGCGGCGGCGGCGGGTGCGGCCGAAATGCATTTCGGCGCCGGCCGCGGCTTTATGGGCAAGACTCTGCTGCTGACGCTGGGCACGGGCGTCGGTTCGTGTTTCGCGTTTCAGGGTATTGTGACGCCGATGGAGCTGGGACATTTTCCTTGGGGCAAACAAGGCAAGTCGGCGGAACGCTATGTCGCGGCCTCGGTGCGGGAGCGGAAAGATCTCTCTTGGAAAGAGTGGGGCGGGGCGCTCGGCGAGTATGTGGGCGTGCTGGAGAAGCTGCTTTGGCCGGAACTCATCATCATCGGCGGCGGCGTGAGCGCCGACCACGCGAAGTTTTTCAAGTTCATCAAGCCGCGCGCTAAGCTGGTGCCGGCGGAGTTTTTCAATAACGCGGGCATCGTGGGCGCGGCGTTGTGGGCGGCGGAGAAGAAGTAAATGTCCGGCCGGCCCGCGGGAAAAGCGCTTCCCAAATTCGCGCCCGGTGAACTAGCGTCGTCCGTTGATTTCCATGCTGTCTGTCGCCCCGAAACTCCGTCCGGTCCTTGATCCCGATTTTCTCCCCGCGGCCCTTTGGCAGCGCGCTTACCGTGCCCTGGTGGCGGCCGACCCGGGCGCGCGGGCGTTCGCCCTTGTGCTCGTGCGGAACGACGGCGCGGTCTTCCGCCATGAGAGTCGCGTGCTCTCCGCCGGACACCCAGCGGCGGCGCTGACGTCGCTCTACGCCGAGCGTCTCCTGAAGTTTTTGCTGTGGATGAAGGGCGGCCCGCGCGTGCTCGTGGCGGGCGCGGATGAAGTCGCGGCGGAGTTGGCGAAGACGTATTCGCCGCAGGGCGCGCGGGCTTTTGACTGCGAATTCATGGGGGAAAAGATTTTCGGCCGGCCGTTTTCGGTCGAGGCGGCGCCGTGGGGAGCCTTGCCGGCGAGCGTCGAGACCAGTGTGCCGATGGGGCGAAATCTCGGGGGTTGCCGGATCGGTTTCGACTTGGGCGGCAGCGACCGGAAGGCGGCGGCGTTGATCGACGGCCGGGTCGTGTTTTCGGAGGAGATTGCGTGGGACCCGTATTTCCAAAAAGACCCCGGTTATCACCTCGAAGGCGTGCACGATTCGCTGAAACGCGCGGCGGCGCACCTGCCGCGGGTCGATGCGATCGGCGGCAGCGCGGCGGGCGTTTATGTGAACAACGAGGTGCGCGCGGCGTCGTTGTTTCGCGGCGTGTCGGCGGAGGATTTCGAGCACCAGGTGCGGCGGATGTTTTTTACGCTGCGGGAACGGTGGGGCGGCGTGCCGTTTGAGGTGGTCAACGACGGGGAGGTCACGGCGCTGGCCGGCTCGATGTCGATGGGCGACAACGCGGTCCTCGGCGTGTCGATGGGCACGAGCCAGGCTGGCGGCTACGTGACGCCCGCGGGCAACATCACGCCGTGGCTGAACGAGCTGGCGTTTGCCCCGGTGGACTACCGGCCGGATGCGCCGCGCGACGAGTGGTCGGGCGATATCGGCTGTGGCGTGCAGTATTTCTCCCAACAAGGGGTGGGCCGGCTGGCGAAAAAGGCCGGCTTCAATTTTCCGGCCACGCTGGCGTTGCCGGAACAGTTGATCGCCGTGCAGGACGCGATGAAGGCGGGCGATCCGCGGGCCCGGGCGATCTACGAAACCATCGGTGTGGGTTTCGGCTACGCGATCGCGCACTACGCGGATTTTTATGAGGTGAGAAACTTGCTCGTGCTGGGTCGTGTGACCTCGGGCGAAGGTGGCGAGATCATCCTTGAGCGGGCCGAGGCGGTGTTGCGCGCGGAGTTTCCGGAATTGGCGGCGACGATTCGGTTACGCACCCCGGACGAACAGAATAAACGCCACGGTCAGGCGACGGCGGCGGCGAGTCTTCCGGCGTTGGGCGCGGCGGGCTGAGGTCGGCGGTTCGTCGCGGAAAACCGGCGGTTCGTCGCAAATTCTGCATATCCGCTTGAGGGCGGGCGGGACGCGGCCCGATGTGGCGTTTCTCGACGTGCAGATGCCCGGCGGCGACGGCTTCGAGGCATTGGCCAAGATCGATCCGGCAGGAGCGCCGGCGGTTGTTTTCGTGGCGGCTTACGACGAGCACGCGCTGCGCCTTTGAGATCAACGCGGTGGACTATCTGTTGAAACCTTTCGACGACTTCCGGTTCGGGGCGGCGTTGCAGCGGGCCAAGGCCGCCGCGCGACGCCGGCGCGACGAGACGATGGATTCGCGGCTTTCGAAATTGATGAATTACCTCGAACACGATCCGGCGCGCGTGGCGGAGACCAATGAACGGGCGGAGTCGAAGGCGCACGACCGGATCTTGGTGAAGTCATCGGGCGAGATATTCTTTTTGAAGGCCGAGGAGATCGACTGGATCGAGGCCGAGGGTGACTACATGAAATTCCATGTGGCCGGCCGGGGTCATCTGATGCGCGAAACGATGGCGCGACTCGAAGCGCGGCTCGGCGGCCGGCGATTCATCCGCATCCACCGTTCGACCATCGTGAACATCGACCGCGTGCGAAAGCTGAGTCCGTCGTTTGCCGGCGAATACGCGGTGGTCCTCGCGGACGGCACCAAACTGCGGTTGAGCCGCGGCTACCATGAGCGGGTCGCGGCGGTCGCAAAAGCTGGGCTTTAAGTTAGGCGCGGCCTCGGCGGCGGATGTCGCGGGCGCTATCGGAGTCGTGCGCGGTGACTTCGGTCACGGTGATGCGGGTGACTTCCGCCCGATGAAAGTGACCCCGCGCCTCGGGCATGATGAGCGGCATGAAATCAACCGCCCGCCCGTCGTTTGTCGTCGCCACCGCCGCAGCCGGCCCCTCGGAAAACGCGCACAACACAGGAACTCCGTCGTTGGTCGCAGAAATCTTTCGGTTCGTCGCTTTCCGGAAACTTTCGTGCAACCGCGACGCTTCTGGGGGCATGAAACGCATTCTTTCGCTCGCCGCTCTTTGGGTCTTGGGTGTCACCGTGGTTCTCGCCGGTGAGCCCGCCGACCTCACCAACGCCCGCCGCGCGCAGGCCGTGCTCGGGGCGGATGTGTGGTCGCAAGTCATTCGAATCGAGAATTCGGGCAGCACGCAAAAATATGCGCGCACCGTGAATGCCTTGGTCTTCGAGGTCGCGGGGATTCTGTGGTTCTACCACGACAGCGAAGGTAGCCAGAGCTTTTCCCTGCATCGGGGCCGGCTTGAGGCGGAGAAGGCCGACTTTGCGCCTTTGCTGGCGGACATCCATGCGGGGTTTACCCGTTGGTCGGTGATGACGACGACAGAGCCGGTGGCGGTCGGCGCGCCTGGAACATTGTTGAACGGGTGTTTCGTGGAGAGCATCGCCAACCTGCGTCACCGGGTGATCGGCGGCGGCGTGGCGAACCGGCCGAAGTTGTTGTCCTATTTCTACGGGTCGGCGCGCATTCGCCCGGGCCACACGGTGCTGACGTTTGAAACGGATGATGGCGTTGTTGTGATCGATCCGGTGGAACCGAGCCGGCTGCGGGTTTTTTCGAACGAGTTGGCGAAAAGCGCCACGGCGCTGAGCACGGCACTGCTCGGTCGGATGGTTTCGAAGGCGCTCTTTGTGCCGGTGGGGGATTTTGCGGCCGAGATGGCATCGCGTTACTCGGGGGTTTCGGTGACGGCGACGATTGGCCGTCCGCCGGGGTTGAACTGATGGGGTCGTAAGGTGCGGTCTGCTGCGACCTGATTGCCGTCCAGCCTGCGGCCACGCCGCTCGTCCAAGTAGTCTGTAACTTTTTTCTTGGACCCCGTGTTGTTGGTTCATGTCCGTTGTTTTCGACCCATTACATTTCAGTCCGGCCAGCGCCGGGCCGATGTCATTGGTCGCGGAATCGGGCCGGTCTGTCGCAACGGACTTCAGTCCGGTGTCGGGCCGGGTTTTGTCGTTCTTTGTTCCCAGTCAGCAGTTGTGTAACCGTGGCGGGGCCGTTGTGGGCCCCGCCACACTCATTTTAGGCCGGCAAGCGTGGCTTGCCTAAGCCCCGGTCGCGTCCAACGTCTTGCCGACCACTGTCTTCCTCTTCTCTCCATGAACGCCGCCGCACCTGCCTCCGCCAAGCCCAAGAAATCCAGGACAATCTACATCGTCATCGCCGCGATTTTGCTCCTCTCCGCCTTGGGTGCGGGCGTCTATTTCAAAAAAGGCAAAGACAGTGAGGCAACGGCGATCACGGTGGAAAAAGCGGTCGTCAAGACGATCACCCAGCTCGTGACCGCCACCGGCAAGATCCAACCCGAAACCGAGGTTAAGATCTCGCCCGAGGTCGCCGGTGAAATCATCGCGATTCCGGTCAAGGAAGGCGAAATCATCAAAAAGGGCGCGCTCTTGGTTCGGATCAAGCCCGACACCTATCAGGCGCAACTCGAACAACAGGAAGCCGCGCTGGCCTCCGCCCGGGCCACCGCCGTCCTCGGCCGCGCCCAGCTCACAAAGGCGACCCAGGATTTCGCCCAGTCTGAAGAGTTGCATAAGCGAAACCTCGTTTCCGAGGCCGACTTCACCGCCGCGAAGACCTTGCTCGAAGTCGCCCAAGCCAATGTGGAAAATTACCAAGCTCAGATCCGCCGCACCGAGGCCTCTCTGAGCCAATCCCGCGACCAGCTCAACAAGACCACCATCTACTCGCCGATGGACGGCTCGATCAGCTCCCTCACCAGCGAAGTCGGTGAGCGGGTCGTCGCCCAAAGCAGCTTCACGGGCACCGAGATCATGCGCGTCGCCGATCTTACCAACATGGAGGTCCGCGTGAAGGTGAACGAAAACGACATCGTCAACGTGAAGCTTGGCGACAAAACCATCATCTCGATCGACGCGTTTCCCGGCCGGAAATTTGCCGGCGCGGTCTACGAAATCTCCTCCTCGGCCCAAGGAATCGGAGCCGGCGGCTCTGGCTCGAACCAAATGCTCAATACCGACGAGGTGACCAATTTCCTCGTCAAGATCCGTATCGTCGATCGCGAGCTGAATCTCCGTCCCGGCATGAGCGCCACCGTGGATATTGAAACTCAGACCGTAAAAGACGTGGTCGCCGTTCCGATCCAGAGCGTCACCGTGCGGGCTGCCGGCGGGAAGACCACGGAGGACATTCAGAAGGCCAAGGCCAAAGAGAATAAGGAGAAATCAGGCAACGACCTCGACCTCGCCAACGAACGTGAAGATGCGCGCCGTAACTTAACCAAGCTGGATCGTGTGGTGTTTATCAAAACAGGTGACGTGGTTGAGATGCGCAAAGTCGAGACCGGCATCGCCGACAACATGTCCATCGAGATCAAGTCCGGCGTGAAACCGGGCGAAGACATTGTTTCGGGCAGCTATGCCGCGATCAGCCGCAAATTGAAGGACGGGATGGCGGTGAAGATCGAAAAACTGAAAAAAGACGAGGATACGAAGTAAGCTCGGTTCAACCCCGACGCCTCCCGCCATGTCGCCCTCACTCGCACCGGAACTCGCCGGCCGCACCACCCGCCCTGCCGGCCCGCTCGTGATCGACATCGCGGGCGTCACCAAGCTCTACCAGATGGGCGACGAGACGATCCACGCGCTGCGCGGCGTCTCGGTGAAGATCCACCGCAACGAATACCTCGCCGTCATGGGACCCTCGGGTTCCGGCAAGTCGACCCTCATGAACATGCTGGGCTGCCTCGATACGCCCACGGCCGGCCGCTACGAGTTCACCGGGAAAAACGTGGCGACGATGGTCGACGACGAGCTGGCCGATATCCGCAATCGCGAGATCGGTTTTGTCTTTCAGACGTTCAATCTGCTCCCGCGCTCCACCGCGCTCGCCAACGTCGAGCTGCCCCTGATCTACGCCGGCTACTCTCCGGCGGAGCGCAAGGCCAAGGCGATTCAGGCGATGGAGAACGTCGGTCTTGGGTCCCGGCTCCATCACCGCCCGAACGAACTTTCCGGCGGCCAACGTCAACGCGTCGCCATCGCCCGCGCGCTCGTCAATTCGCCGTCGATCATCCTCGCCGACGAACCCACGGGTAATCTCGATTCGAAGACGGGCGTCGAAATCATGGCCCTGTTCGAGCAGCTCTACGCGCAGGGCAACACCCTCATCGTGGTCACCCACGAGGAAGACATCGCCCGCCACGCCCGCCGCATTGTCCGCCTCCGCGACGGCTTGATCGAGAGCGATGGGCCGGTCGGATAATTTTCGAACTTCAGGAAATTTCTCATTCCGATCCCGTCACCGTGCCGTCCAATTCAAAAATCCGATGACTCGCCTGATCTACGAGCTCACCGAGTCTTTCCGCATCGCCTTTGCGCAGATCCGGGCGAACAAGTTGCGCTCGGTCCTGACGGCGCTCGGGGTCATCATCGGCATCGTGGCCGTCACGTTGATGGGCACCGCGATCCGCGGGATCGACACGGGGTTCAACAAGAGTCTCGCGATGCTCGGCGACGATGTGCTCTACGTGCAGAAATGGCCGTGGGGCGGCGTTGAGGACTGGTGGAATTACGCCAACCGCCCGGTGATTATGCCGGATCAGGCGGACAAACTGAACCGGATCATCGAACAGACCCCCAACACACTGCTCGAGGTTGCGGTGCCGGTTTCCTCCCGCAGCACTTCCGTGAAATTCGGGGAGAACAAAGTGAGCGGAGTCTTCACCATCGGCACGACCGCAGACTACGGCCGGCTGATCAGCGCAGATTTTTCGGAGGGCCGGTTGTTCAACGAAACGGAAGCCAACAGCGGGCGGCCGGTGTGCGTGCTCGGTTTCGATGTTGCGGAAGCGGTCTTTCAGACCCGGTCGCCGCTGGGCGAGACCGTGCTGATCGGTGGGTATCCGTTTACGGTGATCGGAGTCGTGTCGAAGCAAGGCTCGTTCCTTGGGTTGTTCTCCTTCGACAATCAGGCGATTTTGCCGCTCGAGGCGTTCCGGAAATATTTCAGCGTGCGGCGCGGCGCCGAACTGCGCGTAAAGATCAACGACAAGACCCGGGTCGCCGATGCCCGCGAAGAACTTACGGGTGCCATGCGACGGGTCCGCGGCCAGCTGCCGGGCGAGCGCGACAATTTCACCATCAACGAGCAGGGTGCGTTCAAAGCGCAACTCGACCCGATCAAGCAGGGAATCGCCTTGGCGGGACTCTTTATCACCGGCCTGTCGCTTTTTGTCGGCGCGATCGGCATCATGAACATCACGTTTGTAAGCGTGAAGGAGCGCACCAAGGAGATCGGCACCCGCAAAGCCTTGGGCGCCCGCCGCCGGACGATCCTGCTCCAATTCCTCATCGAGGCCGTGTCGATCTGTCTGATCGGCGGTATCGCCGGTCTCGGGCTCACCTACACGCTCGTGCAGGTCGTGAGCGTGACCTTGCCGGCGATCCCGGTGGAGTTTTCGGTGAGCCTGGTGTTCATCAGCATGGCGGTTTCGATCGCGACGGGAATCGTCTCCGGCTTTGCCCCGGCGTGGGGCGCGTCGCGGTTGGACCCGGTGGTGGCGTTGCGTTACGAATGATCCGCGCATGAAAATCTCCGAAATTTTGCGCATGGCCTTGGGCTCCCTCGGAGCGAATAAGCTGCGCTCGTCGCTCACGATGCTGGGCATCACGATCGGAGTTTTTTCCGTGATCGGCGTGATGACCGCCGTCACCGCGCTCCGCGACTCCGTCGAGTCGGGACTTAGTTTTCTCGGATCGAATATCATCCAGATCGGAAAAACCCCGGTGGGCTTCAGTAGCGACGGTTCGAACCGCCGCCGCTTTGAGAACCGGCGGGATATCACTCTGGCCGACGCGCAGCGGTTGGTCCAGCTGTTGGAGAGCCACACCGAGGTGGTGTGCCTGAAACTGTTCAACCGCGACGGCATCGCCCAGGCCACTTACGAAAACCGGAAGACGACTCCGGGCCTTACCTTCGGCGGCACGGACGAATATTTTCTCGTCGCCAACCAGTATTCCATCGCGACCGGCCGCAATTTCACGAAGGCCGACACCGATCTGGCCCGACCGGTGATTATCATCGGCCAAGCGATCGTATCCAAACTTTTCCCTTCGGAGAATCCGTTGGGCAAGTCGGTCAAGATTTTGGGCAAAACTTATCAGGTGATCGGCACGTTTGCCGAGCGCGGGTCCTCATTCGGCCGGTCCCAAGACGATGTGCTCATGATCCCGATCACCCGGTTCGTGATCGATTTCGGCGGTGCGCGGCGGACGGTGAACATCGCGATCCAGGCTCCGTCGCAAGAGCGCTACAACGAGACGGTCGACAAGATCATCACCGCGATGCGCATCGTCCGCGGTTTGCGGCCGGAGCAGGACAATGATTTTGAACTGCTCTCGAACGACTCGCTGATTTCGGCCTTCGCCAAGGTGGCCGATGCGATCAGCGCGGGCGCTTTTGTGATCAGCGGGATCGCCCTGCTCGCCGCCGGGGTGGGAATCATGAACATCATGTTGGTGAGCGTGACCGAACGCACGAAGGAGATCGGGATCCGCAAGGCGATCGGTGCCCGCAAGGTCAGCATCCTCACGCAGTTTCTTATCGAGTCGGTGGCGATCTCGCTCGCGGGCGGACTGGTCGGAATACTCTTGGGTGTCGGCGCGGGGAACGGGTTGGCCATCATGCTCAAGGCCGCCGTGGTTTTTCCTTGGGGCTGGGCCGCCGCCGGCGTCGTGGTGTGCTGCGGGATCGGGGTGGGCTTCGGTTTCTATCCCGCTTGGAAAGCCGCCTCCCTCGATCCGATCGAGGCCCTGCGCTACGAGTGATCGGACGCCGGACGGAACGCGTTATCCGCGGCGAATTTCCGAGCCCGGGAATCGCACTTGGATCCGATAGACTTTCTTCACGCGGCACCGGATCGCTCCGGTTTGCAGGTCGAAGTGCTCGGGTACTTCGATGCGGTGCAGATCGACAACCGCGTGGTAGCCGCGCTCGGAAAACACATCGATCAGAATCGCCAACGCCAGCGGGTCGTCGAAAGCCGGATCCTCCGCGTTGACCAGCGCCACGCCGGAGATGGCGTGCCGCAGCACGATCGGCATGATTTTTTTCTCGATGAAGGTGGCCACGCGGGCGAACAGCTCGGGGTGCTCCAGTTCGTAGCCGTCGAGGCGGCGCACGAGTTCCTGCCGGGCGTGGATGATGATTTCACTCGCGACCGGAATACTCCGGAGCCGGTCGACCGTGCGCGGATCGAGCTCCAACGTGCTCTGGTAGTCGAGCTCGTGCCGGATGTTCTGCTCCACCTCTTCGACGGTGCCCTGCGCGTTTACGAAATGGTAGTGGAAGAGTTCTTTGAGCTCCTGGAGGGCGCCCCATGTTTGCTCCTTAAAAACCCGGTAGCGCCGTTGGGCGAGCGCCGGGTCGAAATCGGTGGCGCGCTCTTCTTGGAGTTCGCCGATGCCCGTGCGGCGGACTTCTTCGTTGTGCGCCTTGACCACGCGGCCGCGGTAAAGCTGGCGATCGACGGAGGTCTTCTCGTCGACGAAGAGCACCATGATATGGACGGTGGGCTGCCGGAAATGAATGCTGAGCGGCGTGGAGTAAAACTCGCGGCGCAGGCCGTGCATCCGGTCGACCAGGAGTTTCAAACACTCGACCTGCACCTTGGTGCGGGGAAACCCGTCGAGGATGACGCCGTCGCGGAACTCCGGGCGCAGGAGCCGGCGCAGGAGCAGTCCGATGACCTCGCGATCGCCCACCATATTGCCGCCGTCTTTGAGCCGCTTGGCTTCGGGGGTATCGAGCAACGCGCTGATCACGATCGGTTCGCAGGTGAGGCCGCGGGCTTGGGCGATGAAGCCGGTGTTCGTGCCCTTACCGGCGCCGGGCGCGCCGCCCAGCAGGATAATCTCCTTGGGGAAACGTAGATTCTCGCGGCCGACTTCGTTCAAGAGATCGGCCCAGATCGCGCCGAAGATGAGTTGGGCGTCCTTGATCTCCAGGTCGGCGATACGGGGGGCGGGTGCCGGAATGGGAGGAGCGGAGCTGACGACGGAATTGGGCATGGCGGATTTTTAAAGGGGAGGCTTAGAGGGTTTGCCTGCGTCGCACGACACAAGAAAAATTGTGGTGACCGGAGCGAAGAGGGAACCTGTGCGTGATTTTCTCGGGCTTTTTTCCGGCAACGCGCGGCCCCGTCCGCCGGCTGCCTCGTTGAAGCTGGACCTAGCCGGGTCGCGCGAGCGGCCCGGCCTTGGCCGCTTTGATTCCCAATATCGATCCTCCGCCCCATGCGCGTCCTTATCGTCGACGACGAACCTTCGATCCGCAAAACCACGCGTATCGCGTTGGAGACCGCCGGCTACTCGGCCGCCGAGGCCGCCACGGCCGCTACGGCCGCCCGGGCGTTAAAGGCTGTCGCCGATGAAGCGTTCGAGGTGGTGTTTCTCGACCTCGACCTCGGCGCCGATAACGGTCTCGAGACCTTGGGCCGGTTGCTCCAGGCCCGACCGGCGCCGGCCTCGGGCTCGCGATCGCGCGCGAGATCGTCGTGGCGCACGGCAGCAGCATCGCTTGCACGAGCGAACCCGGCGCGGGCGCAGATTTTCATTTTCTGCTGCCGGGGTGAAGGCGCGAAACTTTCCGTTTGCCCCGCTACTGGGTTCGCGCTTTCTCTTTAACCCCATGGATTCCCCCAAGGTCCTATCCAAGATCCTTGTCGCCTCTCCGGAGCGCGCGCAGGAGGCCGATGCCGATATGGCAATTGTGCACTTGGTGCAGGCGGGAGACGTCGCGGCGTTTGATCGGCTGATTGTGCGGTATAGAGAACGGGTGCTCGGAATCATCTACCACATGACCTCCAATCGGGAGGATGCGGCCGATCTCACCCAAGATACCTTCATCAAGGCGTTTCAATCGATCCAGCGGTTTGGCGGCCAGTCGTCCTTTTTCACTTGGCTCTACCGGATCGCCGTCAACACCACGCTCAGCCACCTGCGCAAACACCGGCTTCGTTCCTTTTTCAGCCTGGAAAAAATTGACTCCGACGAGCCGGTTTCAAAGGAAATCATTGCCGCTCTGACCGACAACAGCGGCGCCGAGCGCGACACCTATGTCCGCGAGCTCCAGGAAAAATTGAACGAAGCACTGCAAAAACTGTCTACCAAGCATCGTACCGTGGTAACTTTATTTGAAATCGATGGCCTGAGCCACCAAGAGATCGCCGAGATCATGGATTCCTCGGTAGGAACCGTGCGCTCCCGGCTCCATTACGCGAAACAACTGCTGCAATCCGAGCTCCAGCCCTACATGCGCCGATGAAGTCCGACCGCCCGAAGTCAGTGACCTTGGAAGACCTTTTACGTTTGAAGCGAGCCGAACGCCCGCCGGCGGAGTTTTGGAACCAATTCGAGCGCGAGCTGCGTGCGAAGCAGCTCGCGGCGCTGGTGGTGAAACGGCCGTGGTGGCGCACGTTGCCGGCGCGGGCATTTGCGGGTTTTTCCCGGTATCATCTGCCCCTCGGGGCGACGGCGGTGTTGGCGATTACTTTTTTGAGCGTGCGCGAGTATCAGACGATGACTCCTGAAGGGGTCGTGCTGCCGGTCCTTGGTGATGAGGTTTTTGAGACGTCGGCATCGTCTGCGGGTTCGGCTGCGACAGTAGCCGGGCCGGCTGAAGGCGTGGTCTTGGGCGGCGAGGTCAAACCTGTCGCAGTCGCAAACGAACTGGCGCCGAGCGTGAGCCGGGAGGCCGAGATGTCCACCGAGTCGGGAGCCCAGGCCTTCTCGGCGATGGCAGTTTTGACCGGGCGGGTCGACGACAGTGATCGAGAAGCGAGTCCCTCGGCGCGCTCGATCGCGAACAATTTTGCTGCGGTGCAAGCCGCCGAGTCCCCGTTTGGCGGCCGGTCGTTTCTCGGTTCGACGGTGCACGGCTTCGAGTCGCGAGCGATGCCCGCGCGTCAACCGGTGGTTGACCCCTTGGCGCAGATGAAGGCTCCGTCGGATGTCCGGCGTGCTCGTTACCTCGGCACGGCGTTGCCGGCAAGTGTCGGTGTGAAAACAGCAACGGCCCGCAGCAGCGAGCGCTTGGCCAGCCGGATTGCCGACGAGCGGCTCTACGAAACCGGCCCCAGCCGGTTGGGCGTCGGTGGCGATCGCCTCATGGTGAAATTCTGAAGCGGCAAATTCCAGCGACGCGGCAGGCCGAGCTTAAACAGCCCGGCCTTTTTTGTGGGCGAGGATCAGGTCGCAGCCCTGCCGCTCAGCGAAAAACGGGTCCATAGACTTGTGCGCCACGGATCAGACGGTTTGGCTGAGACGTGGCTGTGTTTCAAGAAACGTTGGAATTGCGCCCGCGCAGGAGCGGGCTGCATGAGATCACCGACGCGGTGGCGAGCGTACTGGAGCGCAGCCGATTGACCCGCGGGGTGGTGACAGTGTTTTGCCAACATACGAGCGCGAGTCTCGTTATCATGGAGAACGCCGATCCGTCTGCGCGGCGTGATCTTGAGGCTTGGTTTGATCGGTTGGTTCCGGAAGGGAATCCGCACTTTGAGCACACTCAGGAAGGCCCGGATGACATGCCGAGCCATATAAAGGTGACGCTGACGCGCACGAGCGAGACGGTGCCGTTTAGCGAGGGTCGGTTATTGCTCGGAACTTGGCAGGGGCTGTTTCTGTGGGAGCACCGCCACGCCGCGCCGATGCGCAGGGTGGTTGTGACGGTGATCGGCGAGTGATCCGCGGGCAGTTTAGCCTGGGACGCAGATGCCGCAGTTGTTCACGAAGAAGTCGTTGCCCTTATCGTCGACCAGAATGAAGGCGGGGAAGTCTTCCACTTCGATCTTCCAAATCGCTTCCATACCGAGCTCGGGGTATTCGAGTACTTCGACCTTCTTAATGTTGTCCTGCGCGAGAATCGCGGCGGGGCCGCCGATGCTGCCGAGATAAAAACCGCCGTGGGCTTTGCAGGATTTGGTGACGGCTTGGCTGCGGTTGCCCTTGGCGAGCATGATCATCGAACCGCCGTGGGATTGGAAGGTGTTCACGTAGCTGTCCATGCGGCCGGCGGTGGTGGGGCCGAAGGAACCGGAGGCGAAGCCGTTCGGAGTTTTGGCGGGGCCGGCGTAGTAGACGGGGTGATCCTTGATATACTGCGGCAGGCCTTGGCCGGCATCGATGCGCTCCTGGAGCTTCGCGTGCGCGCTGTCGCGGGCGACGATCATCGGGCCGGTGAGCGAGACGCGGGTGGTGACGGGATATTTGGAGAGCTCCGAGAGGATCTCGGGCATCGGGCGTCGGAGGTCGATCTTGACGATGTTGTCGTCCTTGAAGCGGCGGTCGGCCTCGGGGATGAATCGGCCTGGGTTGGTCTCCATCTCTTCCAGAAAGACGCCGTCCTTGGTGATCTTGGCCTTGATGTTGCGGTCGGCGCTGCAGGATACGCCCATGCCGACGGGGCAGCTCGCGCCGTGGCGGGGGAGGCGGACAACCCGGACATCGAGAGCGAAATATTTGCCGCCGAACTGGGCGCCGATTTTGGAATTCTGCGCGATCTCCAAAATCTTTTTTTCCCATTCGAGGTCGCGGAAGGCGCGGCCGTGCTCGTTGCCGGTGGTGGGGAGGGCGTCGAGGTATTTGGCGGAGGCGAGCTTGAGGACCTTGAGGCAGGCCTCGGCGCTGGTGCCGCCGAGGACGAAGACGAGGTGGTAGGGCGGGCAGGCGCTGGTGCCGAGGTATTGGAGTTTGTCGGCGACGAACTTCTCGAGGCTCTTCGGGTTCAGGAGCGCCTTGGTCTCCTGGTAGAGAAACATCTTGTTGGCCGAGCCGCCTCCCTTGGCGACAAACAGAAACTCATACTTTGCGCCCTCGGTGGCATAGAGGTCGATCTGCGCCGGAAGGTTGGTGCCGGTGTTGACCTCTTTCCAGAGATCAAGGGGCGCGGTTTGGGAGTAACGGAGATTTTCCTTGGTGTAGCAGTCGTAGACGCCGCGGCTCAGCCACTCGGCGTCGTTGGCACCGGTCCAGACCTGCTGGCCTTTTTTACCGACGATGGTGGCGGTGCCGGTGTCTTGGCACATCGGAAGGATGCCGCGGGCGGCAATCTCGGCATTTTTCAGGAGCGTGAGCGCGACGTAGCGGTCATTGGGCGAGGCGGCCGGGTCGTCGAGAATGGCCGCGACCTGCGCGATGTGTTTTGAGCGCAGGAAAAAATTGGTGTCGTGAAACGCCTGCTGCGCGAGGAACGCCAGCGTCTCGGGCGCGACTTTCAGGATCTCGCGGCCTTCAAACGTCGTGGTGCTGACGCCGTCTTTGGTGAGGAGGCGGTAGGACGTTTCATCGGGGCCGAGGGGCAGCGGGTCTTGGTAGAAAAACGCAGGCGTGGGCATAGGGAAAAAAAGACGAAGAAACCGCCGCGAGTAAAGCGGGCGGCGAAGGTGGACGGGCGGACCTAAAACGAGGCCTTACTTCGCCTGCGCCATCGCGCGAACGGTAGCCTCAAATCGCGGCAGATCGGCGAGGGTGGTGACGGTGCCGCCCGGATGATTCCAGCCTTGGGCCCCGGGCCAGCGGCCGTGAGCGAGGAATGAATCGAGCGACGCGTTCATGCCGGCGACGTTGATGTAGTCCTTCTGCTCCTTCTCGTCGCGCACGCCGCTGACCAGCGCACCGGGAATGGTCGCAATCTGGCCGCTTGAGATGTGGGCGAGGTCGTTCAGGGCCACGAAAGGACGGGAGTCGACGAGGGTGGTGGCGGGCCGGCTCGTTTCGCCGCGGAGGTAGCGGTAGTAGTCGAGGTGGTTGCATTCGAGGCCGTCGAACGGCTCCGGGGTGGTGCGCTCGACGCGGCCATCTCGCCAACGCAGTTCGATGTGATGCCCGACGGAGTAGTGGATCACCGCGTCGTCGCAGATCACGGTTTCGTTGTGCGACGCCGGGCCGGCGCAGGCGTGCGAAAGCGCGAAGCGCAGGTTAACCGATGTGGTCGTGTCGGCCTCGACGAAGAACGTATCGGCGCCTTCGATGGTGTGGGCGCGATAGAGTTCGGCGCGCACCGCGGCGAGCTGGCTCCAGCTGTAAAGATCGGCGGTGCCGGCCCAAAACAGGATGTTATGGACGAAGTGCGCCATGGCGTTGCCGAAGCAGGAATCGAGCACCGGGCGGTCGGCGATCATGAGGCGCCCGGCCCAGTCGTTGCGCTGAAAGTAACTCGCCGGACGGGGCCACAGGGCGCTCAGCGTGGCGCCGCGCAATCCGCCAAACTCGCCCGCGAGGAGGCGCTCCTTCAGGGCGAGACGTTGTTTCTCGATGATAAAGTTAAAGCCCACCAGCGATGATTTTCCCGCCCGTGAGTCGGCCGTGATCATGCGCTCAAGCTCGGCGTGATCCAAGGTGGGAGGCTTCTCAAGATAAGCCGGCAGGCCAAGCGCCGTGACGGCGGCGTGCATCTCGGCATGAAGATTGATCGGCGTCGGGATCACGACGAGATCGAGATCGCGGCCGCAGGCGGCGAGCATGGAGCGGTAGTCGGGAAACACGCCGACGCCTCGGGCGACAAAATTCAGTTTCTCGCGCTCGTTGACGAAAAATTCCACCCGCGGATCGCAGGTGCAAACAAGCTTGGCGTGTCCACGCTCTTCCAAGCGCGCGACGGCGTTGTGGTGGGAGCCGGCGAAACCGCCGAGACCGATGATGCCGATGCGAATGGGGTTTTTCACACGATTTTAAATTTGGGCAAATCTTGTCCGTCGATCAGTCCGACGGGTCGGTGCTGGGCGTCGGTGACGATGAGATCGTCGATTTTATGGGCTTCAAAAAGACGCAACGCATCGACGCCTAGGGCATCTGCGGAGATGGTTTTTGGGGTGCGGGTCATGAACGCGGCGACCGGACGGCTGAGGAAATCCGGACCGGTGAGCGCGCTGCGGCGAAAATCGCCGTCCGTCAAAATGCCGGTCAGTCGCCGGGTGCGGGGATGGACCAGGGCAATGCTGCCGCTCTTGGCTTTGGTCATCGCGAGGATGGCGTCCTGCAGCGGGACGGTTTCAACGGCCACGGGCAGGCGGTCGGCGGTACGCATGATGTCGCTCACGCGCAGGAGAAGGACGCGGCCCAGGTTCCCGGCGGGATGGTATTTGGCGAAGTCGTCGCGGGTGAGGCCGCGGGATTCGAGCAGTACCATCGCCAGCGCGTCGCCGAGGGCGAGCGCGGCCGTGGTGCTCGCGGTCGGGGCGAGCTTGAGCGGGCACGCTTCGCGGGGGACGCGGTAAAGCAGCAGGTGATCGGCGGCCCGGGCGAGGTCGGAATCTGCGTGGGCGGTGAAGGCCACGATGCCGAGGCCGAAGCGCTTGAGCAGCGGGACGAGACGGAGAACCTCCTCGGACTGGCCGCTGTTGCTGAGCAGAATTGCAAGATCGCCCTCGGCGCACAGACCGAGGTCACCGTGGAGCGCTTGGGTTGAATCGAGAAAACAGGAGGAGACGCCCGTGCTGTTGAAGGTGGCGGCGACTTTCTGGGCGATGTGGGCGGATTTTCCGACTCCGCTAAAAATGAGTTTTCCGCCGGCCGCGACGGTGGATTCCACGGCCCGGGCCGTCGCGACAAAACTCCCGTCCAGGCCTCGCGCGGTGGCAGCGAGAGCGTCACCCTCGATGCGGAAGCAACGGCGCGCACGGGCGAGGGCGGATTTCGAAGCGATGGCCATTTATGATTTGAATCGCGGGAGCGGAGTCCGGAACTTACGGCCAGCTTTAACGCGTTCAATCCCTTTCACCGATTCCGATGTCCAAGTTTTTTCCATTTATCGCCGCCGGCTTAGTGCTGGTGTTTGCCGGGGCGGGTGCCGGTTGCGGGCCGGGGGAAACCTCCGTGTTGATCGCCGAAGTGGACGATGCAAGTTACCGGGAAGGGCAGCAATTGGTGAAGCAGGGACGACCGCAGGAGGCGTTGGCCAACTATCTGAAGGTGATCGCACGCCGGGCGGAATCGGCCCCGGAATCGCACTTGGAAGCCGGTTTGATCTATCGGCAGCACATCAAGGATCCGATCGCTGCGATCTACCATTTTAGAAAATACCTCGAGCAGCAGCCCAATTCCCGGCAGGCGCCGCTTGTGCGCCAACAAATCGAGGCGGCGAAACGCGAGTTTGGCCGGACGCTGCCCAATCAGCCGCTCGACAGCCGCGAGGTCCGGATCGAGGGCGGGGACCAACGCGAGCGATTGGAGCGGGAAATTGAACAACTCCGCACGGAACTCTCGGTTTTGCGCTCCGGCGGGTTGGGCGGTACGTTTTCGGCCGGTGTTCGGCCGGCAACGGCGGCGACTTGGGAACCGGCGGTGACGGAGGTGACCGAAGGGAATGAGCCGTCACGCATCAGCCTCGCGCCGATCCAAGGCCGCGAAGGCGACGCGGCGGCGGAAGCGTCGTTGTCACCCGCGCCGACCACTTCTGTTCCTCCGACCAAGTCTGCGCAACCGGCGGCCGGAGGCGGTCGCCGTCACACGGTGGCGCCGAAGGATTCGCTCTTCGGGATTGCGAAAAAATACTACGGCTCGGCGACCAACGCGCGGGTGCAGGCGCTGATCGACGCGAATCGCGATGTGTTGCCGGCCGGTGCCGCGACGCCGCTCAAAGAGGGCATGGCGTTGAGGATTCCTTGAGCCGCTTCCTATGCCCGCCACGTCTCGTCGCACCTCGGTCTTCACGGAATCTTTGATCCGCGAGATGTCGCGCGTCGCGGCCCGGCACGGTGCGATCAATCTGTCGCAGGGCTTCCCCGACTGGGACCCGCCGGCGGCCCTGGTACAGGCCGGCAAAGATGCGATGGACGCCGGCCGCCACCAATACGCGGTCACGTGGGGCGCACCCGAACTGCGCGCGGCGCTTGGGGCGAAAATCTCCCGCGGGTTGGGCGTGCCGGTCGATGCCGACCGCGAGCTCGTCGTCACCTGCGGCTCGACGGAAGCGATGATGGCGGCGTTCATGACCGTGTGCGACCCGGGCGACAAAGTTGGTCTGTTCTCCCCTTTTTATGAAAACTACAACGCCGACGCGATCCTCACGGGGGCGAAGGCGGTGCACGTGCCGCTGCATCCGCCGCATTACCGTTTCGATCCGGCGGAGCTGAGGCGGGCGTTTGCGGGTGGGCTGAAAGCGTTTGTGCTGTGCAATCCGTCCAATCCCTGCGGCCGCGTGTTTACGCGTGAAGAGTTGTTGCAGATCGCGGCGCTGGCGGAGGAGTTCGATGTGTGGGTGATCACCGACGAGGTGTATGAGCACATCGTTTTCGACGGCCGGCAGCATGTGTATTTCGCGACGCTCCCGGGCATGGCGAAGCGCACGTTGATGTGCTCGTCGCTCTCGAAAACTTTTTCGATCACCGGTTGGCGGCTCGGCTATCTGCACGCGGCGCCGGAGGTAATCGCGCAGGCGAGGAAGGTGCATGATTTTCTCACGGTGGGCGCGGCGGCGCCGTTGCAACATGCGGTGGTGACGGCGCTGAATTTCCCGGCGAGTTACTACGATGAGTTGACGGCGAAGTATGCCGAGTCGCGCGATGTGTTGCTCGGCTACCTCGACCGAACCGGGCTCAGCTACACGCGGCCCGAGGGCGCCTATTTTGTGATGTTGGACATTTCGCCGTTTGGCTTCGCGAGCGACGTGGAATTTTCCCACTGGATGACAAAGGAGATCGGCGTCGCGCCGGTGCCGGGCTCGAGCTTTTTCGCCCACGGCGAGAATCGTTATGTGCGGCTGAATTTCGCGAAGAAACCCGCCACGCTGCACGCGGCCGGCGAGCGGTTGCTGAAGTTGAGGCGGTGAGGCGGTTGCGGGTCGACCGGAGACTGGCTGCGCCAAGGAGCATTGGAACTACGGTTGGTCGGAATAAGTCGGCGCGTTTTGGGCGAAAGCGCGCTCGTGGCGAATAGAGGCAAGACCAGCGGATTCGTTCCAGATGAAGTAACTGGCCGGGTTCGGCTATGGCGAAAGGGCGAGGGCAGTCGGTGTATCAGCCGGTGAAGGTGCGGCGCAGGGCGGAGGCTTCTTGGAGCAATTCACGGGCGGCCGCGATGGCGGTCGTGGGGGCGGGCGCGGGAGGCGGTGCGACGGTGTGATCGTCGGGATCGCCAAGGCCGCTCGCGCGAAAGAGACGGAGGCGATCAAGAATCAGATCGCGAACTTCCGGGGCGTTTTCGACGCAGTGGAACTCGGCGGTGTGCAAGGAATCGTGATTCTCTTCATTGGGCTGGCGACCGCCGCCGCCGGCGGTTTGGACGTGGACGTTGGCCAGGCCGAGGATGCGCTGGAGGGGGCCCTGGGTGAGGGTGACCTGTTGAAGATTGGCGAAGCTCATTGTGAGTTCCTGCACCTGCCAAATGCCGCTGCGGAGGCGGAGGCTGCGATCGGTGACGATGTACCAGCGCTGTTCGTAGTCGAGGCGGACGGCCGCGTAGGTGATGAGAGCCACGAAGAAGAAGCCCGAGAGTGCGATGATTTCGAGCACCATGATGACACGGAACATCCACCAAGGCATGCGTTCGGCCGCGTTGCGCACGGCGAGATCGTATGAGACTTTGCGTTCGGACCGGGCTTTCGATTTTGCCGACGGATTCTTCGGAGGTGGTTCCGGCGAAGGGGTGATCGCGGCGGGTGCGGTCGTCGTCGAGGAGCGAATTTCCTGAGCGAGTTGTTCGGCCCAGTGAAAAAACCAAAGCGAGAAGAGAATACCGGCGAGCGTGGCGATTTGGGCGATCGCCCAAACGGCGAGACGGAGGTGGTAGAAACGACGGCCGGCGCGAAAAACGCGGGTCGAGCCGGGGGCGCCGGCGGGCGGCTGAGGTTGAGCCGGGACGCGCAACCAGCCAAGGAGACGGGTGCGAAGCGAATCAAGCATCGGGCTGGGCCGACGTGGTGCCGGTGCGGTGGGCGAGGGCGAGGCGGGTGGCGCGGAGTTCGGCGGCGACCTCACGCAGGGCGGCGGCGAGCTCGGCGTCCGAGCCGACAGCAGTCAAAACGGGTGGGGTCGAGGGCTGCTCCTTTACGCCCCGCATCTTGGAATAGAGAAAATCACGGACCGCTTCGAACTCCTTCAGACCTTCCAGGGTGAGCTCGGCGGAGGCGTTGCCGCTGGCGGTTTGGACCAGCACCTTGGCGAGGCCAAACCAACGCTCGACCAGATTCGAGCGAAGATGGATGTCTTGGATGCGCGCGTAATTCACGATGATCTCGCGGCGAAACAAAATGCCCCAACTCATCGAAATTCCCTCGGCGGTGAACTTGTAACGCATCGTGTGATAGCGAAACCAGTAAAACGGTAAGGTGAAGGGCAGGAGCGGTGGCACCGCGAGGCAGGTGACCCAATAGTAGGTCCAAAGGTTACGGTGAGGTCGCTCGAGGGCGAAGATGAGGGAGTCGTCGCTGGACGTTTGCACCGGGGATATGTGCGCCGCGAGGCACGCGGCGGCAAGCGTGGCGTGGGCTGTCTTGGCTCCATCGGGCGCGAAACCCGCGTTAATTGCGGAGCTTGCGCTGGGTGGCCCGGTGTTTTGGCCTCAACGTAACTTGCTTCCGTACGGCGCTTAAACTCATTCGCCCCTTTCGGATTTACCGTAATCGACCCTCCGTTCGCTTGGCTTCAAGGAATCCTGGCCGAGAGATCGTCGCGAGGATTAGACGAATGGGGAGTCGCCGCAGCGCTCATGCTTTCCTTGGCCGGAATCGTACTGCGGATTTACCCTGCCCATCGCCAGATGGCTCCGGAGGAATTGGTCAAGGACGGCCAACTTACGCCGGGTGAGGCCCGGCTGGCAGATGTGATTTCGAAAACGTACTTCGGTCGTGGTGCCTGTCTTGGGCTTGGCGATTTTGGGGTGGGGGCCGTTCGATCTGGCGAGTTGAGGGCTGGGCTCAGCTTGGACCGGAGGCGGCTTTGACGGAGGACATCATGAGTTTGTCCGTGTAAGCGAGGGCGACGGCGGAGAGGACGAACACGCAGTGGATGACGATCTGCCACATCACGCCGTCGGGCGAGGAGGAGAATTCGGGTGAACGCACCTCGATGAACGTCTTCAAAAGATGGATCGACGAAATGCTGATGAGCGCCGTGGCGAGTTTGACCTTCAACATGCCGGCGTTGACGTGGCTGAGCCACTCGGGTTGGTCCGCGTGTTGGTCGAGATTGAGCCGGGAAACAAAGGTCTCGTAGCCGCCGATAATCACCATGATGAGGAGATTCGCGATCATGACGACGTCGATGAGTCCGAGGACGTTGAGCATGATGAGGGTGCCGGGATCTTTGAAGGTGCCCGCCGAGCTGAAGGCGATGTGTCCGAGGTGCCAGAGCTCGACGAAGAACTGGTAGACATAGACGCACTGGGCGATGATCAGGCCGACGTAGAGCGGGGCTTGCAGCCAGCGGCTGGCGAAGATGGTTTTTTCGAGCAAAGACTCGGTGGCGCGGGAAGGTTTCATGAGGCGAAGACGGACGGGGAAAAATGGACGGCGGAGAAAAAACGGAATCAGAAACAGGCGCTGAGCGGCGGGTGCAAGTCATTCGGAGGATTTTTTACATCTGGAGTTTTGCCGTTTGCGCGGCGCGTTGAAGTGCGTGTGCTCGCGTGATGGAGGGGAAGCCGAGTTTTCGGGAGGCGCTGCGGTTCTGGCTGAAGCTGGGTTGGATCAGTTTCGGCGGACCGGCGGGGCAGATCGCGATCATGCATCGGGAGCTCGTGGAACGGAAACGCTGGATCGGGGAGGAGCGGTTTCTGCACGCGCTGAATTTTTGCATGCTGCTGCCCGGGCCGGAAGCGACCCAGCTCGCGACCTATTGCGGCTGGCTGCTGCACGGGGTGCGCGGCGGTTTGGCGGCAGGAATTTTGTTCGTGCTACCGGGCGCGCTGACGCTGTGGGGACTGAGTTGGATTTATGTGAGCTACGGAACGGTACCGGCGGTGGCGGGGATTCTTTATGGGCTAAAGGCGGTGGTGCTCGCGATCGTGGTGGCGGCGGTGCTGCGGGTGGGTCGCAAGGCCCTCAAGACTCCGGTGGCGTGGGGCATCGCGGCTGCGGCGTTAGTCGCGCTGGCGGCGGGGCAGGTGCCGTTTCCGGCGGTGGTCTTGGGCGCGCTGGCTGCCGGGTTCTTCGGTGGAAAGGTTTGGCCGGAGGCGTTTGGGCTGAAGGTGATGGCGCCGTTGAACGCGCGCGGGGCGCAGCCCGCGTTGGGGACAACGCGGTCCACCCTTCGGCTCGCGGTGGTGGGGCTGGCGCTTTGGGCGGCGCCGGTGGTGGCGGCGGGAGTTTTTCACGGCTGGAGCGGGCTCTACGCGCAGTTGGGGGTTTTTTTCAGCAAGGTGGCGGTGGTGACGTTTGGCGGGGCGTACGCGGTGTTGCCCTACGTGGGGCAGCAGGCCGTGGAGAATCACGGCTGGGTAACGGCGCCGCAAATGTTGCACGGTTTGGCGTTCGCGGAGACGACGCCTGGGCCGCTGATTTTGGTGCTTCAATACGTGGGGTTTCTCGCGGGCTGGGCGAATCCCGGCGGCCTGACGTCGCTGGGGGCGGCTACGCTCGGCGCGGCGATGACGACGTGGGTAACGTTCGTCCCAACGTTTCTATTTATCCTCGTGGGGGCGCCCTACGTCGAGCGGCTGCGCGACAATGTGCGGTTGAGTGCGGCGCTGGCGGCGGTGACGGCGGCGGTGGTGGGCGTAATCTTGAATCTCGCGCTCTGGTTTGGCTGGCACGCGGTGTGGCCGAACGGTTGGTCGGCTGGCATGGACGGATGGGTTGCGACGATCGGCGTGATCGCGTTTGCGGCGCTGCAATGGGAACGCATCGCGCTGGGATGGATCGTGCTCGGGGCGGCGCTGGCGGGGTGGGGACTGAGAGGGGTAAGCGGTTGAGAAGAGCAAGACGTTGTCGGGGCGCAAAAAAGGGCGGGTTGGAGACCCGCCCCCAGAAATCCGGTGATTGTTGGGATCAGCGTTTGCCCGCTGTGAGTTCGGCGACGAGGGCGGGGACTTCGTAAACCTGCTTCAACGCCTCGAGAATGCCGGCGCTGTGGACACTCAGGGCGCGGGCTTCGATGTCGTCGTAACCGTAGTCGCCGGCGAGCGACTGGAGGTTGCCGTCAAAGATAATGCCGACGAATTCGCCGGCACGGTTGATCACCGGGCTGCCGGAGTTGCCGCCGATGATGTCGGCCGTGCTCACGAAGTTGAAGGGCACGGTGAGATCGAGGGCCGATTTCTTCGCGATCCATTGGGGAGGAAGATCGAAGGGTGGCTTGTTGTCCTGATCGGCGGCGCGGGCGTAAAGGCCGGCGAAGTTTGTGGTGGCGGGGATTTTTTGGCCGTTCTCGACGTAGCCTTTCACCGGGCCATAGCTGAGGCGGAGGGTGAAGGTGGCGTCGGGGTAGTTGTTGGTACCGTCGACTGCGAAACGGGCTTTGCCGATGACGGCTTGGGCCTGCTGTTTGATTTCGTTCTGCGCCTCGAAGCTCTTGCGCAGGGCGCGGGATTCGGGGTCGAGGACGCGGGCGACCTCGATCATCGGATCCTTGGCCGCGGCGACGGCGGCGGCTCCGCCCTCATAAAGTTTTTTGCGGAAGGTGACGTCGCGGACTTTTGTCGCGTTGATTAATTCGGCCGCGCGGACGCGGGGTGATTTGCCCGCGAGGACCGCGAGTACGACCGGGTCATTGGCGCCCAAGTCGGCGACGAACATCGTGAGCGAGTCCGCCAGAGTGAGAATTTCCAAGTCGGGGTAGATGGGCTTGTCGGTGAACAGCTGCTGCTCGAAGGACTCGCGACGCGCGTCGGCGTATTCGCTGAGGCGTTCGCCATTAGGCTTGGGGCGTTCGTCGCCCGCGCGGAGGAGGCGGTTGGCGATGCTGAACGAATCGGAGTTCAGGCTGTTGATCGCACGGGAGCGGTGGGCGAGCCCGGCGATGATTTTTTGGGCCGCGGCGATGCGGTCATAGGCGGCGAGGGCCTCGGTGCCGCCGGGCATGTCGGCGAGTTTTTGCTTCAGGGCTTTTTCGGCGGCGACTTTGGCGCCGAAGAAGACGGGGTCTTGCAGGGCGGCGATACGACCGTCGGAAACTTTGCGCGAGTTCTGGATGCCGAAGAGTTCATCTTTGGCGCGGCGGGCGTTTTCGCCGCTGCGGCCGCTCCAAGAATTGAGGAGGACTTCTTCGCGTTTCAACTGGCCAAGTTGGTAGGGGACCTGGTTGTCGCGAAGGTATTCGAGCTCGGCGATGGTGAGCAGACGCCGGGTGGAGCCGGGGTGGCCGGAAACGAAGGTGAGTTCACCATCGGCCGCACCGTTGGCCGACCATTTCAGGAAGTTCGCGGACTTGATGGGCTGGCCGTTTTCGTAGACGCGGAAAAACGTCACATCGAGACAGTAGCGGGGATATTCGAAATTATCGGGATCGCCGCCGTAAAGGGCGATTTGCTGGTCGGGGGCGAAGACGAGACGGATGTCGGTGTAACGCTTGAAGCGGTAGAGGTGATAGGCGCCGCCTTGGTAGAGGGTGACGACGTCGCTACGGAGGCCGGTTTTGTCTTTCGACTCTTTTTCAACTTCGGCGATGATCTTGCGGCGGGCGAGGGCGGCGTCGGCACCGGAGAGATTGGCCGGGACGGCGGCGTTAATGCGGGCGGTGACGTCCTCGATGGATTGGAGGACGTTTACCTCGAGGTCGTTGGCTTTGATCTCATCGGCTTGGGTCTTGGCGTAGAAGCCGTCGCGGAGGATGTTTTTCTCCTTTGAGCCCATCTTTTGGAGGGAGTCGGCGGCGACATGGTGGTTGGTGATTACGAGGCCGTCGGCGGAGACGAAGGAAGCGGAGCCGCCGCTGTTGAAGCGGACGGAGGAAAGGCGGACGTGATCGAGCCAAGCATCGGTGAGATCGAAGTTATATTTGGCTTTGATCTGCGCACGGGGCGGCGCGGAGAAAAGCCACATACCTTCGTCGGCGCGCAGGGCGCTGCCCGCGACACAAGCGGAGAGGATAAAGAGGAGGGGACGGAGTTTCATAGGGGGAAAGCCAAAGCGGGCGGGGCGAGGGGAGGCGAGCAGGAAGGGAGTGGAGCGGGAGATGGGGCAAAGATGCTAAATCAGGCACAAAAAAAGCCGCACATCGATGCGGCTCAAATGGTAGAAGGGGTCGACCGGCAAGGCGTGGCTAGCCGGTGAAGAATTTTTGGATGCGGCGGAGGCTGGCGACGAGGACGTCGATTTCCTGCTCGGTGTTGTAGAAATAGAAACTCGCGCGCGTCGTGCTCGTGAGGCCGAGCTTGCGCATCAACGGCTGGTTGCAGTGGTGGCCGCCGCGCAATGCGAGGCCGTCTTCGTCGGCGAAGGTGACGATGTCGTGGGCATGCACATCGGGAAACGCGAAGCTCACCAGACCTGCGCGGGGTTGGCCGAGGCGCGGGCCGATGATGCGGATGTCGGGGATAGCGGAGAGCTGCTCCATCGCGACGGCACCCAAGTGGTGGTCGTGCGCCGCGATGGCTTCGCGGCCGATGGCGTCGATGTAGTCGCAGGCGGCGCCGAGGGCGATGGCGTCGGCGACGTTGGGCGTGCCGGCTTCATGGCGCTCGGGCGACGGTTTCCAATTCGCGCCTTCGTAGGTGACGGTGACGACCATGCCGCCGCCGGTTTCGTCGGGCGCGAGTTTGTCGAGCAGCGCGCGGCGGCCGTAGAGGACGCCGATGCCGGTGGGGCCGCACATTTTGTGGCCGGAAAAGACGAGGAAATCACAGCCGAGGGTTTGCACGTCGATCGGGGCGTGGCCGATGGACTGGGCGGCGTCGATCAAGGTGACGGCACCGACGGCGCGGGCGCGGCGGCAGAGTTCGGCGGCGTCGTTGATCGTGCCGAGGGTGTTGGAAATATGGGTGAAGGCCAAGAGCTTCACGGCCGGGGTGAGCAGCGTATCCAGCGCGGCGTAGTCGAGACCGCCCTCGGCGTCGGCGCCGAGCACGGGGATGTATTTTAAGGTGGCGCCGGCGGCTTTGGCGGCTTGTTGCCAAGGGACGAGATTGGAATGGTGCTCCATCTCGGTGGTGAGAATGACGTCGCCGGGCTTCAGGTGCGCGTGGGCCCAGCTGCGGGCGACGATGTTGACGCTCTCGGTGGTGCCGCGGGTGAAAATGATTTCGGCGGGGTCGGCGGCGTGGATGAAGGTGGCGATGCGGGTGCGGGCACCTTCGTAAGCGTCGGTGGCGCGCATGGAGAGGGCGTGGAGGCCGCGGTGGACGTTGCTGTTGTCGCGCTCGTAGTAGCGGACGAGGGCGTCGATGACGGCGCGGGGTTTTTGCGATGTGGCGCCGTTGTCGAGGTAGACGAGGGGCTTGCCGTTGACCTGCTGGTGCAGTATGGGGAAGTCGGCGCGGGTGCGGGCGAGGTCGGACATTTGCGGAGCGTGAGGCGCGCGGTTGAGGGCTGAGAGGTAAGAGACCGGACGAAGAGATGCGGATCAATCTTTGTGCGTCTCGGTGGTGGCGGGGAGCGGGTCGCCTTTGAGGGCGTTGAGTGCGGCGTGCCAGCCGAGGGTGGCGCATTTGATGCGAGCGGGGAACGTGTGCACGCCGGCGAAAGCGGCGAGGTCGCTGATGTCTTCGGGGGCCTCGCCGGTGGTGACGATGTGGTGGAACTCGTCGTAGAGTTTTTGGGTTTCGGCGGCGGTTTTGCCTTTGAGCTGGGTGGTCATGAGCGAGGCGCTGGCTTGGGAAATGGCACAGCCGGAGCCGTCGAAGGAAAGGTTGGTGATGCGGTCGCCGTCGAGCTGGAGATAGACGCTGCATTCGTCGCCGCAGGACGGGTTGTTGCCATGGGCGACGCGGTTGGCGGTGGGCAGCTTGCCGCGGTTGCGGGGGCGGCGGTTGTGGTCGAGGATGACCTGTTGGTAGAGTTCGGAGAGATCGGCGGACATGCGGGAGGGAGGGGGAATAGGTGATGAATGGGCGGAATTGGCAACTGCGGCGTGTGGCTTGCGCGGGTCGTGAAGACGGTGAAGCGTCACCGCATGAGCCTCATGATCCGTCACGCCCGTGTGTTGACCCTTGCGCTGCCCGAGCCGGGTGGGGCGACGACGTTGATCGGCGGCCGAAAAGCGCGGCGCGGGGCGGCGTTGAAGGAGCTCGGCGTGATCGCGCGTGGCGATGTGCTCGTGGCGGATGGGAAAATCGCGGCGGTGGGCGCCGAGTTGGCGGTGCCGGCGGGAGCGGAAGTGATCGAGGCCGACGGGCGGGTGCTGATGCCGGGCTTCGTCGATTGCCACACGCATGCGTGCTGGGCGGGTGATCGGCTCGTGGAGTGGGAACAGGAACTCGGCGGAGTGCCGTCGGCGGAAATTTTAAAAAAAGGCGGTGGAATTCAGGCGACCGTGCGGGCGGTGAAGGAGGCGACGCGGAAGCAACTCGCGGCCGGGTTGAGGACGAGATTGGATGCGATGCTCCGCGGTGGCACCACGACGATGGAGGTGAAGAGCGGCTATGGACTGACCATCGACGGCGAGACGAAGATGTTGCACGCGATCGCACGGGCGGCGCAGGAATTTCCCGGGACGGTGGTGCCGACGGCGCTGCTTGGACAGATGGTGGACGGGGAGGTGGCGGCGTTTACGCGGATGGTGGTGCGGGAGCTGTTGCCGGCGGTGTGGCATGAGTTTCCGGGCATCGCGGTCGAGGCGGTGTGCGCGGCGGATGCGTGGCCGGTGGAGGCGTGCGTGCGGCTGTTTGAGCGGGCGGGCAAACACGGGCTACCGCTACGGGTGAGTGCGGAGTCGGCGGCACCGACGGGCATGATCACCGAGGCGCTGCGGCTGCATGTGCGCAGCGTGGATCATCTGGAAAACGCGTCGAAGGCGGACCTGGTGGCTTTGGCGGCGAGCGAGACGTTTGGGGTGTTCACGCCGGCGGCGAGTTTTCACGGGCGCGGACGTTACGCGCGGGCGGGAGCGTTTGCCGACAGCGGCGGATTGGTGGCCCTCGCCAGCGATTACGGCGTGGCGACGGCGCCGACTCATGCGATGCCGTTCGTGATCGCGCTGGCGGTCAGATACAGCGGGCTGACGGTGGCGGAGGCGATCGCGGCGACCACGGTGAACGCGGCGGCGGCACTGGGGTTCAACGACCGCGGAACGATCGAGGTCGGGCAACGCGCCGATCTGATTTTGCTGCGGCATCGCGATGAGCGCTTGCTGGCGCATGAGATCGGCGGCAACCCGGTAGATCTGGTGGTGGCGGCTGGGAATCGGGTGGGCTGAGCGCGGAATTGACGTAACTGCCCAAACACTCGGGACGGGATATTTCTGCCCGGCGACAGATAGACAAGTAATCGACTCACTCAGCGGTGAGCCCGGCTATACCTTTGCCGAAAGCTTCGATGCGCTTCTTAGTCAGAAAGTGCCATGACGGATGATTGTAAGGGCGGGCCACTATGGTTTCAAAATCTAGCAGTCCTCCTTTGCCCCGCAGCCGGATTAGCAACGACTGGTGCTCTGGGATGACATCTTGTCGCGTAACCACCGAGCCCGAGGCCGCCAACGCAAGAACCAAGTGCTTCCAGACTGCTCTCGAAAGTGGGACGACGATCTTGGGCCGAGCCAACGCCAAGTATTCAACGACGGTTTCGGCACCGCGCTTGAGATCGCTCGTTGGAACCGAGCTCTCGTCGGGATAATGACCCCAATCCAAATTATACAGCGCCGAGAGGTGTTGAACGGCCTCCGGCGTGAGTAAGCATGCCAGGAGGAGCCGATTCCAACGCTCCTGACGCACTCGCGAACCATCGGGAAACGGGTTTAGGCCGAGGCCGTTTCCAATCAGCCGTTTTGACCACTTGCTCTGCGGGCGATTGGGACCGCCCGGGTATTGCTCTCCGGCTCCGTTGTAGGCTCCATAGCTCGGGCCAACCAAAACGGCATAAGCATTTGCGGAACCTCGGAGACCTTCGGGATAAAATTCATCAATAACGGTGCTGCCGGTAGCCAGATAGGCCAGGGTTTCAGTTAACCGGGTTCCAAGCGATGCGGAATAGAGGTTCGATGTCATCGTGGGTAAATGCCGCCGAATGTGGGCAGGCACAATTTTAAATCACTCGTCGTAAACGGTCGAGCGGTGGCCGATGGCTACGACGATGACGACGACTCGCTGGGCTTCGATCCGGCAGAGGATGCGGTAGTCTTTCACCCGGTAGCGCCAGAAACCTTTGAGGTCGCCGCGCAGGGCTTTGCCAAAGGCTGTCGGGTCGGCGGCGCCTTTGATCCGTTTTTCGAGGAAGTGCTTGATGTCGGCGGCCGCGGATGGACCCAGATCGCGCAGTTGGCGCTGGGCTTCCGCGGTAAACTCATACGCCCAGTGCACGCCACACCTCCTCGCCGGTGAGGGTCTTTTCGCCGCTCTTCACATGGCGATCCCATGCAGCGGCAGCGGTGCGGTAGTCGATCTCGTCTTCCACGGCGGCTCGCACCTGGTGGACGAGGAGAGCGAGGCGTTCGAGTTTGGCGTCGTTGGGGACGGCGGCGGTGGTGCTTTCGAGGGCGACGCGCTTGATGTAGGCGGCGGGACTGAGGCCGCGTTTGCGGGCGGCGGTGGCGATGCGGCGTTTCTCGGCAGGCGTGAGGCGGATGGAGGTCGGGACGGTCGCGGAGCTCATGCACTACAGGTGTAGTGCACCGGGTAGGCTGTCAATGGGTGGGGTGGTGGAGGTAAAGCAGGTGGGCTGAGCGCAAAAAAGCCGCGCGGTGAAGCGCGGCTTTTTTGAGGGGATTTCCGGAGGCGTTTAGAGGCCGAGGTATTTGTCGCGGCCGCGGACGAGGGCTTCCATTTTGCGGTCGGCGATGGAGCGCTTGAGCATCCAGAAACCGCAATCGGGATGGACCCACTTCACGCGACCGGGGCCGACTTTCTTCTCCACGGCTTCGATGCGCGCGGCGACTTCGTCGGCGGTCTCGATGTGGTTGACCTTGATGTCGATCACGCCGACGCCGAGGGCGATTTTCTTGTCGATGTGCTTGAGCGCATCGAGGTCGCTGGCGGGGCGGTGGGCGAGTTCGAGGACGAGGTGGTCGGTGTGGAGGGCGTTGAGGAAATCGAGCAGGGCCTTCCAGTTGCCCTTTTGGATGGTCTGGCCGCCGTAGTTACCGAAGCAGAAATGGACGGCGCGCTCGGTCTTTTTGTCGATGCGGTCGAGGACCAGATTCATCGAGGCGGCAGCGAGGGGACCGTCCTTCGGGTTGCCGGGGATGTTGGCTTCGTCGACCTGCACGCAGCTGGCAGGGAGGCCGGGCATCTGGGCGGCGAGGACTTCGCCGAGGGCCATGGTGAGCTTGTCGAAGCTGCCGTAGTGATGGTCGAGGAGCGTGCGCGCGAGCATGTAGGGGCTCGTGACGGTGAACTTGAAATCACCGCCGGCGACGGACGCGGCGCGTTGGCAATCGGCGAGGAGATTGAGCGAGCCTTCGCCGAGGGGGCCGGTGACGACACCGGCGGGCTTGCGGCGGAAGCCCATCGGGTGATGGCGGGAGAATTCCTCGGTGATGGAGCGGCCGACTTGGCCGTCGATGCCGGACATGGGACGGATGAAATATTCGATCATGCCGTTCGTGTCGGGGTGGTTGACGTCGAACCGGTAAAGTTCGCCGTCGGTGGGGAGGTCGATGCCGGCTTGGGCTTGGATGTCGAATACGACGCGGGTGGCGTCGATGACGGCTTGCTCGGAGGGGAGTGCGGCGAGCCAGTCAGGAACAGGATAGGAGCCGACGGTGGTGGTGAGGATGCGTGGTTTGGCCATAAGAAGTGGAGGGGTTGAAGTGGTTGGGAGTTGGAAACGAGAACGATGAGTAGTTTGCGCAGACGCGGGGTGTGGCGAGCGGGATTATGCTGATATTTCAGCCGGGTTGGGGGTGGAGGCGACGAACGCGGGGTGCGCGGTGAGCCAGCGGCGGAGTTGTTTTTGAAAGGTGTTGGCGAGCCTGTCGCCGGGCATCACCAGCACGCCCCAACCGCCGCGGCCGGGGTTGATGGGAACCTCGGCGGGAATTTGATTTTCGCACATGAGGCGGTCTTCATCGAGGACGCGGACGGCGAATTCGATTTGGGTGGCCGGTGGCGGACCGTCGAAGCCGGGAGAAATCGCGAGCGACCAGAAGACGTTGCAACTCGTGCGCGTGCGGGGTGAGGGGACGTGGAGGAGAACGCGCTCGTCGCCATCCGTGAAGGTTTGGCGGATGGTCGTAAAGTTGGGGAGGTAGCCGCGCTGGCTACGGTGGTGGGCGCTTTGAAGTTTGCCGGGGGGCTCGGCGGGAGACGTGAGGGCGGGAAAAGGGGCGTCCATCTGAAAGCCGCCGTCGGGCATTTCTTTGATGTCCATGGGCGGGAGGCGGTGGTCGGCGGCTTTGCCCAGCGTGGTGGCGTGGGCGAAGGCAAAGTGGGTCATGTCGAGGTAGTTTTCTACCTCGCGGCGCCAACCGGTTTCGAAAGCCATGGAGGGGCCCACAACGTAGGTCCAGCGCGAGTCCTCAAACTCTGGCACTTCGGGCAACGAGGGGACGATGCCGGTGGCGGCGGGAGTCGGATCGAGCTGCACCCAAATGAAGCCGTAGCGCTCCTGCACGGCGTAGGTGCGGAGGTGGGCGAGCGCCTGCTTGGCGGCGTTGGGCTCGACGAGGGACGGAATGGACTGGCATGCGCCGTTGCGGTCGAAGCGCCAGCCGTGGTAGGGGCACATGAGTTCACCGTCGCGGACGCAGCCGGCCGAGAGACGGGCTCCTTTATGGGGACAAGCGACATCAGCGGCGAGCAGGCGACCGTCGGCGAAGCGGGTGAGAACGAGCTCGGTCTCGAGGAGTGTGACGCCGGTAACGGCACCCGGGGCGAGGCTGGCGGCGTTGGCCACGGGCTGCCAAGTAGTGCGGAGCGAGCGGAGGACGTGGTCTTCGTCGTAAAGCATGGGCCGAGGTCCGAAGATAGCGGCCGGGGCGGGGAAAGTCGTGGCGGCGTGGGCAATCGCGCTTGGCAGATCGGGCAATTGAGCGCAAAAAGTGTTATCATGTTTGAACCGCTCGCCCGTAAACCCATTGCAGTGAGGTTTGGTGCGGCGGGGGTGTTTGTCTTGGAAAGTCGGCATGATGGATCGTTTCGGATGGAAGACACGGCGCATGATTTCTTGAAGGTGCTGTTGGTGTTGGCGGGCGAAGGCGCCTTGGTGCGGGGAGGGCGGAGGGAAGCGCTGGAGCCCGGGGTGGTGGCTTGGGTACCGGCGGGATGCCGGCATCGCATCGAAGACGCGCGACCGCTTTCTTTATATGCCGTGTGCGTGCAGGCGCAGGTGCTGGCAGTGTTGCCCGCCAGTCTGCGCGAACCGGGTGGCGCGCGGGTGTATTCCCATGTGACATGGGCGGCGGACGTCCGAGGGATATTTCGGCAGATGTTGCATGAGCAGACCCTGCGGCGGGCGGGCGGGGAGGCGCTGCTTTTGGGACTCGCGTGGCAGTTGTTGGGTTTGGTTCTGCGCGGTGCAAGCGGGCGGAAGGCTGAGGCACCGGCGGTCGCCGGTTTGGCGCGGACGCGGGTGGCCGCCTATGTGCGGGAACTGGAGAGGACGTTTTTTGAGGAGCGTCAGATTGACGGGGCAGCCGCGAGGTTGGGGTTAAGCCGACGGCGATTCACGACGTTGTTTCGCGAGATTGCGGGGGATACCTGGTTCAATACGGTGCGGGCGCATCGGTTGGCGCACGCGCGGAGATTGTTGCGGGAGACGGGGCGATCGGTGACCTCGATTTGTTACGAGTGTGGCTTTGAGGATGTTTCGAGCTTCTACCGGGCCTTTCGGACGGCTGAGCGGGCGAGCCCCGATGCGTGGAGAAAGAGACTGGCCCCGGATCGCCCCAGCCAAGTTCCTCGTTGACGGGGTTGTGAGCGGAGCCTTTCTTTTGGCGTTTCGCCCATCGGAGGAACTGTTTTTGACGGTTCAAACGAACACCGGAGAGGTGGCAGAGTGGTCGAATGCGCGCGCTTGGAAAGCGCGTGTTTCCGAAAGGGAACCGGGGGTTCGAATCCCTCCCTCTCCGCCAGTTTTCTCCTATGAGAGGCCAAACCCGACAGCCGATTTGCCAGTTGACGTGGCAAATCGGTCATGAATCACGCCGCTTCGTTCATCATTTCAGATTTCACGAATCCCTCTGGGGAGATCGTTTTCCGCGTTTCCGGATGGCTCGACGGTAAGCGCATCCGAAAGAATTTCGCCACCCACGCCGAGGCCAAGGTCGAGGCCGACACCCTCGAAATCCGGCGCCTCCAAGGCGCTACCGGCGTCCGACCCACCGTCACCCGGTTGACGGAGGACCAACTGCACGAGGCGGAGGCCGTCTTCAAGCGGCTGTCCGGCAAGCCGCACTCGCTCTCCTTCTGGGTCGATTACGCCCTGGCCAACTACCGCGAGCCTGCGTGTCAGAAACCGATCGCCAAGGCCGTCGCCATTGGGTGAATTGCGGCTGCGGATGGTGACGCCCTCGATGAGGATGTCTTCGCTGCGCACGAAGAAGGTGGTGAAGGCCGCCGGATCGATAAGCGTAACGTTCCGCACGGTCACACCCCGGCAGCGTTCGAACCGCACCAGCATGGGACGCCGGGGATCGCCCGCGTTGGGGAACACCTTGCGTTCACGGCCGCCCTGGCCGTCGATCGTCCCGGATCCCTCGATCCCGATCTGCTCGGCATCCTCGGCATAAATCAGGCATTGTTTCCACTGGCTGGCGGCAAACTTCCAAAACCCACCCCAGTGGAGCGGCGCGGTCTCGACTGTGTAGTCTTCGATCTTTGGGCTGCCCCGCAGCACGCCTCCTTGGTCGATCTTCAAGGTGACCCGGCTCCTGAGTCGCAACGACCCGGAGACAAACACCCCTTCGGGCACAACCACCCTGCCTCCCCCGGCGGCATGGCAGGCATCGATGGCCTGCTGGATCGCTCCGGTGTTGACCGTCTTCCCGTCGCTCACCGCCCCGTAGGAGCGGATGTCGAACGATCGTTCCGGGCCGGCCGGCGAGGCCGCTGCGGCGGCACGCGCAGCGGCCAGCGAAACCAGCAACAGCCCGGGCGATGCCAGCCATCGAATCCAGCGACCGAGTCGAAGGAGTATATAGTACTTCATAAAGCCGGCGAATTTGCGTCGACTCGCGTTCATTCGCGGTTGTCCGCTGAATCGGTGCAACCGAGAGCACGGAGTAGAGGTTGACCGCCGGTGGGTGGGGCGGGGCCCGTCAGAAGCTGAAGGTATTGGTGAGGAACCACTGCCGTTCCGGAGCGATCCGGAACACGGCAGGCCGCCCGTCGGGGTTGCTGGCGACGAGGATGTCGTCCTGTGAACCGATGATGTTGCGCAGATTCAACTGCGCTTTCCAACGGATCCTTTCGCTGACCTTGCGCTTGTAGCTCAGCCACAAGTCGCCGTTGAATTCCTCGGGCCCCCAGAATACCCGATCGAGGATCGGCACCTGCCGGTTGTCGGCGTTCAGCGTGGTGGCATAGCCGGTCGCGACCTTGGATTGCCACCGCGCCGCGCCGCCCACCCCGAAGCCGCGCAACCGGCCGTGGCTGAAATCGTAGGAGGAGACGAGGTTCACCCGGTACTTGCGCACTTCCTGGTTGAGCGCGCCATCCTTGGCCTGCAGCGCGACTCGCGTCGCGACATTCTCGTTGTTATAGCGGTTGAACATCGTCACGGTGATGGCGGGGCCCTCAACGACGTTGGCCAGTTTCGAGTCGAGCAGATTCTTCTGGTACTGGTCCTGCAACGCGCCCAGTTGCCGGGCGGTGTTCGCCGCCTGCGCCTCGACCTTGACGGCGTTGAAGGAGATGCGCCAGTCCGCCGTCGGATTTGCTGTAAGCTCAACTTCCCAACCTTTCGAAACAACGTCCTGGGTCGAGGAGAGGCCGCGAATGCCCGGATTGCCGGAGGGCAGCGCCCAGACTCGGTTGGCGTTGAGTTGGTAGTCGTAAATCGCCCGGGCCGGCTGGGGAATGAGGTTCTTGATCGCGGCAAACAACTGATCGTACGAGGTGATGCCGGCCGCCACGAGGTCCGAATAGGCCGACAGCCGGTTGAACGGCACGCCCTGATCGAGGGCGGTTTGATAGTTATTCAAAGGTCGCGTGACTTCAGTAATCGACCGGAAGGTCTCGGCTGCCAGCACGCTGTTGTAAAGCGTCGAGGTTTCGAAACGGTTCGCCTTGAAGATCCATTTATTGTCCGCGAAACCGAGGGAGAGGCCGTATTCCTTGGTTTTGCCGGACGGATTCGGGATGGTCGCGCCAGTCACGTCGTACCGTTCCGCGATGGCGGAGAAGTTCTCGCCGATGCCGTAGTGGGCGGAAAGACCGGAGACGAACCGGGGCAGTTTCTTAAGCAGCCATTCCGGGGCATGAGCGACGACGCTCCACGTGAAGGTGTTCCCCTCCTGGGAGGAGGCGGGGTTGCTGTTCAGCGTCAGATTGGTGGGCAGGTATTCGTTGGCGAGCGAGCGCGCGTTGGTTTGCACTTGGGTATAGTTCTGGATCTTGTCGCTGCGCCAGCCGGCGAGCCCCACGACGGAGCGCCCCAGCAAATAGGACTGCCAGGCCAGAGCCTTGCTCGTCACATCAAACCGGCTGGCCGTACCGCCCGTGGCGTACCGCCGCACGGTCATCGCACCAGTCTTCCACGTGTTCGGCGCGGGCGTGATACCAATTACCCGTAGGTTTTAGACTTTAGGTTGGAACGCCAGAGTTTACCTGATCGAGCAACCAGTCGTGGATGAGGGCGGCGACGTTGGCCGGACGCAGGCACTGGCGGGTGACGGCCTCGA
>JBIKWB010000010.1:0-166177 GCA_044356555.1 Opitutaceae bacterium | reverse complement strand
CCGGCTCCGGTCTCGCGATGGGCGGCGTCGCCCTGAACCTGCTCGCCCCGCGCCTCCGCGCCGCCGCCGCACCCGCCGCACCGTCCACACCCCGCATCCACCCGCCGCTCGCCGGCCTGCCGCATTTCGCGCCCACCGCCAAGCGCATCATTTACCTGCACATGAACGGCGGGCCTTCGCAGCTCGATACCTTCGACTACAAACCCGGGCTCGCCTCCCAGTTCAACGTCGAGCTCCCCGACTCCATCCGCGCCGGCCAACGCATCACCACGATGACCAGCGGCCAGGCAAAGTTTCCCGTCGCGCCTTCCCTCTTCAAATTCGCCCAACACGGCCAAAACGGCGCTTGGGTCAGCGAACTCCTCCCGTGGACCGCCAAGCTCGTCGATGACCTCGCCATCGTCCGCACCGTCCACACCAACGCCATCAACCACGACCCCGCCTGCACGTTCCTCATGACCGGCAGCGAGCTCCCCGGCAAAGCCAGCCTCGGCTCCTGGCTCTCCTACGGCCTCGGCAGCGAGAACAACGATCTCCCCGCCTTCGTCGTCCTCACGCCAAAGTGGTCCTCCAAAACCTCCGCGCAGGCCCTCTTCACGCGGATGTGGAGCGCAGGCTTTCTTCCCGGCGGCCACAACGGCGTCGCCCTCCGCTCGCAAGGCGACCCCGTGCTCTTCCTCGACAACCCCGCCGGCGTCGACGCCTCCGCCCGCCGCGCGATGCTCGATTCGCTCGCCCGCTTCAACGCCCACGCCCACGCCCGCCACGGCGACCCCGAAACGCTCAACCGCATCGCCCAATACGAGATGGCCTTCCGCATGCAGACTAGCGTGCCCGACCTCACGAACTTCGCCGACGAAAGCCCCGCCACGCTCGACCTCTACGGCCCCGACGTAAAAACCCCCGGTACGTTCGCCGCCAGTTGCCTGCTCGCCCGCCGCCTCGTCGAGCGCGACGTTCGCGTCGTGCAAATCCTCCACCGCGGCTGGGACCAACACGGCAACCTCCCCGGCGACCACCGTCTCCAATGCCAAGACGTGGACCAAGCTGGCTACGCGCTCGTCACCGACCTCAAACAACGCGGCCTGCTCAAAGACACACTCGTCGTCTGGGCCGGCGAATTCGGCCGCACCGTGTATTCGCAAGGCACGCTCACGCAGACCAACTACGGTCGGGACCACCACCCGCGCTGCTTCAGCGTGTGGCTCGCCGGCGGCGGCGTGAAGCCCGGCGTCGTCTACGGCGAGACCGACGACTTTTCCTACAACATCGTCCGCGACCCCGTGAGCCTCTTCGACCTGAACGCGACGATCTTGCACACCCTCGGCCTCGACCACGCGAAGTTCACGTTTAAGTCCCAAGGCCTCGATCAACGCCTCACCGGCGTCGAACCCGCCCGCGTCGTCCGCGAAATCCTGAGCTGATCCCCTCGTCATTGCGAGGCGCGCGCAGCGCGACGCGGCGATCCATCACTTCCCCGCCCGCACGGAGAGCCCCCGACCGTCCCTCCTGTATTCGCGCCCAAAGGCCTGCTGCCGTTCCCCGCCTTGACCGCCTTCCCTGAACCTGGATCCCGCAATCATGAAACGGATTCAGATCCAACTCCCCGAACACCTTTACCGCGAGGCCAAGCGCGTCGCCGTCGACTACGAGATGAGTTTCGCCGAAGTGATCCGCCGCAGCCTCGAACGCACCTTGCCGACGTTTCCACCGAGAAACACAGCCAAGTGGCGCCTGCCCGAGCCGATCCACCTCGAACTCCGCTGCCCCATCGATGACGACGAGTGGACTCTGCTCGGCAATGATCCCGACTACCGCCCCCGCCACCTCCCGCCATCGCCATGATCGGGTGATCACGAAAGCCCGCTTGCATCGATTCGTGAGCTTTTTAGATTCCCGAAGTGAGCACTGTCCAAGAAATCGAAAACGCAATTGAACAACTGAGCGATGAGCAGGTTGCCGAGATTCGCGCCTGGCTTTTTGATCGCGATATCTCGCGCGATGCGGCGGCCGGCTTACTGGATTCTTTAGCGAACGAGGCCCTTGGCGATCTACGCGCCGGTCGGGTGAAGCAGTTGTGACTCATCACGCCTCGGGTCGTTTTTGGGACGCCTACAACAAGCTCGAGCCGCAGGTTCAGGAGCAGGCGGACAAGCAGTTTGATTTGCTCAAGCGGAATCCTCGGCATCCCTCGCTCCAGTTAAAGAAAGTGGGCGCAGTTTGGTCGGCTCGGGTAAATCTCACGATTCGCGCGTTGGCGGCAGAACACGACGGAGATTTTGTGTGGTTTTGGATTGGCGACCATCGCGAATACGAACGCCTCATCCGCTCAGGCAAAAGTGGCTAGATTAGATTGATGCTATCGACGGCCTTCCAGCTAACCCGATTCCTATCGCCCCTCTTTAGAGCTGGCCGTCGTCAAGTTTCACCGCCGGCATTCGGCGAAACAAACAGGCTCCTTGCGCGTCCAATCAAAGCTATGAAGACCACCGCCGTTTTGGCCCTGCTTTCGTCTACTGCCTTTGCGGCGCCCTCACTCCCTACTTTTGGCGGGCAGTCCGTTACGGTGCCCGAGTTGTCGCTATCGGATGCGATCAAGGAAGGGCGCATGGCCCAAGTTGATTCAGGTTTGCTCACAGCGCCGGCGTCGGTGCGCCGGATTCAGCCGATCGAAAAGAAACATGTCTCACGAATGCCGATGATCGCACCAAACGACGTCGATCCAAAGATGCCGATTTTGGCGCCAGACACGGCCATCGACCACAAAATGATCGTGCTCGAACCAAAAGTTGAGCTCGTGAGGTGAAGGCACCGAGACAGCTACGCCAAAGCAACACGGAGAAAGATTCAGAGGTCCCGATTGCGGCTGTGGTTGCGAGGATTTTTAAGAAGCCGATCGTCTCCCCGCTGCTCCGCGAGATTCTCGCCTGACCTACTTCAAGGTCTTCAAATAGCTGAACAAATCGCTCACCTGCTGCGGCGGCATGGCTTCCAGCAAACCCTCGGGCATGAGCGAGCGGTTGAGATACGAGGTCTGCTTGATCTCGCCGCGAGCGATGCGTTGGTCTTCCGCTCCGGGCGTGCGCAGCACCACGGCCTCGGGCGTGTCGTCGGCCAAAAAGCCGTCGCGCACGGTGCCGTCCTTCAACACCACGCGGTAAGTGCGATACGCGCTCTCCATCGCCGCGCTCGGCGTGAGGATGTTGCGCAGCAACGCCTCGACGCCCGTGTTGCCGATGCCGTCGAGCGGCGGCGCGATCAGGCCGCCTTTGCCGCCTTGCTGGTGGCACGTGAGACAGAGCGCCGAAAAAATCTCCCGGCCCCGCTCCGCGCCGCCGCCGCCGTTGGCCAGCACACGAAACCGCGTGAATTTTTCTTCCTGCTTGGCCGCCGCCGCCGGCGTGAGCAACACCGGCGCATCTTCCGTCGGCTCGACGCGCGCCGCGCCTTTAAGCGGGCCCCAATTTGCCCCTGTAAACAGCTCGACTAATCCCGGCGGCCGGGCGCCCACCGCCGTGCCGGCGAAACTGCGGTCAAACGCGGCGCGCACCTCGGAGGCCGAGCGCTCCACGTTCCACACGCGATACTCGGCGAGCCAACCCGCCGTCGTGCCATTGCTGGGGTTTAGCCGACTGCGCCCGACGTTCAGTCCCGTGAAAACACTCTGGCTCGGGCCGGCGCTCGACATCTCCAGCTCCCCGTTGAGATAGAGGTGAAAAAATCCCCCGCGGTCGCGCGTGACCGCGTAGTGGGTCCACACCCCCGGGACGGCCTTTTTCTTCGCCTGCACCACATCGTTGGCCTCGCCCAGCCACACGCGAAAACGGCCGTCGAAAAAGTTGAAATCGATCACGCCCGGCAGGCCCAGCAGCCCGTCGCGGTGATCGATGCCGGGATCGAGCTTGGCCCAACACTCCACGGTGAACGGCCCCGCGAGTGTAAGCTGGGTCTCCGCGAAATCGCCGCGTCCGCCCGGCAGGCGCAGCGCCCGTTGCGCATCGCCGCCATGCGATCGCCAGAGCGCGGCCACCGCCGGATCGCCCGGCATCCTCAACATAAGTTTCTCCGCCACGCTGACGCCGACATCGGCGCTCGCCATCGAGCCGTCGCGCAGCCCGCCGACAATGGCCGACGCTCCCGCCTCATGGGCGGCCAAGCGGTCGAGCAGGTTCCCGCGCTGCCCGGCCGTAAGCGCGGGCAGGAGCCGCAAGAGACGCGCGACGGCTTCCGGCGAGCGCAACGTCGCAAAGGCCGCGAGCGCTTCATCACGGACCGCCGGATCTTCCGCAGAGCGCGCCAAGCGCTCAAATTCTCCGATCGACCCGAGACTCAATTCGCGCAACGCCCGCAGAGCCGCGAGCAGCGTCGGTTGGCGGTCTTTCGTCACTTCGATCGAGAGGACCGTCGTCAACTCGGGCTCCGCCGCCGCGAGCTTGAAGGCTCCGGCCACCTGGGCACCCAACGTCGCCTCCGCGGGCACCGGGCTGATGAGCAGAGTCTTGGCGGCCGCCGTCAGCGCAGGAGTCAACGGAGCGGCGTCGATGCTCGTGCGCAGGGCGAGCAAGGCGCGCAAAACTACCGCCCGCGAACCCGCCTGATCGAGCGCAGCCGTGAGGGCGGCGCGCGCCGAGGGCTCCGCAAAATGGGCCGCGAGGATTCGCACTTCTTCGTCGCTCAAGGATCGAGCGAGGTCGGGCGCCATAGCCGCAAGCCCGAGTGCCGCCCGCCGGCCGCCGAGCGCGAGGGTGGCGAGCAACCGGTTCTCCAGCGGGAGCGAACGACCGGCCGGTGAATCGAGCAACGCGGCGGTCGCGACGGAGTTGATCTCCATGGCCCAACGGGCGAGGTAACGTTCAAATTCACGGTCGTAGCGTTCCCAGTCGCCGCCCGTCGCCAGCGATGCTCCGCCCATCTGCGCTGCGAGCGCCATCACGCGAGGACTCGCCTGCGGCACTCGGCGGAGCGCGTCACCCACGGCTGCGCGCACGGTCGGGCTTGGGTCGGCGGCGAGCGGCGTGACGATCGCGAGAAACTCCGACTCCGGCCGCGGCTGGGCCGCCGCGAGACGCGCCGCTTGCCGGCGAATCGTGGGCGCAGGATCGCCGGCCAGTGAAACCAGCAGCGCCGCAGGCACGGCCGAAAGACTTTCGAGCGCCCAAAGCGCGGCGAGGCGGCGATCGTTGGCGACGGCGCGATCGGCCGCAATCTGCGCGAGCTCCGGCGCGAGTGCCGTGGCTTTGCGATCGGTGAGCTCAAGCCAGGCGAGGCGGGAGACGAGGGCGTTGGGCCCGCCGAACTCGGCGAGGAGCGCACGGTCGTCGAGCCGCGTGAGATCGGGCGGCGGCGTGCGCGACTGATCACGGTGGCGCACGCGCCAGATGCGGCCCCGGGATTTGTCGCGGTCGGGGTGCGCGCGCGGGACTTCGTTGTGCGAGATGATTTTGTTATACCAATCGACAATGTAGAGCGCGCCATCGGGGCCGAAGTGGATCGCGACGGGACGGAACCATTTGTCGGTGGTGGTCAGAAAGTCGGGCAGCTTTTCGTAGCGGTAACGCGCGCCGTCGGCGGTGGGCGTGGCGCGGACGGCGTTGATCGTGTTGGTGATCGGGTTGGCGAGGAAGAAGACCTTGGCGCCATCAGCGGTCGCCGCACCGTAGCGGCGGAAAAGTCCGTCGTGATCCTCGGCGAGCGCGAGGCCGCTGAGCCCGGTGCCGCCCATCTGCGCCGGCGGCAGCGGCGGCGGCATCAGCGGTTGATACGGGCGCAGGCGATCCTTCGAACCGGTGGCGACCCAGATGCCGGGCTCGTAGGGAATCACGGGATAACCGATGTCGTTGGCCTCCTGTAGAAACGTCTCGCCCTCGCGTGAGGTGACGAGGCCCCAGATGTTGTTGGGGCCGGCCGTGAGGCTTTCGAAGCTCGCGCCGTCAGAGGTGAAGCGGCCGAGTTTGCACTGGTTAAACGGGATCTCGGTCGAGCCATCGGCGAAGGGCCGACCGTCGGGACGGCGCACTTTCGAGTAATTGAAAAGCCCCTGCGCCGCGAAGATCTGGCCGCCGGGCTGACGTTGAAATTGGTGGGGAAAGAGGTGCGAGTCCTGCGTGCCGAAACCGGTGAGGATCACATCGTGGCGGTCGGCGCGGCCATCGGCGTCGGTGTCGCGGTAGTGGCGGATATCGGTGCCGTATTGGACGAGCGCACCGTCTTTGTAGGGCAGCAAGCCGAGCGGCATCACGAGCCCGTCGGCGAAGACGCGCGGGGGCGCGGTCACGGCGGCTTGGCCGGGCGCAGGCGTGGCGTAAGGCGCATCGAAGACGACGACTTTGTCGCGACCGCCGGCGGCAAAAAGCGCATCGGAGGCGGCTTTTTGTTCGTTGCCATCGACGGGATACTCGAGGGCGGTCATCGCCCACAGCCTCATGCGGGCATCCCAATCGACAGTAATGAACTTGCCGAAACCGGGCGACTCGGCGGCGACAAGTTCGATCTCAAAGCCGGGAGGCAACGTGAAGGAAAGCCGCTCTTCCTCGGGCGAGCGCGGGCCGGCGGTGACCGCGTTGTAGCTGATGTCGCGCGGCGCCGGCGCTGGGGCCGTAGCGGGCGCGGCGGGCGGCGGCGTTGACTGCTTTGCCTTCGGCGCCGGTCGCGGCGCGGGCGCTTTGGGGTGGCCGACTGTGTCCCACGTGGGCGCGCCAGGCGTGGGAGGGAGTGGATCGACGGTGACGTCTTTGACTTGAACGAGGGCAATGCCGCCGCTGTGGACCTGGATGCCAATCTTGCCGTCGAGGGCGATGGCGGGATCGGTTTCGGCGTAGTCGTGGGCGAGCACGCCGTTGATCCAAGTGCGGATGCGCGGGCCCTCGGCGAGGATGCGGTAGTCGTTCCAGTCGGTGGAGTGGACGGCGGCGAGGGTGGCAGCGGAATCGATGGGCTTGGCGATGGCGCGGTTGCGGCGGTGCTCGTCGTAGATGTCGCCCCAATACTTGTCGCCGGCGTCCACTTGGTAGCCGGACATTCCGGTGCCGCCGGGCACGCGCTGGCTGCGGATCTGGATGCCGCTGTTGATCAGGCCGGTCGCGGGATCGCCAGTGATCTTAATCTTCAGGCGGACATCGAAGTTTTGGAACGAGCGCGTCGTTGCGAGGAAGTAGTTGTGCGGAATTTTTTCCGTGGTGGAGCCGCCGGTGAGGCAGCCGTCTTGCACGCGCCACAATTGCGCGTCGCCTTCCCAGCCGGTGAGGGTGCGGCCGTCGAAGAGGGAGGTGGGAGCGGCAGCAGCAACGGCGGAAACAAAAACTGCGGTGCAAAGGATCGAAAAAAATCTGGTGAGGAGCATGGGGAAGGATTGAGAGGTTAGGGCCGGGTAGTGAGAGCGGAGGGAGCGTGCCCGTTCGCAGGGCGGGAACGCGAGCCGGGGATTGCTTTGAAACGGCGCGTGAGATCGGCGAGCGAACTTTCGACCGCCATCCGCTCGAGACTGCTGGCACCGACGAAGCCTTCGCAATCGGTGGCGGAGATGACGCGGCGGGCGTCGTCGGGCGTATTGATCGGGCCGCCGTGGCAGAGGAAGAGGAGGTCTTTCCGAATGGTAGAGGCGGCATCCATGATTTCTCGTGTGCGCTGGATGGTGTGGTTTCAGCTAACGACGGCGTTGGTGACACCAATGCTGCCGCCGACGGTGGTGCCGACGTGGGTGATGATGGCATCGGCACCAGCCTTGGCCATTGCGACAGCTTCCTCGGGCGAGCTGACGTAGACGATGGAGAACAGGTCCATTCGGCGGGCGAGGGCGACCATCTCGAATTCCTTTTTCACGCTCATGCCGGTTTCTTCGAGCACGCCGCGGAAGTGGCCATCGACGATGGTGTGCGTGGGGAAGTTGTTCACGCCGGAGAAGCCCATGGCCTTCACCTCGCCGAGCCAGTGCCACATCCGGCGCCGCGGATCGGTGGCGTGCACGCCGCAGATCACGGGAATCTCCTCTACGACGGGCAGCACCTCGTATTGCCCAAGCTCCATCGCGATGGCGTTGGCGTCGCCGTAGGCCATGAGGCCGGCAGTCGAGCCGTGGCCAGCCATCCGGAAACGGCCGGAGTTGTAAACGATCAGCAGGTCCGCGCCGCCCTTCTCGATGAATTTCGCGGAGATGCCGCTGCCGGCACCGGCTGCGATGATCGCTTCGCCGCGCGCGACGGTGGCGCGTAGGCGTTCGATGACTTCAGTGCGGGTGTAGGGATTCCCTTTCCCGGTCCATGGATTAGGCATGAGTGGAGAGCGGTTTAATTGACGATTTGGTCGAGGACGATGACGCGGGCGAGGCGCGGTATCACGATTTGCACGGCGGCTTGATGCACGGGGTGCGGGAGGTAGGCATCGCGCGCGGCGATGCTCTCGAAGGTGAAGATAAAGCTGTGCGTGAAGCCGTCGGTCAGGCCCTCGGTGCTGACATCGGGCGACCAGTTGAACGCCACGATGCCGGGAATGGCCTTGGGCAGGTCGGCGATGGTGCGGCGGACGAGTTCAATGTCGTCCGCCGTGCATTCGGGTTTGAATTGGAAGAGGGCGAGGTGATTGACGCGGGACATGGGAAGTGGAGCGGTCATACGGGGCGACGGCGAGGCGGGGCAAAATCTACTTGGCGGGCGCGGAGGATCTCGCGTCCGGGATATCCGGCCGCCTAGGATCCGGATCGAAGAAGCGTGCGCCAGCGCCTACGCGATCGAAGTCACCGATATCGGCGCGGGCTTCCTCCGCGAACGCCAGCAGCCGGGCGACGACCTGCGGGTTCTTCGAGGCGACGTTGTTGCGTTCGCCGATGTCGGTTTCGAGATCGAAGAGCAACGGCTCGGCGAGCGCGGCCGTTTCCGCCGGTGCGCCGAAGACGGACCAACGCTCATCCTCCGGACGCGGCAGATGCAGTTTCCACCGGCCCGCGCGCACCGCCTCGAGCCGGGTGTGGGCGTAATAGTAAAACGCCTCGGTTGGACTCGTTGCACCCGCCTTCCCGTGGAGCAATGGGCTGATGTCGTGTCCATCGATGATGCGATCCGTCGGCGCGCCGGTGCCGGCCAACTTCGCGATGGTGGGCAGAAGATCGAGCGTCGAGGCGATCTCGTGGCACGTCGTGCCAGCCGACACGCGACCGGGTGCGCGCACGATAAACGGCACGCGGAAACCGCCCTCCCAGCTCGAGGCCTTGGCTCCGCGCAAAGGGGCGGCGGAGCCGTAGTGCGCGCCGCGCTCGTCGCGTTGATTGAAGGGATACTTGAGCTGCCCCTGCGGCCCCCGCGTGCGGACATCGGCGGGCGCGGCGAGGTGCCGGTCGAGAAACCACGGGCCATTGTCGCTGGTGAAAATGAGGTAGGTTGATCCGTCCAATCCCTCGGCGCGCAGCGCTTCCCACAGTCGGCCCACGTGCGAATCGAGTTCCTCGACGGCATCGCCGAAAAGCCCGGCGGCGGATTTCCCGGCGAACGCCGGCGACGCAGCGACCCGCGTGTGCGGCATCGAGTGCGCGAGATAAACGAAGAAGGGGCGATCCTTGCTCCGTCGGATAAAGGAGATCGCCTCGTCGGTGTAACGCTGCGTCAACATGGACATATCGGCGCCGTTTTCCACGACCTGGGTGCCGCGCAGCAGGTTCACCGTGGCATCGTTGCTCGAGGGCGTTCCGAAGTATTCGTCGAAGCCCTGGTGAGTCGGGAGCAGGTCTGGCTCGTAGTTGGTCTGCGAATGCCCGGCGAGGTCCCACTTGCCGTAGGCCGCCGTGGCGTAGCCGCGCGACTTCAGGATTTCGGCAATGGTGATCTCCTGCGCGTGGAGCCGAGGGTGATGCTCAACCACGTTTTTCCGCTTCGCCACGCGGAGCGGGTAACTGCCCGTCATGAGTGCGGCCCGCGAGGGCCCGCAGACCGGCTGCGCGTAGAAACTGGTGAAGCGCGTCCCCTCGGCCGCGAGGCGGTCCAGATTCGGGGTGCGAATGCGTCTCCCGCCATACGAACCGAGGTCGCCGTAGCCCAAGTCGTCGGCAAAGATGATGACGACGTTCGGGTTGTCTGTGCGAGCCGGCTCCGGTTGCGCGGCGACGCCGGTGGCTAGCGCGAAACCGAAGAGGGCGGCGGCGAACACGGCGTGGGGAATCCTCAAGCGAGGAAGGAATTTCGTTATGGCGAGGAAAGTCATGGTCAGGTCAGAAACTGAACGTGTTCGTGAGGAATACGTCGACGGGGTTTGGATTCCGCACGACTGCGACCCGGCCATCGGGATTAATGAGCACAGGGATGTATTTCTTGCTGCCGATGAGGTTCAGCGCGTTCAACTGCACCTTCCAACCGATCCGTTGGCTCAACTTGCGCTGATAGCCGATCATCACGTCGCCGTTGAACAACGGATCGTCGTAATAGGGTCGACTCAGATCGGGAATCACGACCCCGCCGGTCGTGCTCAACGAGCGGTATCCGACCGCGGCCTTGCTCTGCCACCGCAGAGATCCGCCGAACTGGAAGCCTTTGAGCCTGCCCGCGGTGAATCGATAATTGGAGACAAGATTGACGCGGTGTTCGCGTTGCTCGGCCGCGATGGCCCCATCCCGGGCCAGGACGGCCGTAAGTGCGTTGAAGGTGCCTTGAACAAACCGGCTTTCGTAGGTTTGCGGTTCGTTGCGCGTCACCGAGTCGAGCAAGCCGTTGAGGCCCGACGCGGCAATCTCCTCCCGATGCAACCGGGCGACCGCGGCGGCGAGGACGGCGGTGTCGGACTGAACGGTTTCCTGCTGGGAGTAGTTCAAGGACACGTTCCAGCTCGGGGTGACGCGGCCGACGAGCTCCGCCTCGTAGCCTTTCGCGGTATAGGAATTCGTGATCGTCGGGCGTTGGACCGGATTCAGCGAAGCCCCGAAGGGCTGCCCGTTCGCCCCGTCCACGGTGTTGTATCGGTTGCCGTGGCTCTTCGCGAGCGAGAGGTTGAGAATCGTATCGTAGAGTTGTTGGTAGGACGCGAAGCGTGCGACCGCGCCAGGGGGCTGCCCCGGGGCCCCGAGGTATTGCTGGATTGTCAGCGTGCGCGAATTGTCGAACGCCCGCTCCAGCATCGTGGCGATCGCGCCACCGGCGAGCCCGCCGCCGCCGAGGCCGGAGGAAACGGCTTCGCTGGAAGTCTCGAAGCGGTTAAGGCGCAGCGAGAGCGCACGGTCGCGGAGCTCAAGCGTGATCCCGTAGTCCCGCGTCTTGCCGGTCGGATTGCCCAGCGGGTTGCGCTTGATGTCGTTGCGGGCAAGGTCCGCCGTGAAGTTTCCGGACTCACTGAAGTGCGCGCTCACGTTGGTCGGCAGGGCTTTGGTCCACGCTTTCGGCACATGCAGGACGAGGCTCTTGGTGACGGTGTTGCCGCTGTTGGTCGATGGTGCGGCATAGTCGATATCCATGTTTCGGATGTCCCACTCGCCGTTGGCCAACCGGGCGACGCCGGGGCTCGAGTAGGTTCGCGAGATATCGCGGCGCGCGCCGAGCATCGCGATCAAATGCCCCCGCCAAAACTCACCCTGCCAGCTCGCGACCTTTGACTCGATCTTCTGAATGGTGCGGTCGCCGTCGTTGAGCGCGTAGTAAACCTGAAACTCATCCGTGAACGTCGGCGTGCCGTTCTGCGGGTTGCGCCGCGGCGCGCCGAAGTGGCTGTAAACTTGCCGATACCGGTCGCCGTTGCGCGGGATCGGATTGGTCACGTAGTCGGTGATGCGGACCTGATTGGCCGCGGTGAGACTCTGGAGCGATGGGGTGAGGTAGTTGACTTGCATGACCTTCATGCGCGGTCCGTTCAACAGGGGACCGGCGAGAGCGCCCGCGATGTTCGTGTTGGCCCCGGGGACATCGGTCCAAACCGGATTGCGAAACAGGAAGCTGCGGTCGATCTCCTGCGTGCCCCAAAAACCGGTCAAGGTGTGCCGGCCGAGCCACCGCACCACGCCGGGCTTTTCCGTGAAATCGAGCCGGTAAAATGCCGTCGCCTGCGCGGCTTCGCGTCTCGTCGTGCGGGTGCGTTCGGCCATGTCGTCCCCGTTGCCCTGCGACAGGATGTAGGCGCGGCCCACATTGGGATTCGGCTGGAGGTCGGGCAGGTAGGAATTGATGTCGACGATGAGCATATTGCTTCTGGTATCCGCATGCACCAACTGGGACTTGTTCTCATACCGCTGCCGATCATAAGCGAATTGAATGCCCCCTCGCCCCCCGGCAAGGACTTGATCCAACGCCAGATTCTTGGCGTCGAAATTCTCGCGGACCCGGCTGCCATCCCCGGCGACCATGAGTTTCGTGTTATCGAGCATGCTACGATCCTGGATGACCGGACTTGTGTAGCCTGGCAGGAGACCGAGAAACTCCAGCGGAGCGACGCCGAGGAAGTCGACTTGGCGCGTGTTGGGCGGGGAGGCCGGATTCAGGAGCTGCCATTGCACGCGCCCGATTACGCCGGCGATCGAGGCGTCCGGTAGACCAACACTCGCGCGCTGCGCACCGGGGGAATTGTAGGTCACGGGCAGTTGAAAGAACCACGGCGTAAGCCCCGCGTTGGGAATGTTGGCTTCGGTGAACAGTCCGGTGCGATTGTCCACGACGAGCTTGGGCACGAAACCGCCGTTCCCCGCCCAGGCGATCCGAGCGGGCAACCCGCCGTCATTCAGCGCCCGAATTTCAGCAGCGGAATAGGACGGAGCCGAAAACCACGGCGTGATGCCATCCAAGGGCGGGATGACATTGGCCGGGTTGGCTACGGTCCGGCCGGCTTCGCCATTGGCTTTGAGCGTCAGCGGCCCGAGGATTCCGGATCGCTTGTTTTCAAACAGGACGGCTTTCAGCGCGCCGTAGACGCGCTTGGATATTTCAAACGCCGGCCGCTGCTGGAATTCGGTCGTTTCGTGCAGGCCGGCGATCCGCAGCGCGACGCGGTTCGGCACCAGGGCGAAATTGTAGTCGAGGTTCTCGCGGTGCGAGCTGCGCAGGCCGACGCGGATCGCGGCTTCGCCGAAATTACCGTAGGTCTCCGCCTGCTTGAGGCTGTTGTCGATGACCCCGCCGACCTCGCCGATGCCGAAGAGCAAGGCGTTGGGCCCGCGGCTGATGGTCAGCCGATCCGTGTTAAAGCTATCGAAGGGGATATCGGTGAGGAAAAATCCGCGGGTAATCGAAGCCTTTGCCAAGCCGCGCACGCGCTGTCCGCTGCTTTGTGGGGTCGTTCGCTCTGCGGTGATATCGAAATGTTGGGCGCCTCCCGTCAATCCGCCCCCGGCAAAGTTTCCCTGCACGCCCGCCACTTCCATGCTGGTGGTGAAAGCGAGCACGGAGGCCGCATCGGTCGCGCCCATATCGGTGAAAAAATCTTTCGTCACGACCGAGATCGGCGCGCCGACGTCGCGGAGCGGGGTGTTGAGTCGGGACCCCGCCAGTGTGGTTGTAGCCTGATAACCACGGTCGCTGTTGGCGGAAACCGTGAACGGACTGAGTTCGACGACGGGTTCGCCGGGCTTTTCGCCTGTTTTCGCACCGGTATCCTCGGCGGGTCGCGCCGTAGCCGCGAACACCGAGGCAAGCGTGAGGATGATGGCAGTGGATTGGGGATGTTTCATGGCAGGGATTCTTTGGCGTTTGTTTCGGGAAAAGGGAGGGAAGGTCGAACGATCGCTTTGAAGCGGCTCGGTGATTGACGTGAGGCAGGCGGCGGGGCGGGAGCCCAGAACTTTCCTTGCACAGAGAATGCGGCGGAAGTTGCGGGCGCATCAGGGCAACGGCGCCGTGCGCGAACCGGCGCGGATCGTGCGCAGCAGGTCGGCGAGACGTGTCGCGACCTCGGGGTGATCACGAATGACGTTGCGCGACTGCCGCGGATCGGTGGCCAAGTTGTAGAGTTGTTCGGTGGGTGCATCGGGCTTCAGGCTGCCGTCGGCCACATCGCTGTTGACCTGTGAAGAGGCATTGCTCATCTCCGACGCAGTGGGAAGGCGTGGCCTCACACCAACTCACGACGATTCTCCACATCGCGATGGACGAGAATCGCGTGAGCGACCGCTTGTCACTGGAGCGTTTGGCGGTCAGCTTCGCAGCATGTTCACCCCGCCCCCGCTGCAGAGCGACTCGACGGTCGATGGCGCACGCAGTCAGCGCTGGGTCCTGGAAGCGAAGGACTGTTCGGAGTTGGCCGTGCGGCACATGGCGCGGCTGGGAATCGATCAGGCGCAGGCACCTTATTGTCGGGTGCGGTTGCAGCCGGCCGGTAGTTTTTTCCTCGCAGTGCTGGAGGGCGAAGGGCGCGTGCTCCTGGAGGGACGTTGGCAGAAAATCGGTCCCGGCATGATGTGTCTCGCACCGCCGCGGGTCTTGAATGCACTGGTGGCCACGCCGGGCCAGCGGTGGGTGTTTGCGTGGGTGCGCTACGACGAACCTTCGTGGGTGAGTCCGCTCGTGGGCGCGTCGTCCCCGTTGCGCGTGCGTGCAGGTGCGGAGGAATTCGGCCACGTGCTGCGTGGGTTGCGCCGGGAATGGGACGGTGAACGGGACGCGGCGCAGCTACATCATTGGGTCAGCCTGCTGCACGGACTCGCGCTGCGCGCGGCGCGACCGTGGCACAGCGATTCGCGGGTCGGGCAGCTCTGGGATCTGGTCGCCAACGATCTCGCTCACGACTGGAAACTGACTTCGCTGGCGGAGCGCTGTCATATGAGCGCGGAGCATCTGCGGCGGTTGTGCCGGCGGGAGTTTGGGCGAACGCCGATGGAGCATGTCACCTACATGCGGATACGAAAGGCACAGGGGTTACTGGAGACGACCGAGCACAAAATGGAACACGTCGCAGCGAGCGTCGGTTACCGGAGCAACGATGTGTTTACGCGGGCGTTTGTGCGCTGCGTAGGTGTGACGCCTTCTCATTACCGCGAACGGCGGTGATGGTGGTGCGAGAGTGCGCCGCGCGCCTACTACGAGGCTCAAAATCGGCAGGTGTTACTTGGCTGATGGCGCGGTTGCGGGCGGGGCGTTCTTCTTTTTCGCGGGCGGGCGCGGTTTCGGGTGACCGACCTTGTCCCAAGTCGGCGCGCCGGGCGTGGGCGGGAGTTCTGTGATCGCGATGTCTTTGAACTGGACCAGAGCCATGCCGCCGCTGTGAACCTGGAGGGCGACCTTGCCGTCGAGGGCGATGGCGGGATCGGCTTCGGTGTAATCAAGCGCCGGCACGCCGTTGATCCACGAGCGGATGCGCGGTCCTTCGGCGAGAATGCGGTAGTCGTTCCAGTCTTCCTTCTTCACGGCGGCGTCGGCGGCGGCATCGATGGGTTCGGCGATCACTTTGTTGCGGCGCGATTCGTCGTAGAGTTTGCCCCACCACTTGTCGCCGGCGTCGACCTGATAGCCGGACATTTCGTGATGGTCCGGAACGCGCAGACTGCGGATCTGCACGCCGCTGTTGATCATGCCGGTCTTGGGATCGCCGGTGAGTTTGATTTTGAGACGGAGATCGAAGTTCTGGAACGAGCGGGTCGTCGCGAGGAAGGAATTCTTCGGGACTTTTTCGGTCGTGGAACCGCCGGTGATGGCCCCATCCTGCACGCGCCACCATTTGAGGTCGCCCTCCCAACCGGCGAGGGTGCGGCCATCGAAGAGATGGGTAGCGGGAGCGGCGCGGAGGGCGGGCGGTAGCGCGAGAAGGAGGGAGAACGAGAGAAGGAGAGAAGGAGATAAGGGGAGGCGGAGAGAGGGCATTTGGTGAGGGAATCGGAGTGTTTTCAGGGATGCGAAGCTATACTAGTTTCTTGGGCGGGGAGATTCGCCGGATCAACGAATCACCGCGGAGGTTGGGCAAGGGAGTAGAATTCGTGGAGTTTGCGGCGGAGGATGGCCGCGTCGGGCAGGTGGGTTTTGTAGTCTGCGATCAGAGCGGGCGAGGCGGAGCGGGCGAGCGCGTATTCGACAACCTCTGTGTCCTTTGTCGCACAGAGGAGAACGCCGATCGAGGGGCGCTCGTGGGGCTTACGGACATCGCGGTCGAGGGCTTCGAGGTAGAACTCGAGTTTGCCGAGGTGCTCGGGTCGGAAGGCTTCAATCTTCAATTCAAAGGCTACGAGGAATTGGAGCCCGCGATGGTAGAAGAGGAGATCGATGCGGAAATCTTTGCCGCCGACTTGGAGCAGGTATTCCTCGCCGACGAAGCAAAAGTCGCGGCCCAGCTCGATGAGGAAGCGGCGGAGATTGGAGACAAGCGCACGCTGAAGATCGGATTCGGAGTGAGGCTCGGGCAGTTCAAGGAAGTCGAAAAAATAGGCATCTTTGAAAAGGGAGCCGGCGGTCGGGTGCAATTGTGTCAGCGCTGCCGACACTTTTGCGGGTGCGAGGACGGTGCGCTCGAACAGCGCGGTGTCGAGTTGGCGTTCGAGTTCACGGCTCGACCATTTTTCGCGGATCGCGAGGCGGAGGTAGAATTCGCGTTCCTCGGGGCGTTTGGAGCGGGCGAGAATCAGGAGATTTTGGGTCCACGGCAATTGTGTCAGCAGTGCTGACACTTTCTTGTCGTGGCGGTAGGTATCGAAGAATTGCCGCATCCGAAACAGGTTTCGGCGAGTAAAGCCCTGCATCTCGGGGTGGTGTTTTTTGAGGTAACGTGCGAGATCATCCACCACGCCGTCACCCCACGCGGCGGTTTCGATTTTTCGGGAGATGAATTCGCCGAGTCGCCAATAGAGATCAATCAGCTCGGTGTTGACGGCGCTAAAGGCGCGATGGCGGGCGCGCTCGATGAGGACAAGCACCTCGCGAAAGGCCGTGGCGTATGACGACCGAGCAATTGTTGCGTCAGTGCTGCGACCTCTGCGGGAACGAGTGCGTGCAATTGAGGGAGGCGGAGCGGCTTTTTTCGGCGGAGTCTTATTCCGAGGGGCGGATTTGCGCTGCATGGGAGATTACAGGCGAGCGTGGGGAGGTGTGCTCAACTTGAGAGCTGAATCATCGGCAGGCAGTCGTGGCGTCACACTCCGCTTTGATGTTCTATGTTGGAACATCAAGTGCCGGGACTATCCGAGCACTAACCCAAGAACGTGAAAACTGCCGCGCTATGATTTTTCCGGAAAGGTGCAATGTTTCAGGTGCGTGATGAGGGTTTCCGCGCAGGCGCGGGCGAAGGCGGGGTCGTTGATTTCGACGGCATGCTCGATCACGGGAATGTCGGGGCGGAGGTTCTGGCGGAGGGACGTGAAGAGCGCGGTGTCGGCTTCCGGCGAGTGAAACGGTTTTCCGGGGGCGCTGATGACACTGATGGCGCGCAGCGGAAGCAGGACCGTGACCGGGGCGGTGTAACGGTTGATCTTTTCGGCGAGAATGCGACCGAGCTCGGTACACTCGGCGGGAGTGGTGCGCATGAGCGTCACCTGCGGGTTGTGGTGATAAAACAGCCGGCCGGCGAATTTCGCGGGAACGGAAGCCGGTTCGCCGAAGTTGACCATGTCGAGGCAGCCGGGGGAGACGATCGCGGGAATCTTGGCCTTGGCAGTGGCGTCGAGGCGCTCGGGGCCGGCGGTAAGGACACCGCCGACCAATTCGTCGGCCCACTCGGTCGTGGTGATGTCGAGCACACCGGCGACGAGGCCGCTGGCGATGAGGGCTTCCATGGCGCGGCCGCCGTTGCCGGTGGCGGCGAAGACGAGGACTTCGTAGCCGGCGGCTTCGAGGAGGCGTTTCGCCTCGGTCACGCACGCGGTCGTATTGCCAAACATGCTGGCGACGATGAGCGGCTTTTCGGACGAAACGGCGGGCGCGGTGCGACGGGCGTCGGCGGCGGCGACCATGCCGCAAATCGCGCCGGCAGCGTTTTCAAAAATGGCGCGGGAAACGCGGTTGATGCCGGAGACGTCGACGATGGCGGGCATCATCGTGATATCGGACGTGCCGACGTAGGGCGCGACTTGGCCGCTCGCGAGGGTCGAGACCATCAGCTTGGGAAACCCGATGGGCAGCGCGCGCATCGCGGCGGTCGCAATGGCGGTGCCCCCGCCGCCACCAAGCGAGATGATACCGTGGATACGGCCGGCGGCGTGGAGCGAAGTGACGAGCGCGGCGGCGGCGCGGCCCATCAATGTGACGCATTCGCCGCGGTCACGGCGGGCGAGCGTCGCGGCGTGATCGCCGGGGAGCGCGGCGAGAACTTCGGCCCGGGCGATGTCGGGCGTGATCGCGGGCGCATCGAGACTGCCGACGTCGATCAGGAGCGGAGAGTGGCCGGCGCGACGGATCGCGGCCGCGACGAAGGCGTGTTCCGGGCCTTTGCTGTCGAGGGTGCCGAGGACGGCGATGGTGGGCATGGGGCGAGGTAGGGCGGGGTCTCTGACCCGCCCTTGCGGGAGTTTCGTTGGCGCTAGGTTTCGGAAAGGGCGGGTCAAAGACCCTGCCCTACTTTCCGCTCACCCAACGGACGGCGTTGGTGAGGAGAGTTTTGAACGCGGGCAGGTCGTGGACGCGGCCGTCGTGACCGATGGTGAGGCCCACGATGCGCGCCTTCGGATGCGACGTGATCCACACGGCGGGATGCGGAGCTTTGAATTTCACCGAGGGCGAAGTCTCCGCGAGCACTTCGATGGGCGCGGTGCCGGGCGGAATTTTTTCGGGCTCGGCATTGATGTAGTAGAGTTCGTCTTCGACTTCAAAACTGGCCGGCACGTTTTTCATGATCGGGTGCGCGGGCTTGAGGGCGTTGACCGAATACTTCGCGATCTTGTCGTGGCCGCGCGCGCCGCCGCCGACGATCTGCGCGTTGAGCTCGGGCCACTGCGCGTAGCCATACCAAGTGCCGGGATGGTGCATCACGATGCCTTTGCCGGAGGCGGCGAAGGCGAAGAGCGCCTTCCGGTATTCGGGCGTGTCGAAGAATTTCCGATTCACGCTGATCAGCGCTACGTCGGCCTCGGCCAGAACGGCGGCAGCTTGGTCGCGGTCTTCGGTGTAGTTAACGGAGAACCCGGCGGCGCGGAGGGTGGCGCCGTCGATCACGCCGAAATACTCGGAGAACTTGTGCGAACTGCCGCCGCTGATGATCAGCATGCGCGTTTTGCCCGGCTCCCAAACGATGGGCGTGGGCTCGGGCAACGGGAAGTCGCCTCGGCCTCCGCTTTTTGGCGTCGCGTCGACCACGGCGTTGGCCGGCGCGGCCACGGCAGGCGCGGCGCTCGTGGTGGCGGGAGCCTTGGCATTCACGACGAGGTAAGCGATCAGGTCGCGCAGGCCCTTGGCGCCGAGGGCCTCGAAACCCTCGGGCATGAGCGAGCGGCGGGTGTTTTCACGGGTGGCGATGTCGGCGAGCTTGATCTCGGTATCGCCGCCCTGATTGCGCAGCGTGATGCTGGCGGCGTTTTCGTTGACGATCACGCCGGTGGCGACGTCGCCCTTTTTGTTGGTGATATTCCACTGCCAATAGTTGGGCTCCACCTGGCGGTTGGGATCGACGATGTGAGCGAGCAGTTCGGCGGTCGGATGCGAACCGATGCCGGCAAGAGGCGGACCGACGTCGCGCAGGCCGACATCGCCGAGTTTGTGACAGATCGCGCAGGCGGCGGCGAAAACCATGCGGCCGGCGGCCGGGTTGCCGGGCTGCGCGAGGTCGGCCAACAGCTTCGCGATCAGTTCGTCCTTTTGCGGGTTCGGGGGATTGATCGCGGCGAAGACTTCGCCGGCTTCGCGGGTGACGCGGGTGTTGGGGTGGGTGCGCAAGCGGGCAATGTCGCCGGGGCCAAACGCCGCGGCACTGATGCGGTTGTCCTTCACGGCCGCGATGAGTGCGCGCGCCGATGTCGGGTTCTTCAAGATCTGATCGAACACCAGTGGCGACTTCGATTGCACGAATGCCGCGATGAGCACCTCGGCCGATTCCTCCGCGGGCAAATCGCCGACGGTGGCCAACAGGCTCTTCTTAATCGGCTCGGGGGTCACGGAGTCGGCGAGCAGCGCGCCGATTTTGGCGAGGGCATCGGCGCGGTGCGAAGGCAGGGCGAGCAATGAAAGCGCGATCTCGGCGCGCCGGGCGGGAGCCACGCCGGCCGAGGAGAAGTCGGCGAGGAGACGACTCACGGCTTGCTGCATGGACGCGGCGAGCGCGCCGGATTTGTCGGTCTTGGCGGCCAACAACAGGGCGGGCGCGACCGTATCGGGCGCATCGATCATTTTTTGCAACGCGGCCGAGGTCGCGGCGTCGAGCGCGGGGATCTTATCAGCCAGTTCAACGAGGCCGCGCAGGAGCGCCGAGGCGAGCGGGCCCGGGGCCGCGACGGCGGCTTGGATGAGGCGGGCGGCGGCAGCCGGCGGCACGGCGGGCGCGAGGGCGGCGACGAAGGGAGCCAGGGAACCGGAAGCTCCCGGGGCCAGCGCGGCGGCGATGAACTCGGTGGAGTTTTCCTTGGCGCCGGCGATCAGGGCGGAGCGCGTCCAGTCATCGGTGGCCGCGGCGAACTCCGCGAAAATCGCGGCGCGCGCGGACGCGGTCGTCGCGGCGGCAGCGGCATCGTAGCGCGTGAGGGCGGGACTGCCCATCGGGCGCGAAAGCGCGGCGAGTTGCGGGGCGGCGGAGAAGTTTTCCTGCGCGAGGCGCAGGGCGGTTTTTTTGACGTGGTCGTTCGGACTCGTCTCGATGGCGCGGAGCAGACCGGTGAGATCGGTGCGGTTGAGCGTGACGGCCGGAAGGGCGACCGCGGCTTTGTGCTGCACTCGCCAGATGCGGGAGAAATAGTGATCGCGGTCCGGGCGGACGGCGGCGTTGGCCGGACCGTGCAGCGGGCCGCGGGTGTCGTTGTGGATCACGGCTTGGTTGTAGAAGTCGACCACGTAGAGCGCGCCGTCGGGGCCGACGCGGGTCTCGATCGGCCGGAACCAGAGGTCGGTGCTGCGGATAAACTCGGTCTGCTCGCGGCCCTTTTCCTTGGCGACGTCGTAGCTCACGCCGTCGCGACGGACGAATTGGTGATGGACGATATTGAGCGTGGGTTCGCCGGTGAAGTAACTGTAATTCCACGGCGCGGGCCAAGCGCCGCCCTCGTAGATCGCGCACCCGGCGGCGGCGGTGAAACGGCCGACTTGGTCGATCTGTGCATAGGCCTGCTCGGGCCAAGTCATCGCGGGAAACGTGCTCTGGTTCGTGATCATGCCCTTCCACGAGGTCGTGCCGGGGATCTTGCCCTTGGCCAAAATTGCCTCGGGGAGAACCGTGTGGAAAAACACGGTGCCGCTCGTGGGCTGGGTCCAGAAGACTTGGCCGTCCCAAGTAAGATCGAGGCCCCAAGTGTTGCCATTGCGGCTGCTGTATTGCTCGAAGGCCGAACCGTCGGGCCGGAAGCGCACCACGCCGGAGGTGATCGGGCCGAGCTTGGATTTTCCGTCGCCGGTGGTGACCTCGCCCCGGGAATAGCCGTGCGTCGCGTAGATCCAGCCGTCGCGACTCCAACGGAGATTGTTGATGACGGCGTGGGTGTCGTTGATGCCGAGGCCGGTGTAGAGCTTGGTGCGTTTGTCGGCGACGTCGTCGCCGTCGGTGTCTTCGAGATACCAGATGTCGGGCGCGGTGGCGGCGATCACACCGCGGCGGTAAAGGACGAAGCTCGTGACGAGCTCGAGTTTGTCGGCGAAGATTTTCTTCGTGTCCATGACGCCGTCGCCATCGGTGTCGGTGAGGATGGAGATGCGGTCCTCGGGATCGCGTTCGGTGACGAAGGGCTTGAGCGAGCCGCTGTCCTGCCAACGCGCGGGGGCGTTGGGGACGCGGCGGCCGTTGGGATACTCGGGGGTTTCGCAAACCCAGAGGCGGCCGCGCTCATCCCAGTCGAGATTCATGACTTTGTTGATGAGCGGCTCGGCGGCGACGAGGGACAGGTTGAACTCGGGGTGAACTTCGATCTTCGCGGCAGCTTTGGAGGGATGCGTCGGGCCGCCCGCGGGATAACGGAGCGTGTCGCCGAGCTCGGCGGGCAGGCAAAATTCGTCGGGGTTCGCGCGCTGGCCGGCCCAGGCGATACCACGCAGCAAAATGGCACGGTAGTTGGCGCGGTTGAAGTTTTCGTAGAAGTGACCGGGGATCGAGACGAAGGCGCGGTACGGCTTGGTGCCGCCGGCGACGGTCCGCTCGTAGGTCCAGAGCTGCGGCTGGTGGTCGTAGATATTGACACCCTTGCGCTTCGCGACGGCTTCGGCGGCGCGGGCTTGCGCCTCTTTGTTGCCCCTGCCGCCGGTGTCGATGGCCTTGGGCGTGTAGGCGGTCGCGAGGACGTGAGCGTCGGGCGAGACGTCCATGTCATAGTAGATCTCGTCGTCCATCTGCCAGTTGGAGGCATCGCGGGTGATCGGATGCGCGCGGTCGACAAAGTAGAGGTGCATCGGCGCCTCGAGGAACTTGGTGGTGCCGTGCCGCCACGAGCCGCCGATGATGGACTTGAACCAATCGGTGTCCTTCGAGACGGCGGCGGCGTGAATCACGACGATACCGCCGCCGCGGGCGACGAAAGCCTCGAGGTTAACGCGATCCGCCGCCGCGATGTCGCCGGCGTTGGGCGAGTGGAGCACGAGGACGTCGGTCTCGGCGAGTTGCTCAGCGGTGGGGAAAGTATTTCCGCCGGAAGCGACGGCGCCGCGGGCGTTGAGCAGAGGGGCCCACTCGGCGAGAAAGCGCGGGTGGTCGTGGGCTCCCGGGCCGTGAGTTTTCGGGCCCGAACGGATAAAGACCCGGAGCGGGGCGGCGGCGAAGGCGGAGGTCGAAAGCGCGAGGAGGAGGACGAGGGCGAGTAGGCGTTTCATGGGGAAATTTTTTAACCGCTAATCTCCGCTAATTTTTCGATCTCGGAAGATTCGCCTGATCGGCGAATCGAGACGGGGCTCGATTGGGCGTTTGAGACTAGCGAGGATTAGCGAGAATTAGCGGTTCAAAGAATTGGGATGGGGAAGCTCAGAAGCGGGTTTTGCAGACGGGAAAATTATCGCGGAGACTGGCCCAAGGTTCTTCGGTAGAAACGTCGAAGGGATCGGGGACGATCGCCAATTCGGCGGGGAGCTTGGCGGGGGAAAGGATCGCGAGAAAAACGAGCGGTTCAGCGTGTGGGTTATAGGTCGCGTGGACCGTGCCGGCCGGGATGTGCGCCATCTCACCGGCGCTCAAAATGCGGTGTTCGGTGCCCACCCATTGTTCGGCCCGACCGTACAGCACGTAGATGATTTCCTCGCGGTGCAGGTGATAGTGAAACGGGTGGCAGTGCATCGGCTCCATGTTGGCGCGCACCAGCAGAAGTTTTTCAGCGGCGACAAGATCGGGGCGGCAAAGCCACTCGTTGTTGGTCCAAGCGTTGGGCTCACGCAGGGCGTCGGCGATTTGAACAAAGCGGCGGTCGTCGGGGGTCATGGGGCGGTGAGGATGCGGGGTTGAAGGTTAGGCGGAGTCTTTGACCCGCCCCGGGATGATCGAAGGGCGCGGAGGGCGGGTCGGAGACCCTGCCCTACTTCGGACTGCGTTTCAGGGATTTGAATTTGCGCGTGAGGTTCGTGAGGGACTCCTCGACGCCCATGCGTTCGAGACTGCTCGCGCCAACGAAGCCGTCGCAAGTGGTCGCGGCCATGACGCGGGCGGCGTCTTCAGGCGTATTGATGGGACCGCCGTGACAAAGGAAAAAGATGTCCTTCCGGATCGTGGAGGCGGCGTCGATGATGTCCTGCGTGGTCTTGATCGTGTGATCCCAGCTCACGAGCGCGTTCTTCACCCCGATGCTGCCACCGACGGTCGTGCCCACGTGAGCGATGATCGCATCCGCCCCGGCCTTGGCCATCTCGATGGCCTCCTCGGGCGAGCCCACATAGACGACCGAGAACAAGTCCATCCGCCGCGCGAGGGCGATCATCTCGTATTCTTTTTTTACGCTCATGCCGGTCTCTTCGAGCACGCCGCGGAAATGGCCGTCAACGATGGTGTGGGTGGGAAAGTTATTCACGCCGGAGAAACCCATTTCTTTGACCTGGCCGAGCCAGTGCCACATCCGCCGGCGCGGATCGGTGGCGTGGACGCCGCAGATAACAGGGACTTCTTCGACTACCGGCAGCACCTCGTATTCGCCGATCTCCATGGCGATGGCGTTGGCGTCGCCGTAGGCCATCATGCCGGCCGTGGAGCCGTGGCCCATCATCCGAAAACGGCCGCTGTTATAGATGATAATCAGATCGGCTCCGCCTTTCTCGATGAATTTGGCGCTGATGCCGGTCCCGGCACCGGCAGCAATAATAGCATCACCTTTGGCGAGCGTGGCGCGGAGGCGTTCGCGCACTTCCTCGCGCGTGTAAGGGTTTCCTTTTCCGGTCCAGGGATTGGGCATGAGAGATGAGGTGAAAGGCGGGTGAGTGCGGCGCCGTACTTCGACGGCAGGATGAGAAGCCCTCAAACTGCCCTTCCGAGGCGGGAGGTAAAGCGCCGAGCACACACCTTCGGGTGACGAATTTCCACTTCGGATTTTGACGTGCATCGCGCCCCAACTTGGCGCTTGAGTCTGCCGCCGTGGATCAACCGCCCTCGCCTCCATTTAAGGAAACCACCGTCGACGGGCCTCGCACCCGGCGTTGGGCGGTCGACGTGAAGCAGTGCCCGGAGTTGAAGACCCACCGCATCGCTTGGCTCGGTCTCGACACGGTTCACGCGCCTTACCGCCGCGTGCGACTCGCGCCGTCAGGCAGTTTTCTTCTCGCCACGTTGGCAGGCGAGGGCCGGGTCCTGCTCGAAGGCAAATGGGCGCGCGTCACGGCCGGTTCGCTCTGCATGGCCCCGCCGCGCGTGCTCAACGCGTTTCACGCGGTGCCCGGCAAGCGTTGGGATTTCGCCTGGGTGCGTTATGAAGAACCTTCTTGGCTCAAGCCGTTGGTCGGCGCCGCGTCCCCGTTGCTGGTCAAACAGGGCGCGTTCGAACTCGGCCGCGCTCTCGCCGGCCTGCGCGACGAATGGTCGGGCGACCGCGACCCTGCTCAAGTCCACCATTGGGTCTGCCTCGTGCACGGCCTCACGCGGCGCAGCGCCCGCCCATGGCTCGTCGGCTCCCGCATCGGCGAGCTCTGGGAGGCGGTCGTGCGCGAACTCGCGACCGGTTGGAAACTCGACTCACTCGCCGCCCGTTGCGGTGTGAGCGCCGAGCACCTCCGCCGCATCTGCCGGCGCGAACTCGGCCGCACCCCGATGGAGCATCTCACCTACATGCGCATCCAGCGCGCCAAGGAGTTGCTCGAAAACTCCGACGGCAAACTCGAGACCATCGCCGCCCAAGTCGGCTATCGCAGCGGCACGGTCTTCGCCCGCGCTTTTATGCGGTGCGTGGGCCTGACGCCGACGCAGTTTCGGGAAAGCGGGGCCGACCGCCCGGCCGAGTACGCCCCACCGCTACCACCAGCGGTTCGTCGCCGCCGTCCTCAGCGCCTCATCGAGCGGCGGTAGGTAGGGATGCCACATGCGCTCCCACTCCAGCGACACCGGGCCGGAAAAACGATCGACGCGCAACGCCGCCAATAACGGCGCAATCGGAAAACGCCCCGCGCCGGGCAACACATAGGTCCACGCGTGCCGCGCCGACGGCACGTCGATGCTGTCCTTCACGTGCACGTGCACGACGAACTCGCGGATCGCGGGCCACGTCACGAGGGGATCTTCGCCGCCCTTGAGCCAAGTGTGCTGCGAATCCCACAGTACCGCGCAGCCGGGCGCCGCGAGCGCGAACCGCCGGATCGCAGCCGCCGTGGACAAGGTGTCGTGCGTCTCGACCATCAGATCCGCCCGCCACCCGCGCTCGCGTCGCAGCGCCTGCCACCAGCGCACCGTCTCGGCGGCCTCGGCGAGAGCGTCATCCGAGAGCACACTGCCACCGTCGAAAACCCGCAGGCGCGGCACCCCCAGCGCTTCGGCCCACGGTAGAAATTCCAAAAATCCTGCCCGATCCGCCGGCGTGTTGCCGATAAGCTTCAACGACGTGTCCAACGCCAAGATTTTGCCCGCCGCTTCGCCCAGTTTCTCCGCGAGCGCGGCCGGCGAACCGAACTGCGCCGCGAGATACCCCGGCAGGTCAATCGTGCCCCCGAGCGCCCTCAGCTCGAAACCGTCGAGCCCGTGTTTTTCGGCCAACGCGAGCGCCGCGTCGAGAGTGAACTCCGGACAACCGAGACTGGAAAATGCGCGTCGCAACATCCTCCAAAAATGGCCCAATTCTCGGCCGGCGCGAAGCCCGAACCACTTTCCATCCCAAAAAAAATCCCAAAAAACAATCCGCTTGCCGCCCGCGCGCCCGTCACCCCTGAATCGCCCTTTCGGTGCCCTTTAATGCTTTCCCCTTAATCCTTAAAACCTCCTAAAAACATGCCACGTCCCGTCACCCTCTTCACCGGCCAATGGGCCGATCTTCCCCTCGAAAAACTCGCGCCGCTCGCCAAGAGCATGGGCTACGACGGCGTCGAACTCGCCTGCTGGGGCGACCACTTCGACGTCGATGCCGCCGCCAGTTCCAAGAAATACGTCCACGACAAATGGGCGCTGCTGAAGGACCACGGCCTCACCTGCTACGCCATCTCCAGCCACCTCGTCGGCCAGGCGATCTGCGACCGCATCGACGAACGCCACCAGTCGATTCTCCCGGCCGATGTCTGGGGCGACGGTGATCCCGAAGGCGTCCGCAAGCGCGCCGCCCGCAAGATGATCACCGCCGGTCGCGCCGCCCGCGCCTTCTTCGACGCCAAGCCCGGCCGCCAAAGCACCGACGACTTCCCCGCCGTCGTCAACGGCTTCACCGGCTCCTCCATCTGGCACTCGATCTACGCCTTCCCGCCCACGTCGCAGGCTTTCTGGGATGCCGGTTTCGCCGATTTCGGCAAACGCTTCGGCCCGATCCTCGAAGCCTTCGAGAAATCCAACGTGAATTTCGCGCTCGAGGTTCACCCCACCGAGATCGCGTTCGACCTTGCCAGCTCCCAACGCGCGATCGACGCCGTGAAGGGCCACAAGCGTTTCGGCTTCAACTACGACCCGTCCCACCTCGGCTACCAGGGCGTGGACTACGTGAAGTTCATCCGCGCGTTTGGCCCGCGCATTTTCCACATGCACATGAAGGACGTGTGGTGGGGCCACGGCGACGGCTCGGTCGGCGTCTTCGGCGGCCACGTCAGCTTCGGCGACGCCCGTCGCTACTGGGATTTCCGCTCCCTCGGCCACGGCGACATCAACTTCGAGGAGATCATCGTAGCCCTCAATGATGTCGGCTATCGCGGCCCGCTTTCCGTCGAGTGGGAAGACAGCCGGATGGACCGCGTCCACGGCGCCACCGAGGCCTCCGCCTTCGTCCGCAAAGTCGATTTCCCCTCGAGCGCGATCATCTTCGACGCGCAATTCGACAAGAAAAACCAGTAAGCAACCTCAAACCCTTTTGCCCACGGAACACACGGAATACCCGGAAGAATCGGAGCCCGTTTTCCTTTCCGTGTAGTCCGTGTGTTCCGTGGGCCACCCGTATTTCTCCGTCACCTCTCCCTTCTAATTTCATGAGCACCAAAATCGCCATCATCGGAGCCGGCGGCATGGCCGGCTATCACGCCAGCGGCTTTCGCCAAGCCGGCGCCGAAATCGTCGCCCTCTGCGACGTCAACCAGGCCGCCGCCGACCGCGCCGCCGCCAAGCACCAGATCGGCCGCGTCTTCACCGACGTCACCGCGATGCTCAAGGCCGTCCCCGAGCTCGACGCCGTCTCAATCATCGTCCCCAACAAATTCCACGCCCCACTCGCCCTGCAGGCGCTCAAGGCCGGCAAACACGTTTTCTGCGAAAAGCCCCCCGCCCTCAGCGCCAAGGAAATGGCGGTCATGAAGACCACCGCCGAAAAGGCGAAGAAGACGCTGATGTTTAACTTCAACAACCGCGCGCGCCCCGAGAGCTACGCGATGATGGACTACATCGCCGCCGGCACCGTCGGCACCATCAACACCTGTCAGGCGAAATGGATCCGCCGCGCCGGCATCCCCGGCTTCGGCGGCTGGTTCACCACCAAGGCGCTGTCCGGCGGCGGCCCGCTCATCGACCTGCTCCACATGATCGACCTCGGGCTCCATTTCATGGGCTACCCCGAGCCCGCGCACATCCTCGCGCGCACCTATCACGACCACATCGACAACAAAGCGTTCAAAGGCCCGTGGGGCATTCCTGATGTCGAAAAGGGCACGACCGACGTCGAGGCCGCCGCGCACGGCTTCATCACGTTCAAGACCGGCCAGTCGATGAACTTCGCCGTGTCGTGGGCCGAGATGAACCAACGCGAGGAAGTCTCCGTGACGTTCCAAGGCGCCAAAGCCGGCGGCTTGGTGCGCCGCCTCTTCGGGGTCAACGGCATCGACGCAACCGCGCAAGACGACTGCCAACTCTACACCCTGGAACACGGCCGCCAAGTGAACCGCGACATCGTGGTCACCCCCGACGAGACGATGGGCCGCGCGCGCTCCGCGCTAAATTTCATCCGCACCCTCGAGGGCACCGAGAAGCCGCTCAACACCCCGGCCCAAGCCCTCGCGCTGATGAAGATCATCGACGGCGCCTACAAGTCGGCGGCGACGGGCAAACCGGTGGCGCTTTGATTTTTCTCGTAGCCACGAGCTAAAGCGAGTGGCTCGAACATCGGCCCGCTCACGTACTCTGCTACTCACGACCCTCAGCTCTCTCCTATGAAACTTAATCGCAAACTCCGCATGGGTATGATCGGCGGCGGCCGCGGCGCCTTCATCGGCGCCGTCCACCGCATGGCCGCACGGCTCGACGGCGAGATCGATCTCGTCGCCGGCTGCTTCTCCTCCGATCCCGCCAAATCCAAAGCCTCTGGCGAAGACCTCTTCCTCGATCCGAGTCGCGTTTACGCGACTTACCAGGAAATGGCCCAGGCCGAGGCCGCCCTCCCCGCCGACCAACGCATCGACTTTGTCTCGATCGTCACGCGCAACAACACCCACGCCCCCATCGCGAAGACGTTTCTCGAGGCCGGCTTCCACGTGGTGTGCGACAAGCCCCTCTGCTTCACCCTCGCCGAGGGCCGCAAGCTCCGCGACGTCGTCAAAAAGACCGGCAAGGTTTTCGCCCTCACCCACAACTACACCGGTTACCCGATGGTGAAGGAAGCCCGCGAGTGGGTCCGCAGCGGCAAGCTCGGCCAACTCATGAAAATCGTCGTCGAGTATCCGCAGGGCTACGCGATCACCGCGCTCGAAGCGAAGACCGTGAGCAAAATCGCCAACTGGCGCATGGACCCGAATGTCTCCGGCGTCTCCAACTGCATGGGCGACATCGGCACCCACGCGCACAACCTCGCCCGCTATATCACCGGCCTCGAAGTCGAGTCGATCTGCGCCGAGCTCTCGACCTTCATCCCCGGCCGCCTCCTCGATGACGACGGCAACTGCCTCGTGCGCTTCAGCGGCGGCGTGAAAGGCATCCTCTTCGCCTCGCAGATTTCGAGCGGTGAGGAAAACAACCTCAACATCCGCGTCTTCGGCACCAAGGGCTCGCTCCAGTGGTTCCAGGAAAACCCCAACGAGCTCATCTGGAAAAAAGCCGATGCCCCGCAGCAAGTTTACCGTCGCGGCAACAGCTATGTGAGCGCGGCCGCCGCCGGAGCGACGCGCACGCCCTTCGCGCACCCCGAGGGTTTCATCGAGGCCTTCGCGAACGTTTACCGCGGCGCCGCCGTGGCGATTGCCGATTCCATCGAAGGCCGCAAAGCCCCGAAGGAAGGCTACGATTTCCCGACGATCACCGACGGCTTGGCCGGCATGGCCTTCATCGAGACCGCCGTGAAGAGCGGCAAAGCCGGAGCGAAGTGGGTGAAGTTTCCGACGCTGTGAACGAGTCGTCGTGCGCGCCCTCGCTTTAGCCCTGTCATTCCGAGGAGCGCGGAGCGCGACGCGGCAATCCAGCTAGAAATCTCCGGCGCAAAGCGCGCCTTCTCATCTGCCATGCCCTCATAGCACGGCAGATTTTCATCGGGATGAAGAGCGCGATGGGCGCCGACATCACACGGATGGGTTGCCACGTCGTTAAGCTCCTCGCAATGACGGGCAAATGATTCAGGGAAAAATCAGCCTGCCCGGGCGATGAGCACCCGGAAGACCTACTGGGTCTATATTCTCGCGAGTCGGAAAAACGGCACGCTCTACATCGGCGTGACCAACAGTCTGGAGCGCCGCACGTGGCAGCACCAACACCCGGAAAACTCCCCAACGTCCCCGAGTTTTACCCAGCGTTACGAAGTCGATCGGCTCGTCTATTTCGAAGACTACGGCGACATAGCCCTCGCTATCGCCCGAGAGAAACAGCTCAAAGCCGGTTCGCGCGTGAAGAAGATCGCGCTGATAGAAAAAGTGAACCCGGAGTGGCGAGACCTGAGCGAAGGCTGGTTCGACCCGTCGCCGCCCCCATGATCGTCATCGCGAGGAGCGTGGCGACTTGCCGATCGACCAGAGACGCCAGCTGGGTTGCCGCGTCGGCCTACGGCCTCCTCGCAATGACAGACTCGTGAAGACCCGCCCCTACTTCGCCGCCACCGCGCCCGCCTGATTCTTCGCCACCCACGCTTCATACGCCTTGCGCGGGACGAACCGCAGCGACGCGCTGTTGATGCAGTAACGCAGCCCGCCTTTCGCGCGCGGTCCGTCTTCAAAAACATGGCCCAAATGCGCGCCGTCCACGGTCACATGAACCTCGACGCGCCGCATCCCGTAGCTCGTGTCGATGTGTTCGCCGACGAACGCTTTCTCGATCGGCTTCGTGAAACTCGGCCAACCGGTGCCGCTGTCGAACTTGTCCCGTGAATCAAACAGCGGCGTGTCGCTGCACACGGAAAAATAGACGCCGTCCTCATGGTGGTTCCAATACTCGTTCTGAAACGGCGGCTCCGTGCCTTGCTGCCGCGCGACGCGATACTGGATCGGCGTGAGCCGACCGCGCCAATCGGCATCGGTGCGCTGGACCTTCGTCTTGCTGAGGTCGATGACCACATTGGACGGCAAGCCGCACGCCGAGACTTCGCCCGGTTTGCAGTCGAGGGCGTCTTTGGCGGAAGCGGCGGCGGAATCGGGTGAATTGGTTTTCATAGCGGCATGGGCGAAACTGGTGGCGACAGCCACCGCGGCAAGCGACAGGGCGAGGGAAAGTTTCATGTTCCCGGTGAGAATAGCACCGAAACGCAAATATTCCAGCGCCGGGCCGCCGCCGGAGAAAACGTAGGGCAGGGTCTGCGACCCGCCCTCATGGGCGCCGCCCGCCATCGGCTCCGGGTGTCGTCGCGCATAGGCACAAAAAAGGGCGGGTCAGAGACCCGCCCCCGCCTATCAAGCGATCGGGCGACACCGTCGCCCGTCTCGCCAACTTTAGAATTTCGTGGTCAACGAGAGCACGGCGCGGCCGGGCAGACCGCGCTGCTGGTTGGCCGGGAAATACTCGATGTCCTCCATGTTCTGCCAGTTCAGCGCGAGGTTCATCGGCCGGCCATTCTGCTTCCAATCGTAGCCGACCGCCGAGTTCCAGAGCGTCTCTGCCGGCAGGAAGAGCTTCGGATTGTTGGTCCGCTGCGCTTTCTTGCCCGTATGGTTGAAGCCGCCGCCGACCCACCAGCCCTTGAGTGCGTCGCTGGTGAACGAGTAGCGCGTCCAGAGGTTGAAGAGCGCCTTGACGGTCGCTTCGGGATGCGAGCCGAGGAATACCTCGACGCCCTTCGGCACTTGGGTGACGCGGATGTCGTTCATCGCGCCGCTGGCGTATACTTGCCAGTTATCCATCGGTGACCAGGTGACCTCGGCCTCAATGCCGCGGCTGCGGTCGAGCGTGCCCTGCAGGCTGTTGATAACCGTCACGCCCAGCGCGTTGAAGGAATTGAAATTCAAAATACGGTCCTTCTGCTCGATTTGGAAAACCGCGACGGTCGAGGAAATCCGGCCGTTGAGGAAATCGGTCTTCACGCCGAGCTCGTAGCCCTCGGAAGTCGTGGGTGACGCCGGGCCGATCGGCACGCTCGCTTGGGTGAGCGCGGCCGCGTTCAGCACGTAGGATTGGCTGTAGGAACCGTAAACCATCACGTCACGGGTGGCTTTCCAGCCGAGCCCGACTTGGGGCGTGGTCTTCTTCGTCGAGACCTTGGCGAGACTGCCCGCCGGATTCAGGAAGTTATCCGTGGAGCCCGAGGATTTGTTGTAACGCGCGCCGACGACGGCGTTCAACCGGTCTTCAAAGAAACTCGTGTTCACGATCGCGTAGCCCGCTTGGTTGCGGGTGACGGCCCGGTTATTGGTCGTCAACGGCTGGGCGGCCGCATCGAAGTCGGTATTCCGATCCCAGGTCGCGGGATTCTTCATGTCCCACACGGGAAAGAAATTCGCCGTCGTGCTGGAGCGCAAGCGGCTGTAACCGCGCGACTCGTTGTAGAGCGCGCCGACGAGCGGCTTTACTTGCACGCCGCCCAAGGTGTAGTCGCCGGCAAACTCGACCTGTGAGGCTTTGCCTTGGCCGAAATTTTCCTGGAGGCGCTTGCGGCGGCCGAGTTGGGCCTCGGGTGCGAGCAGCGCGAGATTCGGATTCTGCAAGAGATCGGCGGCGTAAGCCCGCGCCCCGATGAGGTAATTGGCCGCCGAGATCGGCAACGTTGCCCCGGCCGGATAGTAGCTCGTCGGCACGGTGATGCTCACGCCGCCAAGACCCGTCAATTTCTGGGAGACGCGGCGTTTATTCCAGTTGAAGTTGGCCCGGGCGCTCCAGTGATCCGTCAGCTTTGCGGTCAGCTCCGCATTGATCGACTCATAGTCGGAGAAGCGATTATCGTTGTTCGAGAGATAGTTGAAATCCCGGGGCAACGGATAGTAGGTCAGGAAGCCGGGATCGCTGTTGTCGAGCGGGTTGATCAGCACGCCGGTCGCACTGAGAATTCCGTTAGCCGGCCGCACGCCCACAACTTGGATGTTGGGCTTGATCTGCGCAGAGGGCGGAGTTTCGCGCCGGGAAAAGTTACTGTAGTCAACGGTGAGCGCGATCCGGTCGGTGATGCGCCAGGTGACCACGGGGGTGAAAACTCCGGTGCGTTGCTCGCCCGGCTTGATGTATTCGAAGCCGTTTTCATAAGCGGCGTTGAAACGGAAAAGCACTTTGTCGCCCACCAGTGGCTGATTCACGTCGACCGACGTGCGCCAGAAACTGTCGGTGCCGGCCTGCACGTTGACTTTGGTCGAGGCCTTCGTGCCGGGACGTTTAGTGATGTAGTTCACCGTGCCGCCGGGAGCGACTTGGCCGTAGAGCACCGAGGACGGCCCCTTGACCACCTCGACGCGCTCGATGCTGACCGTGTCCACGTAGCCCTCGCCCACAAAGCCGTTGCGCTGCGGCGACTGGTCAAAGCCGCGGATCGCGTAAACGGCGTTGCCGGCGTTAAACTCACGGCCCGCACTCGTCACACCGGGAGCATACTGCACCACATCGAAAAGATCGCGCGCCCCGATGTCCGTGATGAACTGCTGGGTAAACGCGCTGATCGCGAACGGCAGGTCCTTGATCGGAGTGTTGATGCGGGTCGCCGAAACCGAATTGCCGGCCCGGTAGCCCTTGTCAGCGGTCGTCGAGACCTGAAATTCGGAGAGCGTGATCACTTCTTCGCCGGCGGGACGAGCCGCGGCGGCACTTTGCGTCTGCGCTCGCAGCGCGGTCGCGCTCAACACGACAAACAGGGCGCGCGCCAAAGCAGCGCCCCGGAGGGATGGGATTATTGAGTTCATAGGGAGGTTTTGGGGAGGCTGCCCGGGAATCGGCGCGGACCGCCCCAAAACCTCATAACTATTATCACTCACTCGCTGCCAAGCGAAATCATCGCTCCCTCGCCAAGCTACTCCGCCCGGACTTTAGCCGTCCCATCCATAAACTCTGCGGCCAAATTCTGCCCGGATTTAACGTCGGCTCGACGCATCACGGGCCGGCCCGCTTCATCCCGCACAATCGCAAAACCGCGGTTCAAGACTGAGGCCGGACTTGCGGCCTGTAGACGCTTCCAAAGCGCCAGGAGCCGGTGAGACTCCGTCTGAACCCGAAACTCCGGGGAGACCCGCGCCAACGCCGCCCGGGCCTCGACCAATTGTTGACGCCGCATCTGGGCCGCCCCTCTTAGCGCCGCCGCCAGCCGATTGCCCAGATCGTCGAGCCGCAAAAAACCCTGTTCAATTCTCGCCGCCGGCGCCAGTAGCCGCAGCCGGGAGCGCGCGTGGTCGAGTCGCTCCGAACCTTCGGCCAACGCCCGATCGAGCGCATCATCCATCGCCTCACCGGCCCGCTCCGCCCGCTCCGCCGCCTCGACAAATTTACTCGAGATCAGCTCCGCCGCCGCGCTCGGCGTTTCCGCCCGCACATCCGCCGCAAAATCACAGAGCGTGAAATCAATCTCGTGCCCCACCGCCGAAATAATGGGGACCCCACACGCCGCCACCGCCCGGACGAGCACTTCTTCGTTGAACGCCCAAAGATCTTCCAGGCTCCCGCCGCCGCGCCCGATCACGAGCAAGTCGAAAATCCCTTGCTGCTGCGCCAGCTCCAGCATCGCCGCCAACTCCGCCGCCGCGCCCTCGCCCTGCACCTTCGCGGGCAACACCACCAAGCGTCCACGCCAGCCGCGTCGTGCCATGATTCTTATGAAATCTTGCACGGCAGCACCCGTCGGCGAGGTCACGAAGCCCACGCATGCCGGCAACGGGGGCACTGGCCGCTTCCTCCCCGCTTCAAACAATCCCTCGGCCGCCAAACGCGCCTTCATCGCTTCAAACTCCCGCTGGAGCCGACCGACCCCGTCTTCGATCACCACCCGCACGATGAGCTGATACTGTCCACGCGCCTCGTAGACGCTCACGTCGCCGTAGACCACGACCTGTTGGCCGTCGCGCAACTTGACCGTCTGCCGCGCCGCATCTCCACGAAACAGCACCGCACTCACCTGCGCCCCCGCATCCTTCAGTGAAAAATAGACGTGGCCGCTGCCCTGCGCCCGAACGTTCGAGACCTCGCCCCGCACCCACGACGACCCGATGCCGCCTTCGAGCAAGGTTTTCACCCGCCGCGTAAACGCGCTCACGCTCTCCACTCGCGCTTCGTCCTCAGCCTCCGTTGCCCCAAGTTTTGACCTGACGATTCGAGGGGGATCGTCCCGGTAGTCTCCCGATTTTGGCAGCGGCATCCGCCCAGCGTGCCGCCCGCCGCTCGGCACCGTCAAGTCCGGGCATCGTCCACCCCTGCCGCGAAGTTTGCGCGGACTCTCCAGCGAACCAAAAAACCTCTCGCCACGGTCGCGTGGGCCGAAAACCGTCTTCCGATGCGCCCATTTCTTATGAATCTTCCGACCTTCTGCACCGTTCTAGCGCTTTTCCTCCCGACTCTGCGTGCCGCCGAGCCTTCGGCCCTCGGCGGAGAACCCCTCGGTTACTACTTGCCCGGCGGCACGTCCTACGATCCCGCCGTGCCCACGCCCGAGCAGTTCTTCGGTTTCAACCTGGGGGCTTGGCATCTGCGCTCCGACCAAATCGAGGCTTACCTGCGCGCCGTCGCCGCCGCCGCGCCCGGACGCGTGAAGATCGAGATCATCGGCCGCACCCATGAGTTCAAACCGCTCGTCGTGGCCCTCATCACTTCGCCCGCCAACCACCGCGACCTTGAACGGATCCGCACCGATCACCTCGCCCTCTTCGACCCCGCGAAACACGCCGGCCTCGATCTCGCAAAAATGCCCGTCGTCATCAACATGGGCTACAGCATCCACGGCAACGAACCCAGCACCGTGAACGCCGTGCCGGCCGTGGTCTACCATCTGGCCGCGGGCCAAGGTGAAAAAATCGACGCCCAACTGCGCGACGCCGTCATCGTCCTCGAAGCCCTGCGCAACCCGGACGGCTCGGACCGCTTCGCAAACTGGGTCAACAGCAACAAAGGCCGCGTCCTCGTCGGCGATCCCCAGAGCCGCGAACTCAATGAGACCTGGCCCCGCGGCCGGCTCAATCACTACGGCTTCGACCCCAACCGCGACTGGCTCCCCCTCGCCCACCCCGAGGCCCGCGCCCGCAACGAACTCTTCCACCGCTGGCGTCCTTCCGTGCTCACCGACCACCACGAGATGGGCACCAACAGCACTTTCTTTTTTCAACCCGGCGTCGCCACCAGAAATAATCCGCTCATCCCGCGCGTCGTCCTCGATCTCAATGCGCGCATCGCCCAATACCACGCCAACGCCTTCGACGCTCGCGGCGTGCTCTACTACTCGGGCCAGGGTTTTGACGATTTCTACCCCGGCAAAGGCTCCACGTTCCCCAAAGTCCACGGGACCGTGGGCATTCTCTTCGAGCAAGCCAGCTCCCGCGGCCACCTCCAGGAAAGCGTCAACGGCCCGCTGACGTTTCCGTTTACCATCCGCAATCAAGTCATCACCACGTTTAGCACGCTCGAGGCCTCTGTCGCCCTGCGTCCCGACCTGCTGACCATGCAGAAGAATTTCACCGGCGAGGCGCTCGATCTTGCCCGCCGGTCCCCGGTGAAGGCCCACGTCTTCGGCGACGACGGCGACCCCGCCCGCGCTTGGGCGCTGCTGGACCTGCTCCGCCGCCACCGCATCGAGGTGCGCGCGCTCGGCGCCGAGCTCACGGTCGATGGCAAAACGTTTACTCCGGGTCACGCATGGATCGTGCCCTCCGAGCAACCGCAGCACCGCTTTATCACCGAGATTTTTTCGCGCCGCACTCAGTTTGAAGACGAGGTTTTCTACGACGTATCCGCTTGGAACCTGCTGCTCGGTTTCAACGTTCCCCACGCCACCCTCACCACGGTGCCCACCCTCGGCGACGCCGTGCCCGCGGAGCCCGCATTCCCATCCGGCCAACTCATCGGCGGCCACTCCGCCTACGCCTACCTCTTTTCCTGGACCGGCTACTATGCGCCCCGAGCCCTCCTTCGCCTTCAAAAAGCCGGCATTTTGACGAAGGTCCTCAAGTCACCCATCGAAGCCAAGACGGCGGCGGGTCGCACCGCATTCGGCTACGGCAGCATCCTCGTTCCCGTCGGCCTGCAACCCGCCCGCGCCAAAGAGATCGCCGCCATCGTCGACATCATTACGCGGGAAGATGCCATCACGGTCCACGGGGTCGCGACCGGTTACACCCCAGCCGGCGTCGACCTCGGGAGCGCATCCTTCGTCACCCTTGAAATTCCGCGCGTTGCCCTGGTCACCGGCGAAGGCGTCACCGCCCTCGACATCGGCGAGGCTTGGCACCTGCTCGACACCCGCGTCGGTCTTGCCACGACACTCCTCGACGTGATTCAGCTGCGCACCGCCAGTTTTGACCGCTACACCGCTATCGTCCTCGCCGACGGTCTTTACGAGCGAAGCATCACCGGCGAAACCTTGGATAATCTGAAACGCTGGGTCCGCGGCGGCGGCACGCTCGTCGCCATGGGCCGCGCCGCCGAGTGGGCGGCAAAGAACGAACTCATCCGCGCCGAATTCGGAAGAGAATCCGCGCCCCCGGTTCGTACCGAACCCACCGCCGTCAAACGTATCGCCTACGCCGATGCCGAGAATCGTGAAGCGTTGAAACTCGTTTCGGGCGCGATTTTTGAAACCAAAATTGATCTCTCCCACCCGCTCGGCTTCGGCTACACCGGCGAATCGCTTCCGTCCTTCCGCGACAACACTCTCGTGATGCGACCCACGCGCACGTCGTGGGAAACTCCCGTGATTTACACCGAAAAACCGCTCCTCGCCGGCTACGCCTCGACCGCCAATCAACAGGCGATTGCGCAGTCTGCCGGCGTCATCGCCACGCCGAGCGGAGCGGGCGTGGTCGTGCTCATGACCGACAACCCGAATTTCCGCGGCTATTGGTACGGGGGAAATAAGCTCTTCCTGAATGCGCTCTTCTTTGGGTCGGTCATCCAGCCCGTCCGCCCGCGCGGCGGCGACGACGAAGCGCATTGAGCCCCGTTCGGCAGCAACCATTCGAGCACCCGCTTTGGGTTTTACCCAGCGGTCGCAGTGTTTCGGTTCGCCGGACTAGGTTCAAATCGATCGAAAAATACGTCGTACCGACCCTGCTCCCGTCCAAAGCAAGCAGGCTCGTGCGTCTGCTCCAGCCGTGCTCTTAAAAGCGCCCGGGTGGCATCCGGAATCACGCCGTCAGAAGTGCGGCCGCTGAACTTGGTGCCCCCGTCCGGAATTGAACCGGAATCCAGCGTTTAGGAAACGCTTGCTCTATCCATTTGAGCTACGGGGACCGAAGATGACAGTAGGGAAAGTCCGTCTAAACCGCGACCATTTCCATCAAAAAATGTGCCGTTGACAACCCCGGCACCCGGATAAGCCTCTCCCACTCTTTTATCGATATGAGCACCACCGAGACCACCACCCAAACGCTGACGCCGGACCAGATTCCATTCACGACGCCCGACGTCATGCGTCACTTCGTCACCGATACCGGCAAGATTCTGCCGCGCAAATACACCCATCTTTCGGCGAAACATCAGCGCGCGATCACCAAGACACTGAAGCACTCGCGCAACATGCTGCTCGCCAAGTAAGCCAACAGTTAAGCCTTACACTTTAGGGCCGGAGTCCTCCACTCCGGCCTTTTTCATGTCATGCCACGAAAGCCCGCCGCCCGGATTCTCAAAGGTACACCCAGGAACCTGGAGCTCCTGGCCCGTCGCCTGCGAGCCGGAGACATTGTGGGTGTTCCGACTGAGACGGTTTACGGCCTCGCCGCCGATGCATTGAGTCCGAGTGCCTGCCGCAAGATATTCGAAGCGAAAGGCCGGCCTGTCTCCGATCCGCTTATTGTCCATCTTCATTCCCTTCGCGACCTCGCGAAAGTCGCGGTCGCCAATTCCGCCGCATTGAAGCTGGCGGAAACGTTCTGGCCGGGACCGCTCACCCTCGTTTTGCCGAAACTAGAGGTTGTGCCATCGATCGTATCCGCCGGCTTGCCAAGCGTCGCCGTCCGCGTCCCAGCGCACCCGCTGTTCCGCCGGCTGCTCAAGCTCGTCGGCCGGCCCCTTGCAGCACCAAGCGCCAATCCCTTCGGCTATATCAGCCCCACCACGGCCGAGCACGTTCGCAGCGGACTCGGAACAAAGATCCGCTACATTCTGGACGGTGGCGCCTCGGGTATCGGCCTCGAATCTACGATCGTCGATTTGCGAAATCCAGCTAAGCCCCGGCTTTTGCGGCCCGGCGCAATTACCAGAGAACAGCTGGCTGAAACTCTTGGCTGCGCGATTGCTTGGCAACCTCGGCGCAGTGGCCAGATCGCAAAGCCTCAACTAGCGCCGGGCTCGCTCTTGCGGCACTACAGTCCTCTAACGCCTCTTTTGATTCACGCCCGGCCGAGCGTTGCCCTCGCCACACGAAGCGCTCCTGACGAGGCCTGGCTCTTTATCTCAAAGCCCGCCGGGACACTCTCCAAAAACATTTACTGGCTTGATCGCAGCGGAAATCTCCGGGCCGCCGCCCGTCGACTCTTCGCTCAGCTCCGCTCACTCGACACAAAAGGCTACTCTAAGATCCACGCTGAACTTGCGGGAGCAAACGAGACCGGACCTGCGGCTGCGATTAATGACCGCCTCCGACGCGCCGCCGCAAAGTAGCCAAGCTGGCAGTTTGTCGGACCCGGCGATTCCGGGTCAGGATTCGGGTAAAAATTGGCGGCGGGAACGGGCAGTCGGAGAAAACTTATTGAACGGGAACAAGCCGGAGGGCGCCGGGCGGTGACGCCACGCGGGGCAGACCGGGTGCAGAACGGCGCCGAGGCGACAGAGGAGTTTGCCTATGGCCGAGGCCGCGCTTTCGCGCCTCGTCACGCTTGAGGTTGACCCGTCGTTGCACCGACGAACCTGAGACCCATCAACGCCAACTTCTGCCCAAGCGGCAGCCGTCAACCGACCTGCTCCGTGTCGCCCACCACCCATTGGTGGGCCCGGGCGCAGGCCCGCCAAATGTCTTCGCTTGAATACTCCACGTGGTCCGGCGCCGGCCGCCAAATCTTGATGGGATGCGTCGCCATTCCCACGCGCCGGCCGCGCTCATCAAAAATGCCCGCCCGGGCGCTGCCAGTGCCCACATCGATGCCGAGATAGTAGCCCACGGTATTGGCGGCTTCAGGGGAGATGGAACGCCTCGGGCATTTCCGCCCACCATTCGCCTTGCGCGCGATTCGCCAGCGGTTCCTGCATCGGCCGGCAAATCTTCCGCCAGACTTGGAAGTCTGGATTCGCATCCAAGCCGGCCATATCGGCGGCGTAATCGTTGCCCACGTAGTCCACGGCCCGGAAAAGATAAACCTTCCCGTCCGGCATCCGGTGGTGGAACAGCGAATAATTCCGGAAATTTGCCTGGCTTAGCGCGCGCAGCACGCCGGGCGGCACGGCCGCGTGCAGCGCCAGATACTCCGCGAGTCGTTCCTCACGGACTCCGATGACGGAGCCAAGGCGTTTGCGGGGTACGGAACGTGGCGGCGACGTGTTGGGTGTCATCGGTTTCAATAGACGAGCTCCCGGAAATTATTCACCCGATGAAAGGTGATGAGGTTGCCGTCGTGCGCGCTCTTCGCCCGGGCATCCCCGCTGCGAGAGAGGATAACCAGGTCGTCTCCGTCGATGTCCATGCTGGCATAGTGTCGCGACTCATTCGGCGTCGCGCCCATGGCCACCACACCGGCAAAGCACCAATCCACCATGTTCCGGGAGAAATGCAGCACCAGGCGGTGACGCTCGTTATTCGGCAGCCCGTAACGTTCAGCCGGCAGCCGTTCTGCGCGTGTCATGGAATCGGTCGGCTGGGAACTCAGGAGCCAGTAAAATTTCGTCTGAGGATCGTAGGTGATGTGGAACCGCATATGCCCGCCGGGCATCGGCACCCAGAGGATCTTTTTCCCCGACGGCACCGACTCGAGCTCCGTCCGCATCGAACCATCGGGCTGCTCGACGACCTTCGCCATCGCTGCGTACCCCGTTCCGCCGGTGTGCGCGCGCATGAACAGGTGGAACGTGTGCCCGTTGGGATCGTGCCAGTAGTGATTGGGATCCTTTATCTGCACCACATTGGTTTCAAGCCAGCCCAGCGGGGCCGACATGCGATCGCCACCCACGGCAAGGCCGGCCGGAAATGCCGACGGGAAAAACGGCACGCCGAAAAATTCGACGCCCAGCTGATTGCTCCGGTAGCCGGGAATCAATTGCGCGAAATCCAGCTCGCTCGCGAAGGTCCAACTGCCGGCCTGCGTCAGGTCGGCTGTCTCTTTCGCGCGCATCAAAACCGGGGCCAGTTCCCCGACGAACCAGCCGGCAATGGCATCGCTCACCCGGCGCTCCATCACGAGGTAGACGTTGCCGCGGGCATGCCAGACGTTGGCCGCGCTCTGGTGCCACTTCTGGCCGTGCGTGAGGTCCGCCGCTTCCCCCCAAGTCGTCCCAGCATCTTCGGAACGCAGGATGCGCAAATCGCCGGAGCGGTCTTCGGGCCGACGGCCCACGAGCACGGCGGAATGCCCTAAATAGTAAACCGCGTTGCCCGCCACAAAAAGCCGTCCGTGGGTGACCGTGGCCCGGCCTCGTTGCTGCCAGGTTTTGCCGTGGTCCTCCGAAGTCAGGATGAAGGCCCAAGGCTCACCTTTGAGACGTTGCTCACCACCCTGCTCGTAAGCGGCTATCAGGCGGCCCGAGGCGAGTCGCAGGATGCTGGGCGTGTAGAGGGGAATGTGCTGCGGGTCCGGCGATTCCCCCACTACGACGTGGTCCTGCGCCAAGGGCGTGACCGTAGCGGACATTCCAACAAGGACGCTGCCAAACAGCACGAGCAGGAAAGTGAGTTTCGGAATTTTCATGGGGCAATCGGGGTTCGAAGTTCGACGGGAAGAGCGACGACAAACAATTGGGCGGAAGCGGCACCCTGGGTTTCGACCTGCTGCATGTAGGCGATACGGGCGCCATCTGGGGAAAACACGCAGGCATGCGGCTGCGGACCGATACCCTCGACCACCGGTACTGTCAGGCGAACGAAAATCCCGGACGCGACCTCGGTCACGCCCACACTCCGATCCATGGTGTGCGCGATCCAGCGTCCATCAGGACTCCACGTGAAGGCCGAGCTGATGCCGGTGCCATTGCGGGTGATCTGCCGCAGTGCGCCGCCATTCGGTGAAACGGTCCAAAATTGCACGACTCCTTCGTGATCCTTCATCAAGAAGGCGATTTGCGTCCCATCGGGCGACACCCGCAACCAATGCCGCGGATTGGTCACGATCCCCGGATGGCGGCGTGCAGCGGTGAAGGTCAAGCGGCGTTGCCGCACGCCCGCCGGCGGGGCGGGGCGCGTGGACTCCGTGCCCTCCAGCGGCGCACCTGGAGCGGCGGACATTTTCTCCGGGAGATCCACGATGAAAACCTCCGCGTATTCGCGGCCGTCCGGCGCGATCACCGTCCCTTGGAACGCGAGCGCGCGCTGCTGCCGGGTGCCATCCGCGCGCACGTAACCGTCCGCGCCCACCCATCCTTCCTCGCAAGCCCGGCTGATCTCGTCAGAACCGGGCTTGGGGTGATTGCTAGTGCGGGTGACGAGCACGGAAAAATAGCTACCGTCGTTGTTCCGTGGATGATTGCGGTTCACGCGCACCGGACCGGCCGGCACGGCGACGCCCACGTTACGCTGGTTGGCGTCGTGCTTCCCATTGTTCGGTAGGCGCGCCAAAACCTCGTCGTCATAGGTGAAGCTGACCCATTGCCCGTCTGGGCTGAAGACATGCACGTGAGAGCCTCCGCGCAATGCACCCGGCGCAAATGGCGGCGCGTAGTTCATTGCGTCGAGGGATTGGGCCTTGCCGGGGTGGCGTGCATCCACGACGACTCCCCTGCGACGGGAAAAACCGTACGTCCAGTCGCCGGCCGGCTCGGGCCCAAGGATGAAGACCACCTTTGGTTCCCGGGGATGCCAGGTCACGACGCCGCAACCAGCCTGGCCGGCGGCCTCGTACAGGCACTGCACCTCGCCGGTTTCGACGTTGATCTGTTCGATCCGCCGGCCGTTGAAGCTAGACCCACGGCGCAAGTCATAGACGAGCCAGCGGCCGTCGGGCGACCACGCGTTGATATTGGTCAGCAGGTGGTCCTGGGACGCATGAGTAACTTGGCGCGGGGGCGTCGCGTGGCCGATCAAGGTGAGTGCTTCGCCCACCGCCAGCGAGACCGCGGCGAGGCGCCCAGAAGACGACACGAAATGGCCCAATGAATCCTTCATCGATTCAGGAGCCTCCCGGCGGAGTGTAGGCACGCCGCGAACTGGCGATTGTCACCGCCGCGCCTACCAGCACAATCGTGATCGTCCCGACCACAAGGGTGAGAAAACGATGCAGCGGGCTGCGGGTGGCTTCCGGCCACCAGCTCCAGTGGGGCGAAACCGTCATCCATAGGATCACCGCCACGCCCGCGAGCACGCCCAACGCGGCGCCCCGATTCACGATGCGGCGGGAAATCAGCCCGAGCAGGAACAATCCTAGCATGCCCCCGCTGCAGATGCCCGCCAGCGTCCACGATGTATCCAGGGCGTTGCGGACGACCGTGCTCATGGCCAGCGCGATGGCACAAGACAGCAGCCCGCCGGCCACGGTGGTTATCCGAAGGAACTTGATCGCCTGCCTTTCCGTCGCGTTCGGGTTGAAAAAACGACGATAGCAGTCGTCGAGCAGGATGGTGGCCGAGGAAGTCAGGCTGCTGGCCACGTTGCCCATCGCCGCGGCAAAGATCGCGGCAATCAACAGGCCGGTCACACCGGATGGCAGCGCGGTCACGATGAAATACGGAAAGACGAAATCGGACTTCGCCGGATCGGCGTAGTCCGGGGCGAGTGCCTCCGGGTGCGCGGTGTAGTATGCGAACAGCGCCGTTCCGATGAAAAAGAACAGCGCGGAGAGCGGAATATAAAGCAGGCCGCCCATCCAGATGCTCCGGCTCGCCTCCCGATCCGAGGAGGCAGCGTGGTAGCGCTGGATGTAACTCTGATCGACGCCGAAATTCTGGAGATGTGTGGCAAAGCCGTAGATCAAGACGACCCAGAACGTGGGCTCCCCCCACCCGAGACCGAAGCTGCCGAGGCTGAACTTGTCCTTTACCGAGGCGATTTCTAGGAGTTGCCCCGGACCACCGGGCAGACCGAGCACCAACAGGACCGCGCAGGCAATCGCCCCGCCCACCAAGACCACGGTCTGAAACGCGTCCGCCCAGATGACGGCGACAATACCTCCGAGAAACGCAAAGATCGTCGTGAGCACCGTGGTGAACACGATCACCCAGCGCAGGTCCCAACCCAGTAGCACATTTAGCGGCAGCGCCATGAGGTAAGTGATCATGCCGACCCGCACGATTTGCGTCAGGATGAAGCATGAGCTGGCATAGATCCGCGCCCAGGAACCAAAGCGCTCCTCCAAGTGCGAGTAGGCCGACACATGGCCGCTGCGCCGGTAGAAAGGCATGAACCATTTAACGCCGATCCAGGTCGCGATCGGCAGCGAGAGGCTGAAGACGAACGGATTCCAGTTGGCCGCGAATGCTTTGCCCGGGAAGGCAAGAAAACTGATGCTGCTGACGTAGGCCCCGAGGATCGAGAGTCCGCACAACCACCCGGGCAGGTTCCGGCTAGCCACCGTGAACCCCTCGACCGACTTGCTCCGCCGCCGAAAATAAAGGCCAATGCCCAACGTCGCCGCGAAATAGCCGGCGAGAACAATCGTATCGAGGGTGGTAAAATGATGGGACATGGAGCGGACTAGAGCTGGGTTCGGATGCTGCTGCACTGCACGTCCTGGCCGAGGGAACTTGGCATGAAGGGCGGACGGTAAAGCCCAAATGAGCTGTCCACTGGCCGAAACACTTTAGATGTAGATCACGACGTGCCGGTCTTCCAGCGCTACCGCAAAGGTTTCGACGGAGCCGGCCGCGCCCCCTCCCGGCTCGATGCATTCGAAACCCGCTGGGTAGCTTTTCGTGCGCACGCGATGTGGATTGAAAACGGAGCGCCCGGTGCGGATGTCGAATTCCCAGCCGTGCCACGGACAGCGGACGATCTCGCCCACTCGCTCCAGCGCCGGCGTGCCCGGCCGGTCCCCCGTGGCCAGGCCAGTCAAGGGCCCCTCGCACAGCGGAGCGTATTTGTGTGGGCAGACATTCTTCAGGGCAAATAGCTGCCCACCGAGGTTGAAGACGCCGATGGACCGGCCTTCATGCTCGATGATCCGGCGGCTGCCCGGCGGCAACTCGGCCGCCGGACACACGACGAGACGCATCTGGGTATTGGTCGCAGCGGCCATCGGATCAGGTCCCTTTGCGCAAGTTGAAGATCGCTGCGGCGTTGTGGTGAAAAATGCGGCGGCGAAGCCCCTCGTCGATGTTCTTGAATGTCTGCGTGGGCTCGTCGAAGTCGAAGTGGGGGAAGTCACTGCCAAACATCAGCGTTCGGTCGGCATAGATCCATTCGAGCATCTGGTCCAGCACCGCGGGGCTCGGTGATTCCACCAGCGGCTGGGAATTGAACCTCACGTGCTCCTGCACGTATTCCGACGGCAGCTTTTTTACCCAAGGCGTCTGGTAGCGCACGGCCTTCCAATCGGAATCCATTTGCCAGAGGAAGGATGGCAGCCAGCCGATGCCGCACTCGAGGAATGCAACGCGCAGACGCGGGAACTTTTCGAAAGTACCCTGGAAAATGAAACTCGCCAAGTGCGCCTGGTAAACTCCCGGCCGGGCGAGCCGACTCTCGACGTAATACGAAGGCCAGCCGGCCGCTGTGGGCGCGCCGACCGTGGCCAGGCCTTCCGTGCCCAAGTGCAGAGTCGGCACCAAACCGTGGGCCTCGCAGGCCGCGTAAATCGGATCGTAGAAGCGATTGCCAAACGGCCGCGGCGCACCCGTAGGCATGAGCACACCCACGATTTGCGGGTGGCTGCCCAGCCGTTCGATTTCCTTCACGGCGCCGGCGGGATCTTGGGTGCAGATCGCCATCGCGAACCGCAGCCGGGAATCTTTCGCGAGCCAGTGCTCCAGCGTGTAGTCATTGAACGCGGAGCACAGCGCACTGCCGTAGTCCACGTCGGGCCACACGCTCGCGCCATAAACGCTCAAGCCGGTCAGCAAGCCGTAGTCGACCCCGTAGCGGTCGAGATGGTCACGAACCAGGCAGGCGACGTCGCAAACAGCCGCACCGTTCAGCCCTGACTCGGGCAGGTCCGTGCGATGCCCTTCGACGCCGCCGTTGTTGAACCAATGAAACGCAGCCCCAGTCCCGCCAAATCGCGTGAGACGCTCCCGGTTCACCGCGCTCAGGTAGGGCAGTAGATCGGAATTGGAACGGATCGCGTGATGAATATCGGTATCCGCGATTGTGATCCGCGGCGCGAGGACAACACCTCCGGCTGGTTGGGGATGGGTCAACGTGCTCATTACAGTGGTCTCATGATGGAACGCGCGGGGCGTTCCCAATTTGGGCAGTTAGGCCAGTTAGAAATCATAGCGATAAGTCAGGCGCCAGTTGCGCGGCGGATCGGCGCGCACCAGGAAAAACCACTCGTTGGTGGCGTTGTTCACTTGAAGATCGATCGTGTGGCGGTTGCCCCAATGGTACGCCGCACCCACGTCGAGCGAGTATTGCGTCCGGTCGATGTAGACGCGGCTGGCCGGACCGATGCCGGTGGCATTGGACCAAAACGGTCCCAGCACGCGCCCGCCGCCCCGCAGTTCCCAGCCGCCGCCTTCCGCATTCCGCAGGTTATACTTCGCAAAAATATTTCCGCTCCAACTCGGGGTAAAAACAATCTCCTGTGTGCCGGTCCGCGGGGAGAGCTGGTTGGGCTGGACCGTGTCGGTCTTGGCGTAGGAGGCGAGCAAGCCCAGCCGCTCGGTGAGCGAACCCATTAGCTGCACTTCCCAGCCTTTCGACGTATCACCCTGCGAGACGAATTGCTCGGTGATGATCGCGGTGTTGCCGGAGCCGGGAGGGATCTGCTCAGTGTAAGAGAAGGTTGAGAGCGTGCTGCTGCGCACGATCTCGTAATAGGCCAGCGTCGCCGTCAGGCGCCCGTTAAGCAGTTCGCTCTTCAAGCCGAACTCGGTGAGTTCGGTCTCGGGCGTGAAACTGAGCCGCTCGGCCAGGCGCGGGTCACCCGCCGGGGCCTGAGTGAAGCGTGGGGCCGCGGCGGTCGGGTCGTTCTGCACACTCACGATGCCGTAGGCCGCAATCGCCGGGGTAATCTTGAAGGTCGCGCCGTAGCGCCACGAATTGACCGCCGAATCGGAGTTGATCGTGGTGGTGGTCGTCGGCGCGTAGGTTGAAACGTCGCCGAAATCACGCCGGAGCCCGCCCACCAGCAGCAGCCGTTGCTTAAACAGCTCCGCGCCTTGTTGGAGGTAGACCCCCCACTGCGTGCTGTCGATATAACTGCTATTTGCCGCCAGGCGCACGTTACCGATCGTGCGCGTGTAGTTAGGATTGGCGAAGTCGAACCGAGCGGGCGACGGGGTGCCCTGGTAGTTATCCGTGTTATTTACGCCCTTGTTGTAAGCGTAACCGACCATACTCGTGAGCGAAAGCGATTCGGGACCGTACTTGTAGATCGCATCGCCTTGGAGCGTCAGGCCGTTGATATTGAGTCGGTCGCGGCCCCACGTGTAGGGATTGGTGAGCGTACCGTTGGTCCCCACCGTAGGGATATTGCCCGCGGCGTCCCACCACTCTCCCAGATGATAGTAGTGGAAGTAGTTCACCACTTGGCGCAGCGACAATTTCTCGGTGAGGTTCGTCACGAGCGTAACGAATATCGTTCCGGTCTCTTCCTCCAAACCCGGGGCTTCGCCGCCGGCATTGAAGTTGCGAGGGAGATTTAGTGCCGTCAGCGGATTGGTGGGACTGTCGATGCCCGGCACCAGCCGCCGCAGACCGCCGGGATGAAAGGTGAAACCCTGACCGGGCTCGCGATATGGGCCGTGCGTGCGAAGTAATTCGCTGTTCATCGTGAGTTCGGTCTGATCGCTCAATTTCCAGCGAAGCGAAGGAAACACGCCGTAGACTTCGTTGATCCCTTCCTGGAACTTCAGATAACCGTCGCTCTGCTCGACGACCCCGATGACGCGGCCGGCTAGCGTGCCCTTCGTATTGAGGATGCGATTGATGTCCACCTCACCGCGATAGAACCCGGCCGCGCCCTCATAGCCGCCGACGGTGAGCTTGTTGCGGACGAAAGCGCCTTCAAAGGCCGGCTTCTTGTAGGTGAAATTCACGAAGCCTGAATTCGATCCCCGACCCTGGACGGAAGAGGGCGGACCTTTCACGACCTCGACGCGGTCGTAGGCCACGAGGTCGCGGCGGTAGCCATAGACGCGAACGCCGTCGGCTGCGAAGCCGTTGTTGGCGTCGATATTGAATCCGCGCGAGACGAAGGATTGACCTTGTGCGGCTCGATTGCGCACGAACACATTGCCGACATACTTCAGAGCCTGATCGTAAGCGGTGGCTCCCGTGTCCTCCCACATCTCCGAGGTGATGACGTTCACCGTCTGGGGAATATCGATTAACCGCTCATTCGTGCGGGTCGCAGTGGAGGAACTAGAGACGCCGTAACCGGAGGATTTCTTCGCCCCGACCGTGAAGGGCGAAAGTTTGAGGACAGGTCCAGTCGACGGTTCTAGGGCGGTATTCTGGGCAAAACTCGTCAACGACAGTAGGACGAGGACAAGGAGGAGAGCTGACTTTTTCATGCGGGGGATACGGGGATATGGGGGGGGGTCCGCACCGTCATCCCGCGAGGGATTCCGGTGCTATAAAAGGATCAACGCCAAATGCGGGTCGCGGGCACTTGCTGCTCGTAATTCGCAGGAGGGATCAGCGCGGGATGGCGCTGGCGCAGATACTCCGCGAGTTGCTGCTGCAGCGCGTGCGGCACCGCGATGCCAGGCTGCCGTGGAGGCCCAGCCTTGAGGAAGCCGAACGCGTCCACCAGCGCCTTGTGCCGCGCGGTGTTGCTGTAATTCTGCCAGCCCACCAACTCGGAGGGAAAGACATGGGGCCTGCCCTGCCCTAACTTCATCCGCCCCGTGAACTCTGTTAGCGGCGACAAGGCAGCTTCGGCCGCCGGCAGGTCACCCGTTGCACATAGATCCATCACGCCCCGAACCACATGCGGCATCATCGCGAGCTGCAGGCTGCCGGCGCCGATGGCTCCGTTGCGGTAAAGTTCCACCAGCCAACCGGCGTCTGTGGAACTCATATGCAGCAGCGGGCTCTCTCGGTGGAATTTTCGCCACAGTTCGAAATCCCAATGCGCCTCTTTGCTGCCGAGCAGATTGGGTAGATGGCTGAGGGCCCGGTAGGTTTCCAGGGAGTATGTTTGGCGGATCCAATCGTAATGATTTATGACGATCCCGATCTCCGGGCACGCGTTGCAGAGATCGCTCCAGAATTTCAGCAGTTCGCCGGTGGTAAGTTGCAGGTAATAGGGCTGGACGACCAGCACACCATCAATGCCCTCCGCAGTCGCGATCCGCGCCTGGCGAATCGTATCCGCGGTGCACAGGCCGATCGCGCCCATCATGGCCTGCACGCCACCCTTGCTCTCCTCGCGCAGAATCCGCGCTATCGTACGATACTCCTCCGGCTCGAGGGTGTAAAATTCGCCCGAAGTGCCGGCGAGGACGATGCCGTCGACGCCGACGCGGACCAGTTTGCGCAGGTTGCTGCGGAGTGCGTCCTCATCGAGGGCGAGTTCGTTCGTGAACGGCGTGGGCGGATAGGCAAAAATGCCGCGATAGGTTTCTCGGGTAAGCATGCGGAAATTGGGTCGACGGGGCTAAGGGTTGTGAAGGCGTGGCTTAACCCGCTGCGACATGCAGCAACGTCGGCACTTTTACTAAAAAGTCCGGGGTGGCGGCGGCCGGGGAACCGTCCGCTTGGATTTATTTTCGCCTGACGCCGGCCGCTAAGGCCGCAGGCTTTTGCCCGGAAACCAGCTTCCTTCAATAAGGATGGAGCGCGGATTTTCCGGCGCGCCCCGCTCGCCACGATGAATCATGCCGACCGCGGCATTGACGGCTGTGGCTCCCACCAGCAGGGGATTCTCATCGATGCCCGTGTAGAAGGAGTCTCCAAAGGGAACGTTGGGCAGGACCAAGGCGATGTCCCCGGGCACCCGGCAGCCCAGGAGCTGGAGCCATGACTGGATCTGCGGCGCGGTTCTCAAGTCCGTGACTATGGCGCGGGGCCGGTGTTCCTGGAACCAAGCAGTAAATTCCCTCTGCTCGAATTTCTCCGTGAGGAGGTAAGGCAGCCGGTCCGGGCGGGCGCATTTGATCTGCTCGACGAGATATCCTGCCAGATAGCTATGCTCCGCCCGCTCATCTTGGCTCGAGGGCATCGCGAGGCCCACGCGGTGCAAACCAAGGGCATGCAATTTCCGAATCAGGTTCACCATGTTTCGAAATTGATGGTTCATCACCACATGGAGCTGAGGCTGCTGGAGCGTGTGTCCGAACGCGACGGCCGAGAAATCCGCCCAGGCCAAGTCAATCTTCGTATGCGGCTTGGGTTGCGGCGCCATGAGCAACCCTTGAATGCCGCGCGCAAAAAGAATCTGTTTGATCCGATCCCGCTTCAGCCCCGGTTCGCGTAGCCACACCGTCTCGAGCTTGTAACCCAACTCCTGCGCCTGCTGTGTGGCGCCCTTGAAATAGCCAATCTGCTGCCCGTTCCACCAGCCGCGCTCAGTAGGATAGTTGGTGACCCAGCCTAACACGCCTTGGAAGCTGGCCGGACGTTGAGCCCGGCGATAAGCCACCAGCGAAGCCAGCATTGGGTCGGGTACGTAGCCCATTTTCTTGGCTAGGCTGGCAATTCGCTCGCGCGTAGCTTGGGAAATCGAGGGATGACGGCGCATCGCCAGCGACACCGTCGTCTGCGTGACCTTCGCCCGGCGCGCAATGTCGGCCTGCGTAACGCGACTATGCTTCATTTAGGCACAAAGTCGCGTGGCTCCGACCCAAGCAAGTATAGAGAGAGGCAATCCCAAAACCACGGGCCCCGCCGACTTTGTCGGCACCCGGCTAGCCGGGCTGGAGTTTCCTTTGCGGAATCATAGGCGCGGACAAGGCGGCCGACGACTTCAAGGATGAGGACCATCACGAGTAGATCGTGCCAACCAGCGGGCCTACGTTTCTCGCGGGGCGAGTCCGAACGGAAAAAGGGACTCAACAGCCGCAGAGATTCTGCACGCCGACCTTGGCCAGCACTTCGGCGTTGGGCTTGCCGACGCCGCGACCGGCACTGGTGCCGAGGCAAAACGACTGTTACGGGTCAGACTCATGGATCAGACCGCCATACGTCGACGCCCCCGATTGTTTGTGAACACAAACGTCAATCTTGGACGGCTGCGCATTTCCCGACGATGCCCCCAATTCTCAATACACGTCCCGCTGGTATCGCTTGTCCTTCTTCATCTGCTTCACGCACTCCGCGGCCGCAGCAACGTCGAGGCCGCCCTGCACTGGGCGGCGATGCTTTCCTATTCACTCCCGACCACGCGACCGTGCTCGCTTCGATTCGCGCCCACCTCGATGCCGACCTCGCGCTCGCCCGTCGCCAACATTGACGGCCAACTTTAACGGCTCGCCAACGCCACCTTCAGTTCCGCCAACAGCCGCGCATTCTGCTCGGGCGTGCCTACCGTTACCCGGATCCAGTCGGGCAATCCATAAATCTTCACCGGCCGCACGATCACCCCGCGCGCCTGCAACGCACCGAAAACCCGCGCGCCATCGCCCACTTTCACCAACATAAAGTTCGCCACGCTCGGCACCCACTCCAACCCCAGCTCGCGCAACCCCGCCTCGATTTGCACCAGTCCGGTCCGGTTCTCCCGGGCACATTTTTCCGCGAATTCCCGATCGTCCAACGCCGCCGTTGCCGCCGCCTGTGCGATGGCGTTGACGTTAAACGGTTGCCGCACCCGGTTCAACAAAGCGGCCAGTTCCGCCCCGGCATACCCGTAGCCGACCCGCAACGAGGCCAACCCGTAAATCTTCGAAAACGTCCGCAGGCCGATCACCTTTCGGCCTTCCGCAATCAACGGCCGCAGGTCCATCGCCGTTCCCGGGGCCAGATACTCCGCATACGCCTCGTCGAAAACCGCGATCACATGCTCCGGTAACGCCCGCGCCCAAGCCGTCAATTCGGCCGCATCGTTCGCCGTCCCGGTCGGATTGTTCGGGCTCGCCACAAAGACCAGCTTCGTTCGCGGCGTGATCGCACGTGCCATCCCGGCGAGGTCGTGCTGCCAGTGCTGCAGCGGCACCTCCACCACCTTTGCCCCGAACAGCAGCGTCACCAGTTTATAAACCACAAACGCGGGTCCGCCGAAAACCACTTCGTCCTCCGAGCCCAAAAAGACATGACCCAACAGCTCGATGATCTCGTTCGAGCCGTTTCCGATGACAAACTGATCCGCTCCGAGGCCGTGCACCGCCGCCAGTTTCTGCCGTAGAGCAAAACAACCGCCGTCGGGATAAAGTTCGCTGTGGTCCAATGCTGCCTTCGCCGCCGCCAGCGCCTTTGGCGACGGCCCCCAAGGATTCTCATTCGACGCCAGTTTTATGATCGTTGCCGGATCCAGGCCCAGCTCCCGCGCCACATCCTCGATCGGCTTACCCGGTTCGTAGCTTGGTTGGGTGCGCACCGACGGTTTGACCAACGTCTCTAGTTTCATCCCCTGAGCGGAACACGAATCAACACCACCAAGAAAGCCCGAAATCATTTTCCTTTGCTCCGCCCTTACCTATTTCCAGCGCTAATCCTCCTCGCTCAGGTATCATCTGCCGGCCCACCGGTCACTCCGCCGGCGTCCGACTTTCGTCTCGAAAGCGGCGAACTCAGCGGCGCCATCCGCTCACTCAACCCTTGATTTTACGGCTGTCGACCCGCACCCACGGCATCCCCGCCGCCTCGGCCGCGCGCATTCCAGGCTCCGCGTCTTCAAACACCAGGCATCGGTCCGCCGGCACGCCCATCCGTTTCGCGGCCAACAGAAACATGTCCGGCGAGGGCTTCCCGTGCACCACGTCATCCGCCGACACCACCACCGGAAATAACGGCGCCAATCCGCTCACCGCCAGCGACCGCTCCACGATCTCCCGCGGCCCGCCCGAAGCGATCGCCACCGGCCGGGTTTTGGCCACCTCCCGCGCCACCGCCACCACCGGCCCGATCAACGTCACACCCGCGAGTTTCTCCGTGAAAAACGCCTCCTTCTCGTGGAAAACCTGCTCCACGTCCACCGTGAGTCCGTAGTGCTGCCCGATCAGTTGCGCCACCCGGCGCGTGGGCACACCCCCGAGCGAGTAAAACAACTCTTCGCTCAATTTTTCCCGCAATCCCGCCCGCCGCATCGCCGCATCCCACGCCACGTAGTGGATCGGCATCGAGTCGATCAAGGTCCCATCCAAATCAAAAATGTAGCCGGCGAAATCGCCCGCGGGAATGTCCAGTTTCATTCGTAAGACGCCACCATCTCCGCCCGCCCGCGCTCAGCGCAAGCCCTACTCCGTTCACTCCCGGCAAACTTCCCCTTGCCATCAGCCAACGGAAGCCCCCCGGGCTCGAACTAAAAAAATCCGGGGAGTTCTGGAGTTCCGGGGAAAGTCCCCACTCCGCTCCAACTCAGTCCCCGCCATCCGCGCCCACTCCCGCCGCCGCGAGTTTTTCCGGATGCGCCGCCGTCCGCGGCAACGCCAACGCGATCATCCCCGCCGCCAACGTAAACCCGAACGTGCCCCACAGACACCCCGCGAGCCCGCCGATTTGAAACAGCACCCCCGACAACAAGCACCCCACGAGCCGCCCACCCGCATTCGCCATGTAGTAAAACCCTACGTTCAACGCGACCTTGTCGCCGTCCGTGTAATCCAAAATCAGGTAGGAATGGACCGCCGAGTTCAGCGCGAACACCACCCCGAACACCGCCAGCCCGCCCACAATCACGCCGCCCGCCGGCAGCCCTGTCCCGAGCAGCAGCGGCACACCCGCCGCCACCGCTGCGAGCACAAACGCGAGACCGGCCGCAACCCCGCCCGCCGGCGCCCGCCCACGAAAAACTGCCGGTGCCAACGACTGCACGATCCCGTAGCCGATCACCCAGCAAGCCATGAATGCCCCGACCCGCGCCCCGCTCCAACCGAGCGATACGCTCAGGAAAACCGGCACACCCACCACGAACCAAATATCACGCGCCCCGAACAAAAAGAATCGCGCCGCCGAGAGCACGTTCACCGGCCGGCTCTTCGCAAACAGCTCCCGCCAACCCGCCTTCTGCTTCGCCTTGCCCATCGCCGGCGGCAACACCGCCCACGCCCCCGCCAACATCACCGCCAGTCCCGCCGCCATCGCCCACAGCGCGCCGGCAAACCCCGCCACGCTCAGCAAAAACCCGCCGAGAAAAAAGCCAACGCCCTTCAGCGCGTTCTTCGAGCCGGTCAAAATCGCCACCCACCGAAACAGCGCCCCGCGCCCTTCCTCGCCGGCCGGCACCAGCACCTTGATCGCGCTCTTCGAGCTCATCTTCGTGAGATCCTTGGCGATCCCCGAAAGCGCCTGCGCCGCCATCACGTAGCCGAGCGCGATTCCCGCGGTCCACGCCGGATTCAACGCCCCGAGCATCCCCAGCGCCGCCACCTGCAAGCCCAACCCCGCGAGCAACGTCACCCGCAGCCCCATCCGGCTCGCCAGCCACCCGCCGAACAAATTCGTGACGATCCCGAAAAACTCGTAGAACAGAAACAACATCGCCAGCCGCACCGGACTAAATCCCTGCTGCGCGAAGTGCAGCAGCACCAGCATCCGCAGCGCCCCGTCCGTGAGCGTGAACCCCCAGTAGGCCGCCGTGACGACGATGTAATTTCTGAGATTCATCAGGTGATGGGGCATCCCTCGCGGGCGCCCGATTTTTCAGAGCGCCACCGCCACCTTCCGCGTCAGTTCCGCCATCCGGTTCGAGTAACCCCACTCGTTGTCGTACCACGCGTAGATTTTCACCATCCGCCCATTTACGACCATCGTCGAAAGCGCGTCCACCGTCGCCGACAGCGGACTCCCTTTGTAATCGATCGAGACCAACGGCCGCTCCTCGTAACCCAAAATTCCTTTCAAAGGTCCGCTCTCGCTCGCCGCCTTCAGCAATGCGTTCACTTCCCCGATCGTCGTGTCCCGCTTCATCTGAAAAACGCAATCCGTGAGCGAGCCCGTGAGCAACGGCACCCGTACCGCGTGGCCGTTCAGCTTCCCGAGCAACTCGGGGTAAATCATCCCGATGGCCGTCGCGCTCCCGGTCGTCGTCGGGATGAGCGACATCCCTGCCGCCCGCGCCCGCCGGAGATCTTTGTGCGGCGCATCGACGAGCGTCTGCGTGTTCGTCACGTCGTGCAACGTGGTGATCGCCCCATGCTCGATGCCGATGCCCTCGTGCATCACCTTCACCACCGGCGCGAGACAGTTGGTCGTGCACGACGCGTTCGTCAGCAGATGATGCTTCGCCGGTTCATAGAGACCGTCGTTCACGCCCATCACGATGTTCAGCGCCTCACCCTTCACCGGCGCCGCCACGATCACCTTCTTCACGCCGCGTTCAAAATACGCCGCAAGCTCTGCCGGCGTGCGAAACTTCCCGCTGCACTCCAACACGATCTCCACGCCGTGCGCCGCCCAATCCACCTCTCCCGGCTTGCTCTGCTCCGCAAACGCGATGCTGCGCCCGGCTACCTTGATCGCCCCGGCTTCGGCCTTCGCCTCGTGCGCCCAACGGCCTTGCACCGAGTCGAAGGTGAGCAAGTGCGCCGCGCACTCCGCGCCGCCTTTCGGATCATTGATCAGCGCCCAATCAAATTCCGGCCAATCCCAAGCCGCCCGCAGCGTCAGCCGCCCGATCCGCCCAAACCCGTTGATGCCAATCTTCGTTTTCTTCATGTTAAAAGTCTTCTCCCACCACGCCCTAGCAGCCGCAACGCACCTGCCCCGGCGCCTTCTCCGGCTCGCCCGCCCGCACCCAGGCGCACGCCGGCTCGATCTTTTTGAGCCGCGCCAGATCGCGTTTAAACACCGCATGCTCCCGCGCGCAGTCCTGCAAACACGCCAGATTCGCCTTCAGCTCCCGCGACGGCTTCGTCGGCAACGCATAGACCACCCAGTTTCCATGCCGCTCACATTCTACCAGGCCGCGCTCCCGCAGATACCCCAGATGCTTGGAAATCTTTACCTGCGGCTCCCCGAGCACCGCCTGAAAGTGACATACACACACCGGCCCCTGCGCCAGCACGTTGAGCAACCGCAACCGCGTCCGGTCGCACAGGCATTCGTAGATTTTGATCAGATCCACGCCCAATCCGTATGCTTGCCAAGGAATATGAATCAAGCGCGATCGGTGGATCGCGGCAGGAACCGGACACAAAAAAAGCCGGTTCGCACCGGCCTTTGATTTCGCTGCGCCCGCTGGCTCAGCGCCGCACGCCGCGGTGCAACCGGCTCACCGGTTTCGCCGCCGCCGCCGCGACTTCCGCCTGCGCCTTCTCGTCAAAGAGCGCCGAATAGATGTAGGGGAAACCCTCGATCTTCTTCCGCTCGATCGTCATTCCGGTGAAGCGCTCGATGCTGCGGGCGTCACGCACGTCTTCCTCAGTCACGAGCGTAAACGCGTCGCCGGTGTTCTGCGCGCGGCCCGTGCGACCGATGCGATGCACATAGTCCTCGGCATTCTCCGGCACGTCGTAGTTGATCACGTGGGAGACGCCCGCGATGTCTAAGCCGCGCGCCGCGATGTCCGTCGCCACGAGCACTTCAAATTTGCCTGACTTGAAGCCCTCGAGCGCCTCGATGCGCTCGCGCTGGCTACGGTCAGAGTGGAGCACGCCGACCGTGTGACCCTTGCGCTGGAGCCGGTCCGCGATGCGGTCCGAACCCATCCGCGTGCGGGCAAAAATGATCACGCTCTTGAAATCCGTCTGCTCCAGCAGCAGTTGCAACAGGTCGAATTTTTGCGACGCCACCACGGGATAAAACGCATGGGCGATCGTCTCCGCGACCGAGCGCTGCCGCCCGATCTCGACGCGCGCCGGATCTTTCAACGCCCAACTCGCCAACGATGCGATCTCGGGTGGTACCGTGGCCGTGAAGAACAGCGTCTGCCGCGTATTGGGCGTCTTCTGCACGATCCGCTTCACGTCCGGCAGAAAGCCCATGTCCAACATCCGGTCCACTTCGTCGAGCACGAGGATGTCCACGTTGGCCAACGACACGTTGCCTTGCTCCATGTGGTCGAGCAGCCGGCCCGGCGTCGCCGCCAAGATGTCGATCCCGCCGCGCAGATCCTCCAGCTGTTTGCCGTAGCCCACGCCACCGTAGACGATGGTTACGCGGAGATCGGTGAATTTGGAAAATTTCTGAAACGCTTCCTCTACCTGCAGCGCCAGTTCCCGGGTCGGCTCGAGGATCAGGCAACGCAGCTTTCCGTGGGTGCCGAGTTTCTGGATGATCGGCAGAGCAAACGCCGCCGTCTTACCCGTGCCGGTCTGCGCCGAACCGATCAGATCGCGGCCCGACAACACCACCGGGATCGCCTGCGCCTGAATCGGCGTGGGCTCGACATAGCCCATCTCCTGCACGCCAAATGCCAACGCATCCGACAGCCCGAGTTTGGTAAATGCCGTGTCCATCTTCGGCACGTCGATCGGCACCGCCGGCTTGATCGGCGCCGCGCGCGGATGGTCGTAATTCTGGTCGATGACCGGGCGCTCCCGCGGCTCGCGCGGGCCACGGCTGTCGCCGCGAAAATCATCCCGCCGGCCACCGCCGCCGCCTTCTCCGCGACCACCGCCACGGCCGCCACGCTCGCCACTTCGGGGCTGAAAATCCCGGCGCGGCTCACCGCCACTACCGCGGCCGGACCGGCCTTCACCGCGACCTTCGCCATTGCCACGCCCATAGCCGCCGCGGCCTTGTCCCTGTCCCTCGCCGCGACGCGCTCCGTCGCCGCCCTGCCGGCGACCATCGTGCTCCCGCGCTGCGGGCTTGGCCGGCGTCGATGCGGCTGTTGCCGGGGCTGGTTTCTTGGCGGGGGCGATTTTTTCGCGCAACTTCGCGAGAAATTTTTTGAACATAGGTGACGAATTAAACCGCTGAACCTCTCGCAAATACCCCGCTTGGCAACCCCGGAGATGGCCGCGCCCGTCAGAGCGTAGCCGACATTCCGTTTGACCATACGGCAATAGACAACCATCTTAGTTACATAAATTGATCACTGGAAACTCCCGCTTCGCCGTCAGCGTGCACATCCTCGCCTATTTGGCCTTCCGCCGAGGCGCAGCCGTGCCTTCGGCCGAGATTGCCGGCAGCGTCTCCACCAACCCAGTCGTCATCCGCCGGCTCCTTTCAGTCCTCGTCAAAGCCCGCCTGGTCTCCGCGAAAAAGGGCGCCACCGGGGGTTTCGCCCTCGCCAGCACACCGCAAAACATCTCGCTTCTTGATGTTTACCGGGCCGTCGAACCCACCCCCAACCACGGCCTCCGCACCTTCACGCCGAACCATAAATGTCCTGTCGGAGCCAAAATCGAATCCATCCTTCACGGGGTTTTTTTCATAGCCCAGGCCGGCATGGAGACCGAGCTTGCTCGCTTCACCCTCGCTGCCATCGATCAAGAACTTCGCCCGATCGGCCCCGGCAAAAAATAGTCCCGTTTTTCAGGCCATTTTGCAACCGCTTCAGTTGCTTATGACAGGTTTGGCAGAAGAGCTTAGGATTTTGGCCAGACGATGGGGCAAGCGAGAGAAGCGAAAGTGGCCCAGGAAAGTTTACTTTCCGGGCACGCCTCAAAACCGGTCTTATTCCAGCAGGGCGCGCAGTGGCGGAGTCATTCGCCTTACGCCCGATCAGCGCGTGATGCCCTCGCACTTTCGGCTCCGCCCAAAAAATTCCGCGGCTTCGCGCTTGGCACCCCGCGCCCTGCGCGCATTCATGAAGTTACGCATCGCGATGAAACCGGAAATCCGCTGGCTCGCCCGCCTCGCCCTCGATCAAAACCTGCTCCGCCCCGATCAGTGCCGGAGTCTCCGCGAAGCCCTCGGCCCCCAAGCCGATTTCATGGATTTCGCGCAGAAGATTATCGACGACGGCCTGGTCAGCGATGTCGCCTTGTTGGAAAAACTCGCCGGCCTAGCCGTCGCCAAGGGCCAAAAAGGAGTACCTCTCGAGGATCCGTTCGCCGAAGAGACCGATGCTTCCCCGACGACCGCACCCGCCCGGCCCCGCGGACTCAGCTTTCGCGCCACCGGCCAAGGTCAGCCCGCGCCCGCCCCCCCCTCCTTCCCCGCAGCGCAAGAACCCAAACCCAGCCGCGAACCCGCCAAAGACCCGTTGCCAGCACCCCCGGGTGCCGCGCCAGTCAGAACCCCCGCGACCGAAACCCCCGCGCCTCCCAACATCTCTGCCGATGCGCCCAAGTTTCCTTTCGAAGCCATTGATACGCTCGACGATGCGGCCCTGGCCGCGGGCTTGCGTGGCCTGTTGCGCGCGACCTCCGCCTTTGGTGCAAGCGATCTCCACCTTTCGACCGGAGCCCGACCTTTTGTGCGCAAGAACCGCGCTTTCTCTTTCCTCAGCCCTCACGCGCTCACCGCTAAGGACGCCCTGCGCATCAATACCGTCCTTCTTTCCGCCGGACAAAAAAAGACGTTTCTCGAGCGTAAAGACTACGACTACGCCCTCGCCCCCGGAGGCAGTGGCCGCTATCGGGTGAATTTAATGGTGCACAAAAACGGAACCGCCGGTTCCTACCGCATAGTGCCCGACCGCATGCGGAGCCTCACAGACCTCGGTTTCGCTCAACACGTCGGCACCCTCAAGAAACTCCTCTCCTACCACAACGGGCTCATTCTCATCACCGGCCCGGTGGGCTCCGGGAAGACCACCACGCTCGCCTCGATGGTGGACCACCTCAACACCTCCCGCACCGACCACATCATCACGGTCGAGGACCCGATCGAGGTCGTCCAACCGGCCAAGAGCTGCAATGTCTCCCAACGCGAGGTGGGCGCGCACACCAAGTCCTTCTTCACCGCACTCAAGGGCGCTCTCCGCGAAGACCCCGACATCATCGTTATCGGTGAACTCAGGGACTTGGAGACGATCGAAATGGCCGTGAGCGCCGCCGAGACCGGGCACTTGGTCATCGGCACCATGCACACCAGCGATGCCGCCACCACGCTCACCCGGCTGCTCGATGTCTTCCCACCCGCCCAACAGACGCAGATCCGCTCCAGCGTCGCCGAAAGTCTTCGCGGCGTCGTGTGCCAGCGCCTGCTGCCCGCCGCGGAAGGCGGCGGCCTCGTTTTGGCCTGCGAAATTCTCGTCAACAATATAGCCGTCTCGAACCTCATCCGCGAAGGCAAATCCCAAGGTATCCGCAACGCCATGGAGACAGGCATAAAGGAGGGCATGTGCCTCATGGATAACGTGGTTTTCGGCCTCTACAACGACCGCGCGATCACCGCCGCCACCGCCCTCGCCGGTATTTCCAACCGCGTCCTCCGCGCCAAGATCACCTGATGCCCCGCCCGCCGCCCACCACCGCCGAGCTCCACGTTCTCATTGAGGCCCACCGCAAAGCCCGCCGCGTGGTGATCGGCCATTTCATTTTCTTCATCATCTGCTGCGTGGTGATTATGATCGCCCGCCGTTACCTGAAATTTCCCCTGCAGCTTTCCTGGGTCATAATAATCGCTTTTCTCGTCGCCTTCGCCGGCGACCTCGGGCGGTTCCTTTACCGCCGCTACCAACTCCAACGCCTGCTCGCCGCCCACAATTCCTGATCCCATGGCCGCCATCGACGCTCTGCTCAAAACCATGCTCGAAAAGGGCGGTTCCGATCTGCATCTCACCGTCGGTATCCCGCCCAAGGCCCGCATTTCCGGCGCGCTTCAGGCCATCGGCCCCGACGCCATCGACGCCGAAACCATGGAGAATCTGCTCAGGGAGATTTGCCCGCCCAAACGTTGGGCCGAGTTTCTCGAGCGCCGCGATCTCGATCTCGCCCATGAGATTCCGGGCCTCCCCCGCTTCCGGGCCAACTTCCTCTACAACCACTGGGGCCAGGCCGCCGTGCTTCGCCATATTCCGGCGAAAATCATGTCCTTCGAGGACCTCAAACTCCCCGAAGCCCTCAAGAAATTCTGCCACCTTACCGAGGGTCTTGTCGTCGTCACCGGCCCCACCGGTTCCGGCAAATCGACCACGCTCGCGGCGATGATCGACTACATCAATTCGAACCTCACCAAGCACATCATCACCATCGAGGACCCCATCGAGTTCGTTCATCCCGTCAAAAAATCCGTCATCGTTCACCGCGAGGTCGGCGAACACACCGAGTCCTTCGGCACCGCCCTCAAAGGCGCCATGCGCCACGATCCCGACATCCTCCTCGTCGGCGAAATGCGCGAACTCGAGACCATCAAGCTCGCCCTCGGCTGCGCCTCCATGGGCATGCTCGTCTTCGGCACCCTCCACACCAACAACGCCCCGAAAACCGTCGACCGCATCATCAACGCTTTCCCCGCCGACGAGCAAAATCAGGTCCGTGTCATGCTCGCCGGCTGCTTGGCCGGCGTCGTCGCCCAGGTGCTTTGCAAACGCATCCCCAAAGGTCGTTGCGCCGTCCATGAGATCCTCCTCAGCCACGAGGCCCTGCCCAACACGATCCGCAGCGGCCAGATCGCCAACATCCGCAGCCTGATCGAAAGCAGCAGTGCCGACGGCATGATCAGCATGGACAACAGCCTCATGGCTCGCGTGAAAGACGGCACCATCGAGGCCAAAGAAGCCTACATGAAGAGCGCCAACAAAGCCCTCTTCGCTCCGCTCCTCAAACCGGGCGACCTCGCCGAAGGGCATTGAGTCTGCGGCAAAGCTGGTCGCCGGGCGCAAAAAAACGGGACCGGATTGCTCCGGCCCCGTTGCAGGGAGGGGTTTGACGAAACCTCGATTAGAGGCCTCGCAAACTCTTCTGGCTCGGGCGGTATTCGAGCGCGGCGATCAGGCCCAGTGCGAGCACTGCGCCGAAGCCGAGAACGAGGTCCGCGTTGACCAGGGTAGCGAAAGAAAGCAGCAGCACGATCGCAGCGGTAGCGCTAGGGATGATCGTCGAAGCATTGATGTAGTTTTTCATAGGTTTTGTCTTTGGTTGAATCCCTAACCCAGTAGCGGTCAGGTCCCCTATACTACGGCATCTCTTTCAATAGTTGAAATCACATCTAACTATTCCAATCATAGTCATAGACTATGGAACTTCACCAACTTCGCTACGTTGTCGCCGTCGCTGAAACCGGCAATTTCACCCGCGCATCGGAGCGCGTAAACATCAGCCAACCATCGCTTAGCCAGCAGATCATCAACCTGGAAGCCGAGGTCGGTCGAAAGCTCTTCCACCGCCTCGGTCGCAAAGCCGTCCTCACCGAGGCCGGCGAAGTTTTCCTCGAACGCGCCCGCCGCATCCTGTTCGAAATCGAAAATGCCGCCAAAGAACTGGGCGATCACCCCACCTTGGAACGCCGCATCACCGTCGGTGCCATCCCGACGGTCGCTCCCTATTTGCTGCCCACGCTCATCACCCGATGCCGGGAGCGTCACCCCAATCTGCAAATCGATGTGCGTGAGGATTTTCGCACCCATCTCACCCGGGCCGCGGTCGAGGGCGAGGTCGACCTCGCCATCGTGGCCCTGCCCGTCAAGGACGTGCGGCTCTCCATCGAACCGCTCCTCACCGAACCGCTGCTCCTCGTCGTGGCCAAGGACCATCCGTTGGCACGCAAGCCTCGCGTGAAGGCCCCCGATCTCGCTGGCGAGACGTTTGTCATCCTCGGCACCTCCAGCTCGCTCGCGAGTCAGATCCAGCGATTCTGCGGCGACCATCACTTCGAGCCGCGCGTGGGGTTCCGGTGCGCCCAAGTCGCCACCGTGAAAGCCCTCGTCGCACTTGGCGTCGGCATCTCCATCTTACCCCAAGTTGCGCGCGATCCGGACGATAAAGCCAATCTCGTCTACATCGCCCTCTCCGGCGGTTCTCCCACGCGCGAGCTCGCCGTCATCCGCCATCTCCAACGCTACCAAAGCCGGGGCGCCGAACAGTTTCTCACGCTCCTCCGCGAGCGCGCCGCCGAGCTCGCCCTGCCGGCCTGACGCCACTCCGGGCTCCCCCGCGGTCAACCTCGCGGTTGCGCTTTACGCAAAACGCCCGACCCTGCCCCGTTTATGTCCGCACCCGCCGCTCTCGTCGAACACCACGCGCTCACCCCGCGGCGCGAGTTGGCGACCTTGATCGCGCTGGCCGCCGTGCAGTTCACGCATGTCCTCGATTTCATGATCATGCTGCCGCTGGGGCCGCAGCTGATGCGTGCGTTTGATCTTACGCCCGCGCAATTCACCCACCTCGTCGCCGCCTACGGGCTCGCCGCCGCTCTGAGCGGTTTTGCCGGCGGTTTTTTCCTCGACCGCATCGATCGCAAGCGCGCGCTCGTCTTCGTCTACGCCGGCTTCGGTCTCGCCACTCTCGCCTGCGCCCTCGCGCCCACCCACTCCGCTTTGCTGATTGCCCGGCTCATCGCCGGCGCCTTCGGCGGCATCTCCAGCTCTCTCGTCACCGCCATGATCGGCGATATCATCCCTCCCACCCGCCGGGGTCGCGCGATGAGCTACGTCATGTCCGCCTTTCCACTCGCCTCCGTCCTCGGCGTTCCCCTCGGGCTGACGCTCGCCGGCTGGTTCGACTGGCACGCGCCCTTTTTCCTGCTGGCCGGTTGCTCCGTGTTCATTCTGGCCTTGGCCCTCTTCGCGTTGCCCAACATCCGCACGGCCATCAAGAATCACCAGCCGATCCGCCAGATGCGTGAAATCATCACGAGCGGCATCCATCTGCGCGCATTTGCCGTCACGTGTTTCCTCGTCATGGCCGGCGCCTGTATCATCCCGTTTCTAGCCCCGTCGTTTGTGATCAACTACGGTCTCGCCGAATCCGATCTGCCCAAACTCTACGCCATCGGCGGCATCGCGGCCTTCATCAGCGCGCCGATCATCGGCCGGCTAAGCGACCGGCTGGACCGCTTGCACCTGCTGGCGGGCATCACGTTTTTCGCCGCCGTCGTCGTCCTGATCCTCACCAATCTCGACACCGCGACTTTCCCCGTCGCAGCGGCGCTCATGGCTTCGTTCATGGTCACGATGTCCAGCCGCTTCGCCCCGGCGATGGCCATGGTCACCGATGCCGTCTCCGCCCGCTACCGGGGCGGTTTCATGAGCGTCAACTCCGCCTTGCAGCAAGCCTCCGGCGGCCTCGCCAATCTCCTCGCCGGCGTCTTCATCACCACCGGCGCCGGCGGCCGGCTCGTCGGCTTCCCCGCGCTCGGGATCGCCTCGGTCGGTTTCTTCGGCCTCACGCTGTTCTTCGCCGCCCGTCTCAAGGCCGCCGCGCCCCACGTCGCCCGCGCCGCCAAGAAATCCGACACCCCGCCCCTCACCGACCCCGCCACGTGATTCCGTTTGCGGGCGCCCGCACTTCGTCTTCGTCTCCGCCCATGCTCGCCGCCACACCCGCACCCGCCGCCCTCGCCCCGACCCGTGCACCCGCACGCCCGGAGTTGCTCGCGCCCGCCGGCGATTGGGAATGCGCCCGCGCCGCCGTCGAAAACGGCGCCGACGCCATCTATTTCGGCCTCGAGCGCTTCAACGCCCGGATGCGCGCAAAAAATTTCACGCAGGCCGATCTGCCCGCGTTGATGAAGTTTTTGCATCATCGCGGCGTCCGCGGCTACGTCACTTTCAACACCCTCGTCTTCACCGCCGAGCTCGCCGACGCCGAGTCCTACCTGCGCACCATCATCGCCGCCGGCGTCGACGCCGCCATCGTCCAAGACGTCGGCATCTGCCGACTCATCCGCGCACTCTCGCCCGATTTCCCGATCCACACCTCGACGCAGCTCACTGTCACCAGCGCCGCTGGCGTCGAATTCGCCCGCGATCTCGGGGCCCAACTCGTCGTCCTCGCCCGCGAAAACTCCATCGCCGAAATCGAAAAAATCCAGACCGCCCAACTTTCCCCGTCTTCAACTTCCGACTTAAAACTTCCACTGACTCCGGCGACTATGCCGCTAGAGGTCTTCGTCCACGGTGCCCTCTGCGTCGCGTATTCCGGCCAGTGCCTCACCAGCGAATCCCTCGGCGGCCGCTCCGCCAACCGCGGCGAGTGCGCCCAAGCCTGCCGCCTCCCCTACGACCTCATCTCCGACGGCCAAAAAGTCGACCTCGGTGACCGCCGCTACCTGCTCAGCCCCCAAGACCTCGCCGGTCTCGACGTCCTGCCCGATCTGGTCCGCGCCGGCGTCGCCTCGCTCAAAATCGAGGGCCGGCTAAAATCTCCAGAATACGTCGCCAGCATCACCCGCGTCTACCGCCAAGCCCTCGACCAGATCTGCGGCCCTTCCGCTCAAGCGCTCAGCTCTCAGCCCTCAGCTCTCAGCCCTGCCTCTGCTCACTACGAACTCCAGATGGCGTTCTCCCGCGGCCAATACACCGGCTGGTTCCGCGGCATCAACAATCAGGAACTCGCCCACGGCCGCTTCGGCACCAAGCGCGGCGTCTTGCTCGGCGAGATTCTCCGCGTCTCCGGTGAGACGATCACCCTTCGCCCCGCCGCCCCGCTGAAGCCCGGCGACGGCGTCGTCTTCGATGCCGGCAACCCCGCCGAACGCGAAGAGGGCGGCCGCATTTACCAAGTCGAACCGGCCCGCGACCGCTCCGGCGACACCCTCCTGCGCTTCGGGCACGGCGACATCAACTGGTCCCGCGTCCGCGCCGGCCAACTCGTCTGGAAAACCAACGACCCCGCCCTCGACCGCGAACTCCGCGCCACCTTCGAAGGCGAAAAAATTCGTTTCCAACGCCCGATCACCCTCGAGCTCCACGGCCACGCCGGCGCGCCCCTCACGCTCATCGCCCGCGATGCCCACGGCCACGTCGCCCAATCCGCCTCAGCACTCCCGCTCGCTGCCGCCGAGAACCAGCCCCTCACCACCGAGCGCCTACGCGACCAACTCGGCCGCCTCGGCGGCACGCCGTTCTCCCTCGGCGAGCTCCAAAATCACCTCGAAGGCGCGGTGATCCTCCCCGTCAGCGAACTCAACCGCCTCCGCCGCGAAACCATCGCCGCCCTCGAGCAACTCGCCGCCCAACCCCCGCGCTGGCAGCTCAACGCCTCCGGTCTCTCAACTTTCACCCCTCAACTGTCAACCGCTCCGGCGTCTTCGACGCCCGAGCTGATCATCGTCGTCCGCAGCCTCGAACAACTCGACACCGCCCTAACCTGCCCCGGCATCGCCACCGTCTACTGCGAGTTCGAAAACCCGAAGCACTACCGCGACGCCGTCCAAAAATTCCGCACCTGGCAGGTCACTCCGACAATCGAAAATCAAAAATCGAGAATCGAGAATTCCTCCATCTGGGTCGCCCCGCCCCGCATCTCCAAACCCGGCGAAGAATGGATTCTCAAGCAGGTTCGCTCATGCGATGCCGACGGCTACCTCGTCCGCAACTACGACCACCTCGCCTACTTCGCCGCCGACCGCAAACGCGGCGACTTCTCCCTCAACGTCGCCAATCCCCTCACCGCCGCGCACTATCTCCAGCGCCACGGCCTCGAGCGCGTCACCGCCAGCTACGATCTCAACATCACGCAGCTCGAGTCCCTCCTCCAGGGCGCGCCCGGCACGTGGTTCGACATCACCATCCACCAGCACATGCCCATGTTTCACATGGAGCACTGCGTCTTCTGCGCGTTTCTTTCGACCGGCAAAGATTACCGCGACTGCGGCCGTCCCTGCGACACGCACGTTGTCACGCTCCGCGACCGCGTCGGCGCCGACCTTCCGCTCAAGGCCGACGCCGGCTGCCGCAACACCGTTTACAACAACCGCGCCCAGACCGGCGCCGACTACGTCGCCCGCCTCCTCGAACTCGGCGCCCGCCATTTCCGCGTCGAGTTCGTCAACGAGTCAGCCGACGAGGTCGTGCGCACCATCACGCGCTACCAGCAACTCGTCCGCGGCGAAATCACCGGCGCCGACGTCTGGCGCGAACTGAAGCTCCTCAACCAGCTCGGCGTCACCCGCGGCCAGATGGAAACCGCCCCCCAGTTCATCACGAAGAAAAAGTAGAGAGCGGTCTTTTCCCCGCTCTCCGCACCCCGATGGCTAATCTAAACGGGGCTACGAATCCAGTCGCGGTCTAGCCGAGATCATTGGCGATCCCGCCTGCACTAAATGTTAATCGCCGCTAACTCGTCTTGCTCCGCCAGTCGGAAAACTAACCTACAACGACCAGCCCTCCTCGGCTCAGCCGCACCGCATGCAATTGGTTAAACCCGCTTTTCCGTTCTGACCCGTTTTTTCCGTTCTGCACGACGTCGTCGATGTCGCGTAAGCTGGGAAACCGAGCTTGGAGCCGCGCACGGAGCGCCTCGTCGAACCGTGGCACTTCGGCCGCAAACCAACGCGCGTCATCGGCAGGCAGCGGGGACGTAGAGGCGGACCAATTATCGAACGACGCGGTCTTTTCCGCTAAAGAAAAAAGTCCGCCGCACTGCCGACGCCCAGATATCCGGAAGAGCGGACGGCCCGGCAACCGCAGTGTCTCCCGGTGCCGGCAGCCACCCTTTCGCGGTGTGGCTACGAAAGACTCCTTCAGCATCAGCTTCGTGGCTGCATCGCGGCGCTGGCCCTATCCCGCCCACGGCGAGAACAGAAGCTGAGCGTCGCGGCACGGTTTCCACTTGAAGAACAGCCGGCGAAGAAGAGCGTTTGCGCCGATGAACCGGCCCCACCCCGCACAGACCCGGCACGTCCTGCTTTTCCTCTTCACGTTTTGCCACGCAGTCGTCTTTTCCGGAGCGGCGGAGGCCGCGTCGCCCCAGCGAACCAACGTCGTCGTCGTTCTCGTCGACGACATGGGCTACGGCGATATCGCGGCCCACGGCAACCCGGTGATCCGCACGCCCCACCTCGACCGGCTCCGCGCCGAGTCCGCGCGCCTGACGGATTTCCACGTCGATCCGACCTGCTCGCCCACCCGCGCGGCCCTGATGACCGGGAGATACGCCCATCGCGTCAAAGTGTGGCACACCATCGCCGCTGGAAATCATCTCCGCGCAGACGAGCTGACGATGGCGGACATCTTCCGCGCGAACGGCTACCGCACCGGGTTGTTCGGCAAGTGGCACCTCGGCTCCAATCTGCCCTATCGCCCGATCGACCGCGGCTTCGACGAATGGCTGGGCCAAGGCGACGGCGGCACAGGCACCACCGACGACCATTTCCTCAACGACCGCGTCAACGACCGCTTCATCTTCAACGGCGAACGTGGCCGACAAATCGACGGTTGGGCGGAAGATGTCTTCTTCGACTCCGCGCTCGATTTCATCCGCGGCAGCAAACCAGCCGGGAAACCTTTCTTCATCTTGCTGAGCACCTATTCCCCCCACAGCCCGATCACGCTGCCGGATCCCGCCGCGGCGGATGACTACAAGCGGCAGGTCGACGGCAAAACGGCCTTCTTCTATGCGGCGATCGGGAAAATCGACCACCACATCGGCCGCCTCCGTGCCACCCTAGCCGCGGAGGGACTCGACCGTGACACGATCCTGATCTTCCTAACCGACAACGGCGGAACCGAGGGCACGGGGATTTTCGACGCCGGAATGCGCGGCAAGAAGGGCAGCCTCGCCGACGGCGGCCACCGGGTGCCGTGCTTCATCCACTGGCCGGCCGGCGGGCTGCGGCAGGGGGAAGACATCACCGCGCTCAACGCGCACCTCGATGTGCTACCGACGCTGGTCGATCTCTGCGGACTGGCGCTTCCCCGCAAGGTGGCATTCGACGGCCGGAGTTTCCGCGCGCAATTGATCGACGCCCGGGCGGCGGTGCCCGAACGCACGCTGTTCGTCGAACGTCAGCGCACGTTCAAGCCTGAGAAGTGGGTCGGCGCGGTCGGCATGACTTCGCGTTGGCGGCTGGTCGACGACAAAGAACTCTACGATATCCGGCAGGACCCGGGGCAGACGCGCAACGTGATCGCCGATCACCCGGAGGTCGTCGCACGCATCCGCCGGGATTTTGAGGCCTACTGGGCCGAGGTCACACCCGGGGATCGCGACCGCGCCGAGTTTGTCGTCGGCGATGAGCGCGATCCGGAAACCTTCCTCTCCGCCTCGGACTGGTATCTCCCCCTCCCGCCCTGGAACCACGCGACCATCGCCAACGGCCCCTCCGCGGCGGGCGATTGGCGCATCCGCACCGCTCGCGGCGGAACGTATCGGTTCGAAGTGCGACGCTGGCCGCGCGAGGCGGATGCCGAATTGGCCGGTGTGCCCAGGATCCAAAAGAGCGTGGACGCATGGGATGCCCAAGGCCCGAAGCCCGACCTGCTCTACGGTAACACGCGCACAACCTTCAAACCGCTCCCGGTGGCCTCGGTCCGGCTGACGGTGGGCGAACAATCCCAAACCCTTCCCGCCGCCTCAGGAGCGAAGGATGTTTCCTTCGGCGTAGAGCTGGAGGCCGGCCGTTCCTTTTCCGTCAAAGCAGAACTTCTCGACGAGGCGGGCGCCGTCATCGGCGGCGGCTACTATGTCTACTGCCAGAAAGAAAGCCGCTGACAGCCTCTCCGCGCCAAAGGCCCTTCGGCTCGGCCCCGGGAACGGCTTTGTGCGGCCTCTCGGATGTTCGACGCGGCGAACGAGCACAAACCTCCTGCCAAAAGCAAAAGGACGCGATGCTCGGCCGGGACGGCTTCGTGGCAGCACCCGCCACCGGGGCCGCCCGCTCCGCTCACTTGCGCCGTTCGATCAACTCCACCTCATACCCCTCCGGCGCGTCGATGAACGCGATCATCCCGCTGCCGCTTGGCGTCGGCCCGTCGCTCAGCGGATAACCTTTCCGCGCCGCTTCGGCCGCAAACGCCACCAGATCGTCGACCTCAAACGCGAGGTGCATCAGATCCGGCTGCACCACGACGCTCGGCGCGCCCGGCGGCATTTGGCAGATTTCAATCTCTTCATCGCTGTTCGGCGTCGCGATAAAGGCGAGCTGCGCGCCCCGCGGCGAGGTGTGCCGGCGTGAAACCGTCAGCCCCAGCGCCTCCTCGTAGAATTTCACCGTCCGGGCCAGGTCGTTGACGCGCATCCGCGTGTGTAAAAGTTTCTTGATCATATTTTGACAAAATTAGACACCCTTCAACAGTCTTGCAAATCACTTTCGAATTCAAACCGCTTTCGATGACCATGCGATTGTTCCACCTGTTTTTTATCTCCGCGCTTGGAATAACCCTTGGTGCGCAACCGATTGACCGCCGCGCTTTAGTCACCCGGCACAATCCGACCCTGAGCAAAGTTGATGCCGGTGCCCCATTTTCCGTCGGCAACGGGCAGTTCGTCTTCACGGCCGACGTCACCGGCCTCCAAACCTTCGGCGATTTCTACCACACCAACGGCACTCCGCTCCACACCCTCGCCCGCTGGGCTTGGCACTCGGAGCCCAATCCCGATGGCTACAAACTCTCCGACACCCTGGCCCCGTTTTCGGCCCATGGCCGCACCGGTTCTTTTCCCACAAAAACCGATACTCCGGCCGGTCGGTGGCTGACCGCCAATCCTCACCAACAACCCCTCGCGCAGCTCGCCCTCGATTTAACCCGTGCGTCCGGCATGCCCCTCAAACCCGACGACATCCGTGCGATCAACCAGACGCTCGATCTGTGGTCAGGGACCCTTTCCAGTCGGTTTACGATGGTGGGTTCACCGATTGCAGTGACCACGGTTTGCGACCCCGCCACCGATACCGTCGCCGTTCGCGTCGTCTCGCCGTTGGTCGCTTCCGGCAAGCTCGGCCTCCGCCTGAGTTTTCCCCGGGGTTTCAGTCAAACGACGCCGTCCAACGCCAAGCTCGAGCTCGGTCGGCCCGACTCTCACGCGACCACCATCGTTTCCCAAAGCGACCAATCGCTCCTGCTCGACCGCCGGATCGAAGCCACCCGCTACCAAGTCGCACTGGGCACTGCGGCCCCCGCGCGCTTCACGCCCGCCGGACCGCACACGTTTCTCATCCGCGCGGTCGCCGGCGATACCTTGGAATTCACCCTCACGTTTGCCCCTGAAACCGCGCCCAAAGTCGCCGCCGCGCCGGCCCTACGCACCGCGAGTGCCGCCCATTGGGAAAAATTCTGGTCTTACGGCGGCGCGGTCGATTTTACCGGCACCACCGATCCCCGCGCCGCCGAACTCGAACGGCGCGTCGTGCTTTCCCAATACCTGACCGCGCTCCAAAACACGGGCGGTTTGCCGCCGTCGCCGGGCGGACTCACCGCACCGGTTGCCCAAGGCCGATTCGCATCGGATTTCTTCTGGTGTCAGACCGCACACCTCGCCTTGTGGGACCGGGATGAACCCGTGACCGCGGCTCTCGACTGGCTCCGGCGCACGCTCCCGGTCGCCCGCGCGCTCGCCGCCGAACGCGGCCTCCGTGGCGCACGCTGGCCACTGCTCGCCGGTCCCGACGGCGACGAGACCCCGGGCCCGGGCACATGGACCGTCGCCAACCAACCCGGCGTCCTTCAACTCGCCGAGTTGCTTTACCGCAACGAACCCACCACCGCCACCTTGGACCTTTACCGCGAAGTGGTGCAAGAGACCGCCGACTGCATGGCGTCGATGCTCCACCTTGATCGTGCCGGCTCGCGGTATGTGTTGGGCGCACCCGTGACACTCGACGTCGGCGACTACGATCCGGCCAGCGTCCAAAATCCCACCTTCGAACTCGCCGGCTGGGCCCGGGGTCTGGAGATTGCCCAGCACTGGCGCGACCGCCTCGGCCTCGCTCGCGACCCGCTATGGGAACGGATGCGGGCGCAGCTTTCCTCGCTGCCGCAAAAGGACGGCCGCTACGTCGCCGTCGAATCTACCCCTGATACGTGGGACAACGCCGCCGCCCGCCGCGGTTCGCCTTCTTTCCTGAGCGCTTTCGGCCAGTTGCCCGGCAACCAGATTGATCGTGCGATCATGCGCCGCACGCTCGACGCCACGCTTGCCCAATGGGATTGGAACGCCCGGCCCAGCGGCCGGGACTTCCCGATGGTCGCCATGACCGCCGCCCGCCTCGGCGCACCAAAACAGGCCCTTGATATCTTGTTGAAAGATTCGCCCGCCAACATCTACCGCGCCAACGGCCACAATGCCCAAGGCGCCGACCGGCCCGTTTTCCTGCCAGCCAATGGCGCCTTGCTGATTGCCGTGGCCATGCTCGCCGGCGGCTGGGACGACGCCCCGCCCGGGGCCGCACCCGGCTTCCCCCGCGACGGCACGTGGACCGTCCGCGCCGAAGGTATCAATCGGCTGCCGTAGTCCCGTTTGGGAGCGGCGAGCTCTGTTTCCATCCGCCCAATTCGGCGGTGACGTGGCTCAAATCTTGCAATCTTTTCCACCGGAACCGTGCCCGGCTCGGCTTCAACTCTCCACTTGCAACCCTGGTTTTCGCGTCTTTCGTCACCCCTCCGTCACTTTACACCATGAACAAACGCACCCTGTCCCGTATCCTCGTCCTCGCCGCGGTCCTGCCCGCGCTCACGTTCGCCCAAGCCCCGGTCGCGCCCGCCGCCGACACCGTGAAGCTCGAAGCGTTCACCGTCACCGGCTCCAATCTCCGCGCCGGTGAGTCCACCGGCGGGGTCAACCTCCGCGTCCTCTCCACCGCCGAGGTCGAGCAGGCCGGCACCGGTAGCCTTTATTCGTTCCTCAGGAAAATTCCCGAGGTCGGCGCCGGCAGTCTCGGCGAGAACCGCGTCAACACTTCCTCCCCCGGCACCGCCTCCGTCTCCCTCCGCGGCCTCGGCGCCAACTCCACCCTTGTCCTCCTCAATGGCCGCCGCGTCACCCCCGCGCCCTTCGCCCAAGGAGGCACCGCCGCCGCGCTCGGGACCACCCAGTTCGTCGATCTTAATATGATCCCCGTCGACGCCATCGCCCGCGTCGAGGTCCTCAAAGACGGCGCGTCCGCCATCTACGGCGCCGATGCCGTCGCCGGCGTGTTTAACGTCATCCTCAAAGACAACGTCCAAGGCTCAACCGTCCGCGCGTTCTACGGCGATTTCCCCGGCGACATCGCCGCCAACACCTTCCGCGGCAGCGCCTACACCGGCGCCACCAGCGGCAAACTCCGCGTCTTCGCCCTCGCGAACTACATGCATCAGGCGAAAATCCAATACGGCGAACTCTCCCCGAAACTCATCGCCCTCGCCAACGGTTCCACCCCCGGCACGTTCGTCGTCCCCGTCGGCGGGACCAACCCGATCACCGGCACCGTGATCCCCGCCGGCACCGCCGCCGGCGCCCGCACCTTCACCGTGGATTTTTCTTCGAGCGCTTTCCCCCCGGTCTTCAACACCACCTTGGCCACCGCCCCGCAGAACCGCCACAACATCAACGAGGCCCTCACCCCGCAGCCCCGCGTCACGCGCTACGGCGCCCTCGCCACCGCCCGCTACGAACTCACCCCGAGCGTCACCGCTTACGGCGAAGTCAACTACCAGACGAACACCAACCTCGAATACCTCTCCGCCGTCGCGATCAGCAATCTCAACTCCGTCACCCTGCCCGCCAACGCCGCCTTCAATCCCTTCGGCGTGGCCGTCGTCAATAATGCCACGGTCGGCGCCACGCTCGTTTACCGTTTCCTCGAGGCCGGTCCCCGCGCCACCGAGACCACCAACACCTTCAAGCGCCTCGTCGGCGGCCTGAAAGGCAAGTTTGGCGACACGTGGACCTGGGATTCCTCCGTCCTCTACAATCTCGCGAAGTCCAAGAACGAACTCCCCACCGGTTGGCTCTCTCAGTCCGCCGTCAACGCCGCCCTCGCCGACACCAACCGCGCCACCGCGCTCAACCTTTTCACGAACCCGACCCGCGGCGTCGTCAACTCTCCCGCTGCGATCGAGCGGATCCGCTCCCGCGCCACCCGCGAGGCCTACACCGAGCTCACCTCCTTCAACGCCCAAGCCAACGGCAACGTCCTCTCGCTTCCCGCCGGCGCCCTCGCCCTCGCCACCGGCGTCGAGGCCCGTGAGGAACGTTTCCGCGACAAACGCGACCAAGACCAACTCATCGGCCAAGGCACCCCCGTCCCCCAATCCAAGGGCTCCCGCCGCGTACAGGCCCTCTACACCGAGTTCAGCCTGCCGCTCACCGCACCGTCGCAAAAGATCCCGCTCATCTCGACTCTCGAGCTCAATGCCGCCGGCCGCGCCGAGCGCTACAGCGACGCCGGCTTCACCAATACCGCCGTCCCCAAGGTCGGCTTCCGCTGGCAGCCGTTTGATTCGCAGGTCTCGTTCCGCGGCTCTTGGGGCAAGGGCTATCGCGCCCCATCCCTCGCCGAGCTTTATCAGCCGCAGAGCACCGGTAATTTCTTCAATATCCCCGACCCGCTCCGCGTCGGCCGCCCCGGTTCCAACGTCAACGACACCGCCACCGGCCTGCGTATCGTAACCTCCGGCGGCAATCCCAACCTGAGCCCCGAGAAATCCGAGTCGCGCAACTACGGGATCCTTCTCCAACCGAAATTCCTGAAGGGCCTTTCCCTCAGCGTGGACTATTATGACGTTGAAGTCCGCGACCGCATTGGGCCTCCCGCCACCGCCGCGATCATCCTCGCCAACCCGACGCTCTTCCCCGGCTTTGTGGACCGCGCCGCCCCCACCGCCGGCGACACCGCCAACGGCCTCCCCGGTGAAGTCCTCCGCATCCGCACCGTCACCGGCAATTTCGGCACCGCGGAAACGAGCGGGCTCGATGTGAGCGCCGAGTACAAATTCTCTACCGCCCAATTCGGTCAGTTCACCGTGCGCGCCGCCGGCAGCCGCACCTATCACTCGAAGATCCGCTCCCGCGCCGATCTGCCCACCGTCGAGACCATCAGCACCTTTGAAGTTCCCAATTTCCGCGGCAACGCCGGCGTCGCCTGGCAACGCGGCAAACTGGGCGCTGGCGTCACGGCCGACTACATCTCCGGTTTCGCCGATCTCGCCCCCAGCCTCGTGCGCGTGAAACAGCAGACGATCACCGGCGTGCAACTCAGCTACGATTTGCCCTACGCGACGAAAGTCACCTTCGGTGCAAATAACATCTTCGACCGGAATCCGCCCCTCACCGCGTCCTCCACCGGCTACGGCGAATCCACCAGCTCTTTCCTCCCGCGCTTCCTCTACTTGGACGTGACGAAGAAATTCTGAGGTGGGTCGGAAAGGTAGGGACGGCTCTCCGAGCCGTCCGCTTCACTGGCAAAACGCCGAAAGAGCCTCGGACGCCTCGGAGAGGCGTCCCTACCCCGCAATCTTCTTTTCGCATCGCCCAAGAAGCCGCCTCGGCGAATCGCCGAAACCCACTCGAAAAAAACGTGGCACGGGCATCTTGCCCATGAGTCCGGCCCGGACCTCGGGCCGCCTCACGTTCCACAGAATGTCTGATATCCGGCACCGCCATTCGGTGCCGGTTCCCGGTAGACCGCCGCCGCCACGCCATGATCGTAGGGCACGGCCAGTGCCGCCAGCAGTCGCTCCATCACCGTCAGGTCGCCCTGCTCGGCCGCCGCGAGTGCGGCCTCGACCTGATGATTGCGCGGAATGACCGCCGGACAATTCGCCCGGCGCAGCCGCATCACGTCCTCCTCGCTCTGCGCCTGCCGCGTCAGCCGCGCCTGCCAGCTTGCCTTCCACTCCGCAAAACCGGCGTCGGCCACCGCCAGCGTTTCCAGCCCGGTGAACGTGTTCGTGAAATCGGCCTTCGTCGCCCGCATCCACTCCAACAGCGTCTCGATCAGGGCCTCATCCTCGGCCTCTTCGTTCGCCAAGCCCAGCTTGCGCCGCATCCCGGCCAACCAGTGCCATTGGAATCGCTGCCCAAAACGCGCGATCGCCTCGTTCGCCCGCTCGACTGCCACCGCTTCCACCGGATCGATCAACGGCAACAACGCCTCCGCCAAACGCGCCAGATTCCATTGCGCGATCCGGGCCTGATTGCCGAACGCGTAACGCCCGTGAGCGTCAATTGAGCTGAACACCGTCGCCGGGTCATACGCGTCGATGAACGCACAGGGACCGTAATCGATCGTCTCGCCCGACAATGCCATGTTGTCCGTGTTCATGACTCCATGCACGAAACCCACGTGCATCCACCGGGCGATCAGCGCCGCCTGCCGCTCCGCCACCGCCTCGAAGAGCGCGAGAGCCCGGTTCTTTACCGCCGCCAGTTCCGGATAATGACGCTTTACCGTATAGTCCACCAACGCGGCCAACAACTCCTCGTCCCGTCGCGCCGCCACCCACGCAAACGTGCCGACGCGGATATGACTCGCCGCGACCCGGGTGAGCACCGCGCCCGGTCGCGCCCCGTCTTGCCGCCACACCTCTTCTCCCGTGCCCGCCACCGCCAGACTTCGCGTGGTGGGAATGCCCAGCGCGTGCATGGCCTCGCTGACGATGTATTCCCGCAACATGGCCCCCAGCGTCGCCCGCCCGTCGCCCCGACGTGAAAACGGTGTCGGCCCCGCGCCTTTTAGCTGCACATCGAAACGCTCTCCCCTCGGCGTGATGTGCTCGCCCAGCAAGATCGCCCGCCCATCGCCCAACGTCGCGAAGTGTCCGAACTGGTGCCCCGCATAGGCCTGGGCCAGCGGCGACGCGCCCAGCGGCAGGGAATTCCCGGAAAAAATCTGCACCCCATCGGACCCCGCCAACCGCTCGCTTTCCAAGCCCAGTTCCATCGCTAGCCGGCGGTTGAAAACCAGCATCCGCGGAGCGCGCACCGGAGTGGGCGCGACGGCGACATGCAACGCCCCGGGCAGCTGCGCGTAAGTGTGCTCCAGCCTCCAGCCCAGCTGCGCATACCCGCTTTGACTTGGTCCCATCCCGATCTTGGCCATGGCCCTACCTTGACCCAAAACCCCGGCGCGTCGAGTCCACCACCGGATTCTGCACGGGCAGTTTCACTGTAACCGGCCACTCCACGATGACATGGAATGACCGGCATGAAGCGGAGGCGCTAACGACCGGCGCCATGATCACCCCTAATCTCCGAATGTGGGCGGGACCCCGTGCAGCTCGATCGGCGCGGTGGATCTTACTTGGCGACCTCGACCGACGACACGCGGAGGACGGCGGTGAGCGGCGAACCGGCAGGCGGCGCGTTGAGGGCGAATTGCTCGATGCTGATGTAGGGCGAGCGCGCTTGAAGATTCAGATAGAATTTTTTCAACGACTCCCAGTCCACCCGGTTCACGGTGACTTGCAGGGAGTGAACCGAGAATTGATCGCCGATCACATCGCGTTGCTCGCCGAGGCCGGGGTTGAGGCCGGCGTCGCGGGCGATCTTGTCCACTTCGGCGTAGAGGCGGGTAGCGTCGAGCGTGCTGGCGGGATCGAGCCGACCGGCGGATTTCTGGGCGGCGGCTTCGATGGCGGCGCGGTTCGCCAGCCACTGTTTCTGCTCGGCGAGGGTGACGGTGGTGGAGCGTTGCTCACGCCAGAAGACACCGGCCCGGTCGCTGAAGCCGGAGAACCACATGGCGACGCCGAGGACGGCGAAGGCCACGAGCAGCAGTTTTTCGCGGAGCAGGCGGGCGAGGAAGAGAGCGCGGAGGGTGCGGATCATGGCGCGGCGACCGGCTTGACGGCGCCGGGTTTGAAGGTGGTCGTGACGGTGAAGCTGGTGGTGGGCGAGCCGGGCGAATTGCGCTGGCTGCTGATTTCAACGGAGGCGACTTCGGGCAGGCCTTCGAGCGCGGTCTTGAAGAGCGTGATCTCGCCGCTGTTGTCGGTGCGGGCTTCGATGACGGCGCGGTCGAGATCTTTGGACTCGGTGGTGACGCGGGAGAACCGGATGTTGCCGGGGATTTTTCCAGCCACGAGGGAGATCATCTCCATCGGGAGCAGCCGCTTGGTCGCCAAATCCTCGATGCGGGTGGCGAGCGTCTGCGCGTTCATGATTTTTTCGACCGTGGGCTTTTGCGCGGCGACCTGTTTGAGGCGGGCCTGTTGCCACGTGGCCCTACCCACGCCGAGCACCAGTTCACCCACGGCGAGGAAGACGAGCGCAAGGACACAGCCGACGGCCACCCGCCAAAAGAGCAGGTCGCGGGCGAGACCGCGGCGGCGGGCGGCGAGATCGGCCTTGTCGCGCACATCAAGGGCGGCGGCGGTGGCGGCGGGGAGCCGCGAGGTCACTTCGCCGGCGACAAAGGTGAACTCACCGTCGCTGGCGGCAGGTTGAGCGACCGGGAGAGTGGCGAGATCGAGCACCTTGAGGCTACCGCCGACCGTGCGCAGTAACTCGGTCTTGGCGGCGGCGAGCGCGGCCTCGTTGGCGGCGGGGTCGTCGGTCGCAGGTGGCAACGGAGCGGTGAAAATCTGGGCCGGGCCGTCGGCGACGGAGTGCAGCGCGGTGAGACTTTCGGCGTGCGTGATGATGACGGTCGTGCCGGGGTCCAGCGGCGCGCCGAGGACGGCGGCAAAGGTCGGAAGGACCAGATCGGCGTCGAACCAAAGCTCAGTTTGCTCGGCGGTGAAGCGCCGGCGATAGGAGGCGAAGACCAAAGCGGCGGTCGCCCCGGGCGGGAAGTAGTAGCCGTGGTAAAGTTGGGCGACGGGAAACGGGGCGAGCGATTCAAGGGCGAGCTCGATCTGGGCGGCCACGTCGGCGGCCGGGGTGTCAGGAGCGATGGAAATGGCGCGGGTAAAAAACAGCGCGTCGGGCAAAAGACTGACTTTGGGCGGCGGCGGACCGGCCCGGAGAAATTTAAGAGGAGAATCGCTCATGCGCAGAAAGGGAAAAGAGGAGAACCAGAGTGAAAGAGAGAGAAAACGGCGCGGCGAGCAGGATTGCCGCGTCGCCGCGCCGCCCGCCATGACCGATCAAGACGGCGGCGGAGGGGGTGGCGGAGGGAGCGGTTCGTTTTCGACCAGCTGGAGAATGGTGAACGGATAGTTGATGCGAGGGGCGGCGGCCGTGGCGGCTCCCGTGGGTCGAGACGACGGTTGGGCCGTCGTGGTGACATTGGAAGTGCTCTCGGCGTCATTTTCGGGGGTGTTGGCGCGGGCGGCGGTCGCGGTGGTGATGATGCTGGTGGCTCCGCCGCCCTGGGGCGACACGACGACGTTGAGCCGATACTCGGAGCGGCCCTCGCGGACGGTCACCCGAATGCGCAGCGCGCTGATGGTGGTGGCAAACGCGTTGGCCCGGCCCGCGGCGCCGAGGAATTTTTTCGCATCGTTGCCGGCGGTAAACCAGCCGGGACCGGTCGACGCGGACGTGCCGGTGCCGGTGCGATATTCATCGAGGCGGCGTTTTTGAGTTTCATCGAATTCGCCGACCGCGGTGAGCACATCGGGACGGGCACCGTTAAGATTGCTCTCGCGGAAACTCAGGAGGGAAACGTTTTCGACGAAGCGCCGATAGAGGTCGGTGGCGCGGCCGGTTTCGTCGAAGAAGACGGTGCGGGCGAAATCGATGGCGGCCAGTTCTTCATAGGAGCGAAGGGACCGGCGGGGCTCCGCGTAGGGCACGACGGATTGTTCGTAGGCGGGCGAGAGGGCGGTGGCGTAGGTGTGATTGCGCTGCTTCCAACCCAGGATCGCATCGGCGAGTTTCTCGGAGTCGGCGGTCGTGAGGCCCCAGGCGATAAAAAGATTCTGGAGTTGAACGCCGGTGGCGCGCGGCAAGGAAAGTTTTCCGCTCTCGTCCTCGAAGGCGACTTCGACCGTGCGCCCGTCGCCCGGCGCGTAGGCGGCGAACCCGAGCGGATCGGCCCAGCCCTCCGCGGACGAGTGGAGGCCGTTGGACGCGGCACGAAACTGTTCGAGGACCGCGAGCGTGGTCTCGAGCGCGGAGTAGGCTTCTTGGCGGAGGCGACGCGTGTCGGCCTCGCGGGCCTCGACGATGAGGTCGTTGGAGGCCTTTTCCAGAAATACGGTGAGCGCCAGCGCGGTAAAAATCAGAGTGACCATGACGATCACGAGGACGGACGCGCGCTGCGGGAGCGTCGGGATCTCCGATTTTCGATTCTCGATTTTTGATGGCGAACGCACGCGAGCTTTCGGCGCTTCGGGTAAGTCCGAAGCGAGTCGAGAATCGAAAATCGAAAATCGAAAATTCATCAAAAATTGGGCAGGCCTTGGGGCGTGTTGCCGAGGGCGACCACGGTCTCGCGGGTGAGTTTGCCGTGAGCGAATTTCAGCCGGAGCCGCTGGGGCGCGGTGGCTTGGCCGTTATTTTCTTTTTTGAGCGCAGGCTCGGTGGTCCACCGCATGAGCGCCGCATCGTAGTAATCGTAGGCCAGCGCGGTGACGAAGGGCGTGAGCACCGTCTCGCGCGGCGGGTCGGAATCGAAACGGGTTTCGAGGCGGGAGTGCCAGAGCAGCACGAGGCCCTCCTGCGGCCGCGCTTGGAGCGAGCAGACCACCTCGGGCAGGGCGGGACCGGGCCAAGTGATGAGACGGGTGCCGGCGGGCAGCTCAAAGGTGAGCAGCGTATCGGTCGCGCCGCCGGCAGGCCGGATTTCCTGCGGGGCGACCGGCGAGGCGTTGGCGCGCGCGGCGGGAGGCAGGGTCGCGGCGCGGAGTTCGCGCTCAAGGGCGCGGGTGACGGCCCGGACGTGTTGCTCGAAGAGGCGGACGTCGGTGTTCTTGCCCCAGAGTTCGCCCATCGAGAACACGAAGGTGTTCATCGCGACGAGGAGCATCGCGACCAGCGCGAGGGAAAGAAGAATTTCGAGGAGAGTGAAAGCGGATTGGGTTCTCGATTTTGGATGCTTGATTTTCGATTGGATGCGAAAAGCGAAGCGTGTTCGGAGAGCACGCGCACCCGGCGGTTGCTCGGCCCACCCGGAAGCTTGGCAAGGTGCGATCATTTTTTGGTCTTCCCCTGGATTTCCGCGATGCGGTCTTGCACGGCTTGGCGGAGCTGGGATTTCTCGACGGCATCAGACCACGTGGGCCGAAGGACGGTGAACACCTGGGTCGTCTTCTGCGAATCGCCGCCCTTGGAGTTGTCGGAGATCTCGCAGACAAAAGTCACGGTGAAGAGGTCGGGCAGCGTCGTGCTCGCAAGCGTGGCGGTCCAGCGGACGCGGCGGCCCTCGGTGGCCTCAAACTCGGCCCCGGCCTCGACCTTGGCGCGATCAGGTTCGGCAAGAAGTTGGGCGCGGGCGAAGGCGACGTCTTCGTCGCGGGTGTTGCCGCGGGAAACGGCCTCGTAGCTGTTGAGAACGTTGACGTAAGTGGAGCCGAGGACGACGGCGGCCAAGCCGAAGATCATCAATGCGACGAGCACCTCGAGGAGGCTGAAGCCGGAGCGAAATCTGGCTGATCGATGCTTCACGGGTTTGGGGCGCGCGGAATAACGGGCGCACAAGTCCAAGGGTCGATCGCGATGATGCTGGCGCCGCCATTGAGCCTGATTTGCAGGCGAAACGCCGTGCAGGTGCCGTCCGAGTAAAACGTGACGCCGCCGGGCAGCGGTTCCGTCTCGACGACGCTGCCACCGAGCAAAATCAAACCGCCCGTGCGTTGGGTGGAGAGAAAATCGACGCCCAAATCTGCGGGCGCGCCGGGGATCGGGATCGTTTTGGAAACCCCGTCAAACGAGGTGAGCACAAACGCCTTGGCCTTGTCGTCGAAACGAAACGCGATGTCGCGCTGCGAATTGAGGGCGGTCTTGCGGGCGGTGCGAACCGCCGACCAAAAGACATCGTTGGCCGAGGGGGCGCGCTCGGAAATCAACGCGGAGGGTCCGCCGATCAGGGCGCCGGCCAAGAGGCCGATGAGCGCGAGCGTGAGAAGAATCTCGAGCAGCGTGAATCCGGCGCGATTTCGGGCGCAGCGCGGAGGGTTAAGACTAACCCGCTTTAACCCTGTGGCCGGTCCGGGCGGCGGGAGCCGGTGGCCTGACTCGGTCATGGATTACTTAGTGGGCGCAGCCGGGGCATCCCAGTTGCCGATGTCGTCTTCGTTCCCGTCCACTTTGTCCGGGCCCTTGGAATACAGGTCATAGCTCCCTTTATTTTTCGCGCCCGGGGATCGGTATTGATAGGGCTCCCCCCAAGGATCGAGCGGGACCTTGTTGCCTTCGATGTAAGGGCCGCGCCACCGGTCGGCCTTATTGGCCGGGGCGGTGATAAGCGCTTGGATGCCATCCGACGTGGACGGGTAATCGCCGACATGGATGCGATAGGTCGTGAGCGAGGTCTTCATGCTTTCGCGGACGAAGAGCGAGGCCGTCGTAGTCTGGGCGCCGCCGAAAATCTTATCGACGTTGCTGATCGCGAGGCCGGCGAGCAGGCCGATGATTGCGAGCACAACGAGGATTTCCAAGAGCGTGAAGGCGCGGCGGCTTTTCGAAGCCCGGATCACGGGGTTGGTTTGGAAAGGGACGGAACGGAAGGTCGAGGGCATATTTGAGCTGAAGTTGGAGATTCGCTGACGGTTGTCGAGACGCCGACGGACGCTCAAGGTTGCAATGAAATGAGACGCGGCCGAGTCGATCGGCAACCGACCACCGGTTTGTGCTAAAGCTAAAGCAACGGCTCACCGCCGGGGGGTGGCGGAGGCGTCAAGCGGGCGTCGTCGGGCGTGCCGAATTTCTTATCGGGACCGGCGGAGCGGACCTCCATGCGGTCTCCGGCGAGCGCGTGAAAAAGGAAAGGCGTGCCCCAACGGTCAACAAGTTCTCCCGCGGCGTTGATCGCGGGATGAGTGCGCGGAATCAGGCGAAGACCGAGGGAGTTGTCCCCGGTGAGCGCGGCCGCGATCTCGGCGTTTTCACCCCAAGGGTTACCTGCATTGGGGAAATTGAGGCGCCAGTCGCTCAGCAGATCGTTCAAGAGCGTGAGGTCGCGAGTAATGGTGCTGCCGGGATCATTAAGCGCGGCGGCGACAGAAACGGCAGGAGACGAATCGACAAAAAGGGGCCGATCGTTCGTGCCCGCAGAAGGAACGGGAGCGGCGGGGAGTGACTGAGCGGCGGGAACGGCCGGAGCGGTGGGCGCGGCGGGAACAGCCGACGCGGCCGGTGCGGCGGGGGACGGCGTCGCCGGGGAGAGATCGGCCGGGCGCGGGAGCAGCCACCAAACAAAGGCTCCACCTAGCAGGGCCAAGCCGAGGACGAGCAGAAGGCGGCGGAAGGACATTCCGAAAGGCAAATCGATCAGGAATCAAAGGCGAGACGGCTGGTCGCCTTTGGGAGCGACCGCCTCTCCGTGCGCAAGGAGGGCGGGTCGGAGACCCTGCCCTACTTGTTTAGAGGAAAGCCGGGAGGGCGCGGGAATCGGTGAAGCGGCGGATGTTGGGCAAGACCGTGGAGAGATTGGTCGGACTGACGCCGAACCAAGTCGCCAACGTCGCGCTGTATTCATCGACGCTGGTGGTCGGAATCCAGTTGCCGCGGGAACCCGAGTCATCGGGGCCGCTGCGGGTGAGGTTGGGCATGCGGCCGTAGATGTCGCCGCCTTTAACCGCGCCGCCGACGATGAAGTGGTGCGAGCCCCAGCCATGGTCGGAGCCGTCGCCGTTGGTGTTAAACGTGCGGCCGAAGTCCGAGGCCGTGAACGTCGTGACTTGTTCCGCGGCGCCCAGTTCGACGGTGGCGTTGTAAAAGGACGAGAGGCTACGGGAAATGTCGGCGAAGATGTTCGCGTGGGCTCCCGTCGCGGTGTTGCCGGCGTTGACTTGAGCATCATGGAGGTCGAAGCCGCCGATGCGGGCAAAGAAGACCTGGCGCTTGAGCCCGAGCCTGGGTGCGGCGGCGATGAGGCGGGCGATGGTGCGGAGCTGTTGGCCGAGGCTGGTCGTGGGGAACGCGGTGGTAAAGGGCACCGCTCCGGCAAAGATGCTGGACACGAGGGCGCTGTCGGAGATGGCGTTGGAGGTGAGTCCGGCAAACGCGGTTTCGAAGAGATTTTGGTTTTGCGCGGCGAGCAGATCGTTTTGGGCCTTCGTGCGGATGTTCTGGAAGCCGGTGCCGACCGGGGAAGCGGAACCGGAGACGGTGATGGCGCCCGTGGAGCTGACGGCGTATTGGGCGACCTTCGGGCTGGAGCCGACTTGGAACGCGTTTTGGCCGTTCAAGGTGATCGACATCGAGATCGAGTTGTTCGAGTTCATCGCGTCGGTGAGGTCGGCCATCCGGCCGCCCCAGCCGGAGGTGAACGCCCGGTCGGGAATGCTGCTTTGCCACTCGACCTGTTGGTCGTTGTGCGAAAAGAGCTGGAGCGGCAGCGGCACGGAGCGGGCCATGTATTGGGCTTTGGTCGTGGGCACGGCGAGGGTGCCGACGTTGGCGAGAAGGGCCATCTTGCCTGAATCAAAGAGGGACTTGAGGCCGGTCGTGTTGGTGCCGGCGAGGTCGAAGTTGAGCGCAGGGTGCAGGGCCCAAGCGCGGCCGTCGGAGGTCTTGGGGTTGAGGCCGAGCAGGGAGCTGCGCGGCAGGGCGAGCGCGCCGCGGCCCCCGGCGATCGAGGCGTATCCGGTGGCGGCAGCAGCGGAGCCGTAGCCGGCGTCGTCGTTGGGGATCAGGAGATTGTTGGCGTCGTTGCCGCCAGCGAAGAAGAGGCAGACGAGGGCCTTGTAGTCGGAAGGCAGCGCGCCGGCGGCGGTGGGGACGACAGGGCCTTGGTCGGGGCTGGCGAGCGCGCCCGTCAGCCGGAGTTGCGCGAGCGTGGACAACATGCCTGTAGCACCGACGGCAGCGCAGCAGGAACCGATGAACTGGCGGCGGGCAGGATCGAACGAAGGATTTTTTGGATTCATGGGAGCGGTGGCTTTTCGGTGGGGAGCGCGGATTATTTTTGAATCGAACCCTCGGGGGAGGTGACCACGAGGTAGAGAGCGGAACGCACGCGCTCAAGGTCGGACGTGCTGGCGGGCATTCGGGTGAGAGCTGAAACAATGAGCTCGGTATCCGACCGGGCCATCGTGCCACCGGCCAAAACCAAATTGGCATAATCGACGAGTTGTTGCGGCGACCGAGCCAAGGGCAACAGGTCGGTCAGCGTCAGGCCGACGTTCGTCGCGTTGCGAGTCGCGTAGAGCATGTTGTAAAGATAGTTGGGGATGGTGATCGCCGTCGTATCCGTAAAAATCTGAAATTCGGGAGCGAAAAGACCGGCGGCGGCCAACACTCCGGGATGCACGTAGTCAGGCTCGAAGAAGTTAAACACCGTCGGGGCGCGCTGGGCCGTTTGGGCCAGCCCGCTTCCCTCTGGATTTGAATAGGCCCCCAAGTAACGACCGCCATCGGAAGCTCCATTGAAGGCGCGGAGGAGAGCCGTGGCACGGAGCAGCGGTTCCTTCGATTTGCCGAATCCGACTGAGTTCAAGAAGGCCGGCGAACGGGCTTCATAATCGGTCAGGATCGCACGCACAACCGCGCCGAGGTCGCCGCGCACGCCCGCTCCGTTATTTGCGAACGCGGAGGCAACCCGGAACACGTAGCCGGGGCTCGGGTTACTCGTAACGAGGCGTTGGATGAGCTGACGGGAGATGAACGGCGGCGTGTTGGGGTGATTGAAGAGCGTGTCGAGCGTGTCCTTGAGATCTTTGACTCCGCCTTGGTTGGCGGGGAGAACCTTGCCGGTGACGATCGTTTTGGCCGTGTCGTCGTGGAACGTAGGAAAGAGCACCATCGGGTTGAGGTAGCTCTCACTGCCGGGGCCGGTGCCGCGGAAGTTAGGCGTAGCCACACTTTGGAAAAAGCCCCAACCGGTGAAAACCTTGGCGGTCTGGACAATCATGTCCTGAGTGTAGGTGGGAATCGGCTGACCGTTGACGTCGAGTTTGAGGGTGCCGTCGGGCTGGAGTTCGTTGCGGCCGATCGTGAACAGCTGCATCACCTCCCGGGCGTAGTTTTCATCGGCTTGGGTGAGCTGGACGCCTTGGTTGTTGAACGTGGCTTTGGCGTTTCGCAGCGAGCTGAGGTAGATGCCCATATTGGGGCTCAGCGTCACATTCTCGAGGAGCTGGCGGAAATTCCCAAAGGCGCCCCGAACCAGCAGATCGTAGTATTGAGCGTGACCGTCCTGCCAAGCGTTGATCGTGCTGTTGGTGTCGGAGGTGACGAGAATCTGGCTCAGGGCGAAAGCCACGCGCTGACGGAGCTGGTCGGGGGCGTTGACGGCGAGCTTCCACCAAGCGTTCTGTCGATGAACCCCGCCAATGCGGGTATTCAGCACCGGGGGCACAGCATTAGCGTTACCGCCGGCCCCGCCGGCATTGTTAAGCGCAAGATCGGCATTGGCCTCGGCGAGATGCAACGACGCCGGCAGGGCCATTTGCTCGTTGAGCCAAGCGGTGTAGCCCTTGTTGGTAAGCGCGTAGATCTCGTCATTTTTCGGACCGAAGGTCGCTTGCGTGAGGAAGCGCGCTGCGTCTTGCGCGGTGATCCGAGCCAGATCGACCGCCGGCGGCGCCGGCGGGGAGTTGAAGACAGACGTCCCGGAGTTCCGCACAAAACTCCCGGCAATTTCGCCCGTGGGGTTGCTGGCCGAATCGATCGAAATCGTGATTCGCCCAGCTTTGAGCGCCGCAACGAGGTCTGAGGTGCTGTAGCCGCTGATGGGCGCGAAGTCCCAAAACGCGTTACTGACCTGACCTTGAGGCAATTTGAGGAGGTAGTTCCCGTCGATGTAAAGGTACCCAAGTACCTGCGGCGAACTCAAGTTTGAGAACGACACGTTGATGTAGGCGGACTTTTCGTCCGGCGCCAAAAGGATGGTGGCGGTGCCGTTGGCCGTGGAACCCATGACCGCGGAAGGCGTGCGGAGATTGGAAACGTAGAGCGCCCCAGAATTATAGAAAAAAGAAACACTCGCCGACTCGGCAGCCGCCACGCCGTAGGTCCGGTTAGCGATCAGCGTGAGGGTGGCGGTGCGGTTGTTGAGATTGCCGGAATTAACCCGCGGCGTAAGCGTGACGGTCGCCGTGGATGCTCCCGCTGCAAACGACGCAACGCCGCTCACCGGCGCATAATCGACCCCGGATTGGGCCGTTCCGCCGATCGTGTAAGCGACATTAATCGCCGAAGCGAGATTACCGACGCGATTGAGCGTGAAGACCGCAGGAGTGGTTCCCCGCGAATCAACACTCACGACGGATGCAGCCACGCTGACCGTCGACAAAACCTCGGATGTGAGGTCGTAGACCTCGATCAAGGCCACGCCCCCGGTGCCGCCAACGCCGGATGCCTGAATCGTGTAGCCGCCCGCAGGGAGGTCGACGAGAACCGCCGAGTCCCGGGCGCCGGGAGCGAAGGGAAACGCGCCGTTCTGCGCAAACGCCGCCGAAAGTGCGGCGGTGTTGGCGGCGCCGTCCGAGTCCCAGTTATCATTACCCGCTCCGGCCACGATCCGGCCGGATGAGTTTAGAATCGAAAAGACGGGATCGCTCAGAAATCCGGTGAAGCCGAGCCCGTTTAGGGACGGTCCCGCCACCCGCACCATCAGTCGCCGCGATCCGCCGCCGGGAGCGATATTCACGCCGGCGATCAGAATCCCGTTGCCCGGCGAAACGAGGGCGCGGGTCGAGATGTTAAGCAGTCGGGCGGAGCCGGTGAGATCGTAAACCTCGAGCAGGCCGATTCCGGACGTGTTGCCGACGCCGCTGACCGAAGCGGTGTAGGTGCCAGGGGCCAGGGTCGCGATGAGGGCCGAGTCGTTGTTGGCACTGTTGCCGAAGGAAAACGCGCCGGCCGAAGCGGTGGCGGCGGCAAGCGCAGCTTGATCGTTGTCGCTGCTGTTCCAATTGTCGTTCTCGAGCACGAGTTGCCCGCTGCTGTTGAAGACGCGCAAGATCGGATTCGTCAAAACCCCCGTGAGTCCAAACGGCGCCTGGCTCAAACGCTGCCCAACGGCACGGATCAGAATCCGCTTCGGGGCGCCCTCGGTCACGATGAAGCCGGTGATCATGACGTTGTTGCCGGTGCCGACTTGGCCGCGGGTGGCGAGACTCGTGACGCGTTGATCATACTGGGCCGCGCGGGCGGTCGAAAGCGCGGAGAACAGAGCGACCAAGGAGATGAACAGGCGCGAAGTTTTCATAAGGAATCGGGCGAGGACTGTGGCTGGGAATGCCGAAGGGGTTCGGAGGCGGCCGGGTAACGAGATGTTGAGGAACAGTTGAGCGGTCGGCGCCCCAAAGTCGAGCAACCGATTGCGAAATTGAAGTAAATTATTGATGAAAAGCGTTTAAACGTCCACCGCAAGAACAGCCTCAACGGCCGCACCAACCGCCGTCCACCGTCATGACGTGGCCGCTCACGTAGTCGCTTGCGGGCGACGCCAAAAAGACAATCGCGCCCTCCAGATCACTTGGCTCGCCCCAACGACCCACCGGGATTCGACTCAGAATCTCCTTGGAACGCACGGCATCGGCCTGGAGCGCAGCCGTGTTGTCGGTGCGCATGTAGCCGGGCGCGATGGCATTTACCGTGACGCCCTGCTTAGACCATTCGTTCGACAGCGCTTTGGTGAGCTGACCAACCGCGCCTTTACTCGCAGCATAGCCCGGCACCGTGATGCCGCCGAAGAACGTCAGCAGCGATGCGATGTTGATGATCTTACCGGAGCCGCGACCGAGCATGTGCCGACCCGCGGCTCGGCAGGCAGTGAACACGCCGTTGAGGTTAACGTCGATGACGGCATCCCAATCGGCATCCGTGTGATCGATGGCCGGCGTGCGCTTAATGATGCCGGCGTTATTGACGAGGATATCAAGCTGCCCCTGCCAGGCCACGGCTGCGTCGATGAGCCGTTGGACGGCGGCCCGGTCGCCCAAATCGGCCGCGATCGCGTGGACGCGAACGCCAAGGTTGAGCGCGGCTATCTCGGCGACGACGGGAGCAAGTTTCGCCTCATCACGGCCATTAATGATCACGTCCGCCCCGGCGCGCGCGAGGGCGATGGCCATGGCTTTACCGAGGCCTTGAGACGACCCCGTGACGAGGGCGACCTTGCCGGCGAGACCGAATTTTTGCTGGAGAAACGAGCTCATGGGCGCAGCGGGCGATTACTTCAACGTCGCGATTGGCGCGGGGTCCATGTCGGAGAAATTTTGGTTGTCGCCGCCCATCGCCCACACGAAGCGATAGGCCCCGGTGCCGACGCCGCAGTGGATCGACCAGGCGGGCGACAAAACCACCTCGCGGTCGCGGACGACGAGGTGCCTCGTGGCCTGCGGCTCGCCCATGAAGTGCATCGCGATGTTTTCGCCGAGATCGAAGTAAAGATAGATTTCCGTGCGGCGGCTGTGGGTGTGCGGGGGCATCGTGTTCCAGATGCTGCCGGGTTCGAACTCGGTGAAGCCCAGGACGAGTTGGCAGCTTTTGATTCCCTCCGGGTGGATGTATTTCAAAATCGTGCGGCGGTTGGCCTTAGTGGCGTCGCCGATCGGGGCGGCCGAGACATCGGCGCGGCGCGCAACGGTGGTCGGATGTTTGGCGTGGGCAGGGGTGCTGACGAAGTAGAACTGGGCTTGGCCAGCCGGGCCGTTTTCAAAGACGACGTCTTCTTCGCCGAGTCCGATGTAGAGACAATCGAGCGCGGCCAAGGTGTGGGCAATGCCGCCGACGCGCACCACGCCGGCGCCGGAGCCGACGTTGAGGATTCCGATTTCGCGGCGCTCCAGGAAAAACGACGTGCCGAGTTCTTTGTCGGTCGGCAGACCGAGCGGTGCGCCGGTGGGGACGGCGGCGCCGCAAATCATGCGGTCAAGATCGGTGTAGTGCGCGATGACTTCGCCGGGCCGAAAGAGGCCACCGATGAGGAACGTTTCGCGCAGATGCTCGGTGGAGAGCGTGTTGGTCGCGGCCGGTGTAGGGAAATAATGGAGTTTCATCAGGAATGGGTCGGAAAATTAAAGCGGCGAAAGCCAAATGCGGCGAACTTCAAATGGGAGTTTCCCTAACTGGAATCCGACGGCACCGACCGCCGGTTTGATGTCGCCGAGATGGCGATGCCAACCGGCCGTTTCGCGGCCGCTCAGCCAAGAAACGATTCCGGCAGGCGGCTCATCGGTCGCGGCGGCAGCGCGCGTGAGTAGTCCGGAAACAAGGCTCGGGGCCAGAGCAAGCAGTCGGAGTTTCATCACGACGGAGGAGCCTCGAGCTTGATCCCCGAGGCAACCCGAACTGCATGGCCGGAAAATGCCGCTCGGGCCGCCGCCTTGTCTGAAAGGGCCGAGGTCATCGTTCCATGATCCGGGCCCGCCGCGGCTGCCAATCGCGACCCAGCACGAAGGTCGGTTCGGAGTAATTCGCGACGAGCTCTGCGTCGGCCGGAAGCCGCAATTGGCGGGAGACGGACAGACGCTGGCTCACGTCGGCGGGCTCGCCGTCGGGGGCGCGGCTGTTGAATTCCATGAACCGCAGACTCGCAGTCGATCCCGGCGTCGCGCCGTCCCGCGGGGCCTGCAGTTGCCAGCCGACGGCGGCGACGCTCGCGCCCAGCGTGCAGTCGATGAGGACCACTTCGCTGTGCGGAAAACGGTGCGGTTCGATCCGCGAGATAAAGTTCTCCGTTACGCCCGGCGCGCCTTCAAACGTGCACCGCACAAAGACGAAGCCATGTTGGCCGGCCGGATTGCGGACTTGGGTATAGTAAGCCGAAGATCGCAACGACCGTGCCGTGCAATGCTCAAAGAACGCCGGTCCGGTGCCCCACATAAAATCGACGTCGCCCTCGATGTAACAGCCGGTGACGTAGACTTGGCCATTCAACTGGATCGTATCCTGAAAACTGCGGAAGTTGACGTCTTTGATCACCGCACGCGCGGAGGCGGAGCCATTGACGATGAGCGCCTCGGCCTGCGAGCCACCCTGCGGCGTGGTGTTCCAGAGAGTGAGATTGGCGAGGGTGAAGTCGTCGACGCGGTGCGCGAGGAACAGGCCCCGCCGATTGACGCTGCCACCTGCGCGCGGGGGTTCGCCGGCCGGGTTCGGGGTGGGTCCGCCGGACGGATTGCCACGGTAGCCGTTGAACTTCGCGTTATTGGGGTAAGCGATCACGGTCTCACGACGGTCTTCGCCCAGAATTGTGACCGCATGTTTGCCGGTGAAAAATATGATCTCCCGATAAATACCCTTGCGCAGGAAAACCGTCACCGGGTCGGTATTCCCTTCGGGGACGTAATCCAGCGCGGCCTGCACGGTGCAGAAATCCCCCGAACCATCGGCGGCGACGATCACACGCTTCGCGCCCGGAGCGGGCGGCGCGGCGCGGGTCGTGAAACGCCAGGCCGTTGGCCCGTCGATCCCGCCGAACGAGTCATCACCCGTCACGAAAGCTCCTGCGCTCACCGTGACATAGTAGCTGCGCCCGTAAGACAGAGTGCCCGTTTTGGGCACGAGCCAAACCTCCCGATCAACCCCGAGAACCGAATAGATTTGGAAATGATCGACGCCACCGATGGTGCGCTCGCTGACCGGAGACCCGAGCGTAAAAGTCTCAACGACCGCCCGCGAAGCGGCATCGAGGATCTGGATCCGACCCGTCGGCACCAGCGCTGGGGCAGCTGCGAAAACCAAGCGCAACGGAGCGTCCGGCGCCACCTCGGTCGCGCCCGGTGCCGGGAAAAGATGCGGCGCCGAAAACGCGGCTTGCGCGTGAGACACCAAAACCGTGACGAGCCAAACGCCCAGGCAAACCGGCAGAAAACGGTGAAGCATCAGGCGAGCCTAACCACAGATTCTCTGCCGTCCAAAACAAAGCCGCGCGGTGAGTTCCGCGCGGCCGGACCGGCAGCAATCAAGCGAACTGGCTTAGAACGAGCCCTTCACTCCGATCGTGTATTGCACGCCGAACTCTTCGCGACGGTAAGTGCGGCTCCAGCTGGGCGACACCGGACCGTAGCGCTGGGCGTCTTGGGCGACGTTGGTGAAATTACGGGCATTGAAGAAGAGCCCGACCAAGTTGGTGTAGCGGTAGTTGAAATTCACGTCCGTGTAGACGCGCGGCTTAAAGTAGTCGAAAAAGCCTTCGTCGTGCGGGCCAGGCCGTTGTAAGTGATAGTCTGTTGCGTGAGGCGTTGGCGGCGTCCAGCGCCTGGGAATAATTCAACTTGAGACCTGTAACGCGCGCGCTGCCAAAGTTGAAGCGCGCCGAGATGTTCGCCCCGGCTGCGGAAATCTAACCGCTCGCTTCCACGCGCGCTTGATTCATGGCCTCGAAGCGTTGACTTCTTCGGCGCGCTTTTTCGCCGCCGTAATCTCCCCGCCGTGAGCAAATCCAAACCCACGCCCCGCCCCGCTTTGCGCTCCACGGCCGATTTCGCCCGCCATGTCGGTTTGGCGCGAACGACCGTCTCGCGGGTGCTCAACGGCCAGCCCGGGCTCAAGCCCAAGACGATTGCCCGCGTGCACGCGGCGATGGAGGCCACCGGCTTCACGCCCAACGCACACGCCCTGCACCTGAAGGGCAAAAACTCCGCCACCATCGGTATCTGCATGGAGGACCTGCTCACCCCGCCGGCCGTGCGGAAACTCGCCGCTTTGCAGCGCCTGCTGCGCGCACAAAACTACACGTCCTTGATCGAGGTATTGGACCCGGGCGAAAGCCGGCGGGTGGTCCGTCACTTTTTGTCCATGCGCGTTGATGCGATCGTCTTTATCGGGCTGTTCGACGAAGCCGAGATCACCGCCCGGATCTCCGAACTGGTCGCTCACGGCACGCCACACCTTGTCATCGACCACGCGGGGATCGCGGGCGCCAACACCGTGTCACTCGATCGCGCCGTCGGCATGACTGCGGTCGTGAACCATCTGCTTGCCTTCGGCCACACCCGGTTCGGTCTGCTCGGCCTAAGCTCGCCCGCCCGCACCGCCGGCGAGCGGTTGAACGGCATTCGCGCAGCCTTGGCCGCGCATCGGCTCGATTTCGATGCCTGCACCCAATCCTTCGATCACCGGCACGTGCGGGCCGGCGACTTCGAATACGGCCGGGCCCTCGCCACCACGTTCGCTTCGACCCCCAATCGCCCCACCGCCTTTCTCGCGCTCAACGACGAAATCGGCGTCGGCGCGCTTCATGGTTTCCAAGCGTCCGGGCTGCGCGTGCCGCACGATCTTTCCATCTCCGGCTTCAACAACCAGGACATCTGCGCGATGACAACGCCCGGTCTCACCAGCGTGGATCAACAAATCGCACCCACCGTCGCCGCTGCCGCCAAATTGGTCCTTGAACAACTCAACGGCCCCGCCCGGCGACGGCCGGTCTTGCGCACCATCGTCCCGGAACTCGTCGCCCGCGGGTCAACCGGTCCGGCCCCGGTCTGAAATTGGGCGTCACCCGGCCGAAATTGGGCGGGTTCAAATCGGGAAAATCTCATTCTTCCCATTCGCGTCCCGCGCGCTTTATCTCACGCTTCACTTCCGTGAGTTCCCTCGCCTCCCCTCCGCTTCAACCTCCCGTCGCCGACCCCGCGCGTTGTCTCCGCCGCCTCGCCGCTTTGCTCCCGGCCTCGCGCGTGCTTTCCGGCCCGGCCCAACTCGCCGCCTACGAGAGCGACGGCCTCACCGCTTTCCGCACCGCGCCGCTCGCCGTCGTCGTCCCCGAGACCCAGGCCGAGGTCATCGCCCTCGTCCGTCTCTGTCACGAGGAGAGACTCCCCTTCGTGGCCCGCGGCAGCGGCACCAGCCTGTCCGGCGGCTCCACCCCCGTCGCCGGTGGACTCGTGATCACGCTCAACCGCCTCAACCGCATCCTCCGCGTCGACCCCGCCCAGCGTCTCGCCGTCGTCGAGCCCGGCGTGATCAATACCGCCGTCACCGTCGCCGCCGCGCCCCACGGCTTGCACTACGCGCCCGACCCTTCGAGCCAGTCCATCTGCACCATCGGGGGCAACGTCGCCTTCAACTCCGGGGGCGCCCACTGCCTAAAATACGGCATGACTTCCAATCACGTGCTCGGGCTCAAAGCCGTGCTCGCCACCGGCGAGGTCGTCGAATTCGGCTCCGCTTCCCGCGAGCAACTCGGCCCCGACTGGTGCGGCCTGTTCTCCGGCAATGAAGGCCTTTTCGGCATCGCCCTTGAGATCACCGTGCAACTCCTGCCGCGCGCCGAGGTGTTTCACACCGTCCTCGCCGGCTACCGCACCCTCGAACAGGCCGGCGACGCCGTTTCCGCCATCATCGCCAGCGGCCTGCTCCCCGGCGCGATCGAGATCATGGACGCGCTCGCCCTCGAGGCCGCCAGCGCCGCCGTCCACGCCGAGTATCCGCCCGGCTGCGAAGCCGTGCTCATCGTTGAGCTCGAAGGCCCGCGCGAGGTCGTCGCCGCCCAGCGCCCCCAACTCGACGCGCTGATCGCCGCCAGCGCGCCCGTCGAGGCCCGCCCCGCCCGCGACGCCGCCGAACGCGCCGCCATCTGGAAGGGCCGCAAGAGCGCCTTCAGCGCCGTCGGCCGACTCTCCCCGGATTTCATCGTGCAGGACGGCGTCGTCCCCCGCCGCCGCCTAGGCGAGGCCCTGCGCCGCATCGCCGAGATGTCCCGCGCCGCCGGTATCCGCTGCGCCAACGTCTTCCACGCCGGCGACGGGAATCTTCACCCGCTCATTTTATACAATGGCGCCGAACCCGGCGCCCTCGACCGCGCCGAAGTTCTCGCGGGCAACATCCTGAAAATGTGCGTCGAGATGGGCGGCTCCATCACCGGCGAACACGGCGTCGGCCTCGAAAAACGCGACTACCTCGCCTCGATGTTCAACGCCGACGAACTCGATTGCCTCCACCGGATCCGCGCCGCCTTTGATCCGCTCGGTATCGCGAATCCGGGCAAGATGTTTCCCGACGGCACCGCTCCCGCGCTCGCCCAACACGGCCTGCACCCGCTCGAAAAAGCCGGTCTCATCTCCCGCGAATGAACGCCCTGCTCTCCCCCACCACGCTCGCCGAGCTGGCCGACGCTGTGCGCTCCGCCCCGAGCATTCTCGCCGTCGGCGCGCGCACCAAGCCGCGCCTCTCCGCCGCCGCGCCCGATGTCACCCTCGTCTCCACCCTCGGCCTCAGCGGCATCACGGAATACCAGCCCGACGAATTCACCTTCACCGCCCTCGCCGGCACGCCCCTCAGCGAGATCGCCGCGACGTTGGCTGCCCGCGGCCAATATCTGCCGTTCGATCCCTTGTTGCTCGCCGCCGGCGCGACCCTCGGCGGCACGCTCGGCGCGGGTCTCAGCGGCTCCGGCCGGTTCCGCTTTGGCGGCCAACGCGACTTCATCCTCGGCGTGCGCTTCGTCGACGGCACCGGCCGGCTGCTGCGCCTCGGCGGCAAGGTCGTGAAAAACGCCGCCGGCTTCGATATCCCGAAATTCTTCGTCGGCAGCCTCGGCCGCTTCGGCGTCTTCGGCGAACTCACTTTCAAGGTCTTCCCTCGTCCCGCCTCAACGCTCACCCTGCGCCTGCCCGTCGCCGACGCGACCGCCGCGACCGCGCTCCTCAACACCGCCGCCGGCGCCCGTTGGGAGATCGACGCCCTCGATCTGCTCCCCGCCGCCGATGCGGTCGCCATTCGTCTCGCCGGCCCGGAGAGCGCGCTCCCGATCCTCGCGGCCGAGATTCTCACGCGTTTTCCGGGAGAAATTCTCTCCGCCTCCGCCGCCGATGCGCTCTGGTCCGATCTCCGTGAACTCCGCTGGACCTACGCCGACGGACCGCTGCTCAAGCTCGCGCTCACGCCCGCGCAACTCCCCGCCCTCGTTGCCCGCGTGCGCGCACTCTCCGGCCGCCTCCACGTGACCGCCGGCGGCAACGCCGCGCTCGTCTCCCTTCCCGCGCCCGCCACCTCCCTCGGCCTTCCCGCCCTCACGCTGCGCGGCCCCGGCCCGCTCTGGCTCGACGCCCCCGCCCCACCCGCAATCCACGCCGCCGTAAAGACCGCCCTCGATCCGCACCACCGTTTCCCGGCCCTCTACTGACTAGGAGTTTTTAACCACGGATGAACACTGATTCCATTTCTTCCCCTTCATCCGTGTCCATTCGTGGTTAAAAAATCCGCCACCTCGTCCTCCTCGTTTTTCCCCTCTCAAAATTCGCGTCCATTCGTGTCCATCCGTGGTTAAAAAATCCGCCCACTCGTCCTCCTCGTTTTTCCCCTCCCAAAATTCGCGTCCATTCGTGGCCATTCGCGGTTAACCTCACTCCTCCCGCCCTTTTCGCCTGATGCTCCACACGATCGCCAAAAACAAACACGGCCCGCTCACCGATTCGATGGCTCATGCCGTCGAGTCCTGCGTCCACTGCGGCTTCTGCCTCGCCGCCTGCCCCACTTACTCCGAGCTCGGCCAAGAAATGGATTCCCCCCGCGGCCGCATCGTCCTCATGAAGCAGGTCCTCGAGGAAAAACTACCGTGGGCCGACGCCCAGCCGCACGTTGACCGCTGCCTTGGTTGCCTTGCCTGCGAGCCCGCGTGCCCGAGCGGCGTGCCTTACCGCGACCTCATCAGCCCGTTCCGCGCCGTCGCCCAGCCCAAGTTCAAGCGCACGTTCGCCGAAAAAATCCGCCGCTTTCTGGCCGCGCAAACGATCCCTTTTCCCCGCCGCTTCCGACTCGCCGCCGCCGCCGGCCGCCTCGGTAAACTCGTCCGCCCGCTCGTCCCCGCCGCCCTTCGCCCCATGATCGACCTCGTGCCGGCGTCGATCCCGCCCGCCGAATCATGGCCCCGCGTCACCCCGGCCGTCGGCGAACGCCGTGCCCGCGTCGCGCTCCTCACCGGCTGCGCGCAACAAGTCCTCTCGCCCGACATCAACACCGCCACCATCGCCGTCCTCGCCCAACAAGGCGTCGAAGTCATTGTGCCCGAGTCGCAGGGCTGCTGCGGTGGCCTCGCGTGGCACACCGGCGACCTCACCGCCGCCCAAAATTTCGCCCGCAGAAACCTCGCCGCTTTCCCCGCCGACGTGGACGCGATCCTCACCAACGCCGCCGGCTGCGGCTCCGCGCTGCACGAATACCACCTCGTCCTCAAGGGCACGCCCGACGAGGCCCGCGCCGAGGCGTTTCGGCACCGCGTGATGGATGTGAGCCTGTTTCTCACCAAGCTCGGCCTGCGCACGCCGCCGCCCACCGCTCAAGTCCCGCGCCGCATCGCCTACCACGACGCCTGCCACCTGGCCAACGCCCAGGGCGTGCGCGCCGAACCTCGCGCCCTCCTTCGCGCGATTCCCGGCGCCACCGTGATCGAGCTCGCCGACGCCCATCTCTGCTGCGGCAGCGCCGGCACCTATAATTTGGACCAACCCGACATCGCCGCTTCGCTCGGCGAAAAGAAAGCCCGCGCTGTCATGGCCAGCGGCGCCGAGGTCGTCGCCAGCGGCAACATCGGTTGCCTCACCCAACTCTCCTCCCACCTCGCCCGGCTCGGCTCTCCGATCAAAGTCCGTCACACCTTTCAGGTCCTGCGCGACGCCTACACGCCGTAACGCTCCCGCCCGCGCCGGGGGCCGGCGGGCCGCCTCAAAGCCCAAGAGTGGCCGCCGCTCCGCGTCGCACCCACCGGTAAGCGGCATACGAATTTCGCCAAAAAAATTTCTCCGCCGCAGCCCGGCTTTGACCGGCAAAGAAGTCCGCGGCGACCCGATGCACCGTCGCATACGGCGCCACCCGGTCACTGACCGGCCAGTTGCTCCCAAACATCACGCGGTCCTCGCCAAACAGACCCAGAATCGTGTCGAGCGCCGCCCGGTAGTGCGCGGGATTGTCCACGACCGCGCCGCCCTCTCGGCGCACGATATTGGAAACCTTGGCAAACACGTTGGGCTGGCGGGCCAGCTCCGCCCACGCCGGACGCATGGCCGCCGGAGCGGCGTCCCAATCGGCAAACGGAAGATGGTTCACCACGATCCGCAGGCCGGGCAACGTGCGCGAGAGTTGCAGGGTCGGCCCGAGCACCGCCGCGCCACCCAGCACGTCGATCGAAAGATCCGCGGCGGCCACCCGCTTGAGATCGGCCAAAACCTCCGCAGCCGCCAGATTCCTTAGGACGTTTAGGCGCAGCCGCAGTCCCCGAAAAATCGGGTCCGCCGTGAAGCGACTCAGGTTGTCCGCAAACTCCGGCCGACCCGGCACGAGGTGCCCCACAAAGCCGACGATCTCAGGATTCGCCCGTGCGAGATCGAGGATCCATTGGTTATCCTCAATCCGATCACTCGCCTCGACGACGACGGTGCCCACGACGTCGAGCGCGCCGTGGTGCGCCGCGAAATCCGCCGGCAACCGCGGCCGGAAAAGAACCTCATCCGTACGCGGCGGCCAAGGCACCCCTTGCGGGCGCGTCGGATCATAAAAATGCGTGTGCGTGTCGATGATCGGAATCGGCGCCACGACGGCATTCATCGCCGCACCCGCCACCTCGGTCGAGAGCGCGGCGGTGGCAGCCGAGGACCATAGAAATTCGCGACGGGTCATGGGAAGGAATCTGGAAGAAAAGGACTTCGGCGCGACCGAGCCAGAACCTTCTGCCCGATCTGGTCGCCCCAAGCGCAAAGTCTGGAAATTGAGCCTCGACCCACTTGGTCCGCCCCGCCCCACTTTGCACCGAATGCTCACGGCCAAACGCACCAAACTCGAAAAAATCCGCCCCTTGCTTCGCCGCGATCTGCCGTTTCGGGAAAACGAAAGTTGCTTCAATTTCCTCGATGCCACCCTCGCTGAAAAACACGGCGTCGTCGAAACCGAAAACGTCTCGCAACACTCCTACGACCCCTACGCGTTGCGGATCATCAACCAATTCCCCGAGGGTCTCATCCTCGACTGCGGCGCCGGCAAGCGCGCCGAGTACCTGTCCAACGTCGTCAATTTCGAGATCGTGCCCTACGACACGACCGATGTCGTCGGCGTCGCCGAAGAGCTCCCGTTTGCCGACGCTTCCTTCGACGGCGTCGTCTGCCTAAACGTGCTCGAGCACGTCAAGAATCCGTTCCAAGCCGCCAAGGAAATCTCCCGCGTGCTGAAGCCCGGCGCGCAGCTCTACTGCGTGGTGCCCTTCCTCCAGTTGCGTCACGGCTTCCCCAATCACTACTACAATATGACCGCCGAGGGCCTGAAAAACCTCTTCGATCCCTACCTGAAAATCGACAGCCAGGAAGTGATCGCGAGCGGCTTGCCGATCTGGTCGTTGTGGCTGCTCATCATGCACTGGGCCGCCGGCCTGCCCGAGCCCACGAAGAGCGAGTTCCTCAACCTGAAGCTTTCCGATCTCATGCATCACCCGGTCGCGATCATGAATCAGGACTTCGTGACCAAGCTCTCCGCCGACAAAAATTTCGAGCTCGCGAGCACCACCGCCCTCTTCGCCACGAAGCCTCCCGCAAACTGACCTCCGGCACCGAGAGGTAACATCAAGACCTCCGGGCGCGACGAGCCCGACCGTCCGCCTCCGCCCCCGACCCTTCGACTCCAGCAGAGCCTTCAGCGTGCGCAGGCACGCCCGGCGCGCCCCTGCAGCGGGCCGCAGCGCAACAGAGAGGAAGCCAAGATCGTGACCGAACAGCGCAACGGCGCGACGTGTGCCGCCGCGATCATTGAGGCCCTTGCCGAAGGAGAAACTAACAAACAGCGGCCAGACCCACTTGGCTCGACCCGCCCTTTACATCCGACAACGAAATCGGCCTGAGTCGGCGCGCGGGGACTTGAAAGCCACGCGGCCGGGACTCGACCCTTTACGGCACTTCGTAGATCTCGATCAGCGCCACGCCGGAGGAGGTGACCTGCGACGCCTTGACCTGAGCGGTGTAGGAACCGGGTTTTAAGGTGACCAGCAGCGCGGCGTCGCGGCTGCCCGTCGTGAGGGCAAAGGCTCCGGCCTGCGTGGCCGCCGTCGTGATCTCGGCGAGATTGGCCCAGCCGGCGTTTAACGGCCCGAGGCGCTCAACGGCCCAACACGAGGCCGGGCTACATCCGCAATTGATCGGGATCCGGGCGACTCGCTCGATTCGCCCGTTTTTCCCCGTTCAACCCAACGTCTCGAGCAGCGCCTTGAGATTGTGCAGGCACGTCCGGCTCGCCGGTTCGCCGCCGTGCGAGAACGCGTGGCCGGCCGGCAGGTGCAGCAGCGACTCGTCGATCTTCTCCAATCGCCAATGGGTTTCCAGCGAGAGCAGCCCGCGATAGCCCATCGCCTGCAACGCCCGGAAGTGCGCGCGCCAATCGACGTCGCCGATCCCCACCGGGGTGCCCACCGCGATCAATTCGCCGCTCCGCAACGCCCCGCTCCGCCGCACCGCGTCCTTCACGTGCAGGTGAAAAATCCGTGAGCCCAACCGGGCCAGATCGGCCGGCGTGGGCGCATCGGCTCCGGGCACATACAGCACATTGCACGGATCCCAAATCGCTCCGACCCGTTCCGCCGGCAAGGGCGCCAATATCGCCGCGGTCTCCTCCGCCGTCGCCGCAAGGCAGGAGTGCTCGTTCTCCAATCCCAACCGTACGCCGGAGCCTTCCGCCAATTCCAGCAACCCCCACAACTGCTCGACGACGCGGCGCTGCTTCGCGGGGTCCGACGGATTCACCGAACGAAAAAAGGTGAACACGCGCAGCAAGTCGCACTTCAACACGCGGGCCACATCGAGGCTCCGCTTGAAAATCTCCCGATGCGTCGCGATCGCGGTGGCATCGTCAAGCTCACACTTGAAGACCGGCGTCGAACAACCGTAGACGCGCCAGCCTTCGTCCCGCGACGCCGTCCCGATCGCCGCGACGTCGGCGGGCGTCAGGTCCTTGAACGCCCGGCCGCCAAAACTGCGCAGCTCAATCCCGGGGAGCCGAAACTCGCGGATAAACTCCGTGATGACCGGCAACTCTTGGGAAACTTCATCGGTGATGAACGTGATGGATTCTGGGAATTTCATAAAGGTGTTTATCGAAGTGAATTTCGGGCAGTGGCTCAAAAGGTGGCACGGGCGTCTCGCCCGTGGGTTCGGAACATGGGCGGGACGCCCATGCCACTGCAGAACGGATGCCTCAGCGCTTCGCGCCCGCCTTCGCCATCACTTCGGCGATCGTGACCGGTGCGCCGCCCCGGCGTTTGCTTTCGTCGGCCGCCTCCATGAACGCGAGCAGTTCCAGCGTGGTTTCCGGCGCCACCGGCGAAATCCGAGTTTGAAAAAACTTCATGATCTCAACCGTCAGCCCGGCGTAGTTCTGCTTCTCGCCGACGACCGCCACGCCCTTCGTGCCGACCACCGTTACGCCATAGCCTTTGTGACTCTTCCGGTTGCCCTGCACCGTGCCCACGCGGCCATCGGCCCAGATGCCCGTGATCACATCGGTATTGGCCGTGTGCGTGCGGACCACCTGCACACATCCCGGCCCGAGCACCGTGTAGAGCGCTTCGACGGCGTGAATCCCGTACCAGAAAAAATCAGGGTGGGTCGGCTCGATGTCGGCCGGCCCAATCGAGAACGCCGCAGTGATGTCGCCGATCATAGCCAGCTTCGGTGCGTAGGGCTCGGGCGCGTAACGCAGCGACGACGAACTGAAAATCGGCACTCCGGCCTCCTTGGCCAGCCGCACCATCTCCACGGCATCCTTGAGCGAACCCGCAAACGGCTTGTCGATGAACACCGGTTTCTTCGCCGCCAGCGTGCGCCGAAATTGATCCAAGTGCGTGCGACCATCGACGCTCTCGATCAAAATTGCGTCCACGTTACGCGCGAGTTCCTCGATCGAGTCGTAAAGTTTCACGCCGTGCGTCTCGACGAGTTGCTTGGTAAACCCTTCGACCCGCGACGCGCTGGCCACGATGTCCGGGCTACCGCCCTTAAACGCCGCGACGACCTTTCCGCCCGGCACGTGGCCCGGCGCCTTGGGGTCGTTAAACACTTTTGCGAACGCCGGCACGTGCGACGTATCGAGACCGATCATGCCGAGGCGCAAAGGCTCGGCGGCGAACGACGGCAGAACGGTGAGCATGGCGAGGAGGAGGGCGGATCGGATCATGGGAGTTTAGGTTGAGAGTGACGCTGCTGCCGCCGCATCGATGTAGAGCGTGGCATCGGCATGGAGGCGAAGAATGGACGCGGGGCACGCGGTTGCAATCGGTCCCTCGACCGTCGCCCGGACCGCCGCCGCTTTGCGCGGACCCGGCACATGGATGCTCAGGCGGCGCGCCTGTCGGAACACCGGCACCGTGAGCGTGAAGGCGTGCCGCGGCACCGCCGCCAGCGCGGGAAAACACCCGTCGTTGACCTGCTGCTGGCGGCACGCGTGATCGAGTTCGACCACTTTCACGAGCTGCGCATCGGCGAAGTCGGCCACGGGCGGATCATTGAAAGCGATGTGCCCGTTTTCACCGATGCCCATGCACACGAGATCGATCGGCCGCTCGCGCAGGAGCGCCGAGTAACGCGCCGCGACCGCCGCCGCATCCGGTTCCTCGGCCGGCAACGGATGGAAAACACCGATCGGCACCTTGCTCAGCAGATGCTGCCGGAGGTAGTGGCGAAAACTCTGCGGATGATCACCCGAGAGCCCCACATAATCATCCATGTGAAACGCCGTGATCCGCGACCAATCTAGGGCGATGCCGCACTTCGTCGGATCGGCCAGCGCCGCGAGAAACTCATCCTGCGACGGCGCGCAGGCAAAAATCACCCGCGCCTCCCCTTGCCGGGCGACGACCCCGTGCAGATAAGCGGCGACCGCCTGCGCGGCGGCACGACCGAGGGCGGCACGGTCGGGGTGAACTTCAAGCGCCAGACGGCCGGCGGTGGAATAGAAGGGAGCGATGATCGGCATGGAGAAATCAGAGCGTGGGTAGGGTGACGCCAAAGGCGACGGCGGGTGCCGTGGACCAGAGCGCGCGGGCCTCGGCCGACGTGAGCCCAAGCCAGTCGGCGACCTGGCGCACGCCGGCATCCGGCGTCAACGTCGAGCCCGCGAAGTTCTGGGCCCCGGGCTGCCGCGCCACGCCATCAGCCCCGACCTCGATCTCATGCGGCCCGATCGTGTAGCGCCCCGGCGGCGCCCCGGCGCCCGCCATCGCATCGGTCGTGAACAGCACACGGCCGGCGGGCTTCGCGCGGAAAAAATTCTGCAACACCGCACGCGGCAGATGAATCCCGTCGGGGATGAAACACGCCGTCAGCTCATCGCGCGCGAGCAGGCGCTGCACGATGTTGTCGTGACGGTGGAGTTGCAGCGGACAACCGTTGCCCAGATGCGTGCAAAAGCGTGCCCCCGCGCGCACAGCTTCGTCGATCTGAGCCTCGGTGGCGTTCGTGTGCCCGAGCGAAACATGGACACCCGCCCGCGTGATCGCCGCGATGAACTCGGCGCTGCCCGGCCACTCCGGCGCGAGCGTGACGAGCCGGATGCGCCCGCCGGCCGCAGCCTGCAACCGGTCAAATTCCGCGAGCGACGGCGCGTGCTGCGGCGCGGCCGGATGCGCGCCGCGAAATCCCTCCACCGGACTCAGCCACGGCCCTTCCAGGTGATAACCAAGAATCGCCGAACCCGCCGCCGGCGACTCGGTGCACCGCCGTTCAAAGGCCTCGAATCGCCAGCTGAGCGCGTCCACCTCGTCGGTGATGAACGTCGCAAAAATCCCCGACGTACCGCAGCGGCGCAACGCTCCGACCGCGTGCTCAAACTGCGCCCGGGTGAGCCCGTCGCGTTGGAAATCAACGCCGCCGAAGCCGTTGACCTGAAAATCGAATAGTCCGCCTGATGCCATGTGGTGAAAAGAAAACGGCACAACCGATGCAGGCGTCGAGCCTTCGTCGCAAACTCTACTTCGCCCGGGGCTTGCCGCGCTACGCCGCGCCCAGCTAACTTCATGAAGCCCATGACTCATGTGCGCCCTTGGCTGATCATCTCGCTTGTCGCCCTGCTTTATGCGCTGGGGCATTTCACTTGGTATGCGCCGGACCCGTTGGGCCAAGTGCCGGTATTGGACGAGCAGGAGAACCTCACCCTCGCCCGGCAAATCGCGACCGGCACTCTGCCGCCGGAGCCCTTTTACCGCGCCATGGGCTACCCGCTGTTGCTCGCGACTCTGCTCGGGCTGGGCGTTCCCACAGCCCAACTTCCCATCGCCGCGCTGCTGCTCGGAGTCGGGCTTCACGCGCTCACGGCCGTCCTTGTGGGCGCCCTGGCGCGCCGCTGGTTTGATGAAGCCCGGGCCGGTCTCCTCGCCGGACTCCTCGCCGCGCTCAACCCGGTTTTTGTCCACTACGCGACCCAGCGACTCGACGCCACCCTCGGCACCGTCCTTTTTCTTGCCGGTTTGCACGCTCTCCGCCTCGGATCGACGCCGCCCTCAACCCGCGCGCCGCTAGATGTGACCGTGCTTTGGACGCTCGCCGCGCTCGTGCGCCCACAATTTCTCACGGTGCTGCTGGTGCTGCCCGTGCTTTGGTATTGGCAAAAAAACTCGCGCCCGCGCCCGCGCATCGCGGCGGCCGCATTGGCGATGGGCGCGGCGCTCCTTACCGCCCAAGGACTCTGGCAGCAACACGTCGGCGGCGAGTTTCGAGTCCTGCCATGGCAAGGCGCCTACAATCTCTGGGCCTCCAACCAGCCGGGCTCGCACGGTCGCTACTACGCGCAGTCCCTCGCCCTGCCGCCGGGCGCGGCGCCCGACAATCCCGCGAAACTCGAATCGCTCGCGCTCTTCGCCCGTGAGCACGGCGCGCCGGGTTCCATCGACGCGATGAACGCCCACTGGCGCGCCCGTTTCCTCGCCCACGTCTCAGGCGAACCGCTCGCGTGGATCGGACAACTCGCGCGAAAAACCTACTCATTCCTGAACGATTGGGAGCAGTACAACAACAAGACCTACGCCTTTCACGCCGCCCGCTCCCCTTGGCTCGCATGGAATCCGATCGGCTGGGGTGTCCTGCTTGTGCTCGGAGTCGCCGGTGCTTGGCGCCTCGCTCGCGCCGCCCCTGAGACCGCGCGGGCGGCGGGCCTGATCGCGCTGACCGCCGCCGCCGGCGTGATCCTGTTCTTCGTGAGCGCGCGCTTTCGTCTGCCCGTCGCCGCGCTGCTCTGCGTGCCCGCCGGCGCGGCCCTCGCGCGGCCCGCGTGGTTTTTTCGGATCCTGCCCTCCGCCCAGCGACCGCTGCTCGGCGTCGCACTGGTCGGCTTTGCGACCCTCACCTTTTCCCACTTCGACGGAGTGCGCGATCGGCGGCCCTTTATCCAAGATCACCTGCTCATCGCCCGCGCGGCGCAGGCCGTGGGCAACGATGACGAGGTCTGGCAGCACGCCGCCGCCGCGCTCGCCCTCGATCCGGCTCGGCTCGACGCCGCCGAGTATTCGGTGACCGCCGGTTTCAACCGCCAACTCACCGCACCTCTGCCCGCAACCGACCGCCACCGTTGGCGCACGGCCGCCGCCGCGCTGCTCGCCGCCGCTCCGACCGCGACCACACCTTACGCGCGCCTGATCGCTGCCGTTGCCGTTCGCGAGGTCCCGGCCCTCCGGGCGCTCGCCGCCAACCCGGGACCCGCTGCGCCCGATGCCGCGGGCGCCCTCGTGCTGTTCGACGCCGCGCAGCCAAGCGAACTCGCGCTCGTGCAAAGCTCGCCGCTCGATACGGGCTCCACCGTTTTCCTAATGGCGCGCCAGACCCTTGACCCGGCCGGTTTCGCCGCTTGGGCGGATTCTCGCCATCCGGTCGGCTGGAGCAAAGCACTCGCCACCGCACGGACCCGACTCTTCGATCAGGGTCCCGCCCGACCATGACCCACCGCTTCAACCGTCACCGCTTGGCCTGCTTCTCGGCGTGGCTGCTGTGCTCGGCTCTCTATTTTTGGACGGCAGAGAGCATTTCGGAGGAGGCAAAGAAGGAGACCGATCCGTGGCACCACTATGCTCATCTGGTGGACGGATATCTCGCGGGCCACACCCACCTCTCGCGGGCTCCCGCTCCGGAACTGCTCGCGCTCGCCGATCCCTACGATCCGAAAACCAACGCCGCTTACCGGGCTTGGGACGCTTCGCTCTATCAGGGAAAATTCTACCTCTACTTAGGCCCGGCCCCTGCCCTGCTGACGATGCTGCCATGGAAACTCCTCACCGGGCACATGCTCCCGCAGTGGGCCGCAGCCGCGTGGTTGTCGATCGCCGGCTTCGGCGTGCTGACATTGCTGCTGGCCGGGATTCGCCGCCAGTGGTTTCCGGCGACGACGCCCGCACAACTCGGGTGCGCCGTATTTCTCGCCGGCCATATCTGCTGGTTGCCGGTGATTCTCCGACGGCCCGCGTTTTGGGAACTGCCGATCATCACCGCCGTCGCCCTGTTCTGGTCCGCCCTTTATTGCCTCTGGCGATTCCGCCCAGACCGACCCTCGGCCCTCTGGGCACTCGCCGGCGGAACGGCCCTCGCCCTGATGCCCGCCGCACGCCCGACCTATGCGATCGCCGCGATTTTCGTCGGCGCGTTTTGGGCTTGGCCGCTACTTCGGCCCCGCTTCGACGGGCCCCGGCGTCGCGTCCTCGCCGCGTTGCTTGTACCGCCGGTAGCCGTCGCCGTCTCGTTGGTCGCGTATAACGTTCTCCGTTTCGGAAGGCCGCTTGAATTCGGCCAAAGTTACCAACTCTGGGGCGCCGATTACCGGGGAATAGACCTGTTCTCGGCCGGCAATTTTCTGCCCAACGTCTGGTTCTATCTGTGCGCCTTGCCCGATCTCAGCCCCTATTTTCCATTTCTCCGCACCGTCAACCAAGGCGTGCTGCCCGCCGGCTACCTCGGCACCGAAGAGTTGCCCGGTCTGTTGTTCACCCTGCCCGCGCTGCTGCTGGGTACGGTCGCCCTCGGCACCCTCGCGTTGCGCCCCGCAGGACCCGGTTCGCGCGTGGTGCTCGCCGCCACCTGCGGCGGCGGCATCACCGGGATCACTTTGTTTTTCTTCGGCGGTGCCTGCTCCCGCTATATCGTCGAACTGCTCGGCGGTTGGACTTTGCTCACCGGCCTCGGGGCCCTCGCCCTCTTCGCCGCCCCGTCAACCCGGCGCGGCGCCGGCTTGCTCCGGTGGATCGCCGCCCTCGCCGCCGTGTGGTCGGTCGCCGCCGTCTGGCTGTGCTCGTTCGAGTTTCGCCGTTTCGCCCGCGTCACCCAGCCCGCAACCTACTCTACGCTGGCGGAAACCCTGAACCTCCCGAGCTTCTGGTGGGCCGAGCAGATCGGACATAAATTCGGGCCATTGGCCTTCGATCTGATCGTGCCCGACGACTTTGCCCCCGGCGACACCGTCGTCATCTCCTCGGGCCGTTCCGAGATGTTCAACCAACTCGTCGTCGAACGGCCCGCGCCGCACCGCGTCCGTCTTCGCGTCATGCTCAACGATCTGACGATCGTCACCACTCCGGTGATCCAACACACGGGCCAGCGAATCGGCGTGGAACTTCACACCCCGTGGCTTTATCCGCCCTTGGATCACCCCTACTGGAGCACGATCTCCGACCTCGACCGACGACAGCGCCTGCAAACGACCACCGTGCTCGCGACCGACGCCGTCTCTGTGATCCATGAAAACACCACCTGGTTTTTCGACGCCATCCGCTTTTCCCCGTTTGTTCTGACCCAACCCCGACCGGCGCCCGGCAAGCCGTGGATCGACGGAATCCGCGTGCTGGACCCCAAAAATTCAATCGCCGGCGACGCCCAAGGTCGCGCGGCCCCCGCCCAGACGCGCAGCAACACGATCATCCACTGACCATGCTGCACCGCGTCGCCCGTCTGCTCCGTCTTCCGCCTGCATGGGCTTGGGCCGCCGTCTGCTCGATGCTCGGCTGCGCCGCCGTCGGGGCTTTCATTCCGCGCCACCTGCCGTTCATCCAAGACGAATTCGGCTACCTGTTTGCCGGCCGCACCTACGCCGGCTTTTCCCTCACCAATCCCACCCATCCGCTGTGGCGGTTTTTCGAGAGCCAACACATCTTGATGGAGCCTTCGATGATGGCGAAATACCCCGCCGGTCCCAGTCTCGCGCTCGCGGTCGGCCATTGGCTGGGGGATCCGATCTATGGCGTCTGGCTCGCCTCGGCCGGGTTCGCCGCGGCTTTTTCCTGGATGTTGCGCGGCTTCTTTTCCGCCCGTTGGGCAATTCTTGGCGGCGTGTTGATCGGCGCCCAATTTGGCCTGACCCACTACTGGGCCCAGTCGTTTTGGGGCGGCGCGCTGACCGCCGCCGGCGGCGCACTCGTCTTCGGCGGCGCTTGCCGCATTTGGAAAAATCCACGCGTCGTCGACGCCCTTCTGCTCGGGCTTGGCATCGGTATTCTGATGCACACCCGGCCGCTCGAAGGCTTACTCGCGTGCGTCGTGCCCGCCGTCGTCGTGCTGGTCCGCTGGCTGCGCAAAGACGGGGTGTTCGATCGCGTGGTTCTTGCCCGCTTCGTCTTGCCTTGCACCGCCGTCCTCATCGTCGCCGGCGGCTTTCTTGCCTACTCCAATCTGCGGGTGACGGGCTCGGCTTGGCGTCTCCCCTACCTCGAATACGAGCAACGCTACCTCGGCACACCCGCCTTTATTTGGCAGAGCGAAGAGGTCACCCCGCCGAAATTCACGAATCGGGCCTTCGCCGAATTCTACTTCGACTTTGTGGATGCGATCCGGCGCGACGCCCCGGCGGTTCCAAACATGCTTGCCGCCCGCCTGCGGCTTTTGGCCCGCGACTATCTCGGTTGGATTCTCGGCGTCTTCGCGTTGATCGGTGTGGTTTGGCGGCCAAGCCGCGAGGTGCGTCTTGCGCTCGTCAGCATCGTCATCATCGCGCTGCCGCTGGCGCTTTCCTATCTTTTCATGCCCCACTATCCGGCGCCCGCGGCGGCGCTGGTCGGTTTCATCGCCGTCGCCGGCATGCGGCGCGTGTTTCTCAACCTCCCGCGCCCCCGCCGAAATTTTCGCCTGCTGGTCATGGGCCTCGTGCTCGGACAAGCCCTGTCACTCGCGGGCGATACGTCCAATCAGCGGCGACTCGAACCACGGAAGTTCCCCACCGTCCGCCAGAAAATCGAAGATCAACTCGTCGCCGCCGGCGGCCGGCACCTCATCTTTGTGCGCCTCGTTAAGCCCTACTACCTTCACGACACGTGGGTTTTTAACTACGCCCCGATCGACGCCCAACCCGTCGTTTGGGCTTGGGATCGCGGCCCGGAAGAAAATCGCTTGCTCGTCGATTACTACGGCAATCGCGCGGCCGTGTTGATGACGGTCCACGACGGAAAAATCGAGTTCACCACCGACACCACCGGCCCGTCCTCCGCCGCCGGAGCGCGGCCCGCGCCGGCGCCGTGAGCCCATGAAACTCTCCCACCCGAGCACCCGCTGGCGGCTTTACGCTCTCGCCGCCCTGTTTTCCCTGCTCACCAGTTTCGCCGTCAGCACGCGCATTCCGAGCTACAGCCCGAAAGTCCACGACGAGTTTTCCTACCTGCTCGCCGGCCAGACGTTCGCCGGCTTTCGCCTCACCAATCCCACGCCGGCGCTCTGGGAATTTTTCGAAAGCCACCACACGCTCATGGTTCCGACCATGATGTCGAAATACCCGCCGGGCCAGGGACTCGCGCTCGCCGTCGGTTATTGGTTGGGGCAACCGATCTACGGCGTCTGGCTGACCGGCGCGCTCTGGATCGCGAGTTTCACTTGGCTGCTCCGCGGTTTTTTTTCGACGCGGTGGGCGCTTCTCGGCGGGTGCCTCGCCATCGCCCAATTCGGCTTCTCGCACTATTGGGTCCACACGTTTTGGGGCGGGGCGCTCGCTGCTTCTGGCGGTGCGCTGGTGTTCGGCGCGACCCGCCGACTCTACCGTGAAATTCGTCCACGCGATGCCGCCGTGCTCGGCGTCGGCGTCGTGCTTTTGGCCCTCACCCGCCCGTTCGAAGGCCTGCTCGCCTGCATCGTTCCCGGGATGATACTTGCCGTGAAACTCACGCGCACCGCTGACCGCTCCGCCGCCATCGGCCGCCTTTCTCCGGGAGCGGTCATCATGGTCGCGGGCCTCGCGTTTCTCGCGTTCTACAATTTTCGCGTCACCGGCTCTCCGCTGCGGTTGCCCTATCTCGAGTATGAAACTCGCTACGCCGGCACGCCCTACTTCGTCTGGCAAACGCCACGGCCGGCGCCCGAGTTTCAAAACGTCGCGCTTGCCGATTACTATCACGGGTACATGGAGCCGCTCAGCCGGTTCTACGGCCCGCCGCTTCAGGTTTGGGCCGAGCGGCTGGCTCTCACCACGCGCAATTTCCTCGGCCCGCTGCTCGCGGTCCTTGCCGTCGCCGGCTTGCTGCTCCGTCCCCGGGGGTGGTCGCTCGTCGCGCTCACCAGTCTCGGCGCGTGCGGCCTCGCGATGATCTTGTCGTATTGGTTTTCGTCGCACTACCAGTCTGTCGCCGCCGCGCTTTACCTGTTTCTCGTCGTCGCCGGACTGCGCGTTCTCTTCCTCCGCCTGCCCCGCCACGCCCGCCGCTTCGTTCCATGGTGCGCCCTGCTTCTGCTCGCGCAGGGCTGGGTTCTCTGGCGCGACACCGGCGTCGAACGCGACCTGCGCGTCTACAATGAGCCCACCCGTCGCCAAAAAATTACCCAGGCCCTGACCGCGACCGGGGAACGCCACCTGGTGTTCGTCCGCCCGGTTAAACCCTACGCCTTGCACTTGAGTTGGGTTTTCAACGACGCCCGCTTTGATCAAAGCCCCGTGGTTTGGGTATGGGATCGCGGACCCGTCGAGAACCTCCGCCTGATCTCACGTTACCCGCATCGGCGCCCTCTCTTGATGACTTTGGGCGACCCTGAAATCTCGTTCGCTCCGATCGCAACGGCACCACCGGCAGTTCCGTAAAAAGACTTCCTTCGCATTTCTTTCACCCTAGTTTGGTCCCCGTCCGCATGAAACTCTCCATCGTCATCCCTTGCTACAACGAGACCAAGACCATCCGCCAGATTGTCGACCGCGTGCGGGCGGCCCCCATCGCGGACAAAGAGATCATCATCGTCGACGACTGCTCGCGCGACGGCACCCGCGACCTGCTCCGCACTGAGATCGCCCCGCTCGTCACCAAAATCCTCTACCACGAGGTCAACCAGGGCAAAGGCGCCGCGCTCCGCACCGGGTTCGCCGCCGCCACCGGCGATGTCGTCGTCGTCCAGGACGCCGATTTGGAATACGATCCGCAGGAATACCCGCGGCTGCTCAAGCCGATCCTCGATGGTAAAGCCGATGTGGTTTTCGGCTCGCGCTTCATGGGCGCCGAGGCCCATCGCGTCGTCTATTTTTGGCACATGGTCGGCAACAAGTTCCTCACGCTACTCTCCAACATGGGCACCAACATCAACCTCACGGACATGGAGACCTGCTACAAAATGTTCCGCCGCGAGGTGCTTCAGAAAATCACGATCGAGGAAAACCGTTTTGGCTTCGAACCCGAGATCACCGCCAAAGTCGCAAAGCTCGGTGTCGTGATTTACGAAGTCGGCATCAGTTATTACGGCCGCACCTACGCCGAGGGCAAAAAGATCGGCTGGCGCGACGGCGTCCGCGCCCTCTGGGCGATCTTCAAATACAACCTGCTGCGCTAATCGGTCGCCAGCGGCCGATCCCAGCGGACTTATGAACCCGTCGGCCTCACTCGTTCCGCTGGCTACGTCGGCCCTCGGCTGGGCGATGCTTCTCCTGGCCACCGTCGCGAGTTTCGGCTCGGCCGGGGCCGGTCGTTTCCGCGCTCCACCGCGCTGGCTCTGGTGGCTCTTGGTCGGCGGCGCGCTCCTCGCCTTCCGCTGGCCGCTCCTCTGGGTCCCCCATCAAAGAAACCCCGACGAGAGTCAGCTCATCGCCGGAGCCATTACCCTCCGGCACGATCCCGTTTTCTGGCGCTCCGTCGACGGCGGCACGGCCGGACCTCTGAACTATTACCCGCTTCTCCCCGCCGCCTGGGGTGACGGTTCCGCGAGCTACGCCATCGCCCGCCTCATCGGCCTCGCGACCGTTTTCGGCACGCTCTGGTTTGCTGGCGAAGCCTTGGTCCTGCTCGTCGGCCTCGCCGCCGCGCGCGCCGCGATTCTCCCGGCCCTCGCGTTTCACGCCCTCACGACTTTCCCCGATTTCACCCACTACTCGACGGAGCTCATGCCGTCGCTCCTCGTCGCCGCCGCCGGCTGGCTCGCGGTCCGCCCAACCGCCTCGAACGGCTCCGCCCGGCTCTGGTTGGCCGCTATTCTCCTCGGAGCCGCGCCTTGGGCCAAACCCCAGGTTATGCCGCTCGCCGCACTCGTCTGGCTCGTCGTGGCCGCACGCACGTTTCTCGTCCGACCGCGACCAAGCCTCGTTCCGCTCATCGCCGGGCCGCTCTTGCCCGCTCTGGCCTGCTTCGCCGCCGCCACCGCCACGGGGCAGATCGAGCACCTCGTCACGCCGTTCTTTCTCAACAATCTTTTTTACGTCAACGCCAACGCCGCCCGCTTCACGGGACCCGAGGCCGCCGCGCTCCAATGGCAAAACGCCCTGACCGACGGCTACCTCGGCCTCTGGCTGCTCGGCTCGTTGGTTGTCGCCGGCCTCGCCGGTGTGCGTTCGCTCGGAGTGCCCACCGAATTTCGCCGCCTCGGTGCCGTCGCCGCGCTCCTTCTCGTCGCCGGCATGGTCTGCGCCCTCGGCCCGCTTCGCCCCACGGCGCACCACCTGCATTTTCTCATGCTCCCGCTGGTCTGGGCGTCGGGCGCCGCCCTCGCCTTCGCGCTGCACCCGGGAGCGCGGACGCCCCCGTCTGCTCTGATAATCGCCTTTTTTCTCCTCCTGACCTTAGCCCCGCAACTCGCTTGGCGCGTCCGCCAAGGAGAGGCACCCGCCGCTTTCGCGGCCGCCCCCAACCCCGCGCAACGCCAACTGGCGGCGCTCATCCGGCGCCTTTCCGATCCCGACGAACCTCTCGCGATCTGGGGCTGGCGCAGCTCCCTTTACGTGGAGTCCGGTCGCCCCCAAGCGACCCGTCAGGCCCATACCGAGAACCAAATCTATCCCGGCCCACTCCAGCCGTATTATCTCCGCCGCTATTTTGAGGATTTCCAAAACTCCCAAGCGCCGGTGTTCGTCGACGCCGTCGGGCCCGGCAACTTCGCGTTCGAAGATCCAAATCGCGCGCACGAATCGTTCCCGCCGCTCCGCAACGCAATCGCCGCCCGCTACACCTATATCGTCACCCTCGGCGGCGCCCGCGTCTACGCCCGCAACGACCGCCTCCCGCGCCTCGACCCCGCCGCCGCACCCTGAGCGCGGGCTCCGCTTACGATATCGCGCGCGGTCAGGCGCCGACATGCCGCGTCCGACCGCGGATCAATCCCAACCACACCGCCCAAACCGTCGTACAAAAAAATCCCAACGCCAGCCCGATCTGGGAGCCGCGGTGGAGAATCCACCAGCCCCGTTCCGGCCGCCAAACAACCTGAAGTTCCCGCGCGCTATCCGCCACGCGCACCGCGATGAATTGCCCCACGCGAGCCACGTCGCCCGCCGCCGGCAACCGGCCGTTGATCGTCAACTCCTGCCACGGAAAAACCAACGCATTGGTCACCACCCAACCCGGCTTCGCCGCTTCGATCCGCACCGCCCCCGCCACTCCGAAATCGGCTCCCGCCGTTCCGACCGGAAACGCCACGCGCACGAGGTTCTCCTTTTCGGCCTCCGCCAACTCCCTCCACCGATCAAAGATGACGTAAGCGTAGGCCGATGCCTGTTCCTTCGGGCCGACCGTGATCAGCCGGGCCCGATCTCCGCTGAGTTCGAACCGCGGTTCGTCGACCTGCAACCCCGACACCGTCCCATGCTGTAATTTGATCAACGCCCCCACCGCCGTCACCGTCAGACAAGCCGTTAAAACCAAATCGGTCCGGCGACGTTGCCCGCGATAGCCGCCCGTTCGGACAATGATCGCACCGCTGGCAAAAACCGCCACCAAGAGCGCCACGTTGCAGTAGCTCACCAACCGATAGACATATTGAATCGACGGAGCCACGGCCCGAAAGACCTCCGCCAAGGCCGGCGAAACCGAGACCGCCGCCAGCCCGAGAAACCAGGCCACCGCCGCCACCAACACCCCACCGATCACGGCCCCGCCACGCAGCTTTGGCCGCCCCCGCAGCAACCAAAGATTCCAAATCAAAAAGGCCAACAACGCCATGTTGACCTGGGCCTCCAAATACGGCGCGCCCAAGTCGTAGATGCCCAACTCGAAACCCAAGCGGTCGTAGGGAACCGGCGAGAACCGGCCCCACCACGAATCGCTTCGATCAGGCAAAAAAAGCCACGAGCGGCTCGAACTCGCGACGGAAAGCTGCGGCCCGAACTTCCCGGCCGCAAAAATCCACGGTGCCAACACCAACGCTCCCCACGCCGCCGCCACGGCCGACATCACCCAAGTCGTCCGCTTGATCGTCACCCGCTCCCGCCACCAACCCCACGCCGCACCCAGCCCAAGCGCCGCCACCGTCGCGCTCGCCAACACCGTCGTGGGCGGATGCGCCCCGAGCGCCAGCACCAAAAAGACGACCGCCAACCACCCGAAGAAAATTTTCCGATTCGTCTCGACCGCCATGGCGGCCGTCACCGCCCACGCCACCGCCGTCACGAAAAATCCCACCCCGAAAAATTCCGGAATCGCGCCGCGATTGAAAAGATTCGTCAGCGAATAGGTCGCCACCGCCATGCTCACACCGACGAAATACGCGATGCGCCGGAGTCCGAAAATCCGGTTGCCCGCCGAAATCAAGGCAACGAATTGCACGGCTAGCAGCAAGGCCACCCCCAACCTCAAGGCCACGTTAGCGCCCACCGCCGACGACAACAAACCCAGCAACGGATAGAGCAGGTAACCGTAGAAAACCGGCTGGGCGATGCCGACTCCCGCCGAGAAATTCAGGGCCGTCGGCATGTCGCCGTGTTGCCGAAAGTGTTCCCCATAGTGGCCGATCATCCAGAGGTGATTTCTCCAGTCGCCTGGAAACACCACCTGCGGATCAAGCAGCAACAGCAACGGCGCCGCGACCGGCAAAATGTAGGCCATCGCCAAGAAAATCCGTCCGAATGAAACCGCTCCGCGAACCATGCGAAATCAGATCACCGCCTGCCCGCTAAAACGACGCAGCTTGCCAGACGGATTTTAGCCAAAGGAAAAGCGCTCCGCGAACCCACCCTTTCTCCGCGCCGAGGCGCCGAAGAATCCCTCAAGTCGTTTCGGATCGATGTGATCTTCACCCACAAAAACTGCCAGCACCGGTCTGGTGCACGCGAGAACCAAACTTCTTCGAGCCATCCGGAGAATAACCATCCCGTCGCAATTCCTCGCGGCCGCTTGCACCCGCATTCCCGTTCGATCATACGATCTCGCGTCCATGCTGCTCGAATTCGCTGTCCATCTACTCTTTGTCGGCCTGGTCACATTCGGTCTCGCCTGGCCCATCGCCCATCGCCTCGGGCTCGACCCCGCCGAGAAACTCGTCGCGAGCATGATCCTCTCTCTGCTCGGCATTTTTGCCCTCGGCTGGCTGACCTACGTCGCCGTGCTGCCAGTCGTTACCCTCTGGGTCGCGCCGTCGCTCGCCGCCGCCGGGCTCTACCTCGGCCGCCGCACCCTCGTCGCCACGCTCCGGGATGCGACCGTCCGCGCCCTGCTCTTCAGCCAATTCCTCGTGACCGCCTGGTGCCTATGCTGGCTCAGCTTCGTCGCCAGTTATTCTGGCGGCGGCTGGGCCGCCGACTGGGTTGAGCACTGGGAGCGCGCGCGCTTCTGGCTCGAACGCGGCCCTCTAGACCAGCGCTTCCTCGGCTCCTACGCCGTGCCGGCGCGACCACCCCTGATCAACGTCGTCACGGGAGTGTTTCTCTCGCTGACTCGCTTTGATTTTGCGCACTACCAAGTCATTTCCACCGTCCTTGCGAGTCTCGCATTTTTGCCTTCCGCCCTACTCGCCCATCGCTTCGGCGGCAGGCGCGCAATCGCCCTCCTCGCGGTCCTCGTCGCGGTCAGCCCGCTCTTTCTTCAGAACGCCACATTCCCATGGACCAAGCTTCCCACGGCGGCCTGCGTCCTTGCCGCGCTCTATTTTTTTCTCCGGGCGCACGACCCGGCGCCGCCGAGAACCGCGCCCGTTTTGTTGGCCGCATGCCTTGCGACCGGCCTGCTCGCCCACTACTCCGCCGGCCCGGCCGCGGTCGTGCTCGCCCTCGCTTGGCTCGCACTCGTTTGGCCCCGTCGGCGCGACCCGGCATGGTGGCGCGCGACGTTCGCCGCCGCCGCGATCGGCGCACTTATTCTTACCACGTGGTTCGCGTGGTCTGTGGTGCAGTACGGCCCTGCGGGCACGTTTCTCTCAAGCTCCAGCATTCAGTCCCCCGATGCTCGAACCGGTAACCAACCGCTGAAGATTTTACTGAACCTTCGCGACACGCTGGTGCCGCATTTTCTCCGCCCGCTCGACACCGCTCTCATCGCGCAGCGAAATTTCTGGGGCTCCGTTCGCGACTGGTTTTTCCAAATTTACCAACTGAATCTCGTCTTCGCTTTCGGCTCGGTTGCCGGCTTCGCCCTCATCCGCGAAGCCGGTCGCGCTTACCGCACGGCCGAATCGGCGACTCGTCGCGGTTGGACGCTCGCTCTGGTCTCGCTCGTGCTGCTCAGCGTCGCCGTGCAGGGCGAGCGCGACACTTGGGGGCTCACTCACATCTGCCTGCAAAGCTTCGTGCTGCTCGGTCTCGCGTTTCTGGCCGCGCGTTGGCACGGAATGTCCCGCCCGTGGCGGATCGCCCTGATCGCCGGGGCTGCCTTCGATTTTCTCGCCGGCATCGCCCTCCATTTCGCCGTCCAAAGTTTCGCGCTGGACCGCTGGTTCGCCCCCGCCGGCACCGATCCGGCCGCGACCTACACCGGCTACAACGGGGTCGCGCTCATGAATCTCGCGGCAAAAATCCAGCACCGCCTCGCCTTTGTCGCCGATCTTTCGCCGGCGCCTCCCGCGCTTGCCCTCGCCCTGCTCGCCGCCATCCTCGCGCTCATGCTCGCCCGCGCCCGCGCCACCGTTCCGTGACTATGCCGACCGTCGCCATCGTCATCCCCGTCTTCAACGAAGAGGCCGTGCTCCCCGCGTTGTTCGAGCGGTTGAACGCGGTCTTCGCCCTCCAACCGGCAACGTGCTCGTGGCGGGCCATTCTGGTCGACGACGGCAGCCGTGACCGATCCGCCGCCCTCATCCGCGCCCACGCCGCCGCCGATCCACGTTGGGAACTCATCGAACTCTCCCGTAATTTCGGTTTTCAAGCCGCTCTCGCCGCCGGCCTTGCCCATGCTGCCAACACCGGCGCCGACGCCGCCGTCACGCTTGACGCCGATTTACAGGACCCGCCCGAACTGATTCCCCAACTCGTCGCCGCTTGGTTGGGTGGGGCCGAAGTCGTGCGCGCCGTCCGGCATTCGCGGGCTGAAGCAGGCCTCCGCCGCGCGGGCTTCGATCTCTTCCACCGCGTCTTCGGCTCGCTCACCGATTATCCCATCGAGCCCAACACCGGCACCTTCGGCCTGCTCGGTCGCCACGCCCTCGCTGCCTTCACGGCTTTGCCGGAGCGGCACCGTTTTTTCCCCGGGCTACGGGCGTGGATCGGATTTACCACCGCCGATGTCGGCTATGACCGGGCCGAGCGCGCCGCCGGTCAGCCCCAGCAGACGTTCGTCCGCCTCGTCCGCTACGCGCTCGACGGTCTGTTTAGCTTTTCCCATCTGCCGCTGCGCCTGCTCACCTACAGCGGCGTCTTCGTGGCGTTCATGGGCTTCGCGGCCGGTATCTTCTTTATCCTCTGGCGCCTGCTCGGTTTTGAAAACTCCCAGCAAGGCTTTACGACTCTCATTACCATCGTGCTCTTTCTTGGCGGCGTGCAACTGATCGGCATCGGCGTGCTCGGCGAATACCTCGGTCGCGTCTACGACGAGGTGAAACGCCGGCCGCCCTATATCCTGAAACCGGCGAGCCTGCCACGGGCGGTCGTTCCAACCAGTTCCCACCGTGATTGAGGTCAACGGCTCCGGCCCCAAGCGGAAGGAGGGAATCGATCCCCGTTCGGCCGAGGCGGTGCTTCGACGCATCGGAACCGTGGTTTTCTCTTCCTCGGCGGTCGTGCTGACGCTCGCCGCCGCGCTGATGATGTTCAGCACGTTCATGTTTTACGACGACGAGGGCTACGTCCTCACGTCGCTCCGTAATTTTGCGACCCACGGCGGACTTTATCGCGAAGTCTATTCACAATACGGTCCCTTCCCCTACGTTTTCTATGCCCTGCTGCAGGGGCTCGGCGTCGAACTCACCCACACCGCGGGCCGCCTCGTCACCCTCGCCTTCTGGAGCGGCACTGCCTTGGCCTGCGCCGCACTGGTAGGACGCGCGACGACGAACTTTACCGCGCGCCTCGCGGTTCTCGCCGGCGTGTTTGTCTACCTTTGGATTATGGTGAGTGAACCGACTCATCCCGGCGGTCTCAGCGCCGCGATCGTCGCATTACTCGCGTGGCTGGGCTACCGCTGGATCGACGCGGAGCGACCGGCGGCGTGGGCCATTCTCATCGGCGCGGGCACGGCCATGCTCTTCCTGACCAAAATCAACCTCGGGGTCTTCGCCGCCGCGTCCGCGCTTTCGTGGTTCGCATTGCATCATGAGAGCAGCTCACTCCGCCGACGGGCGCCCCTGCTGCTTATGGCAGGCGCGGCGATTTTCCCGTTTGTCCTGATGCGCCCCCTGCTGGGCACGCCATGGGTGCAGACCTACGCCTTGCTCTTTGCCTGTTCCGCCACCGCTGCCCTCGGTGCTGCTGCGATCGGCACCGGACCGCGGCTCGGCTGGCGTGCTCTGCACACCGGCGCATGGGCCGCCCTCGGGGTCATCATCGCGGTGCTCGGCGTGATTCTCGCCCGAGGCTCGACCCCGCACGATGTGCTGGAGGGCCTCCTCCTCGGCCCACTCCGTCATCCGGCAAATTTTAGTCTCAATTTTCCCTGGCCGGCGGGGGCCCGCATCGCCGCGTTGGTCTCACTGTCGATCTTCGTTTTGGCGTGGTGGCTCCGTCGCCGGGCTTGGACCGGGCTCGACCCAGCCATCGCGGTGCTCCGTCTCGCTGCATCGCTGGCCCTCGCGGCCACGATCATGCGCTTCCCCACGATCAGTCCGGACAATCTCACCTTCGCTTTCGCCGCGCCCTGCCTGTGGCTGTTCCTCTGGCCATTAAGCGGCGAAAACCCCGGCGCGCTCGCGGCCCGCCGCTGGGTCGGGCTTCTTTTTCTGGGCCAGTATTTGCACGCCTTTCCCGTCCCCGGCAGTCAGATCGCGTGGGGCACTTTTCTCGCGCTGCCCCTCGCCGCCCTCGGTGCGTGGCCGGCGGTCACGTCGCTCGCGGCGCATTGGCCCGTACGGGATTCATTGGCCCGAGTCTTCCGTTTTGCATTCCTCGCGGTCGTGCTGGCTTTCGCGGTCGGCACCGCTTGGAAACTGGTGCAGGTCGGACGGCGTTTCGAAGTCGGACGGAACCTCGACCTCCCGGGAGCTGAAAGCATTCGTCTGCCCGAAAATGCTTCGGCCCTATTTCAGATCCTCACCGTCAATGCTGTCGCGCACGGCGACCTGCTCTTCTCCGAACCCGGCATGTTCAGTTTTAACCTTTGGAGCGGCCTGCCCACGCCGACGCTCAAAAATGTTACCCACTGGTTCTCCCTTTTGCACGCTGACCAACAGCACGACATCATCCGTAGCCTCGAGGCCAATCCCCGCGCCTGCGTGATCATCCACCGCGAGCATATCGAGTTTCTCACCAAGCGCGGACTGAAACCGGCAGGCCCTTTGCATGACTATCTTGCCACCCACTTCAAACCCGCCTTCACCATCGACAACTTCGAGTTCTGTGTGAAAGCCGGCCGGCAAGTTGCCCCGCTGCTGCTCGCCGAGGTCTACGATCGCTCCGCCCAAAGCACGGAGCCAGCCACAAGCCGCGAAAACACGTTGCTCAAGTTCAATGTGTTTTTGCCGCCGGGCCGTGCCGTCGCTCAAATCGAGATCGTGCCGATGAACGCACCCGCCGGAACCGATCCGCTCGTGCTCAACCGACACTCCGCCCGCGTCGAAGCCCACCGGATACACCTGAACGGCGACCCGATGGAGAAAGCGGCCGCCCAATCTTGGCCGTTCACCCCGCGCGGCCTCACCCAAGTATCGTTGGCCTTCGACCGCGGCGCCCGTCGCTTTCCCACCGACACCACCCTCGTGGTCCTGCGCGGTCCCGAGGGCGAAGTTCTCAGCCTGCTCCGTATTCGCCCCTGATTCAGGGCCGACGCTCGGCCACGAGCACCAAGCTTACGCCAAACGGAAACGGCACCGGGCAACGGCCCAGTCCCGCAAAAACCGCCCGGAGCAGCGCGTTTAACGGACGCGGCGGCATCCGATCCTCCGTCCGGGCCGTCACCTCCGCTCCGGCCTTCGCCGGCCGCCAGGCTCTCCATTTTCGCACGAGCCACACGGCGGGATAGACCACGACATTCGTGTAATTCACATAGATGAGCTCCCATTCCTTGTCGGGAAACAACGCGCGTAACTGCGCTCGGTCGTAACGCCGAAAGTGATGCAGGGCCTCGTCCCAGTCGCTCCACAGCGCCATACCGGCCGGCACAGTCACGACGGCAAGACCTCCGGGCTTGAGCAACCGGCGAAACCCACGCACGACCGCCGCGTCGTCGGGCACGTGCTCCAAAACATCGAGCGCCGTCACATACTCCAGCGAGCCGTCGGGCAACGGCACCGCATCGCCCGCCAGCGAAAGAATCTGCTCGGGCCGGAACCGCGTGCGCAGAATCCTCAACGCCTCCTCGTGGTCGTCCAAAACGAGCACCCGGCACTGCGCCTCCATCTCTTTGGCAAAAATCCCCGTGCCCGCGCCGCAGTCGAGCAAGGTGTCGTCCGGCCGCATCGGTCGCGCCCGTGCGATCCAGCCGCGCACGAGATCGCGCTTGCCGGCGTAATACCAATGTTCGCGTTCCACTCGTTCCAAATTCGCGTATTCGGCGGCATTCATGCTCTAATCGGAAGACGTTGTTTCGAGCGGCCGAGTTGTCCAAGGTCAAAACGTGGCCCGACCCGCCTCCTCGCCCTCCGTCCCATTTCTCCTCAGCTTGGCCGTGCTCGTTGCCTTGCTGCACGCCGTCCTCGCCGTTACCGCGACCGGTCAGAAAAATGTCGCTTCGGATGAGATCGCGCACGTCACCGCTGGCCTCGCCTACAACACCCGCAACGACTATCGCCTCCAGCCCGAGAACGGAAATCTGCCCCAGCGTCTCGCCGCCCTGCCGCTCACCATCGCCGGCCGGTCGTTGCCTCCGACCGATTGGGAGACGTGGCGCACCGCCTCAGTCTGGCAATACGGCTACAATTTCTTCTACACCTCGGGGCTCTCAACCGATGAGTTCCTTTTCCTCGGTCGGGGCGTGATCGCACTGGTCAGCGCCGCGACCGGCCTGCTCGTTTTTTTCTGGTCGCGCGCGCTCTTCGGTTGGCGAGGCGCGTTCCTTTCCCTCGCGCTCTTCGCTTTCTGCCCGGCCTTTCTTGCCCACGGGGCGCTTACTACTTCGGACGTGGTGATGACGTTTTTCTTCGTCGCCTCCGTCGGAACCTGGTGGCGACACCTCGAAAACCCGGGCACCACCGGCGCCCTGCTTAGCAGCTTTACTCTCGGGCTCGCCTTCGTCTCGAAATTTTCCGCCGTGCTGCTCCCGCCCATGCTGGGGCTGATCGCCCTCGTTTGGCTCTCGGGCGCGGTAGGTCGAACCGGTTGGCGCGCACCGCTCAAACGCCTCGCCTGCACCACGAGCCTGCACGTGGTTGTCACTTGGCTCGTGATTTGGCTTTTCTACGGATTTCGTTTCAGCGCCTTTTCGCCGGCACTGTCAGAGGGGGCCAACTTCAACCACGGCTGGGGGTTCGTTCTGACCGACCTCGGTTTCGCCGCCAAAGTTATCTGGGCCCTGAAGGAGTGGCAGGTTTTGCCCGAAGCGTTTCTCTACGGCTTCGCCTTCGTGCTCCAATTTGCTCAGGCCCGGGGCGCATTCTTGAACGGCGATTACAGTACGACGGGGTGGGTGAGTTTTTTCCCCATCGCATTTCTGATCAAATCGACCGTGCCGCTGCTCATGCTGCTCGCGGTGGGGATCATCGCGGCCGGGCGTAAATGGTTTGATCCGGCAGCGCGACCGGGATGGAGCCGGCTCAGACCCTTCACGCCGCTCGCCGCGCTGTTCGCGGTGTATTGGGCCACTTCGCTCACGAGCAATCTCAACATCGGCCACCGTCATATCCTGCCCACCTATCCGGTGTTGTTTATCGCCGCCGGTTGGCTTGGTCGCTGGATCGATTTTCGCCGTCCCCTCGCCGCCTTGCTCATCACGGGACTTGCGCTTTGGCACGTCGGTGTGTCGTGGGCGGCCCGGCCGCACTACCTCGCTTACTTCAACGAACTTATCGGCGGCTCCAAAAACGGCTCGCGTCACCTCGTGGACAGTTCCCTCGACTGGGGGCAGGATCTGCCGGGCGTCAAAACGTGGCTCGACGTAAACGCCCAGCCCGCTGAACCGGTGTTCATGTCTTACTTCGGGACCGGAGAGCCCACCTACGAAGGCATGCCGCACGTTCGACGGCTTCCCTTCATCAATGTTTTTAGAATTTTGCAGCCGCTCGTCCGGCTCGAACCGGGCCTCTACTGCATCGGCGCCACGATGCTCTCCCACGTTTACAGCGATGTCCGCGGACCATGGACCATCACGCTTGAAAACGAATACCAGGCCGCTCGCGCGGCGGAGAACGACCTGATCGACTACACCACGAACCCCGCCCGCCGGGCCGAATTGGAGCAAGTCGTCCCCGCCGCCCGTTGGGCCGCGATCATCAAACGCTACGAGATCCTTCGCTTCGCCCGACTTTGCTATTACCTCCGAATCCGTGCTCCCGAGGCGCGAATCGGTTTTTCAATTCATATCTACCGGCTGAGCCCTGCCGAGATTCAAGCCGCCACCGCCGGAACCTTGTCCGACTGGGCGGCCCTCATTGAACAGACGGCAACGCAGTCGCCCCGCTAGCCGCCCGCTTTCGCGCCGCCTCTGCCAAGCGAACCTCGCCGGCGGCGTCGAATTGCTCCGCGATCAGATTCAAGAGCCGCGTTTTCGCGGCTACCGAAAGGCGATCACCGCCGTGAATCTCCGCCCAGAAAAAATTGCCCAACGCCTCGCGAGTCTCGCCAAGCTGAAGCCAAACCAGCGCCAAATTGTAGGCAGTCTCGTAAAAATCGGGCGCCGACCTTCTCGCTCGCTGCAAATGCGCCAAAGCCGTCTGCGCGTCGCCCGCTCGCGCCGCCGCGAGGCCGAGAGACTGTTGCAGAAACACGACCGGCGGCGTCGATGCAGGCGCCCCGATCGCCGCCAATCGCTCGCGGTGTTCCGTCGCCTGCCGCAACAAAGCCTCGCGCCCTACCACGAGCGCCGGCTCTTCCGGCAGCTCAGCGATCCCTCGATCATATAGAGCCAAGGCTCCACTCAAATCGCCGCTCCGGTACAGCAGAACCGCCGGACGTTCAAACAACATGAGCGGAGACTGCTCCGGACGAAGAAACCGACCCACATGACGAAAGAGCGTCTGAGCATCTCGCCAAACCAACGTTTGGTCCGCGCTGACGGAACCCAACCCAAAACAAACGCCCAGCCCGGCGAGCGCCACCCACCCGCGCGATTGAGCGCGAGCAATCCGCGCCAGAGCCAGCCCCAAAACCGTCGCCAAAACAATTTGAGAAAATCCCGCATAGCGGTCGCTCGGGAAGTGCGGTATCTCCGCCAAGCCCAGCATCGGCACCAGAACAGCCATGTGGACGAGTAAAAAGACTCCTAACGTTGTTCGAAACGGGCGCCAAATCAGGGCAATCCCACCGATCAAAAACATTCCGACCGCACTGCCGACAAAACGAACTGACCATGGGTCAAAATCGATCAATGCCGGATTGAGCAGCGTCAGATCTGTCGGCCAAAAAGGCTTCCACAGATAATAGACCCAAAGGTAGCAGGCTTGGGTAACCCGGTTAAGCAGCGGGAATTCAGCCCAAGTCGGGGCTTGGCGGAACGCTTCACCGGCGTCGACTCGGAGATGGAGGTTGATCGCCAAAACTATCCCGCTCGCCAAGGCATACGGCATCGTCACGCGTCCCGCCTCCCTCCATCCCGCATTCCTCCAGGCGGCGATCAGCGCAAACACCGGCACGAACCCGATCGCCAACGGATAGGTCAACAACGAGGCGCCGTAGCATAAAATTGAGAATAGGCGCGCAAGCCGACCACCGAACGGAGCCAACATCGCGGCCACCGCCAGCAAGAGAAAAAACATCGCCTGCCCGTATAACAAACCCGCCGACCACGCCACCGACTCGACCCGCAGAGGATGCCACGCCCAAAATGCTGCACCGAGAAACACCGCGATCGGTCGCCAGTCACGACCGATCCGATCTCCGAGCCCGAGCCTCAAATCACAAATCCTAAAAATGACGAGGAAGAGCAAAACGGCGTTCGTGGCATGTAAAATCGCGCCAACCCAATGATAGGCGCTCGGCTCAAGGCCAAACCACGAAAACACCGCCGCAAATCCGAGCCAGCCCAGCGGCATGTATCGACGCGCATAACTCACATCGGTGAACGCCCACGACGCCCGTTCAAATGTCGCCGGGCCCATGTGTGGATTAAACACGATGCAGTGCTCGTCATCAAACGTGACGAAATCAAACGACCCCACTTCCCGGTAAATCGCGACGCAACCCAGCACGAGCAAGCAGCCGAGCAACCATCCTACACGTTGCCCGGTAAACGCTGCCGATCTCGGGTCCATTCGCTTCACGTTGCGGCTCTAAGACTCATTCTTGAGTCCGAAAAGCCCTCTCAACCCTAATTTACAGTGGTGGGTAAGAAACACGGTCAAACATCCGAAAAACGCCCAAATCAAGGGCTGCTCCGCGTAGAAAAATCGGTCCGCCGCGAGCATAACTACATCGGGACCGGCACCACGAAACAACCGGCCGATCACCAAACTCGCCCCTGCATCTGCCCAAAGGGAAAACACCAACAATCCTGCAGCCACTCCAGCTAGGCGCCGCACCGCAGGCGGAGCGCCCCTATCCCTCGGCAAACGCCACAACAACGGCGCCAGCCAAATCGCGAAGACCCAACGATAGCCAAAATTTGTCCCGGCTACAAAACAGCCCGTGAGCATCGCCGCTCCGAGAACGAAGGTGAGCCACACCGCTTGATTCTCCGGTGCAATGCTCCAGCTCCCCAACGCCTGCCAGCGCCAGGCGGTCACGATCACCACGCTAAAAAAAATCACGATGAACCCCGTTCCATAAATGTCGGCGAAACCGAGACTGGTCGGTAGATTTCGCGCCCCAAAGCTCGTTAACCCAAATGCCTGAGGTGCCAACTGCCGGATCAGCTCAAAGTCTCGGCCAAGATTGCACCCCACGAGCGCCAATCCCAATACGGCCAGCACGATCCTTTCCCGGCTTTCCCGCAACGTGCCACCACCGACCGCCAAAAGCACGACCCCGGCGACCGCCGGATAAAACTTCAACCCGGCGGCAACAGCCACCAACACCACCGCGAACATGCGCACCAGTCGCCGATGGTCCAAAAGGCAAGGCACCACCGGCGCCAGAACCGTAAACACCACGAGATCGTTGTTGGCCCGATTGAACGCCAGCAGCACCCCAGGGGAACCCAACACCGCGCAATACCACCCCAATTCACGTGGCTCCCGAGGTCGAAGCCAGGTCAAAGCCGCGGCCAAAAATCCGGCAAAGATCACAAGGCCAAAACCAATTGTGTCGTCACGGGTTAAGCCGAAGTGATGCAAACCCAGCCACCAGTGCGAATAAACATGCGGCCGGTTGAAGAGATCGAGCGGATTGGCCCGCAACGGATCCCAGCCCCGTGCGACCGCATCATTGGAAGCAAGAATTGCCGCTGAATCAACAAACCAAGGCCCGTAATGCTCGACGGCGAAAAATTGAAAAAACTCCGGGAAGACGACAAAGCTGCCAAACCAAGCTGCAGCGATCACGACCAACAGCCATTGGAGTTGCCGCCCTGAAAGCGATCTCATGGCGCTTGCGCCGAAGCCTCTGGCGACCCGTGGATCGCGACCAACCGACTAAGGCGCGACCACCGCGTGCCGAAACGTTTCTCCGCGATGGTTTCCAATTGAAACTCCGGTGGCATCAAGTCTTGCGGATCCACTCCCATTTCGCCGCGTTCGGAACTAGGTCGCAACCCCTGCGCCACAATGACCTCTCGAAATGTCCCTTCGCGAAGATGATAGCCGATCTGCGCACCGCGTTGCCGGGCCGTGCTGTTGAACAGACTCGGTATCCGCCAGAGCAAGAGCGGCAGATTGGACTTGTTGGTAATGAACAAGAGCGGGCCGGTTCGCACCTCGATAATCGAGCGCTCCCATTCGACCTCTTGCATGACGACGTTTTCCTCCGTGTAGAGCCGCCGAGCCATCGCCGGCAATGCCCCGACGAAAAGCCAAACCACCAGTCCCGCCATCACGACAGGGCTGACGAATCGATAACGAATCTTCAACTGCTCGACCATCACGGCCGCCAAGATCGCCAAAAGAAAACAGGTCGGCAGCGCGAAGCGTGAGGCGATGACGTCATCCAAACGGCTCCAATAATAGAACATCAGTATCACCAAGTTCGCGACGACTCCCGCCCCGATTCCCAAAAGCGCCATCACGCCCGGTGCCAGCGGAGATCGCGGCACGGCCCGGGCCCAGCGCCAAGCCCTCACTATCAACCAAGCGACCGCGACCAAACCCAGTGCCGCGAGATACCACGAGTTTGCCAACCGCCCTGAGAAACTGAAAAAAAACGACCACGCCCCCTCAAGGTTGCTCGCCAAGTAATCCACTCCAAAACGGCTCGTTTGCCCGGGCAAAAGCTGCCAGTGCTGGGGAGTCGCAGCGAGCATGCGGTTGTGCCAAACATAAGGCACAAGCAAGAGCGGTCCGACGATCACCGGCCAGGGCAACAACACTCGCCCGGCTTTGATCCAACCCAACAAAACAATGGCAACGACCGGCGCCACGAAAATGACCGATTCGTAGCGGCTCTGCGACAAAAGTACGGTGCCCAGCACAAGAGTAACCAAGCGATGTTCATCAGGCGCACGTAGGTAGAGCACCGAAAGCGCGGTCACCAGTGCGAGCATGGTTAGATTGTGCAGCTCCATGCCAGCCCCGGTCGCATTCTGCCCGAGAAGCGGAAGCGTGGCCAATAATCCGACCGCAAGCAGCGCCGGTCCCCTAGAGGTGAAGGCTCGGGTAATCCAGTAAACCAGCCCTAGAAAAATGGGCGTCAGGGCCGCGTTCACCAAAAAAATATTCGCGATTCGGTAGCCGGTAAAATCGTGCACCAACGAAACGAGGAACGTAAAAAAATAAGGTCGCTTATCTACGAACGAATCAAAGGGCAGCCAACTTCCCGCGATGTGGTAGGCCCGATACAGAGTTCCAAACTCCTTCGTGGCGTGCATCTGGTACGCGGTGCCCTGCAAGACGTATTCGTCGAACAGAATCTTGTGCTTGAAGGCGTCGGACCAAAGCACGAACGCCGCCGCGAACAGAAGGGTAGCCCCCAAAACCCGAGAATGGGCCAGCCATCCCCGCCATATAGAAACTCGAGCAAGCAGCACGCGCCCAAGAAAATAACTGAACATCACAAACACGGTCGCGATGTAGAAATAACCGCCAAACCGCAACATGCGCTCAAGGGCGGACGTTTGGAAGGCAACGAAACCCAACCAAAAAGCCGAAACGCCTGCCACCACCGCGAGCAGAAGTCGGCGCCGAGGCGCAGTCTCACGCAGAAGAGTGACGAGTCTTGCAATCACGGTGGAAATTTATCGTTCACCAAACTCCGCTTCGACTCGAAGAGTGGTTAAGCTTCAAGGCAGTTGCTTGAGGAAATTTTCCAGATACTCGCGACGCTTGCGCTCCGCCTCCGCACGGTCGGTCGGAACCGCAAAGTCAGACGGCGGGGCTGAATTTGCCTCTGCCGATCCAGACCTGATTGCCTTTACGCGGCTGATTCGGGCAAGTGTGAGGGTTTGGAGCCGCTCCTCGCGAACCGTTTCGAGCACATAGTCCGGCCCCAGTTCGTCGCCTGCTCGAAGGGTCATAACGCCAGTTTCAGGGTCGATGTTGAATCGCTGAAATACATACACGTCCGAATAAGTTCGGTTGCGCATATGAAAGACCAGTGAGTCCCGCCTTCTTTGAGCCTGAAAAACCGGCGTCGACGAGACTTGGTGGGCGATCCAAAGAATAGAATCGTTGTCGATTACCAGATAGTCCCGACGCGGCTGCTCCGCGATGAAGGCACGCCGCCACGCCGTCTCGCGGCCGGGCAGGTAATCCTGACTATAGGCGTGAGCCGCCATTGACGGCACCCCAAGGGAGATCAGCGCCACCACCGCCATAGCCAACAATCCGCGCGTCACCATTTCACCCGCCAACTGCGGCAAAACGGCCAAAATCGCGATCACCAGACCGAGATGGGTCGGAAGACTTAAACGTCTAATCACCGGATCATCGAACTTCCCCCAAAAGTAGCACATCATCAGCGCAAACTGCGTGGCGAATCCGATCGCAAAAAAAGCCGTAGCCACAGTTATCGGCGCCTCCCGCACAAGACTCCTCATCCATTTAAACACCGCGAGCCCAAAGAACGGGACCGCAATCACCCCCAAAGCCGAAAGATAGAGCGAGTTGGGTTGATCAGCCGCACGGCCAAAAAAGAAACCCAAGGCGTGAGACAAATTATCGGGAATATATGAAGCGGAGAATGGCGTCGTAGACCCCGGACGACTCCCTAACTCCCACGCCGAGGCCCGCAGATCAAAGATCCGGTGCTGAAGCGGATAATGAATCATGAGCAGTGGCGCGAGCAACACCGGCCAAGGCAGGATTAGCCGACCCTCGTTCCACCACAACCACGCCACGATCCCTGCGACCGGCAAAAGATAGATGACCGACTCGTATCTCACTTGCGCGAGAAGAAGAGCGGAAAAGCAAAACGCCGTCATCGAAACATCGTCCCGGCGGGTGATCAGTCGGGCTCCCAGCAGAAGCGTGCTGAGAATCATGACCAAATTCAGCAACTCAAAGCCTCCGCCCGTCGCATTATGCGCAAGCAAGGGCAGACCTGCAAATAATGCCACCCCGAGCCAACCAGCCTTCCGCCCGGCCAGCATACGACCGAGTTGATTTACCAGCCCAAGAAAAACGAAAGTAAGCCCTCCGTTCAAAACGAAGGAGTTCGCCGGTCGGTAGCCGGAAACATCGTGCAGCAAAGAAACTAAGAACGGAAAAAACAGGGGCCGTTTGTCCATCATTCCGTCGAGGATCATGAACGTTCCCTGAATGTCATTTCCTCGCACGGGTGTGAGCACCGTCTTGTCGAAATGCATGCTCATCGAGGTTCCCAGCAACATGATTTCATCCATCACAATCTTGAAACCGAATGCTTCATGAACGATTAGCACCACTCCGCCAAGACCTACCACACCAAGACTTAACCAATCTATCCGACGCCAATGCAAAGCGCGGATCTCGGAATGAAAGCATCGCCAAAGCGCCCAAACAAACATCGCAAATGCCGCCAAAACAAACCAGTAACCAGTGGCAGAAACCAAACTGATTGCAGGGCGATCATCCACCACGACGAACCCCAAAAGCACAGCAGCCAAGACACTCAGGATCAAAGCCCCAAGACGGATATCGCACACGAGCAATAGAAGCTTTTGGCGTATCATAAACGAATGTTTGTAGCGCCCTAGCCGCCGCTATAAAGCTCGATTTCTTGCTAATCCCTAGAACGCCCCAAACAAAAAAGCCGCTCGCGTCACGCGAGCGGCCACACAAATTCCTAAACTCCTTGGCAATTAGGGAGCGTAGGTGACCGTGCGAACACCAGCGACACCGGCGATGGTGATCGTGATGCCCTGGGTGAAGTTAGTTGGATAAGTCTCGTTTGCGACGAGATTGAGCGACTTAACGTAGGCACCTGACCCGACGAGGCTCCCCTGCGCGGCGGTAGAAACACCGTTCTCAAGGAAGTATTGATCAGCTGCCGCGGAGAGTTGGCGGGCGTTGTTCAACACAGCCTTGTCTTGCGAGGACTGACGAACCTTTTGGAAGGCAGGAATCGCCATAGCGGCCAAAAGGCCGATAATGACGACGACGATCATGATTTCGACAAGGGTAAAGCCCTTGGTGGAGTTGTTGCACGAGTTTTTCATTTTGGTATCTTTGTATTTTATAATAACCGACTTAAAACTGATAAATTTGAATTTGGGAGACAAGGTCAAAATTCCTCAAAAACTCTGTTACACACCCGGAATCAAATCTTTAATTACTACCACAGAGTGCTTAGCGAAAACGCCAATAAGTAACAATACGCATTCGTGATTAGTGCAAAAATTACGGACTTCAATCGCTAATTTGCACCTGCTTCCTATTTCTTTACTCGCGATTTAGTCGGCTTCCTAGACTTCTCGGTCTCCGCCTTTTTCCGGATTTTCGGCTTCGGTTTTTTGGGCACCGCCAGCAGCTTCGAAACCGAAACTTCGGTCGCGTCTTTCCAAAGATTTTCCAAAGCATATCGCTCCCGTTGGTCTGTCGTGAACAGATGCACCATGACGTCAAACGCGTCGATCACCATCCAGCCGCTATCCTGCGGGATTTCCATTCCAACGATCGGCGCTTGAGCTGAATCCAACGCCTTTTCTACTTCAATCCGCAATGCCCGTAGATGAGGCGATGACGTGCCCGTGGCCAAGACCAGAAAATCCGTAATAGATGACTGCTCACTCACATCCATCACCCGAAGGTCCTCCGCTTTCTTGTCCTCCAGAGCCCGACAGCACAGCTTAACGAGAGCGAGCGATTCAGATTTTTTTAATTTCATCGCTTCCCGCAATACAGACCCTTTTCGCGGATGTAAACAATCGCCTTATGCGGCACAAAATAATCGAGCGCTAAACTCAGTCGGGTTCGCTCTCTCAGTTCAGTCGAGCTGATCGCCAGCAGGTGTCCGTCACAACGATGCAAACGCAAGCCAGGGATATCAACGCGGCCTTTAACCGGATACCCGGGACGCTCGAGAAAGATGAACTCCACGAGCTTCGCCAATTCTTCGATATCTTTCCAAAGATGCAGTTTGGGCAACTGATCACCACCGATTACCCAATAGAGTTCGTCCTGCGGATAGAGCGCCCGAAAATGCCGCGCCGAATCAATCGTGTAACTGACCCCTCCCTTGCGCAGCTCGAAGTCGGAAATCTCGAAGCGTTTATCCCAACCGGCAGCCGCCTCGATCATCGCCATGCGGTCTTCGGGTGAGGATTGCACATCGGTGGGTTTTAGCGGCGCTTGAGCCGCCGGAACCAGGATCAAGCGGTCCAAACCGCACTGTTCATAGGCGTCTTGAGCTGCCATCAAATGGCCAAAATGCACGGGATCAAAACTGCCGCCAAGAAATCCGATTTTCACGCCGCAGGAACGTGAGTTTGCCTCAATTTTCCCGCAAGGCCCAATTCCCGAGATTGATTCCTTTCGCAAAGCCCATCGGTGCATCTTCTGCTACTTGCCTTATCTCCATGTTAAGACCTTCACCCGCTCATTTGCTGTTGATCGGCCTAGTCGTCTTTGCCGGAGCCGCATGCTCTCGCAGGGAAACTCTTGTCCAATCGGGCAACCGCGAGAAAATTCTTCACGTCGGCAACGGCGCAGAAGTTCAATTCCTGGATCCCCAAATTGCCGGCGGTTCCATCGATCACAATGTTCTGAGTTCTTTATTCGAGGGCCTCGTCACACTCGACGAAACGACCCTGCAACCGCGACCAGGAATTGCAGACCGCTGGGAGTCTTCGACCGACGGACTCGTCTATATCTTTCACCTGCGGCCGGATGCCAAATGGTCAAACGGGGACCCGCTTACTGCCCAAGATTTTCTTTTTAGCTTCCAACGCGCCCTCACGCCCGCTCTCGCCTCGGAATACAAGGACGTTTTCTACCCCGTAAAAAATGCGGAGCTCTTCGCCAAAGGCCTGATAACCGACTTCGGTCTGGTTGGTTTTCGGGCTCCCGACCAGAGGACACTCGAAATCACGCTCGCACGCCCCACCGCGTATTTCCTGTCTCTACTGCGAACTAATGTTTGGTTTCCCGTTCATCGATCTTCAGTCGAAAAATCCAGTTCGCCTTACGACCGAAGCGCCCGTTGGACGCGCGACTTCCCGCTCGTAAGCAACGGCCCTTTTCGGCTCCGGGAATGGCGCGAAGGACAACATCTCGGCGTCGAAAAAAATCCTCACTACTGGGACGCAGCCCGCGTCCAGCTCAATGAGATCAGATTCTACCCCAGTGAGTCATTGCAAAGCCAAGAACTCGCTTTTCGCGCCGGCCAGCTGCACACCACTTGGGACCTGCCTCTGAGCAAGATTGATTCCTACAAGACCGAGGCGCCCCATCTGCTTCGAATCGAGCCCGCGTTCGAAAGCTACTTCGTCAGGTTTAACGTGACCGAAGCTCCGTTCCGCGATTCACGCGTGCGCCGGGCGTTTGCGCTCGCGATCGATCGCGATGCCATCGTCAAGAACGTCCTTCGCGGCGGGCAAATCCCCGCCCATGCCCTCACGCCCCCTGGCCTCGCCGGCTACCGTCCGCCCACGGGCCTCGTTTCCGATCCGGTCGAAGCACGTCGTCTTCTAGCCGAGGCCGGATTCCCGGATGGAAAGGGTTTCCCCAAGGTTGAATTCCTCACGATCCCTCAAGAAACTAACCAGCGAATCGCGGAGATTCTACAAGAGCGCTGGCGGCGCGAACTCGGGGTCGAAGTCGTGATCGCCCAAAAGGAATTCAAAATGTTTCTCGCCGCCATCAATGATCAATCCCGCGACTACACGTTGGCGCGGGGTCGGTGGAACGCCGAGTTTCCCGATCCACTGACCTTTCTCGGTATCTTCGCCACCGGTAATGGCATCAACGGAACCGGCTGGAGCGACCCGGCCTACGACGCCCTCCTCGCCACCGCCGCTTCCGAACTCGATCCCGCCCGACGCCACGCCGCGCTTCAACAAGCTGAGACTTACCTCATCGAACAGACTCCCATCGCACCCATTTACTGGGGAACACGCACGACGCTGGTTCACGCTTCCGTCCGTGGCTGGAAAAATTCACCGCTCCTCTTTCGGAACTACAAAGACGTCTCCCTCGAGCCCTAAACGCCGGCCACAACTCAACGACGCATTTTATGCCCTCCCGCAAAATCATTATCGACCAAGACGCCCTCGGACCCGCGTCCACCAATCTCCAGGCAATCGCCATGCTCCTCAACGCTCCGGACGTCGAAGCCCTCGGCATCTGCGTTCCCACCGGTGACCACTGGCGCGATCTTCAAGTCCGTCACGCCCTCCGGCTCCTCGAAATCATGGAGCGCACCGAGATTCCCGTCTTGCCCGGTGCTCTCGCTCCACTTGTGCACACCCCACGCGACCACGCTCTCTGGGAGAAACAACATGGCCGTCTCATCTACAACGGCGCTTGGGACCTTACCCGTCCCGGACGCACGATCGATCCCCACGTCGCCCCCGACCTGCCCGAAGGCAATCCTACCACCGCACCCGCCGACGAACACGCAGCCAACTTTATCATCCGCCAAGCCCGAGCCCACCCCGGAGAAATTTCCCTTTGGTGCGCCGGCCCGCTGACCAACATCGCCCTCGCCGTGCGCCTTGAACCCCGTTTGCCCGAACTCATCCGTGAGCTCCACTTCATGGGCGGATCATTCCACCCCAAAACCGACTCCGCCGAGTTCAAACACACCCCGCGCCGCGAATTCAACCTGCGCTTCGACCCGGAAGCTTCCCGGATTGTCCTCCGCTCAACGTGGAAAAAAATCACCTGCTCGCCCATCGATATTTCCCAACACGTCCGATCAACCCCCGAGCAGTTCGCGACCATCGCCCGGACCGGCACGCCGCTCGCATCCTACCTTGATCGCTTCGGCCAACGCGGGCGCCCGCTATGGGACGAGATTGCCGCCGCGTCTTGGATCGATCCCACCGTCGTGACTCAGGCCGAGAACGCCTTCATCGACGTCAACCTCGACCGCGGTGCCAGCTACGGCGACACCTTGAGTTGGACTCCCGGGCTCCAACCAAACTTGGGCGAACAGCTCGCCCGCATCGAATTTCAACTCGATGTCCCTAAATTTTCGAACCTCTTCACCTCCTTGCTCTCACGATAAATCTCCCCGCCGCCATGCGTCCCTTCTCGATCCACATCACCTTTCTTATCCTTTTTCCGCTGATCTCCATGACCGCACTTGCCGCTCCCCAACCCGCCGACCTGATCATCACCCGGGCCCACATCGTCACGATGAACGCCGCCCGCGAAGTCATTGAGGACGGTGCCATTATCATCCGCGACTCACGTATCGTTGCAATCGGTTCCTCCTCCATCGCAAAGGACTATTTCGCCGCGAAAACCATCGACGCCGGCGGGGACCTTGTCTTTCCCGGCCTCATCAACACCCACACCCACGCGTCGATGACCGTCTTTCGCGGGCTCGGCGACGACGTGCCCGACCGTCTTCGCCGCTTCATTTTCCCTCTCGAGAAAAATCTCATCGACCGCGAACTCGTTTACTGGGGCGCTCTCCACGGCTTCATCGAAATGATCGAGGGCGGAGTCACCACGGCCGTCGACATGTATTACTTTGAGGACGAAGTTGCCCGCGCCGCGAAACTCGTCGGCATCCGCGGCGTCCTCGGCCAGAGTATTCTCAATTTCCCCACCCCCGACTCGCCCGTGCCCTACGGCGGTCTCGCCTACGCGAAAAAATTCGCCGCCGATTGGGCCAATGACCCCCTGATCACGCCCGCACTCGCTCCGCACGCTCCCTACTCCCTCGACGCCGAACACCTCCGGCTCGTCGCCAAGGCCTCGGCCGAGCTCAACCTTCCGATCCTCATGCACGTAGCCGAGATGACCGACGAGATCTCGACCCTTCGCCGAGAGCGCAACCAAACTCCCGTCGAATACCTCGACTCCCTCGGTCTACTCACCCCGCGCCTTGTCGCCGCTCACTGCATTTTCGTGACCGACTCCGATATCGCTCTCCTAAAAGCCCGCGACGTCGGCATCGCCCACAACATGGTGGCCAACATCAAGTCCGCCAAAGGCGTCGCCCCCGGCCTCAAAATGCACGACGACGGCCTCCGCATCGGCCTCGGCACCGACGGCCCGATGAGCGGCAACACCCTCGATCTCATCGGACAGCTCGGTTACGTCGCCAAACTCCACAAGCTCGACCGCAAAGACCGCAACGTGATGCCCGCTCTGAAAGTGGTTGAGATGGCCACCTTGGGCGGCGCCCGAGCCCTCCATCGCGAGAAAGATTTGGGCTCCCTTGAGCCCGGCAAACTCGCCGATCTCATCATCCTCGATCACAACTCCACCGCTCTTGTCCCGCTCTACGACGTCTACTCGACCCTTGTTTATGCCGCGAGCCCTCGTGATGTACGCACCACGGTTATCCACGGCCGGGTGGTGATGGAAGACCGTAAGATTCTCACGCTCAACCCTCAGGAAGTACGCGAGAAAATGCGTTCCATCGCGCGCCGCATCAACACGGCGATCGCCGCCGGAATAAAGTAGGCGAGCCTCAAACTTCGCCCCCTGCGCGCCCGGCCTCGGGCGACGAAATCAAGAGAACAGGTCCGTCGGCGTCCGGCTGAGGAATTCCTCCATGTAGGCCGTAGTCGCTTTGCCTTCGATAAACACCGGATCGGCCATGATCGCCTTGTGCAACGGAATCGTCGTCTTCACGCCGCGAATCAGATATTCGCTCAGGGCCCGATACATCCGCTCCAGCGCCGTTTTCCGGTTTTCCCCGTACGTGATCAACTTGCCGATCATCGAATCGTAGTGCGGGGGAATCGCGTAGCCCGAGTAAGCGTGTGAATCCACCCGCACACCATGCCCGCCCGGGGCATAATAGAGTCCAATCGTGCCCGGTGAAGGGATGAAGTTGCGCGCCGGATCCTCGGCGTTGATCCGACACTCGATCGCGTGCTTCGTAAACTTGATGTCGCTCTGGTCAAAGCCTAGTTTCTCCCCGTTAGAAATTCGTATCTGCTGCTTGATCAGGTCGATGCCGGTGACCTCCTCCGTGACCGGATGCTCGACCTGAATACGCGTATTCATTTCGATGAAATAAAAGTTCCCCTTCGCATCCACCAAGAATTCGATCGTTCCCGCATTCTCATACTTGGCCGCCTCAGCCGCCCGGATCGCCGCTTTTCCCATCTTTTTTCGCAAATCCGGGGTCAAAAACGGCGACGGAGACTCCTCGATCAACTTTTGATGCCGACGCTGCACCGAGCAATCGCGCTCGCCCAAATGCACCGTCTTCCCGTGCGAATCCGCCAAAATCTGAAACTCGATGTGCCGAGGTTTCTCGATGTATTTCTCGACGTAAACCTGGCCGTTGCCGAACGCTTTTTCCGCCTCGTTCCGCGCAACATGGTACTCCTTCGCAAAAGAAACGTCGTTATGCGCGATCCGCATTCCGCGACCACCGCCGCCTGCCACAGCCTTAATGATCACCGGATAACCCATCTTCCGCGCAATCTTCACCGCTTCACTTTCAGATTCCACCGGTCCATCCGACCCCGGCACAATCGGGACGCCTGCCTTTCGCACCGTGTCCTTTGCCACCGATTTATCACCCATCATTTTGATGGACTGTGATTTAGGACCAATAAACTTGATGTTACAGGACTCGCACTGCTCGGCGAACTTGGCGTTCTCCGAAAGAAACCCGTAGCCCGGGTGAATCGCGTCCACATCCGCGATCTCAGCCGCGCTGATGATTCGATCAGCCCGCAGGTAGCTGTCGGCGCTTTTCGGACCACCGATACAGATAGCCTCGTCCGCCAATTGCACGTGCAACGATTGCACGTCGGCCTCCGAATAAACCGCGAGGGTCTTTATCCCCAACTCTCTGCAAGCCCGAACAATGCGAAGGGCAATCTCGCCTCGGTTGGCGATTAGAATTTTCTGAATCATCGGTAGGAAATAGGAAGGCAACGTCACCCTGACGCACGCCCGGGAATCGCCCCGGGGACTTGTGCGTTTCGGAAGCTGCTCTTCGCAGCTCCTCGGGCGATCACTTTATGAATCTCGCAAAACTCAAGATTGCTTAATCTTGAACATCTTCTGGCCGTATTCGACCGGTTGGCCGTTCTCCACCAAGACCTCGATGATCGTTCCTTTGGCTTCGGCTTGAATCTCGTTCATGATCTTCATCGCCTCGATAATGCACACGGGAGAGGTTTCCGTCACCTTAGTGCCGACATCGGCGAACGATTTGCTTTCGGGCGATGGCGACCGGTAAAAAGTCCCGACCATGGGCGATTTAATGTAAGCGATACCCGCATCATCCAACACTGGACTTGCGGGGACCAGATTTTGTTGCGGAGCCGGCGCACTCATCGGCGGGAGGGAGTTATCTGAACCACCCAAAAGGAAAGGCGGATTTGAATCCCTGTTACGCGTCACAACCGGAACCCCATTTTGTCCCCGGCGAATCTTGAGCTTGAAGCCCTCTTCTTCGACGGCGAACTCCGTCAATTCCGACCGCTTCATGAGGTCGATGATTTGTTTGATTTGCTTAAGGTCCAAAGGAATTTTTGGTTAAGGATTGCTGGTCTATAATGCTTAGTAGCCAATTCAGAATAGGCGTTCAAAAGAATAGGAACTCCGATAGCAAACCCTGATTATGCTATCTTTTTGCGATAAACGGAAAAATGCAGTTTTTCAGGAGATAAACACTGTTTTTGGTCAAATTTAGGGCCAATTTACCGCAATTTTATTGTCTGAGACTGAATCACGACTCGCCGAGAGAGTGCAAAATATAGGGCAAAACATGTCGATTCGCCCTTCGTTCCGGTCCGGGATTTTCGTACTGACCGAGCCGGTCGAAATCCAAGCTCAAGTGAGCGAAGAGCACGGCCCAAAACCTCAATTTTCAATTCTCCAGAACCGTTTACTTCGCTTCGATCACGAGCGTAACAAGCTCGGTCACCCAGTCCACGTCAGCCTCGCTCGACCGCCGAGTGTGACGACAATAAATCAGCCACATTCCCGACGCATCGAGCCGAACCGTCGCTTCCCCGTCTGCCCCGGAAAATACGACGCTTTCCCGGCCTTCACCTGCGAGCACGAATCCCACCGCCAACCCCTCTGCCGGCAGGCCGGTTCTTCGCACCTTGACCAGAAGAGCGTCCCCCACCCGATACTCATTCACCGTTCCCACCACCACCAAATCCAAGCCATCGGTTATCGGTTGGGACCAACCTTTGTCGCTGCTATCGGGCTCGCCGACGTAAACCGCCGTTTTCGCCCGCACCGAAACCCGCTCCCGCCAAACCTGCCGCGGTTGCCCGTCCATTAAAATCGCCCGATCCACTTCGCCCACATGGCTGCGGCGCAGGTGGGCGACTGCCTGCTCCGGTTCGCGCTCAACGATCGCCGGCTCCATCTCAGCCCACACTACCGCCAAACCCGGCCGGCTCAGTGTTGCGGAAAAACTCACCTTTTTTTCGCCCCCGGTCACCGGCCCTAAACTTACCGCTTCGCCCGCCAACGTACCCCGAGAATTCAAAACCGCCCCAACTGGCCACATTCCCTCCGAGCCATAAAAACTCTCCGATCTCATCAGCTCAAATCGCAAAGTCGCCCCCGGAGTCGCGGTAAACCGTTCCGGCGCCAGCCACGTTTCCCGCGAATATCCCGCCGAAATCATCAAGAATACCCCAAAAAGACCCCTCAAACGCGCCTTCATGGTCCAAAAATCATCACGCGCCTGGTCGCGTGAGCACCACGTCGCTCCATTCGCCCATTAACCGTGAATCAACTCCCCAGCCCGGCGCGGCAGCCTCAAACTTCGCCCGCACGACGTCGCGCTCCTGCGCCAAGATCCCGCTTAACACCAACACCCCGCCGGGCGCGACCGCAGCCAACAACTCACCGGCGAAGCGCTGCAACACATCGGCCTGAATATTTGCCAAAACGACCTCGGCCTGTTTTCCCGCAAAGCCACTCAAAAGATCTCCGGTCAGCCAAGTCGCCCGGCCGGCCAATCCATTCAATACCGCGTTCTCCTCACTAATCCGCACCGCTTCCGCATCATTGTCGAAGCCCACCACGTCCCGAAACCCCAATAATAGCGCCGACAGCGCCAGAATTCCCGAGCCGCATCCCGCGTCGATTACCCGCCCGCTCACGCCCGCCTCACCCGCTCGCACCACCAATCGCTCCACGCAAAGCCGGGTCGTTTCATGATTCCCGGTGCCAAACGCCAGACCCGGGTCCAGCCACAGCACGGCGTCTCCCGCCGGCAACACATACACCTCGCGTTCCCAAACGGGCACCCAGTGCAACCGCCCGAACTGCCACGCATGAAAGTGCGCCTTATAGCTTTCCTTCCAGTCTTGATCACCCATCGGCCGCACCACCGGCTCGATCAACGGCACCACCCCCAACATCGGGCTTAGCTCCCGCCACCGCGCCACCGCTTCCGCCTCGCTCGCAAAAATGCCCACAATCCAAGCCCGCTTTGCAATCGCGTCTTCCAGCAGGCTCCAGCCGTCGATACCCAACTCCAACAACGTGGTATCAACTGCATCTGCTGCCATTGCCGGCACCTCGGCCTTGATCTCAAAAAGCTCCATAGCCGCCGAACGTCCCCGCCGCCTTCTCCCGCCGCAAGGAGAATTCCGCCCAACCTCTCGCGCATTCGCCGAACGCCCTGCTGGTTTCGGAACCGCAAACGCGCGATTCCAATCGTTGAGAATCAACTTGAATCCACGAGAACAAGAACTCTCTTCGCTGCGATGCGCTTCCACCGTTTCCCCTTAGTTCTGGGTTTGGTTCTCGTTGTTCTTACTCCCATCTCTTTCGCCCAAGAGGTTCCTTTGACCACCCTCGCGCGAAACACCGACCCCACCGGTCGTCCCCTGTGGGAGGTCGGCCTCGCCGGCATTGGCGGTTACGTCTCCGATTACCCCGGCGCCGCCCAATCCCGCTTTCGCGGCTTTCCCGTTCCCTACTTCATCTACCGGGGAAAGGTTCTGCGCGCCGGCGACGGCGGAATTGTGCGCGGGCGTTTTCAACTCAGCGAAACGCTTGAATTTGATCTGAGCTTCGACGGTTCGCTCAACGCCGAATCTGACAAAAACATCCTGCGTCGCGGTATGCCCGACCTCGACTTTCTCGGTGAAATCGGCCCCCAGCTCACTTGGCGCGCCTGGGAAGAGAAGGATCGCTCGCTCACCGTGAACCTCCCGGTCCGCGCCTCCCTCAGCTTCGGCGACGGCGGGATCCGCTCCCGTGGATTCGTGCTCAATCCCCGCCTCACCTACCGCGACCGCGACTTCATCGGTGGCAACACCCTCTCGCTCGGCGTCGGCCCCATATTTTCCTCTGAAAAACTCATGGATTATTTTTACGAAGTCCGCCCGGAGTTCGCTCTGCGCGATCGCCCGGTGTTCGACGCCGAGTCCGGGTATTTGGGATCCGAGGTATCGATCGGTCTTTCCCGCCGGCTCACCCCGCAAGTCCGCCTCTTCGTCGGCTCACAAACCGGGCTCTATCACGGCGCGACCAACCGCCGCAGCACCTTGCTCGCCCGTAAAGCCAACTGGAACTTCGCCTTCGGCTTGTCTTGGGCGATCTGGGAAAGCTCCCGACGCTCCGTCGACTGATATCGCTATAACGTCACCGTCCGCCGCTCGCGGAACGATTGATCCGCCGCGAGTACGATTCTCAAGCTGTCCACGGCGCTCTGCCAATGCGCCGTCAGATCGCGATCCTCCCGGATCGCCCGCAAAAATACATCCTGTTCGCGTCGGCACAATTCGTCGTGGTTCGGCTCATCGTTGACGTCGATGATCTCGTCCGCGCGGTCGAAGGTCCCGTCGGCTTTGCGCGTCGCATGGTGCAACCGCAACGACTCCGTCTTCGAGTGAGAATCCACGTCGGCCGACATCCCCGCGGCCGCCGCCGATTTTGCGACGATACTCACACACCCTTTCGGTCCGATCACGTCTTTCACGAAAAATGCCGTCTCGCTCATCATCGGCCCCCAACCCGCCTCGTACCATCCGATCGAGCCATCCGCGAACGTCACCTGAAGATGGCCGTAGTTGATCTGATCGACCGCGATCTCGTCCGTCAGCCGCGCCCCGATCCCGCTCACACTCACCGGCCTTGAGCCGGTCATCCGGCACATCACATCCACGTAGTGCACCCCGCAATCAACGATCGGCGAGGTCGTGCGCAGCAAATTCTTGTGCGTCTCCCAATTCGCACCCGAACTCTGTTGGTTCAAATTCATCCGCATCACCAGCGGCTTGCCCAACGTCTGCGCGAGCTCGGTAAACTTCTGCCACGATGGGTGAACGTGCAGAATATAACCCACGACCAGCTTCCGACTGAGCCGCTTCGCCGTCGCCATCACCCGCTCGCAATCGGCGAGGTTGTCGGCGACCGGCTTTTCCAGAAACACATGGGCTCCCGCTTCCATCGCCGCGACGGCGTAGTCGGCGTGCGTCTCCGCATACGTGCTGATGCACACCGCATCCGGCTGCGTCGCCGCCAACGCCGCCTTGAAATCGGAAAACTCCGCGCACTCGCCACCGAGTTCCGCATTCAGTTTTCCCCGCGACGCCGGTCCGCGGCTCACCAGACCCACGATTTCAAAATCTCCCGCCATCGCCCGGTAAGCCCGCGCGTGGGAGATTCCCATGTGCCCGCAACCTACGACCAGAACACGAATTTTTGCCGTCATTTGAAGTGAAAGTTTCGGGTTTATCCGGACTGGACGATTAATGTGCCGATGCGCTTCCGCCGATCGCTTCACCCGGCCGAGCGCTTGGCGGCCTGAAACAGATGGCCAACGCGATGGCCGCGACCGAGGCTACGGCCATCGGCACGATGAACAACCCGCGGAAATCCGTCACGCCGCCAGCCGTGTAAACTTTTTGAATCAGCCACGGGCAGATCGAATTGGCCAACAAAGCACCGACTCCGAGAATCTGGAGATTGAAGAGCCCCTGCGCGCTCGAACGGATATCCTTCGGACAATGTGCGTCCACGAAGATGTAAACCGTCGCAAAGAAAAACGCGTAGCAAACCCCGTGGAGCAACTGGACCGCGATGATCATCGTCGTGCTCTCGGGCCAAAACGCATACACCGCGAATCGGCCCGCGTGGCCCAGCACCCCGACCACCAACGTCGTGCGCCAACCCAGATTCTTCAACACAACACCGAGCACGAGCATGGTCAAAATCTCCGCGATCTGGCCCAAGCTCATCACGGGCGCGATCCAGTTCGACGCGATCCCCACGCCACCCGCTTCCTTCGGAGTGCCGAGAAACACTCCGGTCCAGTTGAAATAGCAGTTGTGCACAAACGAGTCGACCAACGTCACCAGCCACAGCACGAGCAGGAACGGGTGCTTCAACAGCTTGAACGCCTCGATCCAGGCGAGTTTCTCCACCGTGCCCGGTGCCGCCGCGACTTTCGGCGCACTCTTTGGCAACACCAGGCTGAACGCCGCCAGCGCCAGCGAGGCGAGCCCCGCCACAATAAAGGTCCACTTCGTCGCCGCTTTAGCCGCATCGCCCGACAGCGGATTCGCGAGCGCCTTGCCCAACCAGTCCACGAACCCGACGGGATTCGCCGCCTCCACCGCCGCCCAATTCACAAAGATAAATGTGAACGGCCACGCTGCGAGAATCCAGCCGATCGTCCCGCCCACCCGCACCACGCCGAACTCTTTTTCCGGATTCCTCATGTTCGCGAAGGCGATCGAATTCGTGATCGAGATCGTCGGCACGTAGAATAGACAATGCACCAGCATCAGCAGAAAAAACGGCCAAAACTCCTTCGTGAGTCCGCACCCGAGGATCGCGATTCCGCCCACAAGGTGGGAGAAAGCCAAAAACTTCTCCGGCGCAAATTTCCGGTCTGCCCACTGGTTGCTGAAAAACATGCCGATGATCGAAGCCACCGGAAACGCATTCAAAATCAAGGCCTGCTGCCCGGGGGAAAATCCGAGACTCGGCAGGTAACCGAAGATCAACGGGAGCCAAGCGCCCCAGATGAAAAACTGGAGCACCATCATGAAGAAGAGCCGGCCTTTGCAGGAAGGAACAACGTGCGACATATAGATACGGGGTGACTGAAAATCGGCGGATAGCCGACGAAGATTAAGCCGGCAAACATTGCGCTCCTGTGCCATCAGGCCAAGCCGGAATAAAAAAGAATGTTCGAATAAATTCCCGTTTCCTTTCGCCTCAAATCCTCTTCCAGTTTCCGCCGTGCTTCCGACCGCCCCCATCTTGAAAATGCACCGTATTTGCTTGGTTATTTTGCTCGTCGTCGCCGCATCCTCCGGCCGGGCCGCGCCCCCCGCCGGCTTCACGTCGCTCTTTAACGGCACCGATCTCGCTGGCTGGCGCGGCGGCGACACCTACGACCATCGCAAGCTCATGGCCCTTTCGCCCGCCGAGCGCGACGCCTTGGTTGCCAAATGGACCGCAAGCCTCACCGCCCTCAAGGACGGCAAACCTCATTGGTCCGTTGACGCCGGCGAATTGCTCAACGACGGCCTCGGCGGCTACGCCACCACCGTGCGCGACTACGGTGACTTCGAGTTGCTCGTCGATTGGAAGATCACCACTGGCACAGACTCCGGCCTCTACTTACGCGGCGTGCCCCAAGTTCAAATTTGGGATCCCGCCATGCCCGACCCCAAAGGCCACGGTGCCGCGAAAGGCTCGGGCGGTCTCTGGAACAACGCCAAAACTTCTCCCGGCCGCGACCCCCTCGTACGCGCCGACCGCCCCGTCGGGGAGTGGAACCGCTTCCGCGTCATTATGGTCGGCAGCCGCGTGAGCATCTGGCTCAACGACCAACCCGTCGTCGACCACGTGATCCTAGAGAATTTCTACGACAAAAATCTCCCGCCCGCCCAGCGGCGCCCGATTCCCGCGCGCGGCCCGATCCAACTTCAAACACACGGCGGCGAGACCCGTTGGCGCAATCTTTACATCCGCGAAATCGGTCCCGCCGAGGCCACCCGTCTCCTCGCCGCCCGCGGCAACGAGGGGTTTCAGCCGATCTTCAACGGTAAAAATCTCGACGGTTGGGCCGGGCCGCTCGAAGCCGTCGCCGCCAGAGACGGCGCGCTCGTTTGGCAAAAGGGCAAGGGCGGCACAATCTACTGGAACCGCGAGCTCACCGATTTTCACGCCCGCTTGCATTTCAAACTGCCGCCTGCCGGCAACAATGGTCTCGCTTTACGCTATCCCGGCACCGGCGATCCGGCCTACGTGGGCATGTGTGAACTTCAGGTGCTCGACGAACACTACGAGCGGATAAAGGGTCCCATCGACCCGCGCCAAGCCCATGGCTCGGCCTACGGGATGGTGGCAGCCGCCCGCGGTTATCAATTCCCTATCGGTGAATGGAATTTTCAGGAAGTTTCCGTCCTCGGCTCCCGCGTCCGCGTCGAGCTCAACGGCACGGTCATCCTCGATGCCGACCTCGCCACCATCGATCTGCCTTCGGTGCTCGCCGGCAAACCCCACCCGGGCAAAGACCGTCCGTCCGGCTTTTTCGGCTTCGCCGGTCACAACGATCCGGTCGAGTTCCGCGATATTCTCCTCAAGTCCCTCTAACGCTTTTTCTCTCCCCCTACTGCCATGCTCACCCGCCGCCACTTCCTCCGCAATTCGTCCACCGTCGCCGTCGGCGGCCTCGTCGCCTCCGCCGCGCTCACCCGAGCCGCCGATGCCTCCGCTCCCGCTCCTTCGGTCATCAAGGTTGGCCTCATCGGCTGCGGCGGGCGCGGCACCGGCGCCGCCCTTCAGGCCCTCAAAGCTGACCCCGGCGTGCGCCTCACCGCCCTCGCCGATGTGTTTGCCGACCGGCTCGATTCCAGCCTCGCGACGCTAAAGAAAATGACCGCCGTCGCCAACCGGATCGACGTCACCCCGGCCACGTCGTTCGTCGGGCTCGACGCTTATCAAAAGGTCATCGACAGCGGCGTCGACGTCGTCCTCCTCGCCTCGACGCCCGCCTTCCGCCCCGAGCACTTCCGTGCCGCCGTGGCCGCCGGAAAACACGTCTTTTGCGAGAAGCCCGTTGCCGTCGACGGCCCCGGTATTCGCTCGGTCCTCGCCTCGGCCGCCGAGGCCCAGCGCAAAAATCTCTCGGTCATGTCCGGTTTCTGCTGGCGCTACGACCCACGGATGCGCGCCACCGTTGCCCAAATTCACGCCGGCGCCATCGGCGACCTGCGCGCGATCATCGCGACTTATCACACCGGCACGCTTACCACGAAATTCCCCGGCACGCGCACCCCCGGCCAGACCGACCTGGAGTGGCAATTGCGCAATTGGTATAACTTCACCTGGCTTTCCGGCGACCACCTCGTCGAACAGGCGATCCACAACGTCGACAAGATCGCATGGCTGATGAAACAGGAAATGCCCACGCAGGCCATCGCCGTCGGTGGCCGCACGGTCCCCGCCTACGGCAACACGTACGACAATTTCAGCGTCGCCTACGAATACGCCAGCGGCGTCCGCGCCACCCTTTCGTGCCGACAGCACGACGGCGTCTACAACGAGGTCACCGACTACGTCATGGGCACCGAGGGCATTTTCTCGAACGGCCGCCTCGCCACCCAAGGCATCACCGGCAAGACCAACTGGAAATACACCGGTCCCACCCGCGACATGTATCAGGTCGAGCACGATGAACTCTTCGCCGCCATCCGCGCCGGCAAACCCGTCAATGACGGCATCAGCATGGCCCACAGCACGCTCATGGCCATCATGGGCCGCATGGCCGCTTACACCGGCCAAGTCGTCACTTGGGATCGCGCGCTCAATTCCGAAGAGGTGCTCGTGCCCGCCACCCTCGACTGGAACGCCCCGCGCCCCGTGGCCGCCCGCGCCATCCCCGGCCAGACCAAGCTCGCCTGATTTTCACCATGAACCGCCGCGACTTCCTTCTCTCTTCCGCCGCGCTCGCCGCGCTCGCTCCTTTCGCCCGCGCCCAGCCCGCCGCCGGTAAAAAACGCGCGCTCAAAAAGGGCTTCATGTATGGCACCTTCGGCGGCCCAAATCTTGAAAAACTGAAAGTCGCCGACCGCTTTGTCCTCCTGCGCGCCGCCGGCTTCGACGGCGTCGAAGTCAACAGCGCCATGGATCAGACCGAGGTCCTCGCCGCCCGCGACCAAACCGGTCTCGCCATCCCGAGCGTGGTCATCTCGACGCATTGGGCCAAACCGCTCTCCGATCCCAATCCCGCCACGCGCGAAATCGGCCTCGAAGGTCTCAAACAAGGCCTGCGCGACGCCAAGGCGTATGGCGCCAGTTCCGTTCTGCTCGTCCCCGCCGTCGTCACCAAAGAAACGTCCTACGCCGACGCCTACGCCCGCTCTGTCGCCGAGATTGCCAAAGCCGTGCCGCTCGCCGAATCGCTCGGCGTCGTCATCGCGATCGAGAATGTTTGGAACCGGTTTCTTCTCAGCCCGCTCGAAGCCGTCGCGTACGTCGACTCCTTCAAAAGCCCGTTCGTCCGCTGGCATTTCGACGTCGGCAACATCGTCAACACCGGCTGGCCCGAGCATTGGATTCGCACGCTTGGCCCACGCGTCGTCCAAATTCACGTCAAAGAATACAGCCGTAAAATCCGCGACGAAAAAGGCCCCGGCGCCGGCTTCAGAGTCGATCTTTTCGAAGGGGACAGCGATTGGCCCAAGGTCCTCGCCGCCCTCGACGAGATCCGCTACTCCGGCTGGATGATCACCGAGCAGTATCGCCCGCCCGGCCTCGAAGACGCCGCGTGGCTCGCCCAACTTTCCGCCAAGCTCGACGCCGTCATCGCCAGCTAAGGCATCGCGTCATGCCGGGCTGGAAATTCGCGGCGGTCGCCTTGGCCTTACTCGCGTCTTCGCTCGCACAGGAGCGCCGCGAATTCGTCGAGCCTCACATGGGCACGCTGTTTCGCCTCGTGGTCTATTCCCAAGCGCCGGCCGACTCGGCCGCCCGCGCCGCCTTTGACCGCATCGCCGAACTCGACCGCACGTTTTCCGATTATAACGAGGCCAGCGAGCTCTCACGCCTCTGCCGCCAACCGGCCGGCACGCCCTTACCGGTCAGCGCCGATCTCTTCGCGATCCTGCAAATCAGCCAAGACCTCGCCGCAAGAACCGACGGCGCCTTCGATGTGACCCTGGGGCCTTTGACCCGCCTCTGGCGAGAATCCCGACGCGCCCGCGCACTTCCCACCGCAGATGCGCTCGCCTCCGCCCGTCGCGCCGCCGGCTTCGCCCACCTGCACCTCGATCCGGCGCGGCAGACCGCGACCCTGCTCCGCCCCGGTATGGCACTCGATCTCGGCGGTATCGCCAAAGGCTACGCGGCCGATGCGGCGCTCAACCTGCTGACTCAACTCGGATTTCCCGCCGCCATGGTCTCAGCCAGCGGCGATCTCGCCCTCGGCGATCCTCCACCCGGCAAACGCGGCTGGAGTATCGAGCTTGCGCCCTTTGGCGACGCAACCGCCACGCGGACGACTCTCGTCCTCGCTCACGCCGCCGTCTCCACCTCGGGCGACGCGGAGCAATTCGTCGAGATCGGCGGGGTGCGTTTTTCCCATATCGTCGATCCCGCTACCGGTCTTGGCCTCACGCAGCCCGTCGCCGTCACCGTGGTTGCTCGCCGCGCCACGGTCGCCGACGCCCTTGCCACCGCCTGCAGCGTGCTCGACCCGGTTGCCGCTCAACGCCTCACCGACGCCTCACCCGATCCCGTACGTCTCATCATCCACCGCCGCGACCCCGTCGCCCTGCTCACTTCACCATGAAACTCATCGCCGGCCTGTTCGTCTTCTGCGCCTCCGTCCTTCCCGCGTTCTCCGCACCGGAGTTCGACCCCAAGGAACTCGCTCTCGTCCGCCAGATTCGGGAAAAAATCCTCGCCGCCGCCGCGAGTCCCGCCGCCGCGGCCTATGAGGAAAAAATTCCCGACACCACCGTCACCTTCAGGATGCAACCGATCCCGGCCGGCACATTCCTGTTTGGCAGCCCGCCCACCGAAAAAAACCGCCAACCCGACGAAGGTCCGCAAATCCGCGTCGCCCTGCCCGCGTTCTGGATCGGTCAACACGAAGTGACTTGGAGCGAATATGAAATCTTCATGTTCGCCTCCGATGCGGTCGGTCGCACCACGAAGACCGAGGCCGACGCCGTCTCTCACCCCACGAAACCATACGTCGAAATGAGCTTCGGCATGGGCCGCGAGGGTTATCCGGCGATCAGCATGACCCACCACGCCGCATCGAAATATTGCCAATGGCTCAGCGCCAAGACCGGCCGTTTCTACCGCCTGCCCACCGAAGCCGAGTGGGAGTACGCCGCACGCGCCGGCACGACGACCGCCTATTCCTCCGGCGACGATCCCGCCGCCCTCGCCGCTTACGCCGTCTTCAGCGCCGACAAATACGGCAAAGTCGGTAGCAAGAAACCGAATGCATGGGGACTTTACGATCTGCACGGCAACGTATCCGAATGGACCTTGGACCAATACGAGTCCGACGCCTACTCCCGCCTGAAAGGCGATCCCGCCGCAGCCTCATGGGTGCGCTCGACGCAGCCCTATCCCCACGCCGTGCGTGGCGGGAACTGGAGCGACGGCCCCGAGCTCCTACGCAGCGCCGCCCGGCGCGGTTCGAGCCCCGACTGGAAGATGCTCGATCCCCAACTGCCGAAAAGTGTGTGGTATCACACCAGCGCCCCGTGGATCGGTTTCCGCATCGTGCGCCCTGCCGAAGTCCCGAGCGCCGAGGAACTCTACCGCCTTTGGAACAACGGCGTCGCGCTCGACAACTGAGCGAATCCCCCCGACGAACCGGCGAAATTCTTGTCCCCGCCCGCGCCGCCCGCCCTTCAGCGCGTGACCTCCGGCGCATCGTGCGCGTTCCAATCCACGTTTCGCGTGAGGAACATCACCGCGCCTAGCGCCGCAAAGAGCGCCGCCGTTCCCGCAAGCAGCGCGAGATTCTCGAGGCGCAACACGATGTAGAGCACCCCATGCACGCTGCCAAGTAGCCCCGCGATCACGCCCGCCCGGGCCCCGCTCTTGAGAATCGCGGCGCTGTAGAGCGTGATCATCAGTGACGACACCCCCGCCGCGCCCAGATACGCCGGCCCCGGCCGGATGACTTCACCCAGCGCGAGCAACGCCAGATAGAACAAAGCCATCGCCGCGCCCACGAGGCCGTAGTGCACCGCATGCAAGCGCAGCCCCGTCCGCATCTCGAAAAGAAAAAATGCCGCGAAGACCAACGTCAGCACAAGCACGCTGTGCTTGAGCGCCCGCTCCACCATCCGATACGGCTCGAACTTGTCCTCCCATTCGCTCGCCGCTCCAACTCCGCGGACCGACGCACCTCGATCCGATGCCGGTGCCACATAGCCGTGATTGGCGCGTCGCTCCTGTTGCAACGAGTTGATCAGATACAACGGCGCTTGCAGCAGCAGCACGAGGCCGCCGATGAACAGGAGTTTCAACGTCGCCCGGTGGCGACGGTCGCTGCCGGGACGGAGAGCCGGCGACGAAGGGATGGTAAGCGGAGGAGGCAGGCTGTTTTGCATAACCCCGCCAAAATATCCGGCCCCCGTGAAGCCACGATGAACCCCGCATGAATTCGGCATGAAAAATCCGCGTCAGGCCCGGATCGTAAATTCCGCCCGCGCCCCGCCCTCGGGCCGATTTCGCAGCACGAAGTTTCCGCCGTGCAGCCGCGCGATCTCGATTACCATGCTCAGCCCAAGCCCCGTGCTCTTCCGCCCCGTCTCGGGCCGGGCCAACGAATAGAAACGCTCGCCGATTCGTGGCAGCGCGTAGTCGGGCACGCCCGGGCCGCTGTCCTCCACGACCACCCGCCCGAGCCCGTTTTCGACCGAAACTTCGAGCAAGATCGTTCCTCCGCTCACGGAAAAATCCAACGCGTTCTGAGCCAGATTCGAAATCGCCTGCGCCAGCAAAAATCGCTCCCCGCGCACCCTCACCGGCGGTCCATCCTTTAGCCTCAACGTCACCCGTTTCGCCGCCGCCGCCCCATCCGCTCCGGCCACCACTTCGCCTGCGATCACGCACAAATCCACCGCTGCCAGCTCCAGCCGTCCGTGCCGGGCCTCGATCGCTGCGAGTTCAAGCATCCGCTCGACGATGGCCTGAATCCGGCCGGTCTCGGACCGGAGATTGCCCAGAAATCGCGTGCGTTCCGCCGCCGGCAAATCTTCGCCCAACAGTTCGGCGGCGCCACGAATCGAAGATAGCGGCGCCTTCAACTCGTGGGCGAGCGCCTGCGTGTAGCGCTCGATGTAGGCCTTGCCTTCGAGCGCCGCCCGCATCTCCGCAAAAGCCCCCGCGAGCGCCGTGACCTCGGCCGCCCGCGATTTGGGCAACACCGTCGGCCGACCATCGCGCACCGCCTGCACATGGGTTGTGAGTCGCTCCAAGGAACGCGTCAGTCGCGCGGAGAGCCACCAACCTGCCGCCAGCATCACCGCCGCCACCGCGCCCGCGTGAATCACGAGTCTCCACCTCGCCCGCTTCACCCGCTCGGTCACGGAGTCCAGCGGCCGCCCCACCCCGACCCAACCGACGAGTTCGCCGCCCCGTCGAACGGGGGCGCGCACGCGCAGTTCGCCTTCAACCTCCGCCACGTTCGGCAACGTGTAGTTCTCCGAGGCCGCAGGACCGCCGCCGATCATTGGCCACGGATACAACCGGCCGACGTCGCGGCCCTGCACCGAGTCGAAAATCACCCGGTCGCTCGCGTCGAGCGCGAACACCCGCAGGAGTTCCCCCTTCGACGGCAGACTCGCGATTCGCTCGAACCACGCCCACTGCGTCGCCTTCTCCTCGCCCGCCAACACCGCGAGCAACGTGGCCGTATCACCCATCGTCGCCCGCATCGACTCTACGTAACGCAGCCTCACGTCGCGCAATACGAGGCTCATCAATCCGGCGAACGCCACCGTCGCCGCCGCCACATACACTCCGAAGATCGCCGTGCGGATTTTCACGCGATCACCCCCGCGCTCTCAGCGAGTAGCCCATACCGCGGTGCGTCTGGATCGCGTCCGAGTCCGGCGCCGCCGCCCGCAGTTTGGCGCGCAGCGTTTTGATGTGGGCGTCAACCGTGCGATCCAGACTCGCTCCCGGATCTTCCCACGCAGCCGTCATCAGCTCGTCACGCGAGTAAACGCGCCCCGGCCGGTTCGCTAACGCCTTCAACAATCGGAACTCGTAACGTGTCAGCTCCAACGCCATACCCGCGCACCGGGCCGAGCAACTCTCCTCGTCGATCGTGATGCCCGTCGCCGGGGCCGAGTCCTTCGCCGTCAAGTCCGGTTTCGCGCGGCGCAGAATCGCCTTCACGCGCGCCGTAATCTCGCGCGGGCTGAACGGCTTCGTCACGTAGTCGTCCCCGCCGAGTTCGAGCCCCAGCACACGGTCGAGTTCGGTGTTGCGCGCCGTTAGAAAAAGCACCGGCACCGTCGAGTACCCCCGGATAGCTTTGCAAAAATCAAAGCCGCTTCCGTCCGGCAGGCCCACGTCCAAAATCACCAACACAAATTTCCCCTCCCGCAACGCCGCCAGCGCCTCCCCGCCCGTCGCACAGTGGAACGGGGAAAAGCCTTCCGTCTTCAAAGCATAAAGCAGAGTGTCGGCGATCGCCGGTTCATCCTCGACGACCAAAACTCGCGGCATCTCGGCCATGCGGCAATTGGAACCTAAACCGTCAATCCCAGCCCTTCGTCCACGCCGAGGTGCAGGTTCATGCACTGGATCGCGGCGCCCGATGCGCCCTTGCCGAGATTGTCGAGCCGCGCGACCACGACCGCCTGATCGGCGTGCCCAAACACCGCAAGGTCGCACCGGTTCGTGCCGTTGGCCGCCTGCACGTCAAAAAAACCGGCGTCGAGCACCGCCTCATCGTCGAAGGGCAACACGCGGATGAACCGCTCGCCCGCATAAGTCTCCGTGAGCGCGTGGTGCAACGCCGCCGGTGAAGGCGCGGCCGGCAATTGCCGCAGGGGCAACGGCACGGTGACGGCCAGCCCTTGATAAAAATTGGCCACGACCGGCGAAAAAATCGGCGAATGCACGAGGCCGGTGTGAACGCGCATTTCGGGCAGATGCTTGTGCATGAGCCCGAGGGCGTAGGGCCGCGGACTGTTCAGTTTTGTCGGCAACGGCGATTGCTCGTAGTCGGCGATCATCTTTTTCCCGCCGCCGCTGTAACCGGTGAGCGAAAAGACCGAGAGCGGAAAATCCGTCGGCACAAGGCCGCGCTGGACAAGTGGCCGCACCGCGAGGGCGAAGGCAGTCGCATGGCAACCGGGGTTGGCGATGCGTTTGCCCGCACGAATCGCCGCGCGATACGAGGCCGCGAGTTCCGGCACGCCGTAGACCCAGGCCGGATCGATCCGGTGCGCCGTCGAGGCGTCGATCACGCAGGTGCGGGGGTTGGTCACGAGCGCGGCCGATTCCTTCGCGGCGACATCGGGCAGGCAGAGGAACGCGACGTCCGCCGCATTGAGCTGCGCGGCGCGCGCGGCCGGATCTTTGCGGTGCGCAGCGTCGATGACGAGCAGCTCAATATCCGCGCGCACTGCGAGCCGCTCGTGGATTTGGAGCCCCGTGGTGCCCTCGTGACCGTCGACAAAAACCTTGGTTCTCATAGCGCCGCCCAGCATCGCCCGCGACCTGGAGGTCGGCAAGACCCGAGGTGCTCTCCGGACAACACTTAACCCGCGCTCAGCTTCGCGATCACCGCCGGCAGCAGCGCATGCTCGGCCGCGTGCACCTTCGCCGCAAGGCTCTCCAACGTCTCGCCCGCCTCGATCCGCACCGTCGCCTGATCGAGGATCGGTCCGCCATCCACCTCGGCGGTCACCCCGTGCACTGTACAGCCGGTGATTTTTACCCCGCGCCGGAACGCCTGACCGATCCCATCAAGCCCGGGAAAACTCGGTAGCAAACTCGGGTGCAGATTGATGATCTTCCCGGAAAACGCATTCAGGAAGCCCGGCTTGATGACCCGCATAAAGCCCGCGAGCACGACCAAATCGGCCCGCGTCGCCTGCACCGCCGCGATGAACCGCGCCTCGCCTTCGCCCTCAAGCTTCGTCTTGAACGGCGCCGGATCGACGTAGCTCGCCGGCACCCCGTAGCGCGGGCCCAACGCCAGAATGCCCGCATCCGGCTTGTCCGCCAGAATCTGCACGACGCGCGCGCGACCAAGTTTACCCGCCTGCTGGGCGAGGAGAATCGCCTCGGCGTTCGACCCGCGACCGGAACCGAGAATGACAACGCGCATGATTTTCAAATCTCCCCCGCCGCCTTGATCCGCGCGATCAACGCCGTCGTGCTGAACCCCGGGAGAAACGGCATGAACTCAATCTTGGCCCCGCAGGCTTGGAGCGCGCCGCGTTCGCCGGAATCAAGTTTCTCCAAGGTGTAGTCGCCGGCCTTGCAGTAAATATCGGGCCGGAGCGCCTCGATCTCCGCCGTCAGGCGCGGCTCACGGAAAATGATGACGCCCGAAACGAACCACAACGCACCGAGCGCGTACGCACGCTGTTCTTCGTTCTGGATCGGGCGCAACGGTCCCTTCAACGCTTTGACCGAGGCATCGGCATTGATCGCGACGTAAAGCGCCTCACCCAGACGCCGCGCCTCCTTGAGGTAGTAAAGGTGCCCCGTATGCAGGAGATCGAACACCCCGTTCGTGAGCACCAGCGATTTGCCGGCGGCGCGCAACTTCGCCCGCGCCGCGACCGCCTGCTCGAGTGTGAGCAGTTTGGGATTTTCGAGCATCGGAGCGGACACGGTCAGATTCGATAGACCACGCGCGAGACGGTCAGAAGAACTTTTTCGCTTTCTCGAAAAAGCTCTTCGAGGTCGGTTCGGCGGCGTCGCCGCTGACGCGGGCGAACTCCTCGAGCAGCTTGCGTTGGTCCGAGCTGAGCGAGGTCGGCACCTCGACTTGGACGCGCACGAGTTGATCACCTTGGCGACCGCCGCGGAGCGAGGGCATCCCCTTTTCGCGCAGGCGGAAGGTCGTGCCACTGGCGGTGCCGGCAGGAATTTTGAGCGAGCCTTTGCCGAAAAGCGTCGGCACCTCGATGCTGCCGCCGAGCGCGGCGAGCGTAAATTTGATCGGGATCTCGCAGGCGAGAGAATCGCCGTCGCGCTCGAAGAGTTCGTGATCCTTGACCGTGATAACAATGTAGAGATCGCCGGCCGAACCGCCCGCCACTCCGGCTTCGCCGTTGCCGCTGGAGCGAAGGCGGGAACCCGTTTCGACGCCGGCCGGGATGCGGACATTGATCTTGGTCGTCTGAGGCGTGCGACCCTCGCCGCGGCAAACCGAACACGGTTTTTCGATTTTTTGGCCGGAGCCGCCGCAGGTCGGGCAAGCTTGGGTAAAGGTGATGATACCGCCGGAGCGGCGAATCTGACCCGCGCCGCGGCAGGTCGGACAAGTCACGCGCTTCGAGCCGGGCTCGGCGCCGGCGCCGGTACACCGTTCGCACGTCATCGCCTTACGGAAGGATATCTCCTTCTCTAGGCCGCGCGCGGCGTCTTCGAGCGTGATTTCCAGATCGTAGCGCAGGTCGGAGCCATCGCGGTCACCGCCGCTTCCGCCACCGCCGCCGCCGCCAAACATCTCGTCAAAAATACCTCCGCCTCCGCCACCACCTCCACCACCGCCCCGACCTTGTTGGCCAAAAACTTCGCGGAAGATATCAAAAGGATCATGGAACCCGCCGCCGCCAGCCGGTCCGCGCGCACCGCCACCGGGGCCCTGAAACGCCGCGTGGCCGTAGCGATCATAGGCCGCGCGTTTTTCCGGATCCTTGAGAGCCTCGTAGGCTTCGGAAACTTTTTTAAACGTTTCCTCAGCTTCTTTGTTACCGGGATTCTTATCCGGGTGGAACTGCACGGCCTTCTTGTAGTAGGCCTTTTTCAATTCATTCTCGTTGGCGTTTTTTTGGACGCCGAGTAATTCGTAATAATCTTCCTTCGCCATAAGAATTCAGTGCTCGTTCGTAAAGGTGGGGAGCAGCCGGTCAAATGACCGCCGGTTGGGCTGGGCCGCTCGAGACGACGACAGATGCGGGGCGAAGCAGTCGCCCATTCAACGCGTAACCCGTGCGGACGACCGTGAGCACGTGTTCCGCCGGCACTTCGGCGCTCACGGCGTGCGAGATGGCCTCGTGTTGGTGCGGATCAAAGGGTTGGCCGGCGGGATTGATCTCTTTCAACCCGTGATTGCCGAGGGCGCTCTTCAGCTGGGTGAGCACCATGTCGACGCCGCCGGTAAGCGTCTTGAGGTCGGCGTTCGATTGTTTGGAGGCAGCCAGGCCGAGAGCGAGATTGTCGACCACCGGCAGCAAATCTTCGAGCACGCGGGCCGCGGAGAAAAGCCTGAGCTCCTCTTTTTCTCGAAGAGTGCGTTTGCGCAGATTCTCGAGGTCGGCGGCCGTGCGCATGAAGCGGTCGTAGTTGTCGGCGGCCTCCTTCTTCGCGGCCGCGATGAGCGCGGTGGAGTCAACCGCCGGCGGCGCTTCGGCGGGCGCGGAGGCAGGAGTCGCAGCCGCGGCGGCGGCGTCAGGAGTGGGCACGGAGGCAGATTCGGATGGCGGATTCATGGCAAGAGCGGCAGACCTAACTACGGCTTCCGGGTTTCTTCAAGCCTGTCGAGAACCCCCCGGAAGACTTCACCCGGTTTATCCTCTGCGGCTTTCCGCGAGCCGGCTCTCCTGATCGCCGCCTCGTTTAGGACCCTTCCAAAATCCGGCGGTAAAAAGGGCGCGAGTTCCACCGCGACCTCGCGCTCAGCCAAGCCACGCAAAATCTCGGGCCAAAAAAGCTGACCAGCACTCGAAATAGAGCCGAATCGCCGATCCAGCTCCAAGGCAAACGTGCGCACGCGTGGTTTAGCTTCGGAGTAGTCGGCCAACACCAACGTATCGAGCCGGAGGCGCAATTCACGGATCAAAAAGGGCGACTTCGCACTTGGCGACCGAGGCGTGGGACCCGCGAGGTTGGCCCGGAACAATTCAAGATTCGTCGGACCGTAAGCGCCTCTGACCAAGGTGATTTGGCGCACATCGACCGAGAGCGTGCTGATCACGAAGCGTTCACCAAAAAGGGACCAGACATCGGCATCCGCCTCGAATGCACGCACCTGCAGGCAATCCCTTGAGGGAAAACTCGACGGGTTGGTCATTACCAAGCCCCGCAGGGAAACCCGGCCCGTGAAGGGATTCGCCGCGAGGCTCGTGATTTCGGCATCAAACCCCGTGCGGTCGAGCACCGCCCGAGTGAACAGAGACGGCAGCAACGTCATCCACGCCAACGAGCCGAAAGCGCCAATTACGACCAGCAGGACCATCAGCCGCCAACCGCAACCACCCCGCTGCCGCTTCCGAACCGGTCGCCTGCGGCCCGGTCCGATCATCCCGCAAAATTCTCCGTCACCAGCACAATCGAGGTCGTTTCAGCGACAAACGCGAAGGCTGCGCCAAATGGCAACAAGGCGTTGGTGCCGGGTTCCAGCCGTTCGCCACCGCCCTTCACCGTTCCGCTCACGACGCTGAGGATGCGCGGCTGCTCTCCGCCCGAGATGTGCAGTCGCTCCCCGGCGCCCAAGACCGTGCGTTTGATCGAAAACTCCGGGCAATCAGCGATCACGCCCGACGTCGGCGCAGCCCGGACCGGTTTCGGCTCAAAGTCCTTCCAGTCAATGGAGCGCAGCGACTGCTCGACGTGCATCTGGCGGGGTTTGCCGTCGAGGCCCACCCTCCCCCAGTCATAAACCCGGTAGGTCGTGTCCGAATTCTGCTGAATCTCCAAGATGAGATTCCCCGCGTCGATGGCGTGGACCTGGCCGCTGTGAACTAAAATCGAGTCTCCCGCCGCCACCGGGAAGCGATGCACACACGTCTCGACCGTCGCGGTCGAAACGGCCTGTTCAAACTGCTCCTGCGTCACGCCGTGCCTGAGGCCCACAATCAACTGGGCTCCCGGCCCGGTGGCCGCGATATACCAGTTTTCGGTTTTGGGTTCGCCCTTGAGTTCTCCCGCGACCGAGGCCGGCGGATGCACCTGCAGGCTGAGCCGCTCGCGACAATCGAGCCACTTGACCAGCATGGGAAACGGCTTCTCGGCCGGCCATTTTGGACCCATAATCACCGCTCCGTGCTTGGCGATGACCTGCCGCAACGTGCGCCCGGCGTGTTTGCCGTTGGCCACGACCGACTGGGCCTCCGGTCGGTCGACAATCTCCCAGCTTTCGCCGATCGGCCGCGTATCGGGCAAGGTGCGGCCCAACGCAGTTTCGAGCGCTCGGCCACCCCATACGCGCTCTTGATAAATCGGACGAAAAATTAGGACTTCGGGCATATTTTGAATCAATGAAAGTGATTAAGGACGGTCCAAGGCGGGGGGGGTGTTTACATTTGACCGGCCCGGCCGTTAGCGTGCTATTCACCCGATTTACAGACGGCCAACACAAATGCGCAAGAACGAGACTTCAAACTCAAACGACGGACCCTCTTTCCAAGCTCCGCGCTACCGGCCTAACTGGACAGTAGCCCTCACCTGCTTGCTCGTCGGGGTCTTCGTTACCGTCGCTTTATTGGCTTACGATCCGTCGCAAAGCAGCGACATCGGGACGGGGCCCAGGCCGAAAAACCCGATGGGCTGGGTGGGCGCTGACATCATTTGGGCGTTATTGGTCAGCATCGGTGCGAGCACCTGGCTCTTGCCGGTCTTTCTCGGCTGGACGGTTTACATGGCAATTCGCGCCGCCCGGCATCTTAGCGGCGCCCGCGTCATTGCCATGATCATTGCGATCACCGCCTTTTCCGGCCTTTGGGCCATGGTCGATTTTTTTAAGATCAGCGATTATTTCCAGCAAGGCGCCGGAGGAGTAATCGGTACGACCATCTACACGAAACTTCTGGCCGACGCCGTCGGCAGTTTCGGCTCGGCCATGCTTCTCGGCACGATCTACGCGATCTCTATGCTCTTTATCTTCACCCGAGATATTGGCACCGAGATCGACAAAATCTTCGCCAGTTTCACCGCGTGGCGTGAAGCCCGGGCAAAGGAAAAAGCCGCTTTGGCCGCCGAAAACCAGAAAGCCCGCGAAGAACAAGCTAAGCAAAGAGCCGCCGTCGCAACCGCCAGCGTCAGCGGTCGCGATCCCGTGCGCATCACACCGCAAAACATCAAAGACGCTGCCAACGAAACCGTGGGGCCGAGCGGCGGCAAAAAAACGTTTGCGGCCAAGTTGGGCGACGACCCCTTGGCTAAGCCTCGCGTCCGGATGTCACCCCTGCCCGAAAGCATCGAGGACTCCGCACCAAAACCACTGATCGTGCCCGCGCCACCGCCGCGAGCCCTTTCTCGCAACCCGCAGGCCGCGCCCGCACCCGCGCCGGTTCCGGTCGCACGAGAGCTCTCCGAAACGGCCACCGATGTCCGCCCACTTGCCGTCGCGACCACCGGAAAATTCGAGCTCAATATCGTCAAATCAGAGGAGCCCAAGAAGGCCGCCAAAATCAATCTGCCGCAAAGCGACGACAAAACGTACGAGTTCCCTCCCCTCTCCCTGCTCAAGGAGCAAGCCAAGCCCGACTCGAGCAACAGTGAGGCCGAGCACCGCGCCAACGCCGAGAACCTGCTCCGCATTTTGGGCGAGTTCGGCGTGGAGGTCACCCTCGGCGAAATCCACGTCGGCCCGGTCATCACCCGCTACGAAGTCGTGCCCGCCGCCGGCGTCCGCGTCGAAAAAATCGCCGGCTTGGACAAGAATATCGCCCTCGGCATGAGGGCACAGTCCGTCCGCATTCTCGCTCCCATCCCCGGCAAAGCCGCCGTCGGCGTCGAGGTCCCCAACCAGCATCCGACCGCCGTAGGTATGCGCGAGTTGCTCGAGAGCGAAGATTGGGCCAGCGCCAAAGCCGAGATTCCCATCGCCTTGGGCAAAGACGTCTCCGGCGCTCCGCTTATCTCCGATCTCGCGAAGATGCCCCACTTGCTCATCGCCGGCGCCACCGGTTCGGGCAAATCGGTCTGCATCAATTCCATCGTCGCTTCGATCCTTTACTCCAAGAGCCCGAAGGATCTTCGGCTCATCATGGTCGACCCCAAAGTCGTCGAGTTAAAGATCTTCAACTCGCTGCCGCACATGCTCATTCCCGTGGTGACGGAGCCCAAGAAAGTCCCCGCCGCCCTCAAATGGCTTCTCGGAGAGATGGAACAGCGCTACCAACTCTTCGCCAAGGTCAACGTCCGCAACATCGTTGGATTCAACACCCGCAAACGAACCCCGAAATCCGAGAATCCTCCTCCCGGCGAAACGCAGGGCTCACTCGAAGGGGTCGATCCCCTGCTCGACGACGGCGCGGAGATTCCAGCACGCTTGCCCTACATTGTCGCGATCATCGACGAGCTCGCCGACCTCATGATGGTCGCCCCGGCCGAGATCGAAACCAGCATCGCCCGGCTTGCCCAGCTCGCGCGTGCCGCCGGTATCCATCTCATCATCGCCACTCAACGACCGTCGGTGAACGTCATCACCGGCGTCATCAAAGCGAATCTTCCCTCGCGAATCGCCTTCCAAGTCGCCTCCCAAGTCGACTCCCGAACCATTCTGGACACCAAGGGCGCCGATACGCTCATCGGTCGGGGTGACATGTTGTTCTCCCCGCCTGGCAGTTCCCGTTTGGTCCGCTCGCAAGGCGCCTTCGTCTCCGACGAGGAGGTCATGGCCATGGTTGAATTTCTCAAGAAAAACGGCCCGCCGCAATATGCCCAGTCCGTCCAAGCTCAAATCGACCGCGCCGCCCGCGAAGAAGAAGAAGAGGACGGCGAAGGCGAAGATGCCGAGGACGACATGGGCGACGACCAAGAGCTCTACACCCAGGCGCTTGATGTGCTCAAATCCACGAAGCGCGCCAGCACCTCGATGATCCAACGCCGGCTCCGCATCGGCTACAACCGCGCCGCCCGCATCATGGATCTCATGGAGGAAAAAGGCATCGTCGGCCCGGAGAACGGCTCCAGCCCCCGCGAAATCTTGGTCGATCTCGATTCGCTCTGACCCCGGAGCATTTCGTGCTGACTTCCCCTCTCCCCCAACCTTACTCAGCCCATTATGCAGACCATCGGTGAACGCCTCGAAGACGCCCGCAAACAGAAAGGCATCTCCATCCGCGAGTCCGCCGAATCCACGAAGATTCGCGGCGAGTATCTCCAAAAATTTGAGAACAACCAATTCGATCTCGGCCTGAGCGAGATTTACGTGCGCGGATTTCTGCGCACCTATTCAAATTTCCTAAAACTCCCGCCGGATCGGATTCTCAACGACTATGCTTCGCTCGGCCACGGCGAGCTTCGTCCCCGCCAACCCAGCCGCGAAGTCTACGGTCGCATGGATGTATCCGTCGCTTCCGCCGATGCACGCGGTGATCGCGGAGCCTCGCCTGCCGCGGAAACGCCTTCCGACAATCAACGCTCACAACCCAAGCAGTCCCGCAGCCGCACCAATCTCCCTTCGGCCCCGCTCGTGGATCCGGCATTTGCCCTGAAGGCCGTCAAGGTTATCGGTGGGATCATCGTCTTTCTCCTCGTGGTCTGGGTCGTCCGCGCCGTCTATCAAAGCGTCACCGGCACTGACACGGCTTCAAAAACGGCCGCCCTACCACCGGTCGCCACCGCACCCGCTGCCGAGCCCACAATCACCCTCATCGCCCTCGACACCGTGCGGCTGAAAGTGGTGCTTGTATCTGACGGGCGCGTGCTCTTCCCGGATACCAATCTGTCGCGTGGACAGACCCAAGTGGTGCCAAAACCCGGCCCGGTCTTTATCACGGCCAGCGCCTTGGAGAACGTCGCCATCGAAGAAAACGGGCGGCGAACCAATCTGCGCGACCAAGGATTTAAGGGCTACGACCGCGTGAAACTCGGGCAATAAACCCGATTCCGGCACGGCGCGCCCCACCCCTTGGAGGCGCTTCAACCTTATCGCATCGCCACGGGCGGCCCCAAAACTTCCCGCAGGACCATCGCACGTCGCAAACTCCGCGGGTCGCGCAAATCATGCCGTAGTTCGTTGCCGGCCAGATCCCGCCGGGCGATGACGGCCTCGCCCTCGGCCACCACTGCAGCGCGACGCGAAGCCAACACCCGCTGCTCGTTCAACGATTGCAACTCCTGCGCGAGTAGCTCCTGCCGCACCAATGAGGCTTCGAGCGTCTCGGACGCGACTTGGAAAGCCGGCTCAGGTTGACGGGTGCGCGCCGGCGCCAACACCGGTGGCGGCACGTCCATCTCGGGCGGCTCTTCGATCGGCGGCGAACGGAATGTTCGCTCCTCCTCGGGCTCGGGCATAAGCGGTGGCGGGCTCCACTCGGCCGGTGCTTGCTCGCCTCTGCGTTCGGCGATTTTACGCCGGATCTCTTCCCTCACTTGCTCGGCGCGCATCTCATCGTCCGCGTCACCTTCAGCCATCGACGCGGGTTGCTGGCTCTTACGCAGCTCGGCTTCTCTTTCGGCCTCGGCCTGAGCCGCCGCTTCCCGCCGCGAATTCAGCCAATAGGCGATCGCGCCAGCTACGGCGAGAATGACCTGAATATTTTTAGTGATCCATTCCATGACGGAAAGCGGGCGGGTGACTCAGCCCGAAATACGCTCAAGCGATTCCCGGGACCCCGTCACCCGTCCGATCACTTGACGCCCTCGGGCTTGGCGATGCTCTGCCGCATCGCGGAGTCGGCCTGCACGTTTTCCATTTTGTAATAATCCATGACGCCCAGACGTCCGGAGCGGAACGCCTCGGCCATCGCCTTTGGCACTTCGGCCTGCGCGCGGACGACTTCGGCCTGCATCTCCTGCACGCGTGCCTTCATCTCCTGCTCGACGGCCACGGCGGCCGCCCGGCGAATTTCGGCCTGGGCCTGCGCGATACTCTTGTTCGCTTCAGCCTGCGCCTCTTGGAGCTTCGCACCCACATTCTCGCCCACGTCCACGTCGGCGATGTCGATGGAGAGAATCTCGAACGCCGTGCCCACATCGAGACCGCGCGCGAGCACGGTTTTTGAAATGCTGTCCGGAGACTCAAGCACCGTCTTATAAGTTTCCGACGTGCCGATCGTGGACACGATGCCTTCGCCCACGCGGGCAATGATCGTCTCTTCCTTCGCGCCGCCCACAAAGCGATCGAGGTGCGTGCGGACCGTGACCCGGGCCTTCACCTTCACCTGAATGCCGTCCTTAGCCACGCCGTCGATCGTCGTACGACCGCTCGCGGGATTGGGGCAGTCGATCACCTTGGGGTCGACGGAGGTGCGCACCGCCTCAAGCACGGATTTCCCGGAACCCTTGGTCGCGAGATCGATCGCGCACGCGCGGTTCCAATCCAACTCAATGCCGGCTTTGCGCGCGGCGATCAGGGCTTGAATCGTTGGCACCACGTTGCCGCCGGCGAGGAAATGCGCGGCGATGGTGTCGGTGGATATCTCGATGCCGGCCTTCACCGCCGTGATGCGGGCGTCGACCACGAGATTATAGGGCACGCCGCCGAGCCGCATTCCGAGGAGATTGGCGAAACCCACGGGTGCGCCGTTGAGCTTGGCCTTCAGCCACGTGTTGATGAATGCGATAACGATAAAGCCGATGATCAGCGCGGGCACGCCGATCAGAGCGACGAGGAATAGTGTAGGCATAGTAGGATTTAGGTTTTGATTACGATCAGGCGAAAATTATCGAGCCCCGTGACGCGCAGAGCCGCGCCCTTGGCAACATGCCCAGCCGGGCAAAACGCTTCGTAGCGGCGGCCTTCCACGAGCACAAATCCCGTGGGCATCAGCGCAGTTTCCGCCTCGGCGCTCTTCCCGATAATCGCGGCGGCAGCCACCGGTGGCTGACTGGTGCCGTCGACCGACGTCTGCACAATCATGCTTTTGCCGAGCCGCGTTTTCGGCAGCAAAATGAGTTCGATGTAAACGGTCAGTCCGAGCAACAGAGACGCCGCCACCGTTGCGACCAAACCTCCCGTAACACCGAGCTTCGCAAAAGCGACGCCGCAGCCCGCCGCCATGGCCAGACCGCCGATGATCCCGAGGACGCCGCCCGGCACAAAGACCTCGGCGGCCAACAGGATGACTCCGACAAAAAACAAAAGCGCGATCGCGTTCATGTTGCGTCCCTTTCCACCACGAGCCCGAAGGCCGAGCGCCCGCACACCACGACTGACGCACCCGCTTCGATTGACCCCACCGTAACCGACGCTTCGTAGCGCCGCCCGTCAATTTCCACCTGACCACTCGGAAACAACGCCGTCGCCGCGACCCCTCGTTGCCCGATCAAGTCCGCCAATCCGCCCGCCGCCGAGGGCGCCCCTCCCGAATCTTGCGCCGTGCCGCCGATGACCCCGGTCACCGCCAACTGGTCCCAAAACCAGCCGTTCGGAATAAAGCGGATCAACGCCACGCCCAGCCCGACCGCGACCACCAACCCGAGACCCAAATTCTGCACCGGAGCCAAAAACGCGTCACCCGACCACGCGATCGACAGCGGTTCGTTCGGCCAGAGGTCGGCCATCGCCCACACCAGCGAGCCCAGCATCATGATCAGTCCGGCCAAGGCCGCCACAATCACACCGGGGAAGAAAAGCAGCTCCGCCATGACCAACAAAAGCCCGACCGAAAAAACCAATATCGGCTCATGCCCCGAAAGCCCGGCGACATAACTGCTCAGAAACACCACACCAAGCAGCACAAAACCGGAAACTCCCATGAGTCCGAAACCGGGCGTCTTAAACTCGATGAAAAGGGCCAAAAGACCAAGTCCGAGCAGGATCGGGGAAATCTTATTCAGGAAAACGGCGAGCCTCTCCGACCACGTGATCTCCAGCCGCTTCACGGTGAAACCACCGGTACCGAATTTCTTCGTCAACAACTCATCCATCGTCTTGGCCGTGCCCGCCGAAAGCAGAGCCCTTGCCGGATCGCCATACGTCTTGGCCGATTCGGTCGCGGTGAGCGAAAGCAACTCGCCTTTGGACTTCAGAACTTCGCCTTCGATTTTCAATTCGTAGTCCGAGTCCACCATCGCGGAAATCACCTGCCCCCGGTAGCCCTTGCCCTCGGAGATCGAGCGCAACCGCGCCTTCAGATAGCTGACGATCTTCATCTTCATCGTCGCATCGACATCCTGACCCGTGCCCGACACCGGCGCGGCCGCGCCGATGATTCCGTCGGGCGCGAACCAGATCTCGCCCGTCATCGCCGAAATGAAAGCTCCGGCCGAGATGGCCTCGTTGTTCACGTAAGTGACTGTCTCACCGGGGAATTTCCCGAGGGCCTCCATGATCTCAAACGTTACATCAAGGGCGCCCCCGGGCGTCTTCATATCCAGAACGACGGCATCGGCTTTTTCGTCGATCGCCTCCTTTAATCCGCGCCGGAGAATGTAGAGCACCGGCGAAGCAATCTCCCCCTCGACCGGAATCACCACCACCCGCTTTTGAGTCGCCGCCACGGTTGGCACCACCGGTCCGTCCACCGGGGAAAAAGCCGGCGCCGGCTCCGCCCCGAGCTGGAGAGTGAGGCCTGCAACCAACAAAAGTAGGCGACGGAAAAACATGGACCGTTAACCAAAGGCGCTCCGACCCGTCATGCAAGCGCCGTGCGCATGGAGCGACCGCATGCCGTTTCCAAAAAAACGACGAAATCCGCCGGCGGAAAAAATCCTTTTCCCCCGAGCGTAGCCCGTGCTTCCTCGCCCCATGGAAAAAATTTCCCACCTCGGCCACACGCTTACCCGGTGGCGCGTCGGTCAATCCACCTTTCTTGCTTATCCCGAACGGGGCGCGCGCCTCATGAACTGGAACCTCACGCTCGGCGACGGCTCGGTGCGCGACATCGTTTACTGGCCCGAACTCGGCAGCTTGGATGACTTCGTCAAAACCCGCGGCGGCAATCCCATCCTCTTTCCCTTCAACGCGCGCACCTTCGACGGCGGCGACATTTATTTTTGGCGCGCAGCCGACGGCATCCGGCGGCCCATGCCCATGCACGGTATTGCCCGCCAATCCGATTTTGCCGTCACCCGCCTTGATCCGACCGGCTTTACCGCCCGCCTCACCCCAAATGCCGAGACGCGCGTCTGCTACCCCTACGAATTCGACTTCGACGTCACGTATCGCTTCGCCCCGCTCGGCCTCACCTGTGAATTCGCCCTGACCAACCACGGGCAGGATCCACTGCCCTGGAGCGCCGGCCATCATTTTTATTTCACCATGCCTTGGACCGAGGGCACGACCCGCGCGGACTACTTGATCCGCATCCCCGCCACCCGCCGTTACAAACAAGACCCGAAAAACGGGCAACTCCTCCCCGGCCCCGCGCTCAATCCCGACGAGCCCCTTTCCAACACCTCGCTGGTCGACACCTTGCACACCGCCCTCAAAAGCAACGAGGTGGTATTCGGCGAACGCGGTCGTCCCGGCGACATCGCCGTGAGGATCGGCACCGCCAAAGTCCCGCCGCCCGACGCCACGTTCGTGAGTTGGACCCTCGAAGACACTTCGCCCTATTACTGCGTCGAGC
>JBIKWB010000030.1:0-54646 GCA_044356555.1 Opitutaceae bacterium | reverse complement strand
TCGCTCCGTGCGAAAATCGATATGGCCGCGCCCAATCTCTGGCTTCGTGACCCCCTGCTCTACCGCATCCGTCATGTGCCCCATCATCACGCCGGTGCGGCTTGGTGCATATACCCGCTCTACGACTACGCCCACTGCCTAAGTGATTATTTCGAAGGAATCACCCACAGCATTTGCACGCTCGAATTCGTCGATCACCGGCCGCTCTACGACTGGCTTCTCGGGTCGCTCGATCTGCCTCGCGCCCTGCCCCACCAATACGAATTCGCGAAACTTACCCTCGGTTACACTCTTGTTTCGAAACGCAAATTGCTTCGCCTCGTGCAGGAAAACAAAGTCGCCGGTTGGGATGATCCCCGCATGCCGACGCTTTCCGGGCTCCGTCGGCGGGGCATCCCCGCCCATGCGATCCGTCAATTCGTCGCAAACCTTGGAGTGACCAAGCACGATAGCCTCACCGACGTCGCCGTTTTCGAACACACCATTCGCGAGGCGCTGAATCACTCCTCCGAACGCCGCCTCGCCGTGCTCAAGCCCATCAAGATCGTCCTCACCAACCTCGCGCCGGGCGAAGTCTTGGTCTGCCAAGCCACCAACAACCCCCAGTCCGAATCCCCGACCACGCGGGCGGTTGAGTTGACCCGCGAGGTCTTCATCGAAAGCGACGATTTTGCCGAGGTCCCGCCGCCCAAATATTTCCGCCTAAAGCCGGGCGGCGAGGTCCGCTTGAAATATGCCTGCATCATCAAGCTCGACGAGATTGTGAAAGACTCAGCCGGTGCCATCACCGAGCTGCGTTGCACCGCCGACCTTACGACCCGGAGCGGCCAACCCAACTGCGATAAAAAGGTCAAAGGCACCATTCACTGGGTCAGTGCCGAGCAAGCCATCGACGCCGAGGTCCGCCTTTACGACCGGCTTTTCACGGTGCCCGAACCCGGCGCCAGCGAGGATTTCCTGAGTCTCGTTAATCCACACTCGCTTGAGACCGTGCAGGCGAAACTCGAACCATCACTCGCCGCGAGCACCGCTCCGGCATGCTACCAGTTTGAACGTCTCGGATATTTCACCCCCGACGCCAAAGAAAGCACGCCGGCCCGATTGGTCTTCAACCGCACGATCACCCTGCGCGACGCCTGGGCCAAGTAACTAGGCGGCAAGGAGTCGTTCGAGGCGAACGCGCACGCGCTCGCGCCCGAGCACGCGAAACATACTCGTGATGCTCGGACCCGCGTTGGTGCCCGAGATCGCAAGTCGCGTCACCGCCTGATAATCGCCAAAGCCCAACCCTTTGCCGGCAGCCAAAGATTTGATGGCTTCTTCAATCGACGAATCGTTGGAGAAATCCATCGACGGCAATGCCCCCAGCAGCTCGCCCAGACGCGCCTTCGGCTCGCCCTTGCCCATGACTTTCTCCTTCACTTTCGGATCGATCAAAAAGTCGTCCGTAAAGAAATATGCCGTGTAAGCGGGCAACTCCTCGAGCCCTTTGATCTTCGGTTGCGCGAGCCGCATCACATCGCGGAAAACCTCGGCATCGGCCAAGGCTGCCCCGCCCGCGGGCTGAGCCCGAAAAAACGCGATGGCCCGCTCAAGAAATTTCTCCTCGGGCAGTTCCAGCAGGTAGCTCATGTTCATATGCGCGAGCTTCTTCTCATCAAACCGCGCATTGCTCTGATTGATTCCCGGCAGATCGAACAACGCCACGATATCGGAGATCGCCATCTTCTCGCGGTCGTCCTTCGGGTTCCACCCAAGCAAACACAGGAAGTTTACCAAGGCCTCGGGCAAGAACCCGCGCTTCTGATATTCCTCGATGAGCGCGCCTTGGTCGCGCTTCGACATCTTGCCCGGGCCGTTCTGTTTCAAAATGAGCGGGATGTGCGCAAACGCCGGCACGGGCACGCCGAAGGCTTTAAACAGCTCCACGTGTTTGCTCGTGTTGGACAGGTGGTCTTCGCCACGGATCACATGGGTTATCTTCATCGCGATATCGTCGACGACGTTCACGAAATGGAACACCGGATTTCCGTCGGAACGGACGATCACAAAATCTTCATCCTCCATCCGCTCGACCCGGCCGCGAATCTGGTCCTCGATCACCGTCGGCGCCACTTTTACCTTGGTCACCGTTTTCTTGCGGTGCTCGTCGAAAACCTCGTAGCGGTCGCCAATCAATTTGAACCAAGTTGCTCCATCCTTTTCGTACGTGCGCCCCGCCGCCCGCAGTTTCTCCAAATACTCGGCGTAAACCGCCGCGCGCTCGCTTTGCCGATACGGTCCAAACGCGCCGCCGATCCCCGGGCCTTCGTCCCAATTCATCCCCAGCCATCGCAACGAGTCGTAAATCACACTCAGGAATTGCTCGCTGTTGCGCTCCTTGTCCGTGTCTTCAATGCGCAAAATGAAGACCCCGCCGGTGTGCCGCGCATAAAGCCAGTTGAACAACGCCGTGCGGGCGCTGCCGATGTGGAAAAAACCGGTCGGACTCGGAGCAAAACGGACGCGGACTTGGGACATGGTCGGAAAGGAAGATTGTAGCTTGTGCTGCGCGAAAACGGGCAGCAAGAAGCTCCCCATGTCCTCTGTCAAAGCCGCTCCATTTGATCCGTCTGCGTTTGCCTCGCGGATCGAAGGTGCCGGCCGATCGGCCGGACTTCGCGTCGAGCCCTACGGCGAGATCGGAGGCTGCCCCCTCCTCGCACTCACCCGGCGCGCGGCCGGTCTGCATCCCAGGATCTATCTTTCCGCGGGAATACACGGAGACGAACCGGCTCCACCTCTGGCGCTGTTAAGCATGATCGAGGCCGGTGTCTTCGATGGCCGAGCCACATGGTTCATCTGCCCCCAACTCAATCCCACCGGCCTCGCCCTCGGCACCCGTGAAAACGCCTCTGGTCTCGACCTTAACCGCGACTACCTCGATCTCAGCGAATCGGAGACGCGCGCCCACGTCGCATGGTTGCAACGTCAACCGCCGTTCGATCTCACGCTCTGCCTGCACGAAGATTGGGAGGCCACCGGCTTCTATCTTTACGAACTCAATTCCGAGAATCGCCGCAGCCTCGCCGAACCCATATTAGAAGCCGTCCGCCCACTTTGCCCCATCGACGAAGCCCTTACCATCGACGGTCGGGCGACGGCCGCCCCCGGCGTCATCCGGCCAATCGACGACCCCTTGCTCCGGGAAACGTGGCCCGAAGCGATCTACCTTCGCGCCCATCACACCACATTGAGTTACACCCTTGAAACGCCCTCGGCGTTTCCGCTCGCGCAACGCATCGCCGCGCTCCGCGCCGCCGTCGAAGCCGCTTTGGCCAGCCTTAGCCCTCGGGGAGCTTGAGTCCTCTCGCCACACAAAACTCGCGCAGGTCTGCCGCCAGTTCCGCCCGGAAAATTTCCGGAGCCCCGACCCCGCGAAGATCGATCGACGCACAATGCAACGCCTGCCGAGCCAACAGGAGCCGGTCGGCCAACGCCGACGTCCACCCGGTCGAGATAAAATCCAAATATAAAAGCGCATCGGGCCCGTAAATTTTGTCCCCGACCAACGAGCATCCGAGCCACTGCGCGTGCGCCCGGATCTGATGCTTTCGTCCCGTCTCCGTCACTACGCGGACCAGGGTAAATCCCGCGGCAACGCTCAACGGCGTGAAATGCGTCACCGCCAATTGCCCACCCTCGGCCACCACCGTCGACTTGATAAACACCGGACTGGCCGTGTCGTCGCCGAGCGGCTGATTCACGGTCACCGGCTCGGCCAGCTCGCCCACCATCACCGCCAGATACTCCTTGCCGGCCTTCCGCTCCATCATCGCGGTCTGCAACCGGCTCGCCATCGCGGCATTTTTCGCGAGCACCACGACGCCGCTGGTCTCCCGGTCGAGGCGGAAGACCAGATGCATCACCGGCAAACGTGTATACTCCCGCGTTGCGCCGACCAAACTTGACCACGGCCCCGCCTTTGACGGATGGCACACGACGTCGCCCGGCTTGTTTACCACCAGCAGCTGCTCGTCTTCGAAGATGATCCACGACTTCACCTCGTCCGCCGTGATCAGGCGCACGCGGCCCGTCGTCTCCCGTCTTGGCCAAGCCGACGCCCGACGCGAATCCAGCCAAGTCTCCCGATCCGCCCCACTCACCGCGTCACCTTTTTCAGGCGAAACTGCGCCAGCACCATCGCGGCCAACCGTGCCGCCACCGGCTTGGGCAATTTGGAAACGAGAAACGTCGAGACCTTATTCTTCCAGCCCGGCACGACCTGCGACCGGCCACTCGCAATCGCCCGTATCGTCGCCTCGACGACTTCCTCGCACGTCATCCCGAACGCATCGGGCACGCTCCCTTGTCGCAATCCTGCGCGCAGGAAGAACTCCGTCGCCGTCGGCCCCGGACACAGCGCCAAGGCGCGCACCCCCGAGCCACGCAATTCCTCGTTCAACGCCAGACTCCAATTGAGCACAAACGCTTTGGTCGCCCCATAGGTCGCCATGTAGGCCGTCGGCTGAAAAGCCGCCGTCGAGGCCACGTTGACGATCACGCCCCCCCGACGCTTGAGCAGCGGCAACAGGCGCGCCGTGAGTTCGACCACCGCGCGCACGTTCACATCGATCATTTCCGTCAAAGCTGAAATGTCCGGCTCCGGGAAATGCCCGTAGGCGCCAAAGCCGCTGTTGTTCAACAAAAGTATCCGGCCAGTTGGAGCCTCGCTTTCAAGAAATTCTTCCACGGCTTTTGCCGTCGCCGCCAAAGACGAAGTTTGTGCGAGATCACATGGAAAGTGGCGCAGCTTAAGCTCAGGCACATTTATGACCGGCGAGCGACGAGAGAGGTTGCAAATCTGCAAACTGGGTCTCAACGCTCCGGTCTGTTCGATGAATGATTTTCCAATACCGGAAGATCCGCCCGTCACCACGACGGTCGTGAAATCCTTCAGCACTTCGTTTAACGGGGGCATGGGATATGACGGTAGCTATACTTTCGACAGCCGACCATCCGGCCGACTGCGGTTAACCAAAACATACGCAGAAATATGAACAGACAAAACCAACATGAACTGATCGTTTCCGGCATCCATCTCGAGCTGACTCCGTCACTCAAGACCTTTGTGCAGGAGAAGACGGAACGATTGTTTCGTCATGAAGAACGCATCGTACGCATCCGCGTGGAACTCGAATGCGACCCCAAAGAAACCGTCAGCACGCGCTTCAAGGCCAAGGGCCACATCGCCATTCACGGTCCGGATATGAACGCCGCAGTCGAGTCGGACGAATGCCATAAAGCCGTGGCGCTCCTAGTCGACAAACTGGACCGCATGCTCCGCCGTCGCTCCCGCCTGATGAAGGTGAAACGCCACCTTAACCAAGTGCAGGAAGAGGACGCCGAGATCTCGAACGCCGCCTGACGCCGAGCCCGTCTTCCCTGCCGGCCCGGATCCGCCACGCGGATCCGGGCTTTTCTTTGTTCGCCCTTAGCAAAGAACGAGATTCTGGTCGCCGAGCCCCACCTGAGCCGTAGTTTCTCCCCCCATGCCCGGTCCCGATCCTTTCGCCAAAATATCACCGTCTTCACCGCGTCCGGTCCCCGCCACCGCCGGCGACCCCGACCCGGATCTGGAGCCCAACACGTTGCCCGAACCACCCGCACCACGAGCACCCATTGACCGGTCGACGTGGGCCAAACCTTGGGCCCAGCTCAAATACTTCACATTTCAACCGGCCATCTTCCCCCGTCTCCTCGGTCAAGTTTCGTCCGACGCGCGCCCCGGGGATTTCGTCAACGTCTACGACAAGAACGGCAATCTGACCGGTGGCGGTCTTTTCAATCCCCGAGCCAAAATTCCCCTCCGGGTTGTCTGTCATTCGACCACCCCCATCGACGAATCCTATTTCGAGACCGCCATTCGCCGCGCCATCGCGCTGCGCCGGGACCTCTTTAAACTCGACGAGACCACCGATGCCTACCGCCTGATCGGCTCGGACGGCGACGGCCTCAGTGGCCTCATGATCGACCGCTATGGAGATACCCTGCTCTGCGAGATCTACTCACTCGGCATCGCCCAACGTCTCCTCGGCTGGCTCCCGCTCATCCACGAGCTCGCCGGTACGAAATTCGCCCGCGTTCACGTCGATCACGATCTCGGTTCCCTCGAAGGCATCAAACCGTCCCTCTTCAACGAGACCAACGCCGCCGCCCCGACCAAGGTAAAGATACGCGAGCATGGCATTCGTTACGAAGTCGATTTTGCCGAGGGCCACAAAACCGGGTTCTTCTGTGACCAACGCGAGAATCGCCGCGCCCTCGCGCGCTTCACCAAGGACGCGCGAGTCCTCGACTTGTGCTGCTATACCGGCGGTTTTTCCCTTAACGCCAAACTCACCGGCGGCGCGGCGGATGTCACGTGTGTCGACCTCGACGAGGTCGCTCTCGCCCAAGCCAAACGCAACGCCAACCTTAACCAGGCGCGCCTAAAGTTCGTCCACGCCGATGCTTTCGCCTACGCCCGCCAGATGCAGCAAAACGGCGAGAAATGGGACGTCATCGTGCTCGACCCGCCGAAATTTATCTTCACCCGCGAACTCGCCGGCAACTGGGAGGGCCGCCAAAAATACGAGGACCTCAACCTTCTCGCCATGTCTCTGCTCAAGCCCGGCGGCGTGTTTGTGACCTGCTCCTGTTCGGGCCTGCTTTCGACGGAGGACTTTGAGAGTCACGTCATCAAAGCCGCCCACCGGCAACAACGCCGTCTCCAATTTTTCGACCGCACCGGCGCCGGCGTCGATCACCCCGTTTACTCCAACTGCCTCGAAAGCCGTTACCTGAAACTCCTTTGGGCGCGGGTTTTTTGATCCCGGCGGTGCCCGTCAAATTCCATGGCTGATCTCGATCATCTTTTTGCCCAGAACCGGACTTGGGCCGGTGCGATCAAACACCGCGACCCGGAGTTTTTTCAAAAACTCTCGCGCCAACAGAATCCGGAGCACCTCTGGATCGGCTGCTCCGACAGTCGCGTGCCGGCCAACGAAATCATCGGCCTGCTGCCCGGCGAGGTCTTTGTCCACCGGAATATCGCCAACGTCGTAGTTCACACCGATCTGAATTGTCTCTCGGTCATACAATACGCGGTCGATGTCCTCCGCGTGAAACACATCATGGTCGTCGGACACTACGGTTGCGGCGGCGTCCGCACCGTATTGCGCTGTGAACGCGTCGGGCTGGCCGACAACTGGCTTCGCCACGTCCAAGACGTGCGCGAGAAACACGAATGCTGTTTGCGCGATCTGCCCGACGACACCGCCCGCTCCAATCGGCTCTGCGAACTCAACGTCATCGAACAGGTCGCCAACGTCTGCCAGACCACCATCGTCCAAGACGCTTGGGCGCGTGGCCAGCAGTTGGCAATTCATGGGTGGATTTACGGGCTGCAAGACGGTCTTCTCCGCGAGCTATGCCCCGATATTTCCCAACCCGATCGCTTGGCCCCGGCGCACGCCGCGGCCATCGCCGGGCTCTCGCGCCCCATCTAGCGTTTGCATCCGGCGCTACCCCATTGCATTTTTCACTGTGGAGCCTACCGGCAACATCCAAACCAGTCCTCCCGCAGCGCTCCCTGCCACCGTCGAGCCCGAGGGGGTTCGCCAGCAAGTTGAAGCCGAACTCACCCGGATCCTCTACCGCTCCGCCGGCTTCGGCCTCTACTCCAACTTGGCCGTGTCACTCGTTTTGGTCGTCGGGCTCTGGTCCTACTTTCCTGCCCGCACCCACCTGATTTGGTTCAGCTCCGTCGTCGCGGTTACGTTGCTGCGACTGGCGCTCAATTACCGCTTCGCTCGTCTCGCGCCCCTCAACGACCAACTGCCCCGCTGGCGCCGGGCATTCATCGTCGGTCTCGCATTGTCCGCCAGCCTTTGGGGTGTGGCCGCCTGGCTTTTTCTCAACACGCCCGATGTGCTCCCGCGCTGTCTGGTTTTGTTGATTCTTGCCGGACTCAACGCCGGCGGTGCGCGCTCGTTGGCCCCGGTTAAGGCGTGTTACCACCTTTACGTGACCCTGACGCTGCTCCCCGTTTTCTGCGTCCTGCTCATGATGCCCGAGACCGGCATGTGGACCCTGGCGCTTTGTACTTTCACCTATGCCTTGTTTCTCCTGAACACGGCGCACATGCAGCATGCTGATCTGCGTAAGCTCCACCGCGTCGCCTTCGAAAACGAAGCGCTCCTCCGTACCCTCAGCGCAGCCAAAGCGCGGGCGGAAGACGCCAGCGTCGCCAAGAGCGAATTCCTCGCGACCATCAGCCACGAGATCCGCACCCCGATGAACGGTCTCATCGGCATGCTTCAGCTCATCCGCGACTCCGAACTCAACGCCGAGCAACGCGAGCAAGTTAACATCGCGGGCGATTCCGCACACGCCCTGTTGCGGCTGCTCAATGACATCCTCGACTTTTCCCGCGTCGAGAGCGGTCGGCTGGAATTCGAGTCGATCCCTTTTTCGGTGGTCCAAACCGTCGAGGAAACCATTTCTTTCATGGACGCCCGAGCCGATGCAAAGCGTCTCACACTTCGGCTCACGAAGTCGCCCGATCTGCCCGAGCTCGTCATCGGCGACCCCGGGCGCCTGAAGCAAGTCCTCATAAATCTCATCGGCAACGCACTGAAGTTTACCGAGGCCGGCTCGGTCCACGTCGACCTCGAACGCGTCCCCGGTCCCCTCGACCAGGCCACCCTTCGTTTTCGCATCCGCGACACGGGCATCGGTATGAGCGCCGAGACCGTGGCCAAGCTCTTCAATAAATTCACCCAAGCCGACAGCTCCACCACCAGACGATACGGCGGTTCAGGTCTCGGCCTTGCAATTGCCCAAGAACTGGTGCGCCGCATGGGCGGCGAAATAAAGGTTCAAAGCACCCCCAAACAAGGCTCGGAGTTTTACTTCGAGGTTTCGCTGCGTCTAACCGAGGAGCTTCCGGCAGCGTCGACCGGCCGATCGAATCCGCCGCTTGAGACCCCGCTGCCGGCCGAGCGAGTCCTCGTCGTCGACGACGATGCGGTCAACCTTCGCGTGATCAAAATGATGCTGAGTCGTTTTAGTATCACTACCACCCTCGTCGCCAGCGGCGGTGAAGCCATCGAGCGCGCCGTAAACGAGCCGTGGGACGCCGTGTTCATTGATCTTCGTATGCCGGGTATCGATGGCTTGGAAACGACCCGGCGCATCCGCCAGCGCCTTGCGGGCCGACCGCTCCTCATCGTCGCGATGACGGCCAAAGCCATGGACGACGACCGCGCCGATTGCATGGCCGCCGGCATGGATGATTTCATCACCAAACCCATAAAGCAGGCCGAACTGCGAAAACGCCTGGCAGGCTGGCTCAAGCCACCCGCGCCCCGGCGCTAAACGCGCCGTTAACGAGACACAAAAAACCCGCAGCGAGCGCTGCGGGTTAAAGAAGAAAGCGGCTTCGGATCTGATTAGCTGCGGCCGAGGTAGCTTCCATCCTCGGTGCTGATCTTGATGATCTCACCTTCCTTGATGAAGAGCGGTACCTGCACAACCAATCCGGTCTCAAGCTTGGCGGGCTTCTGCACGTTGCTGGCGGTGTCGCCCTTGATGCCCTCGGAGCTTTCAATGACCTTTAGCGCTACGGTCGAAGGCAGCTCGATGGAAAGAGGCTTCTCGTCAACGAAGAGCACATCGACCCGCCCGCCCGTCGTCAGATAATTCTTCGCATCGCCCAAGAGCAGCGCACTGAGCTCTACTTGCTCATACGTGTCGGGATCGATGAACGCATAGGCATCGCGGTCAGCGTAGCTGTATTCGAGCGATTTTTTCTCGGTCGGCAGCACTTCGATGGTGTCCGTCGAAGCAAAACGTTGGTCGAGAGCTTTGCCGTAGCGCAGATTCCGCATCTTAATTTGCACGAACGCCCGCAAATTACCCGGCGTGCGGTGCTGCGTCTCCATCACGAGATGCGGCTCATTGTTGAATTTGATGACTTGGCCTCGGCGAATGTCGTTGGCTGCGGGCATAACGTAGATGACTTGATGTTGAGGGTTGCGACGTGCGAAAGGAAAAGGGTTTAACGGTCGAGCTTTCGCACTGTCAAGGCCCGCATCGGCTCCGCGCGCCCGAGGGCAATCCACGGACCGCCGTTTAACTGATCACGCCCTTGACCACGCTGCCATGCACGTCGGTCAAACGGTAATTTCGGCCCTCAAAACGGAAGGTCAGCCGCTCATGGCTGAACCCGAGTTGGTGCAAAAGCGTCGCTTGCAGGTCATGGACGTGAACCTTGTCCCGCACGACGTTGAAGCCGAGTTCGTCGGTCTCGCCGTAGGAGAGTCCGCCTTTGATCCCGCCACCGGCCAAAACCATCGTGTAACAGTCCGGGTAGTGGTCCCGACCAAGAATCTCACCCGCCGAGGTGCGTCCCTCACGGAACGGGGTACGGCCAAATTCGCCGCCCAACACGATCAACGTTTCGTCAAGCAGGCCGCGTTGGCGGAGGTCATTGATCAACGCCGCCACGGGCTGATCCATGGTGCGGCACTTCTTCGTCAGGCCGTCGCGGATGTCCTCTCTCTCGCTTGTCCCGTGAAAATCCCAGCCCCAATCAAAGAGCTGCACAAAACGCACTCCCTGCTCCACCAAGCGCCGCGCGAGCAGACAGTTGTTGGCAAAACTCGATTCGCCCGGTTGCGCGCCGTAGCTGGCGATCGTTGCCGGAGTTTCCCGCGAGATATCCATCACTTCGGGCACGGACATCTGCATCCGGTAAGCGAGCTCGTATTGGGCGATTCGCGTGCGGGTCTCAGGATGGCCGAGTTCGCTCGCCTGCAGTTCGTTCAATACCTGCAAGGCATCGAGGCTTTCACGCCGCAAATCGCGCGTGAAACCCGCCGGATCCGAGACATACAGCACCGGGTCGCCCTTGGATCGGCACTGCACGCCTTGAAACACCGAGGGCAAAAACCCGCTGCCGTAGGAATTCTTGCCGCCATTCGGCTGCACGCCACTCGAGATCAACACCACGAAACCGGGCAAATTCTGGTTCTCGGTGCCGAGGCCGTAGGTCACCCACGATCCCATCGAGGGACGGCCGGGGCGCGGCGACCCGGAGAGCAAAAGCAACTCCGCCGGCGCGTGGTTGAACTGGTCAGTGTTCATCGAGTGGATGATGCACAACTCATCGGCTACCGTATGGAGATGAGGAATCGCATCCGACATCCACTGACCGCTTTTCCCGTATTGGGCGAACGTTCGAGGGCTTCCCATCAGCTTTGGCTTCCCCGCCGTGAAAGCGAATTTCTTGCCCTTGATGAACTCATCCGGGCAATCCTGCCCGTCGCGCTTCACCAACTCGGGCTTGTAGTCGAAAAGGTCCAGGTTCGGCGGCGACCCCGTGAGGTGCAGATAGATCACGCGTTTCGCCTTCGGCGCGAAGTGGGGCAAGCGCGCCGCCAACGGATTCACCGCCGCCATACCCGTCGGCGCCGCCATCGCGTTGCGCCCAAGCAGCGCACTCAATGCAATCGCACCGAGGCCCGCGGCGGACTCTTTGAGAAAATGACGCCGAGTCGTGTGGCGCAGGGAGTCGAGGTAGGGATTCATAGAGCGAACGCGGTTCAGGGCTTCATCAAGAATTCGTCGAGATTGAGCAGGACATTGGCGACCACCGTCCACGCGGCGAGATCCACCACATCTGCGCCCGGCGGCAACGGCCCCAGGGGGTCCGTGGCGATCTGCCGCGCCCGAGTCGCATCACCGGTGAACCGCGCTCGCGTCCGCTCCAACAGGGCCAGCATCTCCCGTTGCTCGATCGGCTTTGGCGCTCGTGCCAACGCGAGCCGGAACGCCGCGTTCAATCGATCCTCCGGTCTCCCGCCTTGCGCGGCGAGGCGACGGGCCAGCGCCTGCGCCGCCTCGATGTAAACCGGATCATTCAACGTCACGAGCGCCTGCAACGGCGTATTGGAGCGTTCCCGCCGCACCGTGCAGACCTCGCGGCTGGGCGCATCAAACGTCGCCATCGAGGCATACGGATTCGAACGTCGCCAGGTCGTGTAGAGTCCGCGCCGATAGCGGTCCTCCCCGGTGCTGGTCTCCCAATCGAGCCCCGAGCCGAACGCCGCGCTCACGCCCATTTTGGGCTGGGGCGGATTCACCGGCGGGCCATACATTTTGGCACTCAGTAATCCGCTCACCGCGAGCGTCTGATCGCGGATCATCTCGGCCGAAAGCCGGAACCGCGGCCCGCGCGCGTGCAACTGATTGTCCACATCCCGCGCCAACATTTCGGGTATGATCCGCGACGACTGCCGATAAGTCTGGGAGGTCACCATCAGCCGCAGCAGGTGTTTCACGTCCCAACCGCTCTCGCGAAACTCCACCGCGAGCCAATCAAGAAGCTCCGGATGCGAGGGCAGATCACCTTGGCTGCCAAAATCCTCACTCGTCCGCACCAGGCCGAGACCGAAGATATTCTCCCAGAATAAATTTGAAATCACCCGGGTCGTCAGGGGATTGCTCGGATCGAGCAACCATTGGGCAAGCCCCAGACGGTTCGAAGCCGCTCCCGCCGGGAGGGGATGCAACGCCTCCGGCGTGCCCGGCGATACTTCCTCGCCCAGATCGAGGTAGTTCCCGCGACGGTGGATCTGCGTCGTGCGGCGCGCGCTACCCACCACCTCCGACATGACCGGCACCGTCGTGCTGGGCTTCACTGCTTCGAGTTTCGCCAACAAAGCCGCGTGGCGTTCACGCTCAGGCTGCAAGCCCGGCGCGACAGTCATATAGTGAGAGGTCACCGTCTCGTTCTCAGCTGCCGAGCGCTCTTCGGGTGCGCGCGCGATCAATGCCAAAACCGGCGGTGGCGTCCGAACGATCTCGTTGGCCCGAACGTCGCTTGATGTGGCAACGCGGAACGCCCGCAAGGTCGCGTGCTTTCGATTGGAGTATTGTTCGATCGTCACCTTCAACTGCCCGCCCGCCGGCACCACCACCGGCTCTTTGGGCAAAAGCGCGAGGGTGTGGGCCGTCGTAGCCGCCCCGCCCACCGACCAGCCTTTCTCTTTACCAGCTTTGGTCAAAACCGTGTTCGCCGCGAAACCATCGGCGGTAAAGTCCGCGTGCGCCGAAACAAAAACGATCGAGCTCACTTCGCTCACTACCAATGCCTCATTCTTGACCGGGGCGGTTTCCAGCGTGGTGGACCACACCGGAGTTCGCTGCGCATCAAGGACCGTGATCTTCGCGCCGGCGAGACGTGCTCCGTAGTCGCCATCCGTGCGGTTCCAAATAACCACGCGCTCCACCGACCGCTCCGTCACTTGGTCGTTCTTCAAGTCGAGCTCCCACCATGGATTCTCCGAGCGCAGGGTGAGCGTCGTCGTTTTTGCCTGAACCAAATCGCCATTGGTTTTCCCGTCGATGGCGAGAGCTGAAACCGCCTCACCGTCGGTGCTACTCTGGCTCGCCCGACCGGCCGGCGCAATGTTCTCGTCGCCCTCGTAAACTTGCACCTCGGCCAGCGACAGCACGCGGTCGTTGCCGGGTAACTCGATCCGAAGAAAGCGGCCGGAGATTTCAGGTTTCCCCGCCGGGATCACTGCGGCCCGCACGCGCGTGACCACGAATTCGCCCGTGTCCTTCGTTGGCAGCGCCTCGATCCTTAGAGCGGTCAGCGTCTGTTCCGCCTCGGTCACCGTTCTGAGCGTGTAGATGTCCCTTTCGCCTTTGCGCTCAACGCCGATCACCCCGTCGCTGCCGACCGTCATCGCTGCACCCGCTTTGGAAACCAGGCCCGTCGGTCTCAGATCCGACCAGCTGAGCCCCGGCTCGAACCGTTTTTCCCACGTGGGTTGCGCGGCCAACAGCGCGGGCGTCCGGGCGCTCAACGTCGGCTGGATCGCCGCGATGAGTCCCTGCAGCTCCTTGCGCTCTTTTTTTTGCTCCGGGGTAAACAACCCGAGCACGGGCGATTCGTCTTTCTGGTCGTTGTCCGCCGTGTTGTTGAAAATCGCAAAAAGCCGGAAGTAATCGGTATGGGTAAACGGATCGTATTTATGCGTGTGGCACTGGGCGCAGGCCATGGTTGAGCCCATCCAGACGGTCATCGTCGTGTTCACCCGGTCCACCACGGCGACGTTGCGAAACTCTTCGTCGATCGTGCCGCCTTCGCTGTTGGTCGGCGTGTTGCGGTGAAACGCCGTGGCCACGAGTTGCTCATCCGTCGGGTTCGGCAGCAGGTCCCCCGCGAGTTGTTCGGTGGTGAACTGGTCGAACGGTTTGTTGGAGTTGAACGCCCGGACGAGATAATCCCGATAAGCCCAGATCGTGCGCAACGGATCGTCCGCATATCCGGCCGAGTCCGCATAGCGCGCCTGATCGAGCCAGAGACGCGCCCAATGTTCGCCGAAAGCCGGTTGCGCCAACAGGCGGTCGACCATGCGTTCATAAGCACCCGGAGCGGCATCCTGCTCGAAACGTTGCACATCGGCCGGAGTCGCGGGCAGACCGGTCAAATCCAACGCCACCCGGCGCGCAATCGTGGCGCGCTCGGCCTCAGGTGCCGGCGAAAGTTTTTCGCGTTCCAGTCGGCTGAGAATGAAGCGGTCCACCGGATTCGCGCCCCAAGTCACATCGCGCACCTCCGGGAGTGTCGGTCGCTTCGGCGCGACGTAAGCCCAGTGCGGTGCATACGGCGCACCCTGCTCGATCCATTTTTTGACCAGCTCTTTTTGCCGCGACGTGAGTTTCTTATTGGATTCCGGCGGAGGCATCACCTCCGTCTCGTCGGCCGTCATGATGCGCACCAGCAGTTCGCTTTCGTCCGGCCGCCCCGGGACAATGGCTGCAAACCCATTCATGACCGCGAGCGCGCCTTCCCGCGTGTCCAACCTCAGCCCGCCCTTGCTCCGTTCGCCACCTTTGCGATCGTCGGCATCCGGTCCGTGACAACGAATGCAGTTCTCCGAAAGGATCGGCCGAATGTCCCGATTGAAATCGATCGTTTCGGCCACCGGTGTCGCGGCGCCAAGCACTCCGGAAATCCCACCCACCGCACCCAAACATGCCGTCAAAACGAATAACCGGAGGGTTGCTTGGGGGCGGGAACTCACCATGCCGCTTTCAGTGATTCAGGGCGCTCCCGGTGGCAAGTCGCACCGCCAAATTTTTTCATGAAATTTCGCCGCCGGAGACCGCTGCTCAGCTTCCAGGCCGCCTTCCCGAAACGCCACCGCTGACCGCGCCGCGGCGCCGGAGCTTACGCTTTCTCCATGCTGATTAGGTCATAAAACCAGCGGCACTGAGTTCGGGACGATTCCACATAGGCCGCCGTTCATATGACGTTGGCTTAAACGGTGGCTGCCACCACCGCCCCGGTGATTGGAAATCGACCCAACCTGCGGCCCCCAAAAGCCCGCTAAGCTAACACCTTCTCGAAGCGCCGCGCCAGTTCCACGTCCAGCGCCGTCACCTTGCCACCGGCGTCATGCGTGGAAAGCCGCACCGCGACCGTCTTGTAAACGTTCATCCATTCCGGATGGTGGTTCAGCTCCTCGGCCTCGAACCCCGCGCGCACCATAAACGCCAGCGCAGCCCTGAAATCTGCAAATTCAAAGGTCTTGGCCAGCGCGTCGTGTTCCCACGCCCAGCCCGGCAATTTGATCAACTCCGCCGCAATTTTTTTCGCCGTCAGGGGTTTGCTCATAGCTCCACGCTCGCCCGGGCTTCCCCCTTGTCAAACTTCCGCCCGCCTCGCTACCTTCGCTTTTTTCGCATGGACGAATCCATCCCACCGCCCGCTGTTTTGGGCCCTGTTCCCGCCCATATCGCCATCATCATGGACGGCAACGGCCGCTGGGCCAAAGCCCGTGGCCTCCCCCGCCTGGAAGGGCACCGCCGGGGAGTCGAAACCGTTCGCACCACCACGCTTGCGGCCCGAGACCTCGGCGTGAAAGTCCTCACGCTTTACGCCTTTTCGGTCGAAAACTGGAAACGCCCCCAAGACGAGGTAGGCGGGCTCATGGGGCTGCTCGAGTACTACCTCAAGAAGGAACTCGCCACCTTCGTCCGCGATCGCGTCCGTTTCCGTACCATCGGTCGCACCGCCGACCTCCCGGCCAATATCCAGAAGCTGCTCAACGACACCACCGCAGCCACGCAGCACTTCTCCGATTACACCCTTGTTCTCGCGCTAAACTACGGAGCCCGCACCGAGGTCGTTGACGCCGCCCGCGCCTACGCCGCCGCCGTTGCCGCCGGCCGGGAGAATCTCAACGACGATTCGTGGTCCACTTTCTCACGTTACCTCACCACCGCCGATCTCCCCGATCCCGACCTCGTGATCCGCACCTCCGGCGAGACCCGTATCAGCAACTTCCTTTTGATGCAGGCCGCCTACGCCGAGTTCGTTTTCACGCCCACGCTTTGGCCCGACTTTTCCAAAGCGGATCTCACCGCCGCCATCGCCGACTACAATCGCCGCGAGCGCCGCTTCGGCCTCACCAGCGAGCAATTGAAGCCCGCCGCCCGCTAGCCTACCCGCCCCAATCCGAATCTCCGCATCCGAACTCCGGCGCCCGACCTCCCACCCCTAGACTCCCAACTCTCAGCTCCCAGTTCCCCTCTTGATCAAACGCATTCTCAGCACCGTCGCCCTTTGGAGTATCATCGCCGTCACGCTGTGGTTTTTCCGCACCTCGGGCGCGCTCGTGCTCATCGCGATCATCTCCGCACTCACGCTCCGCGAGTTTTTCGGCCTCATGCGTGGCGCCGGATACGCGCCGTTCACTATCTTCGGCTCAAGTTTCGGCGTGCTCATCACGCTCTCGCCCTGGATCGAGACGGTCATCGGCCGGCCCGCCCACATCCTCCTCGCACTTTCCACCGTGGTATTCGCCGTCCGCCTGCTCGGCGAACGCACCCCGGAAAATCGCGTGGAATCCCTCGCCACCACGATCTTCGGCATCGTTTACGTCGGCGTGCTCTTGCAGTACATGGTGCGGATCGTCGTCCCGCTCCCCGGCGATACCGTCACCCCCGACGGGCGGCTGCTGCTTGCCCTGTGGCTGATCGCCGTCGCCAAGTTTTGCGACGTCGGCGCGCTCCTCACCGGCCTCGCCATCGGCCGCCATAAGATGTCCCCTCATATCAGCCCGAAAAAAACCTGGGAAGGCGCCGCCGGCGGTATCATCACGTCGATGGGTGTCGGTGCCTTGATTGCCTGGCTTTCACGTGACCACTTCCCCGGTCACATGACCCCGCTGATCGCCGCGCTGATTGCCGCACCCGTCGCGGCCATCGGGATCGTCGCCGACCTCGTCGAATCCGTGATCAAACGCCGCGCCAACATGAAGGACTCCGGCCGTAGCATCCCCGGCATCGGCGGCATGTTTGACCTGAGCGACAGTCTGCTGCTGGCCGCGCCGGTCGGTTATTTTTTCTTCGGCCTGCCGTAGCGCATGAACGTTTCCCCTGCCCCCCGCAAACGCGTCGTCCTCCTCGGCGCCACCGGTTCCATCGGCGAGAGCACGCTGCGCGTCATCGCCGCCCACCCCGACAAACTCGAGCTCGTCGCAGTCGCCGCCCGGGGCAATTGGGAAAAACTCGCGGCCATCGCCTCCGCTCATGGCGTCCGCCACGTCGGCCTCTTCGATGAAAAAGCCTTCGCCGCCGCTCGCGCCCAACCCGCCGCTTTTCCGACCGGCACGCGCCTCGTCGGCGGCCTCGCCGGCCTCGTCGAACTCGCCCAACTGCCGGCGGCCGACATCGTCCTCGTCGCCGTCGTGGGCACCACCGGCCTCGAACCCGCCCTCGCCGCGCTTAACGCCGGCAAAGACCTCGCCCTCGCTTCCAAAGAGATCCTCGTCCTCGCCGGCCAACACGTGCTCGCCGCCGCCGCGAAGAGCGGCGCGAAACTTCTCCCGGTCGACAGCGAACACAGCGCCGTTTTCCAATGTCTTGAGGGCAACCCCCACACCTCCGTCCGCCGCGTCACCATCACCGCCAGCGGCGGCGCGTTCCGCGACTGGCCCGTCGACCGCCTCACCTCCGTGACCCCCGCCGACGCCGTCAAACATCCCAATTGGTCGATGGGCCCCAAAATCACCGTCGACTCCGCCACGTTGGCCAACAAAGGCCTCGAGCTGATCGAGGCCCAATGTCTCTTCGGTCTCCGCCCCGAGCAGTGCACCGCCGTCATGCACCCGCAAAGCATCGTCCACGCGATCGTCGAGTTCACCGACGGTTCGATGCTCGCCCAGCTCTGCCCGCCGTCGATGACATTTCCCATCCAACACGCGTTGCTCCACCCCGCCCGTGCGCCGGGAGTCGAAGCCGCGCTGGATTTCCGAAAACTGCTCACGCTCGAGTTTCGGCCGCTCGACGAAGTTCGCTTCCCGATGCTCCGCCTCGCCCGGGAAACCATGAACGCCGGCGGCGGTGCTCCGGCCGTTTACAACGCCGCTAACGAGGTCGCCGTTGCCTCCTTCCTCGCCCATCAGATCCCCTTTCTTGCGATTCCGCGCGTCGTCGAACACACTCTCGGCCAACTTTCCCACTCCGCCCCCGCCGATCTCCCCGCCATCCTCGCCCTCGACCAAGAAGCCCGCCGCCTCGCGAAGTCGGAAATCGAAAATCGGGAATCAATAGTCTAAAATCCCAAAATGGAACTCCTCTCCGCCGTCTTCTCCAACATCTGGTCGATCTTTCTCGTCGTCATCTTTTTCGGCGGCTCGATCTTTGTCCACGAGCTCGGACACTTCCTTGCCGCCCGGCGACGAGGGGTGCTCGTCGAGCGCTTCTCCATCGGTTTCGGTCCGGCCATTTGGTCCCACCGCGCCAAAGACGGCGTCGAATACCGCATCGCTTGGTTTCCTCTCGGCGGCTACGTTCTCCTCCCCCAACTCGCCGACCTCGGCCCCATCGAGGGCGCAAGCAACGCCGACGTCGCCAAACTCCCGCCCATTTCCTACTCCACCCGGATGTTGGTCTTCGTGGCCGGTGCGGCGTTCAACGTCCTCTTTGCCTTTATCCTCGCCTGCATTATCACCGTCGTCGGCCTGCCCGAGAGCAGCATGACCGCAACCACCCGGGTCGGCTATGTGGCCAAAACTTTGGAGGGGCCCGATGGCGTCAAGTCTCCCAGTCCCGCCCTTCAGGCCGGCTTCCGCGCCGGCGACATTGTCCGCGCCATCGACGGCAAAACCGTCACCGACTGGCAGGACTTGATGCAGACCCTCGTCACCACCTCCGGCCGCACCGCCGACGGTCAACCCCGCGCCGTTTTCACCGTGGATCGCGACGGCGAGATTCTCGATCTGCCCGTCAATCCCCGCCTCTCCGGCGATGAAAAATTCCGCAAAGTCGGCATCGCCCCTGGCTTCGAACTCATCGCTTTCAAGATTAACCCCGGTACCCTCGCCGCCACCGCCGGCCTCCTCGAGAAAGACGAGATCGTCTCCGCCAACGGCGTGAAGATCTACGGCACCGAGACTCTTTTCGAGACCCTCCTCACCCAACCCTCCGCCCCGGCCAAGCTCATCGTCCGTCGTGCCGGCGCCGATGTCACCCTCACGTTGCCCGCGCACACCGCGACCACCAACGCCGCCCTCGCCAAAGCCCTCGGCGTGGATTTTACCACCGGCTTCCGCACCACCCATCCGTCGCCCCTCAAGCAGATCGTCGCGCCCGTCCTAATGACGATTCGCACGCTCTCCAGCCTCATCAACCCCAACTCCGACATCGGCATCTCCAAACTCGCCGGCCCCGTCGGGATCGTCCGGATCTTTCACAGCGCCGCCGAGGCGGGAATCGTCGCAATTTTGATGTTCACGATCCTCATCAACATCAACCTCGCCGTCTTCAACCTGCTGCCGATTCCCGTGCTCGACGGTGGCCAGATGCTCTTCGCTACCATCGGCAAACTCCGCGGTCGCGCCCTGCCCGTGAATTTCATCATGAGCGCCCAAAGCGTCTTCATGGTCCTGCTGCTCTCCATGATTCTCTACGTGAGCTTCTTCGACGTCCGCCGCATCGTCCGCGACGTGAACACGAGCCGCTCCGAGTCCAACGCCCCCGCCAAGTAAGCCCCACCGGTCGTTGCTAGGAGCGCAGCGACGCGGCAATCCATCACTCCGCCGACGGCGCGCCACGCGCTCCACCCGCATTCTCCATCCTGCCATGTCGCCCTACTGCGCCTCACGTTTCCAAACCATCCGCCGTCACACCCATGAAGTCCGGGTCGGCTCCGTCGGCGTCGGCGGCACCCACCCCGTGCGCATCCAGTCGATGACGACGAGCGACACGCAGGATATCGCCGCCACCGTGCAGCAATCCATCGCTCTCGCCGAAGTCGGCTGCGAGATCGTCCGCATCACCGCCCCCAACGTCGCCGCCGCCCGCTGCCTCCGCGACATCCGCGCCCAACTTGCCGCCGCCGGCTTCGCCCATGTTCCCATCGTCGCCGACATCCACTTCCTCCCCAGCGCCGCAATGGAGGCGGTCGAGCACGTGGAAAAAATCCGGGTCAACCCCGGCAATTACGCCGACAAGAAAAAATTCGCCGTCCGCGAATACTCGGACTCCGACTACGACGCCGAACTCGCCCGCCTGCACGAGGCGTTCTCCCCGCTGGTGATCCGCTGCAAAGAACTCGGTCGCTCGATGCGCATCGGCACCAATCACGGCTCACTTTCCGACCGCATCATGAACCGCTACGGCGACACGCCCCTCGGGATGGTCGAGAGCGCCCTCGAATTCCTCCGTATCGCCGCCAGTCATTCCTACGATCAGATCATCCTTTCGATGAAGGCCTCGAATCCCAAGGTGATGATTCAGGCCTACCGCCTTCTCGTCGCCCGGATGAACGAGGAGCAGATGACCTATCCGCTCCACCTCGGCGTCACCGAGGCCGGCGATGGTGAAGACGGCCGAATCAAAAGCGCCATCGGCATTGGCTCACTCCTACTCGACGGTCTAGGCGATACCATCCGCGTTTCCCTCACGGAAGACAGTGTCTACGAAATCCCCGTCGCCCGCGCCATCGCCGACAAAGCCATGTCGCTCTGGTCCTTGGGCGCCGGCCTCCAAACGCCGCCGCCCGATCAAATCGACCCCTATCACTTTAATCGCCGCCCGACCCAAACCCTCGCACTCGCGCCAAAAATCAAGATCGGCCCCGAGTACGCCCCTGCCGTCGTCACGCGCGTGACCCTCTCCGCTCTAGCGAATTTCAAGTCGCGTATTCCCGTACCGAAATCCCCCGACACCCCCCACGAGGGCCTCCTCGTCCCGGTCAACACCTCCGCCGATCTCTCTATCGTCGCCGCGAGCGTGAGCGAATGGTCGGCCCCCGGCCGCTTTCTCGTTCTCGAACTCGCCCCGTCTCTCACCCCTGCTGAACTCGAATCGACGATCTCAAATCTCCTCCCCGCCGTCCTTCTTCGCGAATTCACCGCCGCCGACTCCCCCGCTCTCGCCGCCTTCGCGACGCTTGCGCGCCGCCACGGCCACACGCTCGCCATCGCCGCCACCGCCGACGACATCGCGGCACTCGCCCCTACGCTGGTTGCCCTTGGTGACGCCTCGCTGCTTTTCGCCCTCACCGCTCGGCTCTCAACGCTCAACTCCTCGGCCCACCCCCTTGGCCGCACCCGGGCTCTTGCTGCTGCGCTCCACGCCCTTGGCTCCCGCGCCCCACTCTGGATTCGCAACACGTCCGCCACCGCGATCAAACCCGATGGTTCGTTTCTCTCCCGCCTCCTTGACGCGTCATTCCTCACCGGCGGCCTGCTCTGCGATGGGCTCGGCGATCTGATCAGTATTGAGACCGAAGCCGATCCCGTGCGGGCGACCACCCTCGCCTATAATGTCCTGCAAGGCGCCGGCGCCCGCTCTTCGAAGACCGAGTTCGTCGCCTGCCCCAGTTGCGGTCGCACTCTTTTCGACCTTCAGACCACCACCCAGCGCATCCGCGCGCAGACGGGACACCTCAAAGGCGTGAAACTCGCGATCATGGGCTGTATCGTCAACGGCCCCGGCGAAATGGCCGACGCCGACTTCGGCTACGTCGGCGGGGCGCCCGGAAAAATCAACCTCTACGTCGGCAAGACCTGCGTGCAATACAACCTGCCCCAAGCCGAGGCCGATGCCCGCCTGATCGCCCTGATCAAGGAACACGGCAAGTGGGTCGACCCCGCGCCGGCGGCGGTCTAAGTTTCTCTTTTGGTTCGGTTCGTTCGCGTATCACCAAACGCACTTCCGTTTCACGGCCGTAACCTTCCTGTAACCATTTCAGGGCGCTTTTCCCTCTGAATTTCCGCCTCTGTATTTCCCCTCAAAATACACGAAAAAAGCGGTCGAATCGCCTGCCCCAACCAAGGGAAAAGTTGGCAACAAAAAATTCAAAAAAGTTATGCCCATGGGGCCTGTGAGTAACTTGGCAAAAACTTCGCCTTGTCATGCATTTTTGCTTCGCAGTTATTGCCCCCTTCGCCACCTCTTCAGGTCGGTCCGAACGTTCCTTCCCACCTCCTTTTTGCTTCATCCTGTCAGCCGCCCTTCGATAGCCCCCGCTATCACTTGGACAACAGTATTTTACATCTTTGTAATTTACCGTTTTTCCCCTGTTGGCCCACTCACCCAATTTTCCCGCCCGTGCACCCGGATGTAGCCTAGAGCGAATGTGAAGAAAGAGCCGCCGGTCCCGCCTGTGAATAAAATCGCTCCCATCGCCCGCTAATGCCCACCCAGTCTCTCTCGCCCAGCCTTTGGGAAACCGTGAAATGCGACTTCAAATCGCTGTTCCCGGAAGATGTCTTTCATATGTGGTTCGAGCCCATCGTTTGCCTCGAAACCAGCGAAGAACTCATCACGTTGGGCGTGCCCAATGAATTCGCCTCGATTTGGATCAACGACAACTACCTCGATCTGATCACCCAACGGCTTCGGCTCGTCGCCGGCCGCCTCGTCCACGTCAAAATTAACACCACCGGCGCCACCCCATCGGCCACCAGCGAACGCGCCGGGGCCGACTCCGCCCTCGCCCGCAGCCGCGCGTCCGCCGGCGCCACCCGTAAGGCCACCCGCTACGATGAACGCGGCCCCGCCGCCGGCCTGCTCAATCCCCGCAACACCTTCGAAACCTTTGTCGTCGGCTCCAACAGCCAGATGGCTCACGCCGCCGCCCTCGCCGTCGCCCAATCCCCCGCGCAGGCCTACAATCCGCTCTTTCTCTACGGCGACACCGGTCTCGGCAAAACCCACCTGATGCACGCCATCGGGCACGCCATCCTTCGCCGCAAGCCCGATGCCCGCGTCGCCTACCTCTCCACGGAGAAGTTCACCAACGAGTTCATCCAAGCGCTCCAGGAAAACAGCCTCACCAAATTCCGCCAACGGTATCGCCAGGCCGACGTCCTCCTCCTCGACGACGTCCAATTCCTCGCCAACAAAGAGCGCATTCAGGAAGAATTCTTCCACACCTTCAACGACCTCTTTGAAGCCGGTAAACAGATCGTCCTCTCCAGCGACCGCCGCGCTTCCGAGATCCAGAAACTCGAAGCCCGCCTCGTCTCCCGCTTCGAATGGGGCCTCCCCGCCGATATCCAGTCGCCCGACGTCGAGACCCGCATCGCCATTCTGCGCACCAAGGCCGCCGCGCTCAAATGCGACCTCCCCGCGCCCATCATCAATTTCATCGCGCAGAACATCACGAAGAACATCCGCCGCCTCGAAGGCGCGTTGATCAAGGTCGCCAGCTACACCGCCCTGACCAGCAAGCCTATCGACCTCGCGACCGCCGAACGCCTTCTGCACGACGTGCTCATGGAGCAGGCGCAGACCATCCTTACCATCGAGACGATTCAGAAACGCGTGGCCGATCATTTTCAGATCCGCCACAGCGACATGACCAGCAAGCGCCGGCCCAACAACATCGCCATCCCCCGCCAGATCGCGATGTATATCACCCGCACGCTCACCAAGCACTCCCTTCAGGAAATCGGAGATGCCTTCGGCGGCCGCGATCACGGCACCGTCATCCACGCCTGCAAAGCCGTGGACAACATGATGGAGCAAGACGCCACCACGCGAAGCAGCGTGGAATTCCTCAAGAATCAGCTCGGCCGCTGATTCGGGGCGGAGCGCGTTATCTTCAACGCACTCTGCGGTTAGGGGCGTCGAGCACCGACGCCCGTTTGCGCCGACCGCCTTGGTCTACGCGCACTCGCCGCGTTGACTGCGCCGGACTAACGCCTATCTCTCAGCGCTTAACTTCAGCCACCGACCCTTAACTCTCCGATTTCCGCCGACCATGTCCCTCACTCCCGAGCAAAAAACCACCGTCGCCACTTGGGTCGCCGCCGGCGACAACCTTTCTGCTGTCCAAAAGAAGCTCCTTGAGCACTTCAAGCTTACCCTCACCTACCGCGACGTCCGCTTCCTCGTCGACGACCTTGAGCTCACCCTGAAGGACCCCGCCCCCAAAGCCGACGTAAGCGACGTCAGCAAATCCACCCCCGCCCCGAAGCCCGCCGCCGCACCCGCGGCCGCCGGCCCCACCGATCTCCCGCCCGACGACGGCTCCGAATTCCCCGAGGGCGAAGAATCCGATCTTCCCCCTGAAGACGCCGCCGACCTGCCGCCCGCCGACCCCGCCGGTCCCAGCACCGTCACCGTCGTCGTGGACAAGGTGACCCTCATTCCAGGCGCGATCGCCGGGGGTAGCGTGACGTTCAGCGACGGCGTGACCGGCAAGTGGATCATCGACCAACAATACCGCCCCGGCTTTACGGAGATCAGCCAACCCGGCTACCGCCCCTCGCCCGCCGACGCCCAAGCCTTCATGAAAGAGCTCGGTCGGGCCATGCAATCCCGCGGTTTCTGAACCGCTCGGTAGATTAGGACTGCCCGAGCAGTCTAACCAGTTCCGCCTCGTCGATCACCGGGACGCCGAGCGCCTGCGCCTTCTCCAGCTTCGAACCGGCGTCGGCCCCCGCGAGCACGTAGCTCGTTTTCTTGCTTACGCTGCCGCTCACTTTTCCTCCGGCCGCCAAAATTCTTTGCTCGGCTTCCTCGCGCTTCAACGTCGGCAACGTCCCCGTCAGGACAAAGGTCTTCCCGGTAAACCCGCCCGCCGCCACCACCGTCCCCTGCGGATCAATGCCCAGCGCGCCAAGCTTGGTTAGTATCCGCCCGCCTGGCTCACTCGCGAAAAACCCCAACACGCTCGCGGCCACCGCCGGCCCGATATCCGCCGGCGCCCCGGCCAATGTCCCCGCATCGAGCGCCGCGATCTCGGCGTCGAGCCGCACGCACAGCTCTTTGCGCCGCGCTTTGTCCTCGTCTGACTTCGCGGGATTTTTCCGCGACGCCGGCGCTTCGAGTTCCCGCCGCGCGAGCAACTCCGCCTTCTGCAACACCGCACGCAACAGCGCCGATTCTCTCAATTCCGCAAAGCTACGGTGACGTCGCCCCAGCTCCCGCGCCGTGCTTTCGCCCACGTCCGGCACGCTCAGCGCATACAGCCATTTCTCCAGCGGCAAAGCCTTCGCCGCCTCCCGCGCCGCGACAATCTTCGCCGCATTCTTCTCGCCGAAAATTCTCGGTTCCTCCGCGGTCCCGAGGTTGAGCGTGGCCAATGTTTCCAAGGTCACGTCGTAAACCTCCGGCGGATCTTTCACCAACTCGAGTTCGACGAGCCTCGCCGCCACCACCTCGCCCAGCCCGTCGATCGCGAGCGCCTTTCGGCTGCAAAAAAACGTCAACCGCCCCGTCCGTTGCGCGCGGCAATCGTAATTCTGGCATTTCCACGCCACGCCGCGCCCGTCCTCGCCAGCGACTTCCAGCCGGGCGATTCCACTGCCGCACACCGGACATTTTCCTCCGACCATCGCGCACAGATCGAACTCCACCGCCCCGGCGACGCGCTCCTCGGGGAACGATTTCAGCACCGCCGGGATGACCTCGCCCGCCTTCTCGATCTCCACCAAATCGCCCACGCGGATGTCCTTGCGGCGAATCTCATCCTCGTTGTGCAGCGTCGCCCGGCTGATGGTGCTGCCCGCGAGCAACACGGGCTCCAGCTCCGCCACCGGGCTCAAAATCCCCGTCTTCCCCACTTGGATGGTAATCGCGCGCAACCGCGTGCGTGCCGTGTCGGGTTTAAATTTATACGCGATCGCCCAACGCGGCGCCTTCGCCGTCTCACCCACCGCGCGTTGCAGCGCCCGGTCATCCAGCTTCACCACCGCACCGTCGGTGCCGTAGGCAAAGCTCCGGCGCAGTCCATCGAGTTCTCCGATCGCGTCCCACGCCGCGTCGATCCCGCGCACGCGCCACATTTTCTCGACCACGGGCAGACCCCAAGCGCGGAGCCGCTCATGCAATTCCGACTGCGAGCCCACGACCTCCGGCTCACAATACCCCAGACTGTAGAGCACGATCGCCAACTTGCGCCGCGCTACTTCGGCGGAATCAAGCTGCTTGATCGTGCCCGCCGCGAGGTTGCGCGGATTCGCGTAAAGATCTTCGCCCGCCGCCGCCCGCTCGGCGTTGATCCGGTCAAACTCCGCCGCGGTAAGATAGATCTCGCCTCGAATCTCCACCACGCGCGGCGCAACTCCGGCTAACGTGTGCGGCAGCATCGTGATCGTGCGCACATTCGCGGTCACGTCGTCACCTTTGTCGCCTTTTCCCCGCGTCACCGCCCGCACGAGTTTTCCGTCCTCATAGGTGAGACTCACCGCCAACCCGTCGATCTTCGGCTCAACCGTAAACTCCAATTCCCCGGCGCTCTCGACCAGCTTGCCTACGCGCACGCCGAACGCCCGCACTTCCGCTTCGTTGTAGGTATTGTCGAGACTCAGCATTTTCTGCCGATGGGCGACCTCGACGAATCCCTGCACCCGGTCGTCACCCACCAGTTGCGTCGGCGAGTCCGCCCGCGCGAACTGCGGAAACTTCGCCTCCAATTCCGCCAACTCGTGTTTCAACAAATCATACTCAAAATCCGTGATCTCCGGTTTCGCCTGACGGTAATAACGCTCATCGTGCGCCACGATTTCAGCCCGAAGGGCCTCGAATTTGGACTGAATTTCTTCGGGTTTCATGCGGCGACTCCGGTCCGGCGTTTCCCAATGCGCACCGGCGACTCCAGACGCTGCCGGTAAGCCGTCCACCGCGTGTAAGCCAACACCGCTACCGTCGCCCCGAGGGTGTCGGCCACCCAATCGGCGATCTCCATCGAACGGCCCGGCGTGAAAGACTGGTGCACCTCGTCGCTCACGCCAAAGCCCGAGACCAACACCACCGCCCAAATCGCCCGCGGCCGCCCCAGCGCCCGCACCACCAGCGTGCCCAACAATCCGTAGACAGAAAAGTGCACGATCTTATCGAAATGCTCGACCTTCGGCCCTTCGACCGCACTCCGGCCTGAGGCGATCACAATCAGGATCGCCACCACCACCGCATACGCCGATCGGCGAACCAAAGACTGTTGCACAGGAAACACGGTCCAAACCTTGGATACCCGGCCTCGAAATCCAAGTTGGAACCTAAATTTTATCCCGACCGTTGTTGCCGCCCGACTGTTATGTTGGGGCCACACGCCAACCCTCCGCGATCGACCAACAAGCCTTAGGCAACCGAAGCGAAACCCGTCTTCCTAATCGCACCACCACGACACCCGACCGCCTTGCGCGCGCCCTTTCAGATATGATTCATCAAGTCTTCTCGGCAACATCACGACGACCGCAAAACTTGGTGCCCAGGGTGGGGGTCGAACCCACAAACCTTGCGGTGGTAGATTTTGAGTCTACTGCGTCTGCCAATTCCGCCACCTGGGCCTTCAAGCGACCGCGAAACTTGGAAAACCCCTTCGCCCGTGTCCACGTAAATTTCACCGACCTGAATTTTGAACGCCCCGAACCCCACGGCGTCTTTCCCGGCGTCAGTTCCCCGTTCTTTTTAGGTTCATACATTCAGTTAAGTCGGCAAGGGCGCTCGGCCTCACGGTCGGGCGCCCTTTCTGTTTTCCCCTCGACCCGCGTTCCCCTCCGCCGTCCGCTCTTTCTATGCCCGATTTTCGCGCCTACGCCCTGCCCTCTTCCGCCGAACCCGCAGAGCTCACCCTTTCAGCCGCAGAGTCCCATCATCTCATCGTCGTCAACCGCGCCGCCGCCGGTCACACGGTGGTCGCCTTCGACGGCCGTGGCTCCGAGTGGATCTGCGAACTCGTCGCCGCCGACAAACGCGCCGCCCGCCTCAAAGTCCGCTTCGCCCAGAAAACCAAGCCCCTCCCCTTCACCCTCACCCTCGGCCAAGCGCTGCCCAAGGGCGGCACCATGGACGACATCGTCCGCAAGGCCACGGAGATCGGTGCCGCCCGCATCGTGCCCCTCGCGAGCGAACGCACCCAAGTCCACCTCGACGCCGACCGCTCCGACAAAAAAATCGAGAAATGGCAGACGGCCGCACTCGAAGCCGCCAAACAATGCGGCAACCCGTGGCTCCCCGAAATCACCCCGGTCCAATCCGCCACCGCCTTCATCGAGTCCGCCCGCGGTTACGACCTGAAGCTCATCGCCAGCCTCCAACCCGGGGCCAAATCGCTCAAGGCCGTCCTCGCTGCAACCACGACCGCGCTCGGCCGACCGCCGCGCAGCGCGATCTGGTTGATCGGCCCCGAGGGCGACTTCACCCCCGCAGAGCTCAGCGTCGCGCGCTCCGCCGGTTTCGAGCCCATCACGCTCGGCCCCCTCGTCCTGCGCTGCGAGACCGCCGCCGTTTATGCTCTCAGCGTGCTCAGTTACGAATTGCAAAACTGACATCCCCGTCCTCGGTCTCTCTTCCACCATGAAACTCCGCCGCTTCCTCGCCCTCGCCATGCTTTCCCTGCCCCCTCTCTCCGCCGCCACCACGCCAGCCACGCCACCCGCCGATGATCCCTATCTGTGGCTCGAGGACGTCGAGGGCGCGAAGCCGCTCGCATGGGTCGAAGCGCAAAACAGAGTATCCCTCGCCGAGCTCACCGCCGCCTCCGGCTACCAGGCACTCTACGACCGCCTCCTCGCGATCAACGATTCCCGCGCCCGCATCCCCGCCGTCGTGAAGCGCGGCGCGTTCTACTACAATTTCTGGCAAGACAAGACCAACCCCCGCGGCCTCTGGCGCCGCACGACGCCCGAAGACTACCGCAACGAAAATCCGAAGTGGGAAACCGTTCTCGATCTCGACGCCCTCGCTCGTGACGAAAAACAAAACTGGGTCTGGAGCGCCCCCGTTCCCCTCTATCCCAACTACGACCGCTATCTCCTCCGCCTCTCCCGCGGCGGCGGTGACGCCACCGTCGTCCGCGAGTTCGATCTGGCCACCAAGTCCTTCGTCAAAGCGCAACCGTTCGACCTCCCCGAGGGCAAGAACAGCGTCACGTGGCTCGACCGCGACACCCTCTTCGTCGGCACCAATTTCGGCCCCGGCGCGCTCACCGATTCCGGTTATCCGCGCACCGTGAAACTCTGGCGCCGCGGCACCGCCCTCGCCGACGCTCCTCTCGTCTTCGCGGGTGAGGCGACCGATGTCTCCGTCAACGGCTACGTGACCAACGAGCCCGGCTACCACCGCGAATTCATCCGCCGAGCAATTACCTTCTACACGAGCGAGACCTACCTGCACGAAGCCGGCAAACTCACCAAACTCGAGCTCCCCCTCGACGCCCAGCCCGGCACCTACCGCGACCAGATCACCGTCGAGCTCCGCTCCGCCTGGACCACCGGAGGCCGCACCTATCCCGCCGGCGCCCTCCTCGCGATGAATTACGCCCGCTTCCTCAAGGGCGAACGCGACTTCGCCTTCCTTTTCACCCCCGGCCCGCGCACCTCGCTGGTCGGCGCGAGCGACACGAAAAATCACCTCATCGTCAACGAGCTCGATAACGTCCGCAACCGGCTCTACACGCTCACCCTCCGTGCCGACGGCGGCTGGCAGCGCACGCCCCTCGCCGCTCCGGCCTTCGGCACCGTCAGCGCCAACGCGGTGGACAGCGATGAATCCGACGAATTTTTCCTGAGCGTCACCGACTTCCTCACGCCTTCCACGCTCGCGATCGGCACCATCGGCCACGATGCACGCACGGTCCTCAAGCAGCTCCCCGGCTTCTTCGACAAAACCGGTCTCGCCATCACCCAACACGAGGCGCTCTCCAAAGACGGCACCCGCATTCCCTACTTCCAAGTTGCCCGCGAGAATCTCGCCCTCGACGGCAAGAACCCGACTCTCCTCTACGGCTACGGCGGCTTCGAGGTCTCGATGACGCCCTCCTACAGCGGCGGCATCGGGGCCGCATGGCTTGAGCAAGGCGGGGTCTACATCCTCGCCAACATCCGCGGCGGCGGCGAGTTCGGCCCCGGCTGGCACCAGGCCGCCCTCAAGCCCAACCGGCAACGCGCCTACGATGACTTCGCCGCGATCGCCGAGGACCTCATCGTCCGCAAAGTCACCTCACCCGCCCACCTTGGCATTCAGGGCGGCAGCAACGGCGGTCTGCTCATGGGCGTGATGCTCACGCAGCGCCCTGAACTCTTCGGCGCCGTCGTCTGCCAAGTTCCGCTCCTCGACATGAAGCGCTACCATCTGCTGCTCGCCGGCGCCAGTTGGATGGGCGAATACGGGAATCCCGATGTGCCCGCCGAGTGGGATTACATCTCGCGTTACTCACCGTATCAAAAGGCCGTCGCCGGGAAAAAATATCCTCGCACCCTCTTGATGACGTCGACCCGCGACGACCGCGTCCACCCCGGCCATGCCCGCAAAATGGCCGCGAAACTCGCCGACCAAGGCCACGACGTCCTCTACTACGAAAACACCGAGGGCGGCCACGGCGGCGCCGCCAACAACGCCCAACGCGCGCGCATGACGGCCCTCGCGTTTACCTTTCTCCAAAAGCAACTCAAGTAGAGCCGCCGGGGCTTCGACCCGCCCCCGCCCGCGCTTACCACTCCAGCAGCCCGCCGGCAAAGGTGAGCCCGGCGCCCACGCTGCAGAAGATGATCTTGTCGCCGTCGGCGAAAATTCCTTCTTCCGCCGCCCAGCCCAGCGCCATCGAGACGCTCGCCGCGCTCGTGTTGCCGTATTTTGAGATCGTCATGACGAACTTGTCGTAGGGAATCCCCACCCGCTTGCTCACGGCCTTCAGGATACGCTCGTTCGCCTGGTGCGGCACCACCCACGCGATGTCCTCGGGCTTCAGATTTTCCCGCGCGAGCGTCTGCTCGATCTGCTCCGAGAAACCCACCACCGCGTGCTTAAACACCGAGGTGCCGTTCATCTGGAGGTAGAAATTCGCCTCGTGGCCGTCAGCCGCCACCGGCCACGGCATCCGCGCTCCGCCGCCTTTGCGCTGGATCGCCTCGAACTGATCCGCGTCGCCGCCGAGCCCCATCCGATGCAACCGGTGCCCGCCGGCGCCTTTGGTCAAAATCGCCGCGCCGGCACCGTCGCCAAAGAGAAACGCGGTCTCGTGGTCCTGCGGATTCGTGATGCGCGACAACAACTCCGCCGTGACGACGATCAGGTTGCTTGCTGTGCCCGAGAGAATAAACGACCGCCCCACTTCGAGCGCATAAAGCCAGCCCGAGCACGCCGCGTTCAGGTCAAACGCCAGTACGCGGGGAATTCCCAACCGCCGCGCCAGATCGCTCGCCGCCGCCGGCACGGGCTGGTCGGGAATGAGCGTCGCCATGATGATCCCGTCTATCTGCGCCGCCGTCATGCCCGCCTGCTCGAGCGCATGTTGCACTGCGATTACGGCGAGGTCCGTCGCGCTTTCGTCATCGGCCGCATAACGCCGCTCGCGGATCCCCGTCAGCCGCACCATCTCGTCCTCCGTGCGATCCGGAAAAGCCTTCAGGATTTCGCTGTTGGCGTGGATTTTGGCGGGCGCCGCGTGACCTACGCCGGCGATGCAAACAGTGGCTTGGGAGTTCAATCAGAGAAAAATTAAAGATTCGAAAAGCTCAGGCTTGGCGCTGGGCGAGCAGCCGCGTGACGTCGTCGCCTGAGACCCGACCGCCCGGGCCCGTCGCCTCGATGCCGGTCAACGCCTCTGGATTCAGTCCTGCTTCCTGCGCCAGTTTGAGCGCCCGCGGCGTCCAGATCAGCGCCGCCGTCGCCGCCGGCTTTGCCACCGTCACGGGCGCTTCGGCCCCGGTCTTCGATTCCAAGTGCCGGAGACTGCCGTCCTCGGTTTCGAGCTTCAAAAAGAGCGCCCCGGGCTGAAGCACTTCGCCGGGTTTCACCGGCAACGCCAAAACGAGGCCGTCGCCCGGCGCTTCGTATTCAAAAATCGACTTATCGCTCTCCAGTTCCGCGATTTTCTGCCCCTTGACCACGCGGTCACCGGGCTTGGTTTTGAGCGTGACGACCGTGAGTTCACTCACAGTCGCACCCATGGAGGGCACGGGCACGTCGATAATAAAGGTAGCCATTTGATTCTGGCCGAGTGTGCGGGCCGAGATGCCGTGGTCAAGGTGAGGCATCGCCCGCCCCCGCCAAACGTCGCCGTTAGTCCCGCGCCGCCCGCCAGATTGCCACACACGAAGCAAGCAACGCCGGCAACGCATCGAGAGGGATCATGTTGGGTCCGTCGCTGATGGCATTCGCCGGATCAGGGTGCGTCTCGATGAAAAGTCCGTCGGCCCCGGCCGCGAGCGCCGCCTTGGCCAGCGGCGGCACAAACTCGCGCTGGCCGCTGCTCTTCCCTCCACCCGCGCCCGGCAACTGCACCGCGTGCGTGGCATCAAAAATCGTCGGATACCCGTTCTGCGCCATGATCGCAAACGACCGCATGTCCACGACCAGGTTCTGATAACCAAAGGTCGTGCCGCGCTCCGTCTGCCAGATCTCCTGGGCCGCGCCTTCCCGCAGTTTGCCCGTCACGTGCACCATCTCTTGCGGCGAGAGGAACTGACCTTTCTTCACGTTCACTGTGCGCCCGGTCGCCGCCGCCGCGAGCAAGAGGTCGGTCTGCCGGCAAAGAAACGCCGGGATCTGGATCACATCACACACGGCCGCGATCTCGGCGACTTGCGCCCGTTCGTGCACATCGGTCAGCACCGGAAAGCCGTAGTCGCGCTTGATCAACGCGAGCAGTTTGAGGCCTTCCTCAATGCCGGTCCCGCGTGGCCCGCTGACGGAGGTCCGGTTGGCTTTGTCGAAAGATCCTTTGAAGATGATCGTCAGCTCCGGCTGCGCCTTGCCGATGGCCGCGAGTTTCCCGGCCACCGCCCGACACACGCCTTCGTTCTCCAACGAGCACGGTCCCGCGATCAGCAGGAGCTTTTTCGGATCGTAGAGCACGGGCTACTTTGCCTTCGCCCGCGTCGCCCGCTTGGCTTTTGCCTTGGGCGATTTTGAGGCCGACGGCGACGAGCTACCGCGCGCGCCGCTTTTTTTGCCCTTTAACGTCGCCGCAATGAAGGCCGCGAAGAGCGGGTGCGCTTTGTTGGGCTTCGATTGAAACTCCGGGTGCGCCTGCGTGCCGAGGAACCAAGGGTGGCCCTTGAGCTCGATGATTTCGACGAGGTTCCGGCGGGGATTGATCCCGCTCACCATCATGCCGGCGCGCTGCATTTGACCCACGTAGGCGTTGTTCACTTCGAACCGGTGCCGATGGCGCTCGCGCACGCTGGCCGTGCCGTAGGCTTTGTAGGCCAAGGTGCCGGGGGTGAGCGCGCACTCGTAACTGCCGAGCCGCATCGTCGCGCCTTTATCGATGATCTTTTTCTGCTCTTCCATGATGTTGATCACGGGGTGCGGCGACTTCGCGTCGAACTCCGTGCTGTTCGCGCCCGCGAGCTTCAGCACGTTGCGGGCAAACTCGATCACGGCAATCTGCAGGCCGAGACAGAGCCCGTAATACGGCACTTTGTTTTCGCGGGCATACTTTGCCGCCGCGATCTTGCCCTCGGTACCACGATCGCCGAAGCCGCCCGGCACCAAAATGCCGTCGAGGCCCTTGAGCAACGCGAGCCCGTTTTTCTTCTCCAAATCCTCGGCGTCGATGCGCCGGATGTTCACCTTGCAGTTGTTCGCGATCCCCGCGTGCGTGATCGACTCGTAAACCGATTTGTAGGCGTCCTGCAGCTCGATGTATTTGCCGACCACGCCGATCGTCACCTCGTATTTCGGATTCAAAATCCGGCTGACGATCGTCTCCCACATGTTCTTTTCCGCCGGCGGATGCTTCAGGCCGAGCAGGTCGATCACGAGTTGGTCCATCCCTTCCTTCTGAAGCGCGAGGGGCAATTGGTAGATCGAGCTATCGACGTCCATGCACTCGATCACGGCCTTCACCGGCACGTTGCAGAACATCGAAATCTTGTCGCGCAGGTCGTGGTCCAGCGGGTGATCGGTACGGCATACGAGCACGTCCGGCTGAATGCCGATCTCGCGCAACTTCGCCACCGATTGCTGGGTCGGCTTCGTCTTGAGTTCACCCGCCGCCTTGAGGAACGGCACGAGCGTCACGTGGATAAACACGCAATCCGTCGGCCCGACTTCGAGCGCGAATTGCCGCATCGCTTCGAGAAACGGCAGGCCTTCGATATCGCCGGTCGTGCCGCCGATTTCCGTGATCAGAATATCGACATCTTTGCCGCCGGAATAGATGCGCTCCTTGATTTCGTTGGTGACGTGCGGAATCACCTGCACCGTTTTCCCAAGATAGTCGCCCCGGCGCTCCTTTTGGATAACCGCTTCGTAGATCTGACCGGAGCTCAAGCTGTTCAACCGGGAGAGCTTTCCGCTCGTAAACCGCTCGTAGTGCCCGAGGTCGAGGTCCGTCTCCGCGCCGTCTTCCAGCACGTAAACTTCGCCGTGTTGATAGGGACTCATCGTGCCCGGATCCACATTCAGATAGGGATCGAATTTCTGGATGCGCACCGTCAGGCCACGTAGCTCCAAGAGCGCACCCAAGGACGCCGCCGTAAGGCCTTTGCCTAGCGACGAAACCACTCCGCCGGTCACGAAGATGTATTTCATCGGCGAGGGATAAACGCCCGCCTCCGCCACGCGCAAGCAAAAGCTCAGCCCGGGCCGTGCTATCGCAACAACAGCAGCGCCACCGTCGCTCCGCCGACGACCAAAACCCCGATCAACAACGCCCACAGCGCCCACTTTAGCAGCTTCACCAGCACCCAGATCGCCACCGCCGCCACGATCGTCACGCAGGCGACCACGAACCACTCGGGATAACCCTTAAGCGACTCAATCACCGTGGGTGCCTGCTGCGCTGTTTTGATGAGGGCCAAGACCATCGACTCCGTTACTCACCTGCACCGCGCGCCACCGCCAGCAAAATGATTTGCCCCGCCTCGCGCCGCCCGCCCAACTCCGCCAAATGCAATCCAAGCCCCAGCTGCTTTGTTGGCTCACCTGCGATGGCGTCCACATGGACCCCGGCTCGGGGAAACACACCGTTCTCGGCGTGTTTTCCAACATCAAGGCCCACCGTTTTCCCGTCACTCACCCGTTTATGGTCTGGTTCATGACCCTCACCGATTGCTCGCCCGGCGAACACAAGATGCGCATCTCGATGGGCCTCGACGCCACTCAAGTCCAACCCTTGATCGAGCGCCCTTTTGAGTCCCGCAGTCCGCTCGACCGCATCAATCTCATCAACGAAATCCGCAACCTCACTTTCCCCCAGGCCGGCGACTACTCCCTGCTCATCGAAATCGATGACGAACCGATCCTCGCCACCAACCTCACCGTCACCGACTGATCGCCGCGGCAGCAGATTTCCCTCCGTCTTTTTCACCCCAACTTCTCCGATTTTTTATCACCTATGACCAATTACGACCTCATCGGCGCCGGTAATCCCATCATGGACTTGCTCGCGCGCGTCCCCGACGAATTCCTCACCCAGCACGTCCGCGGCGCCAAGGGCGGCATGGAACTCGTCGATGCCGATGAGATGCACCGCCTCGTTACCCAACTCCACGCCAGCCCCGTGCGCGCCCCCGGCGGTTCTGCCGCCAACACCATCATCTCCGCCGCCCGCCTGGGGCTCAAAACCCGCTATTTGGGCAAAATCGGCTCCGACGAAACCGCCGATACCTACCACCAAAACTTCCTCGATCATGGCGTTGACGGCTCCCGCTTTAAACGCGCGCCCCTCCCCAACGCCCGCTGCCTCTCCCTGATCACGCCCGACGGTCAGCGCACGATGCGTACCTGCCTCGGAGCCGCGATGACCCTCTCGCCCGATGAGGTCAGCCCCACCGACTTTGCCGGCAGCCGCCACGCCCACATCGAGGGCTACTTGATGTTCAACCCCGCCCTCGCCGCAGCCGTCGTCTCGGCCGCCCGCACCGCCGGTTGCACCATCAGCATCGACCTCTCCTCCTTCGAAGTCGTCAACGTCGCCCGCGACTGGATCATGACCCAGCTTCACGAGGGCGTCGACGTCGTGTTCGCCAACGAAGACGAGATTCACGCGCTTTATCAGACGAAAACCACCGCCTACGACGAACTCGCCCGGCGCCTCGCCTCCCATGGCGGACTTGCCGCCGTCAAGATGGGCAAAGACGGCGCTTGGATCGCCCGCGGCGCCGAGCTCCACCGCATCGACCCGGTCAAGGTCCCCCAAGCCATCGACACCACGGGCGCAGGCGATGCCTGGGCCGCCGGCTTCCTTCACGGCTATTTGAGCAACTGGTCGCTGCCCGCCGCCGGCAGCCTCGGCTCCGTCCTCGGCGCCGAGTGCGTCCAACACATCGGTCCCTCCATCCCCGAGTCCCATTGGCCCGCCGTCCGCACCCGCGCCGCCGTCCTCGCCACGGCGTAGTCCTTCTTGCCAGCCCCACTCTCCGACGCCGCGTCTCACCAAAAAGAGCGCGGCGTTTTTCATTTCACCGGTAACTTTCCCCGCCACTCCCGGATTCCCCGCTCGTTTCGAACCGCGCCCGTCGCCGCCAGCCACCATCCGACCGACGCCTCGATCAAGCCGCCTGCCTAAAGTAGCCGCGACGATGCAAGCGAGGTAAGTATGGAGCGAAAATTGAAAACGCCGACCAAGCTCCCCCTCTGATCCTCACCAAGCACGTGGGTTTCGTCGGTGCCCGCCCGAGTGTTCCAATCGCGCAGCCAAGCCCGTTCCAAAAATCAGTATTGACAGATTACTCTGCGATACAGAGTAATCTGCCATGAACATAAACACTTCGGAAGCCGCCCGCGCACTGGCCGAAATCGAACGGACCCGCGCCGCAATGCGCCAAGCGGTCCGCAGCCACCGCGGCCACTATCATCTCTGGATCTGGGGCGCTGCTTGGATCGCCATGCCGCTCTACGCCCAACTCGTCGGCGACGACCATGCCCGACAACTCGGTTTGTTTTGCCTCCCCGCGGCCGGGCTGTCCGCCCTCGTCGGCCACGCACAGTCCCGTCAAATCCGCCATCCCGTCGACACCCGTTTACTTGGCGTCATCGCCGCTCTCGTTTGCTTCGCGCTCATTTTCCCGGTCGTCCTCGGCGCCCGGCCCGCCCTGCGGCCGCTCTACGCCTACACGTGCTTGATTGTCATGCAGGCCTACGTTGTCGCCGGTTTGTGGACCGACAGTTATCTCCTATGGATCGGAATCATCGTCAGCGCCTTGATCTTGGTCGGCCTCTTTCTGTTCCCCGCCGTCTTCTGGATCTGGATGGCCGTCTTCGGCGGCGGTTCGCTGGTCGCAACCGGTTTCTATGTCCGCTATTTTTGGCGCTAATCCTACCCCACTATGCCCGACCTCGACGAACTCATCCACCAACCCGTGCGTCTCCGCATCATGTCAGCCCTCACCGGCCTCGATTCACGGGAGCAAGTGGATTTCTCCTATCTAAAGGAAAAGCTCGAGCTTACCGATGGTAACCTCGGGGCCCACCTCCGCGCATTGGAAGACGCAGGCTACCTCACGGTCGAAAAAACTTTCGTTGAACGCCGCCCAAAAACCTTCGTCGCCGCCAGCGGGGCGGGGCGCAAAGCCTTTGCCGCCCATGTCGCCGCCCTCCAAGCCATCCTCAAGTCCTCCTGAGTCCACTTCCCACCCCATTCAAACTCCGCGCGTAACTTTTCCGGCTACTCCCGGTTCACCTTAAGCCCTTACTCTTCTTACGCGCTTACACCTTTCCCCTCTCGAACGCCCATGCTCTCCCTAGCCTCCGTCACCAAGCGCTACGGCTCCCTCACCGCCCTCGACGGCATCTCCCTCGACATCGCGCGCGGCGAATTCTTCGGCCTCCTCGGCCCCAACGGCGCCGGCAAGTCCACCACCATGTCCCTCATCGCCGGCCTCCGCGCCCCCGATGCCGGCACGCTCACCCTCGACGGCCAGCCCCTGAACGCCGCCAGCTCCGTCGCCCGCCTTTCCCTTGGCCTCGTGCCCCAGCACGTCGCCCTTTACCCCGACCTCTCCGCCGACGAAAACCTCCGCATCTTCGGCGCGCTTTACGGCCTCCGCGGCGCCGATCTCCGCGCCCGCATTGATGCCGCCCTCGAGGCCGTCCAACTCTCCGACCGCCGCCGAGACCCCGTGAAAAATTTCTCCGGCGGCATGGCCCGCCGCCTCAACCTCGTCGCAGCCCTCCTCCACCGCCCCAAACTCCTCCTCTGCGACGAGCCCACCGTCGGCATCGATCCCCAGTCCCGCAACGCCATCTTCGAATACCTCGAGCGCCTCAACCGCGAGGGCCTCACCGTCATCTACTCCACGCACTACATGGAGGAAGCCACCCGCCTCTGTTCCCGTATCGGCATCATCGACCACGGCAAACTTCACGCCCTCGGCACCCTCGACGAGCTCCTCACCCAACTCCCTTTCGAAGAGGAAATCCGCTTCCCCGCCACGCCCGAAACCGCCGCCGTCGCCGCCCAACTCCCCGCCCACGGCGAACTGTCTACCGCCGACGCCACCCACCGCTTCCGGCCCCACGCGTCCTACAAACTCTCGGCGTTCTTCGCCCTCGCCGAATCCCACGCCCTCCCCGGCCGCCTCTTCACGAGCCAACGCCCCACCCTCGAAGCCCTCTTCCTCCACCTCACCGGCCGCACCCTCCGCGAGTAACCAATCTTTCTCTTTCCTCTTTCTTTTCATCTTTTTCTCGGCCGAATCCGGCCAACCCGCCTAACCCCTGACGAAAGATAAAGAGTAAGAAGAAAGAGAAAGATAACGCCCGCCACCCGACCGGAATCCGAAATCGAAAATCGAGATTCCAAAATCGAAAATCTCCCATGCACCCGACCCTCGTTCTCGTCCGCAAAGACTTCACCAATTTCTTCCGCAACAAAGCCGCGGTCTCCCTCACGTTTATCGTCCCTTTCGTGCTGATCTACCTCTTCGGCCAGATCTTCGGCGTGAACCGCAAAAACCCCGGCCCCACCGGCATCCCCATCGCCGTCGTCAACGCCTCGCCCAACCCCGCCGCCGTCGAGCTCGTCGACGCCCTCAAAGCCGAAAAAAGCTTCAAGGTCATCACCACGTTCACCCTCCCCGACAAATCCACGCGCCCCCTCACCGAGGCCGATGCCCGCACGCTCATGCAGGCCACCGACGCCCCCTACCGTTTCGCCCTCATCCTCCCCGCCGATCTCACCAGCCCCACCAACCTCGGCCTCCGCCTCAAAATCCTCTCCAACCCCCGCAACGAGATCGAGACCCAGACCGTCAACGGCCTCCTCCAAAAAACCATCTTCACCAGCGTCCCCCAGCTCATCGGCGAATCCATCCAGAACTCCGCCAGAAACTTCCTCGGCGACGCCCGCTTCAAACAGTTCAACGGCACCATCGCCAGCGCCGTCGCCGACGCCTTCGGCGGCGACAAAGAAAAGATCCAACGCGACCTCGAATCCGGCCAACTCGCCCCCGGCCTCCGCCGCCTCGACGTCCCAACTTCGACCGATTCCGACAATCAAAAATCGAAAATTAAAAATCAAAAATCCGGCGCGGCTCCTGCCCCCGCCTCCGACGCCCTCTCCCGCGTCCTCCGCCTCGAAACCGAGCAAGTCGTCGGCGCCAACGTGAAGAGCCCAGCCGCCACCGCTATCGTCGGTGGCTGGGCGATCCAGTTCCTCCTCTTCGCGCTCAGCGCCTCCGCGACCAGTCTCTTTCGCGAACGCGACGCCGGCATCTTCCAACGCCTCCTCGCCTCCCCCGTCACCCGCGCCCACATCCTCTGGAGCAAGTTTATCTACGGCGTCGCCATCGGCCTCATCCAGCTACTCGTCCTCTTCTTCGCGGGCCGCATCCTGTTCGGCATCGAAGTCGAGAAACACCTCGGCCTGCTCATCATCGTCTGCATCTTCGCCGCCGGCGCGTGCACCTCCTTTGGGATGTTGCTCGCCGCCGTCGCGCCCAACGCCGAAGCCGCCAGCGGCCTCGCCACCTTCCTCATCATGCTGATGAGCGCCCTCGGCGGCGCCTGGTTCCCGATCAGCCTCATGCCCGCCTTCATCCAAGAGCTCAGTAAGTTAACCCTCGTCTATTGGTCGATGGAAGGCTTCAGCGCCGTCCTCTGGGCGGGTCAGAGCTTCACCCAGATCCTTCCCATCCTCGGCATCCTCGGCGGCATCACCGCCGCCGTGATGAGCCTCGCGATCTGGCGCTTCAACCGCGGCAAAATCTTCGGCTGATTGAGAAGCTTGTCATCGCGAGGCGCCCGGAGCGCGCCGTGGCGATCCATCCGTTTCTCTCACCCCCTACATCGTCACCACGATCTTCCCAGACTGCCCGCCGCGTTCCATCAGCTCAAACGCCTCCCCGGCGTGCGCCAGCGGAAACACATCGCTCACCACCGGCACGATTTTGTGCAACGCCACAAAATCCGTCATCGCCCGCCAGTCTGCCGGTGAGCCCATCGTCGTCCCGAGCAAGGAAATATTCCGCCAGAAAATTTTCCGCATCGGCAACCCCGGCGGATTTCCCCGCGTCGCCCCGAAAAACACGATCCGCGCGCCCGGCGCCGCGAGATCGATCAGGTGTTCAAACCCCACGCCGCCCGCGCTGTCCACGATCACATCGAACAGTCCGCCCGGCACCTGCGCCGCGACCCCACCCGCCCAACCGTCGTGCGTGTAGTCAAAACCGCCTCTCGCCCCGAGCGCCACCGCCCGCGCGATCTTGTCCGCGCTGCTCGACGTCACCCACACCTCCGCGCCCTGCGCCACCGCATACTGCAACGCAAACAACGCCACGCCGCCACCGATCCCAGACACCAACACCTTCTCACCCGCCCGCAACTGCGCCCGCGCAAATAGCGCCCGATACGCCGTGAGACCCGCGAGCGGCAGCGCCGCCGCCTCGACCCACGTCAGATGCGCCGGTTTGGCCGCGAGCTGCACCGCCGGCACCGTGATCTGCTCCGCCAGCGTGCCCGCCCGCGGCAGCCCCAAAATCGTAAACACGCTGCCTTGCGCCGCTTCGTTCGCGCCCCAGTCAAAACTCGGGTTGATGATCACCTCGCGCCCCAGCCACGCCGCGTCAACGCCTGCCCCGAGCGACGTCACCACGCCCGCTCCGTCGGAGCCCGGCTGCGCCGGAAACTTCAAGCCCGCATACTGCCCGAGCTTGATCCACACATCGCGGTGGTTGAGCGCCGCCGCCTTGAGCGTCACCACGACTTCACCCGCCGCCGGCTCGGGCGCGGGCACATCGACGACGCTGAGCTGGTTGATGGCGGTCAGTTGGAGAACTTGCATACCCACAGCCTGAGCAACCCACGCGCCCTCCGCAACCGGGAGTTGCCCAAAAGTCATCGCCGCATCCCAATCGTCCCGTGCTGCTCGCGTTCTACAAACCCTACGGCGTCCTCTCGCAATTCACGCCCGAGCCCGGCTCGAAATGGCGCCCGCTCGCCGGCTTCGCCCTACCCGCCGGCGTCTACGCCCTCGGCCGCCTCGACGCCGACAGCGAGGGCCTCCTGCTCTTCAGCGACGAACCCGGCCTCAACTCCCGCCTCCTCGATCCGCGCCACGCCCATCGCCGCGAATACTGGGCCCAAGTCGAAGGCGCCCCTTCCGCCGATACCCTCGCCCGTCTCGCCCGCGGCGGCATCGCGATCGACGATTACCGCACCTTGCCCTGCCGCGCGCGCCTCCTCAATCCCGCACCCGCCATCGCTCCGCGCGACCCGCCCATCCGCGTGCGAAAATCCATCCCCGACACTTGGCTCGCCCTCGAACTCATCGAGGGGAAAAACCGCCAAGTCCGCCGCATGACCGCCGCCGTGGGCCACCCCACGCTCCGCCTGCTCCGCGCCCGCATCGGCAACTTTTCCCTCGGCGATTTCGCCCCCGGCACCTGGCGCGAGCTCACCGCCGCCGAGCGCACCGCCGTCTTCGCGTGAGGCCACGGCACATGACATTCGAACTCTCGATCGATGCAATTGAACCGCGAATGCACGCCAATGACCGCGAATCAAATCCGTGACTGCCGCCCCGAACTTGGAATCTCACCAAACGTGAACCAAAATTTTCCCGGATCTTTCAGTCTGCCTTCCTCCGGAATTTGCGTTCATTCGTGTTCATTCGCGGTTCGCCCAAGGCATCGCTCCGGCTTAGCGCGATCCAAAACGTCGCGGGTCACCGGAAACCTCGAAGCCGGCCCGAAGTTTTGTCCCGACCGCGCTCGACAGAGCCGGACCACGTGCACGATACCGGTCTCACGATGAGTACTCCTTTCAATTACCAACCAACCCTCGCCGGCAAGCTGCTCGCGATGAGGCCGTTTACCGAGGCCGATTTCGAACCTCTTTTTGCCGTCGCCAGCGATCCGGAAATTTGGGCGCTGCATCCGTTTCGTGAGCGGTATCAGCGCCCGGTGTTTCGAAAGTTCATCGACGATGCGGTCGCTGATCGCGGCGGGTTGGTCGCGGTCGAAAACGCGACCGGGCGGATCGTCGGCTATTCGCGCTATTCGCAGAGCAAGGTCGGCCCCGACGAAATCGAGATCGGCTGGACGTTTCTGGAGCGGCTGCGGTGGGGCGGCATGTGGAACCGGGACATGAAGCGGATCATGTTGACGCACGCGCTCGCCGATTTCCCGCGCGTCATCTTCCGGATCGGCGAGGAGAACCTGAGGTCACGCCGCGCCATGGAGAAGATCGGCGGCGTGATGATTCCTTGGAATGAAGTGGGCGAAGTATTTGGGCGACCGGTCCGCCACATCGCCTATACGATCACCCGCGAGGGTTTCGCGCGCTGGGACTGACTGCGCCCGCCCCATCGGCACGGTTTTTGAACCCCGGCACAGGTTCGAAAAATCCAAGCTGCAACCGCCGACCCGCACGCCGCGGGCGCCCCTAGAAAACTCCCGTCCTTGCGAGGCGTTTAACGCCGCGGCAATCCATCACTCTCCTCCCCGCGCGCCGCGCACTTCCCTTGACGGTTCCCCTGTCGAAGCTTGCTCGCGACCCTTTTTGGCGCCGCTCCGGTCGTAAGCGGGCGCCGACCCTGCGGCGCCTGCACGGCGTTGGATGAGTTTTTTTCGAGGCCCTCGACCTTGATCCCAAGGTCACGGGCGCCGACTGAACCGAGCCCACGGCCACCGTTGCCTCGCAACCGAACGCCGCCGGCCGGAATCTACCCGGCACCGAGTGCCCGACCTTTCGGAGAGAGTCTGTAGCCCCCCAGCGCTGGGGCTCAGATGTGCTCCACCACGTCCGCCGCTTTGAAGCGCACCTTCGGAGCCATGGCGTATTTGTCATCCGCCGCGCGGTAGCCGACCGGGCACGCCACCACCGTTGCGAAATCCGTCCCGTCGAGGCCAAGCACTTCGTCATACTTCCCGCGATCGATGCCCTCCATCGGGCACGTATCGACGCCGATCAGCGCCGCCGCCGCCATAAACTGACCGAGCGCGATATAGATCTGGTTCGTCTGCCAGGCGTCGAGCGTGCCGGCCTTCGCGGCGCCCGCGAGGCTGCCCAGCATCATGTCGCGGTAACCGCTCAGTTTCTCCTTCGATCCGCCGCGCACCTCGACCTGGCGGTCCAGAAACTTTTCCACGTGATCAGCCCCGAGGCCTTGCTTGACCGTGAAAACTACCATGTGCGAACAGTCAGCCGGTTGCTTTTGCCCCCACGAGAGCGGCACCAGTTGTGCTTTCACGTCCGCGTCGGTGATCACCAGGAATTTCCACGGCTGCAGGCCGAAGGAGGACGGTGCGAGCACCAGCGCCTGTTCGAGCACGGCCCAAGTTTCGGCCGAAAGCTTGCGCGCAGGATCAAATTTTTTGGTGGCATAGCGCCAATTGAGCGCGTCGAGGAGCGTGGCCGGAGAGGTAGGTTGCATCGAGAATTCAGGAAGGGGGCCGCCTGCGCCAAATAGTCAATCACCCCGGTTCGACGGTTCGGGCGGTCGCTTCGACCAACGCTCGGCCAAAACGCCGCACACGACCAGTTGCAGCGAATGATAAACCATAATCGGCAACAGAATCAGCCCGATCGCCGGATGCGCGCCAAAGATCAACTTCGCCATCGGCACCCCCGAGGCCAAGGTCTTCTTCGACCCGCAGAAGATCGCCGTGATGCGGTCCTCCGTGCTAAACCCCAGCACCCGCGCGCTCCACGTCGTGACGCCGATCGCCACGGCTAGAATCAAAGCCGAGCCGAACGCGACTCCGAGCAACATGACCAAAGCATTGTTCGCCCACACGCCTTGCTTGAACGAATCGCAGAACGACGTGTAGACGAGCACAAGGATCGTCGCGCGGTCGGCGAGCCCGATCTTGGCCTTGTGCCGCTGCACCCAGGCCCCGATCAACGGCCGCGCCAGTTGCCCGAGCACCAAGGGTAAAATCAACCAGCGAAAGAGATCGAAGATCACCGGACCATAGTCGAGTGCCTGTCCCGAGGTCTTGAGCACGACCCCGATCCACAGCGGCGTAAGCACCACACCCAGCAAACTCGACAACGTCGCGTTGAACACGGCGCCCGCGACATTGCCCCGCGCCGCCGCCGTGAACGCCACCGAAGACGAAACCGTCGAGGGCAACGCGCACAGGTAGAAGAAGCCCAAGCTCAGCCCCGGCGACACCCGTCCGTCCAACAACATCACCGCGAGAAATCCGAACAGCGGAAACATCAGATACGTGCTCGCCTGCACCAACAGATGCAGCCGCCAGTTGAGCGCGCCCGCCTTGAGCGATGGAAACGACAGCGCGACCCCGTGCAGAAAAAAAATCAGCGCGATCCCGGCCTTGGTCAGCAGTTCCGGATGCAGCCAACCGCCCGCCGCCCCCGGCTCCGGCATCAGCCAGGCCAAAACAATGGCGAGGACCATTCCGCTCAGGAACCAATCGAATTTCAGCTTCATGAAATTTTCCCAAGGACGCTCATCCGAGTTTGGCCCGGAGCTTCGTCCACACCGCCGCCAGGTCTTGCCGACCCTCGATCCGCATCCCCCAAAGCAGGCCCGCATAGCTGCCGCCTCCCGCGCCGATCAGAACGAGCAATCCCAACGCATCGCCCCAATAGGTCGGCGGAACTATCCGGCCCCAAGCCCACCAACCGCCCGCCACGAAGACTCCCATCGCCGCACCCGCGACCACGATCTTTCCCAGATCTCTCCACAGGTGGGCAAAGCGCAGCCCGTCATCACGGGCCGCGAGCCGCCGTTGGAGGTAGATCGCTTGGGCGACGACCGCGACGTTCCCCGCGACCGCCAATCCCACGGTGCCCAGCCACTCCATGAGCGCGAGGCTCAGACCGAGATTGACGACGAAGCTCAACAACGCCGCCCGCACCGGCGTCGCCGTATCTTTACGGGCGTAGAATGCCCGCAAGATCAGATTCACAAACGCGAAAAACGGGAGCCCGACCGCATAGGCCGCGAGCACCGGCACCATCAGCTCCGTGTCCCGGGCACCAAACGCCCCGCGCTCAAACAACAGTCGAATAATCGGCACGGCCAGCACCGTCAGGCCGATGGCCGCCGGTACGTTGATGACCAAAATCAGCCGCATCCCTTTTTGGTACGCTTCCGCGAGCCGCGTCCCGTCTCCGGCCGCCGCGTATTTTGCAATCAGCGGAAACACGACCGTAGAAATCGCCACTGCGAACACCCCGATCGGCAGTTCCATAAGGCGCGTCGCAAGGTTGAGCACCGCCACCGCCGAGTCGTTCAACGACAATCCGACGAGCCGTGCCACCGCCATATTCACAAGGTAGATCGCCGATCCAAACACCGTCGGCCCCATCAGCGCCAAAATTTGTCGTAGCGGGGCGCTCCGCTGAAAGTCCAAACGCGGCCGCCATCCCTCCCTCATCAACGCAGCTGCCGGCACCGCCATCTGCAAAAATCCCCCCAGCAACGCGCCCGAACACAACCAGAGCATCAGCCCCTCGTTTCGATCCGCCCAGCTGCCCCAATAGGCGCCGCCCAGCAGCCCGATCATCGCCAGATTTAACCAGATCGGCGACAGCGCCGGCTCGACGAAGCGCTGTAACGTCTGCAACGCCGCACTGAACGCCGCCGCCATACACACGAACACCAGATAGGGAAACAGGAAGATCGCAAAATCCGCCGACTCCGCCAAACGCCACGCGGTATCCGCCTCCAGACCCCATCCGCGCGCACGCGCCGTCAGTTCATCCGCCCACGCCAAAGTAAACATCGCCACCGCGACGATTCCGCCCGTCACCACCAAGAGCCAACTCGACACTTGGTTCACCAACTCGAAAGCCCCGGTGCGCGCCTTCGCCTTCAACTCCTCCTGCAAGGTCGGCACCAGCGCGGCCGTGAGCGCGCCCTCGCCCAGCAATCGACGAAACAGATTCGGCAACGTAAACGCCGTATAGAAAATCGAGGCGAGCGCCGAGGTGCCGAAGATCGCCGTCACGAGCATATCGCGCCCGAGGCCGAGCACGCGCGACACCATGGTCAGCGCAGACACGACGCCGATGTTCTTCAGGTTTTTCGACACGGGTTGAATTTCCGCTACCGTAATCTACGGGGGCAAATGCAATCACTCCGGCGACGCGGAACGCACCTGCCGCGCGCGTTCCGCGGCATCCAGGATCTCCCTGCTGCGATTCTCCAAATCAAACCCCAACGCCCAATCACGCTCATAGGCCGCGGCCCGCTCGTCCCCGTCGCTCGCCGGTTCCTTCCCCGGAGACAAGCACTCGGCAAGCGAGACGCCGGCATTGCGATAGAAAAGATGCAGGGCCGGCAGGACTCGCTCCAATTCCAACGCCTTCGCGGCCAACAGGGCCGCAACCGCCGGCTCGTGGGGCTGACGCAGGGCGAACCGAAGGGGGACCACCACATCGTCGCCGCCCACGGCCAAGACCACACGGGCCACATCAGCCAAAAACAGTCTGGATTCGGTGCTACCCATCATCGGCAGAGTTCTCACCCGCCGAACCGCATGCCACCCCGTCTGCCACCACAGCTCCTTCTCCGCCGCATCGGCAAAACGGCCGGGAAAACACCCCGCCAACGCCGCCAACGGTTCGTCGCCGCGCAGCAACCTTCGCCGCAGTTCCGGCCACTCCCGCCCTGCCCCACTCTCCTGTTGCAACCACGTGAGCAACCACACGGCCCCGACGGCCAACGACCGTGGTTCGACATCGCTGCGGGTCCACCCGAGTACGTCGGCCAGTCTGGGTGGGGCCAGCTCAAGTGATTCGGTTTGGAGAGCATCAAACCTCGCTGGCTCAGCCCGAGTCAGCCACCACCCCACGGCCGCATGCTCCAGCCAAAGCGGAGCCGTCAGATTCGGCCCCACCCCATGCTCTGCCACCGCCAAGCGCATGAGCAGCGCTTGCACCAGCGCCCTTCGCAAAAAATATCTCGGGGCCAATTCGCTCCAGCGTAAGCGCAGTGAAACCACCCCTCCGGCCTCGGCGAACACCCGAAATGGCACCGTCTCGGCCCAGTCCGCCGCCGGCACCACCCGCACGAAAATCGGGGTCGAAAAGCCCGCCGGCAAACCCAGAGGTTCAGCCAAAATCCGCCACGCGTTCTCGGCTTCCGTCCGCACCCGGGTCGCTGCACCGGCTTCAAGACTGGCGATCTCGAACCGCCCCGGCCCGGAGTTGCTCAAAACGGGTAGGGCGGCCGACAAGTCACCTGCAGACAGGAGGAGCCCGCCTGCCCAGATCCAGCCCGCGATCGCGAGCGACGACCTCACGGCATCGTCAGCATCAGGGCCGAGCCGACCACGGCCACGTCGCTTAACTCACCCCAAACCTTCTTGATATCTTCCGGCACCGGCACCGCATGCAGAACCTTTCGCACGACCCAGCTGCGCAAGATGGGCAAGGGATCCAGCGGGCAAGAGCCAACCAACAGCGTCGAAGGTTCAAACACGAATTGCTCTCCACGCTTCACGAATTGTCCCCGGGCCTGCACGACCACCGTTGTGTCGTGACCAAACGCCCCGAACTTAATGGGCACGCCGATCTGAAACTCACCCTCCTGGATCCGGAAATTGGGCGCTTCCGGCGTGACGACGAAACCACCGTAGGCCGGAGCTGCAGCGTCGGCTTCGGCTTCGGCCGCAGGCGCGGCGGGCGGCGGAGCGATCGCCGCGGGCGTGTTCTTGGCGCCCGGGGCAGGTTTGGCCGGTGCGGGCGCAGGGACCGGAGTACCGACCAACGCATTCAGCTCATTCTCGTCCACCAACACGGAGCCGCCGGAGGTAAACGTCTTCCGCTTCGCCCCTGCGAGTTTCGCCTTCGACGCGTCCGTCGAACCTTCAAAATACAAAACGTCGCCGGGTCCCGGTTTCCAATCGGCCTCGGTGGCCGTGGCTCTACCGGGCTTCGACATTTGCTCACCCGGCCTGGGCGCGCCCGCCTTTGTGGTGACGGCGGTCGGCTTGCCGTCCTTGAAAATCGTGACGGGCTTGAAGACCAGGAACGTGATACCCAGCGCCGAACCGATCACGACGCTCAACACCGCCCCGATCGTGACCTCGGTCCAGCTGGGTTCATATTCACCGCGTTTAAATTTTGCGCACATAAACTTTAAAAATCAGGACTTGGCCGCCGGTGCCGACGGTGCCGCCGGCTTGCTGGGCGCGGCATCAGGCGTGCCGCTCTTTTTTTTGTAGTCGGTGATATAGAAACCCGTGCCCTTAAAGATGAGTCCGGCGCCGCCACCGACCAAACGTTTAAGGCTTTGTTTTTTGCATTTCGGACACTTTTTCAGCGGTTCGTCGCGCATCGACTGGAACTGCTCAAACTCGTGACCGCATTTCTGACAGGCATACTCGTAGGTGGGCATAGCTAGATCGGGCCGAGTGAGGGGCAGCTCCGGCGGGTTGGCGAGTTTGTTTCGCGCGGACTCCGTGCCGTTTCGGAAAAAGGTTTGAGACCGCCGGTGAAGCCGTTGCTACTCGGTTTGCCATGGATTTCGCCGCCACCCTGCAACGCCACGTCGCCCAAACGGAGATCGGCCTCGACCGCTACTTACCGCCAGCCGATGCCCGCCCGACCCGCCTCCATACTGCGATGCGCTACAGTCTTATCAGCGGCGGCAAACTTCTGCGTCCGGTCCTCACTTTAGCCACGGCCGAACAACTGGGATTGACCGGGGATTCCGCCGTGCCGGCCGCCGTGGCCATCGAGTGCATTCACACCTACTCGCTCATTCACGACGACCTCCCGTGCATGGACAACGACGACCTCCGTCGCGGGCGACCCACCGCCCACCGCCAATTCGACGAGGCCACCGCCCTTCTCGCCGGCGATGCGTTGCTCACGGAAGCATTTGTGATTCTCGCCCGGCACTACGCCGACCGCCCCGGGCTGGCCCATGCGTTGATGGGCGAACTGGCCAATGCAGCCGGCAGCCGTCGCCTGATCGGTGGTCAAATGGAAGACCTGCTCGCCGAAAAGCGCCCCGACACCACCGCAGCCGACCTTGAGTTCATCCATCTCAACAAAACGGCTGCCATGATCGAGGTCTCTTTGGTCATGGGCGGACTTTGCGCCGGGGCCTCCCCGGCTCAGGTAGAAATCCTGCGGTCCGTCGGCCACCACCTTGGTCTCACCTTCCAGATTATCGACGACGTACTGGATGCCACCGCCGACACCGCCACGCTCGGCAAAACCGCCGGCAAAGACGCCAAGGCCGACAAGACCACCTTCGTCAAACTCCACGGGATCGCCGCGTCGCGCCGCATTGCGCGCGAACACGCCGACGCAGCGCAAACCGCACTCCGCTCGCTGCCCGGCGACGCTGCATTTCTCACTGCGCTCATCGACTCGATGTCGGCGCGGTCACGCTAAACTGGACGCCGTCCGCCGGAATCAGCGAGCTGGGCCCCAGCGCTTCGTAAACGGGTAATAGATTACCACCGGCCGGCCGATCGCGTCTTTGAGCGGCACAAAGCCCCAATAACGGCTATCTTGGCTGTTACCCGAATTGTCACCCATCGTAAAAAAACCGTCGGGAGGGACCGTGAGCTTTTCGCCCGCTTTGAGGTAGCTCGAGCCCGACGCCGGATTGCCGTTCAAGTAGCCTCTATACAGTCCGGTCCGCTTGGCGTTGGCATCAAAAGCCTCCGAACCGGTGATCGGCTTGCCGTTACGGAAAATTCCGGGCTCGCGGATTTCAAGCGTGTCCCCGGGAGTGCCAACGAGCCGCTTGATGTAGTACTGGTCCTGGCCAATCCCGGCGATGTTGCCGGTGCGGAAGACAAAGCCCTGACCCGGCGTCGGCCGCACAAAGTGATAACTCATGCGGTCCACAAAAAGCTGATCGCCCGTGAGCAAATCGAAGCGGAGCAACGAATCGCCGGCCTTCACCGTGCGGCCGAGCGACAACTTGCGCACCGGAGCAAAGCCACCGGCCTTCGCGTTCACCCTCACCATTGAATCCTCGATCAGGCCCGCCTGCGCCTGGAGCTTCCAGTGCGCCGCAAACGCCTTCGAATCTCCGAAGTAAGTTTCCGTCACCATGCGGTCGAAATCGCCGAAATCCAGCGGCACGCGGACGGTCGCCGGCGTCCCGTCGACGTAAAACGTGTACTCCTTCACTTCGGTGGGAATCACCAGCCAAGTGCGGTCGGGCTGCACCGTGTAAGCCATCTGACCGCTGCTAAAAAACGCCGCCGAGACCTCACCCGCTTTGGGCGCATCGACCGATTTGCGCTGGGCGCCGAACGCCGCCAGCCGGAAAATCCTCTCCGCGGTGCCCGGGGTGTCCTGCGCCGTGGCGAGATTCTCGCCGGTCATGCCGTAATACGTCGGCCACATTGAATTGGTCGGAATCTTAAACGGCTGCGCGAGATAAGTGCGGATGCCGAGGATCACGATGGCGGCGACGACAAAGAACTCCACATTTTCGCCGATCGTCCCCCGGGGATAGATCGCGCCGCCGGTTTGGCGCAGCACCGCTTCCGCCTGCTCGATTTGCAGCTTCAGCTTGGCCGATTCCCAGCGTTGCTTGATGCCCTCCTGCAAAGCGCTGATTTGCTGGACCAGCTTGGCCAAGTCCGCGGGCGGAATCACATCGCGGCGATAATCATAAACCTTCTCCGCGAGTTCGAGCCAGTTGGCGGCGTTCTCACGCATTTTCTTATCTTGCGATTTGAAGAATCCGAACATGGCCGGGGGCGGTTTAACCGTTTTGGAGAACCTTGATAAAAGCGTCGGGCGGGATCGAGACCTTGCCGATTTGCTTCATCTTTTTCTTACCCTCTTTCTGCTTGTCGAGTAGCTTGCGCTTGCGGCTGATGTCGCCGCCATAGCACTTCGCCGTCACGTCCTTGCGCATCTCACGCACGTTGTCGCGGGCGATAATTTTGCCGCCGATCGCGGCTTGGATCGCGACCTTGAACATCTGCGGCGGAATGATCTCGGCCAGTTTTTCGCAGAGGTGGCGCCCTTTGCTTTCGGCCTTCATCCGATGCACGATACAGGCAAAGGCGTCGACCGGGTCACCGTTGATCATGATGTCCATCTTCACCAGGTCCGACGGCATATACTCGGCGAGTTCGTAATCCATCGAACCGTAGCCGTGGGTGATACTCTTCAGGCGGTCGTTGAAATCGACGAGGATTTCGTTGAGCGGGAGAATGCAGCGAAGCATCACGCGATTCATGTCGAGCGTGTCGGTGTGTTCGCACACCCCGCGCTTTTCCATGATCAACGAGAGCATGTCGCCCATGGAATCGTTCGGAATAATGATCGACGCTTTGATCGTTGGTTCGCGGATTTCGAGAATCGTGCCGGGGTCGGGCATGTTCACCGGGTTATCCACATCGATCTCTTCGCCGCCTTGTTTCACGATGTGATAGATCACGCTCGGGTAGGTGGAGATGATTTCGACGTCATGCTCCCGCCGCACGCGCTCCTGGATGATCTCCATGTGCAATAGACCGAGGAAGCCGCAACGGAAACCGAAGCCGAGCGCGAGCGAACTCTCCGACGAGTAGACAAACGCCGCGTCGTTGAGCTGGAGGCGCGCCAACCCGGCTTTGAGCTTCTCGTAGTCGTCGCTCTCAAGCGGATACAGCCCGCAAAAAACCATCGGCCGAACCTCCTTGTAGCCGGGCAACATGTCGGTCGCAGGACGGGCGGCGAGCGTGATGGTGTCACCCGTTTTCACATCGGCCGGAGTCTTGATGCTGGAAACGATGTAGCCGACGTCCCCGGCGTTCAGCACGGCGCACTTCTCCATTTTCGGCGTGAAGATCCCCACTTCCTTCACCTCGGCCTTTTGACCGGTGCTCATCAGCATCATCATGTCGTGGGCCTTGATCGAGCCGGAGAACACCCGCACGTAGGCGATGCACCCGCGATAGGCATCATAGAGGGAATCGAAGACCAAAATCCTAGTCTGCGGGTAGTCGGTCCACCGCGGCGGAGGCACCCGGGCGACAACCGCCTCAAGAATATCGACGATACCGATACCGGACTTCCCGCTGGCGAGAATCGCTTCTTCGGCCGGGATCGTGAGAATATCTTCAAGCTGCCGGGTGCAAAGCTCGAGGTTCGCACTGGGCAAATCGATCTTGTTGATGACGGGGATGACCTTGAGTTCCTGCCCGAACGCCAAGTGGGCGTTGGCCACCGTTTGCGCTTCGACCCCTTGCCCGGCGTCAATCAGCAGCACGGCGCCCTCGCACGCGGCGAGGCTGCGGGAAACTTCGTAGGAGAAGTCCACGTGCCCCGGCGTGTCCATGAGGTTCAACTTGTAGTCTTTTCCATCTTTCGCCCGGTAGGTCATCGTGACCGGATGCGATTTGATCGTGATGCCGCGCTCGCGCTCGAGGTCCATCGAGTCGAGGTGCTGCGCCGTCATCGAGCGCATGGCGACCGTGTTGGTGTGTTCGAGCAGTCGGTCCGATAGCGTGGTTTTGCCGTGGTCGACGTGGGCGATAATACAAAAATTGCGGGTGTTGGTAGCAGACATCGGCTCAGACATTCGTGAAATCGGAAAACTCGGAAAAACTCTTCACCGGCCACGCCTTTTCGGTGCGCCGCGCCAGACCGGCCAACACTCCGCCGGGCCCGAGTTCCCAGAACTCCGTCGCCCCGGCTGCCGCCGCGCTTCTCATGCAATCTTCCCAGAGGACCGAAGATACGACCTGCTTCACCAAAGCGCCCTTGATCGCGAGCGGATCGGACAACGCTTGGCCGGTCGTATTGGAAAACACGGTAAACTTCGGAGCCAAGAACGGTACCGATTCCAGGAAGCTGGCGAACGCCGCGCGCGCGGGTTCCATCAAGCGAGAATGATAAGCACCGGCAACCTTGAGCGGGATGACCTTCTTCATTTCCCGGTCCTTGGCCCCGGCGACCGCGGCGGCTACTTTTAATTTCTCGCCCGAGACAATAATCTGCCCGGGGGCGTTGAAGTTCGCCGCTTCGATATCAAAATCACGGCACAACTCGGCCACCTTGGCGCGTTCCTCACCGATAATCGCAGCCATCGCACCTTCGGTCTGCTCACACGCGGCCTGCATAAGGCGGCCCCGTTCAGCCACGATTTTCAGCCCCGTATCAAAATCAAAAACCCCCGCCGCTGCGTAGGCCGTGACTTCGCCCAAACTGAGGCCCAATGCAAAATCGACCGTCTGCCGCTTGCCCTGCTCGCCTAGAGCCGCCCACAACGCCAAGCCGTGCACAAAAAGTGCCGGCTGACAGATTTTGGTCTGCGTGAGATCGCTATCCGGGCCGTCAAAGCTGACTTTGGCGAGATCCCAGCCCAGCACCGTATTGGCCCGTTCATAAAGAGCACGGGCCGCCGGCGACGCCTCAAAAAGCGACTTACCCATGCCCGGTTTTTGGGCACCCTGTCCCGCGAATAATAATGCCAATCCCATGGTGGAAACCGGCAAGACAAACGCCCGCCACCCGCAAAACCAAGCCCTAAAAACGGTTCTCCGCTTTGAAGTAGTTATCATGCTCATCTGCGTTCAAAAATTCACGGGTTGATGATTTCCCGGCCGGCATCGGATCCCGCGCTTCGTGGCCGAAACGCAGGGCCGGCTCGACAACCCGCGAAATTGATTAACGTACCTCAGGCCTGAGCGCAGACGAAACGCCCAGCCGCTCTCGAACAACCTCGGCCGCACCCGCAGGCGCGATCGCGATAGAGGGATTATCCAGCGGCGCCGGTCGCGACGCGTCCGACACCATACAGCCTCGGCTA
>JBIKWB010000029.1:0-54706 GCA_044356555.1 Opitutaceae bacterium | reverse complement strand
GGAGGTGGCTTCGCCCCCTCCCTTAAACCCTCCCCATAAATCTTTTTATCTCACCAAACCCTCTTACCACCTATCCACTTTTGCAGAACTTGACGGACACAACTCCTAAACACAAAAAAGCCGCGGAGTATTCCGCGGCTTTTTTTGCTAGGGCAATGAAACCATGATCACTGACAGGCTTCACATTCGCCGCCATTTCGCATCGCCTCGATGCTGCACGCGGTTTTTTCGGCTGCTGTAAACTCTTTCTTTTCAACAGGAACCGCAGCCTTCATCGCGAATGGCGGAATCGTGACCTCGGCGGCGTGGGTGCCGCCGGCGTCGCCGGAGTTTTGGCCGCCGTCGCGGCCTTCCTTGATAGCCCCGCGGACTTCCTTCTTCACCGAGATCGTCGCCTTCTCGATGTTGGAGGCACCGAGGCTGCGGAGGTAGTACGAAGTTTTGAGGCCGGCGTGCCACGCGTGGCGATACATGTGGCTCAGGGTCTTGAGGTCCGGAGTCTTGATCCAGAGGTTCACGCTCTGGGCCTGGTCGATCCACTTCTGGCGGCGGGCGGCGGCGTCCACGATCCACTTGGCGTCGATGTCGAAGGCTGTCAGATACTTTGCCTTCAGGTCGGCGGGGATGCGATCGATGTCTTTCACCTCGCCGTCGAAATACTTGAGGTTGTCGATCATGTCCTGGTCCCAGAGCCCGCGGGTCTTGAGGTCCTTTACGAGGAAGGGATTCAGCACGATGAACTCACCCGAGAGGTTCGATTTCACGAACAGGTTTTTATACGTGGGCTCGATGCAGGGGGAGGTGTTGGTGATGTTGGAGATCGTGGCCGTGGGGGCGATGGCGAGGACGTTGCTGTTGCGCATGCCCTGGGTGGCAATCTTGGCGCGCAGGCTGGTCCAATCCATCTTGCCGCCGCGGGGGACATCGACGGCGACGCCGCGCTCCTGCTCGAGGAGGTCAACGGTGTCCTGCGGGAGGAGGCCGCGGGACCACTTCGAGCCCTGGTAACTGGAGTAGGTGCCGCGCTCGGCCGCGAGATCGGAGGAGGCCTCGTAGGCGTAGTAGGCGATGGCTTCCATGGCCTCGTCGTTGAAGGCGAGGGCTTCCTCGGAGGCGAAGGAGACGCCCTTCATGTAGAGGGCGTTGGCGAGCCCCATGACGCCCATGCCGATGGGGCGATGGCGCATATTGGAGGTCTTGGCGGCCTCGGTGGGGTAGAAATTGATGTCGATGACGTTGTCGAGTGCGCGGACGGCCATGCGGATGGTCTCGCGGAGCTTTTTGTGATCGAGCGAGCCGTCGGGCAAGAGGTGCGTCTCAAGGATGACGGAGCCGAGATTGCAGACGGCGGTCTCTTCCTTGGAGGTGTTGAGCGTGATCTCGGTGTTTTTCGTGATCAGGCCATTGACGGTCCAGGAATGTTCGTCGGTGAACACCTGGAGGCAGAAGGCGTCCTCGTTGGGCAGCGGTTCAAGCGCCTCGAACGTGGCGTGCATTTTCTGAGCATAGCCGGGCTTTTCGAGGTTGGCGAGGAAGCGAGCGTTCTGGCGAAGCGCGCCGATTCCTGTGAGGTTTTCGAGTAAGCGGCAGCCTTGAATTGAGGTGACGTGGAGGCGGAAGAGTTCGGCCTGCCAGTATTCGCGCTCACCGCCGCGGCCGTCAGGCAGCACGGCGAGTCCGGCGTCGCGCATCTTAGTGAGCGAGGATTTGATGCCGAAGTTGGCGAGGATGATTTGAATCTGCGCGAGGAATTCGCGGCTGACCGAGGCGAGCGAGCAGGTCGTAACCTCGCCGCTGGCTTCGACGGTAGCATCAGCGGCGTAAAGGCCGCGGAGATAGGCTGCGGCGGTTTCGCGCGTGCCGGTCCAGATGAATTCGGGCACGGTAAGCTTGGTGTCGCGGTCAAAGCCGCGGGCCGCGAGCACACGGGCCAGGGGCGCGGACGTGAGGCGGCGCTTATATTCATCACCGACGAAACGGGGCGAGAGGGATGAAGTGGTGTGCGTGGCCTCGCCCTGCTCGGCGAGCACGCGAGCGACGCATTGCTCGATTTCAGGGATGAGAGCGAACTCTTGCGCCCATACATCAACCATGGCGGAGGCCGAGCCTTCGCGGACCATAAACGTGCCATCGCCGGCGATAAGGCCGGATAGAAAAGCGAGATCCTCGGCGCTGACGGCGCCCCAGAGGCCTTCGCTCTGTTGGATTTCGATTTGATCACCGCGTTTCAACTCCTGCGCTTCGACCCAGCCGCGACCAACCACCCAAACTTTGTGATCGGGAGTGACCTTGTGCGTGTAGCCTTCCTTGGTGATGATCCGAACGATGGGCGCATCGGGCCGCGGGAGCAGCATCGGTCCCGCAGACACGGGGCCGCTACGGCCAAAAACGGTGCTAACGGGCTCGTCGGTGAGCACGGTGTTGCCACATGGTCCGACGAGAGCGGCACGACGGGCTCGGGTGTAGAGTTCACCAACGGTGACAAGCCCCTCGGCGGTGACGACACGCTGGTCGGCGGTCATGCAGCAGAGATTAGACGAGTGGATGACGCCGATATGGTCCTGCGGGGAGCGGATGTTGCACGCGTCCTTGAAGGTGATCCACGGGTGGCCGGTCTCGAAGATGAGGGAGAGCATCTTCTTCCAGAGATCGAGAGCCTCGACCTTCTGGCCGAAGATTTTGCCTTCCTCGGCGAGCTTCTCGTAGGCGATGTAGCGCTCTTCGAATTTCTTGCCGAAAGTCTCGTGGAGATCAGGGACCTCGTTGGCGCGGAAGAGGGTCCAGGCGCCGCGGGCCTCCATGCGCTTCATGAAGAGATCGGGAATCCAGTTCGCCGTGTTCATGTCGTGCGTGCGGCGGCGGTCGTCGCCGGTGTTTTTGCGCAGCTCGAGGAATTCGTAGACGTCGTTGTGCCAAGTCTCGAGGTAGGCGCAGCCGGAACCCTTGCGTTTGCCACCCTGATTGATGGCGACGAGCTGGTCGTTGTGGAGCTTCAGGAACGGGATGACGCCCTGCGACTCGCCGTTGGTGCCGCCGATGTAGGCGCCGGTGCCGCGGACGGCGGTCCAGGAACCGCCGAGGCCGCCGGCCCATTTGGACAAGTAGGCGTTTTCCGAAATACCGCGCTGGAAGATGCCCTCGATGGAGTCATCGACGTAGTAGAGGTAGCAGGAGCTGAGCTGCGAGTGGAGCGTGCCGGCGTTGAAGAGGGTCGGCGTGCTGGAGCAGAAGCGGCGGGTCTTGTAGAGGGAGTAGAGACCGGCGGCCTTACCCTCGCGGTCGGTGGGCTCGTCGAGGGAGAGGCCCATCGCGACGCGGATCCAGAAGAACTGCGGCGTCTCTAGGCGGCGCGCAGGCTTCTTGGTTTTGTCGATGATGAGGTAGCGATCGTAGAGGGTCTGGATGCCGAGGAAGTCGAACTCGAGGTCGGAGGACGGATCGAGGGCGGCGGCGAGTTTGACGAGGTCAAAGTCGAGGAGACGCGGGTTGAGGCGCTTGATAGCGACGCCGTACTCGAGGTATTTTTTAAACGCGCGCTGGTGGAATTCCTTCAGCTTGGCGATGCCGTCGCGCATGATGTCCCAGCCGAGGACCTCTTCGTAGATGTAGGTGAGCTGGATGCGGCCGGCGAACTTGGCGAAATCGGCGTCCTTTTCGATCAGGGTCTTCGAGTTGAGGATGATGGTGGAATCGAGGTCCTTTTGGAGGATCTGGTCGTAGGCGGCGCGGCGGAGCTCCTGCTCGATCTCTTCGTTGGAGAGGCAGAGGTCGAGGCCGATGCGGGCGAACTCGATGCGTTTACGGAGATCGGCGCCGTCCCAGAAGATATTTTCGCCGTTGGCTTTTTTGACGACGATCATCGTCTCCTGCGTGGGCGCGGTGGGCGCGGCGGCGGCGGCCGGGGAATCGTCGGCGGTGCCGTTGAGGCGGGCGACGGAACGCTCGGCGCGGAAAAGAATGTAGGCTTCGGCGACTTTGAAGAATCCGCCCTTCATGAGCTCTTCCTGAACCATGTCCTGAACTTCCTCGATGTGGACGAAGGCCTGCTTGGAGGCGTGGACGCGCTCGGAGACAGCCTTGGTGACGGCGACGGCGGGAGCGGAGTCGCGCTGGAGGGAGAGGAAGGTTTTGCGGACGGCGATCTCGACCTTCTGCTCGCTCCACGGGACGACCTGATTGTTGCGACGAATGACGCGGAGGGTGGACTGCGCGGCGGACTCGCGGTCGATGGAAATCTTGCGCGCGCGGTTGAGGAGGAGACTCTTGGCGATGAAGTAGGCGTTGTTGTCGACGAGGGTCTTTTCGATGAGCTCGTAAAGGGCGTTGAGCGAGAGGCGCAGGGGATTCTGGTTGCGGGCCAGCTCGGTGAGGTTGGCGGTGACCTCGCGGCAGATGCGGGCGACCCAGGCGCGGTTGGTGTCGTTGAAGATGTCCTTCTCGCCCTTGGCGAGGGCGACGTTGGTGAGGGCCTTGCCGAGGGTGTCGGCGACCTCGGCGAGCACGAACCGCTCTTCGCCGTGCGGGCAAAGCAGAACGACGGGCGGGACAGCGATGGTCTCGGTGGCGACGACGTCACGCCAAGCGTAGTGGGGTTTCTGATCGACGGGGGCTTGGACGGTGCGCTTGAGGGCGAGATCGTGCGCGAGGGAGGGATTGCTGCTCATAAATGGGACGGCTTGTAACAGAATTGAAACAAAAGCGCTGAACGGTCGGTTGGAAAAATAAGATTCCGGTGTGTAACTCCCGGAGGGGTTTCACACCGGCGCAGGAAAAACGGGGTGGGGGAACTAGGCAGACGGGGGGTAAACAACGACTAACTCCGAACTCAGAGCTCGTCGTCGGCGGCTACATTCAAAGAGGAGGCTTTTTGATATTCGGTGACGCGACCCTCGAAGAAATTTTGCTCCTTCTTGATGTCCATCATCTCGGCGAGCCACGGCAGCGGGTTCTTGGCGCCGGGATTAAGCGGCATGAGGCCCACGCCTTCGAGGCGGCGATCTGCGATATAGTCGATGTAGGTGAGAAAGTCTTCGAGGCTGAGCCCGACGGCGTTCACGGGCAGGCAATCGCGGATGAACTCTTTCTCGAGGGTGACGGCTTCCTGCATGAGCTCGCGCAGCTCCTCCTTGAACTCGGCGGTCCAGATCTCGCGGTTTTCCTCGACGAGGTCCATGAACAGATTGCGGAACACCTCGATGTGATTGCTCTCGTCGCGAAGGGTGTAGCGGAACATCTGGCCGATACCGGGAAACTTGTTTTGACGGTAAAGCGAAAGCACCATGCCGAAGAGACCGTAAAACTGGGTGCCCTCCATGCACTGACCGAACACGAAAATATTTTTCGCGAGCAGCTTTTTGTTCTCGGGCTGGGTGAGATCGATGTCGCGGCGGAGGCTTTTCGAGACGCGGGTGACGAACTCGTTCTTGCGGACGATCGTGGGAACGTCTTCGAACATTGCCTCGCACTCGTGTGGGTTAATCCCAAGCGATGCGATCATGTAGAGCAGCGAATCGGCGTGGATGTTCTCCTCATGCGCGTGGCGGCCGAGGACGAGTTTGAGCTCCGGGGCGGTCACGAGTTCGCGGACCACGTGCTGGATGTTGTCGCCGACGATGCCCTCGGCGGCCGAGAAATAGCCGATACCCATACGGATGATCCAGCGCTCGACCTCGGAGAGGGCCTTCTCATCGCGCCATTGCTCGATGTCCTTGCCCATCGGGATATCCTCGGGCTCCCAGTGGTTGGCCTTCATCTTGCGGTAAAGATCGTAGGCCCATTGATATTTCAACGGGAGCAGGTTGAAGCACATGGTCTGACGACCGTTAATCACGCGTTTGGCGGCAAACGCAGCTTCAGCCTTGGCCTCGTCGAGGACGAAGGTCTTGGCTCCAACATTGAAGGTTTTTTGCATGGAATTTAGCTAACTTTGAGCGATTTTTGTGAAAAAGAAGGCTGTTTTCGACGTCTTTAAGCTCATAGCGAACCTAAGTTGCTGGAACTTATTGACGCGTTACTGACCACAACAGGATGTGGTCTTGGGCCGCCTCGACCACAACTAATTGGTCTGGGAGTTTTGGGCGTCAATAGGTTTGTCGCGATTTTCGTGCGAAATTTCTCCCGTTTTTGGCTTGCGCGTCAGAAGCGCTCGTAGCCTCAGGGCAAAGGCGGGCTTTTGATGCCGATTTTGTCCGGCAAAGGAGCGCGATCACCGGGGGCGCGTCGTGGTTCGGCCAAGCCTTGATGTCCGCCCCGTGCTTGGTTTTGGTCAAATTCCAGTCGAAAGCGACGTATCCGGGGAAGCACGACCGATGTCGGTGAGCGTTGGGCGACTCGCCCCAAAGGCAACCGGGTACCGATCCTTCAATATTGAATCATTCTTCGAATTCTTCGCATCAATCGCCCTGATTTCAGCCGCGCACTTATCTCGCGGCGCGCGCCGTTGAGTTCGTGCAAGACTCTTTCGGACGATGAGCCCAAGGGCTTGCGGTCTCGATCCGGGTTACGCCACCGCGCCCGAGTTTCGGCGCCCGCGGCTTCTTGCAATTCGCCCGAAGACCGCCTCGCAGCATCGGGCATTCCGCACGAAAAACGGGATCGGGCTCGGTTAGCCCTGCCAAAAAACAATAACTAGCCGCTGATTAAAACGACTTGCGACACATGAACTGTCGCTGGCGCGCCGCGAGGTAGGACCTAGGGATGAATCTTTCCCAATTTCCCGCCCCAACCCGTTTTTCCAACTCCGATTCAACCCTGCCGCGCGATTTACCAAGTCCGCGTGGCGATGCACACCCGGCGCGAAAGGGGAGTCTGGCCACTTCCGCCGAGGAAGCGGCGTACGACGCCCTGCTGGTTCAACGGTTCAACGCTGGCGACGACCGCGCGTTTGTTGAAATCATGGAGCGCTATCGGGAAAAAATGTTCGCCATCGCGTTCGCCTTTCTCCGCAACCGCACCGACGCCGAGGAAATCGCGCAGGACACTTTTATTCGGGCTCACCGCGCCCTCGGCCGCTTCCGCGGCGATTCTTCGCTCGCGACGTGGTTGCACCGCATCACCGTCAATCTCGCGCGCAATCGCTACTGGTATTTTTTCCGCCGGCGGCGCCACCGCACGCTCTCGCTCGATTGTCCGCTTGGCGCCGAAAACGACGGCACGTTTGCCGAACTGATCGCCGCCGACACACCCAGTCCCGCACAAGAAAATGTGCGCGCCGAATTCTCGGATCTCGTCGCGTCTTGCATGGAACGTCTCGACGCCAGCCGCCGTGAGATTCTCATGTTGCGGAACGTGCTCAATTGTTCCTACCGCGAGATCGCCGTCGCGCTCAACCTGAACGTCGGCACGGTCAAGAGCCGCATCGCCCGCGCGCGGCACCATCTCCGCGCCCAACTCATCGCGGCATGTCCGGAGTTTTCCGCCGAGTCCGAGAGCTCCGATTGGTTCGAGCCCGCCCGCGCCCTTGACCGCAGCGCGTTGGGCCCGGCGTAAACGCGCGGCGCGGGCTCGGACCGCCGGGGTTGATTGATGGCCGGCAAAAACCACGGCCTTGTTTCGGGCCGCGATTCGCGCTTTTTGGTCGGCGTGTTGTCCGTGCTGAAACTCACTCCGGCCGAAGCCCGCTCCTTCGTCCACCGCGCTCTTCTGCTCGCCCAGCCCGCGCCCGACCTTGGCGCCGCCCTCGCTCACCACGGCTACGTGCAGATCGACCCGATCAACGTGTGCGGGCGCATGCACGATCTCATTCTGCGCAACCGCGTCGTCGCCTACCGCGAAGGCGATCTCATGCGCCATCTTCACGGTGAGCCAGCGGCCCCGCTTGCCGCCGCGGCGCGCACCGCGTTCGAGCATCATCTGCCGTCCCAGCAAAATATTCTGGTCGCATTCCCGCTCGAAGCGTGGCCCCACCTGCACGCCGCAAACCGCGCGCGCGCCGGCCGAGCCGGCACCTGGTCGGGCCGCCTCGACGCCCGCCAACGCCGCCTCGCCGAGCGTATCCTAGGTGAAATCGCCGCTCGCGGTCCGCTCTGCTCGGATGACATCGACGACGACCAACGCGACCACCCCGGCTGGGGCGCGAGCGCATCACTGGCCAAAACCACGCTCCAAAAACTTTTTTTCCACGGCCGCGTGCTCATCGCCCGGCGTATCAACCAACGCCGTTACTACGATCTTCCCGAGCGCGTGTTGCCCGCCGCGACGCTCGCCGCGCCCGAGCCCACCGCCGGTGAATCGGCCCGCTGGTTTGCCACGCTCAAGCTCCGCCAACGTCGTCTCGCCTCGCTCAAACGTGATGAACTCCGCGCGATCGAAGATCTCGTGCAACCCGTCGCCATCGAGGGCTGCGGTCCGTTTTACTGCCTCGCGTCCGATCTGCCCCTGCTTGATTCGCCACCCGAGCATCCAGAATCGAAGAGCGAAAACTCTCATCCCCGTCTGATCGCCCCCCTCGATCCGCTGATCTATGATCGCCGGCTCACGTCGAGACTCTGGAATTTCGACTACACCTGGGAAGTTTACACGCCCCCGGCCAAACGCACCCGCGGCTACTACGCGTTGCCCGTTCTCGTCGGCCATGAATTCGTCGGTCATGTCGATCCCAAGGCGGATCGCGAAAACGGCCGCCTCCGCCTGGTGTCCCGCCGCATCCGTCGCGGGCACCGCGTATCCCCGGCGGTGGGTGAACTCGCGCGGTTTCTTGGACTAAAATAAATCGAGCTGCGCCGCCGGGCTTCGGTCTCTCTCACTCGGCCAAGTCGGCGGCTCTCCTACCGCTGGCTCCCGCGCATAAACGCGCCGATGCAGCGAGCGCGCCATCGCCGGCGCCAACCCGTCGTCCGGGTGATGCACGAAAAAATACGGCGTCCGCCCCTCCTTGATCCACCGCGCCAAAATCGCCGCCCACTCATCGAAGATCGCCGCGTTTTTCCCGATCTCGGGATCACCGACAAAGCGCACAAAGGGACGGGCCCCGATCGCCGTGAAACGCACGGGCACCCGCGGCTTCTTGCGCAGGGCATCGCGCGTGAAATCGTCCGCCGCTTTGGTGGCGAACAGGCCGCGCGTGTCGAAGTTCACCCGGTCAACGCCGGCCTCACCGAGCACCCGATCCAGCGCCTGCTCCTTCTCCGCACCGTCGAAGAAATCGCGATGCCGCACTTCCACCGCATACGTAAAATCTTTCGGCAACTTCGCCAGAAAGGCCCGCAACGTTTCCAGGCGGTTCGCGCCGAAGCTCTCATGCAGTTGCAGGAAAAACGGCCCACAGCGTCCGGCCAGCGGAGCGAGCCGCTCGAAGAACCGCCGCGACTCCGACTCCGCCTCACCGCCCAACTGCTGCTCGTGCGAGATGGCCCGGGGGAACTTGAAACAGAAGCGAAAATCTTCCGGTGCCTCCACCGCCCAGCGCGCCACCGTCTCCGCCGAGGGCAATCCGTAAAACGTGGTGTTGCCCTCCGCGGTGCGAAACACGCTCGCATACTGGGGCAAAAATTCTTCACGACGCGCCGACGTGGTGAAGAAATTCCCCCGCCACGCCGCATGAGCCCACACCGGACAACCCAGATAGAACGCGGGTTTCATGCCTCCGAATCAACCGCACGTTGCCCGCAGGGCCGCGATCTCTCCGGCCCGCGCCGCGTCGCCCGCCAGATTCACCTGCTCCAGCGGGTCGCGTTCCAGATCAAAAAACAACCATGGGCTCCCATCATCGTTGAGCACGAGCTTGCGCGTCGCCGTCCGCACGCCGCGCCACGTCCGGTCACACTGGTGCGGCAGTGCTACGACGCTCGGCATTGAAATTCTTGCCGGGTCCGACGCGCATTTCCGCTCCCGGCCTTCTGCCCAGCTCAAAGTCATCGCCTTTAGATCGACCAGCGAGATCGTCGCATCGTCCCGCCGTGGCGTCACCTCGGGCGCGCTCACGAGCAAAGGCACGCGCACACTTTCCTCGTGCGGCCAGCCTTTGCGAAAGAGCCCATGTGCCCCGTGCATGTCACCGTGGACTGAGGTAAACATCACCACCGTTTCCCGGCCCGCCGCCGCGAGCAACCGGCCGACCGCGCGGTCGGTCGCTTCGATGTGCGCGTAATATCCGGCGAGTTCCGGTCGCGCTTTTTTTTCCACCGCACCGCCCCGTGGCACATTGCCCGCCAAGGAAATATTCTCCGGGCTCACGGGGAAGATTCCCGCTGCGGGTGCGCCGTAAGGCGGGTGGGGCGCCTCTAAGCTTACGGTCACATATCGCGGACGTTCGCATCCCGTATCGTGCTGCAACCACCTCGCGGCGCGCTCGCAAATGACATCGCTTTGATAACCGAAAAATTTCTCCGGCGTGGGCATCCGCGTGCTGTGCAGCCAAGGGTCGTTCAGTAAAAATCCGCCCTCAAAACCTTCCCAAAACTCAAATCCGCCCCGCTCGCCGGGCGGCACGATCACCTTCGCCGCGGCCTCGCCGACGAGCGGTAAAGTCGGATCACGTCGACCTACGCCCCACTTGCCAAAAAACGCCGTCGCATACCCGCGGCTACCCAGATCAGACGCGATCGTCGGCGCCGACGCCGGCAGCGCATCGAAATAATCCCGCACTCCGTTTTCCGGCGAGCTCACGCCCGTCAGCAAAGCCGCCCGCGCGAACGGTCCAAACGGGTGCGGCGTCACCGCCTGCGCATAGTTCACACTCCGCGCCGCGAGTGCATCGAGCGACGGAGTCCGCGCCTGCACGTCTCCTGCGTAGCCGCACGCCGACGCGCGCCACTGCGTCGTCACGATCCACAAAATATCTGGCGCACGGTTCATCGGCGTAAACCCATACGCACTCGCGCTCGTTTGGCTATACCCCAAAAACGCGGCCGGTGGTCCCCGGCAACGTCGGTCAATAATCCCATCAACCGTCGGCAACGGACGACTGCTCTACTGCAGACCCAGCGGCAGTGCCTGAACGCGGGCCACCAAACTGTCCAAGACCGCACCGGTGCTCTGGGCCGTCGTATCGTCGCCGGCGCGAAACGTCGTGCGCGGATTAAAATCCTTCACGAGCGCGCAGTAATCACGGTTCACCATGATCCCAAGCAACTCGCCGGTTTTGCTCGGCAAGAGATCGCCGCGGGACGGCGCAAACGTGCCGAAGAGGCGCTTCAACAGCCGATTGTCGCCGCGCACGTAGCCCGGTTGAGCCGCGTCGAGTTGGAAAGCAACTTCGCCGTAGTCCTCGCATCCACCGCCGATCAGCACCGCTTCGGGAAACTTAAACGGCTCGCTCGCGATGGAGTAGATTTTGAATCCGAGTGCGGCGGCCTGCGCGGTGTTAACCGGTATCGCGACAACGCGCGGATCGGCGGCCAAGACTGAGAATCCCGGCACCGGCCCGGTGGCAGCCGACCCAGCGGTTGAGAGCACGCAGAATCAAGTAGGCGCCGATTTTCCTGCGCAGCCGCCGGGATGAGAAACGGAAGGGCCGGCGTGCTCGCGCCCCGGGCTGGACCCGAGCGAAGGTTGAACAGCGGATCAAGCGCCGCATCCCAACCGCCCCACGCGATCAGCGCCGGTTGCCGCAGCGCAAATGCCTCAATCGCACGCTCCAGCGCCGGGGCGCGGGGGTCATTGACGATTTTCGCCGCCGCCAGCAGCTGCGAAGCCGCTCCGATGCGTTCCAAATCAACCAGATCCCGGCCCAAGGACGCGACCGTAGGGGTGCCTGCACCTGCAGTCTTCAACAAGGCCGGACTCACGGTCCTCAGGTTGACCGGCAACATCCAAGCGGTAATTCCCATGACCACGCCGGCCACCGCCAAACCGACCGCGGCGGGCAGGATGCGACTCAGGGGCGTTACGCTCATGTTAATTGAAGTATATATTTGCGGGCAGCCGGGTCGGAAATCACGGTTGAGGTTCATACCGAACCATGGCTCTGCGATTAGTTCACTATAACGATCCCATTTTGAGAAAAAAAGGCGCGCCGATCGCCGTTTTTGACGCCGATCTTCGGGCGTTCGCCCGCGAGATGATCGAAACGATGCACGAGGCCGCCGGTATCGGCCTCGCCGCCCAGCAAGTGAACGTGGCGCGGCAACTCTGTGTCGTGGACTTGCGCGAGGCCGAAGAAGACTTCGACTGGCTGCTCGACGGAGCGCATCCGCCGCTCTCGCTTTTCATGCCGATGATCATCGCCAACCCGGTCATCACCATCGCCAAAGACACCCCGAACGAGATCGTCGAGGAAGGCTGCCTCTCGTTTCCCGAAATCCGCGGCGACGTTAAACGCCCCGAGGAAATTTCGGTGAAGTTTCAAGACGAGAACGGCGTGCCCCATACTTTGATCTGCAACGGACTGCTCGCGCGCTGCATCCTGCACGAGGCCGACCACCTTGCCGGCGTGCTCTTCATCGACCAGATGACGAAGAAAACTTACGCCAAGATTGACGAAGCCGTCAAAGCCCTCGCCCTCGCCACGAAGGCGGCGGCCAAGTAGCGCGGCCCCGCAGCGCCGCGACCTTCCATTTCCTCCGCCTCCTCCAATTCATATTCATCCACACCCATGAGCCAAAAAGCTGACGGCATGTCTTACGCACCGCAGGGCAAACCAAGTCCGGTGGTCAAACCCGGCGAATTCACTTTCGCTGCCGTCCACCTCGACCACGGCCACATCTACGGCCAGTGCAACGGTCTGCTCGAAGCCGGCGCCGATTTGAAGTGGGTCTACGATCCCGACGTGAAGAAAGTGGAAGCCTTCCGGGCAAAATATCCTCAGGTCCAAGTTGCCCGCTCGCTCGATGAGATCCTCGCCGATGGCGCCGTGCACATGGTCGCCGCCGCCGCCGTCCCCTGTGATCGCGGCCCGCTTGGCTGCCGCGTGATGGAGGCCGGCAAGGATTACTTCACCGACAAGACTCCGTTCACGTCTCTCGACCAGCTCGACGCCGCCAAAGCCGTCGTCGCCCGCACGGCCAAGAAATACGCCGTCTATTTCAGTGAACGGCTCCACGTCGAATCCGCCATGTTCGCCACCGAGCTCGTCGCCGGCGGCGCCATCGGCAAGGTCGTGCAAGTGCTCGGCCTCGGGCCGCACCGCATCGGCAATCCCGCCGCCCGCCCCGCGTGGTTCTACGAGCGGGCCAAATACGGCGGCATCCTTTGCGACATCGGCAGCCATCAATTCGAGCAATTCCTGACGTTCACCGGCGCCACCGATGCCACGGTCACGCAAGCTGCCGTCGGCAATTTCAACAACCCGGCCTATCCCGAACTCGAAGACTTCGGCGAGGCTTCCCTGCTCGGCAACAACGGCACGTCGAACTATATCCGGGTCGACTGGCTCAACCCCGCCGGACTCAGCACGTGGGGCGACGGGCGCATGGTCATCCTCGGCACCAAAGGCTATATCGAGCTGCGCAAGTACGTCGACGTGGGCCGCGACAAAACGGGCGATCACGTTTACATCGTCGATGACAAGGGCGAGCAGCACCTCGAGGTCGCCGGCAAAGTGGGTTTCAAGTTCTTCGGTCAGCTCATCCTCGACTGCCTGAACCGCACCGAAAATGCGATGACCCAAGCCCACGTCTTCAAATCGGCCGAACTGTGTCTGCGAGCCCAGCTGGCGGCGCGGCGCATCACGCCCTGAGCTTGTTCCATGGCCGGCTCCATCGTAACCCGCACCGGCGACGAAGGGACTACCGGCCTGCTTTACGGCCAACGGGTGCCGAAAGACCACCCGCAGATCGAGGCCGTCGGCGCGTTCGACGAACTCAACGTCGCCCTTGGCGCGACCAAGCCGTTGCTCGTGGATTCCGACCTGCGCGCATTCATCACCGGCCTGCAGCACAATCTCGTGGCGTTGATGGGAGAGCTCGCCTGCGCCGAGAGCGACCGCGCCCGCTACGCGGATTCGAAATTCTCAAAGATCACCGGGGCCGATGTGACCAAGCTCGATGAGGCGGTCGGTGTGCTGGAGGCGCGCGGCCTATCATTTGACGGCTGGGCCACGCCGGGTGCGACCGCCCTGGGCTCGGCCTTCGATACCGCCCGGGTCACCGCCCGACGGGCCGAACGCCGGCTCCACGCCCTTCCGGCCCACGGTCGCACCGTGCGCCCGGAATTGAGCCAGTTTACCAATCGCCTCGCCGACCTCCTCTGGTTGCTTGCCCGGCAAGCCGAGCAATAAGCGGGCGCGCGCGTCCGCGAGAAACTGCTTTTCATCGGCGTTCGCCCGGTGGAATCTGCGGGCATGCCCTTCGCCCTTGTTCTCCTTGTTCTTGCCGCCGGTTGGCGCCTGATCGCGCTGCAAGAGCCGGCTCTCAGCAATTTTTCGCCGCTTATGGCGCTCGCCTTCTGCGGCGGCGTTTACTTCCGCAGCCGTTGGCAACAGCTCGCGCCCTTCGCCGCGCTTTGTCTCACTGATCTCTACATCGATCGTTTTTACGCCACGGAGTTCGGTTACGAATGGACGGCCGGCGGTGCCGTGCTCCGGCTCCTTTGTTTCGCCGCCGCCCTTGGGCTCGGCCTCTTTGTGGCGTCGCGCCGCAGTTGGTTGAATCTCCTAAACGGTGCCCTCGGTGGTGCGCTCTTCTTCTACTTGGTCACCAACACCGCCTCGTGGTTGAGCGATGTCGCCTATGCCCGGACCGCCGCCGGTTGGTGGCAGGCGATGACGGTGGGGCTGCCCGGCTTTCCACCCACGCTCCTGTTTTTTCGTAATTCCCTCGTGAGCGATCTGCTCTTCACCGGCCTCTTTGCCGGCGCGATGGAAGTCATCGCCCTGCGACGCGGCGCGGTCAGTCTTTTCGCTTCGCGTCAGACGGCCTGATCCTGAGCCCGGGCGGCTCATTCGTCGGATCCGACCAACCCGGACCGGAACGGATGTTGGGAACTGCGGCGTGCCCTGAGCAACCTAGAGACGCCGCATCGGCCCCCGGGGGCCTTCTTGTCCTAGAGCAGATCCGCCGCGAGCTCGGCAAGCTTGGAGCGTTCACCCTTCGTCAACTTCACGTGCGCCGCGAGGCCCTGGCCCTTCATGCGGTTGTGGCAATAAACGAGCCCGTTGCTCCGTGCGTCCACGTAAGGATTGTCGATCTGGGACGGATCGCCGATGAGCACAATCTTTGAACCCTCTGAGACGCGGGTGATCACCGTCTTCACTTCGTGCGGTGTGAGCTGTTGGGCTTCGTCGAGGATGAAGAACCGGCGCGCGATCGAACGACCGCGGATAAAGGCGAGTGCCTCGATCTCGACCAGGCCGCTCTTAAGCAAACGCTCATAGGGCTTCACGGCCGGGCCGTGGTGCCCGTTGCCGCCGTGGTGGCTCACGTGGCTGGGTTGCGGCGCATTCATTTGGGCGTGGAAGTGGGCTTCGTGCTTCCCGTGTTTTTTCTTGGACACTTTCTTGGTCGCGAACTGCGGCTCTTTGGGCGGCTTCGACGGCACGAGCACTTCCAAGGCATCGTGGTAAGGCTGAAGCCAAGGACGCATCTTTTCTTCCAACGTGCCCGGCAGAAATCCGATGTCTTTGCCGAGCGCGATGACCGGCCGGGAGATTGAAAGCCCGTCGTATTTCGAATGGTCGTCGTGCGTCTGATAAAGCGCGCAGGCGGTCGAGAGCAGGGTTTTGCCCGTGCCGGCTTTGCCGTAGCAGGTCAAAATGTGGATGCTGTCGTCGAGCAGCGCGTCCATGAAAAATTGCTGTTCGAGGTTGCGGGCCCGGATGGGAACACCGCCCGGGGCCTTGACGAAATCGGGGATTTTCAGGCGGCGCACTTGGCCGTCGCCGTAGTAGCGCGCGGGCATCGTCTTCCCTTCCTCCGAGCGGAGCAGCACGTATTCGTTGAGGAAAAGCGGTTCGCCGCCGACGGCACCGAGGTCAAAATAGCCCTCGGAGCAGAAGCGCTGCAATTCATAGAGCGAAAGAGGAATATCGCGGTAGCTGAGCTCGTCGTCGGTCTCAGGCACTTTGTCGTTCAGATAATCTTCGGACTCCAGCCCGACCGCCCGCGCCTTTAGCTGCACGTTCACATCCTTGGTCACGAGGATCGTGGGCGGTTCGTTTTGCTCCTGCACAAACAAAGCCGCCGCGATGATGCGGTTGTCCTTCTTGGAAAGATCGGGGAGGATTGCCCGCAGGCGATCCATCGACGCGGAGTGGCGTGATGGATCCGAAAGATACGGATTGATGATGATGGAAAGCGTGCCGCCGTTCTCCATTTTCACGCCTTCCAGCATTGAGCGTGAGTCGGGCAAAAGTTCCTGCAGGATGCGGTGGACGCGTCGCGCATTGCGCCCGCGCTCGGTGGACTGCTCGCCCTTGATGCCGTCGAGTTCTTCAAGCACCTCGACCGGGATCGCGAGGTTGTTGTTCTGAAACTTGAAAATCGATTCGGGGTCGTGAAGGAGAACATTCGTGTCGAGCACGAAGGTCTTAACTTTGATCACCACCCGGTTCCTCTGACTTGAGGCTTTCGCCCCTTTAAGGTTTTCCATCGGTTAGGAGTAACTTGTGAATAACCCTGCGAGTTTAGCACGGGTTGTCCACGTCAGACTGCATCGCGGCTGCAAATTGTAACATCATTTACCTCACGAGGCCGCCGCCAAAACCTTCGGTGTTTTCGAACCGAGGACCTCGGTGACCGAGTCGCACCGGCCGACAAACGTCTCCTCGGCAACGCCAATCGCCGGCCCCTCAGTTGCGCCACGCCCGGCGGCGTCTCAGTGGCCGCGGGCCCGATGCAGCGACGCGAGCGCCCCGCTCTCCAACTCTCCCTGCGCGATCTACGGGGCCAACCAGCCTGCCCTGAGCCCGACCTTCACGAGCTGCTTGATCGCTGCCACGCGCCAGTCGGGACACGTCGGCGCCGGCCTCCGCGCCGCCGTCATGCTTTCTGCCCCATTGCCCCGCCGCCTCTTTCGCGAAGACCTGCACCGCGAAGGCCTCAAATTCAGTCCCCAATGGTTGGGGACCCGACCTAATGCCAAACCTGCGGAGGTGCCGATTCTCGGCTCGCCGGGCGAATGGGAATGGCGCGTCGGCCGCGACTGTTGAATCCGAGTCCACCCGCAGGACGCGGTAAGGTGGATGAAACTTCTGGGGAATGACCGCGTCGATCCGCGCTGGGCGTAAAGAGTGCCTCGGCGAGCGACTCTTCACCGTGCTAACGCTAGGCAGGTGGGTTCATCGCTTGACGGAGCCGACCAGTAAGCATTGCTTACTGATGTGATCGCCACCCTTTCTAGCCGCGGCCAAATTGTGATTCCACAAACCGTGCGCGAACGCTGCGGTCTCGGCGCGGGCGATCATTTCGCGGTCGATGACGATCCGGAGCGACAGACGGTCACACTTCGCAAGGTGCAGGCGCCGAAGAACTGGTTTGAAGTCTACATGCAGTGTCCGGCGTCGTTTGAGTTGCCGCGCCGGAGGAAGGAATTTTATCGGAGTAAACATGGGCTGGCTGATTGATACCGACATCCTGAGCGAGCGGGCGCGAAAGCGACCTGACACCCGGGTGCTCGCGTGGCTCGAAGCGAATGCCGCGGACGTTTATACCAGCAGTCACACGATCGGGGAGATTCAGGCCGGAATCGGGTTTTTGCCGGACGGCGCGAAGAAACGCGCGCTGCAAGCTTGGCTCAACGGGCTGATGGACGCCATGGACGGCCGGATTTTGAATTTCAACACGTCGGTGGCGATGGTCTGGGGCCGTCAGGAGGCGGAGTTCAAGCGCAAGGGTTGCCCGATGCCGATGCCGGACAGCTTCATCGCGGCGACCGCACGTCGGCACAACCTTGTCATCGTCACGCGCAATGTGGCTGATTTCACCAGACCGGGGGTGAAGGTTTTTGACCCCGGTAAGGGCGCAGAAAAGTAATGTCGGTCGAGCTGCCGCGACGCGGTTAGCCGGCGCGGAGGTTGAGTTCTTTGACGCCGGCGCAACCGGGGAGCTTTTGGATGCGGGCGACGATTTCGGCGCGGTGCATGAACAGTTCGTTGCGGACAACGGAGTGGGCGACGTGGACGACCAGGCGCTTTTCGCGTTCGATGCGAACGGCGTGGGAGTAAGAGGCATTCGCGACGCCGACCAGGGTCGGCCAGTGCGCCCGGATGGTATGCTCGGCGGAGTCACGGCCGATCTGGTGTTGGGTCAGGATCGACTCAACGAGGCCGGCCAAGGGCTGGGTCGGGCGCTTTTTGGAGCGACGGGGTTCGTCAAACGGGATACCGCGGAAATCTCCGACGAGTTCCTCGGCCAGACGACTAAAGGGATGGGGTTCCTCAGCCATCGGAAGGCGGGGACCGGTGTTCGGCCTCGTAGAGCCGGCTGTAGCGGACGAACGCGCCGAAGGCGGTGGCCCAAGCGATGTAGAAGCCGGGGAAACCGTCGAGGAAGCCGAGCTTGAAAACGTAGGCGCGGACGAAGCGCCAGAGCGGGCGGGTGACGGCGGCGGCGACGGAGAAGCGGGTGCCTCGCGCCTGATGCTGTTGCAGAAAGAGGTCGGCGAAGGGATTTATCTTCGCGACGTGACTGGAGAGCGTGGGGAACGAGTGGTGAAGCAAATCGCCGCGCAAGGTCGCGACGGGGCCGTCGCACTCCATCTTTTCGTGGACGAATTGATCGCCGCCCCAACGGGCGCGGGCGCGGTGGACGAGGCGCAAGCTGAGATCGGGATACCAATCGCCGTGGGTGATCCAGCGACCCAGGAACCAGACCTTCCTCGGGAAACGCGCGCCGGCGAATGTCGCGTGATCGGGCCGGGCGAAGAACGCGATGAGCTCGGCGCGAAGGGCGGGGGAGACCTCCTCGTCGGCGTCGAGGCAGAGCGCCCAGGGCTGGGTGGCGAGAGCGAGGGCGGCGTTTTTGGTATCGCGGAAACCCTGCCACGGAAGGTGGTGGACCTGGGCGCCGGCGGCGAGCGCGAGGGCTTCGGAGGCGTCGGTCGTGGCGTTGAGGGCGACGACGACCCCGGCGGTCCAGCCGCGGACGCTGGCGAGGCAACGCGGAAGATTGGCCGCCTCGTTTTTGGCGACGATGACGACGGAGAGAGGGAGGGAAACGGGAGCGCTCAAGAGAGACCGGAGTTTGTTGGCGAGAACGGGCTCGGGGTAAAGCCAATGGAGTTGGGCGTTGGGTCAGGGACGGGCTGGACATCGCGAGGAATCGGGGGACTGTCGCAGCGATGCCATCCACGACACCGCCGAATCTGGCCGATGCAGGGACCGAGGTCGCCACCCACTTTGTGCGCGGACGAAACGCGATGGTGGCGCGGGCGGAGTTCGGGGCGCTGTTCGTCGATTACTACCTGCACCTCGGGGCGAACGCGATGAAGCCTGCGCCGGAGCATGATGCGTTGTTCAAGCGGGCGCTCGTGGCGTTCGTCCTGCACACATCGTCGCGGCCGAGGAACGAACTTACGGCGTGGACGATCAATTTCCAGGAGCCGCGCGTGAACCTGTTTCTTACGGGTGACAATGAAACGGGGACGGTGACAGGACGGATCTTTGACGAGAACGTAAAGGCGCTGCCGGAGAATATCTTTTACTCCGACGTGGTGCGCGGGCGCGGGGAGAAGCGCCGCAGCGCGGTGACCTTTTCCGGGGCGGACCCGGTGGCGGCGGCGGAAAAATTTTACGAACAAAGCGAGCAACGGGTGGCGCGATTTTTTGAGGTGGGTGAGGAGGAGTTCGCCATGGTGACGGAGCATCCGGACTGCGATCTGGCCTGGTTGAAGGCGCTGACGGCCGAAGGTGCGAAGACCTTGGCGACGACGGAGTCGCTGGGGTTTTTGGAGAAACGCGTGTGCCGGTGGCACTGCGGCTGCAATCAGGCGAAACTGATGGAGGTGCTGGCGCCGGCGATGCGGAGCGGTGCGGCGGGACTCTTTGGCGAAGATGAAATGATCGAGATCCGGTGTCCGCGGTGTGCGGCGCGGCACACGATCACGCGGGAGGCGATGGAAGCGTTTGTCGCGGGCAATAAATGAACCGGCAAGTTTGGACCGCGATTGGACGCGAAGAGACGCGAATCAAGATTATGAACGTTGAGGCGGTCCCGGCGATGAAAGGCGCAAAGCAGAACTGATGCTGGGCGAGATCGCGCAGGGAATCTGGGCAGGATTGGCCGGAGCTTCGCTGCTGGACCGGGTGAATCTGGCGCTGGGCATCGCGGGCGTGGTGCTGATGGTGCGGCGCTCGCTGTGGGCGTTTCCGGTGGGTCTGGTGGCGGTGACGGTGCAGGGAGTTTTGTTTTTCGGGGCGAAATTTTATGCCGATGCGGCTCTGCAGATTTTCTTTTTTGGTGCGCTGGGTTGGGGCTGGTGGAACTGGACCCGGGCGAATGACCGGGGCGATGGCGGCCGCGTGACCGAATTGCCGGTCACACGGCTGGCGTGGTCGGGGCGGGTGTGGGTCGGGATATTGGTGGTGCTGGCCACGGTGATTTGGGCGTTGGCGGCGCGGCGCTGGACGGATGCGGTGATGCCGTGGCGCGATGCGTTTATCGCGATGGCGCAGGTGGCGGGACAGGTTTTGCAGGCGCGGAAGCAGATTGAGAACTGGGCGTTCTTTACGGCGGCGAATCTGGTGGCGATCCCGGCTTATTTCAGCGCCGAGCTGGCGTTCACGGCGTTGCTGTTTGGGGTTTATCTGGTGCTGGGCTTGCTCGGGTGGCGGGCATGGTGGCTGGCGGAACGGCGCGAAGCCGGTGCGGTGAAAACGAAGGCGCGTGCATGAGCGGCCTCGTCAAGCGCGTGGTGGTCTTCGGACCGGAGTCCACGGGGAAGACGACCTTGGCGCGGAGTCTGGCCGGGCACATCGGAGAGCCGTGGGCGGAGGAATTTGTGCGGGAGTTTTGGGAAGTGAAGGACGGTAAGATCACGGCGGAGGATTTGGGAACGATCGCGCTCGGGCAGATGGCGAGTGAGGATCGCGCGGCCGAGCGGGCGCGGCAGGTGGTGATCTGCGACACCGATCTGCTCACGTGCGTGCTGTGGAATGACCTGTTGTTTCCCGGAAAATGTCCGGAGTGGGTGCGCGCCGAGGCGGAGGCGCGGGTGCGGTCGACCGATTTGTTTTTGTTTTGCGATACCGATCTGGCTTGGGCGGAGGACCCGCAGCGTTGTTTTCCGGATGACGCCGGGCGGGCGATGGTACGACGGGTGTGGCGGGAGGCGTTGGTGGGGCGCGGGCAGCCCTGGGTTGAGATTACGGGAGAAGGTGCGGAGCGGGAACGAATCGCGGTCGCGGCGGTGAAGCGGTTGCTCGGCTGACGAGAAACTCAGGACGGTCCGCACTGGTCCGGTTTGCTCGCTCCGGTCGGCGATGTCATCGGGCTTGCTTGCGTTGTCGATGTCGCGATCAAAACGCCTTATCAGGCCGTAGATCCCGTATCAACGAGGCACTCGGGACTACACATGCCAATAGCGGGTGGGCGCCGCTCGCGGCCCGCGAGTGCAAAGTGCAAAATTTGCCTCCTTTCCCGTCCCCCTGTCGGAGCGGGTCAACGGCCTTCGTCCGTGCTTTCGAGCCGGGTCACGCGAATTTCTCGCGCGGCGTGATCGGTCCAATAGGTGACCATCCAATTGCCGATCGCGAGGATTTCATTTTCGCGACCCTCCTCGTCGAGTTCTTGCAGATCGCCCGAACGAAACGGTGAGGTCTTCAAGTCATCCAGCACCACGTTTAAACGGCGTTGCGCGGGTCGGCTGGCCTGCACGAGGAAACGCGCAGCGTCTTCATTTAATACCAAGCGATAGGGCATCGCCGGTTATTCGAGCCCGAGTTGTCGTTTTAAATCTTCCCAGCTGACTTTGTGACCGGCGTCCATTTCGGCGTGGCGACGGGAGAGTTCCGCCCGGTTTTCGGGCGTGTCCGCGCGCAGACGGCTTTTAAGAAAAGCCAAAGCCTGCAACATGTCTTCGTGGGGTAGCTGAGCCATCTGCGGTTTTAGGTCGGCAAAACTCATGGGGGGAGCGTAAGTGCGGCGGTAGTTTCGGCAAGCCCGGCGTCGGCGACCGCAGGGCGTCGTTTCTCGGCCGGGTGCGAGAAGCGAGTCAGATAATTGGCAACGTTGCCGACGGAAAGCTAACAATCAACTTCTTCACCATAGCTGAGGGAAGCCGAAGCGGGAGCAGGGCCGGCGCGGTTGGCCTTGCGTAGGTTTTATGTGGAAGGGAGCAGGCCGACAGCGGTCATGTCCTCATTGAGGCGGGTTCGGGCTTCTCGGCGGGAAGAATTTGTGCACCGTAGCCTAGCGTTAGGTCTCACCCCGTTGGTTTATTTTTCCCATCCCCTATGATTACCCATTCGTTATTCCGTGTTCTGATTCTCTCGTCGCTCGTCTCGGTCTGCCCTGCGCTTTTGGCCCAGGCGCCGGCGGCGGCGTCCGCCAAGGCTGCGGCTCCGGCCTCCGATCCGGTCGCCGAGGCCGCCTTCGATGCATTCTTCAAACTCCGCGACCAGCCGGGCGCGGTGCCCTCGGCGGAGCGTTTCGACCAGTTGATCAAGAGTGGCGTGCCGCTGCTGGCGCAGTATCCGAAAAATCGGCGGACGGGCACCGTGATCGGTAAGCTCGGCGATGTGGCGCAGGGCATCAACGACCGGAAACTCCTCCCGTTGCGCGATGTTTGGTTTTCGCAGTTGAATTTTGCGATCATCAACGCCCGGCAGTCGGCCACCGATGATGACGGCAAAGCGGCGGTGATGGCGTTGGCCGCGGCCAATGCGAACGCGCAGGCGCGGTTGATCGGCGACAAGGATTCGCTCGAGGCGGCGCGGGAGAAGATCGACGCGTTGGCGGCGCAGCCGGGCGGAGACCGGTTCATCGCCGACCAAGAAATGAATTTCGTCGAGGTGATCAAAGGGCGGAGTCCGGCCATGGCCGAGAAGCTGGTCACCCAGCTCAAGGACCACAAAAACAAGACGCTGGCGTCGCGGGCGACCGACGAACTGCGCATCATGGAAGTGCGCAAAACGCCGTTTGATTTGAAGTTCACCTCGGTCGACGGAAAGCCGTTCGATGCGGCGGCGCTGCGGGGCAAGAAGGCGGTTTTCCTGCACTACTGGAGCGTCGACAACGAAGCGTCGGTGAAAGAATTCGATGTGCTCAAGGAGAAGTATTTCGAGCAACGCGAGCGGGTTGAAATCGTGAGTGTGAATTTGGATCCCGCCGAGAAACGCCCAGCAGTCGACAAGGTGATCAAAGACAAAAAAGTAAAATGGCCGCAGCTCGTCGACGGCTCGGGCATGAAGGCCGAGGTGGCGGCGCGGATCAACATCCGGAGTGTGCCGAACGGTGCGATGCTGGATCGCGCCGGAATGCTCGCGGTGCCGCGTGCGCGGGCGTGGCAGATCGATACCGAGCTCAAGAAGATGGGGTTTAAGTTTTAAGGCTGAGGTTTGAAGCGGTAGGGACGGCTCTCCGAGCCGTCCGATTTGAGAGAGCGAACCCGTCGGCAAATCGGGGACGCCTCGGAGAGGCGTCCCTACCTCGGGTGGTGCAAGTTTCGCTCGCGCCGTGCGCGCGGCGCGGGCTTCGTTGGGGCGATGAGCGACGATTACGCAGAACGATTTGGCGGCGTGGGCCGGCTGTTGGGGACGACGGCGCTGGCGCGACTGCGGGCGGCGCATGTCGCGGTGATCGGCGTGGGCGGGGTCGGCTCGTGGACGGTCGAAGGCCTCGCCCGGAGCGGGGTGGGGGCGATCACGTTAATCGATCTCGACGATGTGTGCGTGACGAATGTGAACCGGCAATTGCCGGCGCTCGACGGGCAGATCGGCCGACCGAAGATCGCGGTGTTGGCCGAGCGGGTGCGGTTGATCAACCCGGCGTGTCGGGTGACGACGGTGGCGGAGTTTTTTACGCCGGCCTCGGCGGAACGGTTGTTGGAGGGGAAGTTGGACGGGGTGGTGGACGCGGTGGATCTGATGTCGCACAAGGCGCTGATCATCGCCGAGGCGGTGAAGCGCGGATTGAAATGCGTGACCGTGGGCGGGGCGGGTGGGCGGCGGGATGCGACGCAGTTGCGGGCGGGCGATCTCGGGGCCTCGGGCTGCGACGAATTGCTGCGGCAGGTCAGAAAGAAACTGCGGCGCGACCACGGATTCGCCGGCGGAAAGGGCAACACGTATGGCGTGCGTTGCGTGTGGACGGAAGAGAAGCCGGTTTTTCCGTGGGCCGACGGCACGTGTCGGGCCACGGTGGAGCCGGGCACGAACTTGAAATTGGACTGCGCGACGGGCTTTGGAACGGCTGTGTGGGTGACGGGCGCGTTTGGGCTCGTGGCGGCCCAGGAGATGGTGCGGGAGCTCGCGGGGTAGGAGTTTAGAGCTGAGCGTTGAGAGCGCAGACCATGCAGCAGCGAGTGGGGAACCGGGCGCAGGGTTTTCTTGCGCTGGATAGGTTCTTTGTCGGGTAATGAAATGATGCCAGGCCCCGCGCTTAGTTTTGTAATACCCCTTTATTATAGTGCCGAGACGATCGGACCGCTCGTGAAGCGGATCGAAGCCTTGGTGATCGAGGGCGGCCACGAGATCATATTGGTCAACGACGGCAGCCGTGATGCGACGGCGACGGTGTGCCGTCAGTTGCTCAAAGAGGCGCAGGTGCCGATCATCTACGTGGAGCACGCGCGAAATTTCGGTGAGCACAATGCGGTGCTGAGCGGGTGGCGGCAGGCGAAGGGAGCATACATCGTGAATCTCGATGATGACGGGCAAAATCCCCCGGACGAAGCGGTGCGGATGTGGGTGCACGCCAAAGCGCAGGAGCTTGATGTGGTGTTTGGGCATTACGCGGTGAAGCAGCACTCGGCTTGGCGCAATGCGGGAAGCTGGTTCACGAACCGCATGACCGATTGGGCGCTCGACAAACCGCCGGGATTTTATCTGTCGAGCTTTCGGTGCGTGGCGGCGCTGGTCGCGAAAGAAGCGGCGCAAAACAACGGGCCGTTGCCGTATATCGACGGATTGATTTTGCAGATCACGCAACGGATCGGGTCACTCGAAGTGCGGCACGATGAGCGGCAGGCGGGCACCAGCGGCTACACGTTGCGTCGGCTGATCCGGTTGTGGCTGAGCGCGTGGATCAATTTTTCGGTGCTGCCGCTGCGGCTGGCATCGGCGCTCGGGGCGGGGTTGGCGGCGTTGGGAATCGTTTTCCTCGCCTGGGTGGTCTCGATGTGGTGGGGCGGCAAGGGCCCGGATGCCGGCTGGGGCTGGCTGATGGCGGGTCTGTTGATTTTTTCCGGGACCCAGCTCGTGTTGCTGGGGCTGATCGGCGAATACATCGGCCGCATGTTTCTGACGGTGAATCAACGACCGCAGTCGGTGGTGCGCGAAGTGGTGCGCGGCGGGGGCAAGGTGGGATTCTTGGACCGGTAAGGTTGCGAGGTGCGCAGAACGCGCGTTGCAATTCCAGCTGGATCGCCGCGGCGCGGTGCGCCTCGCGATGACCGGAAGCAGAGTCAGAGAATCTTCTGCCAGCGGGAGAGCTCCCGGCTGAGATTGCGGGCCATGCCGGTCAGGGCGCGGGGGGGCGGCGTGCGGCGGAGGTGCAAAGCGTAGAAGAAGGCTTGGCGGGCGACGGCAGCGTCGGGGAAATCGCGCGGGTCGCGAAGATAGGTCGCGAGGTGGTCGCGGCACCAAAGGCGGGCGCCCAGTTGGCAAAGGGTGTCGTGCCATCGGAGCACGAGGTGCCGGGTGTTGGCCTCGTCGCGAAGTTTGCGGCCGGGGGATGAGCTGATGTGGTGGCGCGCGACGGAGCGGAGGGCGACGAGATTGACGTGGCCGGCGGCAGCGGCGCGGAGGCAGAGATCGACGTCCTCGCAGCCGTTGATGAATTTTTCGTCGAAGCCGCCGAGTTTTTCCCAGAGGGCGCGGCGAACCAGGACGCAGGCGCCGGTCACCGCCACGCGACGACGGTGAGCGAGGGCAAAAGGCGCGAGGCGTGAGGCAAGCGGGAGGCGGCGGAGGTGCTCGGGCTTGCCTTGGAGGTTGATCGCGATGCCGGCGTGGTCGAGGGCGCCGGTGGCGGCGTCGAGTTGGAGATTGCCGACGAGGCCGGCGCGGTCGCCGTAGGCGCGGTGGGCGGCGAGCATCGGCTCAAGCCAGCCTGGAGTGAGAACCAGGTCGTTGTTGAGCAGGGCGAGAAACTCACCGCGGGCGACGGCGGCGCCGGCGTTATTGGCGGCGGCGTAGCCGAGATTTTCGCGCTGGAGGACGACGCGGATCGCGGGATCGGTCGCGAGGGAGGCGAGCCAAGGACGGGTGCCGTCAGTGCTGCCGTCGTCGATGAAAATGATCTCGTGGGCGAGTCCGGCGGGGAGCGTCGCGCGAAGCGACGCGAGCATCGCCTGCGTGAGGGCGAGGCAGTTAAAGAGCGGGATGAGAAACGAGACCGTCACGTAGCCAAAAGCTGCGGCGCGAGGGTCGCGGCGTAAAGCCGCTCTTACCGGGTTTCGGCCGAGATTTTCCGAAGATACGCGCCGTAATTGGACTTACCGAGTTTCGCGATGGAGACTTCGAGGGCGGCCTTGGTGAGCCAACCTTGGCGGAAGCCGATTTCTTCGAGACAGGCGATCTTGAGGCCCTGACGGTTTTCGATGACGGAGACGAATTGGCCGGCCTCGAGGAGGGAGTCGTGGGTGCCGGTGTCGAGCCAAGCGGTGCCGCGGCCGAGGATCTCGACGTGGAGGTCACCGCGCTCGAGGTAGAGGCGGTTGAGGTCGGTGATCTCGAGCTCGCCGCGTTTTGAGGGCTTGAGGCCGCGGGCGAGGGCGACGACATCGGCGTCGTAGAAATAGATGCCGGGGATGGCGTAGTTGGACTTCGGCTCGGCGGGCTTTTCTTCGAGAGAAACGACGCGGCCGTCCGGGGCGAATTCAACGACGCCGTAGCTCTTGGGGTCGGCGACATGGTAGCCGAAAATGGTCGAACCGGAGGTGCGGGCACTGGCGCGCTCGAGGGATTTCACAAGGTCGTGGCCGTAGAAGAGATTGTCGCCGAGGACGAGGGCGGCGGGCTCGTTTTTGAGGAAGCCGACATCGGCGGCGATGTGGAAGGCTTGGGCGAGGCCGTCGGGGCTGGGCTGCTCGGCGTAGGTGAGGGTGACGCCGAATTGCGAGCCGTCGCCGAGGAGTCGGCGGAAGAGGGGCAGGTCGGTGGGCGTCGAGATGACGAGGATTTCCCGGATGCCGGCGAGCATCAGCACGGACAGCGGGTAGTAGACCATCGGCTTGTCGTAGACGGGCATGAGCTGTTTGGAGACAGCAATGGTCAGGGGATAAAGCCGGGTACCGGAGCCGCCGGCGAGGATGATGCCTTTACGTTTCATGAAGGTGAGGGCGAAGAGAGGATGGAAAAGTGAGAGAGGAAAACGGGGAGGGCGCGAGGCGCGTAGAAAGTAAAGTGCTGGATCGCCGCGTCGCTGCGCCCCTCGGGCTGGCAAAGATTACTTCGCGGTGCCGAGGCGTTCGCGGGCGTATTTCTTGGAGGTGATGTCGGCGGTCCAGCTGCGGTGGGTGAGATACCAGTCGACGGTTTTTTCGATGCCCGTGTCGAAGTTCTCTTGCGGTACCCAGCCGAGCTCGGCGCGGATTTTGGCGCTGTCGATGGCATAGCGGCGGTCGTGACCGGGGCGGTCGGCGACGTAGGTGATTTGCGAAGCGTAAGGCTGGCCGTCGGCGCGGGGGGATTTCCGGTCGAGGATCGAGCAGATGCGATTAACGATCTCGAGGTTGGGGCGCTCGTTGAGGCCACCGACGTTGTAGGTCTCGCCGACGCGGCCCTTGGTGAGCGCGAGCCAGATGGCGCTGGCGTGGTCTTCGACGTAGAGCCAGTCGCGGATCTGTTGGCCGTCGCCGTAAACGGGGAGCGGTTTCCCCTCGAGGGCGTTGAGGATCATCAGCGGGATCAATTTCTCGGGAAAGTGATACGGGCCGTAATTGTTGGAGCAGTTGGTCGTGACCGTGGGCAGATGATAAGTGTGCTGGAAGGAGCGGACCACGTGGTCGCTGGCGGCCTTGGAGGCGGCGTAGGGCGAGTTGGGCTCGTAAGGGCATTCCTCGTTCCACGGGGCATCGGTGGCGGAGAGGGTGCCGTAAACTTCGTCGGTCGAAACGTGGAGGAAACGAAACGCGCTTTTCCGGGGCTCGGGTAGCTTGGACCAGTGGGCCTTCACGCAGTTGAGCAGGCGGAGGGTGCCGACGACGTTGGTCTGAAAAAAGGGCTCGGGGGAATCGATGGAACGGTCGACGTGGGACTCGGCGGCGAAATTCGCGACGGCGTCGATCTGGTGCTCGGCGAGGAGCTTGGTCACGAGGGCGGTGTCACCGATATCGCCGTGGGCGAAGACGTAGCGCGGGTCGGATGCGAGGTCGGCCAAATTGGCGGGATTGCCGGCGTAAGTGAGGGCGTCGAGGTTGACGAGTTTTGTGAGCGGCGAGCCCTTTTCGAGGAGACGCTGACGAATAAAGTTGGAGCCGATAAAGCCGGCGCCGCCGGTGACGAGGAGGTTCATGGATTAAATGGGTTCAGCAGATTCGATGCGGTTGACGCGCACTTCGCGCACGGCGTGGTCGAGCCAATAATGGATCATGAGATCATCTCGGACCCATACTCGGATTTCTCGGTTGTCGGAGTCGGCATATCGAAAATGACCATCGCGAAAAGGGTGGGTGGCGAGCTGGTCTAAATCCGCGAGTAAAGCGATGCGTCGTTCGCGGGTGAGTTCGTTGAACGACAGGCCGGCGGGGCGCGTAAAGCTCCACGAATAAGGCGCCATCAGCGACCCTGAGCCACCAGTTTCTCGTGAAGGGCGATGACCTCTTCCCTCGAAAGGGCATCACCGGCGGCCGCAGCTTGGTTCCTGCGGGTGACCTCCGCAATAAACGCCGGATCGTTGATTTGGTCCAACAAGGCCAAGTAGCGGCGCATCCAAGCGCGTTCTTCGACGGTCAGTCGGTCAGCGGTCTTTTGGAGTTCGGCGGTGGACATCGCGCAAAGTGTGGGAATCAGACGGCTTTTTGCCAGCGCTTAAGGTCGCGCTCGAGGGCTTCGTTGACCTCGGTCATCTGGATGCCAACGGAGGCGAGTTTGGCGGAGTTCATCGTGCAGTTGGAGCGCGGGGTTTTCGCGGCGACGTGCATGAACTCGGATTCGTCTTTGAAGAAAATGTAGTCCTTTTTGAGGACGCCGCTTTTCAGGATGTGGTCGACGACTTGGCGGGTGGTGACTTGGCCGGGGTTGGTGACGTTGTAGGTGCCGAAGGGGACGCGTTTCTCCCAGCACGCAAAGGTGGCGGCGACGAATTCCTGAAGTTGCGAAATCGAGTTCGTGGCCTCGAGCAGGCGCTGGTAGCGCATGAGCTTGGTGAGGTAGTTGCGCGGGCTCTCGCGGTGATCGAACGGAATGCGGAGGCGCCAAAGATAAACGTTGGGGGTGCCGGCGAGGACCTCTTCGCCGAGGGCCTTGGTGCCGCTGTAAAAGGAGCAATTGTTTTGGCGGAAGGTGAAATTGGGGGCGTCCGTCTCGATGAAGCCGGTGCCATCGGGGCGGGAGCCGGTAAAGATGCAACCGGAGGAAACGTGGCCCCAAGGCACGCCGGCGGCGGCGCAGGCCTCGGCGATGCGGCCGGGCAGGACGGCGTTGCCGTCGAGGCACTCGGCTTTGTGGAGCTCGCAGGCGTCGACGTTGGGCTTGCCGGTGTAGCCGGCGGCGTTGATCAGGAAAGCGGGTTTGTCGGCGCGGAGGGCGGCGGTGAGGACCGCGGGGTCGGCGTAGTTGACCTCGGAGCGCTTGAGATTGCGGAAGGGAATGCCCTTTTGCGTGAGGAGGACTTGATAAGCTTGGCCGACGTAGCCGGAACCGCCGAGGAGATAGATCATGGTCAAAACGTGGATTGCGGAGAGGGGAGAGCGAAGATCGTGAAAATGAGAGTGAAAGGGGAACTGGGTAAGGCGAACAAGGGGTTTTTTCGGGCAAAAAAAAGCCGCTCCGGTGAGGGAGCGGCCTGAGTGCCGAGGGCGGCCGGGTGCGACCGCGCTGCCGGGGATCAGCGCTCTGAGAGCGTGGTCGAGGTGCCGACGAGGACACCGGACATCATCTTGAAGAAGACATCGGTGTTGTCGTAAGAGCCGGTGAAGGCGACAGCGCCACGGCCGTAGGCGTAGAGGGGGATGTCTGAGGCGGTGTGAGCGGCGCTGCTGCCGGGGACTTGACCGGCGATAAAATACCCTCCGGTTACGTCACGCTTCGTCGGGTCGGCTGGGTAGGTGTTGAGAGGGGCAGTACCGTTGAACGGTTGCTGACTGTCCCGGAGCGGCTGGGGGTTGCTGATCCAGTCCTCATAGCGGTCGCTGTTGGCGGCGTAACCGATCAGCATTTTTCTATTGGGATTGGTGCTCTCCGGATAACCGTCGGCGAGCATGTTGTAGACCGGGAAGCCGGCGGCCTCATAAACTCCGACGACTTGGTCACGCAGGCCGGCGACGCCGCTGGTGGGGCTGGCGGCGCGGTTGGCGAGGCTGACTGCGCTCACCGTGGAGGCGCCGATGATGTTGACGCCGGCGCATTCGTGGTCGGCGGTGACGATGACGAGCGTGTCGGGATTGACCGCGGCGAAGGCGCGGGCACGGGCGACGGCGCGGTCGAATTCGAGGGTATCGAGAATCCAGCGCTCGGTGTCCATGTTGTGGGCCTGTTTATCGATGCTGGCGGCCTCGATCATGACGACGAAACCGTTGGGGTTTTTACTGAGCACGGTGAGAGCCGCATCGGTCATTTCGTCGAGCATAGGTTGGTCGGGGAAGCCGTAGTCGCTGACGACGGCACCGTTGCCGCGGCGGCCGTCGATCTTGTCGAAGGCGACGTTCATGTTGGAGAGGGCGAAAAGGCCGAGGAGCTTGGTGGCGCCGGCGGCGGAGGCTTTGAGCTGGGTGGCGTTGGCGGCGTAGGTGAAGCCGACCGATTGGAAGCCGCCGATTAGATCGCGGGTCGGATCAAGGGTGCCGGCGGGCACGCCCCAACCGGTGGCGAGTTCGGCGGGGAGGACGTAGTCGGAGGAATTGGCGCGGGCCGAGCCGGGAGTCGTGGAGGGCAGGAACCACTTGCGGCCGCCGCCGAGGAGCACGGTGAGGTTGGCCTTGGTGGTGGCTTCATCGAGGAACTGGTCGCAGATGCCGGTGCCGGCGCCACGGTTGGCGGTGTGGATGGCCCAAGCGGCGGGCGTGGCGTCGAAGACATCGGACGTGGCCACAATGCCGAGGGATTTCCCCTGGGTGCGGGCGAGGTATTCGCCGAGGTATTCCATGCGGGGATTGTCGAAGGGGTCGGTGGTGTCGTCGGGGAAGACGCCCTCTTGGTTGTTATTTTGTTTGTTGCCGGTGGAGTAGCAGGAGGCGCCGGGTGCCGAGTCGGTGACGATCGAGTTCAGCGAAGAGGTCTGAAGGATACCGGTGATGGGAAAGGTATCCATCGCGAGCGGGGAGAGAGCTTTGCCTTGGGAGACGCCGTTGGCCACGATGCGGGCGGCGGTGCGGTGGGCGATGCCCATGCCGTCGCCGATCATGAAGATGATGTTTTTGATTTTATTGCCGGCGGCATTGCCGAGGGCGACGACTTCGAAATTGCCGGTGGCGACCGAGGAGACGCCGCGGTTGTCGGTGGTGGTGACCTGAAGGGTGTGAATGCCGGGGGTGGCGTGGCTGTAAGCGCGTTGGGAGGCGACGACGGTGTTGGCGGGCAGGCCGGCGGTGTTGGCGAGCACGAGTGTGATCGGGCCGGGTACGCTGACGCCGTTCACGATGAAGCGGACGCCGACGATGATGGCACCGGGATCGGGCTGGATGGTGGCCTGGAGGTCGAAACGTTGGCCGGGGAGGAAGCGCGCGATGATCGGCGGCTTGGGGTCGCCGTAGGAGAAGAGAGCGCTCGGCGGTGTGAGCCGGGAGATCGTGGGCGCAGCGAGGGCGGAGGAGGCGAGCAGGCCGCAGAGCGCGGCGAGCGTGAGGAGGCGTTGATTTAGTTTCATGGCTGGAAGGAAATTTACGGGGAGGCGGGGGCGGCGGAGACGGAGACGACGGCGCGAGAGGCGACGTGCGGGGTGAGGTCCGGAGCGTCGAGCCGGAGGCGGATAAAGGAGTTGCGGCCGTCGGGCTCGGGCTGTTGACCGACCTCAAGCGTGCCGGAAAGCAGGAGCGGGCCGGGAGTGAGCGGGACTTGAGCGCCGGCGGTGAGGGGAACGAAGACGCGGACGATCTGAGGCGGCAGGTCGTCGCAGGCGCCGTATTCGACCTCGTCGACTTGGACGGGCTGGGGGGCGAGAAGGAGAACGCCGGGGGTGGGCAAGGATTGGCGGACCATGAAGCCGACGAGGCGGACGCGTTGGCCGGCGAGGGCGCGGAGTTTGTCGGTAACTTCAAGCCCGCGGTCGCCGATGACCGGACTGAAGAACTCGCTGAATTCGAGGTCGGTCACGCCGGCGGGGGCGGGAGGGCGGGGCGGGAGGAAGGCTCGGGCGTCGCGGCGGAGATTTTCCCAGCGAGCGGTGGTGCGGACCCAGGCGATTTCAGCCGGCGTGGGCGGAGTCTGGCGGCCGTGGGCGGAGACGGAAGGCAGAGTCGGCGCGGAGAGTAAAACGGAGGTCAGGACGAGCGGGAGCAAACGCATCGCAGCATAGTAGAATAACTATGTGTCGATTCTATGGCGACGGCGCGACAAGTGCGTGACGATTGCGAATGGCACAAAAAAACCGCCGCCCCGGTGAGGGAGCGGCGGTTGAGGTAAGAGCTGGAAACCCGATCAGAATGAGAGCTTCGCGCCGAGCTGGATGCGCCAACGGCTTTGGCCGTTGTCGATCACGAGATTCGACGGATTGCCGAGTGTAGGCCGGATACGATCATCGGCTCCGTAGGTGGCTCCACCCAAGTTGCGGCGGCGGAAGACGTCGTTGCTCTGCAGCGTGGCCTCTTCGTAGGAGCCGAAGGAGTCGCGGCTGAGGAACGAGCCGAAGTTGATGAAATCAAAGAAGAGATCGAGCTTGGCGTTGCCGAGAGGGAAGATCGAAGGTGGGCGTTCGAAGATCGCAAGGAGAGGATCAAAAGGGGGCAGAAGGGAGGGGCCCAGCTCCCATTTTATGAACAAAATTTATGAAGTACTGACGAGCAGCGATCGGTTGTTTATCGGAGCCGCGTCAGGATTAACCTAGAGCGGCGCACGCAAATCATGAGACCAGCCTCTTCGGGCAGCTCGGGCTTCGTTACTTGCCGCTTGGGGCAAAAAAAGACGGCCGCAGGATGACCTGCGGCCGTCTTTGATGAGTGACGTGTGGCGTCGGATCAGAACTTGATCCGCATGCCGATCTGGGCCTGCCAGCGCGACACCGGAGTCTCGTCGACCGTCACCGGCACGCCGTTGAGCGTGGTCGAATTGAAGACGTAGTTCCACTGGCCCTTGCCGTTGTTCGCGGTCGGGTTGAGGGTCGCCCCGGCGACCGCGCGGCGGTAGGAGAACGGAACCTCTTCCTGGATGCCCCAGTCGCTGTTGAAGAGATTTGCGAAATTCAGGATGTTCGCGAACAACTCGGCGCGGACCGACTTGAAGAGCGGGATCTGCTGGGTGAGCTTCAGGTCGACCGTCTGCAGCCACGGGGACGTTTCGGAGTTACGCGCGGGATTGCCTCCCTTAAAATCCTTGAGACTGGAGTTTTCAACGAAGCGGAAGAAGTTGTCGCGCTGCGTCGCATCGGCCCAGGCTACGCGAGTGTCGCTCGGCCCCGAGGGTACGTAGAAAAGGTCGTTGAAGGTGATGCCGTCGCCATTGGCGTCACCGTAGAAGACCCACGAGTAGGGGCGGCCGGTGCGACCGATGTAGCTAAGGTTCACGGTGGTCGGGGCGTTCTTGACGAACTCGAAGCGCCGCGTGATCGACAGCACGACGGTGTCCTTGATGTTCGTGTTCGAGACGGAATCGGTGTCCTCGTTCGGATTGAACGCGGCGCGGTTCGAGTAGTTGGACATGGCGACCGACGAGGTCATTGGGCTGACCTCCGTGGCGTTACCGTTGGTCCAGGAGGCTGACCACGCCCAGTTGTTCTTCATCGGGCGGTTGAGACTAATCGTGACGCCGCTGGCCTCTCCCTTGTCGGTATTGGTGAGGTAAGCAACGTCCGCGAAGTTCGAGACGCGGCGACGACCGGCGATGTTGCCGCTGGTTGAGCTGACGATGCTGGCGGCCGAGCCGAAGCGGAGGCGGCCGTCAGGAGCGAGCCCGGTGCCGTCGCCGTCGTTAGCTTGGCGGTAGTTGAGGAACTGGGTATTTAGGCCGACATCAACATCGTTGTAGTAGTACTCAATTGACAGGATCGTATCCAACCACGGCAGCTGGTGGTCGATCGCGATGTTGCTCTTCCACATCGCCGGCTGGCGGAAGTTGGCATCGGTGATGTTGACGTTGGGCGGCGGGTTGGCGGAGCCGGGGACGGACTGCGTAGCGGCGTTCGGGTTAAACGTAATCAGCGGGCGCTCGGCGACCGACGCGGTGTAATTGTAGACCGAGCCGGCGTTCGAGAACGCATTCGAAAGCCACACCGCTGGGTTCTTGCCTTGGAAGAGGCCGACGCCGCCGCGCACCTGGGTCTTGCGCTTGCTCTCAACCTCGTAAGTGAAGCCAAGGCGCGGAGCGAAGGTCGAGTTGCCATCGTTGGTGGTGTTGTTGCGGGTGATCGGGATGCCCTTGGAGTCGACGAAACCAGCGGTGGCGAAGCCCGGTGCGATCGGGGGAGCCTCGTCAACCACGGGCAGGTCGAAACGGATACCAGCCATGACCGTCAATTGAGAATTTGGGCGCCACGTGTCCTGCACAAAGCCGGCCAGAGCCGTGTAGGTCCAGTTGGCGATGGCGTCATTGATCGAGAAACCAGGGTAGGGCTTCTGGAGGATGAAGTTCGTCGGGGGGGTGCCGGCGAGGAACGTCGCAGGCGAGGCGAACGTGTAGTTGCCCATTGTGTTTTGCACGAAGGCGTTCGAGTAGTCGGTGGTGATCTGCTCGCCGCCCACCGTGAAGGTGTGGTCGCCGAAGGTGTAGTCGCCGGAGAGCTTGAACTGCTTTTCCTTACTGACGAGGCGGTTCAGCTGACGGCTGTTTTCGGTGCCGAAGATGATCGCGCCGCTGGTGATCGTGGCGCCGGTATCAAGACGACTTCCGGTCAGGCCTTCGACGCGGACCATCGGGAACGGCGTGCCGCGGTTGGCGGGTGTTCCATCATAGTCGGTCATCGATACCGTGGCCTCCGTGCGGAAGTCGGCGTTCCACTGGCTGTTGAGTTGCGCGGTGTAGCTGTCGGTATTGCGCGGCTGGTCGAACCAGTGATTGCTCAGCGACGTGGACGTCGAGCTGCTGTAGTTGGCGAAGCTCGTGTTTTGGCCGTAGTTGCGGCGATAGGTAGCGGCTAAGCGGTGATCGCGGGAGATATTCCAGTCAATCTTGCCGATGTAGGTTACCTGCTCCTGCAGGTTGGTGCTGGGGCCGGCAAGCGTGCCCGGGTCGTAATTCTGCGACTTCACGCGGGCGATGATCGAGTTGATCGCGGCGAGGCCAGCGGCATCGGGCACGAACGTCGCTTGCGGCGGGACGGTTTCGCGCTCTAGCATGTCGTAGCTGAACGAGAAGAAGAGTTTGTTCTTGATGATTGGGCCGCCGAGTGTCGTGCCGAAATTCTTCTCATTGAAGGCTTCCTTCACGCCGGTGAGGGGATTCTTGGCGCGGAGGCTCTCGTTGCTCATCTGGTAATAAACGCTGCCCCGGTACTTGTTGGTGCCGGAACGGGTAACGGCGTTGATGACCGCGCCGGTGAAGCCGGCGTAGCGGACGTCGTAGGGGGAGAGCTGGATGCTCAGGGTTTCAAGGGCTTCGAGCGGAACCGGGCTGGCTAGGGAGGAGAAGCCGTTGGAGTTGAGGCCAAAGGGGTCACCCGCCTGAACGCCGTCGATGAGGAACGAATTGTAGCGGAAATTCTGACCCTGGGCGCTGAGCTGGCCGCCCTGGTCAAGTGAGCCGAGGAACATGCGCGAATCGAGACGGGCTATGTCCTGCACGCTGTTGCGAACCGACGCGGTGTTGGCGATCGCTTCCGAGTCAAAGCTGCTTCCAGATCCCATTTTGCCGATGCCGAAGGTCAGGTCTTTATCAACCGACACGCTCACGGCCCCAAGGACCACAACGTCGGAGGTGACGACGAACGAGATGTCGTTGTTGGCACCGACCTCGAGAAAAATTTCACCCTTTTCCGCGGCGGAGATCCTCGAGGACGAGACGTTCACGCTGTAGGGGCCGCCGACGCGCAAGCCGGAGACCGAGTACTGACCGTTCGCGCGGGTCAGCGTCGTCGCCACTGTACCGGACGGTTGGTGGGTCACGGTTACGGAAGCCCCGGAAACAGGGTTATTGGCTTTGTCGGTGACAAAACCGCCGATGCCGGCGGTGGTAACACCTTGGGCGATCAGGCCGGGAGCAACGATGAGGGCCGCTGAGAGGGCGAGCAGGGCGAGCCAGCCGGCCTTGGCCGTGCGGAGAGTAGGTGCGGTGGCGAGCGCGATCAGGGGGGCGAACGCCTTAAAGAGCGTTTGGACCCGGGTGATGGACGTTAGACGGTTGGTTTTCATGGTTATCAAAACGAAAGACGAGTCGCTGGGGGGGAAGTTTGTCGAGAGCCGATTTGCAAGGTTAGGTGAGGATTTCGTGACAAAAAGCTCAGGTGCGGCGGCGGTAATCGCCCCGGCTGAAGTATTTTTCCAGCCAGACATAGGCGCAGATGAAGAAGTAGCGGCTGCCCATCTCTTTGATCTTCAACTTGGCGACCCCGAATTTGCGGTTGTGCCAGCTGATCGGGGTAATCGTGAAGCTATAGCCCCGGGCGATGGCTTTGAGTGGAATCTCGACCGTTAAATTAAAGTGCGGGGCGAGGAAGGGGCGGCAGCCGTCGATCACGGTGCGGCGGTAGGCCTTGAAGGCGTTGGTGGTGTCGTTGAGGGGGATGGCGAAGCCGATGCGCACCAGGAAATTGGCGAGACGGTTGACCATAAGTTTGATGCGCGGGTAATCGTGGACCGAGCCGCCCTTGATGAATCGGCTGCCAAAAGCGCAATCAAAACCTTGGCCGAGTAGGTGCCAGTAGCGGACGGCGTCGGCGGGGGCGTCGGAAGCGTCGGCCATCATGATGACGACGGCGTCGCCGCGGCTGTGATCGAGGCCGTAAACGACGGCGCGGCCGAAACCGTGTTCGTCGAGGTTTTGGACGGGAGCGAGGGTGGGAATGGTCGCACGCAGTTCTTGGAGCACGGCCCATGTGCGGTCTTTGGAGCCATCGTCGACGACGACGATTTCGTGGGGAATCTTCTCCGCCGTGAACGTTGCATAGATCGCGGCGAGGGTGGAGGGGAGGGACTCGGACTCATCGCGCGCGGGGATGACAACGCTGAAGAGCGTAAGCGGAGTGAGAGGCTTTGGAGGAGTGAGGGGCACGGAAAGGGAAGAGGCGATGGAGTTGGGGGCGCTTCGCGCGGGAGAATTGTGCTGGATTGCCGCGTCGCTGCGATGCTCGCAATGACCGGTGGTCAGAGTGGAGCCGAGAGAGCGAGCCAGTCGGGGTGAGCTTGGGCGTGGGCGGCGATTTCGCCGAGGATCGCGGCGGTGGAGGTCTGCGGTTGCCATGACCACAGTCGGGTGGCTTTCGCGGAGTCGAGCACGACCCACGGCAGATCGAACGGGCGCGGGGTCGAATCGGAAGCGACCGGGTGCGGACCGAAGGTGGTGTCACACCAAGCCGTGAGTTGGCGGAGCGACATGGCGGAAGCGGCGCCGCCCGCGACATTGGCGAGGCGGTCGGCGGCGGGGAGTTTGGGCGCGGCGAACTGTTTCTCGAGAAGCGGGACGAGATCGCGCGGGTGGAGGCAATCGCGCACCTGATAACCAAGACCGCCGAAGCCGATGTAGTTGAGCGGACGGCGGCGGAGGTGGGCATTGAGCCAATAGGCGAAGATGCCTTGATCGGCGCGGCCGAATTGGCCGGCACCGGCGAGCACGCCGCAGCGGTTTACAAAGACGGGTAGGCCAAACGTTTCACCGTATTCGAGGGCGAGCGCTTCGCTGGCGAGCTTGGTGGCGCCATAGAGCGAGACGGGGGCGGCGGTGGAGAACAATTCCGAGATGCCGGCCGGGCTCACGCCCGGCGGAAGCGAAGAGCCAGAGGCCGTTGAGAGGGGGCGGAAGGCGTCGGCGTGGGGCTCGACGGGAAGGGAGGCGAGAGGCGGGATGGAGTAGACGCGGCTCGTGCTGAGGAGAACGAAACCGGCGCGGTGAGTCTTGCAATATTCCAGGAGATTGATCGTGCCGCTGAGGTTGTGTTCGACGAGTTGGCGCGAGCTGGTTTTGCCGTCGACGCCGGCCAGGACGCTCGGGTTGGCGGCGGCGTCGATGACCCAGTCCACGGCTGGCAGGGTCTCGAGATCGCTCGCGGCGCGGAGATCGGCGTGGACAATTTTGATTCCGAGTTTTTTGAGTTCGGCGCGGTTGGTCTCGCTGCCGGGACGGATGAAGTTGTCGAAACCGTAGAGCTCGTGGCCGGCACCGGAGGCGACGAAGGCGCGGGCGAGCGTGCCGCCGACGAAGCCGCAGATGCCGGTGATGAGAATACGCATGGAGCGGAAGGTTTGCGGGGATTTAGGCGGGTGGGAAGGGGGATTTTTGAGCGGCTGGGTTGATGGCGAAAACTCACGGGCGACAGGCGCGTGCGACTCCAGGCTTCGGCTACCTTGACGTGGAGGAAAGCGGGGCGTTGGCTCGGCACGCATGAGTAAATTGCGCGCGGATTACAAAGCGGTATGGACTTCGCTCTCCACGACGAAGGAGGACGCCTACATGGTCGTGTCGGGCTACACGGATGAGGAAAAATTTCATGCGGACGCGGAGGATACGTTGGAAATTTTGCGGGCGACGACGGGGATCCGGCCGGACGATGTGTTTTTGGAGATCGGATGCGGCGTGGGGCGGGTGGGGCGCGTGTTGGCGCCGTTTGTGCGGGAGTGGATCGGCTGCGATGTGTCGCCCAACATGATCACGCTGGCGGGCCGGCGGTTGATCGGGCTGCCCAATGTGCGGCTGCAAGAAATCTCGGGTTACGATCTGTCGCCGATTCCGGATGCTTCGGTGGATGTGGTCTACACGACGGTCGTTTTCATGCACCTCGAGGAGTGGGACCGTTATACGTATGTGCTGGAGGCGATGCGGGTGTTGAAGCCGGGCGGGCGCTTTTACTGCGACAATGCGGACATCGCGTCGGATGCGGGTTGGGCGATGTTTGAGGCGAGCCGGCGAATCGCGCCGGGTGAGCGGCCGTCGCATATTTCGAAGTGTTCCTCGGTGCCGGAGATCGACGCGTTTCTGCGCCGGGCGGGATTTACGGACGTAAAGGTGGCGACGCGGCCGATGTGGGTCTATGGCTGCGGAGTTAAGCCATAGAACGCGGGACGAGAACGACGCGATGAACGGCTTCACGTTCGTCCAAGACCTCGCGGTGATTTTGTTGGTGGCCGGGGATGGTGGTCGGGCCTTATCGGCAGCCCTTCTCGCTGGTGGCTGACGTGGGCCGGATCGAAACGCTCGGGCAGGTGGGGTTGGTTTTTCTGATGTTCGGCGTCGGGCTGGGCTTGAGTCTGCGCGAGCCGCGGCTGGGCTTTGAACTGTTGCTGGCGACGGCGATCGGGGCGTGGCTGATGTTTTATCTGACGCGGTGGCTCTGCGCGGCGATGGGCTGGGGGACGACGGAAGGACTCTTTTTGGCGGGCATGTTGATGGTGTCGTCGTCGGCGATCATCAGCAAAGTTTTGCAGGAGACGGGGGCGAACCACGAACGGGCGGTGTAGGCGGGTGGACACAAAAAAGCGCGCCGGGAAGGGCGCGCTCAAAATCTCGGGCTGCGGCGGGGTTTAGTTCGCGCCGTGGGTCTTGGTCGGATCTGGCTTCTTGACGTCGGCGGCGGGTTTTTCGGTCTCAGGCTCGTCCTTCGACGCGGTCTTAAACTCCTTGATCGATTGGCCTAGGCCCTTGGCGAGAGACGGGAGCTTCGAGCCTCCGAAAAAGATCAAAACGATCACGAGAATGACGATGAGTTCAGTCGTGCCGATGCCGGCGATGGCGAGGAGGGCGTTTGGAGCTGTCATAGTGGTTGCAACGTAGGCCGACGGGTGGGCCTGTAAAGGGGGAAAGCGGGATTTGACGGCGGGGAAAAGAGAGCGGTGCGGAGCGGGTCCATAACGGGAAAGCGCACGGACGCGGGCGGGAGGCCCGTGCTACTTCCGGTTATGGGGCACGGTAGATGACTTCGTCGCGGAGGTTGGGTTGGCCGTCGATTATGAATGAGCCGAGAGTGCGGCTGCTTTTGTAACCGCGGGACCGCAGTTGAGCGGTGGGGCGGAGGTCATCGGTGCGGGTCGTCAATAATGCGTCGGGGCGGAGGGCGGCCGGCGGGGCGGAGGCGGCGACTTCGATGATCGCGAAGCCGAGCGTGGCGTCGACCGCGAGCACGCGGCCGACGATTTGGTTGGCGCTGGCCGTGATGGCCCCGGGAGCAGCGGGAGGTTCGACGGGGGCGACGTTCTTGCTCTGGCAGCCGTTGAGCAAAAAAAACACCGCCAGCAGCGGAAGCGCGCGGGCGGTGTTTGGCATCGGAGCGGGCCGGGTTTGGCGGCAGGCAGCCCGGATGGAGGTCAGCGGGTGTCGGACTTCGGGCCGGGGATGGTCGGCGAGAAGCCGGGCATCGCGGGGCCGCCGGGCAGACCGGGAAGGCGGGCGGTGGCGGCGACCTTGAGGAGGTTCTGCGCGTTGTCGATCTGCTCGGCGTCAAAGAAGCCGTGGAGCTGGCGGATGCGCGTCGGGTGGCGCATTTTCCGGAGCGCTTTCGCTTCGATCTGACGGATGCGCTCGCGGGTGACCTTGAACTGTTTGCCGACTTCCTCGAGGGTGCGGCTGTAGCCATCGACGAGGCCGAAGCGGAGGGAAAGCACGCGGCGTTCGCGCTCGGTCAGAGAATCGAGGACGTCGACGATCTTTTCGCGGAGGAGCGAGTAAGCCGTCATGTCGTAAGGATTCTCGGCGGACTTGTCCTCGATGAAGTCACCGAAGGAGGTGTCGTCGCCGTCGCCGACAGGCGACTGGAGAGAGATGGGTTGTTGCGCCATCTTCATGATCTGCTGCACGCGCTCGACGGGCAGGTTCATCTCGTCGGCAACTTCTTCGGGGGTGGGCTCGTGGCCGAATTCTTGGAGCAGTTGTTTCTGCACCTGCATGACCTTGTTCAAGGTCTCGATCATGTGGACCGGGATGCGGATCGTGCGGGCCTGATCGGCGATGGAACGGGTGATGGCCTGCCGGATCCACCACGTGGCGTAGGTGGAGAATTTGTAGCCGCGGCGATATTCGAATTTCTCGACGGCCTTCATGAGGCCCATGTTGCCCTCTTGAATGAGGTCGAGGAAGGAGAGGCCGCGGTTGGTGTACTTCTTGGCGATGGAGATGACGAGACGCAGGTTGGCCTCGACCATTTCGGTTTTCGCCTGGTGGGCTTCGGCGACGTGGACCTTGGTCTGGGCGACGACGCGCAGGAGTTCGGCGGGAGCGATGCGTTGGGCGGCCTCGACCTGTTTCAGGCGGGCGTGGATGGCCTTGGTGTCGATGGCCGCGTCTTTTTTGGATTTCGGGTGTTTGGCGCGGTCGAGCTGCTGGTGGAGGGATGCGATCTCGTCGAGCGCGGGTTGGAGAGCCTCGAGGTATTCTTCGTAGACTTTGAGTTTGAAGAAATATTTCCCGAAGGTGGCGCGGAGAATGTTTTCCCGTTTCTTGAACTTCGCGTGGATGCGTTTGCGGTCCACCTCGGTGCGGGCCTTCACGTATTCTTCCCACGCCTCAGCCGTGCCGGCTTCCGACTTCTGGGTGAGCTCGACGAGTTTCTCGAGGTTCTTGAAATAGGCGTCACGGGACTCGATGCGCTTGTCGATCACGATGCGGTCGAAGCGCTCTTCCCGGGTGATGAGCTTGGCGCCGAGGCCGCCGATGTAGGAGCCGATGGCGGACGCCTCGAAGAGGGCGTCCATCGCTTTGGCTTCGGCGTTTTCGATGCGTTTCGAAATCTCTACTTCCTGCTCGCGGGTGAGCAGCGGGACCTGGCCCATCTGCTTCAGGTACATGCGGACGGGATCGTCCAAAATGTCGTTTTGCGAAGTGCGGGATTCTTCCTCTTCGGCTTCTTCTTGGCGGGCCTTGAAATCCTCGACTTGGTCGGGCTCGAGAATCTCGATTTCCAAATTCTGCAAAATGGAGAGGACGTTATCGATCTCCTCTTGGTTTTCGACCGACTCGGGCAGGGCCTCGTTGATGTCGTCGAACGTCAGATAACCCTGCTCCTTGGAGTGGCGGATGAGCTGGCGGATTTTCTCGTTAATGCTTCCGGGCACGGCGGGAGCGCCCTCGACTCCGTCGGCGGTGACGGCGGTGGGCTGGCTTTCGAGAACGGCCTCGACGGCTTCGGAGTGGGCGGGAACGGCAGACTTGGCTTTACGCGGCATAGGAAAAGTTGATTCGGGCGGACAAAAAACGCAAAAACTCCCTCAACCGACGAGGTTGAGGGTGATGGGCTGACGGAGCTGACGGACTAATTCCATGCGTTCTTTTAAGAGTGAAATTGGGTCAAATTCAATGTCCGGTTGGGGGTTGGCCAAAGCAAGTTCTATTTGGCGGAGCCGGGGCTCGAGGGCGCGGGCCCGGAGTTGTTGAATGCCACTGGCGGCGACCTTGGCGGGGTCGTCCAGTTCGAGGGCGTTGAAGATGAGGGTGGCGACCAAGGTGCGTTCCTCCGGGGTCTCAAGGAGGGCGTCGAGGTGCTCGCGGCCGGGCCAACTGTTCTGCTCGAACTCGGCGAGGACGCGGTTGAGGAGCACGCCGGCGAGGTGACCGAGATCGATCCAAGTATGGGGAATGGCGGCGGAAAGCGGGCGGCCGAGTTGCTCGTGATTGAGGCAGAGCATGAGCAAGTGATGTTCCGCGGTGTCGGTCATGAGGACTCCCGAGGGAGCCGCCGGGGGCGGGGCGGGGCGGGCGGCGGCTTGGCGGCTTTGGCGGCTGAGGGCGGTCTGAAAATCGGCGGCGAGGGCGGGCAAGGGCAGGCGGAGATGAATCGCGATTTCGGATAGGAACTGGGAGCGGGCGACCTGGCTTTCGGCGGCGGAGATGAGCTCGTAGAGCGTTTGGGCGGCGCGGGTCTTTTGCTCCGAGGTTGCGGCGGCGGGGTCGGGCAGGGTGGCGCGGCACGCGAAGGCCATGGCGCTTTGGGCGCCGCGACGAACTTCGTCGTAGGCGGGCAGACCGCGCTCAAGAAAGAGCAAATCGGGGTCGAGTTTGGCGGCGCCGGCGAGCGTGAGGAAACGCACTTCGAGGCCGGCTTTGAGCGCCATTGGCAGAAAGCGCAGCGCGGCTTTTTGGCCGGCGCTGTCGCTGTCGAAGAAGCACTCGACCTGCGTGTGGTAACGCCGGAGCAACACGAGCTGGCCTTCGGTGATGGAGGTTCCTTGGGGCGCGATGGCGGTTTTTAGGCCGACGGACCAGCATCGCAGGGCGTCGAGTTGACCTTCGACGATGACGAACGGCTTGCCCTCGGCGACGTGCGAGCGGGCGCGGTCGAGGTTGAAGAGCAGGTTGCTCTTGATGAAAATCGGCGTCTCGGGGGAGTTGACGTATTTGGCCTCGCGGGCGGGGTCGTCGGCGGGGGTGAGCTCCGTCTGGCGGGCGGTAAACGCGACAACGCGGCCCTGATGGTCGCGGATGGGAATCATGAGCCGGCCGCGAAAGCGCGGGCGGAGGGCGGGAGCGGTGAGGAGGGCGCCGTCGGAGATAAAAAACAGGCCGCACTGGCGCAGGGCGTCTTCGGAGAATTTTTTGCGCAGCAGGTACGCGCCGAGGCCGCTGCCGGTGGCGTCGGCCGCGCCGATTTTGAATTCGTCGGCGAGCTCAAGCGGGAACCGGCGTTGCTCGGACCAGAGTTTACGGAAAAATTCTCCGGTGGCGTCGTGGGCCTTGAAGGCTTGGTGAAGGTGTTCGGCGGCCTGCTCGTGGAGGTCGTAGATTTCTTGGCGGAGGGAGCGTTCCTCGCGGGAAGGACCGCCGGAGCCCTCCTCGTATTCGATCGGGATGTTGAAACGTTGGCCGAGGGCCTCGATGGCCTCGGTGAAACTGAGCTGCTCGGTTTCGCGGACGAAGGTGATGGCGTCGCCGGCCTTGCCGCAGCCGAAGCATTTGAAAAATCCTTTGTCGGTATCGACGTTGAAGGACGGGGTTTTTTCGTTGTGGAACGGGCAAAGACCCTTGAGCCGGGCCCCGCCGGCTTTTCGCAGCGTGACGACGCGGGAAACCACATCGGCGAGATTTACGCGCAACTTCAGGTCGCGGACGCAGCTGGGTTTGATGGCGGGCATGGAGCTTTAAACAAAAGAGGAGCGAGTGATACCCCTCAAGCAAAGGGCGCGACGAACGCAGAAGAATGCACTTTCAACCGCGAAAGGGGGCTGTCAAGTTTCGCACTCTTTCGAGGAAACTTTGCCCGGCCATGGGCGACCTATCATCACACATGCATCGTCTTTCGCTCCTTATTTTGGGATTCGCCAGCTTGTGGCCCGTCGCTTTGCGCGCGCAGGCCGCCACGACACCGCCGGCAGCCGCAGCGAATCCTCCGGGCGCGTTGGCCAAGGCGCCGGCGGCCCCGATGGCGCCAATTTGGGAAGCGCGATTGAGCAGCTTCGACGACTACGCCTATGAAGCGAAAGTCGAGGCGTTGATCTCGGCTTTTGAACAGTCGAGCGGGCGCAAGCTGGTGCCGGGCGAAAAGAAAAAAGTCGGACTGAAAATCTATACCGATTCAGGCGCCGGGATGGCGACGCCGTTGCCGCTGGTGCGCGCGGTGATCCGCTCGCTGGTGAAGCGCGGCTTTGAGAACAGCGACGTGTTTCTCGTGGGCCTGAACCAACTGCGGCTGCGCATGACCGGCTATCTGCCCTCGCTGGTCACCGGTGAGACGCCGTTCAAGGGCAATAAAATCTACGTGCTGGAATCGGGGCGTTATTATGACCCGGAGTGGTTTTACGACAGTCCGTTGCCCCAGCGGTTTGATCCGGTCTTCGCCGCCGCGCAGACGAAGGACTTCGCAAACGACTCCTCGAAGGACGAAGACCGAAAGAGCTTTTTGGCGACGCCGTTGTTTTTCGACGCGGATTTTTGGATAAATCTGCCGGTTTACACGGATCATCCGATCCTCGGCATCAACGGGGCGTTGGTGAACGCGACGCTGTGGAACGCCTCGAACACGGCGCGTTTCTTCCGCTCGCCGGCCAATGCACCGGCGGCGGTCGCCGAGATGAGCGCGATTCCCGAGCTGCGGCAGACATGGGCGTTTACCATCACGAGCCTCGAGCATTACCAGTTCATCGGCGGGCCGTTTTTCAATTCACTCTACAGCAAGTCGGAGCCGCTGCTGTGGTTGAGCACGGATCCGGTGCTGCTCGACTCGTTGATGCGGGCCAAGATCGATGCGGCGCGCAAGCGGGGCGGGTTTGAGAATATCTCCGAGGAGATTCGCACGCTTGAGTTCGCCGAGACCCTCGGCGTGGGGTCCACCCGGATCAAGCGGGCGGAGATTATCCAGGTGAAGTAAGCGGGCGGCGGGGCCGCTGAGCCCGGCGGTGCGCGGGTGGTCCCGCTGCGGTTACGGTTTGCGGGCGGCGAGCATGAGGGCGCTGCCGTGGATGTTGGGGTGTTGCTCGACGCGGAAATCGGTGAACCCGAATTTTTCCAGCGCGCCGACGATCTCGGACTTTTCCATCCAGTAGCTGTAAACTTCTCCGCCGCCGCAGAAGCCTTTCCAGTCGAGCGAGGGGCCGTAGTTGAAACGATGCACGGTGTGTTTGTAGCCGGCGTGTTCCATCGGCAGGGCTTCGGAGAATTTTGCGCCGGGCACGGGATTTTTGGCGACGAACTCCGGATCGTAGAAAACGGTCCACAGATAGATCGCGCGGCTGCGGCGGGCGAGCAGTTCGAGCAGTTCGACGGGATTGGTGAGGTGGTAGAGGATGCCGCAGGCGACGGTGATATCGAAGACGCGGTCGGTGGCGTGCAGGTAGGAGAGCACGTCGCCGAGGAGAAAGCGGGTCTTGCTGCTCATCCCGAACGTTTCCTTGGCGATGAGGCACTTCAGGTAAGCGCGGGTGTTGGCTTCAACGGCGGTGACGCTGTTGGCACCGAGTTTGTCGATGAGGTAAGTGTGGGCGCCCTCGAGCGGGCCGAGTTCGAGGACGTCGCGGCCGGTGAAGCCGCCGGCGAGACCCATCTCGTTGAAGCGATCATGGGTCCACTGGATGCGCGGGTCATCGAAGAGAGGCGTCGCCCCGGCTTTGAGCTCGGGGCGGCTGGCGGGGGGCGACGAGGACCATTCGCCGGCGAAGACATCGAGGGCGTTTTGATCGGAGGGCGGGACGCCGAAGTAGTGCTTGAAGTCGGACATGCGAGCGGAAGTTGGGAACTAACGGTTGAGAGTCGAGCGGGGAGAATTGGGGGGCAGGCTAGTCCGGCATTTCGTAGACCTCGATCAGGCCGATGCCGGTGCCGTCGTCGAGGCCGCTCATTTGGGCGGTGTAGTTGCCCGGTGGGAGCGTGATGAGCATGACGGCATCGAGGCCGGTGGGGGGGAAGGTGCCGCGGACTTCGCGCAGGGCGAAGGCGCCGACGCGGGCGGCGGCGGCGCGGAGCGAGGCTTGGGCGGAAGCGGGGGAATCCCAGTCGTCGAGTTCGCGGAGCAGGGTGTCGCCGCGAAAGATTTTGAGGTAAGGATCACGAAGCGCGCCGGCGAGATTGAACGGCGCTTGCAGGAGCGTGGGGCCGATGGCGCGGATGAGAAACGTTTTGGGGCCGGGACCGCTGACGAGGAAGCCGGCGATGATGACATCGGCGCCGGTGCCGACGAAGCCGCGGCTGGCGAGGTTGGCGAGTTTGAGGGCGGGATCGAGGGGGCTGTCGGTGTCGTAGGCTTCGAGGATGATGACACCGCTGGAGTTATTCGGGCTGCTGACGAGGGCGGTGTAATTACCGGGATCGAGCGTGGTGAGGATGACGGCATCGCGGGAGCCGGGGGCGAGGGCGAAGGCGCCGACGCGGGCGGTGACGGCGGCGATATTCGAGGCGGTGGTGGTGGTCTGCTGTTCCCAATTATCGTTGGTGGCGAGGTCGGTTCGGTCTGCGGATTTCAGCGTGAGAATCGGATCGGCGAGACGGCCGGGGACATTGAAGGCGGCGAGGCCGGGGCCGACGGCGCGGAGGAGCACTTGTTTGGGTTTCGAGCCGGAGATGGAAAAGCCGACGATCATGGCGTTGGCGCCGGTGCCGGCGACGCCGCGGGTGGCGACGTTGACGAGCTGGGTCGAGGGCGAGACGGCGACGGGATTAACCGTGAGCGTGACGGTGTTGCTGTTCACCGTTTCGTCGGGCGTGGAGGCGGAGAAGAAGTAGCGGCCGGCGTCGCCGAGTTGGGCGAGATTGAAATCGAGGCGCGTGGAGTTGTTGATGGTGAAGAGCGGCTCGAAGGTGGTGGCACCGGTGGGCGCAAAATACCAGGTGTAGTCGTAGAGAGTGGAGCCGAGCACCGTGGCAGAGTCGTTTACGGCGACGGAGAGGCGTGCGGTGCCGGTGACGTTGACGGTCGCGGACGTGGGCTGGGTGGTGATGACCGGACGTACGATCGCGGTGCCATAGAGGGCGGCGGCCCCGGCGCGATCGTCGGCGGCGAGGGTATCGAGGTTGCCGATGGTGCTGTTCATGACCGCGGCGACAGCTTGGGCGGGGACGGCCTGATCCGGATGGTCGAGGCCGAGGACGTGGCCGAACTCGTGGATGAGGACACGGCGCAGATCGAGGGCGGCGCGACTGGCCCCGCGGTAGGAACTCCAACTCTTGGTGGTGTTCACGAGCACGTCGGCCTCGGTTTTCCGGAATGCCGTGGACGAAAGCGTGATCGCGAGCGTGCGGTCGTCGAATGGATCGCCGTAAACGGTGGTTGAAAAGAGGACGTTATTGACGCGGTTGCCGAACGCGGCGGTGGTGACGGTGCTCTCGGTCGAGGTGAATTGGACCCGGGTCAGATGGGGGTTCCACTCGTTGAGGGCGGCGGTGGCGACGGCGTTCCATGAGGCGGAGGTGTCGAGGAGGGGGAGCGACGGACTCGCGGGGCGGGTGGCGTCGAGTTGAAGGCGCACCGGGATCGTGCCCGACGGCCAGGAATTTCCGACCAGATCAAAGGCGTGGCCCAGCGGTGCACCGAAGGTCGTGAGGACGAGACCCAGCCAAAAAGCGTCGAGACCAGCGCGGGACACGGGGAAGGTGGCCTCAGGGAACAGCCGGGACGGTGGGGCCGGTGACGGCGCGGGAGATGCGGGACTCGAAGTCCTCGGGCGACAGGGCGCGGGCGGGAGACTTTAGGCGGGCGACGACATCGGAGCCGGTGAGCGGAAGGACGACTTCCTCAGGGTCTTCGAGCGGGGTGCGGTTTTCGCGGGCGACATAGTCGCGCCGGGTGGCGGCATCGCGAAGAATGCGGTAGCGGCCGTGGCCGGCGGCGATGAGCGGGCAGTAGGTTTTGCCGTTGCGGGCGACGAAGAGAATCTCGCGATCCCCGAGGGAGAAGGCCGGCATCCCGGGAATGGAGAGCGTGTCGGTGCCGACGGTGCCGCCCAAGAATACGAGCGTAAGGGTGCCGGCTGCGGGGGTTACGCCCTTGAGGGTGCGAACAACATCAAAGGTGACGTAGGTGCGGATCGGACGGCCGGGGGAGTCGTCGTCGTGGGCGGAGCGGACGGCGGTGACCTCACCGCGGACGATGGATTCGGATTCGGCAACCAACTCGGCGAAGGTGGGCGGGATGACGGAGAGGGCGCTGGCGGAGGGCGCGGCGAAGAGCAAGAGTCCGGAGAGAAGGAGAAACAGGGAGCGGGGGAAAGAGGCGCGCATGGCGGCGGGGAGCGGGGGTGATTTCGGCACATGGGCGGGAAGCCCATGCCGCCTCGGCCCCACGCGGTCAGGATGAGTTTCGCTTTTTCCAGGACACGACGATTTGCCGAATGGTTTCTTCGAGGGATTGGGTAATGTCCCAAGCCGGGTAGTGGGCGCGCATTTTGCGCAGGTCGCTATAGTAGCAGATGTGGTCGCCGGCGCGGTTCTCGTTTACGTAGGTGTGGACTTGGGCTTGGCCGGTAAATTTCTCCGCGATCTTGAAGGCTTCGAGGATGGAGGTGCTGTTGGCCTTGCCGCCGCCGAGATTGTAGACCTCGCCGGCACGTGGGGCGGCGACGAAGGCGGCCATGAAGCGGGCGACGTCGAGGGAGTGGATATTGTCGCGGACCTGTTTGCCCTTGTAACCGAAGACGCGGTATTCGCGGCCCTCGAGGTTGCATTTTACGAGGTAGGAAAGGAAACCGTGGAGCTCGACGCCGGTGTGGTTGGGGCCGGTGAGGCAACCGCCGCGCAAGGCGCAGGTGGGCAGGCCGAAGTAGCGGCCGTATTCCTGGACCATGACATCGGCGGCAACTTTGCTGGCGCCGAAGAGAGAGTGTTTCGACTGGTCGATGGTAAATGTCTCCGCGATGCCGTGCTCGTAGGCGGGGTCGGCGTAGTCCCAGCGCGTGGCGAGCTCGGTGAGGGCGATGCGGTTGGGGGCGTCGCCGTAGACCTTGTTCGTCGACATGTGGACGAACGGAGATTCGGGCGCGGCTTGGCGGGCGGCTTCGAGAAAATTGAGGGTGCCGACGGCGTTGGTGTCGAAGTCGTCGAAAGGGATGGCCGCGGCGCGGTCATGGGACGGTTGCGCGGCGGTGTGGACGATCACCGAAGGGCGGACGGTTTTGACGAGGGCGAGAACGCCGGCGCGGTCCCGAATATCGAGTTCGTGGTGGACGAAGCCGGGCAGGTCGGCGGCGAGGCGGTTTTGATTCCAGCGTGTATCGCCGGAAGGGCCGAAAAAGACGGCTCGCTGGTTGTTATCGACGCCATGGACGGTGTAGCCGAGTTCGCGGGCGAAGTAGACGCAAACCTCGGAGCCGATGAGGCCGGAGGAGCCGGTGACGAGCAGGGTTTTGGACATGGGGCTGACGAAAAATCAAAGAGGACCGAAGCGGGACTTGGCCCAAGCGACAAGCCAAGTGAGGGGGTCGCGGAACATGCGGATTTTTTTCCCTTCCTTGAACGAGCGCGAATTGTAGCTGATCGGGATCTCGATCGGGCGGTGGCCGGCGCGGATGAGCTTGATCAGAAGTTCCCAGTCGAGATCGAAGCGGTTGCACGTGAGCGTGATTCCTTTCAGCGCGTCGCGGCGGAAAATCTTATACATCGTGAAAGGGTCCTTGAGCCAAATGCCGAGGGAGATGTCGATCAACAGGGTGAACGTCCAGTGGGCGGTGTTGAGGATAAAGGCGTGGAGCGGTTGGTCGTTGAACCTCCGCATGGCGAAGCCGTCGCCGGGGTTGTGGCGCGAGCCGAGCACGAAGGTGTGCGTGCCGGCGGCGAGCGGGAGGAGAAGTTTCTCGTAGTCGTCGAGGGAATATTCGAGATCCGCGTCTTGAATGAGGATGAATTCACCGGTGGCGCGGGCGAGCGCATTGCGGACGGCGTAGCCTTTGCCGCGGGGTTTATCCTCAAAAATGAGCGTAACCCGGGGCTCGGTGCGGTAGGTCTCGACGATAGCGCGGGAGCCGTCGGTGGAGTTGCTTTCGACGAAGATGAGCTCGAGGTCCCAGCCGGCGACCGTTTTGGCTACAATGGCGTCGAGGGCGGTGCGGAGCGTCGCGGCTTCGTTGAAAATGGGCACGATCACCGAGAGCGTGCGGTGCGGCAGAGGAAGCGGAACGGGCGCGTTTGACGACATGAAGGAGGGTGATTTAGAGAAGGGGTTTTGTGGCGCAAGGCATTGCTGAGACGCCGTAGGCGAGGTCGATGAGGCGGACCAGCGGGGGGAATTTCAACGCGATGCGGGCGAGACGGCGGCGGCCGGGATGGACGAGGCTCTTGATGACTTTGAATTTCACCACACCCGAATAACGCACGTGGTGAGGGATCAGGCCGTGGCGTTTGTAGATCGTGCGCAGGCAATGGGGATTGAAGATGCCAACGTGAATTTCCGGCAGGTAGTAGCGGTTGGCCAGGCCGGTGCGGCGAGCAACGGGACAATCGTTATTGCCGGTGGTCAAAAGCAGGAGGCCACCGGGTCGAAGCAGGCGCGCCGCGAGGGCGATGACGGGATCGGGATATTCGATGTGTTCGATGACCTCGATGAGACTGATGACGTCGAACTGCGCGTGCGAATGACGCTGTAGTTCATCGAGATTGAGAATGCGGAAACCGTCGTGGTTGCGCAGAAGATCGGCGTAGGACCCAACATCATGTCCCGTGACCTCGACGGGTCTGGCGCGGCCGGACACGGAAAGAGTTTTGCGGGCGGAAAGAAACTTGAGCAGGCCGCCGGCGCCGCAACCGAAGTCGAGCCATCGGAGCGGCGAATCCGAGTGGGGGGTGGCGGAGAAATAGTCGGACGCGAGACGGGCAAGGTCGTCGAACTCAAGGATGCGATCGGTCGCGCGGTAGTCGGTGTATTCGGAGGCGTAGTCGACGTAGGGGTCGGGACCGCGGCCGCGGTAGTAATCGTCGTTGTAGATTTCATAGCCGGCGAACGGATCGACGAAGAGATATCCGCAGGTGGCGCAGCTGAGGTAGGCGAAATCCTGGATGATGAAAGTGCCGCGCTTGGATCCGCGGGAGCGCACGGCGGCGGAGCCGCAACAGCGGCAAACGGGCGGGGCGGCGGCGGGCCTCATGTGTGGCGCCCAGCGCGGCTGGCAGAGGCTGCCGCGGACCGCTCAGCGCGACGAACGAGGTAGCAGGAACCCGCCAAGAGGATCAGGCCGACCCCGGCGAGATTGAGCGAGAGGAAGAAGCGACGAGGGCGATAGGTGAACTCGATGCGGTACGAGCCGGCAGAGGGGATGACCACGCCTTTGAAGGCGTGGTTGACGCGTAGATAATTTACGCGCCGGCCGTTAAGAGTGACGCGGAAATCTCGATCAAGCCAGGCCTCGGTGAGCACCACGAGGCCGGGTCCGGCAGCGTCGATTTCGAGAGCGGTGGTGTTGCTGGTAAGCCGGTAATTGCGGGCGGGAGTGACCGTGCGACTGGCGAGTTCGGTGGGGATTTCGCGGCGAAAGAGCGGATCATTGCTCTGCATGGCGGCAAAGGGGCGGCCGTCGCCCGAGGCGATGAGTTGGGCGAAGTCTTTGGGGGTGGCGTAGGGGGCAAGCCGGTCGGTGAAGAAGGCGCGAGGCCAGGTGGTTTCGCTGCGGTAGACGTCGAGGTCGCCGATGAAGACGGGCGTCAACTGAGCGCCGAGCAGGCCTTGGTTGCTCCGGTAGTCGAGGTAGTGGCGGACGTTGAGAACGTCGTAGAAACGATGCAGCGGAGGAAATTTTGAAAACTCCTGATAGAGGCGCCAATCCCAGATACGTTCGAAGCCGCAGGCCTCGATCAGTTCCCGGAAGCGGGGGTTGACCAGGGCATCCGGGCCGTGGATGCCCTCGAGGCGGTAGACGCCATTCCATCCCGGGAAGAAGTTGCCCTGAAAACCGAACGCGCGGCTGGGTTCGTTTTTTTGGTCAGCACGCAGAGCTCCGATTGCGGGAGATTTGGCGTGGAAATCGGCGCGGACCATCGGGGCGACGACTCGGCCCTCAAAGCCGACTCCGGCGTGCCAACCATGGCGCCAGAGCATGACGGTGATGCAGGTGACGGCGACGAGCACGGTCGCAACCGAGGGGCCCCGGGTGAGGATGCGACGTGAGACGAGCATGAACCCGACGGCCGTGACGAGTAGGACCAGCAAGCTGCCCCAGACAAAGGGGCTGTAGGTGAGCGTCTCGGGCCAGTGTAGGTAGGAATAGGTGCTGCGCTGGATGGTCTGCCGGTGGGCGATGTAGGGTAAAACCAAGGCGAATAACAACAGGCTGGCGATGGCGAGATCGCCGCGACCCTCGGGCCGTGCGAGGCGGGCGGACGCTGCGGCGAAACCGACGCCCGCCAGCACGATCAACAGCAAAATGAGGCCAACCCCGAAGGAGTTATCGATGTGTGAAACGTTACCGAGGAACGGGAGTTGGGCTATCCAGAGTGGCGGAATCAAACCAAAGACGATAGACCCCGGGAGCACGGCCGCGAAAGCAAGACCGAGGACGAGCCGATTTACGACGGCGCCGCGCAAATAGACCAAAAAAGCGAGTACACCGGTAAGAACGAGAAAGTTGGCCGAGGGATTGTAGACCGTCTCGTTCACCCAGAATGGTCGCAGCAGAATTTCGTCGAAGAAACCTAAACCGAGACTCGGGGGCAGTTGGAATGCGGTGGGGACGTTGTAGCCGGTGTAGGAGTTTTTCAGCGCGTCGAGAAAGGTGAGCCAGACCGGAGCTGACAGGCAGATGAGAATTATCCCGGCCACGCCGGCGAGACCGAAGCGCAGCATGCGCTCCCGTGGGGCGAGTAACGAGACCAGCAGAGCGCAGGCTCCGGCGAAGTTGAGCGTAAGCAGCAACATGTAAGCCTCCTTCACCGTGCCGCTGTTCATAAGGGTCCAGCTGGCGAGGACGAGCGCGGCAGACCAGCGGGCAGCGCCGGTCCAGTGTGGAGCTGAGGCAATCCGCAACCAAGCGTAGAGCACCCACGGCGCGTAGCAGAAACTAAAAAATGCCGGATGGTTCAGCCGGAATGGAAAAAAGCCCACGAAGTTGGCGGCGAAGGCGACGAGCAACGCGGCGGGCAGATGGCTGGTGAGACGCAGCACGCAAAGCCCAAGGCCACAGGCCAGCAGCCACTTTGCGGCGAGGTATTTGATGTCCCACGCCCACGTCGCGCCATTGGCTGCGATCACGAAAAAATGCAACGGGTCGCCGAACATCGATTGACCTTGGCCCAAATGGACGGTGCCCGCGGAGTTGTAGCGGTTCCAGAGCGGGAGCTCTCCGTCGCGGAAAAGCGCTTCGTGCTGGAGCATGGAGAGCGGGATGTGTTGCCACATAATCGCACCGATATCGGCTCCAGAGTGCGTCCCGACCGCGCGGTCGCGATAACCGGGGAGCGTGGGGAAGTCTTCGTAAAGAAGGAGGGTGCCGTTGTTGGGCGCGACGATGCTTTTTCCGAGAAAGATGACCGGGTAGCTGCTGGCGACTACGGCGATGACCGCGCCGATTGCGACGGCGCGGGCCGGGCGGGCGGCGAGCCAAGTCCAGACGCGACTGAATCGGTTGAGCGAGCGGCGGAACAACCAAACCAGACCCAGCAGAACGGCCAAGATGGGCAACGCCCGCAGGCCGAGGGAGCGAAGATTTTCAGAGAGGCTGGACTGAAGCGTGAAAGGAGCCGCGATTTTCAATCCCAAGATGGGATCGATTGCGGCCGGCTCGGTCACGAGTTCGAGGGCTTCGCCTTGGACGGATCGGGTCGCGATTTGGTTTTCAGGGACGAAATCGTCCGGGGCGAAGCGTCGCACTACCCGGCCGTCGGCGCCGCGAATCAGGGCCTGCGTGAGGGTGATCTTGCCGGCGCGGTCAAGCGGATCGAAGCGGAACC
>JBIKWB010000028.1:0-56603 GCA_044356555.1 Opitutaceae bacterium | reverse complement strand
CCGACTTGGCCGCGCGCTTGGCCAACTCTTCGGCCGCCAAGGCAGCGGCGACTTTCCGCGCCGTCTCTTTCTGCCAGTCGTCATAGCCACCGATGTAGTCGGTGACTTTTCCGTCGCCCTCAAAGACTAGCAGGCTCGTGCAGACTTCGTTGAGAAATGCGCGATCATGGCTCACGAGCAGCACCGTGCCGCCGAATTCCACGACCAAATCCTCCAGCAATTCAAGCGTCTCGGCGTCGAGGTCGTTGGTCGGCTCGTCGAGCACGAGCACGTTCGCGGGCTTCGTAAACAGCCGGGCGAGCAACAAGCGGTTTCGCTCGCCGCCCGAGAGCGCTTTGATCGGCGTGCGCGCCCGCGTCGGCTCAAACAAAAAGTCCTCCAGATACGAAATCACGTGCCGCGTGCGGCCGTTGATCGTGATCATCGTGTTGCCGTCGGCCACGGCATCCTGCACGCGCATCGTGTCGTCGAGCTGCGCCCGCAATTGGTCGAAATAGACAATCTCCAACTGGGTGCCCTGTTCGACGGTGCCGGCCTGCGGTTTGAGCTGCCCAAGCAGCAGCTTCAACAGCGTCGTCTTGCCCGCGCCGTTCGGACCCACGATTCCGATCTTGTCACCCCGCTCGATCCGCGTCGTCACGTCGCGCACGATCCACGGTGAGTCCGGCCCATAGCGGAAGCCCGCGCCTTCGCACGTGATCACCTTAAAGCCGCTCCGGTCCGCCTCCTGCGCGGTCATCGTCGCCTTGCCGGTCCGGTCCCGTCGCGCGACCCGCTCGGCCCGCATTTTTTCGAGCGCATGGATGCGGTTGTTCGCCCGCGAGCGCTGGGCCTTCACACCGCGACGGATCCACACTTCTTCCTGCGCGAGCTTCTTGTCGAACTGCGCCCGCTCGACTTCCTCGGCCTCCAACACGGCCTGTTTGCGCACGAGGAACGTGTCGTAGTCACAGGCCCAGCCGATGAGTTTGCCGCGGTCCACTTCCACGATGCGGGTCGCCAGCTTCCGGAGAAACGCCCGGTCGTGGGTCACGAAGAGCAGCGCCCCGCCCCATTCCAACAAAAACGTCTCCAACCACTCGATCGAAGCGAGGTCCAGATGGTTCGTCGGCTCGTCGAGCAGCAACAACTGCGGTGCCTCGACCAAGCCGCGCGCGAGCAACACGCGGCGCTTTTGTCCCGCCGACAACGCCGCGAATTCCATGTCCACCGGCAGCCCCATCTGCTCGAGCAAACGCTCCACGCGATCGTGCCGTTCCCAGTCGTTGTGCTCCTCGTAGGCGCCGCCTTCGCCCTCAACCACCGTGCGCACCGTGCCCGCGAGGCCCGAGGGGACTTCCTGTTTCAAGGTCGAAAAGACCGCTCCGGCCTGGCGGAACACTTGCCCCACATCCGACTCCAACTCGCCCGAGATCACCTTCATCAACGTGGACTTGCCCGCACCATTGCGCCCCACGAGACACACGCGTTCCCCACGGTCAATCTGGAGATTGACCTTATCGAGCAACGGCGCGCCACCGAAGCTCAGGCTGACGTCGAGTAAACTGACAATGGCCATAAGAACCCGCCACCCTGCCGCCCGTCCCGCCCAGCGCAAGACCCGCCTTCCGACCATACCCGAGCCCACGAACCCGCCCAACCGAACTTGCTCCTCCACCTCGCGCGCTCGATCCGGCGCGTTTCCCCCCGTGCTCTCCCCACTGTCTAAAAGAGTTCCCGCTGCGTGATCGCGTCGCGCTTCGCCCCATCGAGCGTGCTCAGCGCCAAGAGCTGCATCACGCTCATCGCCGCCACCGCCGGCTCCCGCGCCAGCGACGCCAACAAGACCGCACCCGCCAGCGCGTCATACAGCGCCGCATGGTAACGTCTCCGCTCCGGCGGACAAAATCTCGCCGCCAGCAAGTCCAGTTCGCCCTGAAGCCCGCACGTCGCAACCAACACCTCCAACTTCCCGGAATCGAGCTGCGGATAGAGTTGCGCGTAGATCCGCGCCGAATCGATCCACGGCCCCCACTCGATCACCCGCTCTCCCGGACGCGCGAAATCCGGCGAACTCCGCGGGTAAGGCCACACGCCCTTAAGCAGCGCATTCTCCACCCCCGCATAGTGCGCCGCCAACGGCCCGCGCTCCCTCAACCCGGCAAATAGCTCCCACTCCTCCGCAAACGGCGCGCACTCCGCCAACGACGCCTCGCTCAACCCGTGCACCGCCACGTCCTCCGCCCGCACCCGCCCCGTCGCCGCGCACCGCCGGGTCACCCCGTCGATCACTCGCCCGCCCAACACGGTCGCCACGCCAAACTCCAGGACTCCCGATGCGCGGCTACCTTCAAAATCTACAAAAAAAATCGGCTGCTCAGTCCAAGACATCCTACCCACAAAACACACAGCCCGGCCAAAATCCAATCCGCCTTTCCTGCCTTTTTTTCCGTGTGTTCTGTGTGTTCCGTGGGCCAACCTCCCGTCGTGGATCTCACGCCCTACCGCACTTTCACGACCGAACTCGCCGAGCGCAGCGGCGACTTTATCCGACCGCATTTTGCGAATGCCGCCCTCACCGTCGAAACCAAATCCGATGCCTCCCCGGTCACGGCCGCCGATCGCGGCGCCGAAGAACTCCTTCGCGGGCTCATTGCCACAAAATTCCCCTCCCACGGCATCATCGGCGAAGAATTCGGCTCCGAGAACGCCGACGCCGAGTTCGTCTGGGTGCTCGATCCCATCGACGGCACCAAGGCGTTCATCACCGGCGTCCCGCTTTGGGGCACACTCATCGCCCTCCTCCACCAAGGCCAACCCGTGCTCGGCTGCATTCACCAGCCCATTTTGCGCCAGCTCATGCTCGGCGACGGCACGACCACCACCCTCAACGGCCGCGCCGTCCGCTGCCGGGCCACCACGCGACTGGCCGAGGCCACGTTGCTCACAAGCGACACGCTCAACCTCGCCAAATACCAAAACGGTCCCGCCTCCGACCGCCTGCTCGCCTCGGCCAAACTCGTTCGCACTTGGGGAGACTGCTACGGCTACCTGCTCGTCGCCAGCGGCTGGGCCGACCTTTCCCTCGATCCGATTATGAACCCCTGGGATATCGCCGCCCTCGTCCCCGTCATCCAAGGCGCCGGCGGCGTCATCACCGATTGGAACGGCGGCCCGGCCTACCCAGCCACATCGACCGTCGCGGCCGCCACGCCCGAGTTGCACGCCGCCGCTCTCGCGATCCTCGCAACGCGCTGAGTCGGGGCGCCGCTTGCCGACGCCCGTTTCCCGCCCGCTTTCGGGCCTTACTCCGCTCAGCGCTTCTTCGCCCGTTTCGCCGACCACTCGCAGGTCACCAGCGAGCTGATGCCCCCGCGCCCTTTCCAATCGGCGATGATCGTGAGCGCCCGGGGCTTCAGCGCCGCGCCGATGTCGTCGCAAATCTTGTTCGTAACCGCCTCGAAGAAAATGCCCTCGTTGCGAAAAGCGTGCAGATACAATTTCAGCGATTTCAACTCCACGCAGGTATTGTCCGGCGTGAACTTCACCGTGATCACCGCAAAATCGGGATGCCCCGTGATCGGACACATCGAGGTAAATTCGTGCTGGGTATGCACAATGACGTAGTCGCGGTGCGGCGCGGGATTGGGAAACAGTTCTAAAATCTTCGGGTCGGCCATGGTGAAAACGGTTTCGAGTTCTTGAGTTTCGAGTTTCGGGTTGTCGAGCAGCGAACACCAAACCCGCGGACACCGAACGCCGAACCCGCGGATGCCCAACCCGAGACCCAAACACTTCACCGTCAGATCGCCGTCTCGGTAAACCGCGTCTCGCGAATCACCGTGATCTTGATCGTGCTCGGGTATTGCAGCTCCGCTTCAATCCGAGCTCGCAGTTGCTTGGCGATTTCCCGCGCGCGGTCGTCCGTCACATGTTGCGGCGAGACGAGGACCCGGATCTCGCGACCCGCTTGGATCGCAAACGCCTGCTGTACGCCTTCAAGCGAGAGCGCGAGTTTCTCCAATCGCTCCAGCCGCTGCACGTAGCCAGCCATCGACTCGGCCCGCGCACCCGGCCGGGTAGCCGAAATCGTATCCGCCAAGATCACAATACCCGCGTAGATCGTTTCGGGTTTTACCTCTTCATGATGCGCCGCCACGGCGTTGGTCACGATCGGGGTTTCGCCATAGCGCTTGATGAACTCCGCGCCGATCAGCGCATGACTGCCCTCAAGTTCACCCGGCGCCGCTTTGCCGATATCGTGCAAGAGTCCCGCCCGCTTCGCCAGGTTCGGATCAAGCCCGACCTCGCTCGCGATCATCGACGCCAAGAACGCGGTCTCCACCGAATGATCGAGCGCGTTCTGGCTGTAGGAAAACCGATACTTCAACTTGCCGAGCAGCTTTATGACCTCGGGATGCAGCCCATTGATGTTAAGCTTCGTAACCGCCTCTTCGCCCGCCTGCGTCGTGACCAGCTCGATGTCTTCCCGCGCCCGTTGCACAAACTCCTCGATGCTCGCCGGATGGATCCGGCCGTCTTTCACCAACGCATCCAACGCGGTCCGGGCGATCTCGCGCCGCACCGGGTCAAACGACGACAACAGCACCAGCTGGGGCGACTCGTCGATCATGAGCGTCACACCCGTCGCGGCTTCAAACGCTTTGATGTTACGCCCCTCGCGGCCGATGATCCGGCCTTTCATTTCTTCGCTCGGCAGCGGCACCAGCGTCGCCGTCAGATCATTGTTCGGCTTGCTCGCGATGCGTTGCATCGAGGCGATGAGAATCCGCCGCGCATCGGTTTGCAGCTCCTGCTCCGACTTCTCCAAAATTTGCCGCCGCATCGCCCGCAGCTCATCCTGACACTCCAGCGTGACCTCCTCGCGCAAGGCTCGCCGGATGTCCTCGGCGTCCATTTGTGAAACACCCTCGAGCCGCTTGCGCACGCTCTTCGAAAGCGCCCGGATCGCATCGCGGGCTTGCTTGACCGCAACTGTCTCGCGGTTGATCCGCTCCTGCCGTTGTTCCATCTGATAGTCGAGTAAAGCCAACGACTCCTCGTGCGCCCGGATCTCCCGCAGCCGCACATCCGATTCGATCTCCCGCCGGTCGAACTCGCGGTTCAGTTCGGCCCGCTTTTCCTGCACTTCAACATCGGCCTTTTGTTTGATCTCCTCCGCCGCCACCGCCGCCTCGCGGCGCGACACTTCGATCAACTCCGTCGCCTGTTCCTGCGCCACTCGCCACGTATGGCGCCGCAACACCCATACGCCAAAAAACCCGAGGGTCACACCCGCGAAAATTGCAAACGAGAGCGACCAGTCGTGCGAGTCACTCCCGGAGACCAAGAAAGCGAAGTCGGCGGCGCTTACTGATGTCAAAGTGCGCGCACGCTATGCGGCCCTTTGCACCGAGCTCAAGCCTTTCCCCGCGGCGTTTCCCGGCAACGGCTCGTGGAATGCCGGCAACGTCCCCGCCAGCACCGCCCGCATCTGGGTCCTCGCCGCCGCCTCGCCATCCATCAGCCCCGTCTGCACCGACACATAAGCCCAACGGTCCGGGCGTCCCCGGGTCAGCCGGTTCCAATCGTCGCGCCAGATCCGCCCCGCATGGATCGCCACCGCGGCCGGCGACCGGGATATCCGCGAGTCCGCCACCCATTCGGCCGGCGAAAATGTCGTTTCAGTCTTCGGTTAACAAGCAACCGGTTCCTCCGGGGCCCGCGACCGCGGCGATCCCGGCGACAACATCCGGTTCCGCCTCGCGTGGTGGCAGGCCGTCGCCGAGGAAACGGTCAGGTAGAAGTCGGCATCCGGCCTGGGCTTTGGGTACGGCTTAGCCGTACTGGACCTCGCCAACGGCACCCCGCCGATAGCAACCGACGCCGAAGGCTTAAAGGAAATCGCCGCGCAACCGTCCACAGTCTTGCCGCCGAAGCCGGAACCCGCAAAGGTCCGAGCACTTCCCGTTTCCGGGACGATCTCACTCACAACACCTCCGCCGCGCCCATGAACCTCATCTCGCCGCTCGATTATCTCGGGGTCTTAAAGACCACGACGCGAGCGCGTTGGGATGCGGTGACGCCCTTCGCTTTGATCGGGCTCAGTCTGTTCGGTGTCGCCTTCATCTATTCGGCCCAACTTTCGGTCCGCGGTTCGGATTGGATCAAGCAGCTCGTTTTCCTGTTCGTCGGCGCGGGTCTCTACGTCGGCGTTTCCCTCATCGACTACCGATTTTGGCTCGGCATCGCGCACTGGATTTACGCCTTCGCGATGGTGCCGCTCCTGCTGGTGCTGATCCCCGGCGTCGGCAGCGAAGTGTTCGGCTCCCAGCGCTGGATCAACTTGGGCTTTTTCTCCTTCCAGCCCTCGGAAACCGCCAAAGTCGCCGTGCTTCTCATCACCGCCAGCACGTTGATTCGCAATGAGGTCGGCACGATTCGGCAGTCCCTAGGGGTGCTGGGCAAATTGGCCCTTGCGGTAGGATTCCCCATGCTCTTGGTCTTACTTCAGCCCGACCTCAAATCGGCAATCGTCCTGCCCCCGATGGTGTTTTCCATGCTTTACGTTTCGAAATTGTCCGCGCGTTTTTACGCAGCGGCGCTCGGCGCGTTCGTTTTGTTGATCGGCGTTATCGCATGGGACAGCTACCGTTACGTGCGGTTCATGGATGCCAACGGCTACTCCTACGACGAGAAGCAAAACCGTGGCAAATACGAGGCCACTTCCTGGGTCCCGCTCCACGATTATCAGCGCAACCGCATTTTGGCCTTCGTCGCCCCCGAGACCGTCGATCCCAAGGGCACCGGCATTACCTACAATCTCAACCAGTCCCTCATCACCGTCGGCTCCGGCGGGTTGACCGGCAAGGGCTGGCAACAGGGCACCCAAGCCCAGCTCGGCTACCTTCCGCGCTCTATCGCGCACAATGACTTTATCTTTTCCGTAATTTCCGAAGAACTCGGTTTCGTGGGAAGCATCACGGTTCTCGGCCTGTTTGGGCTCGTTCTGTTTAACGGCATTCGCATCGCCGGTCTCGCGAGAGATCGGTTCGGCACCTTGATCGCCCTCGGCGTCACCGTGCTGTTTATGGTGCATGTGTTTGTAAACGTCGCGATGACCATCGGGCTCGTGCCCATCACGGGCATACCGCTTCCCTTCATCAGCTACGGTGGCTCCTTTGTGCTCAGTTGCTGCTTGCTGCAAGGACTGGTCCAGAGCGTCTATCGCTTCCGAAAGGATTTCGCGTGAACTCCACGCGTCTTCTTTTCCGCGATATCGACCGCTCTGCCGGAATTTCCTGCGCCGCGACCTCCCCACATCGGTGCCCCGGGCAAAACCCGCATAGCACCCACCATGAGCGATCAATCGCAATTCCCAAAACCCGATGTCCCTTCCACGGACATCGCCCAAAAGTATGACGCCGAACTGGCCAATCCGCCTCCCGTCGAGGAAGTCACCGGCGTAAGTCCCAACGACCTCAAAGCCGGCGCCGTCGAACGCGCCAAGGATCGCCCGCTTCTCCAAAAAATCCTCGCGGTTTTTCAGAAGGAAAAGAGCACCTACCGCGAGCTCATCATCAATTCCGAGCCGCTCGAAAAGCGCGTGGCCCTCCTCATCGACGGCCGCCTCGAGAAATTCGAAATCGAGCGCGAGTCCGACGACCGCATGGTCGGCGGCATCTACAAGGGCCGCGTCAAGAACCTCGATCCCGGCCTCAAGGCCGCCTTCGTCGACATCGGCTACTCAAAGAACGCCTTCCTCCATTACTGGGACATGCTGCCCGCCACGACCGATTCCAACATCGAGGTCGTCCGCGTTAACAAAAAGAAAAACGCCGCCCCCCGCCCCGCCGAGCCCACCGTCAAGGACATCCCCGCGATGTATCCTCCCGGCAGTGAGATCGTGATCCAGGTCACCAAAGGCCCCATCGGCACCAAGGGTCCCCGTACCACCACCAACCTCTCCATCCCCGGCCGTTACCTCATCCTCACGCCGTTCTCCGACGGTTGCGGCATCTCCCGTAAAATCGAGGACCCCGCCGAACGCAAACGCCTCAAGGCCCTCATCAACGAGCTCACCATTCCCGAGGGCGTGGGCCTCATCGTCCGCACCGCCGGCGAGGGCAAAAAATCCCGCTACTTCGTCCGCGATCTCCACCTGCTCCTCAAGACGTGGGAAGAGATCCAGCGCAAGATGCTCAACGACAAGGCACCTTGCTGCCTCTACCAAGAGCCCGACGTCGTCGAGCGCACCGTCCGCGATTTTCTCACCGAGGAAGTCGACCGCGTCCTCATCGACAGCAAGGAGGACCACGAACGCACCCAAAAGCTCGTGTCCCTCATTTCAAAACGCTCCGCCAGCAAGATCGCGCTCTACAAGGACAGCATCCCGATCTTCGAGCGCTTCAACATCGAGCGGCAAATCGAGCAGACCGGCCAACGCAAGGTTCCCCTCCCCTCCGGCGGCGAAATCATCATCGACGAGACCGAGGCCCTCATCGCCGTCGACGTGAATACTGGCTCCCACAAGAACCGTGGCGGTGACGAGAAAAACGTCATCTACGCCGTGAATCTTGAGGCCGCCGCCGAGATCGCCCGCCAGATCCGCCTCCGAAATCTAGGCGGGCTGATCATCATGGACTTCATCGACATGAAGGAACGGCGTCACCGGAACTCCGTTTACGAAAAGATGGTCGAGCTGATGTCCACCGACAAAGCCAAGAACCACATTCTGCCCATCTCGCAGCTCGGCATCATGCAGATGACCCGCCAGCGCCAGCAGGAGAGTCTGTCGGCCAATCTCTACACCGACTGCCCGTATTGCCGTGGCCGCGGCATCGTGAAGAGCGCGACGACGATGTCCGTCGAGCTCCAACGCCGCCTCTCCTCCATCGCGCGCCGGCTCCAGCTGCGTAACGACGGGAAAGAGTATTCCCTCCGCGTCCTCGTCCACCCGAGCATCCTCGAACGCCTCCGCAGCGAAGACGCCGATCTGCTCGTGCGCGTCGAGAAACTCTATGGCGTGAAACTGGCCTTCCGCGCCGACCCCGGCTACCACCTCGAACACTTCAAGGTCATCAACGCCCTCAGCGGCGAAGAATACCGCTGAGACCGTGCCCAAGTCGGTGGAGCCCGATGTCACCATCGGGCTCTGTCACTTTTCTTCCAGGCCGCCCCTTTCGGGGCGGCCTTTTTATTTGTCGCCACGTCGTCACCGCCCCGGCTTCGGACGTCAACCTTCGGCGCACGTGATTTCGCACGACCCGCACAACCCGTGCCCCGAAAGCCGGCACCATCGCCCGCATCCGACCCCCCAGCCCACCCGCAAACGCGCCGCTCGGTCAATGCACCGCCGTCTGAACTCGCACTTTTTCTAGCCAACGCGCCCGACTCTCGCGCACTCTTTCCCGGATGCGCCGCCTCGCCACTTTCCTCGCCACCACCGCCGGTCGCGTCGTGCGCTATGGGATCTCGCTCGCTCTGCTCGGTTTCCTCGCCGCCCAAATCGACTGGGCCGAACTCACCGCCGCCCGCACCCAATTTTCCCTCCCGCTGGTCGTCGCGGCTCTCCTGCTCGTCGGTCTGACGTTTCCGATTCAGGCCGCACGCTGGTGGTTGCTGCTCCGCGCCCAACAAATCCCGCTCTCGTTTCACTGGTCCCACGTCGTCACGTGGATCGGTCAATTCTACAACGCCTTTCTCCTCGGCGGCATCGGCGGGGACGCCGCCCGCGTTTACTACCTGCTGCGCGACGCCTCCACGCAGCGGGCCGCCGGCCTGACCACCCTCGTGATCGACCGCGCCACCGGTCTCCTCTTGCTGTTTGCCGTTCCCGCCGTCGCTCTTACCGCCCGCACCGGCGCCTTCGTCGTCGAGCCTGGCCTGCGCTGGCTTTTTATCACCGCCTCGATCCTCACCCTCGGCGGCATCGGTTTTGCGATCTGGTTGTTGCGCACCGATCCCGGCCGCTGGCCCGCACCGCTGCCGCGTATGCTCGGTCCCGACCGTCTGGCCACCGCCGCCCGACTGCTCGCCTGCGTGAGAGCCACGCCCGGCACTCACTCCGCCACCTTTTTGCTCGGCGCCGTCATCTGGTTGCTGGACTTCATCGCAGTGTGGCTGCTCGCCCTAGCGATCGGTCTGCCCCTGCCTTTTCTCGACACTTGCATCGCGATGAGCGTCGCCTACGCCGCCACCGTGCTCCCGATCAGCGTCGGCGGTCACGGCGTTCGAGAAGGTGCGTTTCTCGGCACGCTCGCCGCCCTCGGCCTGCTCGCGACGCCCGCCGCCCGCGACCTCGCCCCACTTCTCGCGCTGCTCGTCTGGGTCGCGACGGTCTTCTGGAGTCTCTTCGGCGGCCTCGTCGTCCTCGCCGCCCTGCGCCTGCTGCCACCGCGTGCCACTCCGTCCTGAATTCTACTTCGCCGTTTCAGCCGCCGGATCCACCACGCGGATCGAGCTCCCGTGCACGGCGAACATCCGCAGCTGGCGGCGCTCCGTGCTGAGCCGCACCGCCGGCTCGACCGAATCTAAATCGAAGTGATTCGGCCCGGGCAGCAGTCGCACCTTCAGCGGGAACTCCCGCGCTTTGTCGCTCAAATCCACATCCAACTTTTCCCGACCGTTAACCGACAACTGCACGGATCGCTTTGATCCCGCCCCGCTCAGCGCCAGCTTTATTTCAAACTCACGCGCTTCAGCGTAGGGGTTGAAAAATGACATCGTCGCTGGCTCAAAGGCCCAGCGCGGCTCCGTCGGTAATCCGCCGTGCGGCGGCCGGTGCCATCCCCGCCCAAAGGTCAGCTTTCTCGCGATCGGCGGCACGGGCTGCGCCGCCGGCTGGAGCCGCACCACGATCTGTTCTCGCCTCGCCCCTTCGATCCGCTCGCTTCGACCCAAGGCCGCCAATTCGGCCAACAACGCCTCACCCCGATCGGCGAAGCCCCGCCGATTCAAATAGATCGCCGCAAATCCGTAGCTCTCCAACGCCTGGATTTGCTCCGCCGTAGTCAGCCGCGCCAGATCGCGTTGCCACTGTCCGCGGCTTCGCCCTTTCAAAGATCCATAGCTAAACCGGAGTGTTTCCGTCGCCACAAAAGGCCGGAAGTGTTCGCTGTCGCCCAACTGATAGTGCGGCGGCGCCTCCGGAAACGAAACCACCGGCAACTGAAAAACCATCGCCCCCACCGGCAACGCCGCCTCCAGCCGCCGTCCGAACTCAACGTCGTTCCTCGCCATCCGCGCCATCGCTTCCCGACGTTCCGCCGCCATCGGGCGCGGCAACTGGTCCGCCAACCCAAAGACGACCAACCCCACCGCGCCCAAGCGGCGCCAACCCGCCGGCCACGCCCGCCCCCAACGCGAGAGCCGCGCCACGAGAAACAACAACACCGCCGCCGAGATAAAAACGCTAAACCGGTTGCTCGCCCGGAAGAGCGCCAGCCCCGTGAAAAACGCGAAGAAATTCGTCACCCCTCCCACTGAGGCGAACGCCAGCACCCACCCCGTCGTCAACGCCGCACCCGGCACCCGCCGCCGCCGCCAAATCGCCCAAGCCGCCGCGCCGCCCAACCACACGAGCCCCGCCAATCCCACCAATCCAAGATACGGCGCAAACGCCTCCGTGCTCCGCCAGTCCGACCACCGCAGATACCGCTGGCCAAAAAAACCCATCGGTTCCCACCGGTGCGTCGCCGGCGGTACCGCCAACTCCAACGGCTTCAACGCATACATCTCCGTCCCCCCGTAATTGCGCTCCAAGGGCGAATCGGCCGCCGTGTCCGTGGCATACAACCACGGATGCGCCTGCACCAACGCCAACGCCGCCAGCGCCAACGCCAGCGCCGCCGCGCCCACCTGCACATTCTCCGCGCGCCAACGTCCGCCGGCCAAGTGGGCCAACAGCGCCAGTCCCATCAGCTGCAGATACAAAAACAGCAGATAGGGATTGCTTACACCGATCCCCAGCGCCGAGACCAGCACCACCGCCCCCCACTTGCTCCGCCAATGCATCCGCCGGCTCGAGGCGACGAGCGCCACGCTAAGAATCGCCAACGGCACCGACCACGAAAACGCAATCAACAGGTGCTGAAGGCCCCGGTTGAACGTCTGAAACGTAAACGCAAACAACAGCGCTCCCGCCATCGCCCATTCCCACTGCAATCGCAGCCACCGCGCGCACGCGTAGAAGGACCACGCGGCACTCAGCACCGCGAGCAACAACGCCAGATTGGCCGCCACCGCCACGCCCGTTACCCGCGCGACTTGGCCCAGCGTCCACACCAGCAGCATATCCGACGAGGGGTACGCGCTCCAATTCGCCCCAAACGGCGCACCAAGCCGCGACATCACTTGCGGCCGTAAAGGCGCAAGGTCGCCCTCCGAGGCCGCCTTGATGCGCGCCAAGATCTCCAACGATTCCCCCGTATATTCCGCCGGCACGCTCCACCGCGCCGGCGTCCACCAGCCGTAGTGCACACTACACACCAAGCCCGCGACTCCCGTCAGCAAGACGAGACGCCACCAAGTTTGGAAACGGGGAAAAAACATGCGGGGGAAAAATCTCACGCGGGCTGGAGACCGGAGGTAAGAAAAGGACTGTGTCTAAGAGGGTCCCCTTCCGCCCGGCAAGCGTGCGGTCCGCCCTTCGCCAATTTTCTCCGATTTCCCGGTCCCAGCCGATCGTCTTTCTCCGCATCGCCAGACGTTCGATTCGGCCACGTTCTTCGATTTTGCGCCCCCGCGACTCTGTCATTGCGTTCGCGGCTATCCGTCAAAGCCTCCCCGGCAATCTCGCTTACACCCAATGAGCCAACCTTTTCCGAAGCGCTCTGTCGCTCTACCCTAAACCCATGGCGATGCGTCTCTGGCAGGTACGCCGACACTGGGATTCGTTTGCCCGCAAAGATCCTTTCTGGGCGGTGCTCACCACGGACGGAAAAGAAGCCAACCGGTGGAAGATCGAAGAATTTTTCGCGAGCGGACTGAACGAAGTCGATGCGGCGCTCGCCAAGGTTCGGGTCCGCCTACCGACGATGGACCGCCGCCACGCGCTCGATTTTGGCTGCGGCGTCGGCCGCATCAGCCAGGCGCTCGCCCGGCACTTCGACCACGTGACCGGCGTGGATATCTCTGCCGAGATGCTCGTCCAAGCCCGTCACCACAACCGCCACGGCGACCGGGTCGACTACCAGCACAACGCGGCCGAACACCTCGGCCAGTTCGCCGACGGCACCTTCGACCTGGTGTTCAGCGTGATCACGCTGCAACATTTGGCCCCCGAGTATTCCCGGCGCTACATCGCCGAGTTCCTGCGGATCTGCGCTCCGGGAGGCGCGGTTTATTTCCAACTCACGGCCGGCACCGTCCGACCCGCGCGCCGCTCGTGGTATCCCCCGACGATTGCCAAAAATCTGTGGCGAAAAGTGAACGCCTTCCTCGCGCTTTATCCGGCCATGGAGATGAATTCCCTCCCCCGCGCGGAGGTCGAAAGGGTCGTCCGCGCCGCGGGCGGCGAAATGGTTTGGGTGGATGACAGCCACGGCGCGGGCACCGCCTTCTATAGCTGCATCTATCTTGCCCGCCGGGCATAACCCGCCCCGCTTGCCGCCGTCGGCAGCGCCACCCGTTCGCGTAAAGTTTTGCTATGCGGAGCTCAGCCCCTTCGCTCTTGCACCCACGACATGGCTTCAGAACACCGCACGCCCCCGGCCGGCGGCGCCTTCTCCCGGCGCTTCACGCACTACTCCGGCATTTTCTTCGACGATTTCGCGACCGACTCCGCTTGGCTCCGCGAAACCGGCCAACTCCGCCTTCCGCCCCTCGACGGCATCACCGCCCTCACCCTCCGCGGCGAATTCCGCCCCCACCCCGCCGCCCGTGGCCTCGAGTCCGCGCCGCCTACCCTCTCCGTTTTTCTTAACGGCACCTTCGTCGTCACTCTGCGCAACTTCAAACCCGGCCCGTGGGAAATCCGTCTCCCGCTCCCCGCTCCCGCACCCGCCGCCGGCTTCTCGCTCACCCTCCGCCTTGGCGGCACCGGTCTCACCGACACCCTCGCTTGGCTCGGTCGCGTCACCGGTCTTGCGCCGCTGAAACGCTTCCGCGCCCAAAACAAAAACCGCGCGCTCCGCCTCACCGCCCTCGCCGCCGATACCGGCGAACTCATCTACGATTTCTCCCGCCGCCACGCGCCGTTCCGGGCCGAGTTCGCCCGCCGCCACGCCCACCTCGGGCTCAACATCGTCGGCTTCCTCACCGCCGATCTCGGCCTCGGCGAATCTGCCCGTTGCATGGTGCGCGCTGCCGATGCCGCCCGCATCCCCGCCGACCTCGTCCCGCTCAAACTCAACTGCAAAAACCGCCTCGGCGACCCCACCTACGCCGCCCGCCTCACCGAGGCGAATCCCCACGACGTCAACGTCGTCCACCTCGACCCGCCCGCCTCGCGCGACCTCGACCACCACCACGGGAAACATTTCCGCGCCGGCAAATACAACATCGCCTACTTCGCTTGGGAACTCCCCGAGTTTCCCGACGACTGGATCCCGTCCTTCGATTTCTACGACGAGATTTGGTGCCCGAGCGATTTCACCCGCGCCGCCATCGCCGAGAAATCTCCGGTCCCCGTTCTCACGTTTCCACACGCCATCAACGTCCCGGTTCCCGTCGAGCAAATCGCCGCGATCCGCGCCCGCCTCGGTCTGCCGGCCCACTCGTTCCTCTTCCTCACGCTCTTCGACCTCAACTCCTACGCCGCCCGCAAAAACCCCCGCGCCGCCCTCGCCGCCTTCCGCGACTCCGGTCTCGCCGCGCCCGCCGCAACCCTCGTCGTCAAGGTCCAGAATCTCACCGGTAACGAAGCCGACTTCGCCCACCTCCAAGCCCTCGCCGCCGACATCCCCGGCATCCACTTCATCACCGACACGCTCTCCCGCGCCGACATCTACGCGCTGGAATTCGCCTGCGACGTCTTCGTCTCGCTGCACCGTTCCGAAGGCTTCGGCCTCGCGGTCGCCGAATGCATGGCCCTCGGCAAACCCGTGATCTCGACCGACTGGTCCGCCACCGCCGAGTTTGTCACGATCCACAACGGTTGCCCGGTGCGCGCCCCGCTCATCACCCTCACCGAAAACCACGGCCCCTACGCCAAAGGCCAGACCTGGGCCGATCCCGACATCGCCCACGCCGCCGCGCACATGCGCGCGCTCTTCGGCGACCGCGGCCTCTGCGCCCGCCTCGGCTCCGCCGCGATCGCGACCATCGCGGAGAAGTTTGCGCCCGCCGTCATCGGCGCCCGCTACCGCCGCCGCCTCGAAGCCATCGCCGGCTTCTGATTTCCCATGCCGACTTTTTCCGACCCCAAGCAAGGTGAGCGGGAATACTTCACCCGCATTGGCGACGCCGGCCGCCTCCACGCCATGCGCAAGCCGTTTGGCGACGAGCACTGCACCCGCCACGTCATCAACATCAGCGTGCTATTCGCGCTCTTGCCGCCGCCGCCGGGGCGCATCGTCGAGTTCGGCTGCGGCACCGGTTGGCTGAGCCTGATCTTGGCCGAGCGCGGCTACGAGGTCGTCGGCATCGACATCTCGCCCGAGGCGATCGCGATTGCCGAGCAATTGCGGCAGGAACGGCAGATTCCCCACGCCTCGTTTCGCGTCGCCGACTACGAAGAAGTGACGATCGATCCACCGGCGGACTACGTCATTTTCCACGACGCCCTTCACCACGCCGAATCCGAAGACGCCGCGTTGCGCGCCGCCTACGCGGCCCTAAAGCCCGGCGGCATGACGATTTGCATCGAGCCCGGCGACGGCCACAGCCAGTCGCCCGGCTCCATCCATGCCGTGAAGGAATTCGGCGTGCATGAAAAAGACATGCCCCCGCGGAAAATCATCCGCCACGCCCGTGCGGCCGGATTTCGCCGTCACCTGGTCCTGCCTTGGCCGTGGGATCACATGCGGCATCTTTACCGCCCAGCCTACTCGCGGGCGACCGGCCCCGCCGACCTCTTGGGTCGCCGGTTTCTCAGTGTGCTGCGCACGCTGCGGAATCTCTTCGTCACGCGCGCCCAGGGCGTGGTGCTGCTCTGGAAGTAGCAGATCATCGCCGCGCGGCACGGTTGGTTACGCCTATCTCCGGCTTTCGTCGGCCGAAATTCACCGCACTTCACGTCTGGAAAAATTCGTCGAATAGGATTTCGGCCGAGACTCCAAACCTCAACGGACTCACCGATCTGATCGCCTTCCGCATCGATTCTGCAGCCGCGCCGATCTTCAAACCGTCGCATCCATCGCCGCTACTTGCCACCGTCGTCGCCTTTGCTGCCGACGCGACCTTCCTTGAGCTGCGCAGGAAAGCTGATGCCGGCCAGCGCCCATTCTTCGGGCTATCTCAACACCAGTAGCCCTACTTCCCGGCCTTCTCCACCGCCTTTGCCTTCATTTCGATGCGCAGGTTCCGCAAGCTGAACGCCATTTTTCGGGGGTCACCATTGTTCGGGAATTCAGGCGCCCGGTCCGTATCGAAACGCCACACCGTGTCGCCCGGCGCCAAACGCACATTGTCGACCCGGACTTCACGCATCGTCTGCACCGATTGTCCCGGCCACAAGACGATGCCGTCCTTGCCCGCGGCGCGCACCGTTACGTTGCGCTCATCCCGGCTCTTCAGGTCGAAAGTGATTTCAGCGGTCACGGGAAACAAATGCGGGTTGCGGAAAACAACCTCGGCATCGCCCCGGCTCCAGCGCCAATAGTCAAACCGCGACCGCTCCGCCTGAAACCACTGCTCGGTTGGAAAAATCGCCTCCACCGTGCGGCCGGTCGCTTCAACGATCCGCAATTCACGCGGCCCTTCGAGCCGAAAACTTTCCTGCCCCGGCGGCCTCAATACATCACTCGAGCAAAACACCGAGAGATTGCCCAGCACCAGCCACGCCCGCCATTTCCCTCCGCGCGGGAGGAGCACATTGAACGCGAGCGTCATCGGCAGCAGCACCCGCAACGCCGCGCCGGGATAACCTTCCCACACTGCGTCTCCCAGCACGACCAGCAGCGCCGCATAACTCGCCCCCAACCGCCACCACGGATCGCTCCACCGCGGCCGCAGCACGAAAAACAACCACTGCGCCGTCGCCGCCAAGAGCATCAGTACACTCCACACTCCGATCGACCCCGCGTCGTCCGTCTCAAACACCGCCGCGGTCTCGATCCACTTGTTCACATACGCCGCAAACGGCCAATCGAAGTTCCGCGCCCCCGCGTCGCCCCCGCGCCCCAGCCAAAGTCGTAACGTGACGACCCACAGCGCCAGCGGGGCCAGCACAAGCAGGGCCTGCCCCACCGCCCGCACCCAGTCCCGCCGCTCCCGCCACTTCGCCGGCGCCAAGGCCGCCGCCGCGAGCAGGTTCGTTTCCTTGCCGAGCCCCGCTACCCCCAACACCGCCGCCGACCACCACGTCCGCCCGCGCTCGTAGAGCATCATTCCGAACGCGATCATCAACAGGCTCGGCCCGTCCACGAGCGACCCGCGCACGCTGAAACACAGCCCAAACGAAAACAGCACTCCGCCCCAACGGAAAAAATTCTCCCAACTCGTCGCCGGAAACCACCGCAGCAGCAACCCGGCGAGGAGAAACCAGCACACGATGTTCTGCACCGCGTAAATGTGGAGCGCCCGCACCGGGTCGCCGCCGCCGAGTCCATACGCCGTCCACGAGAACAAAATCCGCCGCGCCCGATATGGCATCGAGTCCATAGCCTCGTTCAACGCGCGGTTGGTCAGCCACGGCCGCATCGCGATCTGCGCGTAGTATTGCGCGTCGTAGCCCTTCGAATCCGGCTCCGCGAAATAGTTCATCGCCTTGAGGGCCGGCACATACGGCGCACTCGGCTTCTCGCCGAACATAATCAGGTAGGTAAACCCCTTCCCCGGCAGATAAAATTGCGCGCAGATCCAAACGAACAGGCCCAGCGTTCCGACATACGCCAACTTCAGCGCCAGCGCCGCATTACGTTGGAAAAATGGAATCAGACTGGCCACGAAAACGTCAAAAGGCAGAGTCTCCCCGCACTCGACGCAAGAATGGATTCATCCCTCGCTGCCGCTCCCACGCCACCCGCCCGCCGCTCGGCTTGGGCGCTCGCCCTGCTCGGCGCCGCGCTTGTGGGCTATGCCGCTTTTCTCGCTTTTCACGTCGGCGCCTACGCCGGCCAATCCGACTCCTCCGGCTACCTCAACAGCGCCCGCCTCCTCGCCCACGGCCAGACCGCCGTCGCGCAACGCATCCCGGCCGGCATCGATCCCGCCGCCCTCGATTCCCACACCTTTATCCCGCTCGGTTTCCGCCCCGCCTCCGCCGTTGCGATGGCTCCCACTTATCCGATCGGCCTGCCGCTCGCGCTCGCCGCTTTAGGCCCCTTGATGACGTGGGCTCTCGCGCCGCACTTTCTGATGGTGGCCAGCGCACTCGCTGCAGCCGTTCTCATGTTTCCGCTGGGCCGCGCGGCCGGCTTGCCGCGGAGTTGGTCGGTTTTCGGCTCCCTGCTGTTCGCCGCAAGCCCGCTCACGACCTTCATGTCGCTGCAATTGATGAGCGACATCCCCGCGACCGCCGCCGCGTCGGCCGCGATTCTTTGCGCCTGGCGCAGCCGCACCCACCGCGCCTGGGGCCCCGTCGCCGGCGTTGTTTTTTCGGCGGCAGTTTTGATCCGGCCCAACAACCTGATCCTGCTCGCCCCGCTCGCGTTGTGCCTCGGCCTAGATTCGCGCCGTTGGTTGGGTTTCATTCTCGGCGGTCTGCCGGGTGCGGCCGGTCAGATGGCCTACAATCACGCGGCTTACGGCCACGCGTTCGCCTCCGGCTATGGCGGCGATCTCGCGTCAAAATTTACCCTCGGCATCGTTCCGGTGACGCTCGCCCACTACGCCCGTTGGCTGCCCGTCTTGCTCACTCCGGTCGGACTCGCCGCGATCGCGCTGCCTTGGATCGGCCGACGTCACCCGTTCGCTTGGGTGCTCACGACTTGGATCGCCGTCACGTTCGCCTTCTACACGCCGTATTTCCACACGCATGAGACGTGGTGGTATCTCCGTTTCCTCCTGCCGGCGTTCCCCGCCGCGTTCGTCGGCGGACTCTGGATCGTGCATCACTTTTGGTCGCGCCTCAATCTGCCGCGCCTACGCCCGCTCGTGACCCGAAGCCTCGCACTTGCCGCCACGTTGGTAGTGCTTGGCCGCTCGGTCTTTTGGCATCAGCGCTTGAACGCGACCCACATCGGCCATGGAGAATCCGTTTACCCGGAGGCATGCCAATGGGCCAAAACCCACCTCCCGCTCGACGCGCTCGTCGTCACCCAACAAACGAGCGGCGCATTTTTTTACTACACGGATTTTCCGCTCGTCCGTTGGGATACACTCAAGCCCGAGCGCTTCGCCCGCCTCGCCGCCGCCCTCGGCCCGCGCCCCCTTTTCGCTGTGCTCTTCCCACACGAGGTGCCCGACGCCTTGAAACTTAACACCACAGGCATCTGGACCCAGGTCGGCGCTGTCCGCCACGTTACGATCTGGCGATGGGTGCCCACCGCGCCCTAACCGCCCGCCTCACTCTGCCACTTTCCGCAGCCAGATCTGCCCGCCACCGCCGCCCGCGCAGAGCGGCATCCGTTCCCGCAAAAACGCGTTGTGCGTGTTGAAAATCCAGCCGGTAAACAGCTCGATCCGCCACGACCGGTTATACATCAAAAACGCCCGCAGCAAATACAGCTCGTTCCACGAACGTCCTTCGTCGAACCACTCCCGCGGATACTCCAAATTCCCCGTCACATCGTGAATGTGCACCCACACGCCCGGTTTCAGCACCGGCAATACGTCGAAAAAGAGCCGGTTCACATCGCTCCCGAGTTTGCTCACATGCGACGAGTCGATGAACAGCACGTCGCCCGCCTCCAGCTCGGCAAACGTCGCCAACGGCACTTCCTGCACCTTCTGCTCGATCAACGTCACCCGTGCGTGATCGTCGGGTTTTAGCAGCGGCCGCAGCCGCCCCATATCGGGATCGATAAACGTCAGCCGCATCCGCCCGCCAAAAACAAATTCGTTCAAATCCAGCATCGCCGCCGAGCTAAACCCGGAGCCCACCTCGATCACCCGCCGCGCCCCCGTCTCGCGCAGCATCAGATACAGCATGATCCCGTCATACGACCCATACGAGGGGTTGTTCAAAAAATACCGCCGACCCGCCGTCGCCGTTTCCGGAAACGGCTGCTCCGCGTAGGCCTCGGCGAAGCGGTGCAACCGCGCTCCCTGCTCCGCCTCGTTCAGCTCCAGCCCAGCAAACGTCGGACCTGCATGCTCCCGCGCAAACACTTCCGCCACCTCCGCCCGTGAGGTCTGCGGCGAATAAAAATGACCCGGCGGAAACACGAACTCCCGCTCCGCCGCCTCCGCCTTCAGCCGTGCATTCGCCTGCTCCAAATCCGCCACATCGCGCCGCAGGTCGGCCTTGTCGCCTTCGAGTTCGCCCACGCGATTCTCCAGCCAACGCACCCGCTTGAACCGCCGCAGAAATTGATCGAACGCCTTCATCTCGGTTGAATTTCCCCCGCAGGCTTGGCCGCCGTCTCCGCCCGCGCAACTGCGATGTCCACGTCGTAAACCGCAAACGCCAGCACCCGCTCGTCGCCATTCACGAACCGCACGCCCGGCGCGTCGGACGCGAAATCCACCGCCACGGCGGCGCCTGCCGGCACCAAGAATTCCTTCGTCGTAAACGCCGCGCGTTTCGCTCCGACCGCGCCCGACCACACCGCCACCCCACCGGCCCGGATCGCCACCATTCCCGCCTTCAACCCCGCGATCTCTCCGTCGATTTTCACCGCCACCGGCGCAAGCCCGCGATTTACCAGCTTCAACTCCCCCCGCCCACTGCTCCAGCGCCATTGCCGCCAACCGTCTCCCTCGGCGACATACCAGCCCGCGCCGCGTTCCAACTTAACCTGCGCCCGCACCGCGCTCTCGCCGCTCACGACGAAACACTCGTGCGGCGGCGCGCTGAATTCATTCACCCCCACCACCGCCGAAAGATTGCCCAGCACCAGCACGGCCAACCAACGCCGTCCCCGCGGCACGAGCAGGTTGAACGCGAGCGTCATCGGCAGCAGCACCCGCGTCGCCGCGCCCGGATAACCTTCCCACACCGGTTGCGCGACGAACACCATCAATCCCGCAAAACTCGCGCCCACCCGCCACCACGCCCGGCCCGGTTCGCGATGCAGGAAAAAAAACGCCGCCTGCGTCATCAGCGCGATCACAACGAGCCCGCTGCCGACGATTTCCGGCTGCGCCCCGCGCACCGCCAGCTCCGCCAACACCACGCCGCACTTCTCCGCCAGTCCCGCCAGCGGCCACGTAAAATTCCCCAACCCCGGGTCGTTGCCCGGACCCGCTTTCCAACGCACGTAACCGAGCCACACCACGAACGGCACCAGCGCCAACGCCCCCAGCCCGACTGCCCGCGCCCACGCGCCCGCGCCGCTCCCGCGCGCCGGGATCAACGCCGTGCCCGCGAGCAGGCTCGTTTCCTTCGTCAACATCGCCGCCCCAAGCGCCACCACCGCGCCGGGCTTTCGTCCGCGCTCCAGCGCCAGCACCGTCAGCGCCACCAGCAACAGCCCCGCCGCATCCGCGAGCGAGTTGCGCACACTCATGCACATCCCGTGGGAAAACAGCACGCCGCCCCAGCGCAGCAGATTGCTCCAGCGGTCCGGCGGCAGCCACCGCAGCAACACCCAGCCAAGGAGGAGCCACACCCCGACATTCAAAACGGCAAACACGTGCACGATCCACGCGTCGCGTCCCAACCCGAGGCCCCACGCCACCCAACTCGGTAAAATCCGCCGCGCCCGATAGGACAGGTTATCGATCGCCGCTCCCAGTTCGGCCGGCTGATCCAACGTCGGATGCAACGCGAGCTGCACATAGTAAGTGCCGTCGTAGCCCCACGAATCCTCGATCGCATAGTGCGGTACCGCCCGCAGTTTTTCGACGGCCCGTTCGTCGAGCCGGGACCCGATCGATAACAAACTCGTGAACCCCGTCCCCGGCAGATAGAACTGGGCCACCAAGCTCAGGAACACCGCGACCATGGTCGCATACCCCAGCCGAAACCGCGCCCGCCAAACTGCCCGCCCCAGCCCGTTCATACGTGCGCCGGGTGCTGCGTCGCGCGCTTAAATGTTGTCCGGTTTGTAAACAATCTGTCGCATCACAAAACCACTCTCCGGCATGTCAAATCCGAACCCCGCCACCACTCCCGCACCGCGCTGGTTTGCTTGGTTCGCCGCCGTGGTGCTGCTGGGTTATGCGGTGTTCCTCGGCCTCAATTTTTCCCCCGTCGCCGGCGGTTCCGATTCCTCCGGCTACCTCAACGCCGCCCAACTGCTCGCCCGCGGCGAACTCACCGCGCCCCAACGCGACTTCGCCGGACTTTCGGTGGGCACCGCGACGCAGCTCCAACCCCTCGGCTTCATCGCCGAACCGGCCCGCGCGCGCCTCGTGCCCACCTATCCGCTCGGCCTGCCCGCGCACCTCGCCCTCGCCAGCGTGCTCTTCGGCTGGACCTTGGGCCCGCTCCTCGTGGGCGTCGGCGCCACCCTCGCCGCGATGCTTCTCACCTACGCCATCGCGCGGGAGTTTCGCCTCGCGTGGCCACTGGCCGCCACCGCCGCTCTGCTCTTTGGCGTGTTCCCGGTCACGATCTTCATCGCGATCCAACCGCTCAGCGATGTCCTCGCGACCACCTGGGTGCTCGCCGCCGTTTACGCCGCCCTGCGCGCCCGCACCTCACTTGGCTGGGCCAGCGCCACCGGCGCCGCTCTCGCCGTCGCCGTCCTCGTTCGCCCCACCAACATCCTTCTGCTCCCCGCCCTCGTCGTGCTCCTCGCCACCGGGTGGCGCCCCCTTGCCGCTGCGGCTATAGGTAGCCTCCCTGGTGCGGTCCTCTTGCTCGCCACCAACGCCCACCTCTTCGGCTCCGCGTGGCAGATGGGCTACGGCTCCATCTTTGAAGCCTTTTCCGCCGCCTACTTCAACCCGACCATGCTCCATTTCGGCAAGTGGCTGGGCACCCTGCTGCCGGGCCTTTGCCTCGCTCTCGCCGCGCTCTTTTTTTGCCTCCCGCGCCTCCCGCTGCGCAAACGTCTCGCCGTCGCACTCTGGTTTTTCGTGCCCGTGCTCTTCTACGCGTTCTACGAGGTTTCGGGGCAGACGTGGTGGTGCTTGCGCTTCATCCTACCCGCGGCCCCCGCGCTGATCCTCGCCGCGATGGCGACGCTCAACTATTTCATCGGCTCGCATCGCCGTTGGATGTTCGCGACGGCCGCCGCGTTTAGTCTCTGGTCGCTGGCCCTTTCGACCCTCTGGACCCGCGAGTTCCACACCCTCCTTACCAAAACCTACGAGCAAGCCTACGCCGACATGGGCGCGTGGGCCCGCACCGAGCTCCCCGCCAACACCGTCATCCTGACCAACGCCGACAGCGGCTCCCTCCACTACTACACGCCCTTTCCGATTCTGCGCTGGGACCAGATGAGCGCCGCCGAATTCTCCGCCCAAGCTAGCCACTTAGCCCGCGCCGGCCGCCCGCTGCATCTCGTCACCCTCGTCGCCGAGGAAGCCCACGTCCTCCACGAGCGCGTGCCCGCCCACTGGGAAAAAGTCGCCGTCGTCGCCCAACGCAGCATCTGGCGCTACGTCGCCCCCGCACCATGACCGCCCCGCGCCCCGCCCGCCGCTGGCCGCTCCGCTGCGCGGCCGTCGCCGCCGTCGTCCTCTTTCTCGTTCTTGTCGCCCGCTTTTGGCACCCCGTTTACGGCCTCACGGCGCTCATCCAGCTCGACGCGCCCAACGACAACCTGAAGATCGCCGCCTTCCGCGAACACCATGTCTACGTCCACCGCGACACCGGCGGCTATGACGGTCTTTACTACGCGCAAATCGCCTACGATCCGCTCCTCCGCTCGACCGAACTCGCCCCCGCGATCGACAACCTCTCCTACCGCGCCCGCCGCATTTTGCCTCCCGCCGTCGCTTGGCTCCTCGCCGCCGGCCAACCCGCCGCCATCGTCCACATTTACTCGTTCCTCAATGTCGCCGCGTGGCTCGCCCTCGCCGCCCTGCTCTGGCGCATCCTCGCCGTCGCCGATTTCCGCGGAGGGCTGGCGTGGGCCGGCGTCCTGTTTTCCTGCGGTGCCCTCAGTAGCGTGCGCCTCGCCCTCACCGATCTGCCGATGGCGCTGCTCCTCGCTGCCGCTTGCTTCGCCGCCGAGCGCGCCCGCCCCAAATCCGCCGCCACCTTCCTCGCCGCCGCAGCTTTGGCCCGCGAGACCGCCCTGCTCGGTGCCGCCGGTCTCCTCACGCGGCCTTGGATTTCCCTCCGCAACGTTCTCCTCGGCATCTTCGTCGCCGCGCCGCTCTTCGCGTGGCTCGCCTACATTCGCTGGCGCCTAGGTCCCGCCGACGCCGGCTGGGCCAACCTCTCGTTACCCGTCTCAGGCCTCGTCGAGAAAACGGCCACCGCGCTTACCGATCTGACGCTCCTCGAAGACTCGCTGCTCGCTTGGACCACCCTTGGCGCCGTCGTGGGTATCGCGGTGCAGGCCGCGTTCTTCGCTGCGCGGTGGCGACAATTCGCCGAATCTTGGTGGCGCGTCGGGGCCGCCTACGCCGCGCTCATGCTCACCCTGGGCGCCGCCGTCTGGGAGGGCTACCCCGGCGCGTTCACCCGCGTGCTGCTCCCACTCACCCTTGCCTTCAACGTTCTCGCCCATCGCACCCGCGCCGCGCTCGCGTGGCTCATTTTGGGCAACCTCGGTATCGCCGCCGGGTTCCTCGTCCTCCGCGATTTTCCCGTCAACACCCGCGAACTCTCCGCCGGTCGCAGCGGCGGCGTCGCCACCGTCGTCCAAATCGGCGACGGCTGGTTCGGCGCCGAGCGCACTTCGAAACACTTATGGTCCTGGAGCTCCGGCCGTTCGCAATTGGTGATCGACACCTGGGCCAACGCCCCTGCCAACGTCCGCCTCGACTTCGCCCTTCGCACCCTAGCCCCGCGCATCGTCATCATCCGTCAGGGCGACCGCGAACTCTGGCGCGGCCCCGTCGGCGAAAAGACCGCGCCGCACTCCATCTCCCTTCGCCTCGCACCCGGCCGCACCAACCTCGAATTTTACTCCGAAACCCCGCCAACGTCTGAAAGCCCCCACCCCGACGCCCGGGCCCTCGCCTTTGCGCTTTATGATCTCCGCCTGAGCATCCTCACTCCGTAGCCGCTAACGATGCCCGCCACCATTCTGCTCGATCTCTCGCACACGAGCCACACCCGCGCCCGCACCGGCATCCAACGCGTGGCCCGCTCCCTCTGGCGCGAACTCGGCCCCGCCGCTGCGCCCGTCACCTTCGATCCGCACGAACGCACGTGGCGCCCCCTCGATCCTTGGGAACTCAAGAATCTATCCACCGATTCGTTCAGCCAAAAACGCGGCGCCAGCTGGCCCGTGACCGCCCAACTCCTTGGCCACACCCGCCGCCTTCTCGGCCACCAATCTCCCGACGCCCAGCTCTCGGCTCTCGGATCTTCCGGTCTCCTCGTCCCCGAACTCTTCACCCCCGCCATCGCCGCCGCGCTCCCCGCGCTCTTCGCCGCGACGAGCGGCCCGCGCGTCGCGGTTTTCCACGACGCCATTGCCCTCAAATTCCCCGAACTCACTCCCGCCAAAACCGTCGCCCGGTTTCCCTCCTATCTCCGCGAACTCCTCGCCTTCGACGGCATCGCCGCCAATTCCGAAGACTCCCGCGCCACGCTCCTCTCCTACTGGGACTGGCTCGGCATCCCCCCATCATCCCGCCCCGCCGTTACCGTCATCCCCCTCGGCATCGACCCCGTTTGTCATCTAATCGATGACAAACCCCTCGGGCTGGCTTCGGAGAAATCGAAAATCCAAAACCAAAAATCCGAAATCTCCACCGTCCTTTCCGTCGGCTCGCTCGAAGGCCGCAAAAACCACGTGGCCCTTCTCGACGCCTGTGAGTCGCTCTGGTCGGCCGGTGCAAATTTCGAACTCCACCTCGTCGGCTTGGCGCACCCGCAGACCGGTCGCGCCGCCCTCGCCCGGGTCCACGCCCTGCAAGCCGCCGGTCGCCCACTCCGCCACTCCGGCCCCGTCACTGAGGCCGCACTGGCCGCCGCGTACACCGCCTGCGCATTCACCGTTTACCCATCACTCATCGAGGGCTTCGGCCTGCCTGTTTTGGAAAGCCTCGCTTACCGCAAACCCTGTATCTGCTCCGCGCACGGCGCGCTCGGTGAAGCCACCCGCGACGGCGGCTGCATCGCACTCGACCGCGTCGACGCCCCTTCTATCGCCCACGCGATTTCCCGGCTGCTTTCGACCCCATCCGCTCTCGCCGCCCTCACCGACGCCGCCCGCGCCCGCCGTTTCCGCACGTGGTCCGACTACGCCCGCGACCTCGCCACTTGGCTCACGACCCTCGATCGCCGCGTCTAAGCCGAGGTCGCCGACTAACGCGCCCGATACCGCGCGCAAAACTCCAACGACTCCATTCACCAGCCGTTCGAAACTCGCTGGTGCGAGTAGCTTGGATACAGCCCTGCGCATCACCCTTGAGCCCGGCGCTTACACCGCGGTCGTCACCGGCGCCGGCGCCATCACCGGTCTCTCCTCGGTGGAAGTTGGCAAAGCAAACAGAGAGCTCGCGCGGTAATCCAAGATGTCATCAGCGGCGGCACTCCGAACGTCTTTGCGTTTGCCAATCCCAACCCACCACGCAGCGTTTTAAGAACGACATGGCGCTCTCATTCTTCAGCAAAAACAAAAAGGCCGTCCAAAACCGCTTTCGCGACGATTACGCGACAAAGATGCGGCTAAAGTACGACCCCTACTACCACGCCATGGAGTCCCAACACGGGACCAACGTGCGCCTCGACGGCCGGGACATGATCATGCTGTCGAGCAATGATTATCTCGGGCTATCGTTTCACCCCAAAGTCATCGAAGCCGGCCGGGCCGCCCTGCTCAAATGGGGCACCTCCACCACCGGAGCTCGCATCTCCAACGGTTCACGCGCTTTCCACATCGAACTCGAAGAAAAACTCGCCGACTTCCTCGGCCGCGAAGCCTGCCACGTGCATTCGGCCGGCTACCTTTCCTGCATCTCCAGCGTTGCCGGTTTCGCCCAAAAAGGGGACATCATTTTCGCCGACAAAAACATTCACTCGTGCCTTTGGGAAGGCATCCAACTCTCCCGGGCCACTGTGGAACGTTTCTCGCACAACAGCCCCGACGATTTCCGCGAAGTCGCGGCCGCCGCGTCCTCGAGCGATGCGCCAAAGATCCTCGTGATCGAGGGGGTTTACTCGATGGAGGGCCACATTGCCCGTCTGCCCGAACTCACAGAAATTGCCGAAGAACATAACTGCTTCACCGTCCTCGACGATGCCCACGGCTTCGGCGTGCTCGGCCGGCACGGACGAGGCACCGTCGATCACTTCGGCCTCAACGACAAAGTCGACGTTATCTGCGGCAGCCTGTCGAAGTCGCTCGCCAGCACCGGAGGCTTCATCGCTGCGTCGCGGGATGCCATCGAGTTTCTACGCACCAGCGGCAAACAGACCGTCTTCAGTGCGGCCATCAGCCCCGCCGCCGCCGCGTGCGCCCAAGCCTCGCTGGAAATCATGCAGCAGGAGCGGGAACATCACGACCGCCTCTGGGCGAACACGAAAAAATATCGGGCCATTCTCAAGAACCTCGGCCTCGACACCTGGGGCAGCGAAACCCCCGCCACCCCGATTGTGCTCGGTTCGAAGGAACGCGTTTACCCTTTCTGGAAAGCCCTGCTCGAGAAAGGCGTCTTCACTGTCATGTCCATCGCGCCGGCGGTGCCCATCGGCAAGGATCTCATTCGCACCGCAATTTCCGCGATGCACACCGACGAACAGCTCGACAAGATCGCCGACGCGATGGCCTACGCCGTCAAGAAGCTCTGAGTCCTTCGGGTAGAGCGGCCCGAAGCGTCTCTGCTGCGGCCGCCCAAGTCGGTAGCTTTCGGCTCCTCGCCTCGTTTCGCAATCGGACCGCGAGTTCGCCGTCTGTCAGCACACGGCGCAGCACCTCGGTCCACGCCGCCCGATCGTTGGTCATGACCGGCCAGCAACCTCCGCCGTTCGCGTTCTCGAGCAACACCGGCAAATCGCTACAGACGCACGGCACGCCTTGCCAAAGCGACTCCAACAAGGGAAGTCCACAGCCCTCGGCGATCGTCGGAAAAACACTCGCCCGAGCGTCGGCGTACAATCTCGCCACCACGGCATCACTCGCCGCCGCGTGATGGCGCAGACCCGGAAATTTTTTGGCCAGCGCCTTCACTCGTTTCTCCAGCGAACGACCGAAGTGAGGGTTCACCCGACCAACGAGATTCAATTCAAAATCCAAACCTTCGCGCCAAAGCGTCTCCGCCACATCCAGCAGAAGGGCCTGATTTTTTCTCGGCTCCAAAATCCCCACCGAGATCAATGACTTCGACCGCACCGCCTCTACCCGCCCGGTCACCCGCGGCGCACGATCCGCGTCCGCACCGAGCGCGAGCACATCCAACGGCGGCACCTGTTCAAGTCCTTGCCACCGCCAAAACCCCGCAAGCTCGGCGCAACTCGCGGCCGACACGGCCCACACGCGATCGAACTGCGCGAGCATTTTCATGTAACTCGGATGCCGCGCCACACTCTGCGGCCAAGTGATCTGCGGCCACTTGAGCGGGATGGCATCATGGAACACCGCTGCGGCCCGACCGGACCGGGCGGCCAAAAACGCCGAGAACCCGGGCCTCTCTTCCTCTGAAAAAAGCTCGGCGGTAAAGAACCAGTCTCCGGCCGACATGCTCCGATCCCAACTCGTCCAACTGACCTCGCGCACCGAATCGCCCAATTCGTCCGCCAACCGCGCGCTCACGCGTAACAAGCCGGAGCGATGTCCGGCTCCGCCAGATTTCGTGACATCGAAAAAAATCATACCGATTTCTCCGCCACCACTTTCTCGAAGGCCTCGAGCAAACGCGCCGCATTGCGATGCGCGTCAAAATTTTCCTCCACCCAACGTCGCGCCTGACTCCGCACCTGCTCGGCGACCGCATCGTCGCTTGATAGCCGGCGCAGGACCGCCACCCATTGCGCAGTCGCTTCCACCGGCACGACAAAACCACTGACCCCGTCGGTGATTGCTTCAGTCGTCCCGGCAGTCGGCGAGGTCACGACCACCACTCCGCACGACATCGCCTCAGGAATCACATTCGGCAAGCCGTCCCGGTCGCCGCTGGCCGCGATCACGCCCGTATGCAGCAACACATCGGCCCACTCGAATTGCTCCCACACGTGATGCTGGGCCAAGTGCCCGCAGAACGTCACCTCGGCCGCGATCCCCAAACCGCCGGCCAGTTTTTCCAGCGCCGGCCGGAGCGGTCCATCGCCCACGATCCGCGCGTGAAACGGCATGCCTGCGGCCCGGAGTGCGGCGTAAATCCGCAACTGGTGATCCAGCCCTTTCTTTTCCACCAGTCGCGCCACACAGATCAAATGCAGCGGCTCCCTCGAGGCACGTAATCGTTTCACAGCCGGCATCTGGTCCAAACCTCTTCGGATGCGAACCACTCTCTCCGCCGGGATACCCAACTTGATCAACGCGGTCCGGCCCATTTCCGTCGAGGTGTGGACAAACGCGGCATGCTCCAGTTTGTCGCGCAGCCACCAGTCGCCTCCGTGCTCAAAAAGATCATACGCATGCGCGGCGGCGCTGAAACGGTGCCCGTCAAGTCGCCAAAGCAGCCATGCCGCCGTCGCCGGCGCCCCACCCCACGCCGCGTGCACCAGCGCCGGTGGATTTCGCCGAAAATCACCGGCGAAAAGGCAGGCAAATCCGGCGCCCAGCATGTTCTCCCAAAAATTAATCCACGACGGTGGACGTCGCGTGAAAAGACCATGCACCACCTGGCGTAACACCTCGGGCCGACGCCAGCCTTCATAGGGAATCATCCAAAAAAGAGTCAGCAAACGCCACTTGTTGAACCGGGCCACGGGCAGACCGCGAAACGAATCCAGCCCGCCCCACAAAGAGTAGAGCCGCACTTGCACGCCCTGCGCGCGCATCGCGATGATCTCCCGCTGCAAAAACGTTTCCGTGCGCTTGGGAAAGGTCGTGAACAGATAGGCGATTACGGGTTTGGGTGCGGGCAAGATGGCGAAACGCTAGAGCCCCCGGCGCCCGCCGGCCAAGCGCATTGCGCGCGCGCCCCGATCACTCGGCCGCTTTTATCGCAAGGCCGTTGCCGTTAACCGGCGGGAATACCCGGCGTTTCAATTTTGTCCGGGCCACGCTATTGGCCAGCTCCACGATCTCCTCGATCAGAAGCGTCGGGTCTTCATCGTAGCGCAGCTGCACGAAATTTTCCTTCACCTTCGCATAGGCCGCCGGGTCGCCGATCCAGGTGTCGATGATGCGGGCGAAATCGCCGGCGCTCTCGATCTTCTCCGAGGCGGCACCGTTGCGGAAAAATTTCCAGGTCAGTTGCTCCTGCGGCATGATCCCTTGGAAAGCGTTGAAGATAATCGGGCACCGGAAATGAAGCGCTTTGGCGCACGTCGTGGTGCCGCCACGCGTCACGATCACATCGCTGGCCTGGATGAGCAGATGGACCACTTCCGAATAACCTTCGAGGTAGCAGTTGAATTCCGGATGGTTGGCGCGCCAGTGGACCAACTCGTTGTAGGACTCCTTGTTCTTTCCGCAGATCACGATGGCCTGCACCCGGTCGGCGTGCTTCACCAACGCCGGCAAAAGCTGAAGATGCTGGTTCGCTCCATTTCCACCCGTCGCGAGAAAGACCGTGAAGAGATCGGGCCGCAGGCCAAAACGTTTCACGCGCAAGGCGCCGCGTTCCTCCGGCGTGATCGTCTCGAGCACCGAACGCGGCAACATCAGATTGCCCCGCACCCGTGATTTCTCCGGTGCGATCCCGGATTTCACGGCAAAATCTCGCGCGGTCGGCGTACGGGAAAAATAAAGATCCACCGAGGGCTCGATCCAATTTCGCGAATAGCCCCAACCGCCGGAAAACTCCCCGCAATAAGTCACGCAGCGCACGCGATCCGCCCCGAGGGTAGCCCGGGCCAACTGAAAGTACCCCCGATTTAGACAATCATGGACACTGAAAATCAGGTGGGGTTGGTAATCGCGCAGAACCTCAAGAAAGTAACTGCGGCCAAAGGTCACGTCTCGGCGGTTGATGTAACTCAACAGTTCCACGAACGCGTAAAATCCGCTGTGCAGCCACGGAGCCACTTTTTGGATCTTGTTGTAGAACCCGACTCCCGCGCGGTTCAGCACGGAGGATTTCTCAAGCATCTGCTCGATCCGCACATCGACCTGGTGCCGGTAAAGCTGAAAACACCATTCGGCGAAAGCCTCCGCCCGTGCATCATGACCGCCGCCGGTCGACGAGGTGAGGATGAGAATGCGAACCTTCGACATGGATCAGGATTAGTTGCCAGCCGAGCAAACCCGCACCGCCGGGTCAATTCGTCCGAATTGCCGGCTGCCCCGGCATCGAATCAGCACTGGAGCACGGGCGTTCAACGAGCTTGTTTGAAAACAATGCTGACGTTGGCGCCGCCGAAGCCACTGACGTTGTTGAGGGCTACCTTGGGCTGGGCCACCAAGGTTGATCGGATGATGTTCAAATCCGCACACTCCGGGTCGAGCTGGGTGATGTGAGCCGAACCCGGCATAAATCCGTCCCGCACGGCCAAGGCGCAAAAGCCGCTCTCCATCGCTCCGGCCAGCGAGAGCCCATGCCCCGTCAAAGCCTTGGTGCTGCTGATCGCCGGACGCATCCCGGACGGATTGAACACTGCCCGCAGCGCCTTCGCCTCCGACGCGTCACCGATCGGCGTGGAGGTCGCGTGAGCGTTCACATAGTCCACGTCCTCAGGCGCAGTGTCCGTCACCCGCAACGCATTCGCCATCGCCGCGCGCAACCCCAAGCCCTCCGGATGGGAAATCGCGACATTATGCCCGTCGGAAGCTTGGGCCCACCCTGCGACCTCGCAATAAGGTGTGACCCCACGACGGATGACTTCCTCTTCCGTCTCGAGCACCAACACGACGCCGCCACCGGTGCCCACAAATCCATCACGTCCCGTGTCGAAAGGCCGTGAGGCACTCGAAGGATCCGTCGACAAAGACAAGGCCCGCATTCCGGCAAACGGTAAAATCGCGTCCATATTCCCGTCCTCCGCGCCCACGACAAACATCCGCTTTTGCCGACCGGTCACCAAGTCGTCATAGGCAAATCCGAGAGCATGAGAGGAAGAGGCACACGCCGACGCGAATCCACAGGATGATCCCTTGATTTTGAAATGGGCCACGAGGTTGAACTGCACCGTCCCGGAGATCGAAGCCACAATCCCGAGAGGCGAACACCGCATCACCCCCTGCTTGTGCATCCGCTCCAACATGTGTCCCATCAAAAATGGCGATCCCCCGGAGGCCGCGTAAAGACCCGTCGCTTCATTGGAAACCTCCGCATCACCAAGTTTAGCATCGGCGATCGCCTGCTGCATCGCGCACCACGCGTAAACCACATGCGGCGACATTCCGCGCAACACCTCGCGCTTGATCACGATGCCCGCCGGAAAAGTCCAATCCTCGACATCGACCGAATCAGTGAAAAAACCCTTAACCGGAGCCGCTACTTTGACCGGAATCTCAGGGTTCTGAAACGGAGCATAAAGCTCAAATCCATGATGTAACTCGCGCAGGCTCTTTGTAACTGTAGCAGCGTCATTACCAATACTGGTGATAAAGCCGAGACCGGTAATGAATACTCTGGGCATGCGTGGTGCGAGGTAGGTTGCGATAAGCGCAGAGACCGGCAAAACGGGTTGGCGTTTGCGCGGACGTTAGAGAATGGAGAGAATTTTTGGGGGAATTCGACCGCGGTCAACGCGAGAGATGGCTGGTTTCCGAGCGTTCGTCGGACCATCGTTGCTCACTCCAGAAGACCCGCTGGGTTACCCACAAAAATGGCGGCTCTAAAGCCGCCATTCCATAAACCAAACGATTCAGATCAGGCGTTCACTGCCACCCGCAACGGCGAGGTCGCCGCGGCCGCGTCCGGTTTGGGTGTCGTGTGGCCATTTATCTCTGTAACCGGGGGCGGTATCACCGCCTCGGCATAACCAAAGGTGAGCGTGATTTCTTCGGCGATTGCCGCCTTCTCCTGTCCTACCCGAATCGCACCTTCAAAGGTCGCCAAAGGCATTTTCATCCGCTTCGGCTTGATCGAAAGCGTGAGAATATCACCGGGACGGCAAACCCGATGCGCCCTAACGCCCTCACAACCGGTGAAGTAAATCAGCGACGAGCTGATCACCTTGCCGGGTTCCGGTGCCGCGCCTTCCAAAAGATAGAGCACCGCCAACTGACCCAATGCCTCAAGCATGATCGACGCCGGCATCACGGGGTTATTCTTAAAATGCCCTTGGAGGAAAAACTCTTGGCCGGTTATCTTATATTTACCGTTTGCCCCGCTGGAACTTACCGACGCCTCATTCAGGAACAGGAACGGGGGCTGGATGGGCATCACCGCAGCAATCTGCTCGATCGGGATAAACTTGGTCGGTTTCGGCAAAGCCAATCCCCGAATTTTGCAATCAATGAAGGTCTTCACGTCACCCACCGTGCGCAGATTCCTCAATTCATCATTGTTGATCGAAAGCTGGAGCACGTCTTCGACCAAAATCACGATTTCCATCATCGTGAGGGAATCAATCCCCAGGTCTTCAATCAGCCGGAGGTCATCATCCGCGTCCTTTAACTTAATCCGCAGATCAGGCTCAACAAAGCGTTCGACGATTCCGATCACAACGGCCGGAACATGCTCGGGGTTTCCCGTCTTTCGGAACTGCACCGCAGATTCAAAGGCAGACGGTGAACAACGTTTAAGTGCCTCACGTAGAGCCGATTCGTCTTCGGGAGCGAAGGGCTTCGATGGCGCCACAAATGGCTTACTACTCCCGGGGATCGGTTGAACTGCGTCTGGCATTGTCCCTTGGTTTTAGATTCGGAGGCTCGAAAGTAAACTCCAATTTCTAATTCAGTCCGCCGGTGATTTCCGCCAAATCACGGCCCTATCGGACTTTTCGTCTGGGTTCATCGGCGCACTTGCCAGCGCAAGGCCAACGCCCAATAGGTTGGCCTGCCCGGATGACTTCGGGCCGTCCTTTTGCAATCTCTGCGCATGAGCGTTCCTGCCTCCGTTCCCTCCGTTTTTCTCATTACCCATGAATTTTACCCCGTGCGCGGCGGTATCGCGACGTTCACCGAAGAGATTGCCCGGGCCTCGGCGAGTTTAGGTTACGAAACTGAAGTTTGGGCTCAATCCGCCGAGCCCGATAAAGAGAAAGTCTGGCCGTTCCGGCTGCGGCGTCTGCCTCTCAAGGGCACGCATGATCTGAGGTGCCAAGTTCAACTCGCCCGAGAATTCATCCGCGCACGGCGGCGGTTGCGTTACGCCACCGTCTACCTCCCCGAGCCGGGCCCGATGTTGACCATGATGCTGCTTCAATTCTTCCGGGCCTTCCGCCCAAAGCAATTGGTGCTCACCTTCCATGGCTCCGAAATCTTGAAATTCGCCGGCAGCCCCATCCGGCGCGCCCTCGCAGGTCGGTTAATCCGACATGCCACGCGCGTGAGTACTCTGACCAACTATACGCAGGAGCTTCTCCTCACTCATTTTCCGGAAGCCGCCGACAAGATCGTGCTGACGCCCGGCGCCCTTCGCTCGGATTTTGCCGTCGTTCCCATCAAGTCAGACGCCCCCCGCGCCAAAATCGTCGTGCTCACGGTCGGCCGCATCCATCCCCGCAAGGGCCAACTGCTCACGCTCCAAGCCTTGCAACTGCTCCCCGCTTCCGACCGGGCTCGCCTCGAATACTGGATCGTGGGCGGCCAGAGCAAAGGCCGCTACGAGCAGGTGATTCGCCAAGCCGCTACCGCCACCCCCGATCTCACCGTTCGTTTTCTTGGGAACATCCCGGACGACGAACTCACCACCCTTTACGATCGCGCCGATATCTTTGCGATGACGAGCATCAATCACGCCCGCAGCATCGAGGGCTTTGGCCTCGTCTATCTCGAGGCGGCCGCTCACGGGTTGCCCGTGGTCGCGCATAACGTCGGCGGGGTGGCCGAAGCGGTGCAAGATGGGGTGACCGGTCTGCTCGTGCCGCCCCATCGACCCGCGCAACTTGCCGCCGCCTTTGAGAAACTGATCCACGATCCGGCCCTGCGCCAACGTCTCGGCACCGCCGGTCGCGAATGGGCCGGGCGCAATTGTTGGACCGAGTCCGCCGAGGCCCTTTTCGGCGTCAACCCCGCCGTCGACGAACCGGCTGAATCAAACGCCTCTTTTCCGGCTGAACACCCATGATTGTCTCACGCTCCCAAATCACCGTTCGCTACGCCGAGACCGACATGATGGGCATTGTTTACCACGCAAATTATCTCCCGTGGTTTGAGATCGGCCGCACCACTCTGCTGAAAGAACTCGGCCTCCCCTATCGTCAGCTTGAGGCCGAGGGCTACCGCCTGCCTGTGCTCGAAATTTCCGCCAAATACTCCCGTCCCGCCCTTTACGACGACGTTCTCACCATCGTCACCTATCTGCGCGAAAAACCACTGCTGCGGATTCATTTGGATTACGAAGTTTTCCGGGGCGAAGAACTCCTCGCCACCGGTCAATCCGCTCATGCGTTCATCGACCTTCAGGGCCGGCCCGTGCGCCCGCCCGCCAACATCGTCGCCGTGATGTCCGCTGCGTTTAAGGCCTAGCGTCTCCGTATTCCGCGACCACCGTCGCATCCGTTTCCGCCGCTTGCGCCGTCTTCAACAGCGCACTCGCCCGAGACTCGCCGCCCAGCGTCCGCACCGCCCACACCGCGTGCGCCCGCACCAAGGCCGACTCATGCCGCGCGAGCCTCACCAACGGTTCCAAGAGGCTCACGTCGCCCGAATTCCCCGCGACGATACACGCATTCCGCAATAGCCCCGCGAGCTTCACCCGCTTGATCGGGGTTTTGCGAAAAACTTCCGCAAACCGCGCCGGCGTCAGCGCCAAAATCTCCCGCACGCTCAGTCCCGCCAATTCCCGCCTCGCCACCAGCAACACCTCCCGCCCCGCCACCGCGAACCGGTTCCAGGGACACACCTCCAAGCACACGTCGCATCCGTAGATCCGGTTCCCGATTCCCGCCCGCAGCTCCCGCGGAATAATCCCTTTGTTCTCGATCGTCTGGTACGAAACACACCGCCGCGCATCCACCACCCCCGGAGCCGCAAACGCCTCCGTCGGGCACGCGTCCAAACACCGCGTGCACTTCCCGCAGAGCAGCCCCACGTCCGCGAAATCACTCGCCTGTTTCCGCACCGGCGCGTCGGGAAAAAATTCCTGCCGGGTCAAAATCGTCGCCAAAAACAACCAGTTCCCGTGCCGCCGCGAGATCAACATCGCGTTCTTCCCGATGAAACCGAGTCCCGCCTTCGCCGCCCACCCCCGTTCGAGCACCGGGCCGGTATCGACATACGCCCGCATGTCTTCCCGCGTCGCGCCATACATCTCCCCGATCACTTTCCCGGCCTCGATCAGGCCCACTTTCATCGTGTCGTGATAATCCTCGTGCAACGCATACCGCGCCCACGTCGCCCGCTGTGGTGCAGCCTCACCTGGCTCTTGCCCTTCACCTTTCACCGCTCGAGCGGCATCCGCATAGCTGACACCCAACATAATCACCGAGCGCGCCTCGGCCAAAACCAGCTCCGGCTTCAACCGTTTCTCCGCCGTCCGTTCCATCCACTGCATGTCCGCATGGTGCCCCGCCTCAAACCATGCCTTCAACCGGTCTCCGCCCAACTCCGCCAACGTCGCGAACCGCACCTCGTCGAATCCGAGCGCGACCAACCGTTGCCGCAACATTTCCTGCCGCCCTCGCGCCTCCGGCTCCCCGCTCTGGCCTTCGCTCACACTCACGCTCGCGGCACCCGTCTGTTTTCCCTTTGCGCAAAATCTTCCGCGTCTCGCCGCCACACCCTCAGCACGTGCAGGACGATGTCCCCGAGCGGTCGCCCATCCGTCAAAATTACGCTGCCCGCCGCCCGGTAGATCGGTTCCCGCTCGGCGAACAACGTTCTGATCCGCACCTCCGGATCTTCCACATTGAGCAAGGGCCGGTTCTTCTGCCGCGCCGTTCGCGCGAGAATCGTCTCCACCGAGGCGTGCAAGCACACGACGACACCGCGCGCCTTGAGCGCCGCCAACATCCCCGGTTGCACCACCAGCCCGCCGCCGCACGCGATCACCGTTCCCGTCGTCGGATGCCCGCCTTCGACAAACTCCCGCTCCATCAGCCGAAACGCCGGCTCCCCGTGCTCGGCAAAAATCGCCGGGATACCCTTCCCTTGCTTCCGCTCGATCTCGTGGTCGCTGTCCAAGCACGTGAAGCCCACCCGCTGCGCCACGGCCCGCCCCACGGTCGTTTTTCCCGTGCCCATGAATCCCACCAGATAAAGATTAACTTCCTCCGCTTTCATCGCGTTGCCCGCGCAAGCAATCGCCCGCGTCGCCCGCTGCCAACGTCGAAAATAGGCGCATGAGCCCCGGGCACGCTTCGAGTCCCACAGGACCACCGGCGACGACGACCTCCGCCCGCAGTGCCCCACCCCGCCGCAGCTCCATCCCCTTCATCGTTGGTTAAGGCTTCGCGGCCGCGGCCCGTCGACCTAACCGCGCCTGCAATTTCTCCTGGCTCGGATTCCGCGAGCGCCGAGCCGCGCCTCCGCCCGCCACCGCCCGTGACAACGCCGCGCGCCGCGCCCGCGAGTTCATCCACTCGTCCCAAGTCCAAACAATCGCCAACTCAGCGTTTTTTTTTGCTTTCACGAATGACTTCCTTCTTCAGCCCGCACACCGCCGCCGCAATCCCATATTCCTTCCCCGCCGCGATCCGCTCGACTTTAGCCCAATCTGACGGCACCGCCCCCGAGAGGCAAACCGCCGCCAATTGTTTGGCCGCCGTCCAAGCCTCCTCGTCCCTCGGTTCTCTTACCGTCGCCATAAAAGTCCGCTCCACCAGCAACTCTTCCACCGGCATCAGCGTCACCGTTCCATACGGTCCTTGCAACGTCTGCGGCCGCGCTACTCCCACCGTCTCCACTTCGCCCAGCAGATCGATCGTAACCTCGCCCAAAGCATCCAACAGCCATTGCCGCCGCGCGCCCACCGACTTCGCCCCCAACGCCGCCATGACTTCGGCCTCCACTTTCGCCGGAATCGGCCGCGTCCCCTGCGCCCGGCACAGATCCAGATCGCGCGTCAGATAGTCTCCCTCCGTGTAAAATTCGATCGCGCTGCCTCCCACCACGACCATCTCCCAACCCGCCGCCCGAAACAACGCCGACAAAAGGCTCGCCGCCCGCAGGTTCTTCTCCGCCTGCGTTGGCGCAGCGCGGATTTCTTTCAAGGCGGCGGCGATATTCATGCTCGGCAAGTTTCACTCCACGGTGCGGTCATCGCAGCCCAACGCCACGGAAAAAATCGTCGCCCTCCCTTGCACCGCTCCCAAAACTTTCCCCATGTCCGACCGCCCCGACGCCCGCTTTGCCAGTGACAACACCGCCGGCCTCTGCCCCGAGGCGCTCGCCGCCCTCACCGCCGCCAACTCCGGCTCCGCGCCGTCTTACGGCTCCGACCCCACGACCGACCGCGCCCAAGATCTCTTCCGTCAGATTTTCGAGACCGACTGCGAAACCTTCTTTGTCTTCAACGGCACCGCCGCCAACGCCCTCGCGCTCTCCGCCCTCTGCCAACGCCACCAAAGCGTCCTCTGTCATGAGGTCGCCCACATCGACACGGACGAGTGCGGCGCGCCGGAATTTTTCACCGGCGGGAGCAAACTCCTCCCCCTGCCCGGCCCCGCCGCCAAGCTCACGACCACCACCGTCGCCTCCGCCCTCACCCGCGGCCACGGCGTCCACTTCCCCAAACCCGGCGCCCTCTCCCTCACCCAGTCCACCGAGCACGGCACCCTTTACGCGCCCCACGAAATCCGCGCCCTCGCCGACCTCGCCCACGCCCACGGCCTTTCCGTCCACCTGGATGGCGCCCGCTTCGCCAACGCCTGCGCCGCCTCCGCCCTCGCCGGCCACTCCCCCGCCGACCTCACCTGGCGCGCCGGCGTCGATGTCCTTTGTTTCGGCGGCACCAAGAACGGTCTGCTCTCCGCCGAAGCCGTCGTCTTTTTCAACCCCGCCCTCGCGCGCGACTTCGCCTTCCGCGTCAAACAAACCGGCCAACTCGCCTCCAAACAACGCTTCGCCAGCGCCCAATGGTGCGCCGTGCTCGAATCCGGCAGCTGGCTCCGCCACGCCGCCCACGCCAACACCCAAGCCCAAAAGCTCGCCGCCGCCCTTCGCCTTCTCCCCGGCGTCACGCTACTCTGCGAGCCCCAGGTCAACGCCGTCTTCGCCCAACTCCCGTCCGCCGCCGCCGCCGCTCTCCACGCGCAGGGCTGGCACTTTTATCCCTTCATCGGCGAACACGGCTATCGCCTCATGTGTTCGTGGGCCACCACCGACGCCGACCTCACCCGTTTCCTCGCGGATTTAAATTCCGCCTTAAACGGCACTCTTTGAGCTATTCTCCGTCTTCCGCTCCCGCTCCCAACTCTCTCTCGAAACCCAATCACGCTCCCTTCAGCCCGATTCTCAACTTCCTGATTTCCGGATTCCTCCTCAGAGATTAGCGCCCATTCGCGTCCATTAGCGGTTAAGGAATCTGTCCCTCGTCCCACGCCGTTCACCCGAACCATGTTCATCCGCGCCACGCACCTCACCCGCTACACCTATTCGCAGCCGGTGTCGTTTACGCCTCACGCGCTCTACCTCCGCCCCCGCGAGACCGCCCGCCAACGTCTCCACCACTTCACCCTCACCCTCACCCCCGCCGCCAAGCTCATCTCCACCGGCGACGCCTCCGAGAACGCCCTCGACTGGGCCTACTACCCGCCCGCCACCCTCGCCACCGTCTACGACATCCACACCGCCTTTCTCGTCGAAACGCTCGACACCAATCCCTTCGATTTTTTTCTCGCCCCCACCGCCACCGCTTTCCCGTTCGACTACTCTCCCAACGAGCGGTTCGCCCTCGCCCCCGCCCTCACCCCGCCCTCCGCCGAGGTCTCACCGCTCCTCATCTCCTGGCTCGCCCGCCACCTACCGACTCCGCCCCGCGAGACTCTGCCCCTGCTCACCGCGCTCAACGTCGCCGTCAGAAACTCTCTCCGCTACAATCGCCGCGACGAACCCGGCATCCAGTCCGCCGCCGAAACCATCGCCCTCGGCTCCGGTTCCTGTCGCGACTACGCCGTCCTCTTCATTGAGCTCTGTCGCCACCTCGGCCTCGCCGCCCGCTTCGTCAGCGGCTATTTTTTCGAAGCCCCGCCCGCCGATGGCTCTCCGCCCCCGCCCTTCGCCATGCACGCTTGGGCCGAAGTGTTTTTCCCCGGTGCCGGCTGGCGCGGACTCGACCCGACCCACGGCATCTTCTGCGACGATGCGTTTATCCCGGTAGCCCACGCCGCCCTCGCCGAAACCGTCAACCCCGTCCAAGGCGGCTTCTACGGCACCGGCCCAATCACCTCTCTCCTCCACCACGAAATTACTCTGGAAAAAATCTGATCAGCCCATCGCCCGCGCGTCGGGCGGGGTCTCCGACCCGCCCTCCACGTCCACGCCCGTGCCTGTCATCGCGAGGAGCGCAGCGACGCGGCAATCCAGCACAATTCCACCCGGCGCAAAGCTCCCCCACCGCCCCTCCTCTTCCTTTTCCCTCTTAATCTTTATCTTTCTCCCATCCATTTTTCTCACGCCATTTTCTTCCACCCCAATTCCTGCCTTCCCCTTTCCGTCTCCGAAATTCGCGGTCCTTAGCGTCCATTAGCGGTTAAAAAAAGAACTCCTTCATCCCGTCCCCGCTCCATTTCCACTCCTCTCCGCCCTCCGATTCCTCCGCTCTCCACTCTCGACTCCCAGCCCTCATCTTCCCTCTCCGCCCGCATGTCCGCCCACGCTCCCTTCCACGCTCCGATCTGGAAAGCCATCCGCGCCTGTGGCACCGCCGTCGAAGCCTCCCTCCAGCGCAGCGGCGTCGCCCTCACCATGGGCGGTGAACCCACCTTCGTTCCCATCCACCCCGCCGGCGCCGAATGGCAGACCGCCGCCCTCGGCCCCACCAAGCTCACCTACGCCCGCCAGTTCGCCCACGCCTTCATCCGCGAGGCCTGCCCCGGCGCCGTCATCCTCGAGACCTCCGGCAAACACTTCCCCGGCGAACCCCTCCCGCGCTGGACTCTCCTCGTCCAACGCCGCGCCGACGGCGTTCCTGCTTGGAAAAACCCCGCCCTCCTCCTCTCCGATACTAAACCCGGCACCCTTAATCCGCCCGCCGCCAAGAGATTCATCACCGCCCTCGCCAAGGCGCTTGCCCTCCCCGCCACGCCCGCGATCCCCCTCGCCGAGCCCGCCGCCCCCACCGCCACCATCGGCTACGTGCTGCCGCTCGATCAACCCGCCGGCACCTGGATCACCGACGATTGGCACCCGGTTTTTCCCGCCCCCACGCCCATCCCGCTCTTCCCCGGCGAAAGCGCCGCCGGCCTTCGCCTCCCGCTCGGCCAGCTCGGCGAGAAAAACCTCCGCCGCGCCCTCACCGCGGAAATCCGCGACGGCACCCTCATCATCTTTATCCCGCCGCTCCTCCTCGCGTCCTACCTCGAGCTCCTCACCCACATCGAGGCCACCGTCGTCGCCCTCAAACTCACCGACGTCGTCCTCGCCGGCTACGCCCCGCCACCCGACGCCGCCCTCCCGACCGTCGGACTCGCCAGCGACCCCGGCGTCCTCGAAATCAACGTCGCCCCTTGCGCCACCTGGTCCGACTACGACCAACAGCTCGCCCAACTCTACACCGCCGCCGCTTCCGTCGGCCTCTGCGCGCGCAAGCTCCAGCTCAACGGCCGCGAGGTCGGCACCGGCGGCGGCGCCCACCTCGTCTTCGGCGCGCCCCCGGGCCTCTACTCGCCCTTCTTCGCCTTCCCCGCGCTGCTCCCCTCCGTCATCCGCTACTTCCAAAAACACCCCGCCCTCAGCTACGCCTTCACCGGCGCCTACATGGGCCCCAGCTCGCAGGCCCCTCGCATCGACGAGTCCACCTACGAAGCCCTCTACGAACTGGAAATTGCCTGCGCCGCCGCGGAGACCCTCGGCACCCCGCAAAACCTCCCGCTCTACGATCTCCTTTTTCGCGATCTCCTCATGGACCGCAGCGGCAACACCCACCGCGCCGAGATCAGCGTCGATAAACTCTGGAATCCCTTCGCGCCCAACGGCCGCCTTGGCCTCGTCGAGTTCCGCGCCTTCGAGACTCACCCGCAACCCTCCGTCCAATCCCTCGTCGGCCTCTTCATCCGCGCCATCCTCGCCCGCCTCGCCGCCGACCCCGTCAAAGGCCCCTTCGTCCGCTGGGCCGGCGAACTCCACGACCGTTTTTTCCTCCCCGCCTTCGTCTGGGCCGACCTCACCGCCATCTGCGCCGACCTCAACGCCCACGGCATCCCCTTCGACGTCGAATGGCTCCGCCCCGCCTGGGAATTCCGCTTCCCCAAAATCGGCGCTCTCTCCGTCCCAATCCAAAATCGAGAATCGAACACCAAAAATTCTCTCACCATCGAGTTTCGCCAAGCCCTCGAAGCCTGGCCCCTCCTCGGCGAGTCGCCCAACGCCGGCACCGTCGCCCGCACCGTGGACGCCTCCCTCGACCGCCTCGAAGCGAGCGTCACCGACGCCACCACCCTCGAAACCGGCCTCCTCCTCGTCAACGGCCTCCCCTGCGAATTCCGCAAGATTTCCGACTCCGACTCTCAGCCCTCAACCCTCAACTCTCCACTGCCCGCCTCCGCCGCCACCGGGATCCGCTACCGCGCCTTCTACCTCACGCCATCCCTCCAACCCCACGTGCCTGTCCATGCCCCGCTCCTCATCGAGTGGGTGGACCGCGCGACGCTGGCCGTCGTAGCCGCCGCCCGCTGGCACATCTGGAACCGACACAACACCGCCTACCCCGCCGTCCCCGCCGACGACAAAGAAGCCGCCCAACGCCGCCGCGACCGCTGGGAGCCGTGGCCCCACACCGTCGGCCAATCCCGCTTCATCCCCAAAATCGACTTCCCTCCCGAAGGCCGCCACACCCTCGACCTCCGCCGCTACTCGGCGCAGGCGCGGTAAATCCCTCCGTAATTGCGAGGAGCCGAAGGCGACGCGGCAATCCATCACTCTCCGCTCCGCGCAAAGCGCTCCTCCAACCCACGCCCGTCATTGCGAGAAACGCAGCGACGCGGAAATCCAGCTCGACCCCTCACGCGCCACGCGCGCCGAATCCCCGAGTCTTTTTACCGCACCTGCCCCTCCTTCCTCGACTGCTCACTCCCCCGCCTCCGCCTGCTGGACCGCCCAGCGCCGCAGCCGGTCGAAAACCTCGGTCAAAGTCGCTACCTTGATTTTCTCGGCCGCCTTCCCGTTCACACGGATTTGATAACGCCGCTCGCCCCACATTCCCGGAGCATCAATCAACTCGACTTTGAGTGCCCGCCCACTCTTTTGGTCCTTGATCGAGACGCGAAAACGCACCGGAGACCTCGCCATGACGAAAACTCAAAATTTGCACCGCGAAACTTGCAAGCTCTTGTCCAACGCTGTCCTCCAAATTCACCCGGCAAAACGCGGTAAGGCCGAATAACACTGTTAGCCGAAGAAAAACATGCCCCTCCATAAATCGTGGATTCTATTTTTTACTGGCACGCTTTTCTTAGCCTCGTGCGCAAGGGACCATTCGTCCGACTTAGATTTAAACGGTGTTTTCAGGTCAGGATCTATGTTTAGCGTCAGCGACGCTTATCCGAGCGATTTACCCGGCGCAGTGTTCGATCTCGCGAGCATGAAGATCAAAGAGAGCGCCGGAGAGCTGTCGCGCAGCTCTCGGTTCGAAGTTCTGCTCATGCCGAGAATCGGCGGTTACGACCTCATTGTTCTTTCAAGTCGACGACTGACTAAAGCGGAAGAAAAAAAGTTATCGGCCAGTGTTCACCCAGCCCTGGACCAAGCGGCGCGTGAATGGAGAGAAATGATTTCAAAAGGAAAGAAAGAGGCTAACCAGACGTCAGAGCCAACGGCCCGGAGCGGCCGTGGCTCACCTTGAACGTTGATCTAGCTGCGTGTGTTCAAGCGGAAAAAAGCGGAGCCTGGCCACGGCGTTGGGGCGGTGGATTGAGTGATCCGCCGAAGAGGGCGGCAACGGACAGGGACCGGGCTCTGACTGAAGGAAACGCGTGCGTAGGTTGCGTCTCAGGTTTTCACCGTGAGCGTGCTGATCTGCGTGGGTTTGGATATCCACCGTATACTGGTGCGTCTTGCCCGCCAATTCTAGGCTCGGACATCGGCACGGGTTGCCCCGCGCCCATCCGGAACGTTATCTGGCATGGGCCGGCGGCCCGGTCCCTGACGGTTGCCGCCCTCTCTGGCGGCGCTCTCAAAGAACAAAACTTTCGATCTTACTTTTCCCTCCCAGCCGGTTTGATTCCGGAGCCGGAGGCGAAGATCCGTTCAGGGTCGGGGCTCGGGCACCTGCGCGAGCAAGGCCCAGACGAAGCCGGCCATTTCCCGCGCAAGGGCCACGGTAACTTTCGCTTTCATGACCCCGCGGTTCAGCAGGTGCCACCCGCGCTTGTGCAGCCTCGTCTGCACCTTCCAGCTCAGTTCCCGATACGCCGTGGGTTGGTCCTGTTGCCGCAACGAGAGCGGCGCCGACACTTTCGGCGGGAGGAACGCGTGCTGCACCGCTTCGATCAAAATCCAACGCGCGTGCGCGTTGCCGGCCTTCGTGATGCCGCCGAGTTTACGGGTCTCGCCCGAGGTGTGTTCCCGCGGCACGAGTCCGAGGAACGCCATCAGGTGCCGGGGATGACTGAAGCGCCGTAGATCGCCGAGTTCCGAGACGAACACCGCCGCGGCGGTCAGTTGGAATCCCCGCAGGCACATCAGCGCCTGCACCGCGGGATACCACCGCCACTGCGGCACCTGCGCGGCGATCAGCTCATCGAGCCGGGCCACGCGTTGCTGCGCCTGGTCGATGGCGAGCAGGCATTCTTCGAGGACTGCTTTGAGCGCGGGCAACGGCAACACGAGTTCGCGGAGGTAACGCTGGTGCGCGTCGCTCCAGTTCGCTTTGCCGGAGTAGCGGTAGCCTTGGCGCAGGAGGAACGATTTTAGCCGCTGCTTGGCCCGCGTCAGATCGTGCACGGCATCGGCGCGGGCTCGGGTCAGATCCCGGACCGACTCGTCCACGGCATCCGGCACGTGGATCGCCGTCAGTTCTCCGGCCCGGTGCAGCCGGGCCAGTTGCTCGGCGTCCCGCCGGTCCGTCTTCTGCCGCTGGCCCTTGGGCTGCGGCGTCTTCGTCGGTGCCACCACGATGCAGTCGATCCCGAGTTGTTGCAGTCGTCGGTAGAGCACGTAGCCCGTCGGCCCGGCCTCGTAGACCACGTGCAGCGTGATCCCTTCGCCGCCCAGTTTACGCAGGACTTTTTCGAGGGCCCCGAGGTCGCTGCTGATCGTTCCGTATAACCGCACTTCGCCCGTGCGGCCGGCTTCCGCCACCGCGATCACCGTCGTATCTTTGTGGACATCCAGGCCCACGTATTTACCCATTGTTTTCATGTGCTTGTCTCCGTTTTTGGTTGTTGGTTTCGCCACCTCACCACTGCGGCTCGGCTCCCTTCCCGGGAGCAACCCGCGTTCCCGGGGACAAGCACCTCTTTCTTTTTTCACCGCCGCGTCTCGCACGCAGCTATAGTGTCTGGGCAAGAGCAAAAAAAAGGGGGCGCGCCTTGCTTTTGCGGTCGTTGCGAAAGTCCGTTGATTTTTGCATGAAACATCGCCCCAGCAGTCACTCAAGCGCTCGGCTCTCTGCGTCAAAATTGCAAAAAAACCAAGCCTCGCCCTGCCCGCCGTAAACATCCGGCACTCGCCAAACTTTAGCGGCTCCGTTTTGAATTCCGCTGTACCCTCCACGTCATGCCCACTCCTGCCCCTTCACCCCTCTTCGATCTCACCGGCCGCGTCATCATCGTGACGGGCGCCACCGGCGTTCTCGCCGGCTCGGCCGCACGCTACCTCGTCGCCCAAGGTGCCCGCGTCGTCTTCCTCGGCCGCGACCAAACCAAGCTCGACGCCGCCCGCGCCGATTGCATCGGCCTGCCCGGTGAAGCCGCCGCCTATTCCGTCGATGTCTTGGACCGCACCGGCCTCGAAAACGTCCGCGCCGAAGTCGTCGCCCGTTTCGGCCGCATCGACGCCCTCATCAACGCCGCCGGCGGCAACCAACCCGGCGCCACCATCCCGCCCGACAAAACATTCTTCGATCTCGACCTCGCGGCCTACCGTCAGGTCCTCGCCCTCAACCTCGAGGGCACGGTCCTTCCGTCCCAAGTTTTCGCGCAGACCTTCGCCGCGCAGAAGCGGGGCAACATCATCAACTTTTCCTCGATGGCCGCCGAGCGCGCCATCTCCCGCGTCGTCGGCTACTCCAATGCCAAAGCCGCCGTGGACAACTTCACCCGCTGGCTCGCGGTCGAGTTCGCGGCCAAATATGGCGACGGCCTCCGCGTGAACGCCATCGCCCCCGGCTTCTTCATCGCCGATCAAAACCGCCGCCTGCTCCTCAACCCCGACGGCACCCCCACCGCCCGCGGGCAAGCCGTGCTCAACCAAACGCCTTTCCGCCGCTTCGGCGACGCCGCCGAGCTTCACGGCGCACTCCACTTCCTCCTCGCCGATGCCTCCGCCTTCGTCACCGGCACCGTCCTCGCCGTCGACGGCGGCTTCTCGTGTTTCTCGGGCGTGTAACCTCGGCCGTCACCCCGCGCTCCGCCGTTCCCATGCCCCCATCCGCCCCCAACCTCATGGCCGAGGCCATGCGCTGGTTCGGCCCCGGTGACAGCGTCACCCTCGCCGCCATCCGCCAGACCGGCGCCACGGAGGTCTTCACCTCTCTGCACGAGATCCCCTACGGCGAAGCCTGGCCCGCCGCCTTGATCGCCTCGCGCCAAGCCGAGATCGCCGCCGCCGGCCTCACGTGGCGCGTCGTCGAATCCGTCCCCGTTTCCGAAGCGATCAAAACCCGCACCGGCGACTTCGAGCGCCACCTCGAAAACTACCGCGTCACCCTCGAACGCCTCGGCGCCGCCGGCATCCACGTCGTCGTTTATAACTTCATGCCCGTGCTCGACTGGGTGCGCACCGATCTCCGCCACGTCCTGCCCGACGGCACCGAGGCCCTGCTCTACGATCCGGCGAAATTCGCCGCGTTCGATCTGTTCGCCCTCGCCCGCCCCGGCGCCGCGGCCGACCACCCGACCGCCGTCCGCACCGCCGCAAAAACTTTTTGGGACTCCCTCGACCCCACGGGCCGCGACGCCCTCGTCCAGCAAACGCTCGACCTCTTCCCCGGCGTGCGCCTCGGCCTCACCCTCGATGGCCTCCGCGCGCTGCTCGCCCGCTACGCCGCCATCGACGCCGCCGCGCTCCGCGAGCACCTCCGGCTCTTCCTCGCCGCCGTCACCCCCACCGCCACCGTCGCCGGCGTCCGCCTCGCAATCCACCCCGACGATCCCCCGTTCCCCGTCCTCGGGCTCCCGCGCATCGTCTCCACCGAAGCCGACCTGCGTGCGATCCTCGCGCTCGTTGACACCCCCGCCAATGGCCTCTGCTACTGCACCGGCTCCCTCGGCGCCCGCCTCGACAACGACCTCCCCGGCATCGCCCGCCGCCTCGGCCCGCGCATCCACGCCGTCCACCTCCGGAGCGTCCAGCACACCGCCGACGGCGTCTTCTACGAGGCCAACCACCTCGAGGGCTCGATGGATATGCCCGCGGTTGTCCGCGCGCTCCTCGAAGAACAAGCCGCGCGCCGCGCCGCCGCCCGCCCCGATTGGCAAGTCACGCTCCGCCCGGACCACGGCCACACGATGCTCGACGATCTCGCGAAACCGCCGCCCGCGTGCCCCGGTTACTCGCTGATCGGTCGCCTCCGCGGCCTCGCCGAACTTCGCGGCCTCCAACTCGGCCTCTCCCGCAGCCTCGCCTGAAATTTCTCCCGCGCCGCCCTCCGACACGTTTCTCGGCTTCGGATTGATTTGGCTCTGGTCTGCGCCGCTCAGTTCGTTTTCTTTGCCGAATCCCCATGCGTTTCCCCCGTCTGATCGCCCTGCTCGCCGTCACCCTTGCCCTCGGTTTCGCCGGCTGCTCCGGTCAGCGTTCCGTCACCGTCATCAAGCTCGCGCACGGTCTCGACCAGTCCCACCCGGTCCATCTCGCGATGGCCTACTTCGGCGAACGTCTCGCTGCCAAAAGCGGCGGCACCATGCGCGTCGATCTTTACTCCGGCGCCCAGCTCGGCTCCGAACGCGAGTGCGTCGAGCTCCTCCAGCTCGGCGGTCTCGGCATGACCAAAGTTTCCTCCTCGGGCCTCGAAGGGTTTGCCCCGGAGTTCCGCGTGTTCGGCCTGCCTTACCTGTTCCGCGATGATGCCCACCGCTGGGCCTCGCTCAACGGTCCCGTCGGCCAGGAGGTCCTGCTCTCCGCCGAGAAACGTTTTCTCCGCGGCCTTTGCTACTACGACGCCGGCACCCGCAATTTTTACACCGTCAACCGCCGCGTCGAAAAGCCCGCCGACCTCGCCGGCCTGAAAATCCGCATCCAAGAAAGCCAGATCGCCCTCCGCATGGTCCGCGCGCTCGGCGCCGCCGCCACCCCGATCGCCTTCGCCGAACTCTACACCGCCCTGCAACAGGGCGTCGTCGACGGCGCCGAAAACAACCCGCCCAGCTTTCACCTCTCCCGCCACTACGAGCTCTGCAAATACTACATCCTCGACGAGCACACCGCCGTCCCCGACGTCCTCCTGATCAGCACGCACCTTTGGAACAACTTCACCCCGCAGCAGAAAATCTGGGTCCAGGAGGCCGCCGACGAATCCGCCGTCAGGCAACGCGAACTCTGGGGCGGTGCCACCGAGGCGGCCCTCGCCGCCGTGCGCAAGGCCGGCGTCGAAATCATCGCGCCCGACAAGGCCCCTTTCCGCGAACGCGTCGCCGCCATGCAGGCCGATGTCGCCCGCGAGCAACCCAAGATCGGCGCTCTCGCCCGCCGCATCGAGGAGGTCCGCCCATGAGCCGCGTCAAACTCATCCTCGACCGCACCCTTGCCGCCACCATCTGCCTCCTCATGGCCGCGATGGTCGTCAACGTCCTCTGGCAGGTCCTCACCCGCTTCATCCTCGCCACGCCCAGCTCCTACACCGAGGAGCTCGCCCGCTACATGATGATCTGGATCGGCCTGCTCGGCGGAGCCTACGGCGTCGGCCAAAAATCCCACCTCGCCCTCGACCTCATTTCGACCCGCCTCACCGGCGCCCGCCAACGCGTCGTCGCGATCTTCATCGCCCTCACCGTGCTGGTCTTCGCGCTCGCCGTCCTGCTCGGCGGTGGCATCCGCCTCGCCTGGATCTCGTTTGCCCTCGGCCAGACCTCCGGTGCCCTGCAAATTCCGCTCGGCTACGTTTATCTCGTCGTGCCGGTCTCCGGCGTCTGCGTCGTCTTCTATGCCGTCGGTTGGCTGCTCGAAGCCCGCTCCGGCCAATCCGCCTCGGCCACCCAATCCGGCGCCCTCAACTGATATGAACGAAGCCCTCGTCCTCGCCCTCGTCTTCGTCGTCCTGTTGCTGGCCGGCGTCCCGATCGTCTTCACCATCGGACTCGCCTCGCTCTGCGCCCTCGTCGTCAGCCTTGATCCCGCCGCCGCCGCCACCGTGATCGCCCAGCGCCTCGCCACCGGCCTCGACAGCTTTGCCCTGCTCGCGATTCCGTTCTTCATCCTCGCGGGTAATCTCATGAACCGCGGCGGCATCGCCCACCGGCTCATCGCCCTCGCCAAGGTCGTCGTCGGCCGGCTCCCCGGCGGCCTCGCCTACGTGAATATCCTCGCAAACATGCTCTTCGGTGCGATCTCCGGTTCCGCCGCCGCCGCCGCCGCCGCCAACGGCGGTTTCATGGCTCCGCTCATGAAAAAAGAGGGCTTCGACAAAAACTTCTCCGCCGCCGTCAACATCTCCTCCGCCACCACCGGCCTGCTCATCCCGCCGAGCAACGTCATGGTCGTCTACTCCCTCGCCAGCGGCGGCGTCTCCATCGCCGCCCTCTTCGTCGCCGGCTACATCCCCGGCCTCATGCTTGGCCTCGGTCTCATGCTCGCCGCCGGTCTCATCGCGAAGAAAAATCGCTACCCCGTCGGCGAGAAAATCCCCCTCGGCGAAGCCGGCCGCATTTTCTGGGCCGCCCTCCCCAGCCTCGCCCTCATCGTCATCATCATGGGCGGCATCATCGGCGGCTGGTTCACGCCCACCGAGGCCAGCGCCGTCGCCGTGCTCTACACGTTTCTTTTGTCCGTCGTGATCTACCGCGAAATCAAGTGGAGCGAACTGCCCAAGGTCTTCACCGACGCCGCCGCGACCACCGCCGTCGTGCTTGTCCTCATCGGCGCCTCGATGGCGATGTCATGGGTCATGTCCTCCGCCGATATTCCGCAAAAGATCTCAGCCGCGCTCCTCGCGCTCACCTCGGACAAGATCGTGCTGCTGCTCGTCATCAACCTGATCCTCCTGATCGTTGGCACGTTCATGGACATGACGCCCGCCGTGCTGATCTTCACCCCGATCTTTTTGCCGGTCGTGGCCCAGTTCGGCGTCGATCCCGTGCACTTTGGGCTGTTGATGATTTTCAACCTGTGCATCGGCCTCTGCACTCCGCCCGTCGGCACCGTGCTCTTCATCGGTTGCGGCGTGGCCAAGACCAGTATCGGCGCGGTGATCCGCCCGCTCCTGCCGTTCTTCGCGATGATGATTTTCGTGCTGCTGCTCGTGACGTTCATCCCGGCGCTGTCTCTTTGGCTGCCGCGTCTCTTTAAGTTGCTTTGAACCCCGCGGGCACTTCGTTGGCCCCGTGCGTCTCGCGCCTACCTTCGCCCTGCCGGCCTTCGCGCTGGCCCTGCTCCTCCTCCCGCCCCTCGCGGCGCAGGAGAGCGCGTGGTCCGCGTTGAGCCCCGCCCTCCGCGCCGTCGGGCGCGAGCAAGCCGATCTCCGCCGCGAACTCACCGCCCTCGGCACGCCCCTCGTCGGCCAGACCGTCGCCGAATTCGGCTACCTCCATCCGCGCCTCTCCGCGCCGCCGCCCGCTTCTCCGTGGGTGCAGATCGATCTGCAATCGCCGCAACCCATCGACTGGATCGCCCTCATCCCCGCCCAGGTCGATTGGCAACCCGCCGGTGGCCCCGCCTATGGGTTTCCTCCGCGCTTCCGGGTCGATCTCTCCGATGTCCCCGACTTTTCCTCCTCCGTGCCGATCGCCGTCTTTACCGAATCGGATTTCCCGGAGCCCGGCATCGCTCCCGTCCCGCTCCGCGCCGGCGGCCGCGTCGCCCGCTACGTGCGCGTCACCGTCACCAAACTCGCCGTCGAAAATTCCCAGCACTTCTTCGCGCTCGCCGAACTCATGATCGTTTCCGGCGGCCGCAACCTCGCCGTCGGTCGCCCCGTCCAAGCCAACGCCGCCGGCACCCATCCGCCCCGCTGGAGTCGCGCCAATCTCGTCGACGGCCGCACGCCCCTGGGCCCACCCGTCACCCGCGAACTCCTCCCCTACGACGGACATTACACCGGCCCCGACGGCGGTCGCCCGCTCTTCATGCAACTCGATCTCGGCCGCCCGCTGCCGCTCCAAGAGGTCCGCCTGCATCCGGTCCACGCCCGCCTCGGCGCCGATATTCCCGGCTTTCTCTTCCCCTCCCGTTTCCGCCTCGACGCTTCCGACGCCCCCGATTTCTCCTCCGCCGTTGCGATCTTCACCACCGGCGAAACCGATTTCCCTAACCCCGGCAACAACTCCGTCACCCTTCGCGCCGAGGGCATCACCGCCCGCTATCTGCGCTTCACGATGCTCGCGCCCTCGCGCTCGTTCACCCGCGACCGCTTTGGCCTGTCCGAAATCGAGGTCTACTCAGACAACCTCAACGTCGCCCGCACCGCCACCGTCACCGGCACCCCCGATCCCACTCCGATGAGCCGCGACTGGCCGAAAGCCCAACTCGTCGACGGCTTCACGAGCTACGGCCAACTCGTCGAGTTGCCCGCCTGGCTCGCCGGCTGGCAACGCCGCGCCGAAATCCGCGCCCGCCTCGACGCCCTCGACAGCGCCTCCCGCCTGCTCGCCGCCGCCGCCCGCCATCGCGCCGCCTGGCTCGTCGGTGGTCTCGCCTTCGCCCTCCTCGGCGTCGCCACCGGCTTCATCGTCCGCCAACGTCGCCGCCGCGCCGCCGAACTCGAAGAACTGCGCACCCGCCTCGCCCGCGACCTTCACGACGAAATCGGCAGCAATCTCGCCGGCCTCGCCGTCCTCAGCGAAAGTCTCGCCCAACAACCCGCCGCTACTCCCGCTGCCCGCGACGATTGGCTCGAAGTGAATCGCATCGCGCACGAATCCACCGACGCGATGCGCGAGGTCCTCTGGGTCGTCGGCGCCCGCGAAGAAGCCGGCCTCGAACTGTCCGAACAATTCCGCCGCGCCGCCGCCCGTGCCCTCCCCGACCGCACCGTGAACTGGACCGACTGCACCGCCCCGCTTGCCGCCGACTGGCCCGCCGATTGCCGCCGCCAAGCGTTTCTGTTTTTCAAAGAAGCCCTCGCCAACGTCGCCCGCCACTCCGCCGCCAACGTCGTCGATCTCTCCGCCACCCTCCGCGACGGTTTTTTTGAACTCACCGTCTCCGACCGCGGCCGCGGTTTCGACCCCGCCACCGCCGCCCGCGGCATCGGCCTCGCGAGCCTCCGCGACCGCGCCCGCAACCTCGGCGGCACCTGCATGATCACCAGTCATCCCGGCAACGGCACGCGCGTAACCCTCCGCGTCCCGGTCCCTTCCGCCGCGCCCCCTCCCCGTTCACCATGACCACCCTTTGGCTCATTGAAGACAACCCCGCCTACCGCCGCGCCACCGAACGCGCCCTGCGCCAAGCCGGTGGCAAGCGCGCGATTCACGCCTTTGCGTCCTGCGAAGAAGCCCTCGCCTACCCCGCCACCAACGCCTCGCCCGAGGTCATTCTCCTCGATGTCGGCCTGCCCGGCATGGACGGAATCACCGGCATCGCCCGTCTCAAGCAATGCGCTCCCGAGGCCAGCATTCTGGTGCTCACCGTCTTCGAAGATGATGACAAAATCTTCCGCGCCATCTGCTCCGGCGCCTCCGGTTATCTCCTGAAATCCGAGCCGATGCCGCGTATTCTTGAGGCCATCGCCGAGGCGCAAGCCGGCGGCTCGCCCATGAACCCCCGCATCGCCCGCCGCGTCCTCTCGATGTTCGCCCGTTTCGCCCCGGTAAAGAAAGACTACGGCCTCACCCCCCGCGAGACCGACGTCCTCCAACTCATGGTCGAAGGGACCCCGAAAAAACAGATCGCCGACCGCCTCGCGCTTAACCCCCACACCGTCGATTACGCCATGCGCGGCATCTACCGGAAATTGCACGTCAACTGCCAGACCGCCGCCGTCTCCCGCGCCGTCAAAGACGGCCTCTTCCGTTAGCCTGCCCGGCCGCTTTCGACCCTACGCGTTCGCGTGATTGCGAAATACGCGCCGGCTTGCTAGCGTTTTTCCATGCCCCCCGCCACGCTTCGATTCACGCGTCTGCTCGTCCTCGTCGCGCTGCTCGCCGCTCCCGCTCTCCCCGCCGCCGAGATCGACTTCAGCCGCGACATCCAGCCCATCCTCGCGGAAAACTGCTACCACTGCCACGGCCCCGACGCCCCCGCCCGCAAAGGCAAACTCCGCCTCGACGTCCGCGATGCCGCCCTCGCCCCCGCCGGTTCCGGCTACGCTTCGATCGTCCCCGGCAATCCCGAAGAGAGCGAACTCATCGCCCGCATTTTCTCCACCGATCCCGACGAGGTCATGCCCTCGCACGACTCCAACCGTAAACTCACCGCCGACCAAAAGGATCTTTTGAAACGCTGGGTCGCCGAGGGCGCCAAATGGGGCGAGCACTGGGCCTTCGTCAAACCAACCCGTCCCGAGATTCCGAAAATCGAGAATCCGAAATCGAAAATCGAGAATCCCGTGGACGCCTTCATCCGCGCCCGGCTCGCCCGCGAGAAAACCCCGCTCTTTCCTTCACCCGAGGCTCCGCCCGCCGCCCTCATCCGCCGCGTGAGCCTCGACCTCACCGGCGTCCCGCCCACGCCCGCCGAAGTCGCCGCCTTCGAGGCCGAGTTCCGCCGCAATCCGCAATCCGCCTACCCCGATCTCGTCGACCGCCTGCTCGCCTCCCCGCGCTTCGGCGAGCGCTGGGCGTGGGAATGGCTCGATCTCGCACGCTACTCCGACACCAACGGCTTTCAGGGTGACCCAGAGCGCACCATGTGGCCGTGGCGCGATTGGGTCGTGAAAGCCCTCAACGCGAACATGCCTTACGACCAGTTCACCGTCGAGCAACTCGCCGGCGATCTCATCCCCAACGCAACCCAGGCGCAGAAAATCGCGAGCGCCTTCAACCGCAACAACATGTTCAACGGCGAGGGCGGTCGCATCGCCGAGGAAACGCGCGTCGAAAACGTCTTCGACCGCGTCGAGACCACGGCGACCGTCTGGCTCGGCCTCACCTTCAATTGCACCCGTTGCCACGACCACAAATTCGACCCGCTCAAGCAGACCGACTACTTTGCTCTTTACGATATCTTCAACCAGATGTCCGAAACCGGCGCCGGCGGCGGTGGCGGCAAGGTCCCTCCTACCATCGATCTCACCAGCGAAGCCGAGCGCCAAGCCGTCTCCGCCGCGACCGATAAAATCCTCGCCGTCACCAACGAGATCGACGCCTACGAGCAAAAGAAATACCCGCGCCCCGAGGGGAAACTTCTCTCCGAATCCCCGGAGGCCCTTAAGTTTCCAGGCAACCTCTTCGGCACCCACGCCAAAGTCGCACCCGGTCGCCGCGATCTCAACGGCCTCCTCGAGGCGCTCCCGTATTTCCGCGACACCGCGCCCGACCCCGCCTACGTGACCTTGCTCGAACGTCACATAGCGGCCGTCCGCGCCCGCGACGCCGCCCAATCCTCGATCACGAAGGTCATGATCATGGACCAAATCGAGAAGCTCCGTGACACGGTCGTCCTTGCCCGCGGCAACTACGAGGCCAAGACCGACGTCCGCGTCGAAGGCCATATCCCCGAGATTTTCCGCTCGGCCACCGACGGGCCGCCCCGGCGCATGAACCGCCTCGATCTCGCGCACTGGCTCGTCTCCCCCGGCAATCCCCTCGCCGCACGGACCGAAATGAACCGCATGTGGCAGGCCTATTTCGGCACCGGCCTCGTGAAAACCGCCGAAGATTTCGGCGTCCAAGCCGAGCATCCCTCGCACCCGGAGCTACTCGATTGGCTCGCCACCGAGTTTGTCGCCCGCGGTTGGGACATGAAGGCCATGCACCGCCTCATCGTCACCAGCGCCACCTACCGTCAATCCTCCCGCTCCACCGCCGCCGCTTACGAGCGCGACCCCGAGAACCGCCTGCTCGCCCGCGGCCCGCGCCATCGCCTCCCCTCGTGGATGCTCCGCGATCAAGCCCTCGCCGCCGCCGGTCTGCTCGTCGAAAAAATGGGCGGCCCCGGCGTCAAACCCTACCAGCCCCCCGGCATCTGGGAAGAAGCCACGTTCGGCAAGAAGAGCTATCTGCAAGACACGGGCGACGCTCTCTACCGCCGCAGTCTCTATGTGTTTTGGCGCCGCATCGTCGGCCCCACCACGTTCTTCGACGTCAGTCCCCGCCAAGTTTGCAGCGTGAAAAATAGCCGGACCAACACCCCGCTTCACGCCCTCGTCACCCTCAACGATCCCGCTTACGTCGAAGCCGCCCGCGTGATGGCGCAGCGCATTCTCGCTGCTCCCGCCGCCGACGACGACGCGCGCCTCGACCACGCTTTCCGACTGGCCACGGCCCGACCCGCCGCCCCCGCCGAGCGCACCACCCTTACCCGTCGCCTCGGCAAACTCCGGGCCAATTTCGCCGCCGATCCCGCCGCCGCCCAAGCCCTCGCCGCCGCCGGCGAATTCCAACGCGCCGCCGATCTCCCGACGCCCGAGCACGCGGCCTGGACCACCCTCTGCCTCATCGTCCTCAACCTCGACGAAACCCTCTCCAAAGAATGAAGTAGGGCAGGGTCTTTGACCCGCCCTCTCCACACCACTCGCCACCAAGGGCGGGTCAAAGAGGGCCCCCCGCCCCCCCA
>JBIKWB010000059.1:0-14766 GCA_044356555.1 Opitutaceae bacterium | reverse complement strand
GGCGAGAGGAGCAGCAGGAGCATTCGCCAAGCCGGGCGGAACGACCGACTGCCGCAGGGTGCGTGCCGGATGATTGGGCGGCGGTTCATGAAATTCGCCGGAGACTCTTGTCCAGCACATAGCGGTGCCCCCGGTGCGCGATTCCCGTCACCTGCAATCCCTGGCGGAGCGGCCATTCCCTCGTGTCTGCCTCCAGCGTGCCGCCGGCGGTTGCGTGCAGTCCGGCAACGCCATCCAGCACCATCTCGGCAAAATGCGCTCCGCTGGCGATAGCCCAGTGGTTGCCTTGGGGCAGGTCGTCAAAAACCTTCGCCGCGGCGCCGGCCTCCGGTTCGGACATGTCTTCGGCCCAGTAGGCCTGGGCAAACGGACCCTGCGCCGTGATGCGCGCGAGCCCGCCGATCCAAGTTTCAAACCACGGATCCCAATGACCCGCGCGCATCGCGCCGAGCAGGAATTGCGCGGGCCAGGCGCCAAAGCACCCCGCCCATTGATGGTCCGCGCGCAGGCCGCTCGCCGTGTCAGCATCGGTGGGCGACAGGCAATGCGCCCAAGTCGGCGTCGCGAGCGTGTCGCGGACAAAGCGCGTGATCTCGGCGATCCAGGCCGGCGGAAGCTCGGACCCGACGTGGTTGAGAACGAGGCCGACGTCGTAGATATTGGCCGCGTCGCGCCGGCTGCCGTCGGGATATTCGCAGTCGAAGAAGCCCTGGCCCTGGCGGTAGAGCGAACGAATCGCGGCGAGAAGCTCCGGGCGCTCGCTGGCCGCAGGATCGCCGAAGGCTCGCGCGGATTCTGCCAGCGCCCACGCCTGCACGGCGGTGTGTCCGGCGGTGCCGTGGGCGTAGGTGGTGATGCACTCAAGGTAGGCGTTACGATGACCAAAGTCCACCAAAGCTCGGTTCGCTAGCCGGCGTTGGCGGTGAACGCCGACGGCCTGGCGGAACACGCCTTCGCCGGTGGTCTCCAGCGGCTTTTCCATTGCCTCGGATTTTGCCCGCGCCGGATTGGCGGCCCTGCGCTGGTTTTGGGCCCCGCGGACCTGCTGGGTAATCTTCCATTGGCGCCACGACTGATCGCCTTGCCAGCGCCAGAGGTTGAGCGCCGCCGTGCTCACCGCCTGCGGCTGGGCGGAACACGGCCAGCCGGTGTGTTCGCCGGAAAATAGGTTGGTTTTCTGATAGTCCAGCCAGGGCGCAGAAAACAGGAGGCGCGTCATCGTGCTCAGGACCGCGGGATCGAGACGGGCGAGCAGACCGCTGGTGTAAGGCAGATCCCAGGCCAGGTAGGAGGAGCCTTCACCGCGACGGGGCCAGAGCGTAAGGTAACTCGGGTCCACGACTCCCCACCCGTAGTTCCGGCGGGACGCCACCAACGAGAGCACGCCCATGTAATACAATTTTGCGATGGCCGGATTAGGGGTGTGGACCACCGGCAGCGAACCGCTGAAGATGCCACTGTTCGGGGTGAATGCGGCCTGCCAGAGGGATTCCCACCGCCGGCGGCTGGCGGCAAACGCCTCGTCTTCCCGGCCGAACCACTGGCGGGCGATTTGCTCGGCTTGCGCGCGTTCGGAATGGAAGGTGAACAGCAGCGAGACCTCAAACGCGTCGCCCGCCTTCAGATCGCGTTCCCAAGCGGGGGAACGTTCAGTGTTCCAGCGGTCCGGAGCGGGCCGGCACGCCTGCACGCTAAACGCGTTGCCCACATCGTTTGTCAGCAGGACCCCCGCCCCGTCCAGCGCCCGTTGTACACGTTGCTCCAAGCCGTCGTGGCGTTGCCAAGACCCCGTGTCGGTCGGAATCGCGGGCACCCGCCACGAGTAACCCGACGCGCCATCGTTCATCGCGCGGCCGGAGAGCAGAAATCCCAGACGCAGCCGCCTCGGCGCTCCGTGGCGGTTCTCCACCCGAACGCGCACGACCGCCCCGGGCTGCTCGGGTAGCAGCGTAGTACGGCTGGTCAAGTGCCAGCCACCGGCATCGCAACGACGCTCCACCTCGAACGCCCGCCAGCGGATCTCAACGTGCGGGACCGACTGCGCGAGACTGCGGCCATCGAGCAAGGTCAGCGCGGTGATTTCGTTACCACCGCTGTACGGCGGAAAGACCGGATGCTTGATCGCGGCAACGTCTGCCTCCATCTGCACCGCCCCCAGGTCGTTCCCCAGCCCCGGCATGGCGGCGGACCGCGTCATCCGCCGGCGCAGCCAGGCCGTGCCAAGGTCGTCCAGGGACATCGCCGGCGCGCTGGTCGTGGGCGTTGCGGCTGCCGCCGGGATTTGGCTGGCGAGTGCACTGAACGAAATCGCGGCGGACGCGGCGGACGCTCGTTGGAGAAACTCCCGGCGATTGATGGGCTGAAAATTTTTCATGGGTTGGATCCTGTCTTGGGGGTTGATTCGGCATTCGTTGCCGGAGATCGAGCCACGACGCGCGCGACGATCCCGGCGGAGGTTACGGGTGTGGTCGTGCGCACGATCACGCAGGCGTGCAGCCAATCTTTGCCGGCTTCCTCCCAGGTGCGCTCCTCCAGCGTGTGGTCGGGCAATTGCTCCTGGGTCACTTCCAGCGCGGTGGCCGACTCGATCGCCATCGTCGCGTCCGGCCAGGATACCTGCCACCTGCCGTCCCGGCCGGAGATCTCGACCGGATGGCGGGTTCCCAGGTGCCAGCGAAACAGAATGTGCCCGGTCTTGGCGCCGGCCAGCGCGACGTCGTCGCTCACTTCGATCGTGTCGGCCGTCCACTTCACCGCGCGGCGCCATCGCTCAAGGTCATCGTATCCGGCGGTCGCATCCACGCTGACTTCTCCGCCGGTCGCGTCCAACCGCTGCACCTGAATGGGCGCGACGGCCTTCGCCTTTTGCCAGCCAGGGGGCGTCTGGGTTGAATTGGTCGGCGGGGGCGCATCGCCAATCTGCAGCACGTTGTGGCCCATGCCGGAGGCGTAGTGCGAGAGGATCCGGGGGTTGTGGTAGGCGGGCGTGCCGGCCTCGATGAGGATGCACCGGCCCTGGTGAATGAAGTTCACGTGGCCGCGATCCTTGTGGTCGTGCTGATCGTCCGCGTGGCCGCCGCGGATCCAAACGCCGCTGCCGCCATCGTCCCAGTGGTCGCGCCAGTTGACGCGCGTCGCGCGCTCGTAAGCTGCAAACAGCGGCGGCTCCTGGGCCGCGACCGGCATGGCGCGGCTCAACAGTCCTTCCAGCTTGTCCGGAGGACCGTCGAACAGGTGGCGCATCGCCCAGACCGCTTCGCGGCTGGCAAGGTGGCTCCCGCTGGCCGCGAGCATATCCAACATCGCGCCTTCATGACGCGGCGCCGAGTTGGAGAAACAGTCGAACGCATTGATGATCTTGCGGCCAGGCTGGAGGTGGTGGATGACCCAGCGGGGGAAGCGCTGGAGGAACGGGTGATCGATCAAGCGGCGATCGCCGTCGCGGGCGGTCGCCCGTGCCGCTGCCATCAACGACGTGAGGGTGAACATCGCGTAATTCAGGCCTTCCTTGAATTCCCCGTCGGTACCCTGCGCGTCGAGGCTGCGCAGCAGGTTGGTCACGCCCTGCTCATACTCGTCCGGGAATTTCTGGCGGCCGAGGAGCACGCAGGCGCGGACCAACCCTTCGTTGGGCAGCACCCACTGGTTGGTGATGGGATTGTTGGACTTGACGAACCACTGCCGCCGGAGCCGCCAGTCTTCCATGACCTGGGCGATCTCGGCCCCTAGCAGCGACTCCAGCTTCGCCCGCAGTTCCGGCGGCACGACCTCCGGCGGCAGGATTTCGAGCGTGTCGGCGATGGCGCGGACGCCGGTGCCGGTGGCCAGCCACGAACCGTCCTGGCCATCCCTGGGCAGGCGTTTGCGGGGGGAGGAACGAGTCCAGCCGGTGCGCTGAAGGGGCGACCAGGTGGCCATTTCCTGGAGTTGCGCGAGCGCGCGCTGCCGCAGCAAATCGTCGCCGGTGAGACGGTAGGCGGCGGCGATCTGGGGAAGTTCCGCCGCCACGCCCGACGCCGCGCCGAAATCAGCCATGGCGGAGGCGAAGGCGAATTTTGCCTCCCCTTCGAGGGAGTCGGCACGGGCGTCGTAGAAGGTACGGTTCTTGCCGATTTCCTCCAGCGTGTAGCACCGGCGAATGATCGGCTCGGCGGCAGCCTTGCGGCCCGCGGCGATGAGTGCTTGCCGCGCCCCGGCCAGGGAGGCGTCAGCCTGCGCCGAGTCCAGGAGCGTCGCAAAGCTGGGCGTGCCGGTAACTACGGAGCTGGAACGTGCGGGGCTGGGCGGGGCCGCTCGCGGCGGCACGGCGGTCGGGCCAGACAGCTTTCGCCAAGCGGCAATGGACCGCTGCAGCAGGGTCTCCGGTTCCCCTTTGATGTTGTAGCATTGGAGACCGATGGGCCCGCGGTAGCCGACGGCGTCGAGCTGCCGCAGCACGGCCGCGACGTCGACGCTGCCTCCGTCCAGTGGACGAATGATCTGATCCCAGCCGCCGGACGGATCGGCGCCGTTGAGGGAAACGAGCATGAGGTGCGGCGCGATCGCCTTGATGATCAGGGCGAGACGGCCGGCGTGGCCGGCGGCGAGTTCGTGGGCGAGGTTGAACGTCAGGCCGACGTTGGGGCGGTTCACCTGGCGGACGACGCGGAGGGCGTCCTCCGCCGTGGCAACGAAGAATCCTTTGTGTGGATACAGGACGATGCGCACGCCGTGGCGCGCGGCGGCCTCGGCGAGTTCGCGGACGATGGCGACGGCGCGCTCGTCGTTGGACGACTTGCCGGGCAGGGTCAGCCAGACGTCGGTCCCGGTGGCGGCCAGTTGCGGAAATGACTCGGGGAGCCTGGGATCGAAGGCGGGGGTCTTCGTGACGTCGGCGGCGACATAGACGCTGAAGATGCGCAGGCTGGCGGCTTGGAACGCGGCCTGGCGGGTGGCGAGGTCGTCGAGCCCGGTGTAGCCGATGCCGGCGTAGCCGAGCCGCGCGAGGGTGACGGCCTGCTTTTCTGGGGACCAGCCGTCGCCGCGCCCCACGCCATTATCGAAAGCGAAGAATGGATTGGCCCGGCCGGCACCCGCGGTGGCTGGAGCGGCCCAGGAGGTGAGGAGGCTCGCGAGGACAAAGGCAGGGAGCTGACGAAGCAACGAAGGCATCGGGAAGCGGGGATCAGAGTTTCCACGGTCCGCGCAGGGGGCGGGAGAGCAGGCGGTTGGCTTCGGCGCTGTCGGGGAAGCGCTCATGCACGGGATCCCACTTGAGGGTGCCGCCGAGCTTGGCGGCGATGTACGCGATCTGCGCCATGCTCGCGGCGCGATGGCCGACCTCGGCAGGAATGATGGTCTCGCGGCGGCTCTTCACGCAGGCGATGAAATCCTCCCTTTCATCGACCACCGGGAGGGCGAATTCGCCGGGGCCGGGCTTCCATTTAAGCAACTCGGGCTTGCTGGCCTTGAAGCCGTCGGACTTGAACCAGGTGTTTTCGACCCAGCCGTCGGTGCCTTCGACGCGCACGCTCGCGGTGCCGGCGTCGGTGTAGTCGACTTCGATGCCGCTAGCGTAGCGATAGCGGACCTCGAAGTTCCGGGGGACATCCCACAGGGAGTGGGGCGGAAACTCGGCCCGAGCGGATACTTCGACCGGGCCGGTGCGCTCGGTGTTGAGGGCCCACTGAGTGATGTCGAGCATGTGCCCGCCCCAGTTGTTGAGGTTGCCGAGATTGTAGTCGGTGATTTGGGCCCATCCGGGGACCTGGCCGGCGATGTAGCCGAGGCCGCCGCGCGGAAAATGGACCCGTTGTTGGGTGTAGGGCCGGTCGGGGGCCGGGCCCTGCCAGAGGGCGTAGTTCAAGTCCGGCGGCACCGGCATCGCCGCCGGAAACCCCGCGATGGGATCTGGACTCTTCGGTACGGTGGCGATCACGCGCCGCACTTTCCCGATGCCTCCGTTGCGGACGATCTCACAAAGCCGCGGGAAGCGCGGGTTGGAGCGCACTTCGGTGTCGGTGCGGAAGATGCGGCCGTGCTGTTTCATCGCGTCCGCGATGGCGCGGCCCTCGGTGAGGCTGAGGGAGATCGGTTTTTCGAGGGCGACGTCCTTGCCGGCGCGGGCGGCGGCGATCGCCATGACGGCATGCCAATGGTCTGGCGTGGAGATCATCACTGCGTCGATGTCAGGCCGCGCGAGCAGCTCGCGGAAGTCTTCGTACACGGCGCAGCCGTTGTAGGAACCGGAGGCCTTCGCCTCGGCGTAGGTCTCGTGCACCTTGTCACGCGCTTTCTCCGCGCGCCAGCGATCGACGTCACAGACGGCGACGACCTGGACATCGGTCCGCCAGAGAAAGCCCGGCAGATTGGCGTGGAAGACCTGACGCCCCGTGCCGATGAAGCCGAGGTTGATGCGACTGCTGGGGGGGACGGCAGCCCCGGCGCCAAAGATGCGACTGGAGATGCCGACGTTAGCCGCCAAGGCGGTGGCGGAGCTTCGCAGGAGAAAGGACCGTCGCGTGAGCAGGTGAGGTGTCATTGGCAGGACTTATTGTCGCGGTTGGGGGCGGCTGGGCTCACGTATTTCGTGCGATGTCTCCCGGTTGGGGCGGGACTGATTGAAGGGAATCGCGCCGCTTGGTTACAGCGCTTTACGTTTCGCTTTGGGCGCTGGCGGAGAGGCGGATTTTTCGCTCCAAGGGATCGTGCGGCTGAAGAGCATGGGGTATTTTTCGTAGTCGTGGCCGGAGGTGAGCCGGGCCTGGATCGCGGCGAGTTCGGTGTCGTAGGCGCGGCGCAGCGTCGCGAGCTGCGCGGCATGGCGGGCGTCGGCCGCCAGGTTGTTCAGCTCGTAGGGATCCGCCGCGAGGGCAAAAAGTTCCTCGGTCGGCTGCATCCCCTCACCGCCGTGGGCCCAGTAGATGTACTTCCAGCCGGGCATGACAATGGCCAGCGATTGAGCGGAGGCGGCGCCCCAGAAATTGAAGAGCGGCAGGGCGTCGCGCACGCGGCCTTGCGGGGCGGTGAGGAGGGGCAGAAGACTCTTCCCATCGATGCCGGCAGGGGCCGGCACGCCGGCGAGCGCATGGAGGGTCGCGGCGACATCGACGTTGGCGGTGAGGGCGTGGCTCACCGTGCCGGCGTGGGCTCGCGGCAGGCGTGGGTCAAAGACGATGAGCGGCGATTTCGAGGCGGCCTCGTAGGGGAGCACCTTGTCGCCAAAACCGTGCGCGCCCATGCTGTAACCGTTGTCGGAGGTGTAGACGATGACAGTGTTGGCGGCGAGGCCCTCGCGGGTGAGCGCCTCGCGAATCATGCCGACGGCGGCATCGATTCCGGTGATCAACGCGTAGTAGGCGGCGGCGGAATTATCATAGTCGTTGATCCATTCGCGATAGCCGGTGGCGGCACGGCTGGTGCGCGCCTGGGCTGAGAGATGGCGGCCGCGGTCCACGCCGTAGTTGGGCGGGCGGGAAAACTTCTTGCCTGCGTAGAGCTTCGCGTCCTGCGGATCCGGCTTGAACGGCAGGTGAGGCGCCTTGAAGCTGACCGACAGGCAAAAGGGTTTGCCGGTGGCTTTTGCCGTCTTGAGGAAATCGACCGCCCACGCTCCGTAGGCGCGAGAACCGTGCGGATACTGTGTGGCATAGCGGGCGATGCCGGGGTTCTTTTCCGTTTCGTAAAACGTCTGACCGGGCCCGCCGGCCCAGCGGTCGAAAAACGAGGCCAGCGCGTCGAATTTTTCTCCCTTGAGGTCGAAGCCGATTTTTCCGGCGAAGCCGGTGGTGTAGCCGGCGCGCCGCAGGAGCACGGGGTAGGATTCCTCGAGGAAGCGGCGGGCGAGGTCGCCATGGTCAAAGTTGCAGCCGTGGCGGTACTCGTAGAGGCCGGTGAGAACGTTGCACCGGCTGGCCATGCAGATCGAGGTGGTGTTGTAATGATTGGTGAACCGCACGCCCTCGCGCGCGAGCTGGTCGAGGTGTGGGGTGATCACCTCTGGGTTTTCGTAGCCGATCGCGCGTGCGTTCTGGTCGTCGGAAAACAGGAAGATAAGGTTGGGCGGAGTCGCGGCGGAGGCGAAAGCTGCCGCATGCAGGAGCGCGCTAGCGGCCAGGAGCCAACCACAGCGAAGGAGGATGGGAGTAAGAGCGCCGTTCATGGAATTATTGATGGGTTGGGCGGTTTCTATGCCAACGATTCAGTAGAAAGGTAGGCCGCGCCGTCCTTGGCTTAGAGCGAGGCCTGCGAGCGCAGATACGAGGGCACGGCGGTGGCAGTAGCGCTGTGCGCGGCGCGGGCGAAGGCAAACCCGGCCGTGGCGCTGCCGAGCGTGGTGAGGAAATACCGTCGGTTCATCGTGATTTTCGCCGGGAGGTCGGGAGATGAGATTGCACGATCAGAAATCGAAGGTCGTGCTGAGGACGAAATTGCGGGGCCGCCGCAGCGTGTAATAGACCGGGACGGCGGCGTTGGCGGTTCCATACACGGCATTCGTATCCGTGTCGACGACGGTGAGGACGGGAGTCGTTTCGTTGAGGAGGTTCTGGATGTTGAGCTGGACCCGGAGATTCACTTTCTGGTTGAGCGCATGTTTCCAGGCGATCAGGGCGCCGAAGTCCCAGGTGTCCTTACCCTTAATGGGTTGATCGACACTCAAGAGCCCCGGCCGACCGCTGGCGTCCAGCATGCGGCGGTAGCCAACCACGGAGGCGGAGCGCCAGCGGAAATTGCCACCCGCCGTCCATCCCTTGAGTCGGCCTTCAGTGAAATCGTAGGCGGTGAGGCCGTTGAAGTTGTATTGGCCGCCGCTGCGAATTTGGCTGCGACCGAGGAGCTGCTGACCGTCCCGGTAACTTTTTTCCATGCTGTCCGCTTGCAGCCGGATGTAGGTGGCGTCGTCTTGGGCTTTCTGGCGATCGGTGCTGTTGGCGGGGTTGAGGTCGAACGAGCGCGAGGCGGTGCCGGACGCCACCCGCTGGAGTTCGTCGGCAAACGTGCGCCAGGTCGCCAAGCCCTCGTAGGCGGTGTTGTTGGCGAGGTAGAGGCCGGCATACCTGTCGTCGACGAAGAGCGTGTTCTTATTGGAACTGCCTGAGAGCGCTACCCGCCAGTGCCGGGTGGGATTATAGACGACCGTCAGTTCCCAGCCAGTCGCCTTGGTGTCGCGCACGTCGGGAGGGGTTTGATTTTGGATCGGGTAGAGGCTCTGCATCGCCTGAAAGTGCGAATCGCCGTTCGCCTTGTAGTTGTCCTGAAGGCGTTGCAGGATATTTCTGGCTCCGCCGTATTTCGTGCCGACGATGTAGATCTGATTCTTCGCCGTCGTGTCGAAGTGCGTGACGCGAACGGACAGCTTGTTGGCCAGGAGATAGAAGTTGGCGCTGAAATCCTGGGTCTCGCCGCTGGGATTGGCATAGGCGGTGCCGATGGGCGTCTCGACCGTGGGCCGGCCTGGGGTGAAGTTGTCAGAGCGGGTGTAACCCAGGCTCAACCAGGAGAAGACGTGGAGCACGGCGCCATGGGTGCGGGAAATCCCTCGGTCATCCGAGCCGAAGCGGCTGGGTTTGACCTCGCTGGCCAGGTCGAAGAACCGGTAGTCATAAGTTGCGCTGGTGGATTTACCCAGCGTTTCCGGGATGATGAGATTCTGGGAGGTCGGGGCGCCATAGGCCGTCAAGTGGTCCGTACGATAGCCGAAGAGGGTGACCAGTCGGTCTTTCAACCAGCGGGCCTGCCAGCCGAGGGAGAGACTGTCGGTGGTGGATTTGTTGTGGATGGGGGTGGTGAAGGGCAGGAGGCGAAGATCGACCGGAGCGCGGTCGTTTTCGGCGGCGCCGATGAGACTGCCGTAGGCGGAGATCTCCTTGGCATGGTCCATGAGTTCGGACGCGGCCCAGAGCTCGGGAACATTGCCGTTGAGAAAATAGTGGCGGACAACCAAGCGATTGACGTTGGCCGTGGCGGCGTTGCCCCAGCCGGTACGGCCGACCGTGGCGAGGTTGAAAACGCGCATGCTATCGCGGGTGTAGTAGCCCGTGCTAGTCTGTCCGAGGAGAGAGAACCCGTGGCGTCCGAGCCAGCGGTTGCGGCGGGCCAAGTCGAGTTCGTAGGAAAGGGTGGCGCGGTATTCGTCGGATTTGGAGTTATCGACGAGAGAGAGCATCACCCCGCTGTCATTGTAGGGGACGAGGTAGCCGGGATTGGGCGAGCCGTCGCTCAGCCGGGGGTTGGGATCGATGGTAAGGAGGTTTTGGTTGTTCTGGTCGAGGTTGCGGTGGTACCGGGTACGGGCGCCGGCGAGTTCGAGGTAGAGATTGGAGGCGAGCTTTTGTTCGACGAAGAGGTGGGTCCAGGAGCCCCGGTTTTTGTTGGGTGGACTGCTCCGCGCACCGCCATACAAATACGTATCCTGGCTGAGGCCGAAGGTCTCCCAGGGGCGCATGGACATGTAGTTGTTGCTGGAGACGCCGCCGAAGACGGCTTCGGGAAGCGTCCTCTGGCCGCGCATGTTCACCAGCGGCTTGGCCAGGCCTAGGCCGCGGACGAGCGTCGGTCGCTGGGCGCTGTTGTTGACGAGGTAGTTTTTGGGGTCGTTGCCGACGACGGGTTTGCCCGCCGCGATCCAGGCGAGGGCCGAGCCATCGAAGCCCCAGACCAAGGCAGCGTTGTTCAGCGCGGAGCTGTAGTTCTCATGATTGACCGTGACCTTCGTGTTTTGCCAAGGCTTGCCGACGACGCTGAGGGTAACCCGTTCCTGGTTCTTGCCTTCATTGCCGCGAAACTCGCGTTGGCGATCGTAGAGGCCGTTGAGCCGGAGCGCGAGCCGGTTGGCGATCAGCGGCTGGTTATGGTCAAGCGAGGCACGATGGGAGTCCCAGCGGTCTCCCTGAAAGGAGACCTTGGTGGCAGTCTTCACGAGCTTGGCGCGCTTGGTGGAGGTTACGACCGCGCCCTGGGGATTGCCGACGCCGATGAGCAGCGCGTTCGGCCCGAGCGAGAGGGTGACGCGCTCGGTGTTGTAGATATCGTTCGGGCCGGCGCTGGCGAAAAAATCGTTGGAGATACTCTGATCACCAGTCACACTGCCGGAAAATCCGCGGATGGAGAAGGACTGGCCGTTGCTACCTCGCAGCGCAATGCCGCCGTTGCCAATGGCGTCGCCCTGGTCGAGATTAACGCTGGGCGTGTATTCGAGGGCCTTTTCAAAAGAGGTGACGCCGAGATCCTGGAGAAACTCCGGGGTGAGGATGGAGAGGGAGGCGCTGACATCCTTGAGATCCGTGCGCATGCGCGTGCCCGAGAGCGTTTCGGTGGCGGCATAACCAGTGACCGACTTTTCGCTGGTGACGAAAGGGGAGAGTTCGATGATGGATTCCTCAGCGGACTGTTTCGTCGGACTTGAGGAGGAGTCGTTGGCGGTTGACTTCGGGCTGGCGCTCTCTTGCGCCGCCCTTGGGGCGTTTGGGTCGGAGGGCCTCGGGCGGACTGAATAAGAGCCAGTCTTGGGTTCGCGCGTCGCGGTCAGATTTGTGCCCGCCAGCAGCGCGGCTATCGCTTCCTCGGGGGAGAGGCGACCCCGGACGGCGTTCGTCGCCACGCCGAGAGTGTTCTCGCTCGGGAAGACGATCTCCACCTGCGCCTGAGCGGCAAAACGCTTGAGCGTGTCGCGCGCCTGACCGGCCGGTAGGTCAAAGTCGCGTGCCCCGTCTGCGGCGCACAGAAGACCTGAGCTAGAACCCAGCAGCAACAGGCCGAGGGCAGCGATTCGTAGGTGCGACAGTCGGCGTCGTGGCGCTCGGGGCGAGGCGGGGTTTGCACGGTTCATGCACCCTATGACCCCAGCCACGGAGATTTCCGCTAAGGTGGGCGCAAAAAAATCCGCCACCTTCATCGTCTCGCATCAACGAACCCGGCGCAGGACACTTTCCGTTTCGCTGCGCCATTCCGCCCGCAGGTCGAAACTCGACTCCAGCAGGCGGACGAATCCCTCCACGTTGTCCGAGCGGATGCTGGCATTGACCCGCAGTTCGCGTAGCGCCGCGGAATCCGGGATGAGTTGCACTGGGTTCCGCCGATTCAATTCCGCCGCGATGCTCGCGAGCGGCACGTCGGTGAAATCCAGCATCCGGGGCTGCCAGAGGAGTCGGGCGGTGAGTTCCGCCTCGCTCAAGGTGAGCGCCGGCGGGCCAAGCCCGGTTTCGTGCAGGGGGACGACGACCCGCTGATGCGCATCCAGCACCGATGACATCGGGTTCGAATGAGCCTCGGCCTCGCGGTCAACTGCCACGCGACCCTCCGCCACGACGATCTCCACCGCCGCCGAGGTGAGCTGGACATTGAAAGCTGTACCGACCGCCCGGACGGTGACGCCTCCCGCCTCCACGACGAAGGGTCGCTCCGGATTCTTGGCGACAGCGAAATGCGCCTCGCCCCGCATCAGTCGGACCCGCCGCACGCCGGCCGTGAAATCGATGTTGAGTTGCGCACCGCGGTTAAGTTGCACGAGCGAGCCATCCTCGAGGGTGCGCTGCTCGCACGGAGCGGCCAGGGCCGTCGAGAGTCGCGAAGGTGCGAGTTGTCCGGAGGGAACCGTGCGGGGCGCTACCGCCACCCACAGCAGAATGGCCGCCGCCGCAGCGGCCGAAGCCCAGGCGACAACCTGCCACCGAGGCGAATGACCCTTGGGTCGGGCGGAGCGCGGGGCAAGCAAGTCGGGATCGGGCGCCGGGGTCAGAGTCGCGGGCAAACCGGCAATGCGATCGAACTCCCGCCACGCCCAACGCCGCTCGCGCAGGATCTCACCGTGGCGGGGATCAGAGGCGAGCCAGTTGGACCGCGCGTCCTGCTCCGCCGCCGTGAGCCCGCGCTCTTCCCGCACGACCCAAGCGGCAGCCTCCCGCTCGATGGCGCGGTGATTGAGAGAGGGTGGCAGGCGGTCATTCATGATCGACGCGAGACGTGCCCACGCGCCCGGAAAAACTCCACGCATTTGTCGAGGCCGATGGTGCTCTGAGCCTCGACGGTGTGTTCCGATATGCCGAGTTGGGCCGCCACCTCCTTCTGCGAGAGACCGTAGATCCGACGCAGGGTCATGATCTGCCGGCAGCGCTGTGGCAGCGACTGGATGGCCTCGATCAGCACGCTATACTCCTCCAGGCGGGCGACGGTTTCACGGATATCCTCATGCTCATCTAAGACACCGCCGAGGTCGAAATCCGCTAAAGGCTGCGCCGGTTTGCGCTGCGCATCGCGCAAACGATTGAGGGCGAGGTTGCGGGCGACTACGAAAAGCAGGGACTTGGGTGAGAGGATCGGCCCGCTGCCCCGCGCCCGCAGTAGCCGCACTACCGACTCCTGCGCGATATCGTCCACGTCCGCGAGATTTGGAAAGCGACCTGACAGCCATGCCCGCAGTGTCACCTCGTGCGGCTGCACCTCGTCAGCATACCAGCGGGCAATTATAGGATCGGCTGGGGGCATGACGGGCGGTGCAGTGGCGGCAGGACGGGAGATTGCGCAGGATACTGAGATCGGACACCGGAGAATAACACACGACGCAAGCCCCTGAGTATTTTGCCCGGCTTTAACCGCCATCCTCGGGGTCACCGACGCGATGATCAAGGCCGCACACGTCAACGCCCGAGCGCAGGCAATGCGTGCGGGACCGAAGTTAGAGTATCGAATGGAAAAGCGCCGGCGCACCATTTCATCGGTGCGCCGGAACTTAGAATCGGCGGCCGTTGAGCCCCATCTTTTTACATTATCGTTCGATGCTCACACGCTCGGCGTGATCGCTCCGCGCTACTATTCCGTGAAACGCGCGCATATACCCGGGTCCGGGCCCTGCACCGACTATTATGCGGTTTCAGCGCCGGATCGCCCCGACCGCGCCTGGGCGACCTCGGCCGAAGACGGCACGCTCGCGCCGAGCGTGCTGTGGGCGGTGCAGAACGCGCTCAACTGCGAGTTCCCCGGTTCTGCCGCAGAAGGGAGGACCCTGATGCGCCAATGGCTCACCGGGTTGGGCAAACGCTTTATCGGCGCGTGCGCCGAACGGTCCATTACAAGGGCAGAACTCGTGGCGATCGCCGCCAATCGGCTTTCGGCCGCGTCTTAGAGAGAGCTGGAAATAGCCAAATTGCCGGCTTTTTGGGTTGGATGCGGGCAGCGGCGGCGTGGGCCACGAGGCCGAGGGCCGGGCAGACAAAAGCCGCAGTGTCTCCGGATCGAGCAGGTCAATCCGCAGCGCCTTGGGATAGTGATGGGTGGACCAAAGCGTCTTGCCCGTGCCACGCGGCCCAAGCAGGAAAAAGTGATCGCGGCCCGGCATAAAGATTCGCGGAATGAATGCCATTCTGAGTCGCAAAATGGCGGATCAGATGCCGATTTCAAGACACTTCGGCGCCATCGATGCCATTGCCAGAAGCGCCCGTGCATCGCCTGTGCTTCAAAGCGCCTTGAAATCAGTGGCCGGTAGATGCCGGCCGGTCACTTTGACTCGCCTCAAGGAAGTTCGTCACTCCATCCATGACGGTCTACCGCCGTGGATGAAACGACGAACTTTCCCGACGACCGGTCAAACTTCAGCTCGCCTTTAAACACTGGATTAGAGCGATCTACAAACTTTGACTTATCTCGCGCGGAGTTCGTATCTACCACTGGCTGCCCGGCATGGATCAAACCACGAACTTTTGAAGCGAATCGGGGGTTTTCAGAGGGAGGCTCACAGGGAGAATCGAAGGCAGATCAAAGTTTGACGCCGTTATACCGGGCTGGTGACCGGAT
>JBIKWB010000009.1:0-170444 GCA_044356555.1 Opitutaceae bacterium | reverse complement strand
TTGGTGGCACGTTCTCCTCCGTCAAATGAGCCCTAACGACGACTGCGATGCAGTTGCCGCCCTCTCCGCCAGAGCCGGCCCTCACCAACTTATCTGGCCCTCAATTGCATGATCCCGGCTGAGCGTGAAGGCCGGAGGCGCCGCTGGTGAAAAACACGAGCGCGAGGAGCAGGAAGAGGCGAGGGCAAGAGGTGGATTTCATGGGGGAGCGAGCGGGCAGGGGAGGGCTTGGCGTGAAGAAAAGCAGTGGGGCTGCTAGTGTAGGACAGCCCGCCGGGTAAAACCCGCCAGTCCTTTGTGAGATTTATTTTTAAAAAAGAGGCGGGGCTGCGCAAAGTCATCCGCCGCCGGCCCGCTTCGGCGTACCCCGTCGGCTCGGCCCACCGGATCCCAACTGCCGCCTGAACGCTCACGGTGAGCTAAGACCAGCGCCGTTTGGTTTTTAGACTTTCCGTCGTAGGCAGCCTGCTTGCAGGCGCTGGGTGCGTCCGCAAGCGGACGGCCTACAAAAGTCCAAATCTCATGTGACGTTGGTATAAGACGTTTTCTCCCTGTGCGCCGCGCGCGAGGAGTTTCAGGGAGGAAATAGGGCGACGCCTGCTTGCTTTGCCGCTTTGGCGAGAGCGTGGTCGCTGGTTGCGAGCGAAGCGCCTCGGCGCATCGCAAGCTCGAGGTAAGCGGCGTCATAGATCGTGAGCCCGTATTGGCGAGCGAGCGCAGTGGTGTCGCTGCCGACGCGTCGCGCGGTCTCGTCGTCGGCGATCACGGGAAGGGCCGCGACAAGATGCAACGCCTCGGTAATGTGGGCTTGGCTGGCGCGCTTGCGTCGCTCCGCCATCACAAGGCCGTTTGCAACCTCGACGCACCAATGCGCCGGCACGAAGGTCGGGATGCCACTCTCGATGGCTTCGAGCGATTTGAGGGCATCGGGATGCTGCTCGTCATGCATCAAGCAGCCGAGAGCCGTTGAGCCGTCGATGACGAGAGCTTGCATGGATCAAATCCGCCGGCCGTCGTTGATCAGATCGCGAGCAGACATCCCATCGGGTAGCGAAAGCTTCGCGTGAAGCTCCCGGATGCGGGTAAACACCGATCGATCTGCGGCGGGTTCGGCGGCCGGGACTAGCCGCGCAACATTGCGGGAGTGTCGGGTAATCGTGACGGTACGGCCGCTCTCGACGAGATCGAGGAGTTCCGAGAGCTTTGATTTGGCTTCATAAGCCCCGACGATCTTGGACGGTGCAGTAGGTGGAGCAATCATGTGAGAAGGTAGTTGGACTGGTCGGAGGACTGGTCGGAATGCGCCAGAAGGCAAGCAGTCCCGCGCTCAAAAAGGGCTGGAGCCGTGATGGGCGCAGTTGCGAGAGCGCGCCGAGACCAGGGAGAGCGCAGATCGCCTAAGTCCCACGCCCAAACTCGCCTGAACGGTTATGACCGAGAGCCCAAAGGATGCCGTCGGTTTTGAGGTAAAATAAACTACGACGATCCGCAGAAAACGCGAAAACGGGAGGCGCGCTGGTGAAAAACACGAGCGGGCGAGGGCGGTGAAAAAACGGAGCGGCGGTGCGGGGCGGATGGCGGAGTGGGCGGGTGAGATTCGGCAAGGGCGGGGCGGCTGGCGGAGCTGGCGGGTGAGATTCGGCAAGGGCGGGTCGTATACCCTGCCCTACTTGGGCAGTTTGGCGGCGATGAAGCGGTGGAGGTCGGCGAGGGTGCGGAGGCGGGGGAGTTCTTCGGGCGCGAGGGTGAGCTGGAGCGTTTCCTCGATCAAAATGACGAGCTCGGTGAGCGTGAGGGAATCGAGGCCGAGGTCGGCGGTGAGGCGGACCTCCTCGGCGGGCATTTGGAGTCGCGGGCGGAGCGGGCGTTCCACGAAGCGCTCGATGACGCCGAAAACAATCGCGGGGAGGTGAGCGGGGTCACGGGTGCGGCGGTAGTTGAGCGCGGCATTGTAAGTGGGAGGCGAGCAACGCTTGAGGAGCGAGCGAAGGTCGTCGGAGGAAGCGGGGGCGGTGTCGGCGGGGGCGGAGAGCACGGGGGAAGCGGTGGGGGACACGGCAGATGGGTGGATGCGGATAGAGACAAGGCTCGGCGCGGGAACCGCCAGTGGGAGCGCGAATCTTTTTTTGTGAGCGCGGGGCGAGGCAGAGAGCGGCGTTATGAATTTAAGAACGGCATTTAAACCACGGACGGACCCGGATCCCAAACCGATGGGAGCAGCGAACGAGGCTCAGCCCGGTGGGCGGTACAGCTGATTTTTTCTCACGGTAGGGCCTCACCTTGCGTGAGGCCGTTTCGTCTTTGGAGCCCGACCCACTGAACGGCTCGACACGAGGTCGAGCCCTACAAAGATGCGGACGGGCGCAGCGAACGACTCACCCCTGAGGTGAAGCCGGTTCCCCTGCTTTATCCGGGTTTGTTCGGGTGCATCCGCGGTTGGAAAATTTGGAGAGATGGGCTGGGGCGTACTCACGGATGAACGGCGCGAAACGCGCGGGGAGAAGTAAGCTGGATGGCTTCGTCGCTGCGCTCCTCGCCATGACAGTCTGTTGATCAAGGGACGTTGGTATCACCGCGAAAGCTCGATGGGTGGCACAAAAAAGGCGGAGTCCAATGCGGACTCCGCCTTGCCAGCGCCTCCGGGCAGACCGGATTAGCTTAGAATTCCAGCGTGTTGCTCAGAAGCCAGTTTCGCGCCGGCGAAAGCGCAAACGAGCCCTCTGAATAAACTGCATCGGTCACGTTGTAGACGCCAAGGGAGGTGCGGAATTTGAAATCTGAGATGCTCCACGGATAATTAACCGTGAGATCGTACACCAGGTAGTCGCCTGCTTGGTAGCCGCCTTTGAGGGGATTCCAGTCAACACTGCGGCTAACCACCGTTTCCGAAGAATAACGCAGACCGGCCCCAAGCGAAAGCCCGCGCACCTTGCCATCGGTGAAGGTGTATTTGCCAAAAGCATTGAAGCGATACTCAGGCACATTTTCGATGCGCGCTCCGTAGTAGATGTCGGAGGCAACCTTGGCCGCAGCACCCAGCTTTGTGTAAGCGGAGGATCCGGGCTGAGCGCGGGATTTGTCATAAACCGTCTTGGCGGTCCACAGCCACGAGCCGTTGATGACCGCTTGGAAATTCGGGAGCGGGGTCCAGATCACTTCGGCTTCCGAACCCTCGATGCGGTTCTTCAAATCGGTCGTGCGCCAACGGAACACCCGGGTATTGTAACCCAAGGTGCCCGGGGCGAACAAGGTGGTGCTGAAGTTGAGCGGCTCCTCAAGATTGGACTGGGCTGCGGGGTCATCCAACATCTGGTTGGTGCGCTCTCCGCGAAAGAAAGAGAGCGTGCCGACGACCTTACTTTCTTTGGAGCTCATCTTGGCGCCAAATTCCCAATTCATCCCCGACTCGTCCTTAAGCGGATTATAAGCGCCGCGGGCAGTCTGAATCTCGATGAATTTTTGAGCGGAAGTGACGGTCTGACCGAGGTATTGAAAAGAGCCGCGGTTCTGGTCGAGCGCGCTTTGCACGACCGGGAGTTCATTGCCGACGAAGACTCCGCCGACATTGCCCACGTTAAACTGAAAGGTTTTTGAGACAGAGGCATAGACACTCAGCTCTTTATTGACGGCAAAAGAGGCGCCGGCCATCCACGCATCCGCTTCCTTTTTATACACGCGCAGGGTCTTGATGTAGTTCGCACCGTAACCCCATTCGCTGGGTGGATACTTTACAGGGTCCTTCCATGCGTCGACCGGGACGATGTACCAAGGATAATTAGCCATCAAATACTGCCCCTGTTCCTCCAGCGACTGCCGGCGGAAACCGCCGATGAGATTGAGCCGGTCATCGAGCAGCGCCGCTTGGTAATTTAAGTAGCCCGCGAGGTTGATCGGTTTGTAACCGTCGAGCCAAGCGCGACCGTTCGGGAACAACTTGTCGATCGTCGGATAGATTTCGAAACCAGGGTCGAAGTTACTGTAAACCGCCTTAACCAATTTGATGTTACCGTTACGATCGCGCACGACTTGATTGACCGTCGGAACTCCGGTGTCGTGGCTCCGGCCTTCGCCCACCATATTGTCGGGAACTTGGGTCCCCCCGGTCGTGCCGTACCCGGGATTGGCGATCGGGTTGGTTGAGCCGGGGACATGGCCGTAAAAAGGATTAAGGCGGATGTCGTGGCCGAAGAAATTCTGGGTGTATTTGGATGAGTTAAAACCGGCCAGCAGCTTGTGCTTGATCCCGCCGGTTTCGAATTTGGTGATCAGGTCAAGCTGGTGCAAATTGGTGTCGCGGTAATAGCCCGACGTCCCGCCTGCGCCCACATTCCAATGCACTCCGTCGGCGTAAGGAGTGGTGATGCCCTCGATGCTGTCAAAACGGCTGTTGTCGTGCTGAAAAACGTAGCGGCCTTCCAACCAATTGAACGGGGCGAACTCCGTCGTGGCCGTGAAGACTTTAACTTCGTTCATCGTGCGGGCGCCGCGGCTCGTGTAGTTGAAAGCCTCATCATGGATGAGCTTGCCACTCTTGTCCGTGTAATAAGCCCCGCGCTCTACGCTGGTGTAGGCGGGCAAACTTAAATCGCCGGTCGCATTCCGCTTATTGTTAATATAGGTCGCGTAGGCTAGGCTCGGGGTCTTCACCGAGTTAACCACTATGGCCGAGGTGGCAGCAGCCGCGGTCCGCCAGCCGGCGAAATCGCTCCAGATCCAGTCATAGTCGTTTTGATTGAAGCTCTCGACAAGGTATTCCATCTCAACATTGACCTTCACTTTCCCGCTGTCGAAAGGAACGACGGTCAGGCTGGGCGTCAGGTTGATGTTGCGGCGAAATTCAAAGCGCCGCTCCCCTTGGGTATCGTCCCATGCGCCCACCATGCGGAAGGCGGCTTTCTTGCTCAGCAACACGTTGATATCGGCAACCACCTTGTGGCCGCTGTTATCGTTAATGGAGTATTTGAAAGTGCTCGGAGTCTTGGCGAACACAGGCTGTTTCGTGATGTAATTAACGACGCCGCCGGGAAAACCTTGGCCGTAGAAAACAGCGGCAGGCCCTTTGACCACTTCGACGCGATCGACGTTATCCAAATTGTAGGAGATATAGCGGAAGACGCCGTTGCGCATCAAAGTGTTTACCGCGAAGCCACGCATGGTGAAGCCACCCTGTGGCGTGGACTCGTTACCGGGACGGCGCATCGCATAGCGGGTGTCGCCCGCGGCAGCCGCCGTGTAACGCAGCAAATCCATTAAACTGCGCGTGTTCGTATCATCGAGGAAGTCGCGCGAGATGACCGAAATATTCATCGGTACCTTTTGGATTTCCATACCGATCCGGGTAGCTGTCGCGGCATTGGTTTTGAGGTAGCCATAATCCTTATCGCTGGAAACCTCGAAGGTGCTGAGCACCACCACATCGGGGTTGGCTTTGGCCGCCGCCACCGGGGCCGCTGCCGCCGCCGCGAGAGCAGGCTTGACCGCAGCTTGGCTAGCAGGCGCCGCGGCGGGAGGAATGGCCAAGCGGGCCTCGAGTTCAGCGAAACGCCGGCGAAGCTCAGCGTTCTCGCTGCGAAGACTTTCGTTTTCACTCGCGAGCTTTTTAACGCTGTCGTCTGCCGCGATTCCTGTCGTGCAGGTCAACGCGAAGATGAGCGTAAAGTAAGCGGCAAAGCTTAATTTCGCGCGATGCAGCGGGGTGGATTGAGTTAGTTTCATAGTTTGGGATAAAATTTCTCTGGCGCGTGGCGAAGATGAGAATTGGTGTGCAAAAAATGTTGATTGAAAATGACTTGAAAAATCAATGAAGCGGACGCGCCCTGACGTTCTAGGAACGTCTTTTTTCGATAAAACGGGCAAAATAAGGAGGGAGCTGGGGGGGGAGCTGGGGGGTGGGGAACAACGACCGGGCTTTTGCTCCAATCGAAAAGGGGTAAGAGGAACTAACGCACGTTGAAAGCACGGTTGCTTCAAGCGCAAAGTGAAGGCGGTGCGCGGCGCGCTACACTAACGTCCCGTAATTTCTAGACGTTTGTCATTGCGAGAGCGGGACCAAGCGCGCCGTGGCACTGCAGCGGGATTGCTTCGTCGCTTCGTTTCTCGCAATGACGGTCTGTTGATCAAGAGACGTTGGACTCACCCCTGAGGTGAAGCCGATTCCCCGTCTTTATCCGGGTTTGTTCGGGTGCATCCGTGGTTAGAAAATTTGGAGAGATGGGCTGGGGCGTACTCACGGATGAACGGCGCGAAACGCGCGGGGAGAAGTAAGCTGGATGGCTTCGTCGCTGCGCTCCTCGCCATGACAACCGCGTTCATCGGCTACTTCAGCCAACGGCCCGACGTTGGTCCTGCTCTCGCAATGACATCGGACGCCTCGGAGAGGCGTCCCTACCGCTCGGAAAGTTGCAGAGGAGTGACTCTCAGAACGTCGCGGTGAGCGACAGGGAATAAACGGGGCCGCGCCAGTCGCCGTAGGGTTGCACGCCGGTGAGGGCGGAGGCGTGGCGGAGCGGCTCGGCGGCGAGGAAATTATTGACGCGAAACTGGGCGCGCAGGCCGAAGCGGTCGTTTCTCCACGTGAGCCAGCGGGCGACGTCGCTCTGCAAGTAAGCATCAAATTGCCACTGGGCCGGCAGCTCGCGGGCCCCTTGGGCGGACCACTCGTAAACAGGGAGCGTGCGCGAGTGGAAGTAATGGCCGTCCACGCCGAAGCCAAACACAGGCGACGACCAACCGGCGCCGAAATTCACGCGGTGACGCAGCAGGCCGGGCGTGACGCCGTCGGGCGTGGTGAGTTGATCCACGGGTGTGCTGCCGGGGAGGAGCTGGGTCTCGAAGCGCCGAAACATGAGCCAGCGCGTGTAGAGATCGAGGCGACCACCGAGGCATTGGGTCCAGGCGTAGTCGAGGGCGGCGGTCCAGTTTTGGGACTCGCGGTAGGCGAGATTGAACGTGCCGGTGAGCACGGATTGCACGCGGCCGGCCGCTTCGCCGGGCAACGCGGCGGCGCGGGTCACGCGACCCGGAAAGAGTGACTCGAAATTGACGATGCTTTGCTCGTCGAGGAATTGGAGTTCGCCGGATTTGCGGGTGTCGGCGAGATCGAGCGAGGCGCGGAAGCGGTGGACGTGGCTGCGTTGGTAAACGATGCCGAGCGTGCGCGTGACGGCGGATTCGGGCCGGAGGGCGGTGTTGATGAGTTCGCTGGCGGTGACGAATTCGTTGGTCTCGTTGCCCCGGCGCGGGTCGGTGATTTTGACGTAGCTCATCTCGCCGCCGCCGCTGCCCGGGTTAACCGGCGGGGCGGCGACGGCGCGCGAGAGCACGGGCGCGGGCAAGCGGTTGGAGGTGGCGACGGTGGCGCGCAGGGAAAAGCCGCCGGCAAGATCCAGTTTAAGACCGCCGGTGGGGGCGAGGTTGGACTCTTGCGACGTATCGGCCGCCACGTAGCGGGCGGCGATCTCGGTTTTGATTTCGCGGATGAACGCCGGGAGCCAGCGGGCGGGGAGCAGCGGGGTTTGGATTTCGCCGAAGAGGCTGATGCGCTCGACGCTGCGGGCGCCGGTGGGCGCGGGCGTCTCGGCGAGCGAGCCGTCGCCGTAGACACGGCGGCCGGCGTAGGCGGAGATGTGGTTCTCCCGGAAATCCGTGCCGAAACTGACGGTGGTGCGGCCGGTGGGGAGCAGCAGGTTTTGGTTGGTGATGCGGAGGGCGGCGTCGAGCGTGGTGTAGTCGCCGAGGGTGACGAAGCGGTCGCGGGCGCCGTAGTATTTGAGCGCGCGATCGTAGAAGGCGGCGGGCGGGCCGGAGAGCTGGGTGTCGCGGAGCGGATTGTAGATCCGTTGATCGACGAGCTGTTGCCAACGCTCGGAATCGACGCCGGCGAGGCCGCGGTAGTGGGTGAGATTACGGCCGTATTGGAGGTCGCCGGAAGCGCGCCAGTCGGCGGGCAGGCGAACGAGGGCACCGACGACGAACGAAGAGAAATCGACGCGGGCCTCGTTGTAATCGGCGCCGAGGGCAGGCGCGGTTTCGAGCAAGGAGACGAGCACGGGTTGACCGAACGGGTTGAGAGGATTGGCGGCGCCGAGCGTGAGGTCGCCGCGAAAAACCTGATAGCCGCGATGCGCGGTCGTGCGGGTGTAGATGCCGTTGAAGCCGAGCTGAAGCCAGGGGGTAAGCTCGTAGGTCGCCGAGCCGAAATAGCTCTCGCCCTGTTGGCGGCGGCCGTAGGGGAAATCGACGGAAGCGGCGGAGTTGGCGAGTCCGCCGACGGAGTCGAAGAGATCAAAGTTGCGGACGCCGGCGCGGCCGGTGAAGGCGGCGAGACCGCCGGTGCCGTCGGCGCCGCGGGCGACGGACGTGGCCGGAGACGTGCCGGGGCCGAAGAGCGGGAGTTGAGCGGCGCTGCGCAGATTGGGTGTGGCGCGGTAGAGCGGATCGGAGAGCGACGGAGACAAACCGGGGTGGGAGCGGATGTGACCGAGCTCGGCCTCGGTGGCGGGCTCGGTGCGGGAGAACGTGGCGCTGAAGAGCACGCGGAGGGCGCCGTCGAGGAACGAGTGGCCGTGCAAGAGGGAGACGCTGGATTGCGGCGCGTCGAAGCGGCGGAGGGCGTTGGTGTAAGTGGTAGTGACCTCGGTGCCCTCGGCTTCGGGGCGGAGGACGATGTTGATCACGCCGCCGACGGGGTTGCCGCTGTAGAGCGCGGAGGCGGAGACGGGGAGCACCTCGACGCGTTGCACGAGGCTGAGGGGGATGAAATTAACGTCGGGCTGTTGGCTGGACTGGCCGCCGCCGGAGCTGGTGATGGCGACCTCGGGCAGACGGCGACCGTTGACCAGGAGGATGGTCTCTTCGGATTTGTAGCCGCGGAGATTGAGGTTGGTGCTGCCGGTGACGGAGGCGAGGTCGGCGCCGGCGGTCTGCTCGGGTGGGCGGGAGGTGGCGTCGCTATCGACGACCTCGCGGGCGAGAAATTCGCTCAGGCTGACCGCACCGCTGCGCGCGATCTGTTGTCGGTCGTAAACGGTGTAAGGGAGCACGTCGTCTTCGGTGCGCGGGAGATCGAGATTGCCGGCGGCGATACGGGGAGCATCGGAGCGTTGCCCGCGGTCGAACGGGCGGAGGCGCGAGGATGAACCCTGGACCACGACGGCCTCAAGTTCGGTGGTTTCGGAGGCGACGCGCAGCGTCTGGGCGTCGAGGGTGAACGTGCGCCCCGGCTCGATCGGGACACCGGTGATCTGGAGCGGTTGAAATCCGCTGCCGGTGGCGACGACGGTGTAGCTGCCGGCGGGCAGGGACGAAAACGAGAAAGCGCCGGCGCGGTCGGTCGTGGCGGTGAAGCGCGTGCCATCGAGGTTGAGCCGGATACCGCGGGCGCCGCCGGAGTCGGGAGCGAGGATGCGGCCGCGCAAGGCCCCGACGGGCGGCGGGGCGGGGACGAGGACGAACTTGCCGCGAAGATTGCGGCGGGCGGTAAAGCCGGTGGGCGCGAGCAGGAGCGCGAGGGCGGCGGCGGGCTCGTGCGGGCCGACGACGGCGGCGGATTGGACGGAGCGCAGATCGTCCGTGGAGAAGATGACTTCGACTTGGGCCTGTTGGGAAAATGCGAGGACGGCCTGACCGGCGGGTTGCGCGGGAAGATCGAACGTGACGGGGGCGGCGCGGAGGGACGGGCCGAGGGAAACGAGCAGGAGGTGGAAGACGAGAGCGGGAAGGAACGCGAGCAGGCGGGCGCGAGAACGCGACGTGGGCGTCGTGGCTCCGGTGGGCGAAGGGCGAATCACTTTTGGGAGCGGTGGGAGACGACGTAAGCGCCGGAGGCGTCGCGGGTGACTTGGACGGGCTTTAATTCGGCGAGAGTGGCGAAGAAGCCGTCGAGGTCGTCAAGTTGGCAACGGGCACTGAGGCGGAGCGACGCGACGTCGGGCGACGCCGTGATCCGGCGATCGTGGTAATGGGCGAAACGGGCGAGGGCCTCGGCGAGCGGGACGTCGTCGAAGACGACCGCGCCTTGGCGCCACGCGAGGGTGTTGGCGAGGGTGGCGGCGGAGAGTTTGTTGACGATCCCGCCGGAGCCGGACCGCAAGGAGAGATGGTCGCTGGCGGTGAGGGCAAACGGGGCAACGCGGAAGGCGGTGGAAGCGACCGGGCTCACGGCGACCGAGCCCTCGAGGACGGTGACGTCGAGCGTCGAGGCGGACTCGGCGAGGACGTTGAACGAAGTGCCGGTGACGCGAACGGTGCCGGCGGGAGTTTCGACGTGGAACGGACGCGACGCATCTTTGGCGACTTGGAAAAACGCTTCGCCCGAGGCGAGACGCACGCGGCGTTCGGCGGACCCGAGGGCGACGGTGAGCTGGGTGCGAGCGTTGAGCTCGATGCGGGTACCGTCGGCGAGGGTGATGGTCTGGCGCTGCGCAACCGCGGTGGCGTGGGCCTCGGGTGCGGCAGGCCGGGTGAGAACGACGGTGAGAGCAATCGCGGCGACGGCGGCGAACGCGGAACTTGTAAGCAGTTTCAAGGACCACGCGCGGCGCGGCGCCGGCGCGGGCAGGGCGACGCGGCCGGCGGCGACGAGTGCGGGAAGTTGCACTTCGAGATCGGCGGAAAACTGGCAATACAGTGAAAGCGCGGTGCGGTGGGCGGGCGACGCGGCGAGCCAAGCGTCGAGGGCGTTACGGTCGGCGGCGTCGAGCGTGCCGCCTTCGAGGCGGGCGGCCCAAAGAGCGGCCTCGGTGTCGATGGCGGGGGAAATGGGAGCAGGCGAAGCGTTCATACGTGGGCCTCCGGATCGGAGGGTGGAGAGGAAAAGGCGATGGATTCGGTGGGGAGGGCGGCGCGGAGGAGGCGGAGGGCGCGGGCGTGTTGTTTCTCGACGGTGCTGATGGCGATGCCGAGACGGTCGGCGATTTCGCGGTGGGAAAGGAGTTCGACTTTGCGCAGGAGGAGGACCGCGCGGCAACCGGGTGGAAGTTCGGCGATGGCGGCTTCGAGCAGGGTGAGTTCCTGGCGGGCCATGACCTGCTGTTCGACGCTCGGCGAGGCGGACGCGGCGCTATCGTAATTAGCCTCGCCGGGGTGAATCGGCGAAATACTTCGGCGCTTGAGCCGGTTGATGGCGAGGCGGCGGGCGGTGACGTAAAGCAAGGCCTCGGGCTGCTCGGTCGAGGACTGGCTGATCGAGGGAAAGACGCGAAGATAGGCGTCGTGGGCGATGTCCTGCGCCTCGGCGGAGTTGCCCAACAGGCGGGAAAGGTAGCGACGGAGCGGCGACAGCGTGGCGCGGTAGATCGTGGCAAAATCGCGGCCGGCCGGGGGAGGCGGAGCCGGTGGAAGCGCGGGCGGGGTGGGGTCAGGCATGGCGGCGGCGGGCCTGGGCGGAGGCGCGATCCGAGGGAGCGTTTGGGCGGAAGATGAGTTCACCGGTAGCCTTCACGACAAGAGAGTGGCCCGAACCCGCCATCGGAACGACGATTATTTTGAAGGGCGGGTTATGGCCGCGAATGGCCATGTAGAAGCCGGGATGGAGAATGGGGAGGCAGCGGCTAGGAATACGGGCTTCACGAAGATATCGGAACGGAAGTTGGCCCGCGAATTACGCGAATAGGCGCGAATTCGGAATAATTCGGTCTTTGGCAGAGAGCCGAAAGCAAGCGACGAGGGAGAGAGAGCAGAAACTCGGCCGATTCAAGGGTCCTGCCCGTTGCCACCGCGCGGTTCAGGCGATGAGCGGATTCTCCCAACTTACCCCGGCGAGGCGGGCGAAGTCGGTGTCGGCGCTGTGGACGGTGGCGCCGTATTCCAAGGCGAGGGCGGCGATTTGGGCGTCGGTGACGAGGTTGCCGCCGGTGCCGGCTTTGGTGAGGAGGCGGCAGACCGCTTCTACGTGGCTTGGGCCGGCGACAAGGAGGCGGACGTTGGGGCGAGCCAGCCACGAGGTGATGTGTTGGCCGGCTTCGCGGACAGTCAGCGGGTTTTCGAAGACTTTGCCGTGGGTGGATAGGCGCAGGAACGCGAAGACGACGACGGGGCAGAGCCCGACCGGCTCGATCCCGGAGAGCAACGCGGACCACCAGCGCGCCGATTCCCGGTGAAAGGGGCTCTCGGAGTCGTAGGCGTAGAGAATGAGATTGGCGTCGGGGATGATCATTTCTTCAGCGCCTTTCGAAGCTTGCGGGTCGTGGCGGCGAAGGCCTCGGCTTCGAGGTCATCGGCGAGGTCGTGCAGCCTTGACGGGTCCACGCCGGCGCGCAGGCCCATGGGCCGGGCTTTTACCACGAAGCGCTCGGCGGCGACGGCGGGGGCGAGGTGCGCAAGACCGCGGCGGAGGCCGTCGTTGAGCGCCTCTTTGAAGTTCTGCTGGGAGCCGTGGGTCGCGTGACGGAGCAGTTGCTCGACATCGGGATCGAGAGTGACGGTGGTGCGCATTTAAGCATCATGATGCTCCATTTTTTGGCGTGTCAAGATGCGCACCGTAGAGACCGGGTGATGACCCTCCGCCTCAGGTGGAGGCGAAGAGTCCGTCGAGCACGCCCGGGGTGTCCCTCAGCGCCGAGTTAAGGCGCGAGCCGGCGAGGGTGTTTTGGGCGCGGTAGCGTTGATCGTCGCCGGAGGTGACGGTAAAGGGACTGAGTTCGATGGGTTCTTCTTCGGGCGGAACGGAGGCGGCGGCGGCCGAATTTGGTGAAGAGGTGGTGGTCCTTGTGACGGGGGCGGTGGTGGTCTGAGCGCGGAGCAAGGAGGCGGCGGCGAAGAGGGTTAGGGCAACGATGGTGCGGAGATGATGGTCGGGGTTTTCATCGAGGGAGGGTTGGATTTTTTTGCCCGCTAATCTTCGCGAATTTTTCGGAGGCGAAGGGAAGGTGGGCGAAGGAGGCGGGCTTCGCCTAATCGGCGAAGCGCGGGGTGGTTGCGGAGTGAGGGGCGACGTGGGGGGCGGCAGGAGTGCCGCCCGTCCGGGGGATGGGGGTGGTCGGGTTTATGGTTGGGCGGCAACCCGGGGGGCGCGGGCTTGGGCGGCGGCGACGGCTTCGGCGGTGACGGAGTAGCGGTAGATGAAAATCGCCGCGAGGCCGGCGAGCACCACCGTGCCCCCGGCGAACACGATGCGCATGGCGAAGAACGTGCCCTCGCTCTGCGCGGCCTTAAGGGCCGTTTCCCAGCCGACGAAATGGAGCACGACGTTGGCGAGCAGGATGGAGCCCGTGAGCGCGAGTTTCAGCGCCCAGCTCAGGACCGAGTTGAACATGCCCTCCCGGCGCTGGCCGCTCTCGGCGGCGTCGAGGTCGCAGATATCGGCCGTCATCGAGGGCACGAGCACCATGACCGCGACGAGCCCGGGCCCCATCAACGCCGACGGGAGGAGCAGCCACCAGCCTGCGCCGGGCGCATAGCAGAACCATTTGGCTACTCCGCCGACCGCGATCGTGAGCGTGCAGATGAGGAAGGTGTGTTTTTTCCCGATGCGGCGCGACAGGCGAACGATCAGCGGGACGGCGAGCATTCCGCAGCCTTGGAAGGCCGTGCCATACCAGCCCTTCATGCCGGCGCCGACGCCCATGTCACCGCCGTTGACGTAAAATACGTTCAGGTAGAACCCGGTCGTATCGATGACCAGGAAACTCATGTAGATGAAGATCTGCGCGAGGACCAACCGTCGGAAATCGGGCTGGCTCATGGTGATTTTCCAACTTTTCCAGATCGACGTTTTGGGCCGGGTCTGCCGCGTGACGGGCCGCGGGCGCTCGGGCGTGCGCCACGCGGTGATGAAGCCGAGGACGGCGATGGTGCCGCCGATGAGGGGCGCGCAAAAACGGCCGCCGACCACCAGATCGCCGGCTCCGGCCTCGCGGACCCATTTGAGCAGCCACTGGTTCACGACGCCGGAGGCTTTGTGCAAAATGGATTTGGTGCCCATGAGCTTCGTGCGCTCGTGGTAGTTGGTCACCAACTCGAGTCCGAGTGCGCCATAGGGCACGATCAGAATACTGTAGGCTACGGACATCGCCGCGCAGCCGCCCAGCAGCCACCAGAAGTAAAACATCGTCGATTGGCCGGCGGGGAAAAACCAGATCGCGGTCGCGATGGCGGCGCAGAGCAACGCGCCCACGAGAATAAACGGACGCCGGCGGCCCCAGCGGGATTCCAGCCGGTCGCTCCAATTGCCGATGAACGGGTCGAGAAACACGTCGATCAATCGCGGCAACGACAAGGCCAGGCCGACGAGTAGAAGCGGGACGCCGAGCGTGATGTTGAAGACGGCGTTGGCGAGTTGATTGATCGAGTTGATCGCCAAGTTCTCGGCCGGCGCCGAGGCGCCGTAGGAGAGGCGCGTGCCCAGCGAGAGCGGTGGCACGGCTGCGGGCGCGGGCGGAGGGGACGATGAGGCAGGGGCAGACATCTAGAAGTCTCAGATTTTTTAACCGCTAATCTTCGCTAATTTTTCGGAGGCGGAGAGGTTGGGCGGAGTTTGCAGGCTTCGCCTAATCGGCGAAGCGCGGCGCGGGTGGAGCGCGGTGGGCCCAGTGGACTGGATAAGGGTGCTTTGGGTTCGGAATTGGGCACGGGCGTCGATATCAGGAAGCGGACGGGCCTTGCCCGAAATCGGTGACGCCGCGGGCGAATTGCTTGATGCGCACGCGGGGAAACGGTGCGAACGGAAAGGAGCGGAGGTTGCCATCGAGCACGGCGGGCCGCGTGACCTCGCGGGCGGTGAGCAGATCGGCCGCCTCCCGGCGGAAGGCGGTAACAAGGGCGGGTTCTGCTTCGAGAAACGAGCGGCCCTCGGCGGGATCGAGCTGAAGGTTAAAGAGCAACTCGCGGCCGCCATTGGCGAGCCAGAGGTATTTCCAGTCGCCGCGCCGGATCATGCATTTGAACTGACTTGTGCCCGGGGTGCCGAACATGCCGACGAGGGATTCGCGGGCCGGGGCGGAGTCGCGGAGCGTGGCGAGGAGGTGGTGGCCGTCGCGGAGTTCGGGCGCTCCGCTCGCGGCGGTGGCGAGGCCGAAGAGATCGGTGAGGGCAGCGAGCCCGGTGTGGCGGGCGGCGGCGGGGAGTTGCGCGGGCCAGCTTACGAGAAACGGGATGCGGCAGGAGGCCTCGAAGAAGCTTTCTTTCTGCCACGCACCGTGGTCCCCCATGTGGTCGCCGTGGTCGGAGAAAAAGCAGATGAGGGTGTTGGCGGCGTCGGGGCGGGCTTCGACGGCGTCGAGGATTTTGCCGATGCAGTCGTCGATGAAGGTGATCGAGCCGGCGTAGCGCGCGCGGAGTTGGCGGGCTTGGGCGTTGGAAATATCTTCGGCCCAGACGGCGTGGTTCATCCAGCCGAGATAGTCATCGGCGGTGTCGATCGCGGGATCGCCGAGGACGGGGTTGGGCATGTCGTCGGGGTTGAACAGCCGGTTATAGGGAACGGGCGGCGCGATGGGCGGGTGCGGCGTCACAAACGACATGAAGCCGAATTGGGGGCGCGGGTCGGGCCGGTTGAGTTCCTCGACGGCGCGGGTCGCGACCCATGATTCCACGGTAAGAGCGGCGGGCGTGGCGCGCGTCTGGGGGACGTAATACATATCGGTGCGCTCGCCGTGGACCTGTTCGATGTGGTTAAACGACGGATCGCGGCGGCGCAGCCAAGCGACGTAATCGTCGCGGAGAAAGTCTTCCTCGGTCGGCCAAAGCTCCTCGCTGTACTCATGGGTTTCGAAGCCGAGGGGCTCGTGCCGGGGCTCGGTGTGAAACTTGCCGAGGCCCCAGGTGCGGTAGCCGCGGGCGGCAAGGGTCTCGGCGAGGTAAGGGCCGCAACGGGCGGGAACATTGTCGCCGGGCGCCCAGTTGCTCAGCCAACTGGTCTTCGACGGCTCGCAGCCGGTCATGAGCGTGTAGCGGGCGGGCACGCAGACGGGGCAGGACGAGTAGGCGTTGGTGCAGGCGACGCCCCTCGCGGCGAGGCGGTCAAGGTTGGGGGTTTGCGCGTGCCCATGACCAAGCGCGGCGATCGTGTCGAACCGCTGCTGGTCGGTCATGATGAAGAGAATGTTGGGCGGATTCATGGAATTATGGGGAGCGGGCAACGAGCCGGCGTCCGTCGGGCAAGGTGAGCGTGCCCGGGCCGACGGCGGTGACCTGGGGAGTGGGGCCGCAGTCGGCGAAGGCGGCCTTGGCGGTGGAAAGCTCGTGGCCGCGGAAACGCAGCGAGGTGCCCTCGCCGATGTAGAGCGAGATGAGACGTCCGTGCTCGTCGAGGGACACGACCGCGTAGCGACCGCGAAACGTGAGGCCGAGGTCGGGGTCGGAGAATTCGCCGTCGGCGGAAGCGGAGACGAGGACGAGCTGGGTGAGCGTGCGATCGGCGACTTGGCTGACGATCTTGAAGCCGGAGAAGGAGCTGCGCGAGGTGAGCGTGGTGACGGCGCGGATGGCGCCGGGGCCGACGGAGGGCTCGAAGACGGCGGCGAAAGGGCGGTCCCACGCTTCGCCGCGTTGGCGGACCACGAGGACGGGCGTAGGGGCCTTGTCGTAGGGCGGCGGAGCTTCTTTGGTCTCGAGCGAGAACGCGGATGAATACTCGCGACCCGCGGTGCCGGGGAAAAAAACGCGCATCGCGGCGGGGGACGGTTTCAATTTCGCAGCGTTGAACTCGGCGGCGACATCGCCGGTAAACGGCGCGGAGGTGCGGGCGGATTTGAAGACGTGCCAGCCGGGAAAGAGGAAGCTGCGGTTGCGCGACCACGAGGTGCCGGCGGCGGGGCGGAAACGCTCGGGCGTATCGGCGAGCGGGAGCGGCTGGCCGGCGGTGGTGAGGGCGAGGGAGTCGCCGAGGTTGTGATAAAGGTAGTCGTGGAATTGCTCGGTCTGCGCGGTGCGTGAGCGGAAGACATCGACGTAGTAACCGGTCGTCGCCGAGGTGCGCACGAGGCCGACGAGCCGTTGCTGCTCGGCTTGGGTGTCGCCGGCGGACCGATCGGTGAAGCGGGTGACGGTGAACGAATGATTCGGCGAAACGGGAGCGGCGCCGAGCGCGGGCTCGAGGACGACGGGTGTGACGGTATCGGTGCCGAGGTTGACCCAGCCGCCGGCGCTGCGGGAGGAGCCGTTGACGATCACGCCGTTGGCGGCGGAGAAGAGACGGCGGTGGTTTTCGTGTTCGTCGGTGGTGTAGGTGCCCTTGCCGGCGTTGGCCCCGAGGACGTGGCCGGCGCCGAAGAGTTCCAGGGCCATGCCGGTGGCGTGGCTGTGGACGTAAGACGCGCCGCTGACGGCGGCCATCAAGGCGTGCGCCGGGTCGCCGGTGGGCGAGAGATTGCGCTGGAGCACGGCGCCGGCGAAGGGCAGCGCGTCGGTGGTGGGCAGGACGGGGGCGGCCATGGTGCCGGTGATCGTGGGCGCGAACCAGAGCAGTTGGAGCGGGCCTTGGTAGTTGTTGGCGCCACCGCTGAAGCCGAGCGGGGCGGCGCGGTTGTAGCGACCTTGGGCGATGCCGAGGTTGAGCAGTGCGCCCATGGTCTGCTGCGTGGCGGTGTCGCCCTCGCGGAGGGCGAGCGCGTAGGCGATCTCGAGGGCTTCCCACGGTTCGCCGGAGCGGCGCGGGCCGTCGCCGAGGCGGAGATTGTCGCCGTTGGGAAAGCGAAAATCGGTGAGGCGAACGAGCGACAGGGTAAACGCGGCGACGCCGTCGAGCGGAAGTGCGGGCGGATTTTGGCGGCGAAGGAGGGCGGCGAGGAAGGCGACGCGGCCAGAGACGCCGACGGAGTATTGGAACGATTCGGGCCAGATGCCGCCGGACTCCCGGAAAATGCGCATGACTTTTTTGAGCGAGTCTTGGTTGGGGGAATCTTGGTGAGTCAGGTAGGCGAGCAGGTCGGCGCGCTCGGCGGGGTCGTCGAGGGCGAGGGCGTTGACGGCGAGACACGGCATCTCGAGGACCGGGTGGTTGCTGTTGATTTGGCCGTGCTCGACGATGAGCCGGGCGTAGGAGCGGAAGACGGCTTGGGCGACGGCGAAGTCGAAAGCGACGGGTGCGCGCGTGACGACGTCGTGGACCCGGACGCCGCGCACGAGCCAAGGATGGAGGAAATCGTAGAGGATCGGGAGTTGTGCGCCGACGGCGCGGGCTTCGTAGAGGACGTCGCCGGGGTAGACGATGCCGCCACTTTCGGTGGCGTCGTTGCGCGGCATGAGAGCGAGGGCGCGCGTGGCGGTGGAAAGGATATCGGCGGCGCAGCGGGCGTAGGATTCCTCGCCGGTGAGGTAGAAGAGCACGGCGCAATCGGTGCCGATGTGGAGAAAGCGTTGCAGGCTGTGGTTGCGGCGACTGTCGGGGGTGCTGGCCATGTTGCCGCCGATGAGCGCGAAGGTCGGGTGGCGCGAGGGATCGGTGGGATGCGGGACGAAGGGGAGACCGCGGAGGAACGCATCGGGATCGCGCCCGTGGGCGGCGACGGAGTCGGCGGCGCGGGCCTTCATGGCGGCAAAGACGGCCTGCGCCCACGGCTGGGATTCGATCTTGGTGAGAATCGCCGCGCGGTCGGCGGCGGTGACCCAGATCATGGGGCGTTGCAGAGTCCCTTCGGCGGGAGCGCGCGCCGGTGCGGGCGAGGGCTGGCCGAACGCCGCGACGGCGAGCCCGAGGGTAACGAGGAGCGACCACGCGCTAGAAACAACGTGGAATCGGGCGCGGCGATTTGACGGGTGGGAAGGGGACATGAATCAGGGTTGAGCGGCGGATGCTGGTTTTCCGGGCACGCGGTGAATCGTGCCGGTGACGACGCGAGTGACTTCCGTGCCGGTCGGGTCTTGGAGGCGGCAGGTAAGCTCGATGATCGTGGCGGGGGCTAGCGTTGGAATGGTCAGGCGAAGGCGACGTGGGTCAGAGAGAATTTCGGCTTGGGTCACGGGGAGCGCGTGCTCGTTGATGCGGGGGCTGCCGTAGCTGGCGGTGCGTTTCAGTTCCCAGACTTTTACGGTGTATCGGGCCAGGTCGGAAGCGGTGGCGGCGGAGAGTGCTTCGCTGAAGGTGAGTTCGATCCCGCCGGGGATGATGTGCCAGCCGGTGGGAAGGGTGGCGGGACGGCCGGTCGGGCGCAGGCGGTAAAAACCGCCTTCTTGTTCGGTTTGCGACGTGGCCCACGCGGACAGGCCGCAAAGGTAGAGTTGGCCGTTGGTCGGATGCAGGCGGCCGCGCATGATGCCGGTGGGGAAATCGGGAATCGGCAGGCGGCAGAGGGCGCCCTGCGCGGAGTCGCCGGTGCCGTCGGCAAACACAATCTCGAGGCGGCCCTGGCCGTAGGAGAGATTGAGGAGCGCGCCGTCGAGGGCGCCCCACTTGGCGCTGTTGATCCAGAGCAATTCGGCGGGGGAGCGGTCGATGGCTTTGTCCACCCAAAGCAGCGGCGGAGCCATCGCGGTATCGGCGGTGTCGGCGGGCGCGCCGTAGCTCCACATGTTGCCAAAAAACTTTCCGGGGGTGACGCGGTTGATGCGGTTCATCGGCATCCAGTGACCCTCCTGGTCGGTGACGAAGAAAGAGCCGTCGGGATTGAGGCAGACGCCGTTGGCGGCGCGGAAACCGTTGGCGAGGATTTCGGTTTTGGTGCCGTCGGCAGAAATCTTCAGGAGCGTGCCATGGTGCGGAACGAGCGGCTTGCGGGCATGGCGGGCGCTTTTGGCGTAGTAGAAGTTGCCCGCGGCGTCGGTCTGTAGGCCCATCGCGAACTCGTGGAAGTGATCGGTGACCTGATGGTCGCTGTTGATGTTCTCGTAAAAGTCCGTCTCGCCGTCGCCGTTGAGGTCGCGCAAGGCGACGAGTTGGTCGCGGCAGGTGACAAAGATCTCGGAGCCACGGAGCTTGAGGCCGAGCGGTTGAAAGAGGCCGGAGGCGATGCGGCGCCACGTGACGGTTGGGTAAGCGCCGTCGATGCCGTCAACGCGCCACACGTCGCCATCCCACGTGCAGACGAACGCAGCTTGACCGTCGGGGGTGAAGTCGAGGCCGCTGGGGCGCAGGCGGGCGCGCCACGGATTGTTTTGGGGGAGGGTGAAGCGCTCCCAAGCGAAGGGGCCCGTGGCGTTGCTCTGCACGACCGGGGTCTCGATGGCGTCAGCCCAGCGGGCGGGACTGCCCCGGGTGAACGGCGCGAGATCGCGCGGGGGTGCGGCAGTCGCAGCGAAGGCCGCGAGGCCGGAGGTGCCGGCCTTTGCTAGGCGCACGGCGAGGCGCAATGGAGTCGCCGCAGCGGGAATCCGCAGCGTGACGAAGGCGGGGTCGGAGACGGTGGTGACGGCGGGCGAATCGGACCACGCGACGGCGGTGCCGGCGTTGGCGACGCGGAAGAGGAGATCGCGCGAGGACTTTCCGACGTTGAGCGTGCGGACGAAGACGGGCTGGTCGCGGAGTGTTTCCACGTCGTGACTTTCGAGAATGGCGGCGTCGCCGACGGTGTAGGAGATCACCGTGCGTTCGCCGTGGCGGTAGAGGCCGCGGTAGTGTTGCCACGCGCGCGGCAGGGGGCCGTAGCGGCGGCCGTCGGGGCCGACGAAGCGCTGGTCGTCGAAAGTGCCGGTGGCGGGATTGGCCCAACCGGGACCGTCGGCCGTTTCGAATTGGAGGTCGCCGATGGTGCGAGGGTGAACGACGTGGCGGGAGTTGAAGTTGATGCCCTCCCAGTCGATGAAACCCTCACCCGTCCAAGCGCCGGCAAGTCGCAAAGTGTCGTGCTCGAAGACGGTCCAGGCCTGGCCGGCGGAGATGCCGCCGGGACCGGCGTCGAGGCGCACGGCGATGCCTTTGTAGGCCAGATTTGAGCCGAGGGCGATGGTGTCTAGGGCGGCTGGCGGAAGCTTCGCGGCGGCGTCGCGGCGGGCGGTGTCGGCGAGTTCGAAGGTGCCGATGAGAAATGGGCCGTAGTCCATGTCGCGCCACGGTTCGCGTTTGACGGGAGCGGGGCCAAAGGAGTTCCCCTTGGGCAAGCCGGCGAGATAAGCGTCGGTGACGGCTACCAACTGCGACGGATTTTTTTCGCGGAGGAACGTTTCGCGGAGGTAGTGGATGACGTCGTATTTTTCGCGCGGGACCAGTTGCACCTGCGGCGCCATGAGGCCCCGGCCGCGGGTGAGGGTCTGATAAAGCGAATGGGGATCGGCACCGTGGGCGAATCGGCCCTCGGCGAAACGCAGCGCGTTGGGGATGGAACCGGGAAGATTGAGATCGCCGTGGCACACGTGGCAGGAGCGCTGGTAAATTTTCTCGCCGCGTGCGAGCGAGGCTTTGTTCCAACTGCGGATGAGGCCGGCGTGGTCCACGTTCTTTTCGTAATCGGGTAACGCCGACTCGGGCAGGAGCGGCGCGCCCGGAGGAAGGGCGAGGTCCTGAGCCGGGAGGACGGTCGAAAGCCCGGCGAGACCGAGCGCGAGTGCGGCAAGCCATCCGGCGCGGAAGCGAACGAAGAGCGAGGCCCGTTTCCTCATGGCTGGAGGATCTGTTTCGCCGCGAGCAGGCGCTGACGCAGTTCGGGGTAGGGCAAGTCTTGCACGCTCGTGTTTTGATCAAGCGCCGCCCCGGCTGCAATGGCCGCGCTCTGACCGAGCGTCATGAAGACCGGCTCCATGCGGATCGAACCATGGGCGACGTGCGTGGCGGAGAGGCAGATGGGGGAAAGCAGATTCTCGCACTCGCCTCGGCGCGGAATGATGGAGCGGTAGGAGATGCCGTAGGGCCGGGGCGGGACGCGCCAGATGGTGCCCTCGCCTTGGGCGTGGCCCTGCTCGGTGACGAAGATCTGCACGTTGTGCGAATCCATGCCGAAGGAGCCGAGGCCGACCGGATCGGGGGCGCTGCGTTTGCCTTCGCAGTCGTGCTGCGTCATCACGTAGTCGCCGACCATGCGGCGCGCCTCGCGGATGTAGATCATCCACGGCCAGCCGCCGTTGTCGGTGAATTCATCCTTGGACAAACCGTAGGCCGCGACCCTTTGGCGGATAGCCACGGGCACGCGGGGACTGTGGGAGAGCGTCCACAGGAAGCCGCGGATGTAGGTCTCGTGCTCGCTTTCGATTTCGCGGCGCCGCTCATAGCTGGCTTCCGGGTAGTCCCAGTTGGCGCCGGGGAGATCGGAGCCGACGGCATGCATGTTGTTCCAATCGACCTTCGACCGGCCGCCGGCGAGCGGCTCGATCAGCGCGGGAAGGCGTTCATCGCCTGCATCAAAATTGCGAAGCAGCAACTCGTGGTCGATGGCGCGATAGCCTACCGGCTTTTCGATGGGCAGGCGGAGCGCGGGATCGTTGGTGAGACAAACGCGATAATTGTAGGCCTGGATTTTGCGGTCGCCCAGCCCGTTGGTGAAGCCGGGGATCTGCTGCACTCGCGGCAGGAGACCGCTTTCGGGCCGGCCGGGCGTGATGTAGGGATCGACGATTTTGGTGAAATGATCTTTGTCGCGCTGCGTGTAGTGCACGCGCGGTTGGGTGTCGCCACGGCGCACGCCGGCCATGTCTTCGCCGTATTGGCTCTCGGCTTCGCGACCCACGGTGAAGGACACACCGGCCGCGGCGATGAGATCGCCGACGTAGGTCGCGTCGATAAAAATCCGGCCACGATACGTTTTTCCGCTGAGCGTGGTGATCGCGGTGATGCGCTCGCCGGACATGGTCACACCCTTGCCGGGCGTGCGGTCGAGACGTTCGTGGTAGGCAACTGACACGCCGGCATCGGCGAGCATTTTTTCAAAGATCCGGAGACCAACGTGGGGCTCGAAACTGCGGACGAATTTTTCGCCATAGGCGGAGGCGACCGCGTCGTAAAATTCCGAGGCGATGCCGCCGAACGTGTTGCGCTTGCCGAGGAAATCGCTGGCCCCAAGTCCGCTGGCGCTCATGCCGCCGGGAAAGCCCGTTGGGTTCACGAGAATGACCGATCGGCCCTCACGCCGGGCGGTGATCGCGGCGGTGACGGCACCGGACGAGTCCCCGTAAACGACGAGGTCGTAAATCGGTTGCTCAGGCTGCGTCGGGGTTGCCGGGGCGGCGCGCAAGCCGGAGACTGCTCCCCCCAGCGAGGGGAAAAGCAGCGCAAGCAGTAACAGGGTGCTCGTCCAAGCGAGGCGTAAGGAGGCAGTCTTCATGGTTGCGGGGATGATTGGAGCCGATTGCGCCCGGTGATCGCCGACTTTTGATCCGCAGATCAGTAGCGGATTCCGGCGGTGAGCCGGAGGCTCGATAGCTGGATGAAGTAACCGTAAAGGTCGCGGTATTCAGCGTCCCGGAGAATAGGGTAGGACGGTTTTGGGCGTGTTGGGCTTACGAAAACAGAAATGGGAATTGGGAACGCGGGGCGAAAGCGAGCCGGCCACGCGGAGAGGCAGACCGCGCGTGCGCTCGTGGCGCGGATCAGAACTCGAACGTGTTGGAGAGTTCGTAGCTGCGGTTCGGGGCAAGGCCGAAGACGGAGGAGCCGTCGGAGTTGGCGCCGATGACGCGGAGGCCGGTCTCGCTGAAGATATTCTGGGCGTTCAATTGCACCCGCCAGTTGATGCGGCCGCCAAAAATCTTGCGGCGATAGGTGGCTTGCATACCGCCGGTCAGGGTGGGGTCGCTGGTGAAAGGTGCGTCGATGTCGTAGACTTGGCCGGCGTAGTTCTGCAATCCGCCGAAGTTAAACGTCGCAGGCTTGAGTCGGTAACCGACGATTTTTCCCGATTCCCAGCGCAGGTTGGTGCCGATGGTCAAACCGGTGAGCGAGCCCGTGAGGAATTTATAGCGGGCGACGAGCGAGCTTTGGTAGTCGGCGAGGCCACGGTTGGACGTGCCGACGAAGGCGGCGCCGGCGGAATACTCGGCGCCGACGTTGGCGGCGAAATCTGTGGCGGCGGGGTTGAGGCCGTTGGTGATGAGTCCTTCGTTAAAATATTTGCGGTAGAACGACGCGCGGGCGGCGAAGAAATCGGCCAGCTCGGAGCCCACCGTGGTGATTTTGTTTTCGATCTGGTCGATATTGAAGATGAGGTCGATCTGCCTGATGGGAGCGTAGGCCAACTCCAGCGAGGTGCCCTTGGACTCGCGGGACTCCGTGGCGGCGGTGGCGTTGGGCGTGACGTAGGGGGCGGTGCTCGGCCGGCCGAATTCTCCGACGGTGGTCCACTCGGCGAGCCGGCCGGCCGTGGCGAGGGCGTTGTAAAGGCGACCCTCGAAGGCGGTGATCCGGTTGTTGGGGACTTGGCCGAACGCGCCGGAGCTGGCGTTTTTCTGCGAAGAAGCGAAGCGGGTGAGGCGGATGTCGAGCTTGTCGTTGAAGAAGCTGAACCCGAGGCCGACATCGCGGGTCTCGCCGCTCTGCGGATCGATGGGGCGGTAAAGGTTATCCTGACGCTGGCTGGCGGCGGCAAAGTTTTCGGAGGCGCTGGCAAACACGCGTGCCCAACGGAAAGGTTTGTAGACGATGCTCTGGGTGGTGGTGGCGGCATCGTATTGGAAGCGCGCGCCGGCATCGAGGTAGTCGGCGCGGGTCTTGCCGAGGAGCGTCGGGAAGGGCGCGACGGAGGCGGTGTTAACCAAGCTGCGTTGGATGTTGTCGACGCTGTCGGTGCGCCAGCCGAAGAGCGTGATAATTTTTTTGTCCCAGAAAAAACTCTGCAGGGAGAAACCGGTGCCGCTGTTTTTGTTGATGGTGTAGGTGCGGCCGTTGACGAGGAGGTGGCGGTTGGTGGTGATCAGGGTGGGAGACATCTCCCACGTATTCGTGGCGGCGTTGAAGTATTGGTAGTTGTAGGAGCGCTCCTTTTGGGCGGCGAGGTTGGACGGGAAGCCGGTGAAGCGGAGGGCGGTGTCGCCGACTTTTACCGGATCGCCGACATACCAGAGCTGCATGTTGAACCGGGCTTGGGAGTTGCCGGCGATCGACTGGGGTAGGACGCCGGGGATGTCGTCACCATATTGATAATTGAATTGGTAACGAAGCCGGTCCTGCTCGGAGCGCGTGTGCACGGTGGTGAAGCGGTGGAAGCCGAGCCAGCCGAGGGACTTGGTTTTCTTGGCGAAGTCGAAGTCGTAGTTGGCCTGGAGCACGAGGCTCTTCAGCGAGGCGTCCACGTATTCGCCGATGTTGCGACCATAGATGAAAGGTCGGAGGAAGTTGGGATTGGTTCGGCCGTCGGGGAGCCGGGTGGTGATGTCGATGGAGATCTGGTTGGTTTGGCTGATGGTGGCGAAATATTGCTCGGTGGTGCGGGTTTCCTGCTGGAAGGCGGCGGAGAGAAACAAATCCGGTGTGATGCGCTGCTCGATGTTCACGTAGTATTTATGGTCATTCTCCCAACGGTAGTTGCCGGGCAACGCGCCGATCTCGACCGTTTCGAAGGGGAAGATACCGCTGCTGGTGACTTGGGGATCGAGGAAGCCGACGGTGTTTTCCCGGGGGTCGCCGGAGCGGATGAAGCGGGCGTTCGGGCTGGCGTTGCCGGCGGCGCCGGTGTTGTTGCGCGTGCTGAGGATCGTGGCGCGATTATCGAGGGGATGATCCCACTGGCCGGGACTGTAGAGCAGGGCGGTGCTCTGCGCGGAGCTGTCGAGATCGCGCCGGATGAGGCCGAGGTTGACCGTGCGGCCGTCGGCGAGAGTGGCGACGGAGAGAGGCGGATTGCCGGCGGCGTTGGCCGGATTGCGCAAACCACCGTCCCAGTAAAATGTGGACGCGACTTGGGCGGCGGTCATCTGCGGGGCGTAGGTGTTGTAGGCGTTGAGCCAAGCCGAGACGTTGTCCTGGACGGTGCGGAAATTGGGCCGGCGGCCCTTGGAGTTTTGGGCCTCGTAGTAGCTGCGGATGGTGGTGCCGGAGAAGGGCGTATAAGTGCCGGTGGCGAAGAGCCGCTTGTCGCGCTGGAAGGCGCTCTTGACCGCGTATTGTTGGTCGTTGTAGAGGGCGACACCGCGCACGGCCAAGCGGTTCTTGATGAGGACTTGGTTGTGATCGAGCACCAGACGGTTGGAGCCGAGGTCATCGACCTTGGTCTCAACTTTGCTGGCGTTGCGATTCAGACGGGCGGCTTTGGTGGAGGAGTTGATGAGTCCGGCGGGCTCGGCGAGGCCGAAGAGGATGGAATTGGCGCCGCGGAGGAATTCGGAGCGATCGGTGTTGTAACGGTCGGTGGAGCCGAGGACCTCGATGTAGTTGATGGTGGTCGTGGCGCGGCCCAAGCCTCGCACCCGGACCTCGCCCGAGCGGTTGTTGTTATCGCCGAAATCGCCGCCGACGTAATTGTTGGCGCCGCTGAACGTCAGGCCTTCCTGGTGATAGGTGGAGTCGTTTTCCGCCCCGGAGACGAAAGCCAAGGCAGACGCGACATCATTGGCCGCGAGGTCGTTCATGAATTCATCGGTCAGGACCGAGACGGACGCGGCGATGTCCTTGAGATCGGTTTTGAGGCGGCTGCCGGCCGTGGTGAACTGGGAGCGGTAGCCCTCGTCGTTCTGGTTGGTGACCACAAACGGGGATAGCACCACCGCTTCGGAATCGGCGGGCGGGGTGGGGTTCACCGGCGCGGTTTGGCCGATGACGAGCAGAGGAATTGCAAGGCTAAGTCCGGTGAGCAGAAGCGGGCGGAGGTTGTTCATGGGAGGGCGCGAGGATGGGTTTTGGAGGCGGGTTAACCGCATGGACGGATCTGGAGACGGAGTTATTCCGGTCGAGAGATGAGACAGAGGGGTTGGGGAGGGGTGACGCTTGGTTGTCCAGTCGCCAGTCGTCCTGAAGGTAGCATCCCGCGCCTCGGAAAACCATAGACAAGTGGGGAATGTCTTGTTGTTTTGCGTTCTGTGGCTGGTCCCGGGAGAAAATCAACCAAGGTGGAGGCGATGGGGTCAGATCCAGCCCTTGGCGGACCGGCGGTCTGCCGTGCGGGTTTTTTTCAATTCGCGGCCGGGCAAGATTTCACGAACGCCTGCGTGCAGAGTCGGGCGTTGTTCTGGTGCAAAAGCGGACGCGGGACGTTTGAAGTTAACGGGGTAAAACACAGTTTGAAGCCGCACGATTTGTATGTGCTGCCGTGGAACCGACGGATCACTTATCTGCCTTCGGCGGACGAGCCGATGTATACCGCGCACGTGCATATCGTACCGTGGTATCGGGCCGGATCGAAGTGGGTGCCCAATGTGCCTCATGAGCGAGATGAGCCGGAGTTCGATTCACCGGATCGCCGCGATGTGGTGTGGCCGTTGCCGGCGGAGGTAGTCCGATTGCGGACGGAAGCGGATGACCCGCTTGGCCGGTTGATGGATTATGCCGTTCGTTGGTTTCTACAATCGGAGCGGGACGAACGCGAAGGTCGCGCTCTTGGGCTCCTACTGAAGCGCGAACTGTTTCGCGCGGCAAAGAAGAGGGTCGAGCCTCCGGAAAGCAGGCCGGAGGAGTTGCGCCGTCTGCTGGTGCACATTGAGAAAGGCTTCCAGCTATCGCCGCGCATCGAGGACTTGGCCGCCATCATTGGCCGGAGTCGTTCACATGTATTGAAGCTGTTCCGGCGTCACTTGGGGATATCGGCCAAAGGACACGTGATCGGCCGGCAATTACGTGAAGCGCGCGAACTGCTGTTGAGCACCACGCTGGCGGTTTCGGAGGTGGGCAAGGCGGTCGGCTTGCCGGACCCCTACCACTTCTCAAAGCTCTTCCGACGGCACGTCGGTTTGTCGCCGCGGGAGTTTCGGGCGCAACACGGACCGTTTTCGTCGCCGCCCAAGCCCTCGAGTCACACCCCGATCCCGCCCAAGGCGAATTGAGGACTGCGCGGGGGCGGATAAACTGGCGGAGGAGACGCGACTTCAACGCGAACCAAAGTGGCGCCAATAGGTGTTTTTCAAATTGGAATTACGCGGCAAACTTCCGTCGAGTGGGTGCTGGGACAACCGCAACTTCGACGTCGCTGGGCTCGGCTAGCGGGAGATTGCAGGATGGATTTGCTCCATTTCGGCCACGGGCACCTTCACGCCTGACTGCTGCTTGCACGCAAGCCCATCGCCGCCGCTCGAATGATTCCGGCGCGGTGTCCCAGGTTAAAGGTTGGGCGCCAGTCTTCCCTCAAAATACAGCGACTCCTACAATCGACGCCCTCACTCCTCGAGTTCGCGCTCTTTGCTGTTCTTACCCGTCCAGTCGTGGCCCGTGGATTCCTTCCACCAGGCCAGCCACGCGGCGTCCATTTGCTTGACCAGATCGGGCCGCTTCGCCGCGAGGTCGTGCATCTCGTTGCGATCAGCCGCTAAGTCATACAGCTCCCAGGTGGCTCCCATGCGCACGAGCTTCCATGGCCCATCGCGCACCGCGGAGCCTCGGCCGAACTGAAAGAACAACGGTTTCTTTCGTGCAATCGACTCGCCTTTGAACGCGGGCAGCAGGCTCACTCCGTCCAGTGGAGGTATATTAGCCTGCTTCGAGGCACCCGATGAGCCGTCCGTTCGTTTTCGGGTCAGCGGCCGCGAGCGGAGCCAGCAACAGGGCGGCGAGTAGGAGCAGGGTCGTTTTCATGCCGAGGCCCCTTGCGGCAGTGCAGTCGAGCGCGGGACGAGTGCGGCGCGAACGGAGTCTCTTCGTCATGCCATGAGTGCCGCTAGAAGCGTCCGTTGACGCCGAAGGTGAGCGTCGTGCCGTTGATAATGGTGTTCTGCATTTGGGAGCGGACGCTGCGGTAGAAGGCCTGGGGCTCGTTGGTGAGGTTGGCGGCGTCGAGTGTGAGCTGGACGTCGGGACGAATCTGATACGCTATGCCGGCGTTCACGGATGCGTAGTCGAAACGGTAGAGATTGCGGCCGGGCGTCGCGGCGGTGAAGGCCGTGATGTGACTACCGGTGAAATTGTAGAGAACGCGCGTGCTGAATTTGCGGTAGCGCCAGGACAGCGTGGCATTACCGGTGCGCGGAATGAAACCGGGGACTTCGTTGGTGTTGCGTGAGGTCGTGCCGCCAAAATCTCCGCTGGTGCTGATCAGCGTGTAGTTGGCCGAGGCACCGAAGCCCTTCAAAAGGCCGGGGAGAAAGGTGAACTGTTGCTGATAGTTGAACTCCCAACCCTGGACCTTGGCGGTGCCGGCGTTGGACGAAGTCAGACGCGTGAAGCCGGGGTATTCGCCGTTGTAGCCGTTGTCGGAGCCGGTGCCGATCGTGCCCGCGTTGGTGCCGGTGACGATGTAGTCTTCGATGGTCTTATCGAACCAGCCGACAGAAAGTGTGCCGACGGGTTCGAAGTAATACTCGAGCGTGGCGTCCCACGTGGCGGCGGTCTGCGGGAGCAGGCTCGGGTTGTTGACCGTGAGGGTTTGGTTCGCCTCGGAGATGGTTTCGTTGGGGAGGGCGTTGTTCAACGGTGGACGGCCGAAGCTGGTGGACCAACTCAGCCGGGCCTTGAGGTTGGAGGTGAGATCGTGCGTGAGATGTGCGCTGGGAAAGGATTTTGTGTAGCTCCCGCTGAGATCGCGCCGGGTGCCGGCATAGTCGCGGGTGGCGGAGCCGACGGGATCGGCGGTCTGCTGGGCCACGGTGCTGCCGGTGCGCGTGCGCACCCAGCCCCAGCTCGATGTTTCGGTGCGCTCGGTGCGCACGCCGGCGACGAGGCCGGTGCGGCCCACGCGGCCCGATGCCATCGCGTAGCCGGCCGTGATGGTTTCGGTGACGGCGCGATTGGCGGTGTATTTGTTTTGCTCAAAAAAGTAGAGGTCCTCGCGCCAGAGCGCGGGTGTGACCGGCTGGCGGTCGGCGAAAAACTGGACCGGCTCCCACTGCGGAATGCGGCGGCCGGTTTTCACAGAATCGAAGGTGATGATCGACGGATCGGCGGGGAGGGCGGTGGTGCCGATGTAGTTCCAACGGCGCGCGACGCTCGCGGCATTTGCGTAGTGCTCGCGCCAGACCGCGCCGGATTTGAGCGAGAGCGGGAAGGAAACCGGCAGCGTGTAGCGGATGTTGGCGCGGACCTCTTTGATCTGATCGTCGTTTTGGAGGATCGAGTTGTTGTAGGTGGTTGGGCGGTAGTTGGCGGGATTGGTGAAATCGGGGCCTTCGGTTTGCGTGAAACGCGGGTGGAGATCGGAGTCCGTGCGATCAAGACGCCAGCCGACCGCGGTAATGCGGTTCACCAAGATCCCGCCGCGCCCGCCGCCGCCGCCGTTGATGTTGGACTGGGTGTAGATGGCGTTGTAATCGATTTGGAGGGCGCCGAAAACGTGTTCGGCGCCGAGGTCGAGGCGGCGCATGCGGTTGTGGAAATTACCCGGACCGGTGGACGTCTGGTCGATGGTCGAGCCGGCGGCGGCGCGGACCTGCGTGATTTGATCGGTGTAGCCGGGCAAAATGCCGGCCGCGCCGGTGGTGCCGACTTGTTGCGTGGTGAAGGCCCGCGTCTCGTATTGGCGGCGAAACGTCTCAATAGCGTCGCTCGCCACGGTGTTGATCGAGAGCTTGGTGGAAGGCGAGAGACGGTAGTCCGCTTTAAGGCTGACGCTGGCCTGCTTGCGGTTGTTGTAGTTGTCCCACGTGCGGTAGTCCCAGAGGTAGGCGGGCTGGGCGGTGGTATTTTCGAAATCGCGCGTGGTCCGGAAACCGCCGACGGCATTTTCGGAGTAGAACACATTGAGCGCCACGCCCAGGTTGCGCTCGCCGCCGAAGACGTCGAAGAGTTCCTGCCAGCCGACGTTGAAGAGCGGATGCGCACGATGTTTTTCGCGCGTCGGAGTTTGCTCGGTGAACGGCGGGGCGTAGCGCACACCGGCGCTGTAGGTGAGACGGCGGCGCTCGCTCATGGAAAGAGGGGAGCGGCTCTTGAGATTGATGGTGCCGCCGATGGAGCCGGCCTCTTTGTCGGGCATGTGGCCCTTGGTGAGTTCCATTTGATCGAACATGGAACCCGTGAGGTTGTTCATATTCGTGGCACGGTTCAGGGCGCCTTGGCTGGTGAGCGGCGAGCCATCGAGCGTAACGGTGTTGAGGCCCGGACCGATGCCACGGATCGTGAAACCGTCGACAAGGTTTTCGTCCGAGAGATTGCCGGCGACGCCGGGCAGGCGGATGGCAACTTCGGCGGCATTCATGTTCGGCAAGTTTCCGAACGAATCCATCGCGACGATGTTCTTCACGTTCTCAGCGTTGCGCTGGGCGGTGATCGCGGCGGCACCGCCCTCGCGCTCGCCGGTGACCTTGAAGGCGTCGAGTTTGTAGACGACGCTGGTTAGATTGAAGTCACGCGTGGTGCTGGCCGAGTCGGCGACGATGACGGTGGTGCGGACCGAATCGAGGCCGACGTAGGTCACAACGACTTCGTGCGTGCCCGCGGGGATAGCCGCGAGCACGTAGCGGCCCGTATTGTCGGTTAGAGCCGTGAGACCGAGGGCGGGGACTTCGACGCGCGCGCCTTCAAGGAGATTGCGGGTAGCGACGTTCGAGACATTGCCGGTGAGAGCGGCGGCGTGCGCGGCTGAAAGGGAGAGAAGGTAGAAAAGAGAGAGGTAGCAAAAGAGCGGTCGAAGGCAGCGCAGGGAGCGGGCGGAGTAATGATTCACGTTAGGGGATGGGTTGTCTGGTTGGGTGAGAAATTCATTCACAATGAATGCGGCCGAGGTCTTAAACGCCGAATTGGTGAAACTAGTCGTGTGCGATGGGCTGGGTGAGAGGCGCGACCAGAATCAGAGGGTGCGGAAAGATCCGTGCTTGGTCGCCGTTGGGGGTTGGGGTTGAACGAAACGTAGCAATTTATCGTCCTAAACCATACGCGATACCCGCGAATTCGACATAGACAAATTCGGCCTAAATCTAGACTTTCTTTAGTCCATCTCGGACCAGTTTCTTGCCGAAAGTTTCTTGGCCATAGGTTTTTTCCGGTGATGCCGGAACCGGGGTGTGCCGAGGCTTCTGCGCAAAAAGTCCAGAAGTACACGCGGAACGTCTATGGGCGCGGGAGAGCGGAGAATTTATCGTATTTCGACCCAAACTCGGCCGCCCCTGCCGCGCAATCCTCACCCCGCTGTATTTTTCTCATCCGTACCTCGCTTTCCCGCCAAACTCATGAAATCCCCACACCCTCTGCTTGCCGCCCTTGTGATTGCTCTACTCGCGCCGCAACTCCATGCCCAAGCCGTGCCCCCTGTTGGCCTGCCCGCCAAGGACGGTAAGGTGATTGAGCTCTCGCCTTTCGTCACGACCGCCGAAGCCGACCGCGGTTATGCCGCCACCTCTTCGCTCGCCGGCACGCGTATTCGCACCGACCTGAGGGACATCGCCAACTCAATCTCGGTCGTTACCTCCGATTTTATGAAGGATGTGAACGCCACGGACAGCGCGAGTCTCCTTGTCTACACGGCCAACACCGAGACCGCCGGTTCGGGGGGCAACTATTCCGGGGGAGTGCTGAACGGTAACTTCATCGACCAGGTCGGTCCCGCCCGCGCCCCACAGAACAACTCCCGCGTGCGAGGCCTCGCCCGCGCCGACCTGACGCGCGATTACTTTCCCACGACGACCGTGTTCGATAGTTACAACACGGAACGCGTCGAGATCAGCCGCGGCCCCAACGCCACGTTGTTCGGGCTCGGCAGTCCGGGCGGTATCATCAACAACCAGCTGATTCGGCCCTCGCTGAAGAACAAAAACAGCGTCGAGTTCGGGATGGGGTCGTTCGGTACGCAGCGTGCCGTGGCGGATTTTGACCGTGTGCTCATCCCAGCCGTGTTCGGTGTGCGCGTCGCGTTGCTCGATGAAAACACGAGATTCCAGCAAAACTACGCCCATGAGAAGGATCGACGGATATTTGCCGCCGTTCACCTTACTCCCTTCAAGGACGGCACGCTCCGGGCGAGCTTCGAAAGCGGCAAGATCGACGCCAATCGCCCGCGCACCAACTCCCCGCGCGACACCCTGACCAAGTGGTTTCAAACTCCATTTAATAAGGTCACGCACAGTCCAGGCACGGTCGATTTCAACCAAATCAACCGCGATCTGGTACGTTCCCCAGGTGATTGGTTTGCGCAGCCCGGCGTCATCTACGAGAGCAACAATGCGGCGGCCCCGTCGCGGCTCCAGTATGGTTGGCAAACCCTGCTGGGTCGGCCCGTGAGTCCAACCATCCCCGCCGCGTTCCAGGCTAACATGGTTTCTCTCACCACCGGCAGTCAGTATTACTCGTCCGCTGCCGCGGCTGCCCAAGGCATCAAATTTGGCTCTTTTTTCACGGACGAGGAGATCGGCGACACCTCCATTTTTGATTGGCGCAATCAATTGCTCGATGGTCCCAACAAACGCGAGTGGGAGAATTTCCAAGTGGGTAACGTCAGTTACGACCACCTTTGGACGCACCCGCTCGGCACGATGGGCTTCGAGGCCGCGATCAGCCGCGAAGAACACACGCGTAACTTCTACGACCTCTTTGCCAGCAACCGCGGTTACACGATCAATATCGACATCAACACCACGCTGCCGTGGGGTGCGCCCAATCCTAATTTCGGCCGCCCCTTCATGGCCGGCACCGGCACACGCTCGAGCACCCGTGAAGACCGCAGCTCCGACCGTATGACCGCCTTTCTTGAACTCGATTTCGCCCGCAACACCGAGCGCTTCAAATGGCTTGGCCGGCATAATTTCACCGGGTTCGGCAATCGCTTCACTTATGACGAGACGACTTTCTCCGGCACCAATACCACCGACCTCAACTGGGTTCTTCAAACCCGCTCGGCGATCAATCCCGTCACGGCCCGCGATGACATCAATTCCAACGACGGAACCGTCCGCACCGTCGTCTATCTCGGCCCCAGTTTGGCCAACGCCGCCACCGCGAAGGGGGCCAACCTGCAGGGCATCCAGACGGAGCTGAATCCGGCCAACGTCACCGGTTGGACTTGGGACCAAGCGAGCCGCACGTTCGTCACCCGACCGGTGCAAATCTCGCGGATAATCGACGATGAAGTTTTCTACCGCCAAGCCACCAACGCCTCTCTGGTCCGTCAAGTCATCGACTCCCAATCCGCCGTCCACCAAGCCCGCTGGCTCAAGGGCGAATGGGTCGTGACCACGCTGGGCTGGCGCAACGACAAGGTGAAATCCTACCGCAAGAACGACGACAACAACGTGCGCAACCAGTATAACTTCGTCGACCGCGCGAGCCCCAACTTTGTGCTGCCCTCCACGCCCGGCTCCGTCTTCGAGCAAGCGATTTGGAGCCACGGATTCGTCGTGCACCGGCCGCCGTTCCTCAAGTTTGTGCCCGGAGTCGATTTCTCGGTCTTTTACAGCAAGTCGGAGAACTTTCAGCCGGCGGACGCCCGAATCGACATTTTTGGCAAGGCCATCCAGCCGCCCGGTGGCACCACCACCGACCGTGGTTTCACCCTCGGCTTCCTCGGCGGAAAACTGCAAACCCGCTTCAATTGGTTTGAGACGCAATCCGAGCGCGCCACCGACGCCTACCCCAATTTTTTGATCGAGACGGATGCCCGCATTGTGCGCTACAACTCCCCCGCCGCCCTCACGGCCGCTGGCTACAAGGGTTCGCCTCAGTTTCTCAAGGCCCTGATTAACTGGCAGGAATTTACCGGTCCGCCCACGGCCTTGGCGCCCAGCGGCGTCAACGTCACCTACACTGTGCCCGGCAACATGCGCGACACGACCAGCACCGCCTCAAAGGGCTTCGAGTTTGAGTCGATTTATAATCCCACCAATCAGTGGCGGATTGCCTTTAATGTCAGCCAGCAGCTGGCCAGCCAGGCCGACATCGCCCCGGCATCCCAGGAATTTCTCAAGCTGCGTCTCGCTGAATGGACCACCGGCGCCGCCTCGAACCTCATCGCCGACGAGTCGGGTCAGCCGGTGCGCATCCGCGTCTACGATACGTTGCTCAACGCCCTCAACGGCAAGCTCGCCCGCTCCGGCCAGAGAGTCTCGGAACTGCGCGAATGGCGCACCAATGTCGTGGCGAACTACACTTTTTCCCGCGACTCCCGCCTCCGCGGCTGGAGCGCTGGCTCGGGCCTACGCTGGCAGGACCGCGTTGGCATCGGTTACCCCATCATCTCCGCAACCATCGACGGCAAGGTCGTCGAAGTGCCCAACCTCCAGCGCCCCTACTACGGTCCGGCGGAGTTCGCTGTCGACGGCTGGGTCGGCTACGGTCGGAAAATCTGGCAGAATCGGATCAACTGGAAATTGCAACTCAACGTCCGCAACCTCCTCGACGACGATCAGCTGATTCCAGCCGCTGCGCAGCCCGACGGTTCCATCTCGTCGTGGATGGCCCCGCAAGGCCGCATTTTCATGCTGCGGTCCACGTTCGAATTCTGAGCGGGGAGACGTCCCTAGCGTCCGCTTTCTGCCGATGAGAGTCGGCCAGCCCTAGCCGCATCGGACCTAACTGGCCGTCTTGGTGACGAAGGAAAACGAGGCTGGCCTGCAGCTTTCAGCATGTGTCGGGAAGAGGCGGAAAACCCAAAGGGGCGACGCGAAAAAAGGGGTTCAAGCGGCCGCAATCTTGACGGCGCCGATTCCCGGACGAGGGAAATCGGTCCGTCAAAGACGTGGGTTCTCTTTGTTTGTAGCGGCGGGCTTCGCGCTTTGCTCGTTCTTCCCTTTGGTCGGTCTTGGGCTGCCTTGCTCGGGCGCGTCGTAATACGGCGACGGGGAGTGTTCGGCTTTCATGATCGCTTCGATCTTTCGGACGATGTCCGGGTGGGCGGCGGCGATATTCTGCTTTTCGGCGGGATCGGCCTTTAGGTCGTAGAGCTCAAGCGGGGCTTTCGTGCCGAGCCGGTAGCCCTTCCAATCGCCCATGCGCACGGCCTGCTGGAAGTAGGGCTCGTAGATCTCAAAATAGAGCGATTCGTGCCGCGTCTGTTGCCCCTTCCCGAGCAAGGTCGGCACAATCGAGTGACCATCGATACCTTTCGGTGCCGGTAGCCCGCTAAGTTCTGCGGCCGTCGGCAAAAAATCAACGAACGCGGTGAGTAGGTCGCTGGTCGTGCCCGGCTGAATCTTACCGGGCCAGCGCACGATAAGCGGGGTGCGCGTGCCGCCTTCGTAAAGCATACGTTTGTGACCGCGCAGTCCTCCCGTGCTGCCGAGTGGCTCGATAAACTCCGGGTTGGCGCCGTTGTCGGAGCTGAAAATTACCAGCGTCCGGTCATCGATGCCGAGGTCCTTCAGTTTTTGCATCACGCGGCCGACATCTCGGTCAGCGAGGGCAACCATCGCAGCGTAGTTCTTGATCTCCTCCGGCCACGGCTTCCCGGAAAAAACCGGATCCTCCGGGATGACGTAGTCCCCGTGCGGCGGGGTCCATGCGGCATAACAGAAGAAGGGCCGGTCTTTGTTTTGCTCGATGAAACTGAGAGTCTCGTTGGCGATGCGGGTCGGAGCATAGTCCGCCCACGTGTGTTTGCCCGATTGTTGGATGGGCACTTTGACACTGTTACGAATCAGATAGTCGGTGTAGTGGTTATGAGCGTGTTTTTGGTCGTAGTAACCGAAGAACACATCGAAGCCTTGTTTCTCCGCTACTCCGGTCGTTTCAGGATTGCCCAAGCCCCATTTGCCGAAGCCACCGGTGGCGTAACCGGCGTTCTGCAGCATACGGGCGACGGTGGTTTGGCCGGCGGGAAGTGCGAGCAGGCCGATTTTGCTTTGGTTGGCGCGGCGCAGAATGTGACCGGTATGTTGGCCTGTCATCAGCACCATTCTTGACGGAGCACAGACGGCGCTGCCGCTGTAGGCCCGGGTGAACTTCATGCCTTCCGTGGCCAAGCGATCAATGTTGGGCGTCACGCCGTACTTGCAGCCGTAAGCCGAGAAATCCCCGATGCCGGCGTCATCGAGCAGGATGTAGATGATGTTGGGCTTGACCGGTGGTTCCGACGGGACGGCTCGCAGGAGCGCGCTCAGCGGGGCAAGCGCCAACATGATCAAGAGAGGGAGGACTTGATAGCTTTTCATAGGGGGATGGGATCGTGGAGATTTTGAGCTGAGGGCGGGGACTCCGGTGTGACCGAGGCCGGTGGATTTCTTCAAGACTCCGGCCGCCGGAGCGATCCACGAAGTCGTCCCGGTGTAAGATAGGTGTGTCATGGAAATCCCGAATTTAAGTGATTAAGAAACGGCCGGGCGTGATGCAGAAAATATCTAGGATTTCTGTTTGGCTTTGCCGCCTTTGCGTTGGGCTCTTTTGTCGCCGTCGCCCGGGTTGTTCCTGGGGGCAGCGGGCTCATTGTGAGCGGGCAAATGAGGTTTGAAGCGGGCGATGATTTCCTGCGAGGCGGGATTCGCGGCCAGGTTCTTTCGCTCAAGGGGATCGGTGGCGTGATCGTAGAGTTCCTCGGCACCGTCCGCTTTACCGCCATACCACGTGTAACGATAGCGCCCGTCGGTGAGTGAGTGATTGTTAAAGTTATAGGTGGTGAGCGTCGGCTGATTCCACGCCATCGTCGGATTCTTAAGCAGCGGGGCGAAACTACGTCCTTCATTTTCCGGATTCGCCGGCAAGCCGCATAGTTCGATCAGCGTGGGATACATATCCAAAAGATTGACCACGCCATCGCACTTGAAGCCGTTTGGCGTCAGGCCGGGCACGCGGACGATGAGGGGGACGCGGTTCGACTCTTCCCAAAGGTCGGTCTTTCCATATTTCAGCTTTTCGCCGAGATGCCAGCCGTGGTCGCCCCAGAGCATGATGATCGTGTTGTCGGCATATTTGCTTTTCGCCAAAGCATCGAACAGCACGCCGAGACAATAATCGACATAGCTTACGTTGGCCAGGTAGGCCTGCTGGGCCTCGAGATGCAGGTTGGCGCGGTCCGCCGCGAGAAACCGTGAATCCGGGCCGAAGATCGGCTTACCGTTTTTGCCGACGATGTCATCGAGGTCGTCGCGCACGATCTCGACCGGTTTCAGTTTATCGAGGGGATACAGATCGAAAAACTGCTGCGGCACCTCCCAAGGCAGATGCGGTTTGGAGAGACCCAGGGCCAAGAAAAACGGTTTGCCGTCAAAGTCACGTTGGAGCTGCTCTGCGGCCCATTTGCTGGCCACGTAGTCCTTGGTGTTTTCTACCGGGCCCTTGATCGCCCCCCAACGGAACTCGTCACCTTTTTCGCCGCTCTCGGTCGCGACGGGTTGTTTCTGCCACAGCATTCCTCCCGTGCCTCCGCGGCTTTCAGGTGTGCCGAATTCATGAAACGCCCACTGGCCTTCATCCAGACCGTTTGGGGTGGCGTGCTTGTGGAAAATCTTACCGGTGGAGAGCGTGTGATAGCCGTGTTTCCCGAAGTATTCCGGCAAGGTCACCAGGTCCTTGGCCTTGGGCGCTTTTTTTAGATTGTGGGTGTTGCCGTAGACCCCGGTCGAGGAAGGTCGCTTGCCGGTGAGCAGCGCCGAGCGGCTCGGGCAGCAGACGGTAGAGGCGGCATACGCCTTGTTCATTACCATCGCCCGCTCGTTGGCCAGCCGATCTAGGTTGGGCGTAATTGCCTGCGGGTGGCCACCGAAAGCGCCAATCCAGTCGTTCAAATCGTCCACCGCGATAAAGATCACGTTGTAGCTCTTGCCGGGAGCGGTTGGCGAAGGCGGCGACGCTTCCGCCGCAGCGACGGACAGGGTCAGCGCCAATGAGAGAAAAACAGCGGAGCCGAAAAGGGGCAGGAGTTTTTTCATAGTTGGTTGAAAGGAATGCGTTGCGAGATTGGGCCGGGTCGCCGGCAGGGCCGACGCCACGACGGGGAGAGACCCGTGCCGTGGCCCGTCTTCACGTAGTTGAGGCGGTCGGGAAACGTGATTAGTTTATGCTGATCAAACACGGTCTGTGATTCCGCCACGCTCACGTTTGCGCCGTCCCTGTGATCCATTCGCCCCGCGGCCCCGGTGAACCAGCCGGCCGCCCGCCCGCGACGCCTCGGGATACGGCTTGAACTCGAGCGGCAGGGGCGATGCGAAGCGCGACATCGCGATCGCCACCGGCGAGCGCCCGGTGCAGCTGCGCGCGCGACGGAGCCCATTGCGGGCTGATCACATCGGCGCGATCGAAGCGCATGCCCTCGGCGGCGAACGGGTCGAGGTTCGGCGTCATAATGCCGTTGCTCCCGTAGCCGCCGACGTGCGGACAGCCATGGTCATCCGAACGGATGAGCAGGACGTTGGGCTTTGAATTGGCGGCGGCGAGCAGAGCCAGCAGCACAACGGCGAGGAGAAGAAGAGGCCGTTTCATTTTGCGTGCGACGCCGCGCGCTCTACCTCAAGCAGATGGAAGAGGGTATTGTCCCCCGATTCATAGTTTAGCACCAGTTCCGTCACTCCGGATAATGAGACCACCTGGGTGCGCCACTCGCCGCTGTTGGTATTCTTAACACGTGTGGCACCCTCTTTTCCCGGGAGTCCGACCGACCAGGCTCCCGTCCCTTGGTCGAGATAGGTGACGCGCACCTTCACCTGCTTGGCCGCAAAGCCCGGGTCGAGTTGGAAGCGCAGCTGCTTTTTGCCGGACTGATGCTCAAAGGCGCGGCCAAAGCGCCCATAGATGGACTCGTCGATGTTCCATCGACCCACATCGCCGGAGCCCGGGTCGATCTGCGTCAGGAAGCGGGAGTAGTTGCCTGACAAAATATCCCAGCCCGCATCGTTGGGTCCGCTGCTCTTGCGGTTGATCATGCCGCCGCCGATTGCCTTTTCGGGATCGGCCATAAGCGCGCCGTAGCTGGCGTAGGCTTTGGTGATGCGGAGGTAACGATCCACGTCTTTTTTCTGGCCCGGCTTTCCGCCGAATTCCGCGGCCGGGAAGCGGTTGAAGTCGGAGGCGTCGAGCCCGTCGCGCAGGGCACAAAAGGCGGCCGGGGCGGTTGCCGGATCCTTGTGCCCGGCATATTTGTTGAAGAAGGCGCCGGCCGGCCAATTCGCCCTGTCCTTCAATGCCTGGTAGGGCACGTTCCAGATATCCAAACCGCAATGGGTCGCGAAGATCCCCGACCAGTAAAGGGCCTGCGGAATGTTGCGTTTCGACCAGCCCATTTCAAACAACTCGCCGTCCATCTCGCCGCGGGTGAGCACCGGCTTGCCGCGTTGTTTCGCCGCGGCTTCCAACGCCTGGAACTTGGCCAGCCGCTCGCCGTTATCGCTAACTTGGAAGCCGTGACTGAACATGCCCTGCTTCAGGGCGATGACATCCATGTTCTCCAGCAGCCATTGGGTTTCCAAACCGCCGTTGGCGTCGGAGTTTACCAGGATCGGGATTCCGGGCACGGCGTCCCGGTAGCGCTTCCATGCTTCCAGTCGGAAGTCGTTCCACACTTCATCGGAGATGGCATATTTTTGATCGAGCGGTTTGCCCTTATAAGGCTGGCCGTCGCCGGTGGATCCCTCCGCGCACTGCACAAACACAATGCGCGCGCGCAGTGCTGGCGGCAGGGCGGAGACATATTTGCCGAAGGCATCAATCAGCCCCATGAAACGCTTTTTATATTCTGGATGCAGATAGTAGGGATATTCTTTCTGCCCATCGGTCTTTTGACCCAGCGCATTGACGTTCCGGTTCGTGATCACCCGCGGAACTCCGTTTTGGTAGATCCATTCAGGTGCCGCGGGGCCAACCCAGATCATCAGGGTTAAATAAAGCCCGCCTTCATATGCCGCTTTCAACGGTCGGCCGAGTTCTTCCGCGAACGCGTAGCGCCCCGCGGTTGGCTCCAGCGAATCCCATTTCAGAATGAGCGGTACGCTGCGCAGCTCCGGGCATTCCGCCTGCGAAATCTGCCCCGGCTTCCACCCCGCCCAGCTGGATATTCCGTAGCCCGGTTTCGCTTCCGCCGCAACCCCGGTCGCCACCGCGACGAACAGACATACAACCATTATTGTTTTCATGATAGAGGGAGGGCCGCGCCTGGCGCCGTCGCGGAGCGGGGCGAACAAAATTTCACATCGACGGCGCAACCGGGAAGAAATGCGGCGTCGCCGCCGTCGTGCTGATACCGCGAACCTTCCGCGTTCCCGGGTTGGCGAGACCGTTGTTGCCCGCCTGCGTTAACCATGAAAGGAGACCGTTCCACGGTTGGAGCGCTGGGGATGGATGCAGCCGGCGGGCGGGCGCTGGGCGGTGACGACGAAACCGCACCCAGTGGCGCGATCGGCGCCAGGAGCAACTCGGTGAGGCAGGGGTGATGGGGGGCCATAGTAGGGCGAGCGGCCTCGGTTCTTCGGAGGGGCAAAAAACCGGTAGCGGTGGACGGAGAAAGAAATGGAGGAGCGCAAACTGCACGGCAGCGGTTGCCAATAATTTCAGAGCAGAGGGTAGTCGTTAGTGCGCTGCGATCCCATAGACATTCCGCATGCCTCGCTGGACTTTTTGTCTACACGACTTGAGCGGAGCGGCGAGAGGTCCGTATTGATGTCTAGCCAAAAACCAGCCGACTGGGCCATGTCCGGGTGTAGCTCAAAAAGTCCAGATTGATGCGGAATTCGTCTATGTCCGATGCGTTGGGCTGTCCGTATCTTACCTCTGGCTTCGTTCCCCGTTTCGCCAAACCCCCTGCTACCATGCTGATTTGTTCCTCGACACCTGTCATCTCGCGTCGGTTCCCGTTAGCGCTTCTGCTTTGTCTGCCAGGGTTAGCCTCCGTCGCCTGCGCCCAAGCGGTCGCGAATTCCTCCGCTCCGGCCTCGCTGAAAGATGATCCCAAGACTGCCACCGCGGCGGAAGTGGTGGAGCTCACTCCGTTCACCGTCACGTCGACTTTGGATCGTGGCTATCAGGCGCAATCGACCTTGGGTGGCAGCCGACTGAGGACAAATCTCAAGGACGTCGCCGCACCCACCACCGCCTTCACCGCAGAATTTCTCAACGACGTCGGCATCACGAACACCGACGATCTCGCGCGCTACATGCTCAGCACCGAGTACGACTTCGGTGAGAACGCCGGTCCGGGGCAGAACTTTCTTGCGAGTAACAGCACGCGACAATTGCGCATGAGAGGTCTTTCAGGTGGCACCGTCGCGGTGAATTTTTTCAAATCCGATCTTCCGGCCGACACCTTTAGCACGGAGCGTATTGACCAGGCCCGCGGCCCGAATTCGATTCTATTCGGCATCGGCTCACCCGGAGGTCTCATCAATGTGACGAACAAACGGGCGCTGCTGGGAAAAAACGCTTTCTCGGCTGGCGTGCAGGGTCGTTCGGAGGGGGGGCTACGCCAAGAGGCCGACTACAATCAGGCGATCGGCGAACACCTTTCGCTCCGGGTCGCCGCAGTGAAGGAACAACGCGGCAGCTGGCGCAACTATGAGTTCAGCGACTCGGAACGTGCCTATCTCACCGGGAAATGGCGCGTGGGGCAGAAAACCGAGTTCAATTTCGATCTGGAGAAGGCGGACCTCAATAAGCGGACCATCCGTTCCATCACGGCCTATGATGCCTACACCCGCTGGGCGGCCGCCGGACGCAACGTCGGCGCCATCAATGCTGCGCAGCAAATCTCGGGGGTCGCGGCCAACAACACGCCCTACTTGGTTTTGGACACGGCCTCGGGCGCCGTGACCAATTGGGTCAACAAAACCCGGAGCACCCTTTGGACGGCGATTGATGGCGAAAATGTTCCCATGTCTGATTTCAATGTGTTGCCCAAGGAGACGTCGGTCTATGGGCCGGGATTTGGTCTCGATGCGAAATACGCCCGTCTCGGGGCCTATCTGACCCACTCGTTTACCCCCAACCTCAATCTGGAAATCGCCGGCATGCGCACCGACAGCCATACGGTGAACTCGGACCCGCAGACCGCCAACACCCGGGCCATCATCGTCGACACCAACCCGACCCTGCCTTCCGGCGCCGTTAACCCCAATGTCGGTAAAACCTACGTCGAGGGTCTGCCTCAGATCGGATTCGCTGACACCCGCGGTGATTCACTGCGGTCGGTCCTTTCCTACACGCGGGACTTCGGCCGCTGGGGCAAACACACGTTGGCCGGGGTCTATCAATATGACTTCACGAAGCTGTCTCAAATCGCGGTCCGTGAACAAATCATTTCACCCAACGCGCCAAACTTAACCAGCGCCATCAACAACAACAATCGCATCTTCCGCCGCACCTACGTCGACCTCGCTGGCCCAAGCCGTAATATCGTGATGGCGCCTTACAACCGGCAGGCCTTGGGCACGTTTACCGAAACGCTCAGCGGGAGAACTTACACGACCGCTTTGGTGCCGTTTAACGTCAACGGCATACTCAACAGTTTCGACAGCCAGACCATGATCGGGATGCTGCAAAGCTCGTTCTGGAAAGATCGGATTAAGACCATCATTGGCACCAGCCGCGACGATCGCAACGACTACGCCTCCACGTCGGTGCTAACGCCCGTGGCCGGCTTTGTTTCCGGTATCCCTGGCCCCGTGCGCAGCCAGACGCCCATCAATACGGTCGCCTCCAGTGTTTCCTTCAGCGGCGTGCTGCAAGCCACCGAGTGGCTCGGTCTGACCTACAGCCAAGCCGGCAATAGTGGCCTGCCCAGCTTTGGAGGGCGGCTGAATGTCCCCAATTCAGATGTGACCGCGTTCTCTCGTCCGCCGACACCGAAAGGCAAGAGCCAAGACATCGGATTTAAACTGGATCTGTTCAAGAACCGGCTTTTCGTCACCGCGCAGTATTTCCAAACCAGCGCCGATAGGGATTTTGATTTCGGCAACATTGCGTCGTCGATCAATCCGATCTGGAGCGCCCTCGCTTTGGCCGGAAAAGTTCCGAGCGGCACCGTTCAAACCGGCACCGGCCGGACCTTTGACAACCGCACCCAAGGCTACGAGGTAGAACTCACGGCTAACCCCACGGCGTACTGGCGGGTATTCCTCAATTACAGCCAATCGAAATCCGCCCAGACCAACATCGGGCAAGAGGATTTTGCTTACATCGCCTTTTGGCGCCCGACTTGGGCGGCCAATGCGGCACTGCCCCTGAGCACTGGCGTCGGCACCATCGCCACGCAGCTCGCGGCGCTCGATGTCCGGACATTCACCGACTTTACGCTCGCCAACGGGCGGCCCGCACTCGGCCAGATGGAGCACAAGCTGAATCTCGTATCGAATTATGAATTCTCCCAAGGAGCCCTGAAGGGGATCACCGTGGGCGGCGGCGTGCGCTACACCGGCAGGCCGATCAATGGTTATCGCGCCACCGGAACTCCGGGCGGAGCCGTGACGAGCACCGTTTCTTACGGATCGGAGCAAGTGTTTCTCGACCTTAACGCCGCCTACCGCCGGAAGCTTCAGATCCTGGGTAAATCCGTCGCCTGGTCCTTGCAGACGAATATTAACAATGCCCTCAACAATGATGCCTTCATCCGGATCAACACCGCTCGGGACGGCGTGTTGACGGCCTATCGGTTCAATCCTCCCCTCGAGTGGATCATCACGAGCAAGTTCAGTTTCTGATGAGTATCCCCCTATAGAATACCTGACGCTGGCCGGCCGCCGGGGGCCCGGCTAGAATTCCCATCTATGAATCTTCCGCTCGCCGTCGGCTCATTTCTTTTTTTCACCGTCGTGGTGGCGTTGATTTCGTGGTGGCAGACCCGCCGCGAGGACAATAGCGACGCGCAAACCTACTTCCTCGCCGGTCGGAAATTGCCGTGGATCCAAGTGGCCATGGCTCTGTTGCTGACTAACCTTTCCACCGAGCAGCTCATCGGCCTGAACGGTGCGGCATCCATCCACGGCGCGGTCGTGATGGCGTGGGAGGTCGTGCCGGTGTTCGCATTGATCGCGATGGCGTGGTATTTTCTTCCGCGCTACTGGTCCGGCAACATCACCACGGTGCCGCAGTTCCTTGAACAGCGCTTCGACGCTACGGCGCGCCGGATTATGGGCATCGTGTTTATCATCACAATCGCGCTCAACATTCTGCCGTTCGTGCTCTACTCGGGCGGCTTGGCCATGAGCACGATTTTCCACGTGCATACCCAGCTGGGTATTTCCGAGGAGGCTTCCTTCCGGCTGATGGCGTGGAGCATCGGCATCATCGGCACCTGCTACGTGCTCTTCGGCGGCATGAAGGCGGTGGCACTGTCCGACACGCTCTACGGCGCCGGCTTGCTCGTGTGCGGTCTGCTCATCCCGGTGCTCGCGCTTTTCAAGTTGGGTGATGGCGACTTCCTCGCCGGCATGAACCGCATGTTGCAGCACCAAGCCGTGAAGATCGACCCGGTAGGCGGGGCAGATTCAAACGTGCCGTTCGACACGCTCTTCACGGGCATGCTGTTCATCAATCTCTTCTACTGGTGCACGAACCAGATGATCGTGCAGCGCTCCTTCGGCGCGAAGAGCTTCGCCGAGGCCCAAAAGGGAATTCTAGCCACCGCCGGCCTCAAGCTGCTGGGGCCTTTCTTCCTCGTGATCCCTGGCATCATGGCGGCGGAAATGTTCGGCGCCGCCGCGATTGGCAACGGCGACCTCGCTTATTCGCTGCTGGTTGACGCCGTGCTGCCGCCCTATCTGGTGGGTTTGTTCGCCGCGGTTTTCCTCGGCTCCGTGATCAGCTCTTTCAACGGCGGACTGCACAGTGTCTCGACCATGTTCAGTTTGGATCTTTATCGAGGCTGGCTCCGGCCTGGAGCTTCGGACCGCGAGATGGTCCGAGCGGGCAAGCTCTTCTCCATAGTGATTGTGTTTGTGTCCATCCTCACCGCCAGCCTGCTGGGCAGCTCTTCCGAGGGAATTTTCACGATGATGAAGCAGGTCATGTCCGCCTTTAAGTTGCCCCTGCTCGCCGTGGTCGTCACCGGTATGTTCAGCCGACGGGTGCCTGCCTGGGCAGCCAACGTGTCGATGATCCTCGGCGTGTTTACGTCGATTTTGCTGAACTGCCTTTGGGGTGATGGTTTCCTCGGGTTGGGGCGTTTCGACGTTTCCTCGTTGCACATCCACTGGCTCCATCTCGCCGCCCTCAACACCCTGTTGCTCTGCGGATTCATGTTGATCGTCGGTTGGTTCGCCCCCGCTGCGCCCGCCGCCGCAAGCGCGAAGCGGGACGGCCTGCCGTCCGACGTCGCCGTGGATCTCACGCCGTGGCGTGGCCTGCGCGTGGCCTCGGTGGTGGTCTCCGTGCTCGCGGTCGTGCTCTATTTTTCCCTGTGGCGTCTCGCCCATTCCGGCTAAGACCGATGGTCATGAGCAAGCCAACCGAAGGCAAACGTCCTGGCGCCGCGCCGGCCAAACCACGCGACCGTGTGTTGCCGCCCTTGGATCCGAAGGCTTTCTCGCTGGAGGGCTACATGGCGGACGACAAGACGCGCGTGTTCAGTTTCAATGGGCGCAAACTCGTATCAGTGCTCGGTCGCGAAGACTTTCCGGGTGAACGGATTTTCAAGCTTCCCACGAAAGTAGTGGAATCGGCCAACCGGCAGCCCCTGACGGCGGCTTTGCTGCCTTGCCGTCTCGGCTACTTCCCCCGGGCCAAGGGACAAAAAGTTTCCCGAGCCAATGGGGATTGGGCCTTCACGCTGCTCTACTGCCTCGATGGAGCGGGTACGCTCGATCTCAGCCAAGGCACGCACCGGATCACACGAGGCACCATCGCGCTCCTGCGGCCGTTTGAATTTCACGCTTACGCAGCCGATCCGGGCGACCCTTGGTCCTACTATTGGATTCATTTCAACGGCACGGTCGCCCAGCAGTATTACGAAGTTCTGACCACCGGCGGAAAAAATACCTGCATCGCTGTTCAATCGGATCTTCGTTTCGTCGAGACCTTCGAGAAAATTCTCGGCATCTATCACGCAGGCCAAGCCTACAAGGATCTCGTGCAGGCCTCCTCGGCGATGCATCAACTGCTCGGCGATCTCTTTGGCCAGGTGTGCCGTCGTTCGGCCGTGCAGGAGTCAACGGCAACCCGGATCGAGCGCACGCTCACAATGATGCGCAAAAACCTCCGCGCGCACGTGAGCATCCACGAGTTGGCGGCCAGCACCGGTATGTCCCACGCCTATTTCACCCAACAGTTCCGCAAGCACACCGGTCAAAGCCCGCGAAGTTTTTTCAACCGACAGAAGATTGCCAAGGCGTGTGAATACCTCGCCGAAACCGACGCCAAGGTGGAAAGTATCGCTCACTTGGTCGGTTATGAGGATCCGTTTTATTTCTGCCGCTTGTTCAAGCGTGTCACGCAGCAGACTCCGACTATGTATCGCCAGTCGTGTCGCAAAACGCCCGCCGCAGCGGGTTAACCGGACCCACGCCATGAGTGAAGCGCGGCAACTCCAGATTCGTTCGAGTTAATGAGTGACCAGGTGGCGAGGTTTCCGAGCGGTGCGATGGGTAAACACCGCTGACCGAGCAAAATTTTCCCTATGGCTACACGACAGACCGTTCTCTTCCTCATCGATACTCAGGGTGCCAATTGCGTCGGTTGCTATCGCCCAGACTTGGCGTTGGGCACTCCGAACATCGACCGACTCGCGTCCGAGGGTGTCCGGTTCAACGGTGCCTATTCGTGCTCGCCAGTCTGCGGGCCCGCGCGCTCGGCTCTGTTTACGGGGCTTTATCCGCACAGCAACGGCGTCCTCGGCAACGACATGGCGCCCCACCTCGGTCTGCCCACCCTCGGTCAGCGCCTAAGCGACGCCGGATTTGCGACCGGTTATATCGGAAAATGGCATCTCGACGGCAGCGACTACTTTGGGGACGGACGCTGTCCGCCCGGCTGGGACCCGGCCTATTGGATGGACGGACGAAACTACCTCGAGTCTTTGCCCAATGACGAAGCGCGTGCGCTTTCTCGACGGGTGTTGGATGCCAAAGACGTGGCCGAGCACGGGATCACCGCCGAATTCACCCACGCCTGGCGAATAGCTGAACGGGCGAGGGAATTCATCCGCGCCCACCGGGATCGGGATTTCCTGTTGGTCGTGTCGATTGACGAACCGCACCACCCGTTCATTGCGCCGGAACCCTACGCCAGCGCATTCGACGAGTTCCTTTTTCCCGTGCCCAATGCGGACGATCCACTCTCGGATAAACCGCGCTCACAAAAAGAATGGGCCCAGCATACCGAGTCCCATCAGACCCAATTGGCTCGCATCGGAGGCAAGGCCTACCTGCGCCACCCGCAACATTTTGCGTGCAACAGCTTTTGCGACTCCCAGGTCGGTCGGGTGCTGGCGGCAATCGATGCCGAAACACCCGGGGCTCTCGTCATCCACACCAGCGACCACGGGGACATGTTCGGCAGTCACGGTCTCTATGGCAAAGGTCCGTGCATGTATGAAGAAATTGTCCGCATCCCGTTCATCGTCCGATGGCCCGGCATGTCACCCGCAGGCTCCGTATCCAAAGAACCAGTATCCCACATCGATCTGGTGCCAACGCTACTCGACTACTTCGGGATGACGGTTCCGTCCATCCTTCAAGGACGTTCGCTACTGCCCCAGATGCGTAATCCGGCCCACCGCACCAATGATTTCGTCTTCATGGAATTCAATCGGTTTGAAATCGATCACGACGGTTTTGGCGCGTTCGCGCCGATGCGCAGTGTCTTTGATGGACGCTACAAACTGGTCATCAACCTGCTCGATAGCGACGAATTCTACGATTTGGCGGCCGATCCCCTCGAGCTCCAGAACCGGGTCAACGATCCGGCGCTCACCCCTGAACGGGAAAGGTTGCTCGACGAGTTGCTCTCTTGGATGAACCGAACGAGAGATCCGCTCCGTGGTCCGCACTGGGCGCGCCGGCCTTGGGGAAGCCGTGCAGGCTCAACGTGGGGCGGGCCGACTCGGCCACGCCCGTTCGATGAAGCGTACTATCCGAAAACTCTGCTCTACGACACCGGAAAAGTCATAGACCGCCTCGAGTATTCCAAACATTAGAAACCATTGATTTCATATCACGAGGTTTCTGGTGGCGGAAACTGGCGGAGAGGGGGGGATTCGAACCCCCGGTAGGCTTTTACACCTACGGCGCTTTAGCAAAGCGCTGCTTTCGACCACTCAGCCACCTCTCCCGCTTAGTTTTCTAGCGAACAAATCGTTCCCGCGAAGAGCAAGGTGTTTCTGCGAAACCTCGATGGGCCCCGCAAAACACCGCCTTACGGTTTGTCGTCGTCTTCATCGGCTTCCTGCGGACGCTCAATCTCTTCGCGGCATTCGCTGATGACTCGAAGCCAAATTTCGCGGAGATCAAAGAGCGCGGGCTGGGCGTGCTCCCGAAAGGCCACAATCGCCGGGATCGTCGCGGTCTCCGCTGAATTCAGCAGGGCGAACGTGCTGTTCACGAGGTTGAGCGCGCGCTTGAAGAGGCTGATCGCCATCGCGTAATCGCCAAAGTCCAGCGCGTGGATTGCCTGCGCGGATTGGTCTTCGCTGCGGTGCAGCGAATTGAGCAGCGCCATGGAAACAGGAACGGGAAGCTTCGCGAGGCTTGCGCGCTCAAGCCACTTTTCCTGGAGGCCGCCGATGATGGCCTTGGTCGAAATAAAGATGGGATTTTTGTGCAGCGTGTAGACGTCGTCTTCGTCGTCGAAGTCCGCGTCGTCTTCCTCTTCATCGTCGTCATCCGAATCGGGAATCTCACCGCCCTCTTCCGTCCAATCTTCGATACTCCAACCCATCTGTTCGGCGACCTTATCGATCCGGTTGGGACTTTCGGCGTTGGCTTCGTAGAGTTTGCGGTAACGGGCGATCGAGGCGTCCTGCTCGCGCAGGTAGCGTTCCCAATCGAATTCGTTCCAAGCCACTTCGCCGCGATCTTCCCACTCGTTGTTGGAGGGGCCGTCAGAATCAGAGTTGCTCATCAGGTTGTGAGGAAAAGGAGGGGGCGAGCCGGGCGAATGCAAACAAAAATCCCCGTCACGTGACCGATGGTTTTGCGGATTGAGTCGTGGGCCGGGCGGCGCCTAGGTTCGCGGGCCATGGGAGTCGTTTACCACGAGAACGTTTTCTTTTCAGGCCACGTCCAAGGCGTGGGTTTCCGCTATGCCGTGTTGCAGGTCGCGAAGGAGTATGAGGTGGCAGGAGTGGTCGCCAATCTGGCCGACGGACGGGTGCAGCTTGAGGCGGAGGGGGTGGAGGCGGAGGTGAAGGCGTTTACCGCTGCGGTTGAAGATCGGATGCATGGCTATGTGCGCAAGGCAGAGCGCAGTCACGGACTTCGCGCCGGGCAATTCAGCGGATTTAAGATGATATGACGGACGGGACCGAAGCGGCCGTGGAGCTGGAAGGGCTGACCAAAGATTTTGCGACCGGGCTGCGCGGGGTGCGATTGCGGGCGGTGGATCACTTGAGCCTGCGCATCGGCGGGGGTGAAGTGTTCGGCCTGCTCGGACCCAATGGCTCGGGCAAGAGCACGACCATCAAGGTCATTCTGGGTTTGTTGGCGCCAACGGCCGGAGCGTGCCGGGTTTTTGGCGTGCCGAGTGACCGGGTGGAATCGCGGGTGGCGGTGGGCTATCTGCCCGAAGCGCCGAACTTTTATCGCTTTCTCAGCGGGCGGGAGTTGGTGGCGTTTTACGGGAGGATTTGCGGCATGAGCGGAGTGAAATTGGCGGCCCGGGTGGCGGAGGTGATCGCGTGGGTCGGGCTGACGGAGGCGGCAGAGCGGCGCGTCGGGACTTATTCGAAAGGGATGCTGCAACGTATCGGTTTGGCGCAGGCGCTGGTGCATGATCCGAGACTGGTGATCCTTGATGAACCGACGGCGGGGGTTGATCCGATCGGCACCGCGGCGATAACGACGCTCATTCGCGGCTTAAAGGCCCAGGGAAAAACGGTGCTGATCACCTCCCATCTTTTGGCTCAGATCGAGGAGGTCTGTGACCGTGTGGCGATTCTGGATCGGGGCCGGTTGCTGGTGAGCGGAACGGTGGCCGAGCTGACGGCGCCCACGGGCGACGGACCCGATCGCCTGAGCGCGGCGGAACGGGACGAGTTGAACCAATGGCTGGCCGCCCGTGGGAAATCGCCGACGGCACTCTCGGGCCAGTCAACTCGGCTGGATCGAATTTTTATCGAACAGGTGGCGCGGAACCGGCCGAAGGAAAGGGAGGAAAGCGCTTGAAAAAGGTGCCGTTTTCACCGGAACGCACGGGATTGATCGCCGCGGTCACGTTGCGCGAGGCGCTTCGCCAAAAGCTCGTGGGTTTGTTGGTGCTGGTGGCCGCGGGCTTGGTCGTGGGCGTGCGGGGTTTGCGGGATTTTAATTTCGGCGCGCCGGAGCTGAAGTTCATCGCGGATTTCGGGGATGGGGCGATCGCGGGATTTGGGGCGGTGCTGGCGATCGTGCTGACGGCGCAGCTCTTCTTCAGTGAGATCGAGAATCGCACCGCGCTCACCCTGCTCGCCAAGCCGGTGTGGCGGACGGAGTTTTTGCTGGGCAAATTTATCGGCGTGGCCGTGGTGCTGGTGACGTTTTGCGGCACGTTGACCGCGACGTTGGCCGTCGTGCTATGGCAGCGTGAAACCGGGTTGCGGCTGGAGCAGCCCGAGGCCTTTGCGATGGGCGGAGCGGTGAATTATGGCGCGCTGGTCGTCGCGGCCTGGTTGCACGCGCTCAAGTTGATGCTGTTGGCGGCGGGGACTTTGTTGGTGGCGAGTTTCGCCCAGACGCAGATTTACGCGGTGATGATGGGATTTGCCGGTTTCGTGATCTGCCATTTGCAGGGCTTCGCCCACGGGGCTTACGAGCGGAGCGGGGCCAGTGTGATGCTGATGCCGGCGAAGTTGATCCACTGGGTTTTTCCCGATTTCCAACGGTTCGCGGTAGAAGCGGGCGGGGACGTGTCGGCGGTGGGGCTGGGGCGCCTGACGATTTATGCGGCGGGCTACACAGCGGTGGCTTTGGGGCTGGCGGTTTACGTTTTCCGACGACGTGAAGTCTAAGGTCTATTTGTTGGCGTTGGTTTTGGTGGTGCTGGCCGCGGCGGGGGGCGGCCTGCGTTATGCGCTCGGGCCGACGAGGGAGGTTCCGGTGAACGAGACGATGCTAGAGTCGCCGGGCGCCGGGGCGCTGTTTGGCTGGCTGGGCGGCTTTAAGGCGCTGGCGGCGGATTTTCTTTGGCTGCGGATGTATGCGGGATGGGAGGATCGTGATTTGCCCGGCACGCAGACCCTGATCCGCGCGGTGGTGGCGGTGGATCCCCGGCCGGTTTATTTCTGGCTGAACGGAGCCCGCATTCTCGCCTACGACCTGCCGGCGTGGCGGATCGCGGCGGAAGGTGGCTACGAAGCCGTATCGGCGACGCGACGGCGGGTGATCGAAGTCGAGCACGCGCAGATGGCGATCAGGCACATTCAGGCGGCCCGGCGGGTGCAGGCGGGACAGGCTGCGCTCTGGGTCGAGCAGGCGAACATCGAACTTAACAAGCTCGGAGATTTGGCGGCGGCGGCAGAGAGTTATCGCCGCGCTTGGGCGGAACCGCGGGGACCGTATTATGCGGCGCGCATTTATGGGGAATTGCTCCGAAGGCAGGGGAAGAACGCGGAGGCTTATGCCTGGTTGCGCGAGCTTCATCCCCAGTTGCCGGCCGAGGACGATGCGGCGGATGCGCCTCTTGTGCTGGCGCGGTTGCGGGAGCTGGAAAACGGGTTGGCGGTGCCGGCCGAGCAGCGCTACCGGGCGAAGTGACGAGTGCGGCTTTGACATCGATGCGGGTAGATTTCTCGATGGCGGAGATGGCCTCATGCTCGTTCGATTACGTCATATTGTTGATCGGGCTGAGCCTGCTTTACTTCCCCCGGCAACGGTTGAGCTGGGGAGGCGATCCGACGCTCACGAGTGAGCGGCAATCGAAGAATGCGGATAAAAACGACTTCGATCCCCGCGTGCGACGGTTGATCGGGCTGCTCGCGAAGCAGCAGTTGGTGTTTTTAAACCGCAGGTTTTTGGGTCTCTAAGCCGATGAAGAAATCACCGGTGTGGTCGGTCTGGATTGAGGCGACGCGGCCGAAAACGTTGCCGGCGGCGGTGGCTCCGGTGCTGGTCGGGACGGCGTTGGCGGCGCACGGCGGCAGCGCCGATTACGCGGCAGCGGGCTTGTGTCTGCTCTTTGCGCTCCTGATCCAGATCGGCACGAATTTCGCGAACGACTACTACGACTTCATCCAAGGAGCCGATTCGGCGAGCCGGGTGGGGCCAAGACGGGCGGTGGCGGCCGGTTTGGTGCGGCCGGCGGAGATGAAGCGGGCGATGGTCGCGGTCTTTGCTTTGGCTTTTGCGGTGGGGCTGGGGCTGGTGGCCTGGGGTGGACCGGGCCTGATCGTGATCGGCGTGGCGAGTATTGCGTGCGGGGTGGCGTACACCGGCGGGCCGTTTCCGCTGGGATACAACGGACTCGGCGATCTGTTTGTATTCGTTTTCTTCGGACTGGTCGCGGTCGGCGCGACTTTTTTTGTTCAAACCGGTGAGGTGACGGTGGACGCGATTTTGGCCGCGATCCCGATCGGTTTGTTGGCGGCAAATATTTTGGTCGTGAACAACTATCGCGACGTCGACACCGATCGAGCCGCAGGGAAGCGGACGTTGGTCGTGCGCTTCGGGCGCGGGGCGGCCCGGTCGCAGTTTGACGCCTCCTTGGTGGTGGCGCTTGCGATGCCCCTCGTGTTCTGGGCGCGAGGATTTTCCCCGTGGGTCTTGGCGCCGCTGTTACTGGCACCCGTGGCTTGGCGACAGGCGCGGAGACTGAGGGTGAGCGAGACGCCGGCGGAGCTGATCGCCTTGCTGGGCGACACGGGAAAATTGGTGGCGGGATATGCGGTTTTGTTGAGCGGCGGGCTCTGGTTTTGAGCGGCCTCAGTCCAATCGCAGAATCGTCCCGGCGATGTGCTGAATTTCGCCGGCAGCTTTGAAGTAGTAGGCGACAAGGATGCGCCGGTCGTCGAGTTGCACGGACCACGGATAGCCGAGGTCGGTGGTGGTGCCGTCGTCGCGAATGATGATTTCGGGGGCGGTGGCGAAATCGGTGCATTCGGCATCGAGCACGCGGGCGCGAATGCCAAAGGGTGCATGGCGGTAGCCGTAGGTGACGAGTACGCGGCCGTCGGGCAATCTGAGGGCATGGAGGGGGTGACCTTGGAAGCCCATCTTTTGCCAAGGTTGGAACGTTTTCCCTCCGTCCGTAGAGCGCGCGATGCAGGCTTGATCGCCGAGCTTCTCGGATCGGAGAAAAGCGACGAGGTCGCCGCGGGGAGTTTCGATCAGCGACGTTTCGTTGAATGAGGCCGTGGCGTCGGCGGCGACCGGAGCCGAGTAAGCCCACGTGAGTCCGCGATCGGAGGATGAGAGCAAATGGGTGGACGTCTTGCGCGGGGTCTCTTGGTCGGTCGCGGCCACGACCCAATGCAAACGTCCGTCGCGCGCCTCCATCGCGGCACCGCGATTGTAGGCGGGGACGAGTTGGCCGTAGGGATCGCGAAGGATTTCAGGGGCGATGTGAGGCGGGTAAAACGGGCCTAGCCACGTGTGAGCGCGGTCAACCGAGCGTAGAAAATAGCCGCCGGTAAAAATCGAGCCCGGGTAGTTTTGCAGGAAAGGCGGCTTGAGTTTCTTGACTCCGTCGGGGCGGAGAAAAGTCCAGCCGTAGCTCAGGCAGAGCAAGGTGCCGTCACTTATCTGCAGTAGGCAGGGATCCTGCGATCCTCCGATCGCGTGAGCATAGATGAGGGTGGGCGTCGTCCAGTTCACGCCATCCTGGGAGCGCACGAGCATGAGTTGGCTGTTGGGATCGACGTGGTTGTTCTTCTCTTCGCCGAAGGCTTTCCGATTGGGCGCGCGGCGAAAGGCGAGCAGGAACTCCCCGTTCGGGCTTCGCACCACCGAAGGGAAAGCCGAATGGAATCGCGGGTGCTCGTAGATGATGAGATCGCGCTCCTTTCGGATTTGGGAAACGCCGAAGGCGGAGGGAGTGGCGCTCAGCCCGGCGGTAACGCCGAGGGCGGTGAACAAAAGCGTGGGGAGGCGGAAACTCATGGCGGATGTTTACAAAAAAGCCCCGACGTGGGCGTCGGGGCTGGAGGGTTGGCCAAGATCTCGGTTAGAGCTGGGCGGTGAGTTTGGCCTTGAGGGCGGCCTTGGGCATCATGCCGACGATTTGCTCGACGACTTTGCCGCCTTTGAAGAGGAGCATGGTCGGGATGGCCCGGATGCCATACTCGGCGGCGATCGTGTCGTGGTCGTCGATGTTGACCTTGGCAATTTTCACCTGGCCGTCCATCTCGGTCGCAATCTCTTCGAGGATCGGCGCGATGGCTTTGCACGGTCCGCACCACGGAGCCCAAAAGTCTACAAGCAGGGGCGTGGTCGCGGCGGCGACGGTCGTTTTAAAGTCGGCGGTGGTGAGATCGGCAATTTTTTCGGACATAGTGGAATGGGTGTTGAGGGAAGGAGGTCGGGAATAGGGCGAAAGGCAAGTAGCGGCTCGGGGCTGCGGTTATCGCGGCGTGGATTTGTGGAGAATCTCGGCGAGTTCGTTCGGCTCGATCTTATGTAGCGGTTTTCCGCGGGTTTTAAGTTCTTCGAACGTTTTCACTACCGTCTCCGTCATCCGCTCGTGAGTCTCGGCGGAGCCGCCGACGATGGCGAATTGTTCGCCGGTGGTGAGCCGTTTGTGGCCATCGGTGTTGTCTAATCCTAGTCCGAGGAGGCCGGCTTTGGGCGCGGGAGGTATTCGCTTTTTGGTCACGCGAGCAACGTGCTTGGGGCGGCCGCAGTTTCAAGCGGGTTTTCTTCGCGGGCCGTGCAGACGATATCGGTGAAGGCTTCGTTCTGGGCGAGGTGAAGTTTTCCGAGGCGCGTGAGTTCAAGCACGGCCAGAAAGGTGGCGACGAGTTGGCGGAGAGTCGTGCCGTTGGGAAACAGGTCGGAAAAGATGAACGTCTTCTCGGTCCGAATGCGGGCGAGCAGCCATTCCATCTGATCGGAGACGGTGACCGTTTCGTCGTGAATTTCGCCGACGACGAGTTTCTCGGCGAGCCGGCGGAGGACGATATTGAAGGTGTTCCAAAGCTCGATCCGGCCGACGGCTTGCAGGGGGCGCTCGTTGAACTCGGCGGAGAGCGACGAAACGTGACGCTCCATCAGGTCCTGTTGGCGGCGGATGATCGCGGCAAGTTCGCCGGCGGCCTCTTTAAATTTTTTGTATTGGAGCAGCTGGTGGACGAGCTCCCAGCGAGGGTCGATGTCGTCGTCCGGGTTGGCGTTGGGATCGATGGCGTGGAGGCCTTTGGGCAGCAGGAGCCGGCTCTTTATCTCCATCAACGTGGCGGCCATGACAAAGAATTCGCCGGCGACGTCGAGGTCGAGCGATTGCATCGCGCGAAGGGCTTCGAGGTATTGCTTCGTGACCGACTCGATCGGGATATCGTAGATGTCGATCTCGCTCTTGCGGATGAGAAAAAGCAGCAGGTCAAGCGGGCCTTCGAAGACCTGAAGTTTGATGCGGTAATCGGTTTCGGGAGCCACGGTGCGGAGAGGTTTGGGCGGCGATGGGGCGCGGCAAATAAAAACGCGCGCCTAAGTTGATTCGGTTATTGCCGGCGTAGGGTGGCGACGAAGAAGCCGTCGGTATTGTGGCGGGCGGGGAGAATGGTGAGACCGCCGGTCGCGGCGTCGGCGGTGAAGCCAAAGGCCCGGTCGGACGCCGGGAGCTCCGGGGCAAACGAGGAGTTGGCGGCAAGAAACGCCCGGACGACATCTTCGTTTTCAAAGTGGCTGAGTGAGCAGGTCGCGTAGACGAGCTGGCCGCCGGGCCGAACGAGGGCCGCGTAATGAGTGAGGAGCGCGAGCTGCTGCTCGGCGGCCGCAGTGACTTGGGCGGGAGTCGTGGTCCACTTGAGGTGAGGAGACCGGCGCCACGTGCCGGTGCCGCTGCACGGGGCGTCGACGAGGACTCCATCGTAAAGCCCAGTGGGCGCGGCCGGGAGGATTGCGATGTTGTTAAGGCGGGCGCGGGTGGCGCGGATTTGAAGTTCTTTCAGGGCGCTGGCGCGGATGTCGTAGGCGTCGATGTGGCCGTTTGGGCCGAGGATCGCGGCGAGTTGCAGGGCTTTGCCGCCGGCGCCGGCGCAGGCGTCGAGCCAACGTCCGCCGGGGGCGATCGCGGCGGAGGCGAGAATCAGTTGCGAACCGAGATCCTGGACTTCGACGAGGCCGGAGAGAAAGGAGTTGGTTTTGGTGATATCGGCATCGGAGAGCAGCTCGAGCGCGCCGGGGAGGACGGCGGCAGGACGGGTGGCCCAGCCAAGGCCCGAGAATTCGGCGAGCACGGGTGCAGGGTCGGGCGTTTGCAGGCGGAGCCAGACGGCGGCGCGAGCGTGCAGGGCGTCGAGGTCGGGCGCGACGCCGGCGGCGGGGCAATGACGGGCCAGCCACGCGGGCAGGAGAAGTGACGGGTCGAGATGGAGGTGGGCGGCCCGGGACGCGATGGACGCGGGGCAACGAGGCCAGTCGCCACAGGTGCCGGCGCGGTAGGCTTTGGTGGCGGGAAGATCGGCGGCGAGCCAAGCCACGATGGTGGAGGCACGGGCGGGATCGGTGTCGAGCAGCGGCTCAATCCACGGGAGGTAGCGCAGCGTCGTGTAGATGAGCTCGCGGTAAAGTTTCCGGTCGCGGGACCCGAAGGAGCGATTGACGGCGAACTCCTGTTGAATTCGCAGGGGCAAGGCTGGGTCTGTGTGCCAGTGCGGGCGCAGCACGGAGAGGAGGCGGAGGAATACTTTTTGCTGGCTGCCGAAAAGGGACATAGTGGGCGATTGGGAGTTGAAGATAGAAAGTGTTGGCGGCGCGGAGCCAAAATCGCCCGCAAGCGGGCTCCCGCGTCGGAGCAGGGCAGGTGACTCAGAAATTGCGGGCCGCGACTTGGACGTTGAAGCCAAAGCCGTTTTCGCGGCGACGACCGGAGTAGACGGAAACGACGTATTCGACGAGCCAAGTGTTGTCGAGATTCTGGACGAGCCCGTAGGCCTGTTCGTTGAGGCGGCGTTCGCGGGCGTCGTATTGGAAGCGGGCGAGCGCGTCGTAGGTTTCGTTCAGATGGATGCGCCCCTCGATGCGGTAGTCTTCGCTTTCGCGGCGAAGAAAATTGGTGGCAAAGCGAAGCGACCAAGCATCGCCGTCGCGGAGCGTGATACCGGTGTTGAGCTCCTGGAGCGTGCCGGTTTGAGGCGTGAAGCTCTCGTAGAGGTCGAATTGAAGCCACGGGGCCGGCATCAGGGCGATTTCGGTATGGACCGCGGAGAAGTCGCGTTCGCCCGGGCCGCGGTGAAACCGGAAATCGACGGCGTTATTGAAGACGAGCAGGTCGCGCGAGCCGTAGATGGCGTCGCGAGTCTGGAGGGTGTTGTCGAGGCCAAGACGGAGGGTGTTCGTGGCGCGGAGATCGTCGATGCTACGTTGCTCGCCGAGGCCGAGCGGACGCAGGTAACTGGTGAGGGGCTCGCGGCGGTCGATTCCGGGAATGAAGCGGCGGCCGAGGTCGCCTTGCGGAATGTAACGGTAGCTCAACTTTGGGGTCACGAGATGGCGCAGGCCGTCAATTTTCCACTGGGGATTTTTGTAGGCGTAGGTGGCGCTGGCCCGCAGAGCGGCATCGACGCCGACCTCACCGAGGGCGCGAGTGTAGCGACGGCTGGCCTCGGAAGCACCGGCGGGGTTCGAATAGTGGGTTACGCGGGCGCCGGCGGTGGGCGTAACGGTGAGCCATTCGCGGGGCGTAAACGGCCGGTTAAGCGCGTAGTAGGCGTCGGCGCGATCGCTGGCGAGGCGGGGCGCAATCGCTCCGGGAGGGCGCTCGCGGAGGGACACGACGCTGGCTTGGGCGCGTTGATAAATGCCGTGACCGATCGCGGAGGGAAACAGGTCGTAGCGCAACTCGGGGAGGCGCTCTTGCACGGACTCGAAGGAATTGGGCTGGAGACGGGCGAAGAGTGAGATCGAGTAGTTGTGACCGGTGTAAAGCGACTCGATGAAGTTATTGGGTGCCTGGACGGGAAAGAAGGTCTTGGGGCGAAAATCACGAATGACCTCGGAATCGCTCCACAGGTTAAAATGGGCGGCAAGCGTGAGGTTCTCGGTGAAGCGCTGGGTGTGTTGCCATTCGGCATGACTGCGATCTTCAGGGACGGGGCGACGTAGCACGTCGGTGAGTTTGTCACCGGAGTCGCGAATGTAACCGGAACGAAAGAGACCGCGCAGGTTTTGGCCGTCGTTTTCGCCGATATAGCTGGCGGAAGGACCGGCCATGAGGCCGCGCGCCGTGTAGAAGCCGATATCGGCGCCGAGTTTTACCCCGGCAGCGACGGGGACGCGAAGCCCGGCTTCGAGATAAGCGCCGAGGAACTGTCGATAGCCGGCGGTGGCGGAAACATAGGAAAGGAGAGGTTCGTTCAGGTTTTGCTGAATCCTGGGCAGAGGAATCGGCTGGTTCCGACCCAGACCGAAGCGGGTGTCTTCACTGCGGAGATCGCGACCGGGCGCATAAAACAGGCGACCGGATTGAACGGTCGGCTGCCACCGGCCGGGCTCGCGAAAGGTGACGGTGGCGGCCGAGACGCTGATTTCATCAACGGTGCCGGAGGCCGTGGCACCGGAAACGTAGAACGGGTAGGAACCGACCCGGATCGATTCGGCGGTGAAAGATGCGGTGCCCCGTTGATAGATCAATTTTTGGGCGATGAGTCGCTGGGGACCACGGGTCAGGGTGACATTCCCGTTGGCCGTGGCGACGTTGGTGATAAAGTTGTAGCGGATCTCGTCGGCCGTGAGCAGCGAGGGCCCATCGCTGAGGCTGGCCTTGGTGAAGACAGTTTCTCCCGTGGTGAAGTCGACCGAGGAGCTCTCGTACTGGACCTCGGGTTGGGCATTGGGCGTCTGCCCGGTGGCGTGCGGGTAGGCAGCGAGCAAAGCGATGGAGACGAGGATGAGACGACGAAGCACCAACGGAGCAAAGGAGTCGCCTACGGCGCAAGCAAGCCTACGGGAATGGGCGGCAAGCTGGCGTAGTTTTAGCTTTTGCCGGGTTCCGGCGCGCCTCATGGTGCGCCGAATTCATGCCAAAACCAACGACGCCGCTCCCGGTCCCTCCCAATGAAATCGCCTCGCTCCGAGCCGAGGTGCGTGCGCTCGGCAGCGCGCTCGGCCGCGTGATCACCCGGCTGGAGGGGCCGGAGACCTTCACCACCGTCGAGGCCTTGCGACAGTTGGCCAAGGCCCGGCGTGCGGGTGACGAGAAAGCGGCGCGTGGTTTGGCGGCGCGGATCTCGGAGTTGAGTCCGACCGAGGCGTTTAACCAAGCGATGGCGTTCACGCTCTATTTCGAGTTGGTGAACCTCGCCGAAGAGAATTTTCGCATCATGCTGCTGCGCCAGAGACGCGCCGCCCGCGGCAAAGAAGGTACGGCGAGCCCGCCGATGCGTGAATCGATTGAAGCGGCGGTGATCGAGTTGAAACGACGCGGAGTGGGTGCGGCCGCAATGCAGGCCTTGGTGGACCGGCTCATGATCGAGCTCGTGTTTACGGCACACCCGACGGAATCGAAGCGGCGAACCTTGCTCACGAAGTTGCGCCGACTGGGCGAGATCTTGCGGTTGCGCTCGCAGCCCGCGCTGCTGACCGATCCCGCGTTGCTCGAGGACGAATGTGTCGAGCGGGAGATCGCCTCGCTGTGGTTGACCGATCGTAGCCGCGCGGCCCGGCCGGAGGTGACGGATGAAGCGAAGACGGGTCTGTGGTATTTTGACACGACGCTGTTCGAAACCCTGCCGCGTTTGCATGCCGACATGAAGCGTGCCCTCGGGCGGCACTATCCCACGGTCAATCCGCCGCGGCGTTGGCTGGCGTTTGGTTCGTGGATCGGTGGCGACCGCGACGGCAATCCCGGGGTAACGGGGGCGGTCACGGCGGAAGTCCTCCTGCTGCATCGGCGACTCGCGATCGAGAAACTCCGCCTGGCGTCGAGGGATCTGGCCCGCTCACTCACGGTGAGCGACCGGAGAGATTCGGTGGTGCCGGCGTTGAAGCGGGAGCTGCGGGAAAATTTGCATCTTTCGAAGCACGTCGAGGAGTTGAGCAAACGTTATCCGCACGAGCCGTATCGACTCGTCTTGGGTGTGCTGCGCGCGCGGCTGGCGCAGGCCGTGAACGAAGTGCGGGACGGAAGCGTGCTCTCTTCGGACTCGTTGGTCGGCGGGTATCTCGACCGATCGACGGTGGAGGAGACGCTCGAGACAATCCGAGTGAGCCTGGCCGCGGGGAAGGGGGCGATGTTGGTCGAGGGGGATTTGAAGGTAATGGGCGAGCAGTTCGAGGTGTTTGGCCTGCACACTGCCCGGTTGGACATTCGCCAGCATTCATCGCAGCACGAAGCGGCGGTGGCTGAGATTCTCGGGCGCGGTGACTATGGGGCGCTGAATGAAGTGGAGAAACAGACTCTGCTTTTGGCCGAGCTGGCCAAAGCCACGGTTTTGCCGGCGGCGACGGTGGCGAACTACTCGGCGGGCACGAGGCACGTGTTGGATCCGCTTGCGCTCGCGGCGCGGGCGGTTGAGCGGTTTGGCGCCGAGGCGCTTGGCATCGCGATCATCAGCATGACGGACGGAGTGTCCGATGTGTTGGAGTTGGAGCTCTTGCAGAAACTCACCGGCGCGGCGCTCCCGGTGGCCCCGCTGTTCGAGACGTTGGATGATTTGGAGCGGGCGCCGGATATTTTGGCGACGCTCTTTACGTTGCCCGGGCGGCAGAAACCGTCGCACCAGCATGTGATGCTGGGATATTCGGACAGCAACAAGGACTGCGGCTACGTGACCGCGAATTGGGCGCTGTTTGAGGCGCAAGAGGCCATCGCGCGCGTGGGAATTGAACGGGGAGTGAAGATCACGCTTTTCCACGGCCGGGGCGGCAGTATCGCGCGGGGTGGCGGCCCGGCGGCCAAGGCGATTTTGGCCCAGCCGGCCGGCCTACGCGACGGGGGAATCCGCGTGACCGAGCAAGGCGAAGTGCTTTCCACGCGGTATCATGATCCCGACCTGGCGCATCGTATTCTCGAGCAGATGGCCTATGGAGTGATGCTTGGAGCGCACGCGGCGGAAACCAAGGCCGAGGTGCCGGCGGCATGGCGTGAAGCGATGGCGGCGATGAGTTCGGCGGGGTTCGCCGCTTACAAAGCCATTGTGCACGACGATCCGGAATTTCTCGTCTTTTGGAAGCAGGCGACGCCGATCGACGAAATCAGCAATCTGAAGTTTGGATCGCGGCCGACTTTCCGGCGGGCGACGACCAGCGTAGAAGACCTCCGGGCGATTCCCTGGGTGTTCTCATGGATGCAGAGCCGTTTCAATTTCCCCGGGTGGTTTGGTTTGGGCTCGGCCCTCGAGGCGATTCTGCAACGGGGCCCTGCGGGCAAAAGACTGTTGCGGACGATGCACCAGGAGTGGCCGTTTTTTCAGACCATGATCAACAATGCCCAACTCACGATGCACAAGGCGGACATGGGAATCGCCTCCCTCTACGCCGAGTTGGTCGACGACCCCAAGATCCGGAAGCGAATTCTTGGCCTGCTCACGGTGGAGTTTGAGCGAACAGCGCGAACGATTCTCGCGGTCACGGGCGAGCGGCAGATGTTGGCGCGGGAACCGGTGTTGTTGAAGTCGGTGCAATTGAGGAATCCTTACATCGATCCCCTCAACTATATCCAGGTCGACATGCTGCGCCGTCTTCGGATTCAGACGGCGGGAAAGAAACTCTCCGCCGGGGACGCCGAAGCGGCGCGTGCCGTGGTGGAGTTGACGATCAATGGAATATCGGGGGGGCTGAAGAACACAGGTTAGGCCCCGGGGGCGAGAACGCAGATCGCTCGGTATTCGCGACTAGACGAGAGGGGTGGCAGGAGTCACGGTCGCGATGTTCCCACCGTGATAACTTCCAAATCTGATCTGGCGGCCTTGCTAAGCGCAACTCACGCGGCGCCCCACGGGGTGCTCGGGATGCACCCCCACAAGCGCGGGCGAAGCCAAGGGGTGGTCGTCAGGGCTCTGTTGTGCGATGCGGTGAGCTGTTCGGTCGTCGAGCTCGATGCAAAGGTTCAGTCGGTGTATGAGTTGACGCGGATGGCGGACGAAGGGTTTTTCGAAGGCTTCATCGCCAAACGACCCGAGATTTTTCGGTATCAGTTGCGCGCCACTTTCCCCAACGGTGAGACCCGGCAGTTTTTCGATCCCTACAGCTTTCTGCCGACATTGAGCGCGCAGGATCTCTACCTGTTCAATGAGGGCAACGAGCACCGCATTTTCGAAAAGCTCGGAGCGCATCCGAGAGAGATTGTAGGTGTTCCCGGGGTGGCATTTTCCGTTTGGGCACCGTCTGCTGCCCGCGTCTCCGTCGTGGGAAATTTCAATCGTTGGGATGGACGGTTCTTTCCCATGCGGCCCTTGGGTGCTTCAGGCGTGTGGGAATTGTTTGTGCCCGGGCTTGGGGCCGGCGAGCTCTACAAATTTGAGATTCGCGGCCAGTCGGGCAGGGTGAGCGTGAAGACCGATCCCTACGGGACTTTTTTCGAAGCACCGCCGGGGAACGCAGCGATTGTTTGTGCGACGGATAGATTTAAATGGAGTGACCGGGATTGGATGGATCGGCGGAAAGCGGAGGCGAACCAGCTGGATCGACCGATCTCCGCTTACGAGTTGCACCTTGGTTCCTGGAAGCGAAAGCCGGAGGACAACAACCGCCCGCTCACCTATCGCGAGCTCGCCCCGGAACTCGCCGACTATGTGGTCGAGATGGGGTTCACGCATGTTGAGATCATGCCGATCGCCGAGCATCCGTTCGATGGTTCATGGGGCTATCAAGTCACCGGTTTTTTCGCCCCGACCCAACGATTCGGAACCCCGGAGGATTTCGCCTGGTTCGTCGACCATCTGCATCAACGGGGAATCGGGGTCATTTTGGACTGGGTACCGGCTCACTTTCCTCGCGACGCGTTCGCCTTGGCGGAGTTTGACGGGAGTCATCTCTACGAACACGCCGATCCTCGCCAAGGGGCGCACATGGACTGGGGCACGCTGATCTTCAACTATGGACGCAACGAAGTGCGGTGTTTCCTGATTGCGAGCGCGTTGGCCTGGCTCGAGCGGTATCACCTCGACGGCCTGCGCGTGGATGCCGTGGCGTCGATGCTCTATCTCGATTACTCGCGTAAGGAAGGTGAGTGGATTCCGAACAAGCACGGTGGTCGGGAAAATCTGGAGGCGATCGAGTTTCTGAAGCAGGTGAACGACTTGGTTCATCACTATCATCCTGGCGTGATGATGATCGCGGAAGAGAGTACGTCATTTCCCCAAGTCACCCGCCCGACCGGCACCGGCGGCTTGGGCTTCGATTACAAATGGAATATGGGCTGGATGAACGACACGCTCCGCTATTTTGCGAGAGAGCCGGTTTACCGCCGTTGGCACCAAAGCGAGCTTACCTTCGGGATGCTTTACCAATATGCGGAAAACTTCGTGACCGTGTTTTCGCATGATGAAGTGGTGCACGGGAAGGCCTCGATGCTTTTCAAGATGGGCGGGTGGCACATTCCCGAGAAGGCGGCAAATCTGCGCTCTTTGTATGCCCACATGTGGTGTTACCCCGGAAAAAAACTTCTCTTCATGGGCGGTGAGTTCGCACAGTCACGGGAGTGGAATCATTCGGCCAGTCTGGATTGGCACCTTTGCCTTTATCCGGATCATGAGGGCGTGCGTCGTCTGGTGCGGGATTTGAACAAGCTCTACGTCAACGAGCCGGTGCTCAGCCGAAACGATCACAATCCTAACGGTTTCCGTTGGGTCACTTGTAACGACGCCGATGCAAACCTGATCGCTTACCTGAGAATGGATGTCTTTGAGCAAACACTCTTCCTGATCGTGGCCCACTTCGGCGGCGCGACCCGCTCTTATTCGGTGGGGGTGCCGCGTCGTGGTTTCTGGCGGGAAGTGATCAATTCAAACAGCGAGTATTACGGAGGAACCGGACTGGGCAACGAGGGTGGCCTCGAGGCCTCGGCGATGGAGCGGGACGGATTTGCGCAGTCGGTGAACGTCAAGCTGGCTCCACTTTCGACTAGCGTCTTCCGGTGGTCGGCCGGTTGAGCGCTCCACTTTCTGATCGGCCTTTTTGGGAAACGGTCCGGTCAAGACTTGGTTGATGCAGCGCCGGAGTTGGCGAGGTGGAATACGCGCATCGGTTCGGAATTTTTGATTTCGATTAGGCCCCGTTCTTCGGTCACGAATTTGTTTCCCAGCAGTTTCCGGGTGCTTTCGGTGAGCTGAATCCGCCAAGGCTGGCCATGTGACTCCATCCTGCTGGCAATGTTTACGGTCTCGCCCCAAAGGTCGTAAGCGAATTTTTTTGTGCCGATGATGCCGCCGATAACCGGACCGCTGTTCATCCCAATGCGCACCGCCCAATCAATCTGGTAGCGGCGGTTAAAAGACCGGAGATTTTCCAGCATTTCCAATGCGGCTTGAGCGCAGACCGCGGCGTGGTCTGGCAGAGCGGTAGGCACGCCGCCCACCATCATGTAAGAATCGCCGATGGTTTTGATCTTCTCGAGGTGGTGGTCCTCGGCAATCCGGTCAAAAGCAGAGAAAAGCTCATTGAGTAGCTGCACGGTGCGACTCGGAGAATACTTCGCGACGATCCGGGTGAAACCCACGATATCGGCAAAGACCACCGTGCACTCGTGAAAGCTATCAACAATCGTGCGCTCGCCCTGCTTAAGGCGGTCGGCGATGGCTTGAGGCAGCACGTTGAGCAGCAGGCGCTCCGATTTGGTCCGCTCGGATTGAAGCTGGAGGAGAGCAGCCTGCTCTTGATCGCGCAGTCGTTTCTTCTCGAGCGAGGCACTGATACGAGCCCGCAGGATAACGGGATTGAACGGCTTCGGAACGTAATCCTCGGCACCGGCCTCGATGCAACGGACCGTGCTCTCAACTTCATCCAGCGCGGTGAGCATAATCACGGGCACGTGGCGAAGCATGGGGTCTGTCTTCATGAACTCTAGGGTGCGAAAGCCATCGAGTTCCGGCATGATGATATCCAACAGGACGAGGTCGAACGGGCGCTGCTTTAACTCGTCGAGCGCACGATTGCCGTTTTCGGCCTCGCGAATTTTATAGCCCATCTTCCGCAGCCGGCGTGAGAGCATCTCGCGATTCATCGAATCGTCGTCCACGACCAAAATCCGCCCGGTGGTGAGTTGATTCTTTTCGGCGCCGAGAAAATCGAAAAATGGGGCGGTTTGATTCGGTGGAGTCGGGACCGATCCCAAAACGGCCTCGGCGGCGCCTCCCAGGTTCGAGCCCAAGGTGTTGCTCGCGATGTCGCCGAGTTCGCTTTCGCCTTCAATAAGGGCGAAAAGATTTCGGGCCGCCTGGCGAATCTTCCCCAGATCATCTCCGATGCTCGGTGCTTCCGAAACGGCGGGGTCAGCAGCACACACTTCACTGAAACTGATCACGGCGTTGAGTGGCGTGACCATATCGTGGCGCATGGTGACCAAATCGATCTTCCCTGTTTCGATCTTCCACGGGGCCAGAGCGTCGTTGAGCAACGCGAGTAACTGGCCTCCGGCGGTGTGGATTTTCTTAAGATCGCGAAGGAGACTTACCGCATGGCTCTCCTCAGCCGATTCCATCAACATCTCGGTGTAGCCGATAATCTGGTTAAGAGGGGTGCGGAGGGCGTGACGAAGCCTAGAGAGGGTCTCGAAGTCGTTGATGTTGGAACCGACTTGAGGCGGGCGGGCGACTTTGCTTCGGCTGACCGGCCAAGGTGCCGCAGTGTGGGGCTGAAAACCGCCGGGAGAAGTATCGCTCATGGCTGGGGAGTCGGAGGTGGCGACGGGTTCAGATTAAGCATCGTATCGATTTTAGCCAACAGACGCGGGAGTTCTACCGGCTTCGTGTCGAAGTCGTCGCAACCCGCGGCCATGGCTTTGGCCCGATCTTCCGCCATGGCGTGGGCGGTCAGCGCTATGATGGGGATTTTCGAGGTCGAAGGATCGGCCTTCAATTGCCGGGTCGCCTCCCAGCCGTCGATGACCGGCAGACTCATGTCCATGAGAATCAGGTCGGGGGAGCAGGTCCTAGCTTGATCGAGGCCGACCCTGCCATCGGACGCGATCACGACGGTGAAGCCCCGTCGCTCAAGGCGGCGCGAGAGCATGTCCCGGTTCATTTCGTTGTCTTCGACGAGAAGAATTTTCGGCATGGGGGAATTTAGCTGGAGCTGAAAGGTGAGCGAGTGAGTCTGTCGGTGTTGGTGATTCCGACGCTATCGCGGATTTGGCGGATAAGATTATCCCGGGAGTAGCGACCCTTTTGAAAGATGTTGTCGACCCTGCCTTGAAGTCTGGCTCGGACGTCACTGGTCAGATCCATCGAGGTGATCACAACAACCGGGATTAGCTTCCAATCTGGATTGGCCCGGAGGTGGGTTAGGAATTCAAAACCGTCCATTTCGGCCATCAACAAATCGAGCAATATAATGGCTGGTTGACGTGCGGCGACGGCTTCCAGCGCTTCCGCTCCATTGGCGACAAACTCGGACTCCCATCCCTCCTTCTCGAGCATCCTGAGGACTAGATCGCGTTGGTGCGGGTCGTCCTCCACGACTAACGCATGTCGTCCATCGGCTGAAGCTTTGTGATGTTGGATGGCTTCAAGCAGTTGATCTTGCTCGATTGGCTTGTTGATGAAGGCCGATGCTCCGAGAGCGAAACCAGTCTCTTTATCGTCGGTCATCGTCAGAAGAACCACGCGAATGGCGGAGAGATGCGGATCTTGTTTCAACTCCTTTAAGACCGTCCAACCGTCCATGTCCGGCATCAGGATGTCCAAAATAATGATTTTGGGGTTCCGCTCCCGAGCGAGGCGGAGACCGTCTTGTCCCGTGCGAGCCGAGATGACGCTAAAACCTTCGGGTTCCAAAATTTTCGTCAGAGCTTTTTGGACACTTTCGTCCTCATCAATAACCAGAACATCCTGCGCTTGTTTTTCAGCTGGCTCCGTTGGGGGAGGGACTGCTGATTGGGCTCCGGTGGCTGCCTTGGGACGTCGGACTCGGGCGGGCATCCTAAACGTGAACGTGGAGCCTTGTCCGTGCACGCTTGAGACCGTGACTTCACCCCCCATGATTCTGGCGAACTGACGGCAGATGGCCAGGCCGAGGCCGGTGCCGCCATACTTGCTCGACGTCGATGGATCGGCTTGGGTGAACGCTTGGAAGAGTCGGCCCATTTGTTCCGCCGTCATCCCGATGCCGGTATCCGAGATATCGATTTGGATCCAATCCTCGCCATCAACGGATGCGCGAGTGCCCTTCATCGTCACTTTCCCAGCCTCTGTAAACTTGGATGCATTGCTTAGGAGGTTGAGCAAAATTTGGCGAAGCTTGGTTGCATCCGCGTGCACCACTCCAATCGAATCCGGGCACTCTACGATCAGGGTGTTTTTATGTTTTTCGCAAAGTGGCGCAACGATTCCTGCGATCTCCTGAACGATGGTCCAGAGGTCGAGCGGTTCGATGTAGAGATCCATTTTTCCAGCTTCGATTTTCGAGAGATCAAGAACGTCGTTGATCAAGCCCAGTAAGTGACGGGCAGCGCTGAGGATCTTGCTCAAGTCCTCCTTAACCGCCGCGTCGGTGGAGTCCTCGGAGAGTAACTCGCTGTAACCGATGATGGCGTTCAACGGCGTTCGCAGCTCGTGGCTCATTTTTGCGAGGAAGGAACTTTTCGCGTGGCTCGCTTCGCGAACGGTCATCAGTGCGCTCCCCAGCTCGGCGGTTCGTTCAAGCACCTTCTTTTCAAGATTGCTGTTGGATTCCTCCAATGAACGCCGGGTTGCTTCCAAATCCGCCGAGCGTTGTTGGATCGTGGTCAGCATCAAATTGAACGACCCGATCAGAACGCCAATTTCGTCTGAGGATGTCTGAGGCACTCGAACAGAAAAGTCCTGCCGATCTGCAACTTCACGGGCCGCGTGAGCGAGCGAAGTGATCGGCTTCGAGATTCGGCCTTGCAGAAAATAGGCCACGATTAGCGCAAAGAGCGTTGAAATCAGCAGGATTCCCCCAGCGCCCCGGACAAGATTCCCGACCCGCGCATCTTGAACAATACTGGGATCCGCTTTGATCAAAAGCGTGCCGACCACGCGTTGGTCGTTTGCGCGAATCGGTGAGAGTATCACCGTCCGGTCGTTAATGCTAAAAAGGTTACTGAATCGCTGGGGTGGCGGTATGAACTCACTCGATCCCGTCTTGATGTATTTCGCCACGAGGCGATTTTCGGTACTGTATATAGCCGCCACAACGATCTCCGGTTCTTTTTCCAGGAACTGGAGACTTAAATTCGGTTTTTCGGCATTCGCCTCGATCGCGGCGGTGGCCCGATCCAAAACAAGGCGCTTGGTAGAATCCAAACGCCGATCAAGTTCTGAGTTAAACCTGACTCCGTCGTAGATGTAAAATCCGATGAAAGAAACGCTAAGCGATATAGTGCAAACCAATAGTATCAGCAGAGTAAGCTTCCAACGAAATGGCAGGTTTTTCACGGCAGTTTAGTGGATTAAAGAAAAGGGCGGCGGAGTAGAATCCGATATTCGCCAAACGTTTTAGCGGAAGTAATTGAGAGTAGGAGGTTTCGGGCCTGCGACAAGCAATTGGTTCCTGAACGGGATGGAAATACCAGCCTTTTAAGAATGCAGCCACGCGCTACTTCGAACATTGCGGCTATCTCGTCAGGCTCCGATTCAATCAGCAGTGAAGCCAAGCCTGAGGCTAACCATTGCTGCTCGTTCATACTGGGAAACATAATCGGAAAAGCCGGCTCTCTCTTTAATTGAAACGGGTCAGTTTTTTGAAGCCGTAGTGGATTGCTTCGACAGCCGTCACCATGCCGCTATCGGAAGGGCGTGCCCTCGATGTCGCCGGGGTGTGCGAGGGCTAGGGCGACCAGCGTTCCGAGGATTTCGCGGACTTCAGGTTCTGTGGTGTGGCCGAACTGCGTCGTGAGTCCGGCGGAGGTGATGGGCAAGCGGCGGAGGCGAGGCGCGTTTTCACGGCTGTGGTGCCTTCGGCGATAGTTTTGGGCTACGCGGTTTTCGTGAGCTTGGCGGTGGGAACGGCTTCACGCCGCGATTTCTTGGCGGGCGAATCTTGGGGGTAAACCTGCTCGTACATGATCGCAATCGGGAAGGTCGAGCTGGCTTTGCTTGAAACCGGCGAGAAGGGGGTTTGGTACTCGGTGCGGAGCCAGCGGATGTGATCCTTGGCCTCCTCGGCGGCGCGCTGGGTGCTGAGGGCCACCGAGCGTCCGAGGATTTCGGCGTTGGGGGGGCGGCATCGCTACGGGGTTAAGGTTGGGGCGTAGCGGCGGCAGGAGTATTGCCGGTCTGATAAAGATAAGGCCGGGTCGGAGTCCGCCACCTGCTTGCGGGAGTCGGGAGGCAGGGGGGCGCGGAAATTTGCTCCCGGGTGGCTTGCGTTGCGGCGGGCGTGGGGCTTCTTCGGGCACATGTCGGTCACTCCCACTCTCATTTGGTTTCGGCAAGATCTGCGGTTGCAGGATAATCCGGCGCTCGCGGCGGCGGTGGGTCGAGGCGGTCCTGTCGTACCGGTGTATGTTTTGGACGATGCGGCCGAGGGAAATTGGCCGATGGGCGGAGCGGGGCGGTGGTGGTTGCATCACGCGCTCGCGGCGCTCGACGCGAGTTTGCGTGAGCGTGGATCGCGGCTGGTGATCGCCCGCGGTAGCGCGGCGGAAGTGGTGCGGTCATTGGTGAAGGCGACCGGGGCCGGCGCGGTGTTTTGGAATCGCCGTTATGAACCCGCGGTGATCGCGCGGGATGCCACGATCAAAGCCGAGCTGTTGGCGAGCGGGGTCGAGGCGAAGAGTTTCTGTGGCGCGTTGCTGTTTGAACCGCACCTGATTCAGAACAAGCAGGGCAAGCCGTTTCAGGTGTTTACGCCGTATTGGAAACACTGCCTGACGTTGCCGGTGTCGCCGGCGGTGAAGTTCACCGAAAAGACGATCGCCGCGCCGGCAACGTGGCCGAAATCGCTGGAGCTCGCGGAGCTGGAGCTGCGGCCGAAAATCAAGTGGGACTCGGGGCTGGCCGCGACCTGGCAGCCGGGTGAGGGCGGAGCGGCGGCGCGGTTGAAGACCTTTGTCGCGCGCGCGATGGATAACTATGCGGACGCGCGAAATTTACCGGACCGCGACGGGACCTCGATGCTTTCGCCGTGGTTGCATTTCGGGGAAATCGGGCCGCGGCAAGTGTGGGCGGCGGTGGCGGCGGAGTCGAAGACGTCCGGGGTGTTTCCGTCGAGCAACGGGGCGCGGGTTTTTCTGAGCGAGATCGGGTGGCGGGAGTTTGCGCATCACCTGTTGTTTCATTTTCCGCACACGCCGGAGCGGCCGCTGCGGGCAGACTTTGAAAAATTCCGGTGGGCGGAGGACGCGGACGGGAAAAAATTGCGGGCATGGCAACGCGGCCAGACGGGCTATCCGATCGTCGATGCGGGGATGCGGCAGCTCTACGCGACAGGCTGGATGCACAACCGCGTGCGCATGGTGGTGGCGTCGTTTTTGGTGAAACACCTGCGGCTCAATTGGACGCACGGGGCGGCGTGGTTTTGGGACACGCTGGTCGATGCCGATCTCGCGAGCAACACGCTCGGCTGGCAGTGGAGCGCAGGATGCGGGGCGGATGCCGCACCGTATTTCCGCGTGTTTGCGCCGGTGCTGCAAGGGACGCGTTTTGATGCCAATGGCGACTATGTGCGGCGTTGGGTGCCGGAGCTGGCCAAGCTGCCGGCGGAGCACATTCACGCGCCGTGGGAGGCGCCGGCGGCGGTGCTGGCGCGGGCCGAAGTGGAGCTCGGGCAGAACTATCCGGGGCCGATGGTGAACCACGCCAAGGCGCGCGATGAAGCGTTGGCGGCGTTCAAGGCGCTACGTGGTTCGGAAGCTGTGGTCGGTGACTGACCGAAAAATTTTTATGATAAAACCGGTGCGGAATCTGGTGGTGGTGCTGGGCGACCAATTGGACGCGGAGGCGTCGGCGCTCGACGGCTTCGATGCGAAACAGGATGTGCTGTGGATGGCGGAGGTCGCGGAAGAGTCGGAGCATGTGTGGACGAGCAAGCCGAGAATCGCGGTGTTTTTGGCGGCGATGCGGCATTTTCGGGATGCGCAAAAAAAGCTGGGGCGGCGGGTAAATTATGTGGAGCTGGATGACGCCGGAAACACGCAGACGCTGGCGGGGGAGTTGGCGCGCGCGGTGTCGGAGTTGAAGCCCGAGCGACTCATCATGACCGAGGCGGGCGAGTGGCGGGTGCAGGAGGCGATGACGGCGCTGGCGAAGAAAGTGAATCGGCCGCTTGAGGTGCGGGATGACCGGCACTTTTTCCAGACGCGGGCGGATTTTACGGCCCATGCGGAAGGCCGGAAGATGCTGCGGATGGAGTTTTTCTACCGGGAAGTACGGCGGAAGCATCGCGTGTTGCTCGACAAGAAAGGAGAACCGGAGGGCGGGGAATGGAACTACGATCACGACAATCGCGGGGCGTTTAAGAAAGGCGGTCCTGCCGCGGAAAAACTGAAGGCGCCGTGGTTGAGCCAACCCGACGCCACGACGCGAGAGGTTTTGGCGATGGTGGAGAAACGGTTCGCGAGTCACCCGGGCGAGTTGAAGGATTTTGCTTGGCCGGTGACACCGGAGGCGGCGCGGGCGACCTTGGCGGACTTTATCGAAAATCGGTTGCCTAATTTCGGGCAGTTTCAGGACGCGATGTGGACGGAGGAGCCGTGGCTGTTTCACTCGCGGATTTCGGCGGCGATGAACCTGAAATTGCTCAACCCGCGCGAAGTCGTGGCGGCGGCGGAGCGGGCGTTTCGGGAAGGACATGTCCACCTCGCGAGCGCCGAGGGCTTCATCCGGCAGATCCTCGGGTGGCGGGAATATGTGCGGGGGATTTACTGGTTGAAGATGCCGGCCTACGCGGGGCTGAACGCATTGGGCGCGAAGGAGAAATTGCCGGACTTTTATTGGACGGGGAAGTGCGAGATGAACTGCCTGAAGCAGAGCATCGGGCAGACGCTGGAACACGGCTACGCTCATCACATCCAGCGGCTGATGGTGACCGGGCTGTATGCGCTGCTGCTCGGCGTGGAGCCGCAGAAAGTCCACGGGTGGTATTTGGCGGTTTACGTGGACGCGGTGGAGTGGGTGGAGCTGCCGAACGTGCTCGGGATGTCGCAGTATGGAGACGGCGGCATCATGGCTTCGAAGCCTTATGCCGCGACGGGCAAGTACATCGACCGGATGAGCAATTATTGCGCGGGCTGCCGATTCGATCCGGCGAAGTCGGTGGGGGCAGAGGCTTGCCCGTTCACGACGCTCTATTGGGATTTTCTGCTGCGGCACGAGCCGTTGCTAGCCAAAAACCAGCGGATGGCGTTGCAGGTGAAAAACATCGCGCGACTCGGCGAGAGCGAGCGGGCGGCGATCCGCGCGCGGGCGCAGGAAATCCAAAGTAACGGCGGCGCGCCCAAGTTGGCAGGTGGACTTTTGGGACTTTAGGGCAGAACGTTTTCTCTATGCCGAAAATGCGCAAAAAATCCGATCTGCCGACGAAGCCCTGCGTGGTGTGCGGGCGGCCGTTTGCGTGGCGGAAGAAGTGGGAGAAAGTGTGGGACGAGGTGAAGTTTTGCTCGGATGCGTGCCGGATGAGGAAGAACGGAGGCGCCCGTGGCTGATGAAATTTTCAAGCGCTCGGTGAGAATCGCGCGGCCTGCGGCGGAGGTGTTTGCTTGGCATGAGCGGGCCGGGGCGTTTGCACGATTGTGTCCGCCATGGGAAAGCGTGGAGCTCACGCGGCACGTGGGCGGGATCAGGGACGGCGCGCGGGTTTCGCTGCGGACGAAGGCCGGACCGATTTGGCTGAAGTGGGAAATCGAGCACCGGGACTACATCGAGGGCCGGCAGTTTAGGGATGTGCTGTTGAGCGGCCCGTTTGCGAAGTGGGAACACCTGCATCGCATCGATCCGGAGGGAGAGCACGCGTGTGTGCTGACGGACGAGATTCATTATCGACTGCCGTTGGGTGTGCTTGGCCGTCTGGGCGGAGCGGCGTTTACGCGGTCGCAATTGAGCCGCATGTTTGAGTATCGGCATGCGGTGACGAAGGCGGATTTGGAGACGGGTGCGAGCGGGCCGGCGAAGTGTGTGCTGGTGTCGGGTGGGTCGGGTTTGGTCGGGCGGGCGTTGCAAGGATTTTTGGAGACGCAGGGTTGCACGGTGCGATCGCTGGTGCGACGGCCGGCGCGGGGCGAAAGAGAATTCCAATGGGATCCGTCGGCGGGGACGATCGACGGGCGCGCTCTGGCGGGAGTCGACGCGGTGATTCTGCTGGGAGGGGAGAACGTGGCGGGCGGGCGTTGGACGACGGTACGCAAGGCGGCCATCCGCTCCAGCCGCGTCGATGGCGCGCGGACGTTGGCGAAGGCCATTGCGGCTCGGCCGGCAGGCGAGCGGCCGGAAGTGGTCGTGAGCGCGGCGGCGGTGGGTTTTTACGGGAGCCAAGGAGACTCGGTTTTGGGTGAGGCCGCGGGGTTGGGCGGGGGATTTTTGGCGGAGGTGTGTGCGGCTTGGGAAGGGGAACTGGCCTCGATCGAGGCGTTGGGCGTGAGGACGGTGGCGCTGCGGACGGGCGTCGTGTTGTCTCCGGCCGGCGGCGCGCTCGCGAAGATGTTGCCGGCGTTTTTGGTCGGAGCGGGTGGGCGGTTGGCGACGGGGCGGCAGTGGATGAGCTGGATCACGCCGGATGATCTTTGTGCGCTGTATCTGCGGGCGGTGCTCGATCCGACGTGGCGAGGTGCGTTCAACGCAGTGGCGCCCGAGCCGGTGACCAATGCGGAGTTCACGGCGACGTTGGCGCGGGTGTTGCGACGGCCTGCGATATTGCCGGTGCCGGCGGCGGCGTTGAAATTGATCTTCGGCGAGATGGCCGAGGAGACCTTGTTGGCCAGCACGCGGGCGGTGCCGGAGCGGGCGATGCAGGCCGGGTTCACGTGGCGGCAAGCGGAGTTGGAATCAGCATTGCGCCATGTGCTCGGCCGGAAAGGCTTAGGTTTTAATCTATGAACGAAACGATCGCGGTGGTGGGAGCGGGAATTGCCGGCTTGTTGCTGGCGCGTGAACTGAAGGCGCGGGGCGCCGAAGTGGTGGTGTTTGAGAAGAGCCGCGGCTTGGGCGGGCGGATGGCGACGAAGCGGGTGGGCGAGGCGGTCTTCGACACGGGTGCACAGTATTTCACGGCGAAGTCGGAGCGGTTCGCGGCGCAGGTGACGGAATGGGCGGCCGCCGGGGTGGTCGCGCCGTGGCCGGGGGCTTCGGCGCACCGGTGGATGGCAAAACCGAGCATGAATGCTCTCGGGAAATTTTTGGCCGAAGGTTTGGAGATCCAACGTGAGTCCAAGTTGGTAAACGTGCAGCGCGAATTCGGCGTGTGGGAGCTGACGATCGAGAATCGGCCGGCTTGGCGGGTAGGGCGGCTGGTGTTGACGGCGCCGTTGCCGCAATCGCTGGCATTGTTGAAGGCGGGGGGCGTGGAATTGCCGCGGCTGCTGGCAGCTGAGTTGGCGGCGCTGACGTATCATCCCTGTTTGGCGTTGTTGCTTACGCTGGCCGGACCGAGTGCGATGCCGGCCGAAGGCATCGCGTTCGCCGATGGACCGGTGCGGTGGATGGCGGACAATTCGAAAAAGGGAATCTCGCCGGAGGGCCACGCGGCGGTGACCGTGCATCTGAGTTCGGCGTTTGCCGCCGAGCACTACGCGAAGACGGAGGCGGAACTGGCGGAGCTGGTGGTGCCGGGAATCGCGGACCAGCTCGGGGCGCCGGTCGTGAACGTGGCGCTGCAGCGCTGGAAATTTAGCGAGCCGGCGGCGACGTTTGCTCAGCCCTGTGTGTGGTTGCCCGACTTGGGGCTGGGCTTGGCGGGTGACGCCTTTGGCGGGCCGCGGGTGGAAGGCGCGGCGCTTTCAGGCTGGGCCATGGCGGAGCGAATGGCGGTGAAGGCGAGCACATGAAGGACGTGGTAATCGTGGGCGGTGGGTTGGCGGGATTGACCTGCGCGCGGCGATTACAGGCGGACGGAGCGGACTGCACGGTGCTCGAAGCGAGCGACGGCGTGGGCGGCCGGGTGCGCACGGACGAGGTGGAGGGATTTCGTTTGGACCGCGGGTTTCAGGTGCTGCTCACGGCGTATCCGGCGGCGAAGCGGTGGTTGGATTACGAGCGCTTGAAGTTGCAGAGATTTTCGGCGGGGGCGCGGGTGTGGTGCGAGGAGCGGATGCACCGGGTGAGTGATCCATGGCGGGAGCCGGGGGCGCTGTGGGATACGTTGCGGGCGCCGGTGGGTTCGCTGGGGGACAAGTTGAGAATCGCGACACTGCGGGCGGCGGCGCGGCGCGGCATGATGGCCGAGCTATTCGCTCGGCCGGAGACGACGGCGTTGAGCGCGTTGCGGGCGCACGGCTTTAGTGAGCGGATGATCGAGCGCTTTATGCGGCCGTGGCTCGGGGGCGTATTTTTGGATGCGAAACTGGAGACCTCGAGCCGGATGTTGGAGTTTGTTTTCAGGATGTTTGCCGAAGGCGATACGGCGGTGCCGGCCTTGGGCATGCAGGCGATCCCTGAGCAACTGGCGGCAGGATTGACCCCGGGTACGGTGCGACTGAACGCGCGCGTGGCGGCGTTGGAAACGGGCGCGGTGCGGCTCGTGGGCGGCGAGAGGATTGAAGGTCGACAGGTCGTGGTTGCGACGGAGGGAGCGGGCGCAGCGGAGTTGCTACCAGAGGTCGAGGCGCCGACGTGGCGGGAGGTGACGGCAGTGTATTTCGCGGCGAAGAAAAGTCCGCTGGGGGAGCCGACGTTGATGCTGAACGGAACGGGCCGGGGAAGGGTGAACAACGTCGCGGTGCTGAGCGAGGTGGCGCCGGGCTACGCACCCGAGGGTGAGGCGCTGGTATCGGTGTCGGTGTTGGGCGATCAGGCGATGGACGAGGCGCCGTTGGTGGCGGAGATATGCCGGGAATTAGCCGTGTGGTTCGGAGCGGAGGTGAAGGACTGGAGGCATTTGCGCAGTTATCGGGTGAAACGGGCTTTACCGGTGCGGTGGCCGTTGGCGCGGCTGGGGGCCGGAGCGGTGAGGCCAGGGGTGTGGGTGGCGGGGGACTTTGTGAATTCGGCGTCGATCCAAGGAGCGATGGAAAGCGGTGAGAACGTGGCGGAGGCGATTTTGGGCGAGACGGGGCGTCCGTCGGGGCGGGTTTAAAAACAGGCTTCCCATCGGGAGGGGGCGGCGATTTGTTGGAGGTTTATGGATAAAACCTTCGTCATTTGTAAGCCCGACTGCATGGACCAAAAGCATGTCGGAAATGTGGTCGACCGCTTTGAGCGCGCCGGCTTCGAGATCATCGGGTGCAAGATGACCCGACTCGACCCGGCGGTGTTGCGCGAGCATTACGCGCATGTCGCGACCAAGCCGTTTTACCCTGAGATCGAGGCCTTCATGAGCTCGAAACCAGTGATCATGCTCGCGCTGAAAGGGCCGGGTATCGTCGCCAAAGTGCGCGATTTGCTGGGGCCGACCGATTCGCGCAAGGCGGCGAAAGGGACGATCCGGGGCGATTATGGCACCGAGATGATGAAGAACGTCTGCCACGCCTCCGACACGGATGAGAACGCAGCGATCGAACTCGCGCGGTTCTTCAAGACGAACGAGCTGTTTGGCTGAGCGAGACTTAGCCTGATTTTTTGAAAACAAAAATCCGCGCCATCGAAGGCGCGGGTTTTTTTTGGTCTTAAATTGGTGCCCCCACGGAGAGTCGAACTCCGCTTTGGTGGATGAGAACCACCCGTCCTAGCCGATAGACGATGGGGGCGATGAAGGAGGCGAAAAGCTTTGGATTTTGTGCGACGCGTCAAGCGCGAGTTTTTTGGTTTCCTGGCTAGATGGCCGACCCCATCCGGCGTCAGTAGAAGACCGCACGGTCGAGACTGCGGTATTGGATGGCCTCGAGCAAGTGAGGGGACTCGATGCGTTCGGCGCCGGCGAGGTCAGCGATCGTGCGGGCGACCTTCAAAATGCGGTCATACGCGCGGGCGGAGAGCGAGAGTTGTTCCATCGCCTGCTGGAGCAGGTCACCGAGCGTGGAATCGATCCCGCAGTGTTTGCGGATCTGCGCGTGCGTCATGCGGGCGTTGGCGGTCGTTTTGGAACTGGAGAAACGGTTGTGTTGCACCGTGCGGGCGGTGTGAACTCGCGCCCGAATCACGGCCGAAGATTCGCCGGGTTTTTCGGAGCGAAGATCGCCGATGGCCAAGGCCGGGGCCTCGATGTGAAGGTCGATGCGGTCAAGGAGGGGGCCGCTGATGCGGGCGCGGTAGCGCTGCACCTGCGAGGGCGTGCAACGGCATTCGTGCTTCGTGTCGCCGAGGTAGCCGCAGGGGCAGGGGTTCATCGCCGCAACCAGCATGAAAGCGCAGGGTAGGGTAACTTTGCCCGCGCTGCGCGAGATGGTGACGTTGCAATCTTCGAGCGGTTGGCGGAGGACTTCGAGGGCAGAGCGTTTGAACTCGGGCAACTCGTCGAGGAATAGTACGCCGTGGTGCGCGAGGGAGATTTCACCGGGGCCGGGAATGGTGCCGCCGCCGAGCAGGGCGATGTCGGAGACCGTATGGTGGGGCGAACGAAAGGGCCGGGTGCCCCAGGAGGTCTCACCTGAAATCGTGCGCCCGGCAGCGGAGTGGATGCTGAGAATCTCCAGATGCTCGTCGAGCGTGGGCGGCGGCATGATGGTCGGGAGCCGTTTCGCGACCATCGATTTGCCGGCGCCGGGCGGGCCGATGATCAGGAGATTATGGCTGCCGCTGACGGCGACCTCGACGGCGCGACGCAGAGCATGTTGGCCCTTGATCTCGGAAAAGTCGCCAAGACCCTCGGTGGCTTGAGCGCTGGCGGGGCGAGAGCGCGCGAGTAGCGGGTCGAGCGGCGTCAGAGGTTTTTCGCCGCTGAGAAAACGGAACGCTTCGTCGAGCGAGGTGACACGATAGACGGCAACGCCCTCGACGAGCGAGGCCTCCTCGGCCGATAGAGCGGGGAGGAGTACGCCGCGTTTACCGAGGGAGCGGGCCAAGCGAGCCATGGCCAAGGCTCCGCGCACGGGGCGGGTGGCACCGGAGAGACTGAGTTCGCCGGCGATGAGAAAATCGTCGAGCGCGGGCGCGATGAGCTGCTTGGTCGCGACGAGAATCCCCAGAGCGATGGGCAGATCGTAGATCGGCCCCTCTTTGCGGAGGTGGCCGGGGGCGAGATTGATCGTGGTGCGCGTGCGCGGCGGGCGAAAGCCGCTGTTGCCTAGCGCGGAGAAGACGCGATCTTCGGACTCCTTGACGGCCGCATCGGGCAAGCCGACGAGATAGATGCGTGGTTCGCCGACCTCGCCGGCGTTCACCTCGACGTGGACGGGCTCCGCGTCGATCCCTTGGAGAGCGGCGGATGAGATCGTTGCGAGCATGAGCCGGTTTGTGGGAGAGTCAGGTCATTGCCGCTGAAAGACGTGCGCGGATAATCGAAATGTTTTTCTCTACGGCAACGAGGTAAGGGTTGGGCCCATGCGGGTAGGGCTCGGCCAAAAAATGATAGAGGCCTCCGAAATCATCGTTGAGTCGGGGAAGTACAGAATTTTCCCAGAAACCCGGAGTTTTTTCGAGCAGGTGACGCGGGGTTTGGAAGGCGCGTTCTGCCATGGGCACGTGCGTGAAAGCGTCGGACTCGGCGAACTCGGCAAACAGAAATTCAACTTTGTCCGGATAGTCTGGAGCGGCCAGTTGTGCCAGATAGTCGGCGGTGGCGAGCGCGCAACCGAGCGTGCGTTCGACCGGCTCGCGAAACTGCAAGCGGCCGATCTCGTGGCTTGGACCGGTGCAATTGATGGCACTGATCACCGCCTCAACTTCCCTGGGGTTCGCGCCCAAAACCGGCATATAGGAGGCGGCAAACGCACAGCTACGCAGCACGTGACAAAATGTGTATTTCGCGCCGGTGCCCTCGGTGTCGCTGCGCAACTTCAGGTAGCCGGTATCGTGCAGCAGGACGGCCGCGATCGTGAGTTCAAATTGCCGTGCGCTCGCCATGGGCGCGACCTTGGCGCGGTGACGGCTGGCGAGGAGCTCGACCAGGCATACGGTCGCTTGCAAGGTGTGCTCGAGATCGTGGTAGCGCAGGTCGATCGCAGAGTAATCCGGATGGCGACCCGAAAAAAGTGCCTCGACGTCGGCGAAAACCCGGTCGATCCAGGTGTTTGATGTGCCTATAAAAAGCTCCTGAAAAACTTGATGGACAAACTGGGCGACAGCTTGCCCAGACTTGGTATCGATGAGCTGGGGCATGGGTAAACGAATCGAAAATCGCGTTGCCTCGTCGGGCGCTTAGCGAAAATTTCTACAAATGATAAGGAATTTGTGGAAAAATGGCGCAAGCCCAAATCCGGCGCTGAACGCCGATGCATCATGATCTTAGGACTGACCGGGGGGATTGGGTGCGGGAAATCGACGGCGGCCCAGAAATTCGTCGCGTTGGGATTTCATCTCGTTGATTCGGATGCTCTGATTCGAAACCGAGTGCTTCAAGCCCCGGCCGTGATCCGGCAGATCTGCGCACGCTATGGAGATGCAATTTTGATGCCCGGCGGCATGGTGGACCGGTCGGTTTTGGCGGCACGGGTGTTTGGTGATGACCGCGAACGGGTCTGGCTTGAGGCACTTACGCACCCGATTCTTTTCGGCATTTGGAGAGAAGAGTTGGCGTTGGCTTCGGTGCGACAGTGGATTTTTGAAGTGCCGTTGCTCTTTGAGCAGGGATTGGAGAATTGGTTTGATTTCACGATCTGCGTGGCGTGTTCTGTCGACCAGCAAATCGTTCGTCTGGAGCAACGCGGTCTGTCGCGAGGTCTCGCCGAACAACGTATTGCGAAGCAACTCCCTCTGGCGCGCAAAGTTGAACTTGCCGACAAGGTCCTGTGGAACGACGGGACCCTCTCATTTCTCCACGCTCAAATCGACACGCTCGTCGGTTCCTTACCCAACTAATTTCTTCAGCTCATAGTTCATTCTGCCCCCTTCGAGTCGGGCGTTTAGCACATTTCCATCATGGCCCTTTCTCCCAAATCCGACGACGAATCTCCGTCTTCCGCCAAACACGCAGCGACTGCGTCCAAAAAAGCCAAGCGGCCGGCCAGTCCGCGGGTGGGTAAGCCCAAAGCTAAGGCCAAGGCCAAGGGGAAATCGGCCGAGGCCGAATTGTCTTTTGACGGTCCTGCGGTCACCAATTACGAAATTCCGGCACCGTCACCCCAACCGATTTTTACGCCGACGCCTGCTCCGGTTTCGACGCCGCCCGCAGCGATTTTTGTTCCTGACAGTTCGCCCTCGCCGGGACCGTCGGAAAGGCCTTCGACTCAAGCTTCCAGCCATGATTTCGGCGGGAACGAGGGGGTCCACTCCACTTCTGCGCCGGCTTCGGAGCAGGGTTCCGGACCGAGTGGCGGCGGACAGGGCGAACCGCAGGGTTTCGGCGGAAACGGCGGCAACGGACAGCCCGGTGGTGGTGGTGGTGGCGGACGCGGCGAGTGGCAAGGGCGGGACGCTTGGAAACGCAATAAACGGAAGCGCGGACGCCACGGGGGTGGACCGTGGCAGCCCGGCGGACCGGGCGGTGGTGGTGGCGGATTCGGCGGCGGAGGCGGGGGTGGTGGTGGGCCGGCGCCCGCCTATCCACCGCAGCCCTTACCGCCGAGCGCGCCGCAGGTTTTTGGGGATTTGCCGAATCCGGCCCGATTTACCAATGTCTCCACCCTCGACACTTTGGCGGCCGAAATTTCGTCGGGGGGAGGCGAGCCGTTGGTGTTGGACGATCTCTACACTCTTACGTTGGCCGAACTCACTGCGTTTGCCCGACGTGAGGGAATCACGTTCGAAGGTGCGCCTAACCGGCGGACGCTGCAGGCGCAGATTTTTTCGGCGGCGGCGACGGCCAAGCGGCCGATATTGGACCGCGGCTATATCGATATGACGGACCGCGGCGCGTTTATCGTGCACGCACAGGGCAATTATCGGCTCTACCCTGACGATGCCTATCTGCCGGAAAGTTTGGTGACCCGCTATGGTTTGAAGCGCGGCCATCACGTGGAGGTGCTGGTGCAAGCGCCGCAGCCCGGTGATCGTTGTCCGGCCGTCGTGCGCGTCGACAAAGTCATGGGGCTCGCGCCCGAGGCCATTGCCAACGTAACGCCGTTTGAGGAGCTGACGCCCTACTATCCGCTGAAGCGTATTTTGCTGGAATCCGAAGAGGTCGCGAAAGACGTGTCCATGCGGGCCGTCGACATTTTGACTCCGATCGGTTTCGGCCAACGCGGCCTGATTGTGGCCCCTCCGCGCACCGGCAAGACCGTGCTCATGCAAAACATCGCCAACTCGATTTCGGCGAACAGCCCCGAGGTGAAGTTGATTTTGCTTTTGATCGACGAGCGCCCCGAGGAGGTCACGGATTTCCGCCGGCACACGAAGGGTGAAGTGGTTTCGTCCACATTTGATGAGACGCCCGAGAGTCACGTCCACTGCGCCGAGATGGTGGGTGAGAAGGCCCGGCGCTTGGTCGAGCAAGGGCAACACGTCGTCATTCTGCTGGATTCGATTACCCGGCTCGCCCGGGCCTACAATGCGCTCTCCGGCAACGGGGGAAAGACGATGTCGGGCGGCCTGGAATCAAATGCGTTGCAGAAACCCAAGCGCTTCTTCGGTGCCGCCCGGAACATCGAAGGTGCCGGCAGTCTCACGATCATCGCCACCGCGCTGGTCGACACCGGTAGCCGGATGGACGAGATCATTTTCGAGGAGTTTAAAGGTACCGGCAACAGCGAGATTCATTTGGACCGCGGTCTCGTCGAACGCCGGATTTTCCCGGCTATCAATATCGATCGCTCCGGCACGCGCAAAGAGGAGCTCATTTACCATCCCGAGGAACTTCAACGCATCTATGGTTTGCGTCGGGCGATGCAGGGCCTTGGGCCGATCGAATCGATGGAGATGCTGATCACGCGGCTCAAGAAGACCAAATCGAACGCCGAGTTCTTGCTAAGTCTCAGCCGGCAGTAATCACGCATCATGAGCGATTTCTCCTCCGCCGGTTCCGCGCCTTCGGTCTCTCTGACGCCGGGGGCGGATGAGTTTATCGTGCAGATGGCCTTGGAGCGGACCTTGGTCGCTCCGGCCGCGGTCGAGCGCGCCCGCATGCGGATCGCCGAGCACGCGGATCTGGCGACGCCGGCCCCGCGACTGCTCGACTTGCTGGTGGCCGACGCCGGTTTGGATCTCCGGCGCGTGGCGGAGTTTTTGGCGGCCGATTTCGGTCTGCCGCTGGCGCCCGATTTGGGCGTGGTGCGAGTCTCGGGCGAAGTGCTGGGTCTGGTACCGCGCGAGTTTGCGGCGCGCTATAAAATTCTCCCGTTTGCCCATGAGGGCAGGGTGCTAAAGCTGGCGATTTCCGACCCGATCGACACCGAAGCGGTCGATAATTTGGGCCACATGTTGAAGCTCACGATCGAGCCGCACGTGGCGACGGCGGACGATATCGCCGCGGCCATCGATCGATTCTATGGCAAGGATGCGGGCTCGCTGGACCAGTTGCTGAGCAATCTGTCGGCACCCGGTAACGGGGATTCCGCCGTCGCATCGACCGAAGCCAGCGGACTCGGCAACGTGAGCGATACCGACGCCGATGCCCCCGTCGTGAAATTGGTGCACAGTATCATTCTGGAGGCGATTCAGCGGCGGGCTTCGGATATCCATATGGAGCCGCTGGAGAAACGTTTCCGGGTGCGCTACCGGATCGATGGCGTGCTTCTCGAAGTGGAGAATCCGCCCAAGCGGCTGCAGCTTTCGATTGTTTCCCGGCTGAAAATTATGGCCAACATCAGCATCGCGGAGAAACGGATTCCGCAGGATGGACGCATTCAGATTATGGTTAACGGCCGGCAACTCGACCTGCGCGTTTCGTCGCTGCCGACGGCGCACGGGGAGAGCATTGTGATGCGCATTCTCGACAAGGAAGGACTGCAACTCGGTTTGCCGCAGCTCGGTTTTTTCAGCGATGACCAGAAGGAGATGGAGCGGCTCATCGCGATGCCCGATGGGATCGTGTTGGTGACCGGACCGACCGGCTCGGGCAAAACGACGACGCTTTACTCGTGCCTGCACCACATCAACAAACCCGACCGCAAGATCATCACCGTGGAGGATCCGGTCGAGTATCAGCTCAACGGTATCAACCAAGTGCCGGTGCGGGCGGACGTGGGGATGACCTTCGCTTCGGCGCTGCGATCCATGCTCCGGCAGGCGCCCAACATCGTCATGATTGGCGAGATTCGGGATCTCGAAACGGCCGAGATCGCGATCAACGCGTCTCTGACCGGCCACATGGTATTCTCGACGTTGCACACCAACGATGCGCCCAGCGCAGTTACGCGCTTAATCGATATCGGCGTGAAGCCGTTCTTGGTTTCGACCTCGTTGCGGGCGGTGCTCGCCCAGCGACTGGTGCGCAAGATCTGCCCCAAGTGCACGCAGCCCTACCAGCCGACCGCCGCCGAACTCCGCTCGCTCAACATTTCACCGGCGATGGCCTCGGCGGCGAATTTTGCCAAGGGCACCGGTTGCGCCAATTGCAACGGCACCGGATTCCGCGGCCGGCTGGTGATCGTCGAGCTGTTTCTGATCAACGAAGACGTGCAGCGGTTGATCTATGAAAACACCGGTTCCGCGAGACTGCGGGACAAAGCCCGGAGCTTCGGCATGCGCACGATGCGCGAAGACGGCTTGCGAAAAGTGACGGCCGGCCTGACCACGATCGACGAAGTCGTTTCGATCACCGTCGGCGACGCCAGCTGACGACGACTGCTTTTTCTGCCCGCCGCCGCATCTCCCCTTTTATGAATTACGAAATGAACGACCTGCTCGAACTCATGGTCGAGCAGAACGCCTCGGACCTCCACCTCCAAGTCGGCCAGCCGCCGACGTTGCGGCTCAGCGGCAGTATGTTGCCGATCGATGGACCGGCGCTCACGCCCAACGATACCGAGAAGCTCATGCAGTCGGTCACGCCCGATAGCCACATCAGCAACGTGAAACTCAACGGCGGATGCGATTTCGGTTTTGCGTTCGGTGAAAAGGCGCGTTTCCGCGTGTCGGTCCTCCGTTCCAAGGGCTACTACGGCATGGTTCTGCGGCAGATTCCCTTCAAAATATTTGGTCTGCGCGATATCGGTCTCCCTGATAAAGTCCGCGAACTGCTTTATCGTCCGCGTGGTTTGATCTTGGTCACCGGCCCGACCGGATCCGGCAAGTCCACTACGCTCGCCGCGATGATAAACTACGTGAACGAGAATCGCGACGGACACATCATTACCATCGAAGATCCGATCGAGTATTACCATGCGCACAAACGGTGTGTGGTCACCCAGCGCGAAGTCCACGTTGACGTGCCCAGTTTCTCCGAGGCCATTCGCCGCGCGCTCCGGCAGGACCCCGACATCATCCTGGTGGGCGAAATGCGCGACCTCGAGACGATCGAGGCCGCGATCAGCGCGGCCGAAACCGGACATCTGGTCTTCGGCACACTGCACACCAACAGCGCCGCGAAGACGGTTGACCGCATCGTCGATGCGTTTCCGGCCAACATGAAGGAGATGATCCGCACCCAGCTGGCTTCGTCCCTCGTGGCGGTTATCTCCCAGGTGCTTTGCAAAAAAGTCGGAGGGGGGCGCGTGGCTGCCTATGAAATCATGGTCAATACGACGTCGATCGCTACGCTCATTCGTGAGAACAAGACCTTCCGGATCTCATCGGATATTCAGACCGGGGCCAATTTGGGCATGATCACGATGGACACGCATCTCATGAGCCTCGTGAACCGCGAACTCGTTTCGCCCGATGAGGCGCTCGAGAAAGCCCAAGACCCCGTGGTCATGCGGGAAAAATTGGTGCAAGGCGGCGCGCAGCTGCGCTCTCTTTGATCCACACCACCCCTCGATTACCCCAAAATGTTCTCCACGCACAGCCCGGCGGTTTACGAGTTTCTGAGAGACCAAAAACTCGTTGAGCTCGCGCAGCTCGACGAACTTAACGCGGAGCATAAAGCCACCGGCAAACCGCTGGCCGATGTCGTTGTCGATCTCGGGTTGATCGAAAAATCCGCATTGCTCCAACGAATCGCCGCGCATCTGGGCTACGACTACCTGCCGGATATGCCGGCCCAATTTCCCGGCGATGCGATCGCGGCCCTTACCGGCAAACTGGCCCGGGACTACGCGGTCATGCCGATTCGGGTCGATAGCTTCAGTATCGATCTGCTGGCGGCCGATCCTTTCAACGGTCACGCCGTTGACGACCTGACTTTTGCCCTGGGCCGAAGTGTTCGCCTGTTTCTGTCCGACCCGGAAAAAATCGACGTCCAAATTCGCCAGCATTACGGCGAAGACGATGCCAGCATCGCGGATCTGTTGGAAGAGATCAGCACGGGCGAATTCACGCAGGATGAGAGCAAACTCTCCGCCCACGACATCGAGACGATGGCCGAGCAGACACCGATCATCCGGTTTGTAAATCTCGTGATCGGCCAGGCCATCCGCGACAAAGCTTCGGACATCCACTTCGAGCCGTTTGAGCACGAGTTCAAGATTCGCTACCGTATCGATGGTGCGCTCTACGAAATGGCGCCGCCGCCCCGCTCGCTGGCGCTTCCGATCACCTCTCGGTTGAAGGTGCTCGCCAACCTCAACATCGCCGAGCGCCGCATCCCGCAGGACGGGCGCATCAAGATCACGCTGGGCGGACGACAAGTCGACTTGCGCGTCTCGACCCTGCCGACGCAGTTCGGCGAAAGCATCGTGCTGCGCGTCCTCGACCAGTCGGCGGTGCAACTCGAGTTGTCCCAACTCGGAATGCCTGAGGACGTCTTCAACGGGATCAACGATATCATCCGCCGGCCGAACGGTATTTTCATCGTCACCGGGCCCACGGGATCGGGGAAAACGACCACGCTGTACAGCGGTCTTCGGGTCGTGAACACGCCCGATCTCAAAATTCTCACGGCTGAAGACCCGGTGGAATACGAGATTGAGGGCCTCATGCAGGTGCCGGTGAATCCGCTCGTCGGGCTGACCTTTGCGTCGGCGCTGCGTTCGTTTTTGCGGCAGGACCCCGACATCATCATGGTGGGCGAGATTCGCGATTTGGAGACGGCGCAGATCTCCATCCAAGCATCGCTCACGGGGCATCTGGTGCTGTCGACCCTGCACACCAACGACGCTGCCGGTGCGGTGACCCGCCTCATCGACATGGGCGTCGAGCCCTTCCTCATCGCCTCAACGGTCGAGGCGGTTTTGGCGCAGCGGCTGGTTCGCCGGATCTGTCCGCATTGCAAGACGGCCTACGAGCCGCCGGATTCGTTGCTGAAGCCGCTTGGGATCACGCGGGAGAGCATCGGTGACCGACATTTCTTCTTCGGTCGGGGTTGCGCCGTCTGCAATCAGACCGGCTACAAAGGCCGCCTTGGAATTTATGAGTGGCTCCGGATGTCCGAAGCGGTTCGAGACCTCGTCGTACAACGCGCGCCGACGCTCCAAATTCGCCAGAAAGCCCTTGAGCAGGGCATGAGAACGCTCCGCGACGATGGTTTGCGGGCAATTTTTGATGGTCACACGACGATCGAAGAAGTCGTCAAATACACATGAGCACTGCCCCCAAACTCGCTCTCCGCCCCGCTGTCCCTCCGCCCCGCGAAAATCCCGTACCGAAGCCGGCTGCGGCCGGGGTCGCGCTGCGGGCGGCAGCGGCGAAGAAAAAATCCCGGCCGATGACGTTCGGTCGCGTGCTCAACAGCAAGGGACTCACGATTTTCACCCGGCAGCTGGCGACGCTCGTGAAGGCCGGCATGCCGATCTTGCGGAGCATCGAGGTACTGGCCCGGCAGGAGAAGCGCGCGGGATTCAAAATCGTTTTGGAGGAGATTGCGGATACCATTCGCTCGGGCGGAAATTTCTCCGAAGGATTGGCGGCGCACCCGAAGCTCTTTGACCGGCTCTATGTGAACATGGTCCGCGCGGGTGAGGCGGGCGGCGTGCTCTCGACCGTGCTGGAGCGGCTCTCGGTGTTTAACGAGAAGTCCGAGCGCATCAAGGGCAAGGTGAAGTCGGCCATGATCTACCCGGCCATCATCTCAAGCGTGGCCGTCGCGATCGTTTCGGTTCTCATGGTCGTGGTCGTGCCCCAGTTCCAAGCCATCTTCACGGGTATGCTCAAGGGGCAGCCCCTGCCGGCGCTGACCCAGTTGTTGCTCTCCGTGAGTTTTTTCATGCGCGACAACTTTTTGCTCACGGTGGCGGCGGCGGCGGGCGTCTATTTTGGCTTTGGTCTTTTCAAGAAAACGAAGCCGGGTGCGCGGGTGATCGACTGGCTCCTCATCCATGCTCCGGTGATCGGCGACCTGATGTTGAAAGCGACGGTTGCCCGGTTCACGCGCACATTTGGCACGTTGCTTGCCAGCGGGGTGCCAATTCTGCAGGCGCTGATCATCACGCGGGACACGAGCGGCAACGTGCATGTCGCCAACGCGCTGAACCTCGTTCACGACCGGGTGAAAGAAGGCGACAACGTCGCCAAGCCCCTGGAGGCGACGGCGATTTTCCCGGGCATGGTGACGAGCATGATTGAGGTCGGCGAAGAGACGGGCTCGATGCCCGACATGCTCACGCGTATCGCCGACAGTTACGACGAAGAGGTGGACAACGCGGTCGCCGGGCTTACCTCGGTGATCGAGCCGATCATGATCGTGTTTATGGCGGTGGTCGTCGGCACGATCGTCATCGCGCTGTTCCTCCCGCTGGTGAGTATCATCGAGAGCCTCAAGTAAGGTCGGGCAAGCGCCGCCCGACCGGAATGCGGCTAGTTCGGGACTTTCCGCGTGAGCAGGGGCGAACTCAGCCCCGGCAGGCGTTCGGAAAATTCGTCGGTCTCGTTGGCCTGCCGCAGAGCGCGTTGGACCATGCCCATTTTTGCATCGAGATTGTCGATCATCGAGACGAAGACGGCCTCGGGGGCGGCGGCATAGACGGCGGCGCCCCACTCGGGTTCGCCCTGATGGCTGAGCACGATGTGTTCGAGCCGTTCGAGGCGCTCGGGATCGAGCTTGGCGCGCAGACCGGCTTTGCGGACGAGTTGGTAGCCGAGAACGACGTGGCCTTGGAGAATTCCGCGGCGGCTGCGCTTGGTCGCGAGGGTGCCCTCGTATTCGATGGTTTTTCCCGTGTCGTGCACGAGGATGCCGGCCATCGCGAGGTCGGCGTCGACCTCGGGATAGAGCGGGAGCAGGGCTTTGCAGGCGCGCGCCATGTGGGTCGTGTGTTCGAGCAGGCCATGACGATAGGCGTGGTGCATCGCGACGGCGGCGGGTGACCAACGAAACTGGTCGCCGATCTCGTCGAAGACGGCCTGCACGGTGGCCCGCAACTCGGGATGAACGATGCCGGCGATGAAGCCTTGGAACTCGGTCCAGAGGGCCGCGCCGTCCTCGGGCGCGACCTCGATGAGGTTCTCCAACATTGCCGAATCGGTCAGCTCGCTTTCGGGGACGACCGTCAGGCGCGAGAGTTTTGGCGAGAGCCGACCTTGATAATACTCGATCTTGCCTTCGACGCGGATGACGGCGCCTTCGCCGGCAAGCCGCAGGGCGTCGAAGCCGGGATTGTCACCGAAGACCGTGCAGCCGAATGAGCCGGAGCGGTCGCCAAGGTCGAGGCTCAGGAAGGGATTGCCGTTGGAGGCGGTTTTCACGGCGAGCTTCTTGATCACGAGCATGGCCGCAAAGGGAGCTTTGCCGCCGGCGTCGAGGCCTTTGAGCTCGCGGACAGATGAAAAAGGAAGCGGATCGTCAGCCATGAGATTTTACAAGTTGGGTGTAGGTCTTGAAGAAGGGATGGCGCACGTGGCCGAGCAGCGCGTAGAAGACCGATTCACTCGGCAAGACATGGGCGCCGGCGCGGGCGAGCGCGGCGAGGCAGGCCGTAGCGTCGTCGGGACGTCGGGCGCCAACGGCATCGCTAAGGAGGGTCACCTGAAGGCCGGCGTGCAGCGCATCGAGTGCGGTCTGATAGACGCAAATCGGCGTCTCAAGGCCGCACAGCAAAAGGTGTTCGGCCGGCGCGAGGGCGTGGCGGATGGTGTCGTCGGCGAGCGCCGAAAATGTATCTTTACCGAAGGCCGGTGCACCCGGAGCGGCCGAAAGAAGTTCGGGCGCGGTGCCGCCGAGCTTGGCCGGGACCTGTTCGGTAAAGACCACGCGCAGGCCGAGGCCGTGGGCGGCGGCTGTAACAAACTGGCACCGGCGCAAGAGACGCTCCCCGTCGGGCACAGCGCGGAGGAAGACCGGTTGCACGTCGATGCAGAGGACGGCGATGCTGGCGGAGGCTGGGTCAAGCGGAGTCGGATTCACGAGAAATAGGGACGGTGGGCCTTCACTTGCACGAAACGCTTTTCCGGCAAAATGAAGGCGGTGAGATGTCCGCCCATGGCGCAGGCCGTGTCGATACCCACGGACCATTTACGTTTATAGATCTCGGAACGGGGAGTGTGGCCGTAGACGACGAACGGAGGGCCGTTCCAAAGATCCGCCCATGACGGGGCTGCGGGGGCGTCGGCGCGTTTGCAGGGCTGGCCCGCGGCGTCGACGACTTGGATGCGGGTGATGATTTCGGCCGGTTGTTTGCTCCAAGGGATGTCCGGCAAGAACCCGCCGTGGACGCAGACGAGATTGAGTTCGGGCTCCTCGTAAGTGAGGAGCATGTTTTCCAAGTAGGTCCAGTCCTCGGCCGTGAGTTGGTCGAAAGTCTCGAGATCGTTCTCTTTGACAAACTTTAGGTCACGAGTGCGGCGATAGTTCAGCAGCCGGAGCTCGTGGTTGCCGAGGAGTGAAATCGCCCGGTGCTCGCGGGCCAGTTCGAGGACTCGCGGGGTGTTGGGACCGCGGTTCACCAGATCGCCCAAAAGGATCAGGCGGTCATCGGGCTGGAGGTCGATCAGACGGAGTAATTCGGAGAATTCTTCGTGGCAGCCGTGGATGTCGCCGATGGCGATGAGGCGTCCGTTCATGCGTTGGGAAAGTGCTAGCGTCCGCCCTTCGCGGGAGTAAACACTAAAGGCTATGGAAATGAATCTGCAGCCGCTGGCGACCGCGTGCTTGGTTTCGGGTCAGGCCTTTGCCGAGGGCGACGCCGTGGCGAGCTATCTCGTGCGCACGGCAAATCTGGAGATCATCCGGCACGACGTGCTTGCGACCCAAGTGGCGACGTTTGTCCCGGCGGGGTTCGTCGCCTGCAGTTGGGTGCATCCCTACAAGATGCGAAAGGCGGGCGAGAACTCCGAACGCACGTTGAAGTTGAATGCGGAAACACTTTTTCTGGCGCTCGCCGATCCGGCGACGGAGCCAAGTCCGGAAAACACCCGCCTCGTGCAGTTTCTGGCGTTTATGTTGGAGCGGAAAAAGCTGCTCCGACCGAAAGGCCGTAGCGCCGACGGGACGAAAGATGTCTATGAACACGCCAAGACCAAGGTGCTGTATGCGGTGCCCAAGGGTGAGTTGACGCCCGAGTTTTTCGTCAGTGTGCAGGCGCAGTTGAGTGTGTTGGTGGGGGAACCAAAGTCGAAGGTGACGACGGTTGCCATTGCCTCGACGGCGGAAGCTCAGACGGTGGTGACCCCATGATCACGCCCGAGCCCGTCCCTGCGCCCGTCATTCCCGCCTCCGTTCCGGTTTCGGCCCCGGCGGCAGCACCTTTTCTCAAGCTTAAAGCCAACATCAAGCCCCGCGTGGTGCAGGGGCACCCTTGGGTTTTTGTGAATGAAATCGAGGCGCTCATACCGGCGATTCACGACGGCACGGCGATCGAATGTCGGGATCGCACCGGGCGGTTTATCGGTACGGGAATCTACAACAGCAAGTCGCAGATCGTCTGGCGGCGGTTGAGCCGGAATCGCATCACGCTGGACGCGGCGTGGATTCGGGCGGCTTTGGTTCGGGCGATCGGACGCCGGGCGCCGGGGACGGCACGGCGGTTGGTGTGGTCGGAGTCGGACGAGTTGCCGGGCCTCGTCGTGGATCAATTTGGCGACGCCCTCGTGGTGCAGATCCAGACCTTGGCGCTGGACCGGATGACGGCGGTGATCAGCGATTTGTTGGCCGAGCTCTTGCAGCCGGCGGAGATTATTTTCCGCAACGACGCGAACATCCGGCGACTTGAAGGGTTGCCGTTGGAGACCCACACGCGGTCGGGGCAACCTTGGCTGCCACGTTGGGTGACCATCGAGGGAATGGATTATTGGTTGGATCTGGAGGGTGGTCAGAAGACCGGGTTTTACCTCGACCAACGCGCCCAGCACCCGCTGGTGGCGAAGTACTGCGCGGGTAAACGGGTGCTCGATGCCTTTTGTAATCAAGGTCCATTTGCTTTGCACGCCGCGCGGGCGGGAGCGAGCGAGGTGCTCGGGCTGGACAGCTCCGCGGAAGCGATCGCGGCGGCGCGACGCAACGCGGAGCGCAATGCGGTGCGCGCGGTGTTCCAAGGGGCCAACGTCTTCGACTGGTTTAACGACGAAGCGCGCGGGACCGAGGCGGCATGGGATGTCATCGTGCTGGATCCGCCGCCTTTTGCGAAATCGAAGAGCGCGCTCGATGGAGCGCTGCGCGGCTACAAGGAGCTCAACCTGCGGGCCCTGAAGGCGCTCGCGCCGGGCGGGGTTTTGGCGACGTATACCTGTTCCCATCACATGCAGGACGCGGAGTTGCGCGGCGTGTTGGCCGAAGCGGCGGCGGATGCGCGTCGACGGGTGCAGGTGCTGGAGTTTTGCCACCAGCCGACCGACCATCCGGTGCTGTTGACCATGCCGGAAAGCGAATACTTGCGTGGCTACCTACTGCGGGTGGAGTGAGGGGCGGTGCTACGAATCGCCCCAAAAAATGCTTTCGTCGCGGATGATGAATAGCATGAGCGGGTGTCTCTCTAATTCGTTTTGGGTGTACTCTGGTTAGACGATTTTCCGGCAGCAGCGGACGGTGAAACTGCTTTGGACGTCAGGGTTTTGTGCGGGCCCGATCTCGTGCTGCTCGACTTGAATCTGCCCAGCCGAGACTGGTTGGGTTTGCTTCGTCGGCTCCGCGAAGGTCACCCGCTGATTCCGGTCATCAGCGTTAACTGATCCCAAACAGCACCTCGATCATGTTGGCCGGCCAAAAACTGGGTGCCATCGGATAAGTGCTGAAGCAGAGCGTTGTCCGCAGTGGATAAGCCATCTCGGCGCGGCGATCGAAAGACTAACCGAGGGCGAATAATTTTTCTAAAACCGTGGACAAAAATTAAAGGAGCCGGGCGGTGGTGCCGATAATTCGGTATGGACGAGTTTTCTGCGGTTAGAACAGTTTCCCAAGGTGAAGCCGGCAGCATTTGCGGACTGCGGGTGCTGGTCGTGGACGATGAGCCCCACATCTGCGTATATCTGGTTGAGCTTTTGAGGAAGTTGGGGGTCACGACCACGTGGGAGGCTGGCACTGGCGAGGCTGCGCTTGAGCTGTTTGCCCTGCATCGGCCGGACGTGGTCCTGTTGGATCTCAACCTGCCCTTTATGCGTGGAACCGAAGTTCTGCGGCAACTCATTCACTTGGATCCCGATGCCGCGGTGATCGTTGTGACCTCTGATCAGTCGTCCCAAATGATTCGAAAAGTCGGGGAGTTGGGCGCGGTGGGATACGTCTTGAAACACCTTCCTCCGGAACGCTTTGCGGCGACGTTGGCGAAGGCGTTGGCGCAGATTGAACCCCAAGAGCTCACCGATCAACCTTGAGGCGGCCGGGATTCCGTCAACGGAGGGCGGTTTCAAGATCGCGGCGCAAGGCCTTGATCTCGTTGAGCTCTTTGCGGAGCGCCTCCTTTTCTTCCTTGGTTTTGGCGTAGGCGATGGCCTCCATCAGATCGCGCTCCGACTCCATGAGACTGACGCGCTCCTTCGCGACGGATTCGCGTTGAGAGGTTGTTTGGCCGCCAAAAATTGAGAGGGTCTTGCTGGAAGACTGGTTCAGTGCCCGGTCGGTGTCGGTGGACTTGATCTTCGCTCTCTCGCGCTCGATCTCTTTTTCCTGCTTGAACACTTCGAGCTCGATTTCGGTCGCGCGGGAGCGGCGCACCTCGACCTTGGGCAAAATTTCCGGCGTTTCCGCTTTTGATTTGGCGAGCTCGGCGCCGGTGGGCGCGGGCAGGTGGGCGGGGGCGCCAGTTTCGGATTTGCCGCTCGCGGGCGCAGCGGCCGGTTTCGTCGCAGTCTTGGCCTTGATTCGCTCGGCTTGGCGCGCGCGGATCATGGCTTCGGTTACGTTCGCCGATGGGGCGGGCGCAGCCGAAGCCGATGCGCTCTGCTCCGTGGCCTTGGTCGTGGGCGGGGCCGCGGGCTCGGCGGCGGTCAGCGAGGCGGTGAGGGCGACGGCGAGCCAGGCGACAGAAAAGGTGGGCGCATTCATGGTGAGTTGAGAGCGTGCGAACGGGGGGTGAGGTTCCGAGGAAAAAAAAGACCGGGCACAGGCCCGGTCTTGCAACAAATGATGCGGCCGGGAGCGGCCGCGTGCCCAAGGCTTAGAGCGTTCCGCCGTAGATGGCACTGGCGCCGAGCTCTTCCTCAATGCGGAGAAGTTGGTTATACTTTGCCACTCGATCGGTCCGGGAGGCTGATCCGGTTTTGATTTGGCCGGCGTTGGTGGCGACCGCGATGTCGGCGATCGTGACGTCTTCGGTCTCACCGGAGCGGTGCGAAATGATCGTGGTGTAGCTGTTACGCTGCGCGAGCTCGATGGAGTCGAGGGTCTCGGTGAGCGAGCCGATTTGGTTCACCTTCACGAGAATCGAGTTGGCGGTGCCGGTCTCGATGCCCTTCTTCAGGAACTCGACGTTGGTGACGAAAAGATCGTCGCCGACGAGCTGTACCTTGTCGCCGATGGCGTCGGTGAGTTTTTTCCACGTGGCCCAGTCGTTCTCGGCGCATCCGTCCTCGATGGATACGATCGGGTACTTCGAGCAAAGATCCTTGTAGTAGGCGACGAATTCATCGCCGGTGAAGGAGCGTTGGTCGGATTTCTTGAAGACGTAGGTTTTCTTTTCCTTCACGTAGAATTCGGAAGAGGCGACGTCGAGAGCGAGGAAGATGTCTTTGCCGAGCTTGTAGCCGGCGCCCTTGACGGCTTCGGCGATGGCGTCGAGCGCGTCGGTGGTGGAGGCAAGGTTGGGGGCAAAACCGCCCTCGTCGCCGACGGCGGTCTGGAGGCCTTTGGATTTCAAGACCTTCTTCAGAGAGTGGAAAACTTCGGCGCCGGCCCGGAGGGCGTCGGAGAATGAATTGAAGTTCTTCGGGACGATCATGAATTCCTGGAAATCGATCGGGGCATCGGAATGCGCGCCGCCGTTCATGATGTTCATGAGGGGAACGGGCAGGACCTTGGCGTTGGGGCCTCCGATGTATTTATAAAGGGGAACACCGGCGGCGGAGGCGGCGGCTTTGGCGGTGGCGAGGGAAACGCCGAGAATGGCGTTTGCGCCGAGCTTCGCCTTGGTCTTGGTGCCGTCGAGTTTGATCATCGCGCGATCCACTCCGGTTTGGTCGAACGCATCGAAACCGATGAGCGCCGGGGCGATCTTGCCCTTCACGTTGCCCACGGCTTTCTGAACACCTTTGCCGCCGTAGCGATTTTTGTCGCCGTCGCGGAGCTCGATGGCCTCGTGCTCGCCGGTCGAGGCGCCGGAAGGAACGGCCGCACGGCCGAAATGGCCCGAAGCGAGTTTGACGTCGACTTCGACGGTAGGATTGCCGCGGGAATCGATGATCTCGCGGGCGGTGATAGCGCTGATGGTGGTGTTCATGAGTGAAGGATTAAGAGGAACAGGCAGAAAAGCAGGGGCAGCGGGGAGGGAAAGGCGAAAGTAGGGCGGCGGGCGAATTCGGGAAACAGGCGACGGAAGTGTCGAGTCACGTCAGCGGAATCGACCGGCAACACCTAGAAGGGAGCACGGGTCTGAAACAGTTGGCGCATCATTCGATTGATGGGCCCAAGGTTGCGCGGCCGGGAGGCGGGCGGAATCTGGTGGTCGAAATTTCGATCGCGGGCGGTGCGCCAGACGGAAACGCCTTCGTAATTACGCACGGCGATGTTCTCCGGGGTGAGCAACTCGACGGGCACTTGGTCGAGGTGCCCCTCGTAGGCCGCCGCGTGCAGCGGAGTGTCGCCGTTGTCGTTCCGAGTCAGAACCAGATCGACCGTAAGGTGCTCACGGGGGATCGCCGCGAGCTGGCCCGTCTCGGCCGCAGCGTGAATCGCGGTGAAGCCGGCCTTGCTCGCTACGACGAGATTACGATGCGTCAAATAGGCGGCTGGAATCTGGTTGAGATGGCTTGAAATGGCGGCGGCGTGAAAAACAGTGTCTCCCGCGCTCGTCACTTCGAGCAAGGCGGTCGCCGACAGCAGATCGCCTGGAATTTGATCGAGGTGTCCGTTGAACGCTGCCACGTGGAGGACGGTTTCTCCGCCCAAATTTTTGATGGCAAGGGTAGCCGCCGTGATGAAGCGGCTGGGAATTCGGACGAGCGTGCCCTGTTCGGCCGCCTCGTGCAGGGGGGTGTTCCCGATATCGGACTTTCGTTGAAAAGCCTCCTCCGTGATATGCTCGATCGGCAGTTGATCGAGATGACCGTTCGCGACGGCGAGATGGAAGACCGTGAAACCGGCGTTGCTGCGAAGCCCCAGCACGTCAGCTGTGAGCAAAGCTGCCGGGACTTGGTTGAGATGTCCGCTGTTCGCCGCATGGTGCAGTGGCGAATAGCCGGCATCGTTTCTCACCGACAAAATTTCCGCCGACAAAAGGGAGCTTGGAATCTGGTCAAGATGTCCGTGGCGGGCGGCGACATGCAGTGGAGTGTTCCCCGATGCATTGCGCTTGGTAAGCGCGGACTGGGTGAGTTCACCGACCGGAATCTGGCCTAATGTGCCCGAGCGGGCGGCGGTGTTCAGGTCGGCAACAGGCATTGCTCGGAAGAGTTTTCGCATTCGCAATGCCTTGGGCAAATACAAATCTGGTGGGTCGTCCTCGTGATTTGGATTTGCCAAGTGTTTCTGGGGAGGCACTTTCCTTTCGCCCATGAACCATGAGCCAACAGCCGCCACCGGGAGCCCAGCGAGTGCCAAGCCGAGTATCCTGTTGGTCGATGACGAGCAGTCTTTGTTGGACGTTTTTTCAACGGCTCTGGAGCCCTACTTTGATGTGACCACCTCCAAGAGCGCGCGGGAGGCTGATTTTATTTTACGCAAGAAGACGTTTAAGGTGGTGGTAGCCGACCACTTGATGCCCGGTGGGAACGGGATGAACTTTCTGGTGCGGGCGCGGGAGGAATATCCGCATATGCAACGGGTTTTGGTCACGGGTTATATGAAGCCCGAGATGCTGCTCCGGAGCGTGAATGAGGCCGCCCTCTTTCGCTATTTGCTCAAGCCCGTTTCTTTGACCGAGATCGTGAGAGTCGTCGAAGATGCCGCAAAGGCTCACGACATGAGCGTCGCCTCCGGGCAGGCTTAATCTCGTGGCTGCTCCCTGTCCGCGACCTCCCGCCAAGCCGAGTGTGCTCCTCGTGGATGACGAGAAGATGCTGCTCGAAGCGCTCCGTCTGGGCTTGGAGTCGGAGTATGACGTGGAGTTGGCCGCTTCGGCCGAGGAAGCCGAACTGCTCCTGTCGACCGGTAAACACGACGTCGTCGTTTGCGATCATCTCATGCCGGTCGAAGTGGGGCTCGATTTCTTGATTTCCGCGTGTCGGCGCCACCCGCGCACAAAAAGGATTTTGGTCACAGGTTACCTGAACCCGGAGTTTTTGGCGAGGAGCACGCAGTTGGCGGGGCTGTCGGCCTGTCTGTTGAAGCCGGTGCCGATCGCTGATCTAAAAGCTGCGATTCGCACGGCTTTGGTCGGTCCGGTTTGATTCACGCGGAGGGGGCGAGTCGGGCGTTGAGATAGGGGGCGGTTGGGCTGCATTTGGTTTTGAGCAGGCCTGCGAGGTCACCTTGGTAAAGCAGTTCGCCGCCGTCGGGGCCCCCGACGGGCCCGAGTTCGAGGATGTAGTCGGCCTCAGCGAGCAAATCGAGGTGATGTTCGATCACGACCACCGTGTGCCCTTGGTCGACAAGCGAGTGCAGGACACGGATGAGTTTTTCGCAATCGCTCAGATGCAGGCCGATGGTCGGTTCTTCGAGGAGGTAGAGATTTCGCGGCGGCGTGCCGCGGGAGCGTTCGCGGTAGCTGGCAAGGCCGGTGGAAAGTTCGGTGACGAGCTTGAGCCGTTGGGCTTCACCGCCGGAAAGTGTCGGCGACGATTGGCCGAGCGTGAGGTAGCCCAACCCGCAATTGACCATGAGCTGGCACACTTGTGAGAGCTGGGAGTGAAAGTCGAAAAATGCCGCGGCTTCCTCGAACGTGAGCTGAAGGACTTGGCCGATAGACTTTCCTTTCCAAAGAATGTCCGCCAGGTCGGGACCGTAACGGAGGCCGCGACAATCGTCGCATGGGAGATAGGTCGTCGGCATGAACGACATCTCGAATTTGATGCGGCCGGCGCCCTCGCAGGTGGGACAGCGGCCACCGTTGGTGTTGAAGGAAAACCGGGCGGCGGAATAGCCGCGGATTTTCGCCTCGGGGAGCGACGCGAAAAATTGGCGGATGAGATCGAAGATGCCCAGATAGGTCGCGGGCGTTGAGCGCGGAGTCTTGCCGATGGGGCTTTGGTCCACCTCGACCACCGTGCGAAAAACATCCGCGCCGGTGAGGGCGGCGAACGGAGCGGTTGCGCCTTCATTGGCGAAGCCCGTGGCCTGCGCGAATTCGCGGCCGGTAAGTTTGGCGGCTTTGGTCTTGATCGCGTGGCTGACGGCGGGATGGAGCACATCTCGGAACAGAGTGGATTTGCCCGCTCCACTGGGTCCGGCCACCATGATGAGGCGGCCGAGTGGGAGGCGAAGGCTGACGTTCTTCAGATTGCGGAACCGGACTTGGTTGAGCTCAAGCCACGCGGATTTTGCGCGGGCGGCGGGCAGAAAGCGGTAATCGCCGCGGAGGGGATGAGTGATGCCTTTGGCGAGAAAAACGCCGGTGAGGGAGTGCTCACTGGCGCGAATTTCCGCGGGCGTGCCTTCGGCGAGCAGGGCGCCGCCATGAACGCCGGCGCCGGGGCCGAGATCGATGATCCGGTCGGCGCGCGCCATCAATTCGTCGTCGTGCTCGACGACGAGCAGGGTGTTACCTTTGTCGCGGAGCGCGAGCAGGGTTTCGATGAGTCGGTCGTTGTCGCGGGCGTGCAGGCCGATGGAGGGTTCGTCGAGAACGTAAAGAACGCCGGCCAGGTTGGTGCCGAGTTGGGCGGCCAAGCGGATGCGTTGGGCTTCACCGCCGGAAAGGGTGTCGGTCGGTCGGTCGAGTGAGAGGTAGCCGAGGCCGACGTGGTCGAGAAATTTGAGGCGCTCGGCGATCTGCGGGACGATGTCTTGAGTGATGAGCTTGCCTCGGTCGTCGAGCGCGAGGGCGCGGAGGTGCGTGATGAGTTCCGCGGGAGTGGCGCGGAGCAGGGCGGGTAAAGAGAGCGGGAGTTGTTTGCTCTGGAAGTGGAGTTTCACCGCGCGGGCGGTGCGGTTGAGGCGGGCGCCGTGGCACTCGGGGCAAGGTTGCCCGTCGTCGGCAACCTCTTCGGCGTCGTCGATTCCGAACTCACGAAGGCGTGCGGCGGAGTCGTCTTTTTCAGCGTCGTCTTTCGCCTCGAGCATCCAGGGAAAAATGCGACCGTGGCCGCGACAGGACGGGCACCAACCGCGGGGCGAGTTGAAGGAAAAATGTTTTGGGTCGAGCTCCGGGAAACTTTCGCCGGTGTCGATGTCGGTGCGGGTGGTGGAGAACCAACTGAGGATGGTGCCGTCGGGGGTAAGGAGAAAACAGGAGCCTTTGCCAAGGCGGAGGGCCTCGCTGAGGTGGTCGGTTTCGGTTTTTGCTTTTCGGGTTTCCGGTTTCGGCTGCTTGAGGTCGGCGACGACGACCTCGATATCGTGCTCGATATAGCGATCGAGTTTTTGGAAGGCGTCGACGCGGGTGAGTTTCCCGTCGGCGCGCATAAGGTCGTAGCCTTGATTGGCGATCCAAGTCGCGATCGGCTGATGGTGACCCTTGCGGCCGCGGATGAGCGGAGCACACAGATAGAGATGCTTGGCCCGGCGGGCGGCGGGGGTGTCGATGACACGCGCGAGAAGTTTTTTCAGCGCGCCGGGCGAGAGTGGAGTGACGGGTTTGTCCGAATCGGGATGGTGTTGGACGCCGAGGCGGGCGTAAAGGAGGCGGAGGTATTGGGCGACCTCGGTGATGGTGGCGACGGTGGACTTGCGGGAACCACGGGTGATGCGCTGCTCGATGGCGACGGTGGGCGGGATGCCGGTGAGACGGTCGACGTCGGGGCGTGGGAGCTGTTCGACGAACTGGCGCGCGTAGGGCGACATCGACTCCATAAAGCGGCGCTGGCCCTCGGCGAAGACGATGTCGAAGGCGAGGGTGCTTTTGCCGGAACCCGAGACGCCGGTGACGACGGAGAGTTGGCGATGCGGGATGCAGAGAGAGAGATTCTTGAGGTTGTTTTCGCGGGCGCCGGAGATGACCAATTCCGGGGTGCGGAGAGCGGAGAGCGGCGTGGTCGAGTAGCCCGACTGAGTTTCGGCGGCGGTGGCCACGGGCTCGTGGGGTGCGAGAGCGGCAGCGAGGAACGGCGTGGTCGCGGTGACCGTGCGGAGGTGATGCTCGGGCGGGCCTTCTGCGACGATCTGGCCGCCGGCCGCTCCGGCCTCGGGGCCGACCTCGAGAATCCAATCGGCGGATTTTAGCACATCCAAGTTGTGCTCAATCACGACGACGCTGTGGCCGGCGTCGACGAGGGCGTGGAGGGCCAGCAGGAGACGTTTGACGTCGTGGCGATGGAGGCCGGTGGTGGGTTCGTCGAGCAACAGGAGAGCGCCGGTTGAAGGCGCGACCTTAGAGTTGGGAACTGAAACTTGAGGGCTCGCCGAGCCGGCGAAGGCTCCGAGGTAGCGAACGAGTTTCAGGCGTTGGGATTCACCGCCGCTGAGCGTATTGAGCGGCTGGCCGAGGGTGAGGTAGCCGAGACCGACCGACTCGAGGGTGGAGAGACGCTGGCGGATCGTCGCGAGGGCGGCGGCGTCGCGGCGAGAAACAGGAGCGGCGGTCGGATTGAAGAGCGGGAGGGCATCGGTGATGCTGGTCGCGAGGAGATCGGCGACGGACTTTTCCTGCCATTGGACGGCGAGGACTTCCGGTTTAAAGCGACGACCCTCGCACACGGGGCACGGCACAAAGACGTCGGAGAGGAACTGCATCTCGACGCGTTCGTAGCCGAGTCCTTGGCAGTGATCGCAGCGGCCCTCGCCGGAATTGAAGGAAAACGACGAAGCGTTGAAGCCGGCGGCCAAGGCGGCGGGGGTTTCGGCGTAGAGTTCGCGGATGAGCTCCCATGCTTCGGTGTAAAGAGCGGGGTTTGAGCGCGGAGTGCGGGAGAGCGGAGATTGGTCGACCAGGACGATTTCGGAGAACGTGAGATCGCTGGCGATGGCCTCGATGGCGGCGGGGTCGTCGGTGATTTGAAGGCGCTGGGCAAGCAGCCCCTGGTACATGACGTGATCCAGCAAAGTGGATTTGCCGGAGCCGGAGACGCCGCTCAGGCAGACCAAACGTTGTAACGGGAGGAGGAACGAGAGGTGACGGAGATTATGCTTCGTGGCGTTGGTGAAACGGACGGAGGGGTGGTTAAGCGGCACCGGACGGCGTCGCTCGGGGACAGCGATGGATTGTCGGCCGGAAAGGTAGCTTCCCGTGATGCTGACAGGAGACGCAAGCAGGGCGGGAATGTCGCCTTGGAAGACCACGTGACCGCCGCGGGCACCGGGCTCGGGTCCTATTTCAACGACGTGGTCGGCGGCGCGGATCATCGCTTCGTCGTGCTCGACGACGACGACGGTGTTGCCGGAATCGGTCAGGGTGCGGATAATCGCGATGAGTCGGTCGATGTCCCGCGGGTGCAGGCCGACGCTGGGTTCGTCGAGGACGAAGAGCGTGTCGACGAGCGAAGTGCCGAGACAGCTGGTGAGGTTGACGCGTTGGACTTCGCCGCCGGAAAGGGTTTTGGACTGACGGTCGAGCGTGAGGTAGCCGAGGCCGACTTGCTCAAGGTAACGGAGACGGGTGAGGATAGAAACAAGCGCGTGGTCCGGGCCGGAAGAGGTTTCAGATTTGGGCGCCGAAATTTGGGCTCGTGAGACCAGGTCCAGCAGGGTGCTGACCGGGAGTTGGTAAAGTTGCGGGAGGGTGCGGCCCTGCCAGTGCCAACAAAGAGACTCGGGTTGGAGACGTTGGCCGCCGCAGTCGGGGCAGGGATTGTAGGCGCGGTAGCGGGAAAGAAAGACGCGGACATGCATCTTATAGGTGGTCTTTTCGAGCCACTTGAAGAATCCCTTCACGCCATACCAGTACTTGGGCCAAGTCTTGTCGTTGTCCTCGCCGTAGCCGGGTTCGCCGTCGATGATGAAAGATTTCTGCTCCTCGGTGAGCGAGGCGAAGGGCACGTCGCAGGGAATTTTTTTCCTCTTTGCGAAGACGCGGAGGTCGTCGAGGGAGGCACGATAGACTTCGCCTTCCCAGCATTTGAGCGCGCCGCCGTTGATCGAGAGCGACTGATCCGGCAAGGCGAGGCGGTAGTCGATGTCGATGACGCGACCGAAGCCGCGGCATTTGGGGCAAGCGCCCAGGGGGGAGTTGAAGGAGAACAGAGCGGGCGAGGCGGCGCGGAACGTGCGGCCGGTCGTGGGCGAGTGCAGACCGCGGGAAAAGTGCCCTGCCGGGATCAGTTTAAGTTCGGCAGGCGAAGTAGAAGGATCGGAGGCGGTGAAAAGATAGACTTGGCCGTGGCCAAAGTGCATCGCCGATTCGGCCGCTTCGAGGAAGCGGGACTGGTTCGCCGTTTGAATCGCGAGGCGATCTTGCACGACGAACAGAGCAGGTGAGACGGGCGAATCGGGGAAAGGGGAGCCGGCCAAAAGGTCTTCGATCTTTTGCGCGGCTCCCCCGATCAGGACGCGGACGTAACCTTGATTTTTAAGGCTCGTGAGAATCTCAGTCCAGGTGAGGTTGGCTGGTTTCTCGACCTTGAACGTGATGAGCGTCGTGCGTTGGGCGTGGGCGGCGAAGGTCTTGGCCCAAATCGTTTGGGGCGTGTCGTCCTCTACCGGTTCGCCGGTGGCGGGATCGTAGCACGTGGCGACTTGGGCGAACCAGACTTTGAAGAAATCGGTCAACTCCGTCATGGTGCCGACGGTGGAACGTGAGGTCTTTACGGTATTCGTCTGCTCGATGGCGATGGACGGACGGATGTTTTCGATGGAGTCGACTTTGGGTTTATCGAGCAGGTCGAGAAACTGGCGGGTGTAGGCGGAGAAAGTCTCGACGTAGCGACGTTGGCCCTCGGCGTGGAGGGTGTCGAAGACGAGGGAGGATTTGCCGGCGCCGCTGAGTCCGGTGACGACGACGTAGCGACCGAGGGGCAGATCGAGATCGAAGCCCTTGAGGTTGTTTTGGCGGACGCCACGAAGGCGAATGCACTCCGGTGCGGAGGCGGTTGGCCGAGCGGAAGAAGGAATGGAACTAGCGACTTTTTTAACCACAGGTCGGCACGGATGGACACAGAGTCAAAGAAGGCAAATGCGGAAGCGCCCGCCCGGATGCTGGCTGACAACAGGGGGTCAGGAGTGAACGAGGTGATCGCGCGGGCAGCCAGGCGCGCCCGATGCGATACTACTTGGTCAAGGTGAGTTTAGCGCCGGAGGTGTTGATCGCACGGGAAACCGTGGGGGTGGGGCGCGTATCGGTGACGATGGTGAATTTGGGCTGAAACGGCGTCGTCAAGCTGAGGGCCTTTCGGCCGAATTTGGACTTATCGAGCGCGAAGATCGTGTGCTCGGCGGCCGCGATCATTTTGCGTTGGGCAGCGACAATGAGCGCGTTGTGGTTCCATATGCCGTTTTCGGTGATGCCGGCACCGCCGAGGATCGCGAGATCGGCGTGAGTCTGCTCGAAGGATTGCTCGCAAAGCGGGCCAACCAGAACCCCGAGTCGGCTGTAAATACTACCGCCGGTGACAATCGTCTCGACGCTGCCGATTTCGCCGAAGAGCGAGGCGATGGGAAGCGAATTGGTGATCACCTGGAGATGTTTGTCGGCGAGCAGTCGGGCGACGGCGTACGTGGTGCTGCCGCCATCAAGAATGATGGTCATGCCGGGCTGAACCTGCTCGGCCACGAGGCGGGCGATGGCGAATTTCTCATCGGGATGCCGCTGGTTGCGGGCGATGAAATCGTATTCCTGCGCGAACACATCGGTCTCGATGAGCGATGCGCCGCCGTGGTGGCGCCGGGCGACGCCGCGGGCTTCAAGCGTGTCGAGCACGCGGCGCACGGTGGAAAGCGACCCGCCGAAGCGAGTGGCGAGCGTGTGAAGATCGGCGTATTTGTTTTCGCGCAAGTGGCGTTCGATCGAGTCGGTGCGCTGCTGGTTGGTCATGGGCTGGGACGTGCGGCAAGCTTTAGGTGCCGGCAGAAAGGCGGGCAAACAGATCGAGGTAGGCGGCGACTTGGCGGGCGGGGTCGAAGGTGGTGCGGGCGAAGGCGCGGGCTTCGTCGGCGAGGGCCGCCCGGGCGGGTGGTGGGCGTTGAAAAAGTGGCGCGAGTGCCGCGATAAACGCCGGGCGATCGGCAGGGGGAATCATCCAACCGGTGCGATTCGGGACAAAGCATTCCCCGATGCCTTGGGCGGCATAAGCCACGGCAGGGAGGCCGTGGGCTTGGGCCTCGATGAGAAAGTTGGAGAGCGATTCGCTCGTGGAGGCGTGAACGGCGACGTCGGCGGCGGCATACAGCGGAGCGGGGTCGCGGTGGAAGCCGAGGAACCGGACGCGCCGGCTCAGTCCGAGGGTGGCGGCGAGCCGCTCGCAGGCGGCGCGGGCGGGACCATCGCCGGCAAGCCAGAGTTGCCAATCGGCGGTCGCGGGCAGCCCTGCAACGATTTGGACGAGCTCGCGTTGATTTTTTTCCGGGCGGAACATCGCGACGTTGAGCAAAACGTGGGTTTCGGGCGTGGCACCGAAGTGAGCACGAAGCGCGTCGTTGCGGCCGGCGGCGCTCGAAGCGGGGAAAACCAAGGAGTTGTGAATGACGGAGATTTTCGCCGCGGGCAGGTGCTGGGTTGAAATCAAACCGGCGCGGGCCTCGTGGCTGTTGGCCACGATGTGGCGCACGGTGTGAAGTGAACGCCGGAAAAGGAACGGGAGCGCTTTGCCCGTGCGCAAGGTGGCCACCACCCGGCTGCGGGGTAGGTTGTGTTGGAGGTCGCCGGCGTAGCAATTGGCCATTCGCCCCATGCAAAGGACCACATCGGGTTGGAGCCGGGTTGCGGCGGAACTCAGGCCCGGTGAAAACCAATCGAGATGCAGGTCAAAGGGCTGGAGCGAGCGGTGATCCAAGTCCTCGCCGAGGTGAGCCAGCGCTCCGCCGGGTCGGAAGGTGAGGAGGGTCGTGGGATGTCCGCTGGCGGCGAACGCCCGGGTAAGCAAAAGGGATTGGCGCTCGGTGCCGCCGCTGCGGAGATAGTCTTGGACGATGAGAATTTTCATTGCAGGGCCATCAGCAGGTCAGAGAGTGCGGGGCGATGAATTCGGCGTTTCTGCAACTGCTTCTGCGTTGGGCGATCCTCGCGCTCGGAGTAACTCTGGCGACCAAACTCGGGATCGGCATTTCGTGCGATAGCGGCACCACGTTGCTCGTGGTCGTGGTGTTGCTGAGTTTCTTCAACGTAATCCTGAAGCCGCTGATGGTGCTGTTCACGCTCCCCTTCATTTTACTGACGTTGGGGTTGGGCATGGTCGTAATCAATGCCTTGTTGTTTTTGCTCGTGGGACGACTGGTCGATGGGTTCCAGGTAGATTCGTTTTGGTCGGCGGTGGGGGGGGCAGTGGTGGTCAGCGTGACGAATTTGGTGCTCAGCGCCTTCACGCGGAAGCCGCGTGGTCCGGGAAGCGGTCCGGGCGGGACGGTGGGGACCCGGCCGGCCAAAGCCAAGTCGACCGACGTCATCGATATCTAGAGTGGACGGAGTTTCCATTTGACGGAGATTGGGCCGATTGCACGTTGGCGACATGGCAGACATCACGGACTACGATCTCGTTGTAATTGGCGGCGGCCCGGCGGGCTACGCGGGGGCGATTCGCGCCGGACAACTCGGCAAGAAAGTCGCTTGCGTCGAAATGGAGCGCGCCGGCGGAACCTGTCTCAACTGGGGATGTATTCCCACCAAGGCGCTGCTGAAAAGCGCCGAGCTTTATCAAAAGATCAAGAAGGCGGAAACGTTCGGGCTGACGGTGAAGGACGTGGGTTTTGACTTTGCAAAAGTGATGGAGCGCTCGCGGGGGGTCGCTGGCCAAATGGCCAAGGGGATCGAGTTCCTCTTCAAGAAGAACAAAGTGGAGTATTTCGTCGGTCGGGCTCAGGTGAGTGCGCCGGGCATGGTCTCGATCACCGAAGGCGCCCACGCGGGAAAGATTTTGAAGGCAAAAAACATCTTGGTCGCGACCGGTTGCAAGATGCGGCGGATCCCGGGATTGGAGTTCGACGGGGTGCGCGTGATGACCTCGCGTGAGGCGCTCGCCAACACCGTCATGCCGAAGTCCATCATCATCGTGGGTGCGGGGGCGATCGGTGTGGAGTTCGCTTACTTTTACAACTCGTTCGGTTCAAAAGTGACGCTGGTCGAGATGCTGCCGCAGATCCTGCCGGTCGAGGATGAGGAGGTGGCCAAGACGCTGGCGAAATCGTTTGAGAAGCAGGGCGTGGCCTTGCACACGAACACCAAGTGCGAGAACTTCCGCGTCGGGAAAAATACGGTCAAAGTAGATCTCGTTGCCGGTGACAAGAAGACCGAGGTGGAGGCCGAGGTGCTGTTGTCGGCTATCGGCGTCGTGGCGAATCTCGAGGGCGTTTTTGCGGCGAATCTGAAGCCGGAGCTCGATCGGAATTACCTCAAGGTGGGCGATGATTATCAGTCCAGCGTCAAGGGCGTCTACGGTGCGGGCGATATCATCGGGCCGCCGTGGCTGGCGCATGTCGCCACGTTTGAGGCGCTGAACGCGGTGAACGGAATGTTCGGCCACGGGAAACCCAAGCGCGTTAAGAATTTTCCCGGTTGCACGTATTGCCAGCCGCAGGTCGCGAGCACGGGCTTGACGGAGAAAGCGGCGAAGGAAAAAGGCCTCGACTTCAAGGTCGGCAAGTTTCCGTTTGTGGCCTCGGGCAAGGCAGTGGCCTCGGCGGACAGCGAGGGTTTCGTGAAGGTGATCGCGGACGCAAAGACCGGCGAAATTTACGGAGCGCACATCATCGGTTCCGATGCGACCGAGTTGATCGCCGAGTATGGTTTGGCGATGGATCTCGAGGCGGCGATCGAGGATATCCACCACACGATTCACGCCCATCCGACGTTAAGCGAAGCCAACATGGAGGCGGCGGCGGCCTTGCTCGGCGAGGCCGTGCACATCTGAGGCCGCGACGGGTCACCGTCGTTTGTTCGGGGACGGCGTCGGTGTGCTTCTGGCGCCGGAAGCACCGTCGGCGCCCATTTCCTTGATCAGGTTGGTGAGGTAGGGAATAAGCTGCTTCTTGCGGCTGACGACACCAGGCAGATCGAAGATTTCGCCCTGTTCCACTTGGGCGAAATTGATGCGTTGAATCAAATCGTCGTCACCTTTGACGAGCAGGAGGGAGTTCTGCGTGTTGATATCGGTCACCAACAAGGCCGCGAACGCGAGCTGCTCGTCGTCCCGCAAGCCTTGAAGCGCTGCGGCGATCGACTCGGCGTGGGTCCAGAAATTGCCGAAGCCCAGTTCTTCGACCTGAGAGACGGAGAAACGCAAATTCTCCTCGTCGTAGGTCTTGAAGTCCGAGCGGACGACGCGCTCTGGCGGATTGGCGAGGATGACCGAGCCGGAATTGAAAATTTCGTCGGCCAGTTGCTTGGAGTTTACGCCGGCGATCTCGGCCAGCCAGGCGAGAAGGATGGCGTCTTTGCGCGTCGTGGTCGGGCCGTTGAGGTGGAGCGTGTCGGATATGAGTCCCGACATCATGATGCCGGCGATGGAAGGTGACGGCTGGAGGCCTTCACGGCGGAACAAATCGGCGATGATCGTGCAGGTGGAACCAACGGGCTCGTTAATGAACAGGATAGGTTGGGCCGTGTTCAACGCGCCGAGCCGGTGATGGTCGATGATCTCGGTGATGGTCACGTCTTCGGCGCCGTTCACCGCTTGCGTCATTTCGTTGTGGTCGACCAACACGAGGCGGGTCTGGACGGGCTTAAGAATGTCTCCTTTGGAAAGGACTCCGACCAAGGTGCCGTCGTCATCCACGATCATCGCGGCCGGAGCGGTGAGCGCGGAAAATTTTCTGCGAATGTCCGCGATGCGGGCGTCGGGATGGAAAGAGAGGAACTGCTTTTCGACGATGTGTTCGATCGTGGTGGCAGTGCGCACGCAGAGGGCGGTGGTCGCGGAATCCCACGGGCTGCTGATAACGCTGACGCCGGCATTGGCGGCGAGGCGGATAATGTCATCGTCGACGGGTTGGCCGCCCGTGATGATCAAGGCTCTGACGCCAAGGGTGATGGCGCGGCCCTGGATGTCGCGCCGGTCGCCGACGATGATCAGAGATTTGTCGGCTCTGATGTTTTCCCGCTCCGAGATCTTCCAGAACGTCCCAACATCCATCGCTCCGACGCGGATGAAATACTCATCCACGCGGTCGGCGTCGACGAGGTGCAGAGCCGTGGCCTTGAGCGTGCGGACCATGTAGGAAAGCGATGACCTGACCTGTCGCATGCTGCGGGGTTCGCTGAGCCGGGGAATGAAGATGCCACCGAGGTGGGGAAGCGAGATGGTGCCTACGACGTGGCGCTGGGCGGTGGTTACCGGCAGCAGGCGGATGTGGTGGCGATCGATGAGTTCCAAGGCTTCGGCGCAGGTGGCCTCGGGGGCGACGGTGATGACCTCCGAAACCATCAAATCACGCACGCGCGGAGAAACATCGCTCAGGTAGACCGGCAGGCTTTGGTTGAAGCGCGCGAGAATGGTGTCGATGCGGGCGTTGGAGTTGCCGCACCGGGCGGCGATATAGCCGGTCTCGCCGCGGGCCGCCTTGAATGCAGCGTAGGCGAGCGCGGAGCAGATCGAATCGGCGTCGGGGTTTTTGTGGCCGATGACGTAGGTGGTCTGGTTGGCGGGCGCGGGGGCGGCGGTGAGCATGATGCGGTGGAGGTAGGTTGATCGGCGGGGCGGAGATGGGGAAGCGGGAAATAAAAAACCCGGCGCGCGCGAGGCGGGCCGGGCGGATGCTTGCAGAACTGGAACGGTGGTCAGGGACCGCGGCTGGCAACGGTGCCGTTGGCGGATCCAACCATGCCGCCTGCGCCTGATGGAGGTGGTATTCCGTAAATCCGGCCGGTGCTCGCGGCGACGGTGTTGAAGGGGATCGCCTGACGAATATCGATGGGTTTCGTCTGGCTGGTGCTGGTAGTGTTGTTGGTCAGGAACGGGCTGGTGGCCGGGGTTGAAACGTTGGGGTAGAACGAAATATTGCCGCCGAGAAACGCGATGAATCCGCCGGTATCCCGATAGACGCCGCTGGTTGGACTCCAAGTGCCGTTGGCTTGCAGGCCGCGGGTATAAAGAACCGGCGTGGTTGCGGCATCGCTCATTTTGACTCCGCCGACAAACTCCCAAGAGGGCGAGCGGGCGTTGGTAAAGCTGGGATGGAGTGTGTTTCGGGCCGTGCTCGGTGTGATGATGAACTGCAGTGGTACGTTGGAATTAAACGCCGTGTCATTCTTCGCAAAGTAGAAGTTGGGGTCGGTGAGAATATTGTTCTTCGCCAGAATACCGGGCCACTTCCAAGCAAGCTGGGGTGAGTTGAGGACGGCGTTGCTGATGTTGAAAGGGTCGGGCAGTCGGTCTTGGTTGTCGCCAGCATAAATCTGCGCGGCCTTCAGAATTTCCCGGATGTTGTTTCCATCCACCGCCCGCTGGGCTTTTTCCCGGACCGTGCCGACGGTGGGTATGATAATCGCGGCAAGGATGCCGATGATCGCGATGACCGTGAGCAATTCGATGAGGGTGAAGCCGGCGGTGACTTTTCTGGCGGAGGAGCGCATGTTGTGGGGGGTGGGTGAAGCTGGAAAATAGACAGCACTTCGAAAATTTGGACGAACATCGCCGACCTCAAGCAGAATCTAGGCGACGAGGACTGGACAAAGCTTTTCGCGCCCGCCTACGTTGTAGTGATGAAGATCTATTTGGATGGAAAATTTGTCGACTCGTCAGAGGCCAAAGTGTCCGTGTTTGACCATGGGCTGCTCTACGGCGACGGGGTGTTCGAAGGTATCCGGCTTTATGGCGGAAATATTTTCCGATTGGAGGAGCATCTGGAGCGGCTCGAATACTCCGCCAAGGCCATCATGTTGGAGCTGCCGCTCACTCGGGACGAAATTCGGGCAGCGACCTGCGAGACATGCCGCCAAAACGGCCTGACCGACGCCTACATCCGTCTCGTCGTCACGCGCGGTGTGGGTGATCTGGGTCTGGCGCCGTGGCTCTGCCCAAAACCGACGATTTTTATCATCGCGTCGAAGATCTCGCTCTACCCGCAAGAGCACTACGACAACGGCCTCGCGATCGTGACGGTGCCTACCCGCCGCATCGGGCCCGCGTCTTTGCCGCCGGCGATCAAGTCGTTGAATTATCTCAACAACATCTTGGGTAAAATCGAGGCGAAGCTGTTTGGTGCGTTGGAGGCGATCATGCTCAACGAGCAGGGTTATGTGGCCGAGTGCACGGCCGACAATGTCTTCATCGTCCACAAGGGGACGATCATCACGCCGGCTGCATCCCAAGGTGCCCTCAAAGGTATCACGCGCGGTGCGGTCATCGATATCGCGGCCGAGCTAGGAGTGCCTTTGCGGGAGTCGGACATGACGCGTTACGACATCTGGTGCGCCGACGAGTGTTTTCTCACCGGTTCCGGCGCCGAAGTTATCCCGGTCGTCAAATTGGACGGGCGAGTGATCGGCTCCGGTAAACCCGGACCGATCACGCACCGTGTGCTCGAGGCTTTCCGCCGCCGCGTGCTGATCGAAGGCACCCGCATTTGACCCGGTCGGGCCAGATGTGCGCAGGGCCTGATCTGCGATTGAGCCAATCGGGCTCAGCTGGAATTCTTCGTTCCGCGCACTTGCCAGCGCGGGTTGCCATGGCATGTTCCCTGCAGAATCAAACCGCTCCATGGCCAACCCGTTAAAATGCGATCTCTGCGACAAGTCCGCCACCGTCCATCTCACGCAGATTGTAAGCAGCAAAGTCCACAAGGTGGACCTTTGCGAGGCGTGTGCCCAAGCCAAAGGGGTCACTGATCCGAGCGGATTCTCGCTTTCGGATTTGTTGCTCAAGGCTTCATTGAGCCCCGAATCCAGCGGCGGAGCTCTGCGCTGCGAGTCCTGCGGCTATACCCAGATCGACTTCAAGAAGCATGGTCGGTTCGGTTGCGCAGCGTGTTACGACACCTTTAAGGGGATGCTCGATCCCATGCTGGACGGAATGCACAAAGGAATCACGCACAGCGGAAAGGTCCCGCAAACGGCTCTTGCCCGCAAATTTCTCCACGAAAAACTCACCAAACTCGAGCTCGACCTCACGGACGCCATCAAGTCCGAACGTTACGAAGAAGCCGCCCGCACCCGCGATGAAATCAGCCAAGTCAAACAAGCCGCCAACCAGCCGCCGCCGCGCTGATGCTCCCATGACGATCGCCTCGCTCATCGCCACGCCTTCGGAGCTGACGGACGCCGCCAGCAACAAGACCGCGATCGTGCTGATGACGCGTATCCGCCTCGCGCGCAACTTGGCCGGTCGGCCTTTCCCCGGCTGGGCGACTCCGGCGCAACGCGCCAAAATCGCCGAGACCTGCTCGGCCGCCGTTGCGGCGGCGGTACCGCTAAAACGAAATCTGAGCGTGTCCGTCAGCGAACTCGGCGAGCTAGAAAAACAAATTCTCGTCGAGCGCCACCTGATCAGCCGCGAGCTCAGCGGGTCCAAGCAGGGGAGCGCGGTCATCATCAGCAAAGACCAGACGGTGTCCGTGATGGTAAATGAAGAGGACCATCTCCGCATCCAAGTGTTGCGCGCCGGCTTTCAGCTAAAGAAGAGCTGGAACATTATCAACGACCTCGACACCTCGCTGGAGGCCAGCCTCGACTTTGCCTTCTCACCGACGCTCGGTTATCTCACCGCTTGCCCGACGAACCTGGGCACGGGCATGAGGGCGTCCGCGATGATGCACCTGCCTGCGTTGGTCATTGCCAGCCAGATGGAAAAGGTCGTCCGCGCGGTTAACCAACTCGGCATGGTCGTGCGCGGACTTTTTGGCGAAGGCTCCGATGCGAGCGGAAGTATTTTTCAAATCTCGAACCAGACGACTCTTGGCGAATCCGAGGAAGCGATTTTGAAACGTCTGACCAGCGTGCTCCAATCGATCATCGAGCATGAGCTCAATGCGCGGGAGAAGCTCCTCGAAGCCGATGCGGGTAAACTCTTCGACAAAGTCGGTCGTGCTTTTGGGATTTTGCAAAACAGCCATTTGCTCAACTCGAGTGAGGCCATGAATCTTTTGTCGTTAATCCGGCTCGGTATCGACCTCGGTGCATTTCCGGATGCGAACCGCTCGACCATCGACCGACTGTTTATCGAAGCCCAACCGGGGCATCTCCAGCACGCGCAAAAGGGTGAATTTGATCCCGGCCAACGCGATTTGCTGCGCGCCGCGCACCTCCGTTCCGAGTTTGCCAATTTTGTGCACCCGGATTTCTCTCTGATTAACAGCGAAAAGAACTAAACCGCACTCCACTTTACGCCGATGTCCCAAGAACCAATGAACAATTTCACGCCGCGCGCCCAGCAGGTGCTCGCGCTCGCCCGGAAAGAAGCTGACCGGTTTCACCACAACTACGTGGGCACCGAGCACATTCTCCTTGGGCTGATCAAACTCGGCCAAGGCGTCGCCGTAAGCGTGCTGCAAAAGATGGGGCTCGACCTCGAAACGGTGCGCGGGGCCGTCGAGAAACAAGTTGGCACCGGTCAAGAAACCAAGACTCCCGGGAGCATTCCCTACACCCCGCGCGTCAAAAAAGTCCTCGCCCTTGCCGGGAAGGAAGCGAAGACCCTCAATCATTCTTACGTCGGCACCGAACATATTTTGCTCGGCTTGCTCCGTGAGGGCGAAGGCGTGGCCGCGCGCGTGCTCAAGTCGCTCGACATCGATATCGAACGCACCCGCAACGAAATTCTCCGCGAACTCGATCCGCAGTTTTCTGGCAGCGGCTCGGGCGAGCCCGGCGCACCCGGCGACGAAGCCGCCGCGGGATCGCCCCAGCGCACGTCGGGCGCATCCGATGAGAAGAAAGAAGTGAAGACCCCGGCGCTCAAGGCCTTTGGTCGCGACCTCACTGAACTCGCCCGCAAAGGCGAAATGGATCCTGTCGTCGGCCGGAGAAATGAGATTCGCCGCGTCGTGCAGATTCTTTGCCGTCGCACCAAAAACAATCCGGTGCTCATCGGCGAAGCCGGCGTGGGCAAGACGGCGATTGCCGAGGGCCTCGCCCAGGAAATTGTGGCCGGAAACGTGCCCGAGATTCTTGCCGACAAAAAAGTTATCACGCTCGATCTCGCCCTCATGGTCGCCGGGACCAAATACCGCGGTCAGTTCGAGGAGCGCATCAAGGCGGTCATGGATGAAGTGAAGCGGGCGAAGAACGTCATCATCTTCATCGACGAGATGCACACGATCGTCGGCGCCGGTGCGGCCGAGGGCGCGATGGATGCGTCCAACATCTTCAAGCCCGCGCTTTCCCGCGGAGAACTCCAATGCATCGGCGCGACCACGCTCAACGAGTATCGCAAATACATCGAGAAGGACTCCGCCCTCGACCGCCGATTCCAGAGCGTGAAAGTTGAGCCGCCCTCGGTCGAAGACACGGTTACGATTCTTAAGGGTATCCGGGGCAAATACGAAGATCATCACAAGGCCACCTTCAGCGACAAATCACTGGAAGCGGCGGCCAAGCTTTCCGACCGCTACATTACGGGCCGCTTTCTGCCTGATAAAGCTATCGACGTCATGGACGAGGCCGGCTCGCGAGCCCGTATTTCCGCGCTCGTGCGCCCGCCCGACATCGATGGCCTGACCAAGGAAATTGAAAGCGTTTGCGCCGCAAAGGAGAAAGCCATTGCCGACCAGCACTTCGAGGAGGCCGCCAAGCAGCGCGACACCGAGAAGCAACTCCGCGCGAAACAGGACGAAATCACCGCCGAGTGGCGCAAGTCCCGCGACGAAAAGCGGATTCAGATCGACGAAGACCTCATGATGCAGGTCGTGGCCGACTGGACCGGAATCCCGCTTTCCCGGATGGAGAAGAAGGAGAGCGAAAAATTGCTCACGCTCGAACTGGAGATTCAGAAAAACGTGGTCGGCCAAGAAATTGCCGCCAGCGCCATCGCCCGGGCCCTCCGCCGCTCGCGCGCCGATCTCAAAGACCCGCGTCGCCCAATCGGCTCGTTCATGTTCGTGGGCCCCACCGGCGTCGGCAAAACGGAGACCGCGAAGCAGCTCGCGATGCAGATGTTCGGCAACCAAGACGCGCTCATTCAGATCGACATGAGCGAATACATGGAAAAGTTTGCCGTCTCACGCCTCGTGGGCTCGCCTCCCGGCTACGTCGGCTACGAAGAAGGCGGCCAACTCACTGAAGCTGTCCGTCGCCGTCCCTACGCCGTCATCCTTTTCGACGAAGTTGAAAAGGCGCACCCCGACGTTCTGCAAATTCTTCTCCAGATTTTGGAGGACGGTCGTCTGACGGATTCCCTCGGTCGCACGGTGGATTTCCGCAACACGATTATCATCATGACGAGCAACGTCGGCGCCGCGCTCTTGCAGCGCCAAACCTCCATGGGTTTTGCCGCTGCCGCTGCGACCTTCAACGACGCCGAAAAGATGCGCGAGAAGGTTCTCGAAGAGGCCAAGCGGGTGTTCAAACCGGAGTTTCTCAACCGCATTTCCGACATCGTTTTCTTCCGGCCGCTGGACAAGAAGGACCTGATCAAGATCGTCGAGATCGAGATCACCAAGTTCGCCAAACGCCTCGTCGAGCGGAAGATCACCCTCGAGTTTTCGACGGAGGCCAAGGCGCTCTTGATCGAGAAAGGCTACGACGAGAAATATGGCGCACGGCCTCTGCGGCGCGCGGTCGAGCACTACGTCGAGGATCCACTCGCCGAGGCGCTCCTGCGCGGAGACGTCAAGGAGGGCGAAGCCGTCATCGTCGAGCGCGATGGCGAGAAGCTCACCTTCAAACAAAAGACGCCCCCTGCCGCGACGGGCGTGGCCCCGTAAAGCAAACGGCCAGCCGCCGGATAAACAAAATCCCCGCCCGCCGAAAACACGGTGAGCGGGGTTTCTTTTTTTCATCGGCACCCCGGCAGTCGGGCGGCGCGCGATCGGGTTTGCCCCGGTGATGACTCCCCACTGAATCGAGCCATGTCGTTGCGGACATTTTTGTTGGGTTTGGGTCTGACGGTGGGTGTCGGTGGATATCCGGCCCCGGCACCGATTTCGGACGCGGAGGCGTTTCTGCCTCCCACGCCCGCGAGGCTCGCCGAATTGGCCAAAACGGCAGGGACGGATCAATGGCGCTCGTCCGTGCAGGTACTCCGCACCGCGGCGCGGACGGCCTACGTGCGGGAGCGCAACGACGCGGCGAATCGGTGGCTCTTGGTTGCCCGTTGGGCGGCCTTGTTGGCCAAGAGTGAGGCGGAGTTCGTGCCGGAGTGGGCCAAAGCCATCGAGGGCGCCCGGGTTGGCCATCCCAACATGGCCACTCGATACGAAACCGCGGATCTGCCTTTGGGCCGCTGGCTGTCGCCCGATCTGCAGCGCTGGCTCGTGGGCAATGCGGCGTTCGGCGACGAGTTCTTTTCCCTCTTGGCTCCTCAGGACAATCTGCCCGCGGCGTTTCAAATTCTCAACGCCTTGCATCGGCGCGATCCGGTCAAGTTCGCCCGGTATTCCTCTCTCGCGTTGGCGATCGCGCTCGTGCACGACGTGCCGCCTCCGCCGCATTGGCCGCACGGCCAAGTCTCGGCGACGGCGCTGCCGAGAAAGATGAACGCCCCGTCCGAGGTCTTTGACTGGTGGATTGCGGAGGATGTGGCCGGTCGAACCTTCCACCGTCTGTCTCGCTTGCAGGCCGACGAATTGAAATTCGTCGTCGACGCGGCGGCACCCTTGGCCGAGCTGAAATGGACGCAACAAGTCGCCGACTACCCGCTCAGCCATCTGGACCGCGCCTACACGATGGTGCGTTATCGGCAGGATCGGATCGCGAACAATAATCCCGTCTGGCCCGGCGCCACCTACAAGCTCCACGACATTTTGAAGGCCGGCGGCATTTGCGTCGACCAAGCGTATTTTGCGACGGAAACCGGAAAGGCGCGGGGCGTTCCGACGTTGTTTTTTACCGGCGCGGGCGACGATGGCCGGCACGCGTGGTTCGGGTTTCTCGATACCGCCCAAAAATGGAAATTCGATGTCGGCCGCTATGCCGAGCAACGCTTTGTCACCGGCCACGCGCTGGACCCGCAGACGTGGAGACAAATCTCCGATCATGAGCTCAAGTTCCTCGCGGAACGCTTCCGCGCGTTGCCGACTTTTCGGCAGTCGGCCGGCCACGGTGCGTTCGCTGAGGATTTTTTGGCCACCAAGGACTTCGAAGCGGCGGCGCGGGCGGCCCGGAAAGCGGTGACGCTTGAGCGGCGAAATCTCCCGGCGTGGGAGACGCTCTTGGCGGCCGAGGCCGAGTTGCCGCGCACGCCACGGCAGATCGAGGCGGTGCTGCGTGAGGCGGCGCTCGCGTTTCAGGTGTATCCGGATGTCTCGGCCGGTTTCTCCAACCGGGTGAGTGCGAGCCTGAGGGCGCGGGGCGAGACCAGCGCAGCCGACGCCGAGGAGCGGGATATCGCCCTGCGGAACCGGTCAAAGCGAGGTGATCTTAGCGCCCAACAAGCGCGGGAGATTTTGCTTCGGAGCATGGCGACCGATCCCGTGCAGGCTCAGGAGCGAACTTACCAGTCGCTCTTGGTTAGTTTTGGGCAAGGTGCCGGTATCGGATTTTTTGACCAAGTTGTCGTCACGTTTGTGCAGCATTTGGTTCGGTTGGGCAACAAACCGGCGGCAGAGCGTGCACTGGTGCGGGCGCGGCAAACGTTGAAATTCGAGCCGAACAGCCAGTTGGATGAAGATTACGTGCGCTTGCTCGCTGCGGTGCGCGGGAGATAACGAAGCCCGGCGCCCGAAGCGGATCGCTCAGTCGGCAATGAAAACGTGGTCGCCGGTGCGGACGTCTTCGTAGAGCTCGACGATATCGAGATTACCCATCAGCACGCAGCCCGAGCTCAAGGGCTCGCCGAGGCGGCTCTCGTGATTTGTGCCGTGGATGTAGACGTAGCGCTCGTAGGTATCGACGTTGCCGCCGCGATTCACGCCGGCTTCGAGTCCACGAAGCCAAAGGATGCGGCTCGTGATGAGATTGTCGTTCACCGCCGCATCGGGGAGTTCGCCATAGTGCCGGCCGGTCGGTACGCGGGATTTGAAAACCATGCCGGGCGGTTGACCGGCGCCGATGCGCTCGGCGATTTCGTGGAGCCCGCGCGGCGTGCCAAGAGAGTCCTTCACATTTGAGGGCGGGCGCTTGGATGTGGAGATACCCCAGCTCTTCACGAGGTTTCCGGCCCGGTAGAATTGCAGGGTCGACGAGGATATCCGCACCAGCAGAACCCGGTCTGCGGGCTTGATGCCGAGGCGGGTGCGGGTTTGGTTGTAAGACTCCCAGAGAGATTCCATGGACAAGACCGCTTCCTTCACAGTCGCAATCGTCGGCGCTACGGGCGTCGTCGGTCAAGAACTGCTCGCGCTTTTGCTCGGGCGAAATTTTCCGTTGGCCCGCTTGCGGCTTTTTGCCTCGGCGCGCTCGGTGGGTAAAGTCATCGAAAGCGGCGGCCAAAGATTCACCGTTGAGGAAGCGAAGCCGGGCGTATTCGGCGATGTTGACGTGGCGTTCTTCGCCGTTGACAGCGCCACGAGCCGGGCGCTGGCGCCCGACGCGGTCAAAGCGGGGTGTCTCGTGATCGATAAAAGTTCCGCCTATCGGATGGACCCGACGGTGCCGCTCGTGATTCCCGAGATCAATCCGGAGAGCCTGCGTTCGCACCAGGGAATCATTGCCAATCCCAATTGCTCGACGGCCGTCACGTTGATGGCGCTGTGGCCGTTGCATCTCCGGTTTGGCCTGAAGCGTTACTTTGTTGCCACTTATCAGTCGGTCTCGGGCACGGGCGCCGACGCGGTGGACGAACTCGAAGCGCAAATTCAAGCCCATGTCGCGGGCGCCCCGATGACGAAGAAGGTTTATCCTTATCAAATCGCGTTTAACGCCATCCCGCAGGTTGATTCGTTTGGAGCCGACGGTTACACCGGCGAGGAAACGAAAATGCGGGAGGAAAGCCGACGGATCATGGGCTTGCCCGACCTAAAAGTCTCCGCGACCTGTGTGCGCGTGCCGGTTGTGCGGGCTCACTCAGTCGCGGTGAACGCCGAGTTTGAACGCCCGGTGGACATCGCGGCCGCGCGCGAGGCAATCGCGGCGTTCGCCGGCGCCCAGTTGGTTGATGATCCGGAGCGGCGCCTTTACCCGACTCCTCTCGACTTCAGCCGCCAGGTGAAGTGTGGCGTCGGTCGGATCCGCGTGGATACCGCGCTCGACAACGGGCTTTCCCTCTGGGCGAGTGGCGACAATCTCTGGAAAGGCGCCGCCCTTAATGCCCTTCAGAACGCCGAACTCATGGTGCGCGACGGCACCCTCCGACCGAAGGCCGCGCGTTGATTTTTCGTTGTATCGGCGGTCGGCGCCGCGCCCGAATAATTCCTTGTCATCGCCACCGCCCGCACGTTTTCCTCTCCCCTCGGTTCGGACGCTTAGCTCAGTTGGTTAGAGCATCTCGCTTACACCGAGAGGGTCGGGGGTTCGAGTCCCTCAGCGTCCACCATTTCACCTTTTCTCCTAAATTTCATGCGACACACGATTTCGGTCCTCGTTGAGAACACATTTGGCGTTTTGGCGCGCGTCACCGGTATGATTTCCGGTCGCGGCTTCAACATCGATTCCCTCAACGTCGCGCCCACGCACGATGCGTCGCTTTCGCGCATCACCATCGTGCTCAAAGGTGATGAAGCCGCCCTCGGGCTTTGCACCAAACAGCTCCGGAAGCTGGTCAACGTCGTCGAAGTTTCCGATTTCAGCGACGGTCAAGCGGTCGCCCGTGAGTTGGTCTTGATCAAGGTTCGGGCCGACTCGCGCAGCCGCGCCGAGTTGCTCCAGATCGCCGGCGTCTTCCGCGCCAAGATCGTCAACCTCTCCGTGGACTCGCTCATTATCGAGGTCACCGGGGATGAGGCGAAGATCAACGCCTTCCTCGGTTTGCTGGAGCCGTTCGGTATCATCGAGCTCGCCCGCACCGGCCAACTCGCCCTCCGGCGCTAATCTCCGCTTCTTTCTCGCAACCCGAAACCCAAAAACTCCAACCCAATTTCCATCATGCCCGCCAAAGTCTACACCGACAAAGACGCCGATCTCGGCGTGTTTAAAAACAAAACGCTCGCCGTCCTCGGCTACGGATCGCAGGGCCACGCCCATGCGCTCAACCTGAAGGACAGCGGCTGCAAGGTCATTATCGGCCTTTATGAAGGCTCGAAATCCAAGGCGGTCGCCGAGTCGCACGGCTTCGAGGTCGTCGAGACCGGTGAAGCCGTTCGCCGGGCCGACATCATCATGGTCGGTTTGCCCGACATGAAGCAGGCCGACGTCTACGCCAGCTCCATTTTGCCCAATCTCACCAAGGGCAAGACCCTCCTTTTTAGCCACGGCCTCGCGATTCACTTCGGCCTGATCAAACTCCCGAAAGACGTCGATTGCATCATGGTCGCACCAAAGGGCCCGGGCCACATGGTCCGTCGTCTTTACGCCGAGGGCAAAGGCATGCCGGCGCTCGTCGCCGTCGCGCAGGACAAATCCAAGTCCGCTAAGAAAAACGCCCTCGCTTGGGCCAAGGGCATCGGCTCGACCCGGGCGGGCGTGCTGCAGACTTCCTTCAAGGAGGAGACCGAGACCGATCTCTTCGGCGAACAGGCCGTGCTCTGCGGCGGCGCCAGCGCTCTCGTCCAGGCCGGCTTCGAGACCCTCGTTGAGGCCGGTTACCAACCCGAGATGGCTTACTTCGAGTGTCTCCATGAGCTGAAGCTTATCTGTGATCTAATGTATGAATCCGGCATCGCCGGCATGCGTTTCTCGATCTCGGAAACCGCCAAGTTCGGTGACATCACCCGCGGCCCGCGCGTGATCAACAAGCAGACCAAGGTCGTGATGAAGAAGATCCTTAAGGAGATCCAATCCGGCCAGTTCACCAAAGAGTGGGTCAAGGAGCACAAGGGCGGTCTCAAGAACTACAACGCCCTCCTCAAGGCCGGCGAGAAGCACCAAATCGAGAAGACCGGTGCCTACCTCCGCAGCATGATGCCGTGGATGGCCAAGAAGAATCTTAAGGGCGTTCAGGCCAGCTATTGAGCGGGGCGCACCTCACCGTTGCCAAAACCTTCCGGGCGCAGACACTGTCTGCGCCCTTTTCTTTTCTGTGTTCAAACCGGTCCTCGCCACTCGCCAAAGCCCGCTCGCCCTGGTCCAAGCCGCGGCTGTCGCTGCGCACCTGCGGGCCAGGCTGGGTTGCGAAACGGAGCTGTTGAAGCTGGTCACCACCGGCGACCGGCAGGCCGATTGGTCCCTCGAACAGCGCGGTGGCAAAGGCCTCTTCACCGGCGAACTCGAGGCGGCGCTCCTGCGCGGTGAGGCCGACTTCGCCGTCCATAGCGCGAAGGACCTTCCCGGCGCCATGCCGGCCGGCCTCACGGTCGTCGGCTACCTGCCGCGCGCCGATGCGCGGGATATTTTGATTCTGCGGCAGGGCATCACAGAGCCGGTGACCGTCGCCACGGGCAGTCCGCGTCGCCGCGGCCAACTCGCGCGGTTGTATCCCGCGGCTCAGTTCACCGGCATCCGCGGCAACGTTGATACACGCCTGCGCAAGATCTCGGACGATGGGCTGGCTGACGCTACGGTGCTCGCTGCCGCCGGGCTGGCCCGTTTGGGACTCGGGACGTGGCCCGGGCTCACCTTTGTGACGCTGGAGTACACGCAGATGGTGCCCGCGGTAGGGCAGGGGGCGATCGCCGTCCAGTGCCGCGTGGCCGATGCAGCCAAGTATGCCACGATTTTCGACGCACCGACCGCCCGCGCCGTGAATTTGGAACGGGCCTTCCAGTCGGCCCTTGGCGGCGGCTGCCAAACGGCGCTCGGCGTTCATGCGACGGCTGACGCGCTCTATTTTTTTCACGAAAACATCGGCGGGCGCAGCCTGCCGCTTTCGTCCGACGACCTCAACGCGCCCGCGGCCACCGCCGCCCGGGTGCTCACACAATTGGGTTTAATTTTATGAGCAGTGTTCTTCCCCTCAATGGTCGCCGCATCGCGGTGACGCGTGCCCGCGATCAAGCGCCAGAACTGGCCGTCAAACTCACCGCGCTCGGCGCCGAGGTGATCGAGTTGCCGCTTATCTCCATCACCAAGGAGGTTTCCAACGACGCGCTCGCCGATGTTTTCCTCGAGTTCGGTAGCTATGATTGGCTCGTCTTCACGAGTCCCAATGGCGTCCGCTATTTTTTCGAAGAGATCCGCCGGATCTTCGACGACATCCGTTCCCTCGGCCTGATTCGCTTCGCTTGCATCGGCGAGGCGACAGCCGAGGCGATCCGGGCCTTTCACCTTAAGATCGAGTGTCAGCCCAAGATCGCTACGGCCGAGGCGCTCGCGGAGGCTTTGATCGAAACGGGCAGTCTCGATCACGCCAAAATTCTCGTCGTTGCCGGCTCGCTCAGCCGGGACGATCTCGTCGATAAACTCACCGCAGCCCGCGCGATCGTGGACACGCTCCAGGTTTACAAAACCGAGCAGACCGATCTCAGCGGCTCGCCCGCCGCCGCCGATTTTCGGGCGCGCGGGGCCGATGCGATTCTTTTTGCGAGTTCGTCGGCCGTGCAGTCATTCGTCGACCAGGCGGCCGCGCTCAAACTCGGCAAAGATGCAATTTCGCCTCTGACCGGCAGCATCGGACCGCAAACCGGAGCGACGATGAAGGAGCTGGGAGTTCCGGTCGGTTTCAGCGCCAAGACGCCCAGTCTCGACAGCTTGGTTGAGTCACTGGTTAAAAAACTCGGCAAATGAAAGTTCCGTTCCTCGATCTGAGCCTCCAACACCGCGCCCTGCGCGAGCCCGCGCTTGCCGCGCTCACTGCGACCTACGACGCGACGCGTTTCTGCCTCGGTAAGGACGTGGAGGAATTCGAGGCAAACTTTGCGCAGACGCTCGGGTATCCGCGCGTGCTCGCGATGAACAGCGGCACGTCGCCCCTTCACGTCGCGTGCATGATCGCGGGGTTTGGTCCCGGTGATGAAGTCATCACCGCGCCGTTCACGTTTATTTCGTCCGCCTGGGGCATCAACTACGTCGGCGCAACCCCGGTCTTCGCCGACATCGAGCCGGGCACCTACAACCTCGACCCGGAGAAGGTCGAGGCCGCGATCACTCCGCGGACGAAGGGGATCATCGTCGTCCACCTCTTTGGGCAGCCGGCGCGGATGGATGAATTGATCGCCATTGCCCGCAAGCACGGGCTTTACGTGATCGAGGACTGCGCCCAAGCGATCGGTGCGAGCTACAAGGGCAAGCCGGTCGGTCTGATGGGCGACGTGGGCACGTTCAGTTTTTACCCGACGAAGAATCTCGGCGGCTGTGGCGAGGGCGGGGCGTTTGTCGCGAAGGACGAGGGGGTGCACATCAAGGCCCGGCACATCCGCGTGCATGGATCCGACCGGCGCTACTACCACGACATCGTGGGCGGGAATTTTCGGATGGATGGTTTCCAAGGAGCGCTGCTCAACGTGAAGCTGCCCTACCTCGCCGGGTGGACGGCGCGCCGCCAGGCGATCGCCGCGCGTTACCTCGCCGGGATCACGCTGGCGGAGGTGCAGCTCCCGGAGCAACCGGCTTACGGTCGGTCCGTCTTTCATCAGTTCACGCTGCGTCATCCGCGGCGTGACATGCTGCGCGAGCACCTGACGCGGGCGGAGGTCGGCACCGATCTGATTTATCCCGTGCCGTTGCACCTGCAAAAATGCTACGCCGGTCTCGGCTATGGGGTCGGATCGTTTCCGGTTTCCGAACTCACGGCGAACACGTGTGTGAGTCTGCCGATTTTTCCCGAGCTGACCGATGCGCAGGTCGATCACGTGATTGCCTCGGTGAACTCATTTTGACCGATGATCGCCGGCATACGATTTAAGGTGTGCGGGCTGACCTCGCTCGTGGACGCCGAGGCGGCCGATGCCGTGGGCGCGGATTATCTCGGTTTTATTCTCCACCCCAAATCGCCGCGCTACGTGAGCCTGGCCCAGTTCGAGGCGATGGCCCCCCGACTGCCCCCGCGGAAGAAAGTGGCTGTGGTAGTCGAGCCCTCCCTCGAAGCACTCACGGCGATTAAGGCGGCGGGCTTTGACCACGTGCAGCTGCACTTTGCCAACGAAACGCCGTTTTCCATGGCGTCGCTTTGGCTCGATGTGATTCCGCCGGAAATGCTCTGGCTCGCCCCGCGCGTGCCTCCGGGCAAGGACTTTGATTTGGCGTTCGTGCCGCTCGCCGACACCATTTTGCTCGATACTTATCATCCGAACCTCTTCGGCGGATCCGGCCACACGGGCGATTGGAAGACGTTTGCGTGGCACCGCACGCAGTTCAAAAAAGTGAACTGGGTGCTAGCCGGCGGGCTCAACGCCGAAAACATCGGCGACGCGATCGCCGCGACGGGCTCTCGATTCGTTGATGTGAACAGCGGAGTCGAGGCTGCGCCGGGGCGGAAAGATCCCGAGAAGTTGAAAGTGTTTGCGGCCGCCCTGGCGCGGGCGGTGAACCCGGCGACCGGGAGTGCACCCTTATAGATTTTTGTCCGTCACCGCGCCCTCGGAGGCGGTGCTCACGAGTTTTGCGTATTTGGCGAGCACGCCGCGGGTTTCTTTGGGCGGGAGCGGCTTGTAGGCGGCCAAGCGGGCGGCGTAGTCGGCTTCGGGGATGAGGAGGCTCAGCGTGTTTTTGACGGCGTCGATTTCGATGATATCGCCGTTTTGCACGAAGCCGATGGGGCCGCCCTTCGCGGCTTCGGGCGTGATGTGGCCGACGTCGAAGCCGTGGCTGCCGCCGGAGAAGCGGCCGTCGGTGATGAGCGCGACATCCTTAATGAGGCCGCGGCCGGCAATGGCGCTGGTGGGTGAGAGCATCTCTCTCATGCCGGGGCCGCCGACGGGGCCTTCGTTGCGGATGACAACGACATCGCCTTTGACGACATCGCCGCGGAGGACGCCCTTGAGCGCGTCTTCTTCGCCTTCGTAGACTTTGGCGGGGCCCTTGAAGTAGAGGCCTTCTTTCCCGGTAATTTTGCCCACGGCGCCGCCGGGTGCGAGGTTGCCGTGAAGGATGCGGAGGTGGGTGTCGGCTTTGATCGGCTGATCAAAGGGGCGAATCACATCCTGCTGGTCGGGGTAGGACGGGTAGGGGGCGACGTTCTTGAGGGACTCGGCGAGGGTCTCGCCGGAGACGGTCAGGCAATCGCCGTGCAACATGCCGCGGTCGAGCAGCATCTTCATGAGCGGGCGAATGCCGCCAATGCGGATGAGGTGGGCCATACCGTATTTGCCGAAAGGTTTTACGTCGGCGAGGAGCGGGACGCGGGCGCCGATGGTCTTAAAATCCTCGATCACGAGCGGGACCTCAGCGGAATGGGCGATGGCGAGGAGGTGGAGCACGAGGTTGGTCGAGCCGCCGAGCGCGGTGCAGACGGTGATGCAATTCTCGAAGGCCTTGCGCGTGAGAATATCGCGGGGCTTTATACCCTTTTGGAGCATGGCCATGACGGCGGCACCGGCGCGCTCGCAGTCCTCGCGCTTCTCTTTGCCGACGGCGAGTTGGGCGCTGCTGTTGGGCAGGCTCATGCCGAGGGCCTCGATGGCGGAGGCCATGGTGTTGGCGGTGTACATGCCGCCGCAGGAGCCGGGGCCGGGGATGGCGGTGGTCTCGACGGCCTTGAGGCCGGCGTCGTCGAGTTCGCCCTTGGCGTGTTTGCCGACGGCCTCGAAGACGGAGACGATATCGAGGGGCTTTTGTTTGTCGCAGTCGGAGGCGAGGAAGCCGGGAAGAATGGTGCCGCCGTAGATGAAGACGGCCGGGCGGTTGAGGCGGGCGATGGCGATCATGCAACCGGGCATGTTTTTGTCGCAGCCACCGATGGCGACGAGGCCGTCGAAGCCCTCGGCGGCGACGGCGGTCTCGATGGAGTCGGCGATGACATCGCGGGAGACGAGGGAGTAGCGCATACCCTGCGTGCCCATGCTGATGCCGTCGGTGACGGTGATGGTATTGAAGTAGACGGCCTTGCCCCCGGCGGCGTTGATGCCCTTTTGGGCGTGCTCGCTTAGCTCGCCGAGATGGACGTTACAGGGCGTCATGTTGGACGCGGACGAAGCGACGGCGATCTGGGGTTTCTTGAAGTCTTCGTCGGTGAAGCCTACGGCGCGCAGCATGGAGCGGGCGGGGGCGCGGTCGTGGCCGTCGACGATAACAGAGGAGTGAGTGCGAGGATTGGCGGGGGAGCTCATGGGCGATAGAAGGTGGTAGATAAAGGAGAAGGGATGGGATTGCGGGAGTCGTGAAAGCGGAGCGAACCAAGGGGCCGAGGGGCGGGCAAGTGTGTTTGCGGGGTGATGAACCGGGGCAATTTGTCTGATGCGATGGAGAGGCGCTTTTCGTGATTGCGGAGGGGAAACGCGGGGGCATTCACTGGGGGCGATCTTCTTCGCATGGCGTTTAACCTAAAAAAAGTTCTCAAGGCTCTGTTGCTGTCGTCCAACCAGCCGCTCGCGATCAAGGATATCCAAGCGGTGTTTACGCGGTTCCATGAGCAGATGACGCTGCCGTTGCCGGGAGTGGTGACGGATTATGCGTCGCCGGTGGACGTGGTCGCAGAAGGTGAGACGGCGGTGACGCCGGCGGAAGCACCCGCAGCCGAGGAGCCGGTGGAAGTCATCGCGGAGATCCCCGAGTACAATGAACTTTACCAAGAGGTGCCGTCGCTCATCACCGCGACCCAGATCCGCGAGGCGATGGATCTGATCGCGGCGGAGCTGCGGTTGTCGGACGAAGGGCTTTTGCTCATCGAAGGATCGAGCGGCTACCGACTGATGACGCACCCGAGGTTTGCGCGGTGGCTGCGGATTTTGCGGCAAGAGCCGCCGCCGGTGAAGCTGAGCCAGTCGGCGCTCGAGACGCTCGCGGTGGTTTCCTACCGTCAACCCGTGACGCGGACGGAGATTGAGATGATCCGCGGAGTGTCGGCGGAGGCGGGGGTGAACAAACTGCTGGAGCGAGACCTGATCTACATCGTGGGCCGGGCGGATTTGCCGGGACGGCCGTTGCAGTATGGCACCACGGACAAGTTTTTGGAGTTCGCCGGCATGAAGTCGTTGGACGAGTTGCCGGCGTCGGACGTGCTCAGCTCGCGACAAATCGACGAGTGGTTGCAGAAAGCCACCACCGCGCCGACCCCGACGGATACGGACATGGGTCTGGCGGACGAGCAGCTGCCACTGGAAGGCGTGGTGATGTCCACGCCGGAATTCGTGATTGCGGGCGAAACGATGGCGGTTGCGCCGGTGGACGTGGCGGCGGAGCAGGCAACCCCGGATGCGGCCGACGGCGGTCGCGCGCCAACAACTTAATATGGAACTCGGCCCGATTCGCGAAAAGATCGATGTGCTCGACCGTCAATTGGTCGAGTTGATCAACCAACGGCTGGCACTCGCAGCTGAGATTGGAAAAATCAAACGCAGCACGGGTGGGGAAATCTACGTGCCGGAGCGAGAAGATGCGGTTTTTCGCAAGGTCTCCGGGCAGAACCAAGGACCGATCAAGAGCGACGCGCTGCGGGCAATCTACCGGGAGATTATGTCGGCGGCAATCGCGCTCGAAAAGCCGTTGATGATCGCCTACCTCGGGCCCGAGGCGAGCAACACCCACGCGGCGGCGATGAAGAAATTTGGTGCAAGCGTGGACTATCACGCGATGGCGACTATTGCGGATATCTTCACCGCGGTGGAGAAGGGTGAGGCGGACCACGCGGTCATCCCGATCGAGAATTCCACCGAAGGCAGCGTGCGCGAAACCCTGGACAGTTTTGTGGAGAGCGACCTCAAGATCGTGGGGCAAATTTATCTGGAGATTACCCATGCGCTGGTGTCGCAGTCGCCGCTGGATAAAATCACGCACGTTTACTCGAAGGATCAGGCGCTGGCGCAGTGCCGGCTGTGGCTGAACCGGCATCTGCCGCATGCGCAGCTCGTCGATGCTTCAAGCACGTCGCGCGCGGTGCAGATCGCCAAAGGCGAGCCCACGGCGGCGGCGGTCGCGGGCGAACTGGCGGCGGGGCACTACGGCGTGCCGGTGCAGGCGAAAAATATTCAAGACAAGGCCGACAATACCACGCGGTTTTTCGTGCTCGGCCGCAAAGCGGCGGGTGCGGTGGGCAACGGCAAGGATGTGACGAGCCTGCTGGTGTCGCTCGGCGATGAGGCCTCGTCGCACTCCGGCGCGCTTTTGAAGATGTTGATGCCGTTGGCCGAGCGCGGGGTGAATCTTTCCAAAATCGAATCGCGGCCGAGCAAGAAGCGCCCGTGGGACTACTTTTTCTTCCTCGATGTGAGCGGTCACTACGAAGACGTGGCGATGAAGGCGGCGCTGGCGGAATTGCGCGCGACGTGTCCGCTGGTGAAATGGCTCGGGAGCTATCCGGCGGTGAATTGAGGGGCGGCGCGGATTTGGCGGCGACGCGGCCGGCGCGCGCATCGTTACTTTGATCCGGTGAGGAGGTGGTAGACGATGAGCAGGCTGAGGCCCAAGAGGGCAAACGCGCCGAGGCAGTAAAGCAGGCAGCCTTTGCGCACATCGGTTTTCAGACGGCCTTCATCGCTGCGGTATTGGCTCAGAATCGCGTCGGGATTGGCAGTGATGAGCGGCTCGGTGGCCCGCAGCGTGACGTTGAGGCTAGGGGTGGGCGGAGCGACTGCGGGTGGGCTCTCCGGGGTAGCGTTGAGCGAGGCCCGGGCGATTTCTCGATCGAGCCAATCGGTGTGCTGCTGGAGCAAGGCCCGTTGGCGGCGAAGTTCGGTCAGGCGATCGGGCGGCGTCATGGGGACAATAAAAAACGCAGCCGTTTCGGGCTGCGTTGGGAAGGTAAATCGTTAGGCCCGCTCAAGAAGCGTGCTCGACGACACCGACGCTGCGGTGGGGCTTGTCGTATTTCACGACGCCGTCCTTCAGCGCGAAGAGGGTCCAGTCACGACCGATGCCGACATTCTTGCCAGCGTGGGTCTTGGAGCCGCGTTGGCGGACGATGATGCCGCCGGCGCGAACGACTTCGCCGCCGAAAAGTTTGATCCCGAGCCGCTTTGATTTGCTGGAGCGGCCGTTGGACGTGGAGCTTTGACCTGTTTTATGCGCCATGGTGGGTGGTTTCCTTTAAACGGTGATGGACTGGATCTTGATCACGGAGAGCTCTTGGCGGTGGCCGCGCTTCTTCTCGTAACCTTTGCGTTTCTTTTTCTTGAAGACGATGACCTTGTCGCCGCGTTTATTCTCAAGGATCTTAGCCGAAACAATGGCTCCGGCGAGGGTGGGACGGCCGACTTTGTAGTCAGCGCCTTCACCGGCGGCGAGGACTTCTTTGATCTCGATGACCTGTCCGGCCTCGGTGTTCGGGTAACGGTTGACGAAAAGGACGTCGCCCTCGGTGACAGTGAACTGCTGGCCTTGGGTCTTGATGGTGGCTTTCATAAATAAAACCGGTGAAAAAGCGGTTTTGGCGCAGTGAAAGCAAGGCTTTATTTGGTGAAATTGCCGGAAGAGCCCGCATCAGGCAGCGGAAAGTCGGCCACCCCGGGATGCGCGGCGTTGGCGGTGGCGAAGGGCAGGGCAAACTGGACCGCGGCGGCGAGGTCGCGACCGAGGTGAAACCACGCCTGGAGCACGCAGGCAAAAAAGACATCGCCGGAGCCGGTAGCGGAGACTTCGTCGATGGCCGGCGGGGTGGCGGTGGAGAGGGAGCCGGTATCGTCGCGGATCTGGATGGGTCGGGGACCGTCGGTCACGATCCAGCGACGGGCGGAGGCGTGGCTTGGGAGGTGGGCGAGATCGGGGGCGAAGGTGCGGAGTTCGTCGGCGTTGATCTTGATCAACGCAACGGGCTGCGAAACCACCCAAGCGAGCGGCGGCCCGTAGGTATCGGCGACGAGGATGCCGCGGCTCAGCCAACGAGCCAAGGCGGCGCGGAGCGGCTCGTAGGCAGATGAGGACCAACCGGGAAAACTACCGCAAAGCGCGAGGACTTGTCCGTCGGGTTGGGCGTCAAGGAAGGCGGCGCAGGCGAAGAGCGCGAGGGCATCGGGCGCGGCATCGGGGGCGAGAAAGGTCGTCTCGGGCTGCCCGGGGGCGCGGATGACTGTGCCGGTACGGGTGGGCGCGGCGGACGGAAAATTTTGAAACGGCCGGCCCGAGGCATGAAGCGCGGCGAAACACTCGTCGCCGGCAGCGCCACCCGTGAAACAGAGCGCGGTGTGCGGTGCGCCGAGCCGAGCGAGCATTTTGGCAACGTTGATGCCCTTGCCCCCGACTTGGAAGGATTCGGCGGTGGCGCGTTGGGTGCGTCCGGGGGCCCACGATTCGAAGGTGAGGGTGCGCTCGGCGAGCAGGTTACCCGTAAGCGTGAAAATGTGAGGAGCTGCGGAGATCACGGGCGTTTGGACGGAGCGCGGTAGAAAACGTAGTTGATGAGGAAATCGAGGCCAAGGACGCCGCCGAGGGTGCGGATGTTGCGCATCGCGCCGAAGACCATGGTGAGTGAGCCGGCGGCGGGCTCATGGACGCGAAGCAAGATGCCGGCCGCGACGAGCGAGAGCAGGGGCTGAAGCAAAAAGCAGACGTGGTAAACGGCGAGGTCGTTTTGCCAGCGGGGGAGTGCCCATTGCAGCACCGCGCCGCCGACGATGGGCGCGATCGCGGCGACGAGCGAGGTGACGGCGAGATTGAAACCGATCGCGAGATTCTTGGCTTCGACCGGCAGCAGGCGGAGCAGAAGGGTGAACTGGCCGAGGATGAAGCAGGCGCTGGTGAGACCGCCAAAAATCCACATGCCGTAAAGCAAGCTGCGATTTTCCGGGGTGATGAAACACCAGAGAAAATTCTGCAGCTGCCAGACGATGAGGGCGAAGGTCATGACGGGCTTGTTGCCGAAACGGTCCAAGAGCCGGCCCCACGCGGGTAACGCGAGCGCGCCGCCGAGGGCGGTCAACGTCGAGAGGATGCCGACGTCGAAGGCGGAAAAGTTGAGCTGCTCAAACATGAAGACGTGGTAGAACGGGCCGAAGCAGTTGGCCGCGAACGACCAGACGGACCCGAAGAGCACAAAAAGCAGGAAAGAGCGCGAACGGGACAAGACATCGACTTGGGCGCGGAACGAAATTGTTGGAGCCTGCGCCTGGGGCAGCGGTTGGGTGGGCGAGATCCATTGCCAGTAGAGCGAGTAGATGCGGATGAGGCAGGCGACGCCGATCACGGCCTGAAATGCCGGGATCGCGTAGTTCCAGTGGGCGAGGGCCCAGCCGGCGGCGAAGAGAAATGTGAGGGTGGAGAATTGCAGGTAGGCGTTGCGGCGGGCGAAGTATTTTCCCCGCAGGCGGGCGGGGACCCATTCCTGAATCCAAGAGTTCCAAGAGACACCGGCGATCGCGGCGAAGCAGCTGGAGACGAAAAACCACAGAATGAGCCAATATGCGGCGGCGACGGGATTCTCGCGCGGGATGAGCGGCAGGAGCGCTCCGAGCACGACCCAGAGGGCGAGATGAATGCTTGCGGCGACTACGGTGACGGTCTTGGGCGGACGCCAGCGGGCGATGAATGGCGCGGCGAAGATTTGAAGGAAGTTTGCGACGAACGGCATCGCGGTGAGGACGCCGATTTCGGTCTTGGGTAGGACGTAGGCTTTGGTGACGAGGGCGGTGATGAAGACGTTTACCGGGAGCGACATCGTGACCAGCGGCATGGCCACGAGGCCGTCGGCCGTGCACAGGCGGAAGCTGCGGGCGAGGTCGGCTTTACGTTGGGCGGCGGCGGTGCGCGCGGTGGTTGCGTTCACGTTGGATTGGCGCGCAATCAAAGGGCGTGGCCGGGATAATCAAAGCGAAAGCGCGAGTCGAAACCCGGACCTTGGAGTGCAGGGAGGAGGGCGGCTTGGACGTCGGCGAGGACGAGGAGGTCGAGGGATGGGGCGCGGTGGAGGACGGTAACGTGCGGTGCGGGCGGAGCCCAGATAGCGGGATCGGTGGGGCCGAAAAGAAGGAGGCTCGGGACGCCGCAGGCGGCGGCGAGATGGGCGATGCCGGAGTCGTGGCCGATGAAAAAACGGCAACGGGTGAGGCGAGTGATCAGGTCTTCGAGCGGAAGATTGTGGGCTGACGTGCCGAAGGGCGCGAAGTCGGTGCGGGTGGCAGGCGGTTCGGCTTCGCCGGTGATGATTAGCAGGTCGGCGGCGTGGGTGGTGTGAAGCCACGCGGCGAGTTCGATCCAGCGGGGAAGTGGCCAGTTTTTTTTCGCGGAGCCGCTGCCGGGGTGGAGAGCGATAGTGGGGGAAGCTAAGCGTCGAGAGTTGAGCGCTGAGAGATCGGATTCCCTCGGGGGGCGGGCGTTGGCGCGGGCGAGTAACGGATAGAAGAAATTGGTTTTTGGGAGGCCGAGGGTGCGGAGGGGTTCGCAGTAGTGGGCGGCGGCGGGGGCGCGGTTAGGGTGCGCGGAGGAGGTCAGAAAAATGGGGGCAGAAAGATTTTGGAAATGACGGGCGAGAGTAGCGTCGGGGTCGGGCCAGAAGTTGAGGATGAGGTCGAACGACGTGAGCCACGTGGCGAAGGCGGGCGGGAGCGGAGCGGAGACGTAGAGTGCGGCCCAGCGGGATTCGTGCTGGGAGTGGGCGGCGTCGAGCAGTCCACGGGAAACAGCGACGGCGGCGGCCAGGGCGTTGCCGGCGAGTTCGATGCGGGCGGAGGGGTAGGCGGAGCGAAGGGCGGCAAGGGCAGGGAGCGTGACGATGAAATCGCCGAGGGCGCCGCCGCGGAGAATCAGGATGCGGCGCATGGGTCGATCGGAGAGGAGGTGGTCACCACGAAATACACGAAAGGCGGAAGCTGAGAAGGCAGCGGAGGAGCGCCCACGGAACACACGGAATGCCCGGAAATGAAGCGGGAGAGCGGAATGGGTTTCCTGACGTGTATGCCGTGGGTTCCTTGGGCAATCACGGTTTGGGCGAGGCGGGAGGTTGGTAGGCGACGAGGGTCGCGACGCCGGAGCCGAATTTGAGTTCGACTTCGAATTTCACCGGGAGGCGGCGCGGGTCGTTTTGCGCGATCCAGACGCGGACGGCGGACCCGCGTTTGAACATCCCTTTGGGCGGGGTTTTGTCCATGCGCGGCTCGAGGACGAGGGTGTTGAAGGTGCCGAGGCGGGTGGTGATCTCTTCGTAGCGGACCGCGTGGATGGTGAGCTCGTAGGGATCTTGATCAAAGAGCACGAGCGCATCGCGCTTTTCGCCGGGCTTGAGCTCCCATTGGCGCGTGGTGATGAGGCTCATGATGAGGTCGAGCGGATCGCCGGGCGGGAGCGGCACGTCGAGGTTTCGTCCGGGTTCGATCTCGTCGCGGTAAAGCGCAAGACGTTTGGTGTAATCGAGCGTGGTGCTGTGCCGCGTCTGTTTTTCCTTGGTCGTGGTCGTTTCGACGTGGGAAATGAGTCTTCCGGTCGGGGCCTCGACGAGGGCCTCGGCGCGGGCGTCGAAGGCGTAGAGCGCACGGGCGAAGCCGCGGGTTGCGGTGGTGGTAACGTTGAGGATGCGGTCGGAAGGGATGGCGGCCGGGGCCGGCTCGGCGAAGATCTTGATTTCGCCGGCCGCGAAGAAAATGCCCCAACTCACGCGATAGGTGAGTGCCTCGCCGGGTAGGAGGGCGGGTTGGGCGGTGGTGGATGAAATCAAGGTGAGGGCGGCGAGAACTGCAGCGGGCCAAGGACGGTTCATTGAGGGCGAGAGAGACCGGTCAGCCCAAGGAAAGTTCGCGCTGTAACGGCTCGCCGATGGGCGTCGCGGCAATCCCGCGGTCGCGGAGCGTCGCGGCAAATTCCTTGGCGAAGCCGTGAAGCGTGAGGACGCGCTTGGGTTGGACAAGCTCGACGAAGCGGAGGAGTGACGGGAAATCGGCGTGGTCCGAAAGGGGGAAAGCGGCGGCGTGGTGCGAGCCGTGGAAGGAGCGGTGATCGAGGGCCCAGCCGGTGACGGACGCGGTGCGGGGTGCGGAGACGCGCTTGAGCAGACCGGGCGAATGGGGCGGGCAGATGACGACGTGGCCGGCGTGGGCGGCGGGGTCGAACTCGACGTGCGGAGGGAAGTCGAGGCCGAGTTGCGCGCAGATGCGGGTGAGTCGATGCGTCTCGGACTGGAGCATGATCGGCAGGCCGGAGGCAGCAAGGGCGCGGAGCACTTCCTGGCTCTTGCCCAGGCTGTAGCAGAGCAGGACGGGCGTGGCGCCGGCGGCGAGAGTGTCGCGGCAGAACGTGATGAGGTTGGCGACGATTTCGGCGGCGGGCGGGAAGACGTAGCGCGGGAGGCCGAACGTCGTTTCCATGATGAGCGTGTCGGCGCGCGGGGTGGCGCAGGTTTCAGCGGCGTGGCTGGGCAGGAGTTTGAAATCGCCGGTGTAGAGGAGCGTCCCGTGCTCGGCGTGCTCGAGGAGAATCTGGGCGGAGCCGTAGATGTGGCCGGCGGGGTGGAGCGTGACGGTGCAGTCGGCGGTGAGTTGCTCGGGATGGCCGAAAGGGAGAATGTGTTCGGTGCGCTGCTTCGACGGGAGGCGGGCGCGCATGAGGCGGGCAGTGGCGCGGGTGCAGAGGACCTCGGCGTGGCGCGCCATGTGATCGGAGTGGGCGTGGGAAACGAAACTGCGCGCGGCGCGGCGGGTGGCGTCGAGCGACCAGCCGATCTGCGGCAGGTGGATGCCGTGTTTGAAATTGATTTCCCAAGCCATGTCTCACGCAAAGGGCGCGGCGGGCTCAGAGGAAGGAGAAAGGGCGACGAACAGGACCCGGCGGAATGCCGATGGGCGAAGTCAGGCGGATGGGCGGGAAGACAGGGATCGAGTCGGGAGGAGCGCGGAGACGCGTTTGGGAGTGGCGGCCCAGAGCGTTTCGTGGGGGAGGAGGCGGTCGTTCCACGGGGTGCCGGCGGCCCAAGGGGAGAAGGCGGGTAAAATGAGGCGGCGAGGGCCGGCGACGAGCGCGGGGAGTTTGAGGCGGGTGCCGGCGCCGTCGCTGTGCAGGTAGGCGGGATGGTGGTGGCCGATGATTTCGAGTGCATCGGGTGGGAGCGCCGGTGCGGTGTCGCCGTGGTGGAAAAAGAACGGCGCGAGGTGGAGCGAGCGCGCGGTCGATGCGGGCCAGCGGGCGTCGTGGTTCCCGGCGATGAGGGTGATCGGGATGGGACTGGCGGCGAGAAAGGCTTCGGCGGGGGCGCGGCCGGTGAGCGTGTGGAGGGTATCTCCGAGCCAGAGAAATTGGGCGGGGCGGTAATCGGCGATGAGGGCGGAGAGCGTGGCGGAGAGTTCGGCATCGCCCCACGGAGGGAGGAGATTGCCGCGGGCGCGGTGGCTCGCGGCGTAACCCCAGTGGAGGTCGGCGACCACGAGCAGGCGCGGGCCGCTTAGCCAGAGGGCACGACGGGAATCTAGGTGCAGGCCGGGGAGAATCTCGGCGGAGATCATGCGGGAGGGAGCAGGCGGAAAATTACCAATCGGATCGGAAACTGTGTATCCCTACTTTTCGATTCCATACATCTCGTGGTAGAGGCGCTCGATGGTGGTTTCGGGGTCTTCGAGCGTCATGGTTTCCTTCAGCTTGCTCACGAAGATACCGAAGGAGAACGGGCTCACGCGCTCGACCACGCGGAGTTGCCACGGCAGCGCGGCGGCGTCGTCAAAAAAGCGGATGGCGCGGGGCAGATCGAGGAAGCGCAGCGTGGCGTCGGCGTAGGCCTCGGCGAGGAGCGGGTGGTCGGGTTCATGTTTGCGGAGGACTTCGAAGATGATTTCGGAACTCCATTGGAGGCTGCGTGCCCCGCGCTCGGCGCCGCGGGTGCGGCGGGGGACCATGAGGCCGGTTTGGGCGACGCAGCGGAACTGCCATTTTACTAGTTCGCTTTCGGCGAGGGCGAGGCGGAGGTCGACCTCGGCACCGTGGCGGCGGAAGAGCGGTCGCCAGTCGTCGGTGGTGTAGAGGGCTTGAAACGGTTTCAATGTGAGGAGGAAACCGTAGTCGTCGATCGTGACGAGGGCGTTGCCGCCGCGGGTGGCTTGGACGCGTTGTGCGACGATGCGGGAAAGGGCGTCGTTGGCGCTGCGGCCGATGAGGGAGTGGAAAAAATAATTGAGCAGGTCGGAGCGGGGATCGCGGTAGAGCTCGATGAGAAAAAACGCGGACGTGGGGATGACGGAGACCTCGGCTTGCAGGGAGAAATGCTCCATGAGCGCGGTGGCGTTGGCGTCGGTGAGGGCGTAGTGGTCGCGGAGAAAGTGGTGGGCGGTGGCTACGCGGGTGCCGGAGGTCCCGGAGCTACCGAGGAGGTTGGAGACGGCGGTGCGCAGGCGGACAACTTCGTCGCCGAGACCGCTGGCGAGCGGCATTTTTGCGCCCCAACGCGGGACCGTGGGCAGGGAGCCGTCGGCGGCAACGGCTTTGGCGCTGAGGATGGAGGTGGAGACGAGGCGGAGCGCGCGGCCGTTGAGGACGAATACGTCGCCGGGCTTCATGCGTTTGAGAAACGACTCTTCGAGCTGGCCGAGATTCCGGCGGCCGACTTTTACCGTGATCATGCTCTCGGTGGAGATCGTGCCGATGTTTTGAAAATAGTCGCGGGCGGTGCGCGTGCGCGGATGGGCGAGGTGGCCCTCGGCATTGATGATGACCTTGCCGAAGGTGTCGCGGTAGGCGCGTTCGAGGGAGACGCCGCCGCCGTCGAGATAGCGGAGGACCCGGTCGAAGGTTTCGCGGGTGAGGGTGCGAAATGGGAACGTGCGGCGGACGAGCGCGAAGGCTTCGTCGGGCGTGACGCTGGCGAAGACGGCAAGACCGACGAGGGACTGCGCGAGGACGTCGACGGGATTTTCGTTGATGCGGACGGGCTCGAGTTCGCGGCGGTCCATCATGCAGGCGGTGACGGCGCACTCGGCGAGGTCGTTGATGTTGGTGGCGACGAGCACGCCGTGGCTGGTTCGGTCCATCGAGTGACCGGAGCGGCCGATGCGTTGGAGGGCGCGGGCGACGCCTTTGGGCGCGGAAACAAGGACGACGGTGTCGATGGAGCCGATGTCGATACCGAGTTCGAGAGACGAGGAGCAGACGACGGCGCGGAGTTCGCCGCGTTTCAAGCGGTCCTCGACCTCCAGGCGGACGGAGCGATCGATGGAGGCGTGGTGGACCTCGATCAACGGTGCGAGTTCGGGCAGGAGTTGCTTGAGGCGCAGGCCGATGGATTCGGCGGCGCCGCGGGTGTTGGTGAAGATGAGGGTAGTGCGGGTTTGGCCGAGGAAGGTGGCGAGTTGGCGAAGAATGCGGGCGGCGGTATGGCCGGCGGCCGGATAGGCACGGCGTTCGAGCGGGGAGAAGACCTCGATGCGGGCAGGTTTGCGCTGGACGATTTCGACGATGCGCGCGCTACGCATGGGGCCGACGAGAAATGAGGCGACGGTGGGGAGCGGCGCGACCGTTGCGGAGAGGCCGATCCTGAGGATTTTCGATTTTTGATGGTCGATTTTCGATTGGTCGGACGCAGGCGGATGGACGAGGTCTTCGAGGCGCTCGGCGGTGACCATGAGGAGCGAGCCGCGTTTGTTTTCGGCGAGGGCGTGGAGTTCGTCGATGATGAGGAAGCGCGTGTGGCGAAAGGCGGGCGTCCACGACGGCTGGCTCACGAGGAGAGTCAGGCTCTCGGGTGTGGTGACGAGGATGTGGGGCGGTCGGCGTTTCTGGGCGGCGCGGTCTTTGGCGGGAGTGTCGCCGGTGCGCGATCCGATGCGCAGCCAGTCCCAACCAACCTCAGTAAGCGGTTGCTGGAGATTTTTCTGAAGATCGTAGGCGAGAGCGCGGAGCGGGGAAATGTAGACGGCGACAATGCCGTTGGGCAGGGCGTCGGCGGCGTGGAGCTTGGCGAGAGAGTCGAAGACGCCGAGGAAGGCGGCGAGCGTTTTGCCGCTGCCGGTGGGAGCGGAGAGAAGCGTGGAGTGGCCGGCGAGGATTTCGGGGACCGTGGCGCGTTGGGCGGGGGAGAAGTGGGTGAAGCGCTGCGCGAACCAAGCGGCGAGCCCGGGGTGCAGAGCAGAGAAGAGCTGGGGCTCGGTGAGCGTGGGCGCAGGGATGGCGACGTGATCAGTCATTGTTTACCCAAAGATGAACACGGGTGGACAAGGCTAGGGGAGGATGCGAAATCACGGGACGCCGGCGAGGCGGCGGCAGGTTGCGAGGGTGTCGATTTCGGCGGGGGTTTTATCGGGGCGGAGGCGGGCGATGCGGGGAAAGCGGAGAGCGAAGCCGCTCTCGTGGCGTGCGCTCGGCTGGATATTGTCGAACGCGATTTCTAGCACGGTGTCGGGGATGACACGGCGAAGGCGGCCTTTCAGCTCGGTGGTGGTTTCGAGGAAATGCGCGGTGAGCGTGGCGATCTCGGCGTCGGTGAGGCCGGAGTAGGCTTTGCCAACGGTGAGCAGGCGGTTGCCCTCGGTTTCGTCGCGGATGGCGAAGGTGTAATCGCTGAGGACGTCGCGACGTTTGCCGTGGCCGAATTCGACGGCGACCACGACGACGTCGAGCGTGGCGTAGGCTTTTTTGAGTTTGAGCCAAGCGAGGCCGCGCCGGCCGGGCGTGTAGAGGCTGGCGGGGTCTTTGGCCATGAGGCCCTCGTGGCCGCGGGCGCGGGCGGCGAGGAAGGCGGCTTCGATGTCGAGGGCGGTGTGGGCGGCGGTGGTGGGGGCGAGGATGAATTTTCGAGTCTCGATTTCAGATTCTTGATTGAGGAGGGATGCTAGGGCGGTGCGGCGGGACGTGAGGGGGGATTTGAGAAGGGAAGCGCCGTTGAGCCAGAGGAGGTCGTAGGCGGAGAAGGCGACGGGGATTTCGGCGCCGAGGAAGAAGTCGTTACCACCGGTGCGCCCGAGGCGTTTTTGGAGTTCAGCGAAAGGGAGCGCGCGGTGGTCCTTCCAGGCGAGCAGTTCACCGTCGAGGATGCAGTCGGCGGGCAGAGTGAGCGCGGCGCGGGCGAGGTCGGGAAACTGCGGGGTGATGCGATGGAGGTCGCGCGAGTAGAGTTCGACGCGGTCGCCGGATTTGTGGAGCTGGCAGCGGATGCCGTCGTATTTCTCTTCGAGCCAGAGGGGGGCGGGAAGGCGGGCGAGGATGGCGTCGGCGGAGGGCTCGGGGCTGGCGAGCATGAACTGGACGGGTTGGAAAACCCGGAGTTGAATCGAGGTGAGCGAATTGGAAAAAGCGGCACGGGTAACGGCGGCGAGGTCGCCGCAGAGCATGTGGGCCTCGCGGACGAGTTCGACCGGCTGGCCGGTAGCGGCGGCGAGGGAGTCTTCGACGAGGCTGTCTTTGAGGCCGATGCGGAGATCGCCGAGGAGCAGCTTGATCAAAAACTTTGCCTCGACGGGCGTGAGGTTGCCGATGCGGGATTGGAGTAGACTGAGTTTCGCGGTGGGCGCGCGGGTGGTGGCGAGGGCGGTGAGGAATTCTCCGACGGCGACGAGGGGAAAGGGCGCGGGCGTGGTGCGGCTTTTCAGGGCGGCCTCGGCGGCATCGCCGGCGTCGGGGAAGCGTTGGTAAGCGGCGCGGTAATCGGCTTCGTTGAGACCGGAGAGGGCGTGGAGAGCGCGCTTTATGAGGGCGTAACCGAGATTGAGCGTGAGCGCGGAGGATTGGGGGAAGGGGCGCGCGGTGAGGTAAAGGGCGGCTAGGGCGGCGGCGTCGGTTGAGATTGGACCGAGCGCGACGAAGAAGGCGCGGAGTTTTTCGGTTTTATCGAGGCGGGCCGGCGTATCCTTTAGCTCGTTGGCGAGGGCAGCGAAGGCATGGAAGGAGTCGGAGGCCGGAGGGATCAGGGCGGCGGCGGGATCGGGCAGGGCAGAAGGCGCGTGAGGGACAACGCGCCCCGGTTTCGGCAGGGGGAGCTCAAGTTGGTTGGGGTGGGTGAGGGCCCACGCTTCGAGGCCGCGGTCTCGGAGGGTGGCGGCGAACTCGCGGGCGAAGCCGTGGAGGGTGAGCACGCGGGTGGGTTGCACGAGTTCGACGAAGCGCAGGAGGTCCGCGTAGTCGGCGTGATCGGAGAGGGGAAAGGCGGCGTCGCATTGGTAGCGATGGATCGCGCCGGGATCTAGGGCCCAACCGGTAATCATGGCGGTGCGGCGGGCGGGGATTTTTTTCAGGAAGGCGGAGGTGCGCGATTGTGGCGGGCAGATGACGACGTGGCCGGCGACTTCCTCAGCAACGAATTCGCGGTAAGGCGGGAAGGTGAGGCCGAGTTCTTCGTAGACGCGCGTGAGGCGGAGCGTCTGCGGATGGAGCATCACGGGGAGTTGCGCGCCGGCGAGGCTGGAGAGCATTTCCTGACTTTTGCCGAGGCTGTAGCCGAAGAGGACGGGCGTCTCACCGTCGGCGATGGCCTCGCGGCAGAAGGCGACGATGGCAGCGAGAACGTCGGCTGTGGGTGGGAGCACGTAGTGAGGCAGGCCGTAGGTCGTCTCCATGATGAGGACGTCGGCGTGGGGCGTGGCGCATTGCTCGGCGGAGAAACCGGGGCGCAGTTTGAAATCGCCGGTATAGAGAAGACGGCCGTGGTCGGGGTGCGTGAGGAGGGATTGGGCGGAGCCGTAGATGTGGCCGGCGGGGTAGAGCGTGACGGTGGTGTCGGGCGTGAGCTGCTCGGTGTGTTCGAACGGGAGGATGTGCTCGATGCGGTCGCCGGGCATGCGGGCGCGCATCAGGCGGGCGGTGCCGGTGGAGCAGAGGATCTCGCGGTGAGGGGCGAGGTGGTCGAAGTGCGCGTGCGAGACGAACGAGCGCGGCGCCGGGTGGTGGGCGTCGAGCCACCAATCGATTTGAGGAAGATAGATGCTTCCGGTGAGAAACTGAACATCCCAAGCCATAGGTTCGCGGAGCTGGCAAAAGACGGGGAGCTTCCCGGCGGGTGCAAGCAAGAGGGGCAGAATTTTGGCTAGGCGGGCGGGTGAAATTCGCTTGGATGCCGCTTATCCGCAGTCCCCCGCCTGTTTTTCAAAACCATGTCGACGCTCGCCAACTCCCTTACTCCTGCAACGACCGCCGCCGCCGGTGCAAAGAACTACATGATCACGCAGCTTGATGCGGTGCCGGCGGTCGCGTGTCCTTGCGGTTTTGCCCGGCGGGGGTTTGCGACGCCGGAGAATACGACGGCGACGATCCACTTGGTCGATATCCAGAGCGATGCGCGGACGCACTATCACAAGAAGCTGACGGAGATTTATCTGATCCTCGAGGGCGAGGGGTTCATGGAACTCGACGGCGAAATGATTCCGGTGAAGCCGATGACATCGATTTTCATCAAGCCGGGTTGTCGGCATCGCGCCGTGGGAAAAATGAAAATCGTGAACATCCCGGTGCCGGCCTTCGATCCGAGGGACGAATGGTTTGATTGACGGTCCGCGTCTAACGGAGACCGAGGGCGGACACGATCAGGAGTAACAGGACGGCAATGATCGTAAGGACCCAATACCACGCGAGGCGGTCGCGAGGGCGTGAGCTGCGGGGGGCGGAGCGGGTGTCGTCGTCGGTCTCGTCGTCGGGAAGGTTGAGGCCGTCGTAGACCGACTGTTCGCGCCAGCCGGTGCGTTCGTCGGCGCCGCAGCCGGGGCAGGCGCGGGCGCGGGGCGGGATTTCTGCGCCGCATTGGGCGCATTCGGTGGGTGGCTCTGGGTCGCGGGACATGGTAAAGATTTCTAGATGGCCGCGTCGCTGCGCTCCTCTCAATGACACCGAAATCAGGCCGGAAGGTATTTGTGTTTTGCGAGGCGCCAGGCGGTCACGAAGAAGGCGGTGAGCGGGATGGCGAGCAACATGCCGAGGATGCCGTCGAAGGCGGTGCCCCAGAAGAAAATCGCGACGATGATGGTCACCGGATGCAGGCCGGTGCGCTCGCCCATGATTTTTGGGGTGAGGAACCAGCCCTCGATCGTCTGCACGATGACCTTCACCAGGACGACGAGGCCGACGAGTTGCCAGCCGCCGGCGGGCTGGAGAAAGGCGAGTGGCAACGTAATCGCGATGCCAATGATGCTGCCGAGGTAGGGGACGATGTTGAGGACTCCGACAAAGAGACCGATGACGAGGCCGAACTTGAGGCCGATGAGCGTGAAGCCCGCGGCGAGCAGGGCGCCCATGATGAGGCCGATGAGCAGTTGCCCACGGAAAAAAGATTCGACGATGCCGATGAACTCGCGGACGAGGAAGACGAGATCTTCGCGCAACGACGGCTTGAGAAACGGGAGTTGTTCGCGCAGGTGCCGGGTGGGCTCGCCGGACGACAGGAGGAAGAAGAAGAGGTAAACGGGAATGATGGCGACATGAGCGGCGAAGGCGCCGACCCCGAGGAGACTGCCGCCTGCGGCTTTGAGCGACGGGAGGGTATGGGAGAGCAAGCCACGGGCTTCGACCAAGGCGGCGTCGGCGAGCTGGCGGACGGTGGGGTTGGCGAGTTGGCGTTGGGCGAGAGCGACCCAGTCAGGGTAGTGGCGCTCGATGTAGTTGCCCGCATTGGCCCAGAGCGTCGGGACGTAGGTGATAAAGGTGAGCAGTTGGTCGATAAGGGGCGGGAGGAGTAAAAAAAGAAAAACCGCGAAGACGAGGGAGGCCAAGCCGTAGAGCAAGGTGACCGAAGCGGGCCGCCGAAGTTTGAGCCGCCCGACAAACAGATCGACGATCGGGCGGAGAATGAGGGCGAGGACGCCGGCAACGGCGAGCGGCCAGAGGACGCTCGAAAAAAAGCTGACCATGCGCCCGAGGACGATGAAGCCGGCGATGATGAGCGCGACGGCGCCGAAGAGGGCGGCGAGGGTGAGGGTAAAGCCAATGGTGCGGCGCTGGCTTGGGGTGAGAAAGGTCGAATCGGGCGCTGAGGGCGAGGGTGTTGGCTCGTCGGACATGGGGGCGACGATGAGAGAACGCGGCGGCGGTTGACGAGTCCTGAAAGGACGCGGGCCAAGACGCGGGCCGGTCCCGCGAATGACTTCGCTCAGGGCTCAGGTAGGGCGAAGGCGACGATGCTGCCACCGGCGGGGCGGCCGGATTTGCCGCCGCCGGCGGAGATCACAACATACTGGCGGCCGGCGACGGCGTAGGTGCTCGGAGTGGCGTTGCCGCCGAACGGGAGCGGCGCCTGCCAGAGAATTTTGCCCGTAGTCTGGTCGAAGGCGCGGATGGTCTCGTCGGCCGTGGCGGCGATGAAGAGCAGACCGCCGGCGGTCGCGACGGGGCCGCCGTAGTTCTCGGTGCCGGTGGGCGGGATGCCTTTGGCGGAAAGCTCGCGGTATTCGCCGAGCGGCACTTTCCACTTGAGCTCGCCGGTGTTGAGATCGACGGCGTTGAGTGTGCCCCACGGCGGATTGATCGCGGGGTAACCGGCCTGATCAGCCCAGCGGCGGAAACCGCCGAAGGCATAGGGCGGAGTTTTGTCGTTGGATTTTTTCGCGGACGCTTCGTCGGGCCGTCCGCTCGCGGATGCCGCCGGCTGGCCGAGCACGTAAGCGAGGAGCGCTTCGCGTTGTGGCTCGGGGATTTTGTCGAAGGCGGGCATCCGGCCGAAACCGTTGCGGGTGATGTGCGCGATCTCGTCGGACGTGCGGCGTTTCTCGATGTCGAGCAGGGATGGGAATCCGGCGGCGGGGAGGCCCTTGCGGTCGATGCCGTGGCAGGCGGCGCAGTGGACGAGGTAGTCGCGCTCGCCGCGCGGGAGCGGGGTGCCGTCGGGGCGCCGCGTCTCCACCATCTGGAGCAACCACGGGATCTCGTTTACGTTGACGTAGTAGACGCCGGCGGGATCGACGGAACCGCCACCCCACTCCATGCCGCCGTCGAAGCCTGGAAACATAATTGTCTCGGTGAGGCTGGGCGCCGGAAAGGGACCGAAATTGGGCGAGATTCGGATGCGGTCGGCGGTGAGTGCGCGCGCCTCGGGGGAAATCGTGGAAACGTCGGCCTCGGTGTAAGCTTGGCGGGTGAGCGGGGCGGGCTTGGTGGGGAACGGCTGGGTCGGCCATGCGTGTTCGCCGCGCAGCGTGGAGGCGGGCACGGGTTTTTCCTCGATCGGCCAGAGCGGCTCTCCGGTGACGCGATTGAAAACGAAGAGGTAGCCGTGCTTGGTGCCTTGGGCGACGGCGTCGATTTTTTTACCGCGGTGCGTGACGGTGAGCAGGACAGGGGCGCACGGCAGGTCTTTGTCGAGGAGGTCGTGGTGAACGATTTGATAGTGCCAGAGGCGTTTTCCGGTGGCCGCGTCGAGGGCGACGAGGGAGTTGGCGAAGAGATTTTGGCCAAGTCGGTCGGCGCCGTAGAAATCCGGTTCGGCGGTTTTTGTGGCGACGTAGACAATACCGCGGGCCTCGTCGAGGGATTGGCCGGACCACGGCATCGCGCCGGTGGCGGTTTTATAGGCGTCGGCCGGCCAGGTGTCGTGGCCGACTTCACCGGGGCGCGGAATGAGGTGAAAAATCCAGCGGCGGAGGCCGGTGCGCACATCGAAGGCTCGGACGGCACCGGGACCGCCGAAGCCACCGACGATAAGCAGATCGCGGTAGACGACGCCGGGGGTGTTGAGACCGACGCGATGGGTGCCTTCGGTCTCGGAGTCGAAACTGAGCGGGATGGCTCCGGCGGTGCCGAAATCGGGCAAGGGGCGGCCGGTCGCGGGATCCAGGGCAAAAAGGAAATTGCCGACTGCGGTGAAGAGACGCTGCTCGCCGCCAGTCTCGTTTTGCCAGAAGACGAGGCCACGTTGGCGGCGCCCGCCGGCGCCGGCGGGCGTTTGCGCGGGGTCCCAGATCCAGCGTTCGCGGCCGGTGGCGGCATCGAGCGCGATGACGCGCCGGCTGGGGGTGGCCGTGTAAAGGACTCCGCCGATGATGAGGTTATTGGCCTGGTATTCGCCTTTTTCTCCGGTGTCATAGGTCCACGCGACGGCGAGCCGGTCGACGTTGGCCCGGGTGATTTGGGCGAGCGGAGAGTAGAGCGAGCGCTGCTTGTCGCCGAGATAGACGGACCAGTCGGTGTTTTCGGCCGCGAACGCGGGGCCGATGAGGCCGGCAACGAGTAGAAGGCGCGTGAACATGATCGAGGCGGGCGTGAGTGTAATCGGACGGCTCAGGGCGCCGGGTTACTTGCGCATTGAAGAAGGGGCGACGGTGGGGCCGTGGTTATGGCGCCAGAACCATCGGGCCATCGCGGGGAGGAGGATGATGGCGCCCACCATATTCACGACGAACATGAAGGTGAGGAGGATTCCCATATCGGCTTGGAATTTCAGATCGGAGAAGACCCACAGGCTTACGCCGACCGCGAGGGTGAGGCCGGTGAAGACGATGGCGGCCCCGGTATCTTTGTAGGCGATGATCATCGCATCTTCGAAACCCTCGCCGTTTTTCAGCGCGGACTCGAGCCGGGCGAAAAGATAGATGCCGTAGTCAACGCCGATGCCGACGCCGAGGGCGACGACCGGAAGGGTCGACGTTTTGAGCCCAATGTCCAAGTAGACCATGACCACATAGGCGAGGTAGCTGACGATCGCGAGAGGGACGATGATGCAGAGCGTGGCGCGGAGGGAGCGGAAGGTAATCAGGCAGAGCGCGATCACGGCGCCGAAAACCCAGTAGAGAATAGGCCGCTCGGCGGCGGCGACGACCTCGTTGGTCGCGGCCATCACGCCGGCGTTGCCGCTGGCGAGAAGAAAGCTGGCTTTGGGCGAAAGGTTCTCGGCCGCGAATTTTTTCACCGCATCGGTGACGGCTTGGAGCGTTTCAGCTTTGTGGTCCGAGAGAAAGACGAGGACGGGCATCACCGAGGCATCGGCGTTGAGGAGGCCGGTGGCGGTCTCGATGGGTGAGACGGACTGCGCGAGCGTCTGGGACTGGCGGGGCAAAATGCGCCATTTGAGCGAGCCTTCGTTGAAGCCGGAGTTGATGGTCTTTGCCGCCGTGGTGAGCGAGACGACCGATTGGACACCGGGGACCTCTCGCATGTGGCCCTCAAATTTGTCCATCAGGGTGACGACTTCGTGATCGACGCAACCGTTGGGGATGGTCTCGACGATGACGGAGAGGATATCCACGCCGATGCTGAACTTTTCCGTGATGAGCCGGCTGTCCTGGTTGTAACGGGAATCCTGACGGAGTTCGGGGACGCCGGCATGGGTGTCGCCGATGCGGATCTCGCCGGCTTTGAACCAAGCCCAGACGCCGAGAGCGAGGCAGCCCACGGTGATGGCGATGGAGCGTCGGGGGCGCAGACTGCGGGCAAGCCAAGTCCAAAAACGGTCGGTGCGCGCCCGGCGGCGGGTGACCCAGTCGGCGTAGCTTTTCGGCAGGCGAAGATACGAAAGCAGAATGGGGAGAAGGAAAAAGTTGGTGATGATGATGACGCCGACGCCGAGGCTGGCGGTGATGGCGAGCTCGTGGATCGTCTCGATCTTGATGACGAGCATCGTGAGGAAGCCGATGGTATCGGTTGCCAGTGCGACCATGCCGGGGACGATGAGGCCGATGAAAGCATTGCGGGCGGCGGTGGGTCCGTCGTGGCCGAGAAAGATCTCGTTGCGAAACGTGCAGATTTTCTGGACGCCGTGGCTGACGCCGATGGCAAAGACGAGAAACGGCACGAGAATGGAAAACGGATCGACGCCGTAGCCAAGAGCGGTGAGAGCGCCGAGTTGCCAGATGACGGCGATGAGCGAGCAAAGGACGGGGGCGAGGGCGAGTTTCCAGCGGCCGGCGTAATGCCAGACGAGGAGCGCGGTCACGATGATGGAAATGCCAAAGAGTGTGATGACGCCGCGGGCGCCGTCGGAGATGTCGCCGATGACTTTGGCGAAACCGATGATATGGGCGGAAACGGTTCCCTTGGAATCGGCGGTGACCCGGTCCCGGATTTTTTCGAGAGCGGCGGAGACTTTGATGTAGTCGAGTTTTTCACCGGTGGCGGGGTCAATTTCGAGGAGCGAGGCGGAGACGATGGCTCCGGTGAAATCGTTAGCGACGAGTTGGCCGAGTTTTCCCGACTTGATGATGTTTTCGCGGACTTTGGCGAAGCCGTCGGCGGTCGGGGTGTAGTCGGCAGGGATGACGTTGCCGCCGGCGAAACCGTCTTCGACCACTTCGATGAAGCGGACGTTGGGCGTGAAGAGCGACTGGACCTGGGCGCGGTCGACGCCGGGGACGTAGTAGGCTTCGTCAGTGACTGTCTTCAGCGTGGCGAAGAACTCGGGGGTAAAGATATCGCCTTTGGCCGGCACGAGGGCGATCAGCACGCGGTTGGCGCCGCCGAACTCGGCCTGATGTTTGGTGAACGTGCGGATGTAGGGGTGGTCCAGCGGAAGCGATTTGTTGAAACTCGCATCGACGCGAAGTTGGGCGGCGAACCACGCCATCACGCCGGTGAGCAGCGCAAAGCCGATGAGCAAGGGCGTGCGCCAGCGAAAGAGCCAAGTGGCGAAACGTTCGATCATGGCGTGGCGGGAGGGGCGGGCGCGTCGAAGGGAGTGGCGCCGCCTTCGCCTAGGGCGAGGATGCGACCGTCGGGCAACTCCAGCAGGGCGGCGACGGCGGAGGTGAAAGGAACACCGAGCGGCGTGACGGAGCGCGCGCCGTCCCGACTCGTAAAAAAGGCGCGCGCTTGGCCGGCAAAGAGGAGCCGGTTGTTTTTGAGCTTAATGGCGGCGGCCAGCAGAACGCGGTCGGCGAGCGGGACGAGTTCCCAAACGCGGCCGTCGTCGGCCGAGCGGTAGATCCGGCCGCGCAGACCATGGGCGACGAGAGTGGTCGGGCCGAGCGGGATGATGCCGTAAAAGGAGCCGTCGTAGGGCGATTCGATGGATTGCCACGTAGCACCGGAGTCGATGGACCGGAGCAACGTGCCGCGTTCGCCGGCGATGTAGAGAGTGCCGGTGGGGCCGCGGGTGAGACGGTTGAGGTGGAGATCGTCGTCGATGAGTTTGCGACGTTGCCACGTGGCGCCGGCGTCGCGGGTTTCCAAGCAAAGGCCGTTGGCGCCGATGGCGATGACGTGGCGGTCATCGAGGGCGAGGACGTCGAGGAACGAGGAGGTGAGGTCGTCGCCTTGCCACGATTTCCGCCAGGTGAGGCCGGCGTCTGAGGTGGCGAGGATAAGCGCGTCGTGGCCAACGGCCCAACCGGTTAGAGCGTCGGGGGCGACGGTGATGCCGGTGAGCGTCGCGGAGAAGTTGGCGGGAACGGCGGCCGGGCGCCACGTACCCGAGGAATCGGTGGAGCGGAGGATAGTGGCGCGTTCGCCGACGGCGAGGACTGAGGTCGGGCCGGCGTTGGTGCCGGCCAGAAGCAGCATCCTCGGGGCTGATGTGGGCGGGATGGAGGCGCGCAGCGGGGTGGAAACTAAAGCGACGAGGAGGGAGACAACGAAAAAGCCCGATGGGGACATCGGGCTTATCCGGAGACTAGGGCGCGGGGGCATTGTGCGCGGAGGGCGGGTCGGAGACCTCGCCCTACTTTCTTAACGGACGCCGTCGCGGCGGAGGGCGTCAGGGGTGTAGTCGGCCGGCGTGCGCTTCACGCTGAAATCGTACATTTTGTTTTCGTTGTCCAAGCCGACGACGAGGTAGCGGCCGGCGACGAGGTCGGTGTGGGCTTCGAGGGTACTCCAGAACGTCTGCGCATCGTAATAATTGATGCAATGAGCCTCGGATACGCGCCACATCTGGTCGCGGGAATCATATTGGTCGACGGCGAGAATCTGCCAGCTGTCTTCGTCGACGTAGAACGTGCGGCGTTTGTAGATGTGGGAAGTGCCGGGCTTGAGCGTGGCCTCGACGACCCAGACGCGGTGAAGTTCGTAGCGGGCGAGGTCTTGGTTGATGTGAAGGGGTTTCAGGATGTCGGAGACCTTCACCGCGTTGCTGTGCAACTTGTAGGAATTGTAGGGGACGATCATTTCCTTTTTGCCGACGAGCTTCCAGTCGTAGCGGTCGGGGGCACCGTTATACATGTCGAACTGGTCGCTGGTACGCATACCGTCGGCGGCGGTGCCGGGATTGTCGTAGGCGACGTCGGGAGCGCGGCGCACGCGGCGTTGGCCGGTGTTGTAGACCCAGGCGTTCCGCTTCTCTTTCACTTGGTCGAGCGTCTCGTGGGCGAGGAGGATGGTACCGGCCTGACGGGCGGGAGCTACGACGGCTTGTTTGTAGTAAACGAGAATGTTCTCGAGCTGGGCGGAAGTGAGTCCGGGACGGGCGTAGTTGAAGAGAAACTCATCCTCGAATTGGACGAGAGTGTAGCTGCCGCCGCGGGTGGGAGCGGCTTGGCCGATGTTGCGGGTGGCGGCGATGCCCCGGTAGCGGGTGAGATGGTTCCACATGACCTCGAGGCCTTGAGAAGGGATTGGGAAGGGCACGCCGACGTTGGCGTTTTCGAAGGAGTTGCCGTTATTGGCGAGGACGGCGGTGGTGGCGTTGGCCTTCGTCGCGTCGTAGATCCGCTGGGGATTGGAAACGCTGCGGCGGGTGGGATAAACGATGAGTTTATAGCTCGGGTAGGCCTTCAGCAGCGCGACGGAGCCAGCGGTGAGTTGGGCTTCGTGTTGGGTGAAGTTTGAGGGTGTGATCGTAAACCGCGGTTGATCGGAGGCGAACGGATCGGGGTGATGATCGCCGACCTTGTAGCCGGCGGGAGGGGTGAGAATCCCGCCGTTCCACTTTGGGATCGTACCGGCGGCGTTGCCGGCGGTTTCTGCGCCGAGGGGCGTCAGATCGGCGCCGAGGCGGGCGGCTTCGGCGGCGGAGACGGCGGCGTGAGCGGTCGTGGCGGCGACGGCGAGGAGGGAGCAGGAGAGAAGGATCGAGCGAGAGAGTGTTTTCATGAAGAGCGGGTCGGCCAAAGAAAGGAGGGGGCGTGGTCGTCGAGGGCGGGTCGGAGCCCCGCCCTGCTTTTTAGAAAGAGTAGCGGAGGGTGGTGGAAACGTAGTCGCGGTCAGCGAGGAGGTTGTAGCGGTCGCCGTCGAAGAAGTTCACGTAGCGAAGCTCGAGGGACCATTTTTGTTGGTAAGTGAACTCGACGCCGAGATTCACGCTCTTGCGCTTGGCGACGTAGTTGCCGAGCGGGAGCGGTGTGTTTCCGCTCACGTCGTGGGTGAACGCGAGAGACGGCGAAATGTTCACGTTGGCAAAGACGTTGGTGTAATCGAGGCGGCCGGCGACCTGATAGCCCCAGGAGAATTCATCGGCAAAGGCGGACGAAGGAGTGGGCGGGAAGGCGCCGTTACCGGTGTTGATCATGGTGGCAGCATTGGCGCTGGTGAAGGTGCCGGGGCCGTCGTAGCGCAGAAAATCCTTCGAAGGCAGGTCGGCCCAGACGCCGCCCACTTCACCGAGGAGGGTGAATTGCTGCGAACCGAGGAGGGGGCCGAAGACTTTGGTCAGGGTGGTCTGAGCGGTGGAGACATTGTGACGGCGGAAGCCCGAGAGCTCGCGGCCGAGTTGGCCAAGGTAGTTGCCAATTTGGTTGTTGGCGCCGAAGGCCGGATTGAGCGAGGAGAGGGTCGCGAAGAGCAGTTCAACGTCGTCGATTTGAAGGGGCTGGTCTTTTTTGTAAGAAAACTCGCCCTGCCAGGAGATGCCGGTCTTGCCGAGAGCGGTATTGAAGCTCACGCCGAACAGATCGACGCCTTCGGGATACTCGATGAAGTAGCGGCCGGTGGCGGCGGCGGTGAGGAGAGCGATGGAGCGGGCACCATTGATGGCGGCCTGAGTTTGCGCGGCTTGAAGGGTGGCAATCTGCACCGGGGTGAGCGCGGCGGGATTCGTCTGCGAGAGAACGATGAGTTGGAAGATGCCGGAGGCTTGAGCGGCGGCGGTGGCGGCCGGCAGGCCCGAGCGGATAAAGACGGCCGTCAAGGGGCCGGTCAGGTCGGTGTTGATCGGGGCGGTGGGGGTGCGGGAGCTGATCAACGGTGAGCGGCTGTGATACTTCGCGTAGTAGAAGCCGAGGTCGGTGTCGTTGAGGGCGGCGGCCGTGTAGCGGGCGGCGACGCCGTATTGATTGAAGTTGCCGCCTTCGCGATCGAGGTCGCGGGGGATGCCGCCCAAGGTGCCGTTGTCAGCGAGGCTGCCGAAGCCAAGGAATACGTTCTTGCCGCCGCGGCTGGCGAAATCGTTGGTCGAGAAATAGGTGCCGGCGGGCTCGATCTCGTTGCGGCGAAACTCGAGCAACCAAAACGGCTCGATGGTGAGATTCTGCGTCAGGCCGATCGAGGCCTTGAGCATATTGACGGGGAGGAACGCCTCTTTGAGCTCGGCGCCGGGAACGCGCAATTTTGAGAGATCAACGGGATTGATGATATTGATGCCGTTGGGGATGAAGGTGCTTTCGCCGAGGCTGAGCACTTGGCGGCCGAAGCGAAGATCGACCGGTATCGAATCGGCGGCATCGAACTTCGCGAGGACGTAAGCATCGAGGAGTTCGGCGCCTTTTTCGACGCGCTCTTGGGCTTGGTCGGTGAGCGGGGTGCGGGCGGTGTTGCCGGCTTTTAAATCGCGAAAGTAGTAGCCGCGGGCAAAGCCGCCGAAGTTACGGTAGCGCAGTTCGAGGTCATGCGAGCCCTTGAGCAACTGGGAGACCGTGCCCTTCTTGTAATTGAGATTGCCGTCGTCGGTGTTGACCGAGGTCTGGAGGCCCGCGACGCCGTTAAAGGAGTTGGTGGTGCCGTAGTAGGTCGGGCTGGGGTTGTTGAGCCGGTAAAGCGCGCCGACCGAAAACGTGGAGTCGAAGCTGCCTTTAAGTTCGCCGTAAGAAAACGGGGCGGCGTAGGCGGGGGCGACCAACATGGCGGAAGCCAAAGCGGCGGTCAGGGCGCCGAGAATACGGGATTTCAGGGCATGACGAACGTGCGGTGAGGACATAATCGGTGGTGGGTTCTGCTGAAGGCCACTCGGACGAAGAGCTGAAGCGCTCATTTACCGAGGGACACGAGGGTTTTATGAACTTTCGACCAAAAACGCCGCCGCCGTGTGCTTCAAGAGTGAATTCACATGGATTTAACTTTTGGCGTGAGCAGAAACGCTTAGGGCGTTGACGCCGCTCGGGGATGCGTAAGCTGCGCCTGCCATGCAGGCTGCCACCCACATTCACGTCAAAGGTGCCCGAGAGCACAATTTGAAGAACCTGGACGTGCGCGTGCCCCGAGGAAAACTAGTCGTGATCACGGGGCCGAGCGGATCGGGCAAGTCCTCGCTGGCCTTCGACACGATTTACGCGGAGGGCTACCGGAAATACATGGAGAGCCTCTCGACCCAGGCCCGGCAGGTGCTGGATCAACTCAAGCGGCCGGACGTCGATTTCATCCACGGACTTTCCCCGGTGCTGGCGATCGAACAACGCACGGGCGGAGGCTCGCCGCGCAGCACGATCGCCACGGTCACGGAGATCGCGGACTACGCGCAATTGCTCTGGGCACTCGCGGGTGAACAACGTTGCCCGAAGGACGGTGGGCGGGTGGTGCAGCGCTCGCTTGATGACAACGTGAAGCGCGTGCTGGCCGAATGTGCCGGAGAACGGGTGGTGCTGCTGGCGCCTTTCATGCGGGCGAAGCCGAGTGTGCTGCGCGATGAGTTGCAGCGCGTGCGGCTGCGGGGGTTTCAACGGGTGCGGCTCAACGGCGAGATCAAGAATCTCGACGACCCCAAGCTGATCCCGCCCGGCGCGGGCACGAAGGAGCTGACGGTGGAGTTGGTCATCGACCGGTTGGTGGCGAGCGTAGACCAACGCAGCCGGCTTGCAGACTCGCTGGAGTTGGCGTTTCGCGAGGGAAAAGATCGGGTGATCGTGCTGGCGCAGAAAACCGCCGAGGCGCCGTGGCGCGAGGTCGCGCTCAGCCAGTCGCTCGCGTGCGAGATCTGCGGGGATGTTTTCGAGAAACTCACGCCGCGCCATTTTTCATTCAATCACAGCGACGGGGCGTGCGGGACCTGCGGCGGGCTCGGCCGGAAGCTGCGGTTCGTGCCGGAGCTGATCGTGGCCGACCCTGAGAAATCGGTGCGCGGCGGCGCGCTCAAGCCGTGGCGGATCGGCGGAAAAAATCTCATCATCAAGCACAACTCCTTGCTAAAGCAGTTGGCCGAGCAGTTGCCCTTCGACGCCGATACGCCGTGGAAGGATCTGCCCCAGAAGACCCGTGATGCGATTTTGCACGGGGCGGGCGAACGCGAATTTGCCTTCAAAATGCGCCGGATGCGCGAAGCGAAGGCGATGCCGTTTGCCGGCGTGATCGCGGATCTCGAGGATAGTTTTCGGCACACCGACAGCGAAGGTTTCCGGGCGAGGCTCACGACGTTTATGGTGAGCGGGGAATGCCCCGAGTGCCATGGCGCGAGACTGAACGGGCGGAGCGGTGCGGTGCGGGTGGCAGGCAAAACGTTCCCGGAATTTATGGCGCTCGACATCGGCGAAGCCCACGGGTTTGCGCAGGAACTGGTCGCGGCCTTTCGCGAGAATCCGGCGTTGGGCGACGTGGTCATCGGTATCGAGCAACGGCTGCACTTTTTGTTGGAGACGGGTCTCGGGTATCTGACCCTCGAACGGGATTACGCGACGCTCTCCGGCGGCGAATCACAGCGCGTGCGGCTCGCAACGCAGCTCGGAATGGGCCTGATCGGCGTGATCTACGTGCTCGACGAGCCGAGCATCGGGCTGCACGCCCACGACAACCAAAAGTTGATCGAGACCCTGGTCGCTCTGCGTGACCGCGGGAACACGGTGCTCGTGGTGGAGCATGACGAAGACACGATGCGTGCGGCCGATGAGATCATCGAACTGGGTCCCGAAGCGGGCACCGAAGGCGGGCGGGTGCTGTTCCAAGGCACGCCGGCGCAGTGCGCGGCGCTACCGCCGACGCTCTCGCGGACCGGGCCGTTTCTGGCGGGCACGATGGCGGTGACCAAGACGGCGAAAGTGAAGAAGCCCGATGGGGCTTGGCTCACCGTGCGGGAGGCGCGGGAACACAATCTCAAAGGCGTCGACGCGCAGTTCCCCGTGGGATTGTTGACGTGCGTGACGGGGGTTTCGGGCTCGGGCAAGAGCACGCTCGTCAACGACGTGCTGGCGATGGCCGCGGCGAAAAAACTGAACGGTGCCCGGGGGCTGCCGGGAAAACATCGGCACATCGAGAACTTGGATTTTTTCGAGAAATTGGTGCAGGTGGATCAAGAGCCGATCGGTCGGAGCCCACGGTCGAATCCGGCGACTTATATCGATCTGCTTGGGTTGTTGCGCGATCTTTTTGCGATGGTGCCGCTGGCAAAAGTGCGCGGCTACAAAGCGAGCCGGTTTTCCTTCAACGTGCGCGGCGGGCGTTGCGAGCGGTGCCAAGGCGACGGCGCGATCAAACTCGATATGCAGTTCATGGCCGATGCCTATGCGCCGTGCCCGAGCTGCGGCGGGAAGCGGTTTAACCGGGAGACGTTGGAGATCCTGTTTCACGGCAAGTCGATCGCCGACGTGCTCGCCATGACGGTGCGCGAGGCGATCACGCTGTTTCGCGCGATCCCGCGGGTGCTGGACAAACTCGCGACCCTCGATGCCGTGGGGCTCGGCTATCTGACCCTCGGGCAATCTTCGACGACGCTCTCCGGCGGCGAGGCCCAGCGGATCAAGCTCTCGCTGGAGCTCAGCAAGCGCCAGCAAGGCTCAACGCTCTACATCCTCGATGAGCCGACGACGGGGCTGCATTGGGTGGATATCCAAAAACTGATGGACCTGCTCTTCAAACTGCGCGACGCGGGCAACACCGTGATCGTGATCGAGCACAATCTCGACGTGATCCATCTCGCCGACTGGCTGATCGATCTCGGCCCCGGCGGCGGGCGTGACGGGGGCGAGCTGGTCTACGCGGGTCCGCGACAAGGGATCGAGGCATGCGCGCGGTCGTTGACCGGAGCGGCATTGGCGCGCTGGCGTGCGCAGAAATAGCGTCGGCGCGGGAGCTTACTTGAAGGCGGCCCAGACGCGTTGGACGTCGTCGTGGTCGTCGAGCTCATGGAGAAACTCGCCGACTTCGATGCGGGCCGCTTCGTCGAGCTCGGGATAATTTTTAGCCAGGTAGCCGAGTTCGGCGGTTACGACGGTCCATCCGTTTTTTCCAAGCCAGGTGGAGACGGCGTGGACGTCCTTGAGTCCGGTGATGAAGCGGGCGCCGGCGTGATCTGCGGGGATGTCGTCGTTTTTGTCGTGGCCCACGATTTCGAAATCGTTGGCGCCGGCCTCGATCGCGGCGGCCTCAAGATCGGTCGTCGCGACGGGATGATGGGCTTCGACGAGACCAACGTGTTCGAAGAGGAATTTGTTGCTGCCGGCGCCGCCGAGGATGCCGCGCTTAAACATGACGCGCATCTCGGGCGCGGTGCGCTGGTGATTGTCGGTGTAGACCTCGACTATGACGGGCACTTTGTGCGGCGCGTAGCCTTCGAATACGACGTGTTCGAGGACCATCTTGTCGTCGCCAATACCGGCACCCTTTTTGATGGCGCGCTCAATCACGTCGCGGGTGACGCTGGCCTTTTTGGCTTTTTCGACGGCGGCAAAGAGGCGGGCGTTGGCGCCGAGATCAGGTCCGCCGAGCTTGGCGGCGACGCTGATTTCCTTGGTCAGCTTACCAGAGATTTTACTTTTGCGCTCGTTGACGATCGCGCGCTTTGCGTGGAGCCATTGACGTCCCATAAAGTTTTAAAGGGTTGGAAGGGTTGGATGGGCCGGCAATCCCGGAATCGGAATTGAGCGGCGGGTGAAATCAGAACTCCGCGGTGCCGGGGGTGCGGGCGAAGGGTATGACGTCGCGAATATTGGCCACACCGGTGACAAACATGAGCATGCGCTCAAACCCAAGGCCGAAGCCGGCGTGGGGGACGGTGCCGTAACGGCGGAGATCAAGATACCACCAGTAGGCTTTTTCGTCGAGGTGATGGAGCGCCATGCCCTCGCGGAGTTCGGTGAGACGCTCCTCGCGCTGGCTGCCGCCAATGATCTCGCCGATGCCCGGCACCAGCAGATCCATTGCGGCGACCGTCTGGCGGTCGGGGGCGTCGCCGTCGTTTTTGCGCATGTAGAAGGCTTTGATGGCGCGCGGGTAGTTATAAACGGTGACGGGACACTTGAAGTGTTCCTCGCTGAGAAATCGCTCGTGTTCCGACTGCAGGTTGTCGCCCCAGGAGACGGGGTGTTCCCACGTGCGGCCGGATTGGTTGAGGATCGTGATAGCCTCGGTGTAGCTGCAGCGCTGGAACGGGCGTTCGAGAACAAAGTCGAGGCGGGTGAGCAGGTCTTTGTCGACGAACTTGGAGAAGAACTCGAGGTCGGCGGCGCAGTGTTGTTTCGCGTCGCGGATGAGGTATTTCACGAATTCCTCGGCGAGCGCCATATCGCCGGTGAGATCGCAAAAAGCCATCTCGGGCTCGATCATCCAGAACTCGGAGGCGTGGCGCGATGTGTGGGAATTCTCGGCGCGGAAAGTGGGGCCGAAGGTGTAAACGTTGGAAAGGGCGGTGGCGAAAATCTCGGCTTCGAGCTGCCCGCTGACGGTGAGAAACGTTTTTTTGGCGAAGAAGTCTTGGGTCGAGTCGACCGCACCGTCCTCGGTGCGTGGCGGCTTCGCGAGATCAAGGGTGGTGACGCGAAACATGTCGCCGGCGCCCTCGGCGTCGCTGGCGGTGATGATGGGCGTGTGGACGTAGACGAAGGCCTTTTCCTGAAAAAATTGATGAACCGCGTAGGCGAGGCGGCTGCGGACCCGGAAGACGGCGCCGAAGAGATTGGAACGTGGGCGGAGATGGGCGATCTCGCGGAGAAACTCGAGCGTGTGGCCCTTTTTCTGGAGTGGGTAGGTGGCATCGGCTTCGCCGACGACCTCAAATTTTTGGGCGACGACTTCCCATTTTTGACCCTGGCCTTGCGAGGGAACCAGTTTGCCGTGGACGACGATCGAGGCGCCGGTATGCGCCCGTGCGACCGCACTGTAATCGGTCAACGTGGCATCGACGATGACTTGGACGCCCTTGAGGCAGGAGCCGTCGTTGAGCTCTATAAACGAAAAGGCTTTGGCGTCGCGGCGAGTGCGAACCCAACCTTGGAGAAGAATGGAGTCGAGGGCTTCGGTGCGGGCGAGGGCGTCTTTGACGAGGGTGCGTGGCATGGGATTTTGCAAAGGGTAGGGTTTTGCCGGGTGCAGGGCGGAGGCGAGGCTAAAGAGCTTTGCCCGGGCCTGTACGTGCTCGGGCTTGCCGAAAAAGGAGGGTTGGATTTGGTGGGGGAATGAAATCCTTGAACTGCATCGTTTCCCTGTTGGCCGCGTTGACGTTGGTCACTGCCGGATCGAGTCCGGCGTTTGCGAAGAAAGGCACGATCGAGGACCAACAAGATGAGGTGCGGAAAATGCGGGATGAGGTCTTGGCCGAGCTCTACATGCAGGACGCCTCGATCAAGCAAAAGATCAACAAAGCGGAAGGCTACGCGGTTTTTTCAAATGTCGGGGTGAATTTGATTTTCGCGAGTGTCGCGGGCGGGAAGGGAATCGTCGTGGATCGGAAAGGAAAAGAAGTGTTCATGAAAATGGCCTCGGGCGGATTCGGCATCGGTCTTGGGATTAAGGATTTTCGGGCGGTGTTTGTGTTTCGAAAAAAGGAGAAGCTCGCGCAATTCGTCGAGCAAGGCTGGGACTTCGGAGCCCAGGCAGATGCCGCGGCCCAGTCCGGGGACAAGGGAGCGGCGGCGGCGGGCGCGGCGACGGTGTTGAGCGACGTAGAGGTGTATCAGATCACCAAGAACGGAATCGCGCTGCAGGCGACACTCCAGGGCACGAAGTATTGGCAGGATGCGGATTTGAACAACTGACGCCGGGAATTTGGCGATGACCGTGGCCGCAATGAAACGCCGGCTCGTTTCGTTTCTGTTGGTCGGTGGCGGAGCGACGTTGGTGCTCTCCGCGACACTGAACTTGGTCGGTGCCTGGATTTTGCTCGAGCCGTCGGACGAAGTGGCTTTGGGGATTTCGCGGGGCGAGGTGTGGCGCTGGTTTGGCGCCAGTCTTGCCGCTGGCCTGCTGATGATCGGGTGGGGCGTCAGAGTCGGCCGCCGGGGCTTGCGGGCCGCCGCGAAGAGTTAATCCGTGGACGGCTCAGGTCGGAATTCGCCGTATCGGCGGAAATCATAGAGGTAAAGGTCCTCGACTTTTTTACGCGCCCAAGGGGTTTTCCGGAGAAAGGTGAGACTGGATTTGATGCTGGGATCGAAATTGAAGCAGCGAATGTCGATCTGGCTGGCCAGTCCTTCCCAGCCCCTTCGGGCGACGAGAGTGTTAAGCATCGCCTCGAGGGTGACGCCGTGCAGCGGGTCCTTGGAGGGGGGGCGAGGTTCGTTCATCGGGGGAGCGGGGAAGCGATCAGGCGGTGGCGTGTTTTTGTAGCAGGGCGAGCGGCACGATTTCGAGCGAACGGGCGTGCGTCGCCGCAAGTGAGACCGGAGCCGGAACTCCGGCGGCGAGCGCCTCTTGCCACCGCGCGGCGCATACGCACCAACGGTCGCCGGGGTTCAAGCCGGGGAAATCGTAGTCGGGCATCGGCGTGGAGAGGTCGTTTCCGGCCGCGAGGCTGAAGGCGAGAAACTCGGCTGAGACTTCGACGCACACCGTGTGGCACCCGTGGTCGTCGGCGCAGGTATCGCAGTGGCCGTTGCGAAAGAAGCCCGTGAGCGGCTGGTTCGAGCACGGTTTGAGCGGGCCGCCTAGGACGTTGATGGAAGGTTGAGGACTCACGTGCGGTACGATGTGGCCGGGAGCGCGGGGCGCAAGGTCGCGCGCGCTTGCCGTCTCGACAAGGGCAGGCGCGGGCGCACGCTGGGGCCATGTCTTCGATCTACGAAACCCTCCGTGCCGATATCATCGTTTCCATGAAAGCCCGCGACAGCGTGACCACGACGGCGCTGCGCACGGCCGACGCCGCGATCAAACGCGCCGCGATGGACGGCAACAAGGAGATCGACGATGGGCTCTCGCTCGCGACCTTGCGCAAGGCGGTCAAGAATCTGACCGACGCCAACATCGAGTTCACCAAGGGCGGACGCGTTGACTTGGTCGCCGCCAACGAGGTGGAAATCAAAATTCTCCAAAAATATCTGCCGGCGGGTCTCGATGCGGCGAAACTCGATGTCCTGATTGCCGAAGCTATCGCCACCACCGGGGCGACGACGAAAAAAGAAATGGGCAAAGTGATCGGAGCGCTCAAGGCGCACCCCGATGCGGCGCTGATTGACTTCGGCGCAGTCAGCAAACTGGTGCAGGGTAAGTTGGCCTGACCCCCGTTTTTTTGGCCCCTGCGCGAACCGCAGGCGGCAAGGCCCCGGCGCCGAATTGATCAGGCGCCGGGCTTCTTTTTCCGGCCGGTCTTTGCCTCGATGTTCAGGTAAGTTTTGCTGAGCATCTGGCTTTCGTAGAGTTCGAGCAGGCGAACGCCCTCGCGCGGTTTGACGACATCTTTCTTCGTCGCCGCGTCGATCTGGGCCTTCATTTTGCGGCACAATTCTTCCTGCTGGTATTGCACGGCCTCGAGGACATCGGCGATGCGGCTGCCGCTGAGTGCTTCTTCAACGTAGTAGCCGTTGGGTTCATCGTCTTCGAGGAAGACGTGGACCTCGTTGACGCGACCAAACAGATTATGGAGGTCGCCCATGATGTCTTGATAGGCGCCGGTCAGAAAGATGCCTAGATAGTAGGGCTTCCCGTTGAGAGGGTGAAGGGTGATGTAATCTTTCGTGTCCTGAAGGTCGATGAAGCTGCTGATCTTGCCGTCGGAGTCACAGGTGATGTCAGCGAGGATCGCGTTGACGGTGGGCTTTTCCGTGAGGCGGTGGAGCGGTGCGACGGGAAAAAGTTGCTTCAGAGCCCAGTGGTCGAGGAGCGATTGGAAGACTGAAAAATTGCAGACGTATTGATCCGCAAGGAGCTTGGATAAATCGCGGAGTTCCTCGGGCTCGTAGCCGGATTTTTGACCTTCCTTGGCGATATTCTCGCAGATCTGCCAAAACAGAGATTCGGCGGCGGCTCGGTTTTCGAGGTCGAGGTAGCCGAGATTGAAAAGGGAAAAGGCTTCTTCCTTTTTCTGGGTGGCATCATGAAAACGTTCCAGGCGGCCGAGTTTGGTCTTGTTCTTGAGCATGACCTCAAGGTCTTCGACGACCTTGTGTTTGACCTTAGGCTGATGCTGTTGGCCAAGAGACTCGCGTTTGTTGATGCGCTCGAAAACCTCGACCACGAGCAGTGAGTGGGGAGCGACAATAGCGCGGCCCGACTCGCTGACAATATCGGGAACCGGAACTTTGGAGGCGGTGCAGATTTCGCGGACGTTGAACACGACGTCGCGGGCGTATTCCTCCATCGAGTAGTTCATGGAGCTCTCGAAATTGGTGCGCGAACCGTCGTAATCGACGCCGAGGCCTCCGCCGACGTCGAGGAATCCCATCGGGAACCCCATTTTTGCCAACTGGCAATAGAAGCGCGTCGCCTCGATGACGGCGTTCTTGATCGTGATGATATTGGGCACCTGTGAGCCGATGTGAAAATGGACCAGGCGCAGGCAGGACTCGAGCTTGGCGGCGCGCAATTTTTCACAGGCAAAGAGAATCTCGGCGGTGTTGAGGCCGAATTTGGCGCTATCGCCGGTGGACATGGCCCACTTGCCCTCGCCGCGGGTCTGAAGCTTGGCGCGGAAGCCGATCATCGGTTTCACCCCGGTCTCTTGCGAGATGGCGATGATATCTTCGAGCTCGGAGAGCTGTTCGACCACGAGGATGATTTTCTTGCCGAGCTTGCGACCCAAGAGGGCGAGACGGATGTAGTCGTGGTCTTTGTAACCGTTGCAAATAATGAGGCGGTTGGCGCCCTCATGCATGGCCAAAGCGATCATCAACTCGGGTTTGGAACCCGCTTCCAAGCCGTAGTTGAACTCTTTGCCGGCGGCGACGATCTCGTCGACGACTTCACGGAGCTGGTTGACCTTAATCGGAAAAACTCCGCGGTAGGATCCTTCGTAGCCTTCCTGCTTGATGGCCTTGCGAAATACCTCGTTGAGCTGGGCGACCCGGTGGCGGAGGAGGTCTTGGAAGCGGATGACCAACGGCGCCTTGAGGCCCATGCCCACGGCTTCGTTGATGACGTCGAGGGCGCGGATGCCACGCCCGTCGGCGAGCGGTTGAACGTTTAGGAAGCCCGCGTCATCGACGGAAAGATGGCCGGAGCCCCAGCGCTTAAAACCATAGAGGTCTTCTGACTTTGCGGCGGACCAAGAGGAGGAGGATTTGCTTTTCAATGCGGAGCGGGGAGGTGATAGGGCTTGCTTTTGCGGAGAGGGAATTGATTTCCTACGTGTTTCTTTTTTCAAAAACATCAACACGCAATGACGAATATGTCTCCTTTCGCCGCTCTTACTCACTTTGCTCAAGCTACCGCGCCCGCCACGGCCCCCGCCGGTCCAGGCCCGATGTGGCAGATGCTGCTTTTTTACGCGCTGATCGCGGGTGGTTTTTATTTCCTGTTTATCGCCCCCCAGCGCAAAAAGCAGAAGGCGCACGAGAAAATGTTGAGCGAGTTACAATCGGGCGACGAAGTCCTTACGACCGGCGGCATCTACGGTGTTGTGACTAATGTTAAGGAGGACCGTTTCATCGTGCGGATCTCGGATACGACGAAGGTTGAAATTGCCAAAGGCTTCATCTCCTCGGTGACCAAAAGAAACGGTGTAGAGGAAAAGAAGTAACCGGCGATTCCCGCCAGCTTGGTTTCGATCCGGTGCGCCCCGAAGGGCGGCCGGAAACCCAATCCCCATTTAACCAATACGAACATGCTCAAACGCAACGCCTGGAAAATCGTCCTCTCCGTCCTCATCGCGGCGTGGGCGGTCGCCGAACTCATCCCGTTCAATGCCGTCCCTTTCGTGACCTATGCGAAGGAGCACGCCAAAGCCAAGCCGGCCGAATTTGCCAAGCTCCTCGATGAAGCTGCCGCCCGCAAAAAGGCCGGCACCGCTCCCAGTGAATTTGTCGCTTTGAAGCAGATCGGCACCGAGCGAAAAATCGACCTCACGGTTTATTTCCCCGAGATCAAACTGGAGGAGTCTCTGAAGAACATTCCCAAGCGAAACGAGATTTTGCTCGGGGAATTGCTGCGCCGCTCCAAGAGCAGTCTGCAACTCGGTCTCGATTTGAAGGGCGGAGTGGCCTTCACGCTCGAGGTCGATGAAAAAGCTGCGGGCGGGTTGGCGGGAGACGAAACCCAGCGAGAAGAGAAGCTGAACAAGGCGATCGAAATCATCGGTGCCCGCATCAACTCGTTCGGCGTGGCCGAGCCGGTGATCCGTCCGCTGGGCAATAACCGGATCGAGGTGCAACTGCCCGACATCAACACCAAGGATAACCCCGAGGTGGTCGATAACGTGAAGAAACCGGCGCAACTCGCGTTCCGGATCGTCCACCCGAACCAGTCTCCGCTTACCACCTCGCCAATCGATGCCCCTCCCGGCTACGAGGTTTTGACTCTGGACTATGAAGGCCGCGGTGGGGAATCGGGCACCGAGGAGCTCTTCGTCAAACGCATCCCCGAAATGACGGGTGAGATGATTTTAAGCGCGTTCGCCCGGCCCGACCTTTACGGGAAGCCCGAGGTGATCTTGCAATTCACGAATGACGGTTCGAAGCGCTTCGCCGAAGTTACCCGCGCCATTGCGGAGGGCGGTCAACAGGCCCAGCGCCTCGGTCGTCTCGCGATTGTTCTCGACGGCAAACTTTATTCCGCACCGACGGTGAAGCAGGAGATCAACAGCGATTCCGCCGTGATTTCCGGTAATTTCACGGACCGCGAGGCGATCAACCTCGCTAATGTCCTGAACAACCCCCTCGACCTGCCGCTCATCATCAAGGAGCAATACGAGGTCGGTCCCACCTTGGCGAAAGATGCGGTCCTCAGCGCTCGCAACGCCTTTATCGTCAGCGTGTCTCTGACCATCGGTTTCATGCTGATGTTCTATACCTTGGGCGGGTTGGTGGCTGCGATCGGTATGGGCCTGAACGTGCTTGTGACGTTGGGCGTGATGGCCTCGTTCGGTGCGACGCTCACGATGCCCGGCATCGCCGGTATCGTGCTCACGCTGGCGATGTCCGTGGACTCGAACATCCTAATTTTTGAGCGCATGCGCGAAGAATTGAAGCTCGGTAAATCGCTCGCAGCGTCGCTCGAAGCCGGGTTTGAGAAGGCTTGGTCGGCGATTCTAGACTCGAACGTGACGACCTTCCTCGTCGCGCTCATCATGTATCTGCTCGGCACCGGCTCGGTGAAGGGTTTCGGCTTCACGCTCGGCGTCGGTATCTTCACGACGATGTTTGCGGCGGTTGTGATCAGCAAGCTGCTGCTCGAATTCTTGGTCTATAGCGCAAACCTCAAGAACCTGAAAATGTTCTCGATCTTGCAGGACACCAACTTCGATTTCCTGAAGCACGCCAAACCGGCCTTCATTGCGTCTTGGATCATCGTTCTCGTCGGAGCCGGAGTGGTCGTTTACAAGGGCAAGGATATCTACGGCATCGACTTCGTCGGTGGAGACACCGTCACCCTGAAGTTCTCGGAGAAACTTGAAATCGCCGATCTGAACCGCGCGGCAGCCCAGCAGAACCTCAAGGATGTTTCATTTTCCTACCAGCAACCGATCGGCGGTGCCCGCGAAGTGCTGCTGGTCACGGCGCCGTTTGATGAGGCCAAACCCGCGGTCGGAAAACTCCAGCAAGCGCTGCCGAAAGCAGGCTTTGAAGTGGTCGGAGAAACACGGATCGGCGCTTCGGTCGGAAAAGAGATCCAGTGGAACGCATGGCAGTCGATCTTCTGGGCCTTGGTTTTGATTTTCGGCTACGTGGCGTTCCGTTTCGAAATGGGGTTTGGCGTCGGGGCGGTCGTATCCACAGTCCACGATTTGCTGATCACGATCGGTATTTTTGTCCTCTTTGACCGCCAGTTCAACGCGTCGATGGTAGCGGCGATTTTGCTAATCATCGGTTACTCCATCAATGACACCGTGGTCGTATTTGACCGCATCCGCGAAGAGCTGAAACTCAATCCGGGCGGTACGCTGCGTGACATCATCAACCGCTCGCTGAACCTCACGCTTTCGCGCACGATTATCACCGGTGGCACGACTTTCCTTACCGCTATCACTCTGATCGTCACAACCACGGGGGAGGTGAATGACATCGCCTTCACCCTGCTGATCGGTGTGCTCACCGGGACATTCTCCTCGCTGTTCATCGCCACACCGGTGTTTTTCTGGTGGCACAAGGGCGATCGGAAACACGTCGAGGCCCATGCCGACGTCGCTCCGAAATACGAGTGGAGCGGCTCCAGCAAGGCGTCGGAGTAACGGGTTCGGGGTGGTGCGCGCCGATCGGGAACTGACCGCCGGCGCGACGGGCGCAATGGGAGCATTGCGCACCCCCGGAGCATTCCCATGCGTTGGATTTATTCGCCGAGCCCGGCTGATCAGGTCGCGGCCTTCGGGAAAATCGCCGGCGTAAGCCCGGTGCTGGCGGAGCTGTTGCTTTCGGCCGGGGTCACGGATCCTGCGTCAGCCGCAGAGTTCCTCCAGCCGTCGCTGGCGGCGTTGCGGGATCCGTTTCTTCTGCGCAATCTCGAGGCTGGCGCGGATCGCTTGCGCACGGCGATCGCGCGGCGTGAATCGGTGGTCGTTTTGGGAGATTATGACGTCGACGGCGTAAGCAGCACGGCGTTGTTGGTCACGATTTTGCGGCGATTCGGACTCGATCCGAAGTTTGTCGTGCCACGGCGATCGGCTGATGGCTACGGTCTTTCGCGCAGTGCGATCGACCGCGCGCTTGAGGCGGAGAGGCCGGCTTTGTTCGTGGCGTTGGACTGCGGCACAAATTCCCACGAAGAGGTTGCTTACCTGCGTGGTCTGGGAATCGACGTGCTCGTCGTAGATCATCATCGATCAAAGGAGATTCCTCTGGTTGAGGGCATCTTGATCAACCCTCACGTGGCGGCGGATGAAACTGGCGCGGATGCCGCGTGGCGGAATCTCTGCACGGTCGGTTTGGTTTTTAAGCTGGTGCACGGTTTGCTCAAGTTGCTGCGGGCGGAAAACAACCCGGCGGCTTTTCGCATCAAGCTGCGCGACCAGCTTGATTTGGTCGCGCTGGGAACGATCGCCGATTTGGTGCCACTGACGGGGGAGAACCGATTGCTGGCCAGGCAAGGTTTGCGCATCATCGAAGGTTCGGAGCGTCCGGGGCTGCGGGCGTTGATGGAGATTGCCGGCGTTCGTCCCGGCCAAGCGATCAAACCTTCGGACATCTCCTTCCGGCTGGGGCCGCGGATCAATGCTTCGGGTCGCCTGGCCGATGCGTCATTGTCGGTTGAACTCTTGTTGAGTGAGGATCGGACGTTCTGTGCGCGCACCGCACAGCAGCTGGAGGTGTTCAACCGGGAGCGGCAGGACATTGAACGCGGCATCACCGAGGAAGCGGAGCGGATGATCGAGAGTCATTATGTGCAGTCGCCCGGCATCGTGTTGTTCAGCGAGGACTGGCATCCCGGGGTGGTTGGAATCGTGGCCGGTCGCGTGACTCGAAAATACAACCGGCCCTGCGTGGTGCTCGGCAATGAAGGCGACTTGGCGAAAGGCTCGGGGCGCAGCGTGGACGGAGTGAACTTGGTCGAGGTGTTGGCCACCTGCAGCAAGTCGCTGACGAGCTGGGGCGGTCATCCGATGGCCGTGGGAATCTCGTTGCCGAAAACGCGGCTGGATGAATTTCGCGGCAGGTTCGCCGAGGCGGTGCTGGCGCACGCTGGCGGCGATATCGCCGAGGCCAAGCTGAAGATCGCCGTGTGGCTGAGGGCGGAGCAAATCAGTGACCGCCTGATGGGCGAACTGGAAGCGATGCAACCCTTTGGCCAAAGCAACCCGGAGCCGGTGTTCGGGGTGCGGGGCGTGGTGCTGAGGCAGAGACCGGTGACGTTTAAAGACATTCACTTCCGCTTCAGTTTTGACGATACTCAGGGCCGGAGGCTGCACGGGGTGGCTTGGAAGATGGCGCATCGGATGCCGCCGCTGGGTGTCCCCTTGGATTTTGCCGTCGAGCTGGCGTGGAATCATTTTAACGATCGCAAACTCCTGCAGCTTGAACTGGTCGATTGGCGCATATCGGAGGGTTGAGCCCGGGTGGACGGGCGGGAAGAGGGAAGCGGTATGGATGGACCCGCGGGGCGATTATTGGGCCCCGGCCGGAGTCACTGTGCCGCGTGACAGGAAGAAAAACTTGCGGGCGGAAGGGTAAGTTCGCGCTTGCACTGCCGGATGAATACTTGCTTCATTTTTCCTTCAGTTTTGCGGCCATAGCTCAACTGGATAGAGCGCCAGACTACGAATCTGGAGGTTTGGGGTTCGACTCCCTATGGCCGCACCACTTTAAGCCTATGGAAATAGGCGAGTTAGGTTGAAAATGGCCTCGGGCCGGAATTTGCTAAAATGGCTCAGTGTCGGTCCAGTGCCGACAAATCCCGGCGCGAGGGGTCTTAACTAACCGAACAGTCCAAATCCGGTGGTTTTTGAGTCGAACCGTGTTTTACTGATGCCCCATCAGTAGTCGTCAGGTTCGTTTCCCTCTGAGCGTTTTCAGGATTTGCTGCCAGTGTCGGTCCAGTGCCTACATTTTTGCTGTTTTCCGCAGTACTATTCGTATCGACGGGGGCAGACGTAGTGCTCTCGACGATAGTTGAGGCGACGTTATTAGTTTTCATATTCCAGTAGCCTGCTGCGGGTGTCTTGAGCCCATTGCGCCTGCAAAAACTTTTGATGGAGCCCGCTGAGCACCCGAGCAACCGCGCAATTTCGGATATGCGTCGGGTGCGGAGGTGATCTGCCATTTCTGCCGGACTGATACACACCTCAGTTGTGCAAGGCTCTGCTCCAAACCGGTGAAAATTTTGTCCGCAACGGACGCAGGAAACTCCTTGGGCAAGCGGGACTGCACTTGGGAGATGGCTGAGGGCGCTGCGGTGACGACGTCGGTGATGATTTCTGAGGCATCTTTGATGCCGGCGAGTTTCGCGACGTTGTCCCAGTGACGGCGGAGAATCCCCGCGAGATGATAGTGTGTGTTCTTGCGGCGGACCGCCATCGCGAGTTCGGCTTTTTGGTAGGCTAGCTGGCGAGGACCTTTCCCGATGATCGGCCAAGCTGAGAGCACGTCATAGAGTGGGGTCATCCGATAGCTGCTGTCCGGGCGTTGAAAGAGAGAGAAATTCTTGGCGTGGCCGTCAGTGGCAGCGAGTGCCCAGAAAAGCAGCTGGGCTTTGACGAAGGTGGCACCGTCGGCAGGCTCTTCACTTGCAGCAAGGATTCGGAGAATGTCCTTCATTCCTGGGCCGCCCTGCTTTTCGTATTTCTTGGAACCTGGGATGCCGAGCGCTTGACAAAAATCCTCTTGGGGCAACCGAGCGATCCAGCGGCTATCTTGCCAAGCGCGATCAAAGCGCTCGACGACAAGAACCTTCTGATCACCGAACTGTTCCGGGTAAGAATGCGCGACCGGCAAGCCAAAGCCGCGCAGAAGCTCGCCGCAGAGCCACTCATTTTCGACGGAGTCCGTCATGTTGGCTTTTAAGTTCCCCACTAGCCCGAGCGGGAGTTTCAGGATATGCGTCGTAGGCGTAGAACCCAAGGGGCGATGCCAGCGCTTACGGTGCCAGAGGAGGGCTGTTTTCTCCTGCGCGCCGGCGATGGAAATGCGAAAGTCTGCGGGTGAGTCTCCAAAGGCAGGGGCGTTTGAAACTGTGGCCGCGAGGAGGCGCTCGACATCCGAGTTGTCGAGGGCCTCGGCTTGGATGGAGTAGGGAGATTCCGGCAGGGTGTCTGGTGGAAGCAGTTGGACCGCGCCGACGCAGTCCCGGCCGATGGCGGTGAGTAAATCGAAAGTCTCGGGGGTGCGGCAGCCGAATCGGGTGTGAAGGCGCTTGCGGATGTCCGCGCTGTCAGGAAGCAGGTTGTCGAAATAGCTTTCGATTACCTCGCCGCGGTGAGGGATGTTACCGGGGACGAACGGAAGAGACAGGGAGAGTGCGCGACCGGCGGGATTCGCGACCCAGTCCGGATCGTAGTGCAGTTGGTGCACGCCGGCACTGACTGACCATGTGGCCGCGTGTAGGCCGTTCATCCAGACTTCGAGCCTTTCGGTCGGGCTGGGCATGGTTACCAGCCGGTGCGCGCTCGCGGATTTTGTGATTTGTCGGCGCGATCCGGTTCTTCCACGACGAGACGCGCACCCAGTATGCCGATGATACGTGAAATCTGATCGATGCTCGTCACCTGGGGGTTTTTCTCAATGCCGGCGACGCGCTTCTGGCTAAGACCAAGTTTCGCCCCGAGTTGCGCTTGCGTGAGGCCGCGGCTCTTTCGCAGGCTTTTGAGCACAGCGCGTAGTTGGAGGGGGGTGTCCACCGGGTAGTTCATCCAAGTCGATAAACTCGCTTTCGCGAGTAAAGTAAAGAAACTTGTTTAAACGAGTATTTAAGCGCTACCTGCTTAAACAAGTATCTGCCTCCGTTTAAAGCCGCCCCGTGGTCCTCTGTCTCAACCCCGTCGGACGTTTCGGATCAGGACCCAACTCATGAGACTTGAGATTGCTGAACTCTGCGGGATTGGGGCAGTCGTGGCAATTGCCGTAGGCAATGCCGACGGCGCGAATCAATGTGCCGCAAAATGAAAAAAGGTCCCGTGGAGCGACCCTGTGCATGTTCGCCAGTCCTTATTCGACGAACTATGATTGCCGTGGTGGTTGACCGTCTAAGTCGTGTCTCCGTCCTTGCGGCTAGGGCCCTTTTGGTCGAACCGGACTAATCGTAGCGGCAATCCCATCAAGAAGAGTCGGGCTGAACTGAACCGTGGTGGCTCGTAGGAAGGGATGGTCCAAAGTTGCTCTGGCGTGATTCCCAAGACCTTTATCTTGAGCTTGGTCGCTTCCGAGGAAGCAGGGAGGTTGTCGATCAAGACCGACATCGCACTGAGACCGGGACGGCAACGAGCGATCATCTCGATGCTGAAGATCGTCCTTTCATCAAAGCCGAGACCCAAGATGCGAGAGGCGGCGAGGGCGAAAGGAAACGTGGCGGTCGTGAAAAGAAATACTTCGCGGGACCCAGCACGGCAGGCCCGCAGGATTTCATGGGCCTCCGGGCGAACGACCACGTCGTAGTCTCCCATGGCAACGGCAGGACTTGGCAGCATGGTTGATCCGGTGGAGCGGTCGTGGGCGTAGATGAGGGTCTCGTCGAGGTCGATGAACAGAGCCTGCTTCCGGGGTATCATCCCGAAGTATATCAGCGCTGTAAATACCTTCACGGGAATTCCCCGTTCGGATCGAACGACCGGAATTTGAAAGTCCTCCAATGAGCCGCCGAGGGCAAGGTAAGCAATGGAGCTCCTTGTTGGTTTTGACGTAGCGGGTGTAGTTCACGTTAACGGTTTTTAATCGGTGGATGCGGGTCCGCGTCGCTTCTCATCGGAGTGTCCGTGCCAAACAGTGCCGTTAGTCGAAAATAGAGTTTAGTGCTTCTTAAAACGGTGTCGCAAAAATTATCCCCCTAGTGATAAATAAAAAATGGCCCGACGAAAACAGTCCCCCGCCGAGCTACTCGTCCTTGCCCCATGGTGGCTGAGCGTCGTTTTCGCGGTTCTTGCCTTTGTTCTGATGCGGTGGGCTTTCCCAGCTATAGCAGGAGGCAATACGTTCCTGAACTCATTGGCCCTCGTTGTTACTGGGCTAGCTCCATATGCTGCCGCATTTTTTGGTTTACTGGCGGTTCTATCCGCAGTGTTCAGCAAGTGGAGAGCAACGATGCTGGATTCACAGAAAGACCGTGAGTCTATCAGCAATCTTAGCTGGAAGGAGTTCGAATGGTTCGTCGGCGAAGCGTATCGAAGACAAGGATTCTCTATTGAAGAGTCCCTTGGCGGCGGAGCTGATGGCGGGGTTGACGTGGTCCTTCGCAGGGACGGCGAGATGATACTCGTCCAGTGCAAGCATTGGAAAACATTGTCCGTGGGCGCTCCGGTGGTGAGGGAAATATTCGGATTGGTCGGTCACCACGAGGCGAGTGGGGCGATTGTCATTACATCAGGCGGTTTCACCCGTGAGGCCGAAGCCTTCGCCGAGGGTAAGCCGATTACCTTAGCCCGAGTTCCGCAGTTCAAAAAACCGCATCGTTCTATGGCAGAGACTTACGCGATTTAGGGGCTGATTTTCGGCACTACATTGCTGACTTCACGGGT
>JBIKWB010000058.1:0-14989 GCA_044356555.1 Opitutaceae bacterium | reverse complement strand
ACTCCGTGCATCGCGGAAACCGCGCCGTCCTTGCGCCCGAAATCCGACTGAAACACCAGCGCGCGTTGCGCATGGGCGACCGCCATCAAACCTAGCAGGACCGCGAGGATCTTGAGCGGATTCATCGCGCCACGGCTTCGGATTCAAACGCGCCCATGAGCTCCGCCCCGATAGTGTCCGCCAGCAGCCGCCCGCGATTCAGCAGGCGTAATTGTGAACCACTGCGTTCCGCAAAACCTTCCGCCACGAGCCGATCCGCCAGCGCTTCGACGGCGCCCCACGGCGCCTCGGGACAACGCACCTGCCACGCGGCGAGATCCACCCCGGCGTTCATGCGCAGGCCAAAGACCAAGGCATCCTCGGCCAGCAACGCGGGCGTGACCGCCACGCGATCCTCCGTGAGCCGTTCCCCGCGGGCAACCTGCTCCCGCCACTTCGCCAAATCCGAAACATTGGCCCCGCGCCATCCCGCATGTTGCGACGCCGCCGAGGGGCCGAGGCCGATCCACTCCTGCATGTGCCAAGTGTTGAGATTGTGGCGGCAGACGTGACCCGGTTTGGAAAAGTTGGAGACTTCGTATTGCGCAAACCCCAGCGCAGCCAACCGCGCCCACGTTTCCTCGTAGAGCCGAGCTTCGCGTTCGACATCGAGCTTCACTTTGCCCTGCGAGAGTTTTACCCAGAGCGCGGTGTCTTCTTCGAAGGTGAGGCAATACGTGGACAAGTGGTCCGGAGCCAACGCTACCGCCGCGTCGATGTCGGCCAACCAGCTGGCCTCATCCTGGCCCGGCAAGGCGAACATCAGATCGAGATTCACGCTCCTGAACTCTGCCGCCCGCACCCGCTCGTGTGCCCGGTAAATCTGCTCGCGCGTATGTTGTCGGCCCAGCCCATCGAGCAACTCGGGAGCAAAACTCTGCACGCCCAACGATACCCGCGTGACCCCGATCGCCTTGAACGCGGCCAACCGCTCGCTTGTTACCGAAGCCGGCGCGAGCTCGACGGTCCACTCCTGCGGTTCACGCCGGAAGCGCTTTCTCAAGCCGGCCCCCAACACCTCGATTTGACGCGGTGCGAGCAAGCCCGGCGTGCCACCGCCCCAAAACACCGTCGTCACCGGCCGCGGCCAATCCACCAACGCCGCCTCGGCTTCGACCCCATCGAGGAACCCCAACACGGTCTCGGCGGTCGGCTGCGTCTGGTAAAATGCGCAAAAATCACAGGTCGACGCACAAAACGGAACATGGACGTAAAGCCCGAGGGGCTCGTCGCCCACACCTTTGGCTTGCTCTGAGAGAGGCGCGCTCATTACTTGCCCGTTTTTAATTCCAAATACTTTTTGTTCAAACGCCCAATGCATACCAACCAAATTTCTCCCGCGAGAAAAATCCTCCTCTGGCTCGGCGCCACCATGGCTCTCGGGCTTTTCTCCGGCTGTGAGACGGTCGTTTTGACCAACTTGACCGCCCCGTCCCTCGCCGAAAATCCGTCGCAGATCTACACGTTTACCCTGCGTGTAACCCCCAAGACCAGCACGGTCGCCGCCTCCAGCATTGCGCCGAAAATCATCCTCGACGGCCAAAGCTTCTCGATGACGCGATCCTCCTTTGGCGAAGGCGTTTACGAATTCGAATACCAACTGCCCAACGGACGCGACGAGGTCGCCTACTACTACCTCGTCCCCTACAAGATTGAGACGCAAAACGGCGTCACCGAGGCCGAGGCCTATACCGATATCGTCCGCGCCAAAATCGTCCGCCGCTACGTCCTCTCACTGGAGGTCAACCGTGGTCCTATCGGAGCCCGCATCAGTGTTCTGGGCCGTGGTTTCACCCCTCAAGATACCATCTATTTCGATAATCTTCCGGCGCGCACCACTTTCGAATCGCCCAACTCCCTGAGCTTCTTCGTCCCGTCGATCGAGGCCAACCGCAACTACCGCGTCATGCTCGGCAGCGCCGCCGGCAACTCCCCCGTCGGCACGTTCCGCATCGACCCGAGCAACCTCGCGGTCTCGCCCGCCGCGCTCACCCTTCGCACCGGCGAGCGTCAACCGCTCACGTTCAGCGTGCCCGTCTCCGCTCCTCCCGGCGGCCTCCTGATCGACGTCACCACGGATGTTCCCGAGAGCGTGATCATGCCGGAAATTATCGTACCCCAAGGTCAGACCTCGGTCACGATCACCGTCGAAGGCGGAAAATCCGGCAGCGGCAGTCTCTTCCTCAAGGGCTTTGGCGCAGGTGAGGTCACCGTGCCCGTCACGGTCACTGGTCGTTGATCGGAACGATACAGGGCGCGGTCACTGACTCGCCCTCAACGACGCGCCAAGCGCTCCCGGGCGGACGAATAGTCCGCCCTATTTTTTTGCCCCAAAGTCGAGCACTACGCTGACAGGGCGGTGATCGCTCGCCTCGCGCCAACTCGGGCCGTCGTAAATGCAGGCCTCGCCGCCGCGCACCGCCGGGAGCACCGCCGCCGAGACCAAGACATGATCAACCCGCGTGTAGGTGTCGTTTTTCCTGAAAGCATGGGTCCAAGCCTCGCCCCGGCTGTCGACCGCCGGCAGCAGATCGGCAATCTTCGTCTTGCCCCGCTGCTGCAGAAACCCGAGCGCCTTGCTATTTTTGTCGTCGTTAAAATCACCCAGCACAATGAACGCAGTCTGCGACGGATCGGCACAGCGGAGCAGGATGCGGTCGCGAAGCGCCGTCGCTTCCGCCGCACGCCGGATGGCAGATAAAGGGTCGTCCGGCCGATCAGTGTAACGGCTCTTTAAGTGCAGTCCAAACACCGTCAGCTCACGCCCCGCGACGACGACGCGCACCTCCAACAATCCGCGCCGCACGCGTTCTTTTTGCCCGAAATAGCGAAACTCAAAATCGGTGTGCGGCGTGACGGAAACCAGCGCCCGCCTTGACAACAACGCCACGTGGCGGTCCGCATCGTCTCCGGCCAGCAGGACCGCGTGCGGATAAACCAATCCTTCCGCGCCCAGATCGCGGCGCAACTCATCGAGATAGAGTTGGCCACCCATCTCTTGCAGCACGAGCACGTCCGCGTTGAGCGTTCGGAGCACTGTGCGCAAGGCCAGCTTCTCCGCCTCGGGCTTGGGGTAATCTTTGCGGTAACCCACTTCCGTCATCCGGTTCGCCGGTCCGTAGTTCTCGATATTGTAAGTCGCGAGGGTAAGCGACTCGGCCCGCACCGCCGTCCACCCGGTGACCACCAGCCCGAGGATAATTCGCCAGGTGATCATCCTCGTTGGTCCGACTAAGCGGCGTTCAACGCCCGCTCCCGCTCAACCAGGGTCGGATGGGAATAATAAACCGCACTGAACCACGGGTGCGGCGTGAGATTGCTCAGGTTTTTTTGCGCGAGTTTACGCAGCGCCCCGATCATCGGCTCTTTCCCGCCCATGGCGTTACGCGCAAACGCGTCGGCTTCGTATTCGTGCTTCCGCGAAAGCAAATTGCCCAGCGGCGAAAACCAAAACGTCACCAACCCGCTCAACAATCCGAAGAGCAGAAACGCGGGCGCCAATTCCCCGGGAGGAAATCCGAAGGTGAGGTTGAACCACGGGCTGCGCGCCAACCAGGCGATCCCGGCAAAGGTCGCGAGCATCATGCCCGCGCTCAGCGCGATCATCTTGGGAATGTGCCCACACCGGTAATGTCCGATCTCATGGGCCAACACCGCCTCCAACTCCTCCGCCGTGAGTTGGGCCACCAAGGTGTCGTAAAGCACGATGCGCCGAAAACGGCCGAAGCCGGTAAAGAACGCGTTCGAATGGCCCGAGCGTTTGCTGCCGTCCATGACCTGAATTGCGGTCGCCTTAAATCCGGTCCGGTCGCCCAACGCCAACAGCCGCGTGCGCAGTTCGCCTTCCGGCAGGGGCGTGAGCTTGTTGAACAACGGCAGAATCAACTTCGGATAAAGCACGAGCATCAGCAGTTGGAATCCGAAGATCAGCGCGAAACCCCAAATCCACCACGACTTGCCCACCCACTCCACGAGCCCGAGCATTGCCCAGAGCAACGGATAGCCGATGACCAAGGCGAGCCCGAGGCCCTTGAGTTTGTCCGCGATCCAAAGCCCCTGCGTGCTCTTGTTGAAACCAAACTTGGCCTCCAAGCGAAACTGTCCCCACCACTCAAATGGCAGGCCGGGGATCGAGAGCAAGATGCCCGCAATCAGAATGAAAAGGGTGTCATCCCAGACTGCCCCCGGCCCGCCCCAAGCCGCCACATGGACAAACAAAATCGGCAGCACGCCGCCGAAAATCACCAACGCCAATACCAACGTGTCGAAAATCTCCACGACCGCCCCGAATCGCGATTTCTCCAACGTATAGGCGACCGATTTTTTATACGTCGCCGCATCCATGATCGCCGCCACCGCCGGCGGGGGCGCGGAGGCATGACGCCCGACTTCCGCCCGGTTCAAAGCCGAGAGGAAGAGTTCAGCCGCCAAACGGAGCACCATCAGCCCCGCCGTTACCATGAGGACAAGAAACATGGCTTCCACTGGATGCGAATCCCCGTCGGTCGCCAGAGCAAAAAACGAGCGGCCGGTTTTGCGGCCACCGGCGCCAAGCCTACTTCAGCTCCACGACGACCTGGATCTCGGTCGTCGAGCCGCGGGGCAGACCATTTACGGCGACCGCCGCCCGCGCGTGTTTGCCCGCGTCGCCGAACACCGCGAGAAACAGTTCGCTGGCGCCGTTGATCACCGCCGGGCTGTCCGCAAAGCCGTCCACCGCATTCACGAAACCGTTTACCATCACGATCCGGGCGATCTGGTCCAGCGAACCCACCGCCGCCTTGATGTTTGCGAGGGTACCGAGCGCGCATACTTCGGCCGATTTTTTTGCCGTCTCGATCGTCTGTTCTTTGCCCACTTGGCCGACGTGGGTCTGCTGGCCGTTGAAGGCCGCGATCGTGCCCGCGCAAAACAGCAGATTTCCCGTGCGCACCGTGGGCACATAGGCCCCGGCGGAGACGGGCGGATTGGGGAGCGTTAGGCCGAGCGCGGTGAGTTTGGCTTCGTAGTTCATGCCCGTAAACCGTAGCGGCCCGCGCCCGAAGCCAAGCCAATTAACGCCGCGTTGCCGGCAGAAACTCCTTCGTCGCCACCGCCTCGGCCGTCAACGGACGGTCGAGGATCTTGAGCTCGCGCAATATCTCGATTTGCCGCGCGATGCGATGCAGCTCGATCCGCCCGATCACCTCGCCGCGCGCCGCGTCACCGTGCACCAAGTTGCGCGAAATCAGTTCGCCCCGCGAGAACGCCAACAAGCCCCGTGTCATCTGCGTATTGGCCTGCAATATGAGCGCATGCGCCGGCGCCGGATCGCCTTCGAGATAGTCCCGCCAGCCCTGCACCGAGGCCGCGACAAACGCCCGCACCACCTCGGGCTCGGCCCGCGCGAGTTCCCGTCGGCAAAAAATTGCGTGATACGCGTCGAAGCCCGAGGCCCCGATCATGAGCGAGCGCACCGCGACCCCTTTTTGCCGGGCGACGTAAGGCTCGTTCGTGACGAGGCCCTGCTGGATCGCATCCGGGTCGGCCATAAAACCCGCCAGGCCGTAAGTCTGGGGCCGGAGCGCAAAGTCGATGCCACGGCTCTTCTTCAACCACGGAATCCACGCCATTCCGACCGAGGCCGTCACCGTTCGGCCCGCGAGATCATCCAAGCTCTTCACCGGACTCGCGTCGTGCACGAGCAGCACTTGTGAATCATGCTGGAGCACCGCCGCGACCACGAGCAGCGGCAGCCCTTGGCTAGCCGCCAAGATCAGATCATCGCTGCGGTTCATGCCAAAATCGGCGTCGCCTTTTGCGACCTTCAAATTGATTCCCGCGCCCGGACCGCCCGGCAACAACGTCACGTCCAGCCCGGCTTCGCGATAAAATCCCTTGGCCAGCGCCTGATAAAACCCCCCGTGCTCAGCCTGCGGAAACCAATCCGTCTGCAGCGCAATTTTGCGCAGCCCGACCTTGGCCGGCGCCGACTCTTTCCGCGCACAACCCGGCCCAATCAGAGCCGCTACCAATATACAGAATAAGATCGCGCAAAAACGCATCCGGCTAACGTGTCGCGCCACCTGCCTCCACGGCGAGCACAACTCCGCGGGCACCCGTCATATCTCGCAACCGATGAGTCGTCGCCCGTTTTCCCAAAACAGGGCGGCTCGTTCCTCGTCGCTCAGCCCGGCGCGTCGCACTTCATCCAGCAACCGGCACATTTCCGCGTCCGGTCCGGCCTGCGGGTAAATGTTCAACGGATAATCCGACCCAAACAGCACCTTCTCCACCCCGACCTCCGCCATGAAGCGCGGCCAAATTCCTCCATCGTAGAGCAACGGGGACGCCGCCGTATCGTAGCTCACGTTTTCAAAAACCTTCCCCGCACCATCCCTTAGCGCGCGACCGCCGCCCCAATGCGCGAGCACAAACCGCACCGACGGCCAAGCTCGTGCGAGCCCGCAAAAATCCTCCTGCGGCGTCTCAGTCCTGCCCGGATAAACCGGTCCGCGGACGTCGGTCACATGCAAGTTCACCGGCCACCGCCACTCCGCCGCCGCCGCCAACACCGCTGCGAACTCCGCTCCGTCCGCCGCGTAGCCTTGGGCGTGCGGCGACAACTCGCCCAGTCCGACCAATCCGTCCTCCCGTGCCCGGCGCATCTCCGCCACCGCTGCGGCCGCGCCGCCCGCCGCCGGTTGCACCGTCGCAAACGCACTCAACCGGTCAGGATGCGCCCGCACGCACTCCGCAAAAAAACGATTCTGCCGCGAACAGTTCTCCGCCCGCTCCCAATACCAGCCCAGCAACACCGCGCGTTCCACGCCCGCCCGATCCATTTCCGCCAACAACTCGTCCACACTCGGAAAACCCTGCACCGGGGCACCGTTCTTTCGACGCCGCGTGCAGAGCGTCGCCCAGTGCGGCTCGCCCTGCGCCGCCCCCCAGCCAACCGGATCGAGATTTACCTCGGGCGGGTATAGATGAACGTGGCTGTCGATCACGCGCGGCACGGCACGAAACTCGCTCATTGCCCACCCGACTCAATTCGTAATTATTTTTTCCCACCCCTCCCGTACCACCGCCCATGCTGCAACGTTTCTTCCAACTCGATCGCCATAAAACCACCGTCGGCCGCGAATTCCAGGCCGGCCTGACGACCTTCGCCGCGATGGCCTACATTCTGGTCGTCAACCCCGACATCCTGGCCAACACGGGCATGGACAAGGGCGCGCTCGTCACCGTGACCGCGCTCACCGCCGCGCTCGCCACAGTGATCATGGCATTTCTGACCAACTACCCGATCGCCCTCGCTCCCGGCATGGGCATCAACGCGTTCTTCACTTTCACGATCGTGCTCGGCAAGGGCATTCCTTGGTCCGAGGCCCTCGGCATGGTGTTCGTCAACGGCGTGATCTTCCTCGCGCTTTCCATCTCCGGTATCCGCGAAAAGATCATGGCGTCGATTCCCCATGCGCTGAAAATCGCCGTTACGTGCGGCATCGGGCTCTTCATCGCGTTCATCGGCCTGAAGAACGGCGGCGTCATCGTCGCCAATCCCAACACTTTCGTCACCGCCGGCAACCTTGCCTCCGGTCCCGTCGCGCTCTGCCTCGGCGGCATTATTCTCACCATCATTCTCGTGGCCCGGAATGTGCCCGGCGGTATCGTCATCGGCATCGCGATCGTGACGATTGCAGGCCTGTTCGTCCCCGCGGGCGGCGGCGCGCAGGTTACCCGGCTCCCGTCTTCAATTATCGCCCTGCCCCACTCGCCCGACCCGATCTTCCTCAAGCTCACGTTCAATTTTCTCACCAGTTGGAGTGCCTTCACCATCGCCCTCCCACTCATCCTTACGCTGCTGCTCGTCGATATGTTCGACAACATCGGCACACTCATCGGCGTCACAAAACGCGCCGGCCTCCTTTCCCCCGACGGCACGTTGCCCAAAGCCGGCCGCGCCCTCCTCGCCGATTCCCTCGCGACCATCGCCAGCGCAATCTTCGGCACGTCCACCGTCGTAAGCTACATCGAATCCGCCTCCGGCGTCGCCGCCGGCGGTCGCACCGGTCTCACCTCGCTCACCACCGCCGGCTTTTTCCTGCTCGCGCTCCTGTTCACGCCGTTGCTCCTCATCGTGCCAGCCGCCGCCACGGCTCCGGCTCTCGTGATCGTCGGTATTTTCATGATGCAGTCCGCCGTCGAGATCGACCTCACCGATTTCAAGATCGCCGCGCCCGCCGTGCTCACGATTTTTGCAATTCCGCTCACCTTCAGTATCGCGGAGGGCATCGGGCTCGGCCTGATCTCCGCCGCCCTGCTCGCCGTCGGTCTCGGCAAACCCAAGTCCTTCCCCACCGTCGGCTACATCGTCGCCGGCATTTTCTTCCTGCAGTTTTTCAAGATTTTCCCGTTCGCCAGCTGATGTGTGGCTTCGTCTCCTAGCGCTCCTCATCGCCGCCACCACCCCGCTCTTCGCTGCCGACTTCTCCGCGCGCTTCGAGATTCTAAAAAACCGGGCCACCCCGGCGCAGCTTTAGAACCTGCCTTAGAGCCTGACCAAGGGCGGTGATCTCCACACCCACGACGCCGGTTCCAACCTAGCCGAGCCTATCGAGCGCTCCTCGTCCGCACTCCCGGCATCGCTCTCATCATCCACGACGGCGAGATGGACGGCCCTGACCGCAACATCCGCGACACCCTCATCCTCGGCGCGACCCGGATCGGCCACGGCGTCAATCTCCTCATAGCCCCCGATACCTTGCTCCTCGTGCAGCAAAGCCGGCGCGCTCTAATAAAGTTAAACCTAATCTCTTCCTCCGCACGGGCATTCCCGTCTGCCTTAAACCCGGCGACTGGGGCAGGTGGGCCCAACCGCACCAACGAATATTACACCGCCGTCACTACATTCAAACCCTCTTGGCTCGAGGTCGTACAACTTGGGCGCGCCTCACTCAAACACGCCTTTGCCCAGCCCGAGGTAGAAACTAAACTTCTCGACGCCGATGTCGCGCGCGTCGCCGCGTTTGAAGCTGCCTACGATTCGGATTCGCCGAGACCGCTCTGGCCGCGCTCGCCACCATCAAGTCCGTAACCTACGTCTACGCCAAGTGCCCGTGGAGCCTGAGTTCGGTCTGCAGTCAGTGACTTCGGGGTCTTAGTACGCATTCCAGCCAGCGTTGGACGGCGGCAAAATTTTATTGGAAATTAGGCTCGCGCTAGAATTCCGGGTGATGTTTTCCAAGGCCTTCAAGCGGCGCTGCAGTTCGAATCAGCTCCCGCAAACAACTGCAACGTTCTCAACCCCCGAACCCATGACAACCCTCGTCAAAACCCTTCGAAACGTTATCAAACCGCTCGCCCTAGCTGTCATTTCGTCCCTTGTTTTGGCCCTCCCAGGACGTGCGGCCGGTGCCGAAGCGACCGCCAGCACCGCGACCGGGGTCGTAGTCGGTAATGTGACCAACAAAGCCACCGGCAACGGCCTCATCGGCGCCAAGGTGGAGATCACCGCGCTCAACTTGAGCACGTTCGTCGACAATACGGGCCGCTACATCATGAACGTGCCCGCCGGCACCCACGACGTTACGGCCACGTACATCGGCCTGGACTCCCAAACCGTCTCCGTCGTCGTTACCGCCGGCCAGCCCGCCGTCCGCGACTTCGTCATGACCAGCTCCGTGCTCATGCTCGACGCGTTCAAAGTCGCCAGCGTCAAAGAGGGCCTCTCATCCGCGCTGACCCAGCAACGCAACGCCGACAACCTCAAGAACGTGGCGTCGATGGACCAACTCGGCGACATGCCGAACATGAACGCCACCGAGCTCGCGATCCGCTTGCCCGGCGTCGCTTTCGGCAACCCCGGTGACGAAGTCGTCGAAGTCATCAGCGTGCGCGGCATGGGCGCCGGCATGACCTCCATCACGATCGACGGCGGCGGCATGTCCTCCTTCAGTGCGCAGAATCGCAACACGCGCATGACCGCCTTTACCGGCAATATGTTCGAATCGCTCGAGCTCACCAAGGGCCAGACTCCCGATCGCAGCGTCGATTCCTTGGGCGGTGGCGTGAATTTCAAGACCCGCTCCCCGCTCAATCAGAGCGAGCGCCGGCGCATCAGCTACAACTTCAGCGCCCGACAGGCGCCTTCGTTTAGCGAGCAAGTCCCGCTCCGCGAGGCTCGGCGCACCCACGCGTTGTTCAACGGCTCCTACATCGAGAAATTCGCTATCTTCGGCAGCGAGGTCCCCAACCTCGCCGTCTCCGTCAACGCGTTCTACAGCGAAAATGCTTTCGGGTTTTTCCGCACAAATCGCGATTACCAGCAGACCAACGCCCAACCCGCCTTCGTCTGGGATTACCGCACGCAGGACAATTACAACAACCGGATGCAGCGCAGCCTGAGCACGAAATGGGACTTCCGCCTCGATCGAAATAATCTGTTCAAGTTGAACCTGATTTATAACGACGCCCCCGAGCCGATGCGTCGTCAGTATCAGGTCCGGGCCTTCGCCGGCAGCCAGACCACCGTGCCCAACGCCACCACCACCGGCGTCGTCCCCGGTTGGACCGATCGCATCACCACGGTTCGCGCCGTGCCCACCGCCGCCAACGCGACGTCCGGCACCACCGCTGCGGCTCTCATCGACGTCACCGCCAACCTAATCAACCGCGACCAGCGCCTGCGCCATATCGACCTCGGCGGCGAACACCGCTTCGGCCCCTTCGAAACCGATTGGGCAGCGGTGGTCAGCCGCACTCGCTACCGCTTCCTCGGTTCCGAGGGTAACCTCATCAATCGCATCGGCAACGTCCCGTTCATCGGCCCCAACGGCGCCGCCGGTTCGGCCACCAACAACATTGTTGGTCCCAACGGCGAGACCGGCGTCGGCTGGGTCCTTGATCGCACCCAATCGGACCTCTACCCGCGCTTCATCCAAAACGGCGGGCTCGATTTCACCAACCCCAACAACTACCGCCCCGCCGTCAACGGCCTCAGCACTCAGTCCGGCAACTTGGACATCAATTTTATCCGGGAGGCCCGCGCCAACGCGAAATATCTTCTCCCCATCAGCGCCTTCACAGCCTTCCTGAAGACCGGCGCCTCCGTCCGCGAGAATTCCGTCGAGACCGAGCGCCGCAACCGCCGCTGGAGCTACATCGGCACCACTGCCCTGCGTACCGATCCGTCGCTTCTCATGTGGGACACCGTCAAAACCGGCCGCAAGATTCCCCAGTGGGAAGGCGCCGAATACATCCAGAACGGTCAGCCGACCAATCCTTCGCTCTGGCAGGAAGACAAATATTTCTACGAAAACAACCGCCGCACCGCTACGAACAAGGTCAAGGAAGTCATCACCGGTTACTACATCATGTCCCAAGGCAAAATCGGCCGCAACGGCTTCCTCTTTGGCGTCCGACGCGAGATCACCGACACGACGGGCGAGGGCCGCCGGCGCTCCCGTATTCTTTCCCCCGCCGCCCAACAGGTCGCCGATCCCGTCGGCACCGCCGAAAGGGACAGTCTCGCCTATAAAAACGAAGGCTCCTACGGCCAGAATTTCCCGAGCATTCACCTTTGGCGCGACCTCACCCCCAACCTGAAAGCCCGTGCCGCTTGGACGACCGGCTTCGGTCGCCCCACCTTGGCGAACAACGTCGCCGCCTTGTCCTTCAACGACACCAATCAGACCGTCACCTTCGGCAATCCCGACCTGAAGCCCACGAAGGCCAAGAACTGGGACTTCTCGCTCGAGTACTACATGAACCCATCGGGCAGCCTCACGATCGGCTGGTTCCACAAGCAGCTCGACGATCTCATCGTCTCCAACTTCAACATCGGCACGGTTGCCCCCGGCACGGACAACGGCTTTGAAGGCGAGTTTATCGGCTACTCCATCCTTTCCAGCGCCAACGCGGGCACGGCTTACACCCAAGGCTGGGAGATCAGTTACCTCCAGCAGTTCCGCTTCCTGCCCGGCCCGCTCAAGGGTCTTCGTCTCAACGCCAACCTGTCCCAGATCACCGCCCACGGCGATTACGGCATCCCCGGCGCTTACCTCAAGGACCGCGACGTCAACGGCTTCATCCCGCGCACCGCCAACATCTCCCTTGCGTGGGATTACAAGAAGATCGGGGCCTCCGTCAGCTACAACTACACGTCGGAGAGCATTCGCAATGCGTTCAACATCGCCCAGCCTTCCCGCAACCAATACCTCCAGTCCCGCGAGATCGTGAACGCCAATATCCGCTACACGATTCGCCCCAGCATCACGCTCAACTTCGGCGTCCAGAATCTCTTCAACGAGCCGCAGATCTACTACCGTAGCATCCGCGACCAGCTTGAAACCTTCCTCGTCAACGGTACCACGATTACCGCCGGCGTCGAAGGTCGGTTCTGATCTCCACCGTTATCCTATCATCAAATCTCAGGCGCGAACGCTGAGATTTGACGGCCCGAAAAACCGCTCGCGGCCATGCCAAAACGCATGGCCGCTAACGGCTGTTTGGAATGCAGCGCCGTAGGGATTTTATCCGGCTCGGCCAAGCTCAAGTAGCCGTAATAACTTACCGGCGCCGTTGCATCCCGTGCCACGAGCGAAGCACCGCGATCGGCGACAACCTTCACATGCGGTCGCCCTCCACCTTCCGCCTCACCGGTAGCTCAAAGCGCGTCCGAATAAAGTTTCTCGTAACCTGCCGTTGCGACTTTCCACGAAAAATCGCGCTTCATGCCACGTTGCTGCACCGCTGCATAACGCGCCGCTTCACCAAACAATTGCTGCGCCCGCCATAGCGCGTCGCTCAGTCCCGCCACGCTCGGCGCACACATCAGCCCCGTGCCCGTCGCGGGGAATTCGTCCGCATCGATCACCGTATCGGCCAATCCGCCCACGCGGCTAACAATCGGCACCGTGCCGTAGACCTGCGAATACATCTGGTTCAAACCACAGGGTTCAAACAGCGAGGGCATCACAAAAAAATCGCTACCCGCCTCGATCAGATGGCTCATCGCTTCGTCGAGTCGTGCGCTCAGGTAGATCTTCTTCGGCGCCTGGGCCGCGAGCGCCTGCAATTCGCCTTCCATCCGTTTGTCCCCCGATCCGAGCACGATCAGCTTCACATCCTGCTCGAGGAAGAAGTCCTGGTTCGCGAGCAGAAGATCGACGCCTTTCTGCTCCGTCAGCCGGCACACCATGCCAAAGATAGCGCCTTTGTATTTGGGATCGAAGCCCGCACGTTTCAGCAACTCCACCCGGCACACCGACTTGCCCTTCAAATCCGCCGCCGAGTAGCGCGCGGGCAACAAAACATCCGTCGCCGGATTCCACACCGCCTCGTCCACGCCGTTGAGCAGACCGGAAAGGTCCTCAACCCGCGTTTGGATCACACCGTCCATCCCGCAGCCAAACTCGGGCGTCTGTATCTCCTGTGCATAGCGCGGACTCACCGTGGTGACCCGGTCGGCAAAAAGAATGCCGCCCTTTAGCAGGCTGATCTGCGAATAATACTCGATCCCGTCGATCTGGTTAAGTTCGTCCGGCAGATTCGTCCGCGCAAACGTAGCCGCCGGGAAGAGGCCTTGGTAGGCGATGTTGTGAATCGTAAACACCGTCTTGAGCGCTAGGGTCGCCCCGTGCCGCCGTTCCGTCTCGCGGACCAGCAATGGAATCAGCCCTGCCTGCCAGTCGTGCGCATGCACGATGTCGGCCTGCAAATCCGCCAACCGCATGGTCTCGACCACCGCCTTTGAGAAAAAGATGAACCGCTCCGCGTTGTCCTCGTAATCGCGTTCGCCGTTTCCATACGGAGCCCGGCGGTCGAAAAACTCCTCCCGGCAGATCAGATAAACCGTGAGGTTTTTTCGCGGTGAAAACGCCCGCACGTCGCCCGACAGAAACTGATCGCCCATCTCCACCTTGATCCGCAGGCGGAGTTCCGCTTTGGCGGCGTCCGGATGTTCCCGCGCCGCCCGGTAACCCGGCAAAAAGACCGACACCTCATGACCGCGATCCGCCAGTGCGCCGGTGAGCGCGCCGACCGCATCGGCCAAGCCTCCGGTCTTGATGAAGGGGAACAGCTCGCTGGCCGCGTGGACGATTTTCATCGCTCGACCATGGACACCACCGTTTCTTAGGCCAACTAGAAAGCTCGGACCGCGCTTAGCGCCACCCACTCTTAACATGACCCTCCGCGACCGCCTCTTTGCCAAACTCCGCGAGCCAGACTACCGCCCCGCCAACAATTTCATGCTCGGGCGCTTGTTGAACCTGAACAAGAAGCACAGCGCCGCCCTCGCCGGCGAAATCCGCGATCTCGTCAAATCCCGCGAGCTGCGGATCCTCGATGGCGGCAAGGTCGAGCTCGCATCCGCCGCCAAGGCAAATGCGAAGGCCGATCTTCAAGCCCGCTTCAAAGCCCACATCGAGTCGACCAAAGTCGAAGCCCGGCCCATTTTCCAACCCGCGCCCCGCGGTTCCGCTACACCCTCCCCCACCACCGGTCAAAAATCAGGAAAGTTTCGTCCTCAAGCGAACGCCGCCAAATCGGCGCCCCTGAAGAATTTTCGCGGCCGCAGCGCCGATACTGCACCCGTGGCCGCCAAGTCCGGACATTCCTCCGCTCCCTCGGCCCCATCCGTGCCCGATCCGCACGAACCGCACGGCCGTATTCAGTTTCGCGGAGGCGGCTCCGCTTTTGTCGTCCTCGCCAACACCCACGGCGGACCCGACACGCCGGCGATGCAGATTTCACCCGACGATACCGGCGTGGCCCTCCCGGGCGACATCGTCGCCGTGCGCGCTTATCCCGGCGCCACCGGCCGCCGCCCGGGCGAGACGGTCGGCCGCGTCACGCGCGTCATCACGCGCGAGAAAATGTCGGTGGTCGGCAATGTCTTCCGCTCCGGCAGCAAGTTTGTCGTCGCCCCCGACGATCCTCGTTTCATCCAGCAGGTGCTGCTCAC
>JBIKWB010000070.1:0-4301 GCA_044356555.1 Opitutaceae bacterium | reverse complement strand
CAAATCCAGCCGCACCGTTTGGTTCGCCGTCTCGTCGACGGCCTTGCTCGTTATATGTTTCACACCATCAACGACGCCAAACGGTGCGCCTTTTGGCGACTACGTCTTCAACTGCATGAGCCCGGCTTAGGACACAAAAAAAGGCCGACGCCCATGCGCCGGCCTTGTGGCCAAAAATTGATCTGAAGGAGGTCAGTTGAGCTCGGACTTTGAGGCTTTGCTCTCAATGAATTCCCGGATGATGTCCATTCGCTGCCGGTTACGGTCTTCCTCGTCGATTTCCTCGGTGGTGCGGATGGCTTCGTGTTTCGCCATCGCGCGCCGCATTTTGGAAAGCGCCAAGTATTCGAGCTGACGGATGCGCTCGCGGGTGACGTTGAAGCGGCGGCCGACTTCCTCCAACGTGAGCTCATCCCGGCCATCGAGACCGAAACGCAGTTTGATGATCTCCGCTTCGCGTTTCTCGAGGGAATTGACCATCTCATTGAGGTCGGAATTGCGGTTCCGATCCCGCAGGCCCTCATAGGGACTCACGGCGTTTTCGTCGCCAACGATTTCGCCAAAGGTTCCCGAGTCACCCGATTCGCCGATCGGCGCGTCAAGCGAGGCTGGACGAACACTGACCGACTTCAAATGAGCAACTTTTGAGGTCGGGATTTGGAGTTCGATCGCCAATTCTTCGTCTGTCGGCTCGCGCCCGAGTTGCTCGGAAAGCTTCATTGCCATTTTCCGCATCTTCGAGATTTTATCCACGAGATGAACGGGGAGGCGGATCGTCTTAGACTGGTTGGCGAGAGCCCGTTTGATTGACTGCTTAATCCACCAAGCGGCGTAGGTGGATAGCTTTCCGCCTTTTCGAGGATCGAAACGCTCTACGGCCTTGATTAGGCCGATGTTGCCCTCGCTGATGAGGTCGAGCAGGGGCAGGCCGAAGTCCTTGTAGTCCATCGCGATCTTCACGACGAGACGCAAGTTGGCTGAGATCATGTGATCGCGGGCGGCTTTGTCTCCGCGACGAATCCGGCGAGCCAAAGTAACCTCTTCTGCGATGGTGAGCAGTGGGGTTTTTCCAATTTCTTGGAGATAAAGCTGGAGGTTGCTCCGTTCGCCGTGGGGAATGGGAGGCTCAATGCTGCGGTCCGATTTTTCGAGGAATGAAGGTGCAGAGTCCAGCGAGGGGTTAAGGGCACTCGTCGGGAGAGCTTCGGAGGCGGAAGCGTCATCTTTTTGCGAAGTGCGGGGCAACTTTGCTTTGGAGGGCATAATGCGGTGCGTTTGTTATGAGAGGTTCAAAGGACTGAGTTGTTCCTGAACTTAGCGGGAACTGTTCCAACTATCTCTACGAGTGAGCGCGGATCCCGGTTGCATGCCGTCGGGACAAATTTCGGGTATTTTTGGCGCAAGCCGTGAGCGACTTGGCCCTAATACAGGCTCACAACCGTCTCGAAGGGGCAACGACGTGCCCTTCGATCAGAACTCGGAGGCGATTGCGGCGGCCTTCAGCAAAGCGGTCGCCTTGCTGATCGTCTCGTGATACTCTGAGGCGGGGACCGAGTCGGCGACGACACCGGCGCCGGCCTGGATGTGCAACTGGCCTCCCTTGAGCAGGGCGGTTCGAAGCATGATGCAGGTGTCGGAATTGCCGTCGTAACCAAAGTAGCCGAGGGCACCGGCGTAGAATCCGCGCTGCGACGGCTCGCTTTGAGCGATGATTTGCATGGCGCGGATTTTTGGCGCTCCGCTCACGGTGCCGGCAGGGAACGTAGCGCGCATAAGGTCGTAAGCATTATGGCCCTCGGCGATCGTGCCCTCCACTTGCGAAACGATATGCATCACGTGCGAGTAGCGCTCAACGACCATGAACTCGGGGACGGTGGTTGAACCGTAGCGACAGACCCGGCCGATGTCGTTACGAGCGAGGTCAACGAGCATGAGATGTTCGGCGCGCTCTTTTTCGTCGGCGAGCAGGTCTTTCTCCAAGGCGAGATCTTCGGCCGGAGTGGCGCCGCGCTTGCGGGTGCCGGCGATTGGACGGATCTCGACGCGGCCGTCGGTCAGCCGAACGTGAACCTCAGGCGAAGCCCCCACGATCGCGAAGTCGCCAGTATCGAGCACAAACATGTAAGGTGACGGGTTGACGGTGCGCAGCGCCCGGTAGAGATCGAGCGGCGTGCCGGCAAACGGACGGGTGAACCGTTGGGACGGGACAAATTGAATGATGTCGCCGGAGCGGATGAATTCCTGCCCAGCCGTGACCGTATTCTCGAATTGGGCCGGACTGAAGTTGCCGGGAGGAATTGTGAGCGGGCCGGGGTCGATCAACGGGGCTGGCGCCAGTTCGCGCGGCTGTTTGAGCAATTCATAAAGCGCCCGCAATTCGGCGACCGCCGAGGCATAAGCGGCGGCGGGGTCGGACGCGATGTGAGCGTTGACGCAGAGTCGGAGGGTTTGTTTCGCGCGATCAAAGATCAGCAGCGAATCGGAAAACATGAAATAGAGCAGAGGCAGCTTGAGTTCGTCGTGCGCGGCGGTGGGCACGCTCGGTTCAATACGCGTGACGTATTCGTAGCCGACGAACCCCACCGCTCCGCCCGTGAAAGGAGGCAGGCCGGGAATCTTTACGGGGCGGTGACCCTTCATCTCGGTTTCAACGAGAGTGAGGGGATCGCTCGGCGTCGCGACGAATTGAGTCGGCTGACCGGGGATGCGGATCTCGGTGGTCGTCGGGCCGCAAACGAGCACTTTGCGCGGACGGCAGCCGATGAAACTGTAGCGCGAAAGGCGTTCACCGCCCTCGATGGATTCGAGCAAATAAGAGGGACCGGCTTCCTTGAGTTTGGCGTAAGCCGAGACCGGGGTTTCGAAATCCGCCATGAGGTCCGTGTAGACGGGAACGACGTTACCTTGGGCAGCGAGACGGGCAAATACTTCAGGGCTCGGGTGGATGTTCATCGGCGAGACCTTGGGCTTATGCGTAGCGGTCTGGGTGCGAGCAAGGCGGATTCCGCGTCGCGCAGATTGTTTAGCCCGCCGGCAGCCCCGTCTCGACGTCGCGGCGGGCGACGGATGGGGGTCACTCCACGGTGACGGACTTTGCGAGGTTGCGCGGTTTGTCGACGTCGCAGCCTCGATCGACCGCGATGTAGTAGCTGAGCAACTGCACGGGGATCGCCGCGACGATGGGCAAGACAGCCTCGTGGCAGTCGGGGATCGTGATGATTTCGTCGGCGAGGCCGGGCGGGAGTTCGCAGCCTTCGGTGATGATCGCGATCACGGGGCCTTTGCGCGCCTTGATTTCCTGCATGGACGACACGACCTTGTTGAAAATTTCTCCCTTCGGGGCGAAGAACACGCTCGGGCACTTCTCGCTGATCAGCGCGATCGGACCGTGCTTCATCTCGGCCGCCGGGTAGCCCTCGGCGTGGATGTAGGAGATTTCCTTGAGTTTGAGGGCGCCCTCCAGGGCCAATGGGAAAAGCGAAAGGCGGCCCAGAAAAAGAAAATCCGAATGGTGGGCGAAGCGCTTCGCGATGGCCTTGATGTGAGGTGCTTGCTTGAGCGCCTCGCGCACGAGGTCCGGGGTCCCTTTCAAAGCGTTCACGTAGGTTACGCCGTCGCTGAAGCTCATGTCGCGCAGACGGGCAATGTAGAGGGCGAGCATGGCTCCGAGCAGAATCTGGGAGGTAAAGGCTTTGGTCGAAGCAACGCCGATCTCGGGGCCTACGTGCTGATAAATACCGCCGTTGGCCTCGCGGGCGATGGTGGATCCGACGACGTTGTTGATTGCGAGCACGCGGTAACCTTTTCGTTGGGCTTCGCGCAGCGCGGCCAAGGTGTCGATCGTCTCGCCGGACTGGCTCATGACAAAAAAGAGCGTGTTGCGATCGAGCGGCGAGTTGCGGTAGCGGAACTCCGAGGCGTAATCCACCTCGACGGGAAGGCGGGCAAAGCGCTCGATCAGATGCTCGGTCACGAGGCAGGCGTGCCAAGCGGTGCCGCAGGCGCAAAACATGAACCGATCTACTTGGCGCAGCTCGGACGCAGTTAGATTTAAGCCGCCGAAATTGGCGGTGCTGCTGTCCTCCGAAAAACGACCGCGCATGGAATTCTCCAGCGCGAGTGGTTGCTCGAAGATTTCCTTCTCCATGAAATGCGCGTGAGCCCCCAGCTCCGAATCGGCGATGCTCCAGGTGACTTTGTCGACAAACGGCGACACCGGTTCTTGGTCGAGCGTGGTGATCTGAAATTCCTTGGGCGTGAGGCGGACGATCTCCCCGTCTTTCAAATACACCACGTTTTGG
>JBIKWB010000008.1:0-170475 GCA_044356555.1 Opitutaceae bacterium | reverse complement strand
TTCACCGCGCCGTCCCACGGATACTCGGTTTCCTGGCGAAGACGGATGCGCGCCCCGTCAGTCCACGCGGTGTCGAGCGTGTTCGCGGCGTAAAGGTGGACCCAGAGCGTGTCGGGCGACAGGGCGTAAACGTAATTGTGCGCCTCGGCGATGGCGCGCACGACGTTGGGCGGGCAACAGAAGCTGGCCTTCAGGTTCGGCGTGCGGGTACGTGACCAACGGAGCGGCCAGTCGAAGTCCGCGTCTTTCCGCAGGGCGTTGACGTAAAAGTAGTGTTTTCCCTCGAGGCTGATGCCGGGAAGGATGCCGTTGTAGAAAGACTGCTCGAACAAGTCGGCATACTGCGCGTCGGCGGTGACGGTGAGCATTCGCCACATCCACATCGCATAGCCGATCGTGGCGCAGGTCTCGTTGTAGGCGGTGAGATTGGGCAGTTGGTAATCGCGGCCGTAAGCCTGATGGACGGTCTTGATGTATTTGTGCTGCCGATGGTCGACGCCGTCGGGAGAAGCTCCGTCGTAGAGCGCACCGGTCATGCCGGTGATGTAGAGTTTCTGACCGGCCACGTCATCGGAGAGCGCAGCGAGAGTCTTGAACAACGTCGGATCGCCGGTCTCTGCGAACACATCCGCGACGCCGGCGTAAAGGTAGTTGGCGCGCACGGCATGGCCGACGGCCTGGGTCATCGCGCGGAAAGGGACGCGATCCTGGTTGTGGTCGCTGCCGTCCTGCTCGTTGACCAGGCTGCGGATCTCGATGAGTTGTTTCGCGAGCGCGAGGTAACGCGGCTCCCGGGTGACCCGATAAAGTTCGACCACACCCATGTAGTGCGAGGGGCAGATGGCGTTACGGGCCAAGTCGGCAGGCACATTCGCGCACAGGCGCTCGATGTAATCGGCGGCCTTGCGCGCGCAATCGAGCAAGGTCGTCTTGCCGGTGACGCGGTAGTGCACGCACGCCGTGGTGATGAGATGGCCCATGTTGTAGGTCTCGAAGTGTTCACGGTCTTCGAACTCCTTGGCCTTGGCGGTGGTGACGCCTTGGCGCTGCGGGATGATTTTCTGCGTGTGCAGATACCCGTCTTCGCGCTGGGCTTTGGCGATGACGTCGATGATGCGGTCCATTTCCGCATCGAGCGCGGGCTCCCGGGTGACGGCGTAGACTTGGGCGAGGGCCTCCAGCCATTTCAGGAAATCGCCATCGTTGAACGGCGGTCCGGAAAATCTCCCGGGCTGCAGGCCGGCCGCGATCCGGTAGTTGGCCCAGGCGGAGCTTTGCACCGGATCGATAAAAATATTCCACATGTGCGGGACCATCGTGGTCCGACACACTTCAAAGCGTTCGCCGAGCAGGCCGCCGTTCCATTTCACGTCGGCCAAACCGGTCATATACATCCGGGCCGAGGGGGAACGCGACGTGTCGACCAATGACTTCTCGCCGGCGGAGGCGAGCGTCGAACCCAACAGCGAGGCGAGGCTGACAGAGGTAACTTTAAACAGGTTCATCATGATTTCTCCGGTTGGAATCGTTCCGGTAGTCGAGAGGCCGGCGGGTCAAAGCCGCGCCGGATCGAGCACGACATGTTTGATGAAGCGCCGGTCCCAAGTGTAAGTGATGTGAATCCGACCGTCGGCAGCTTGAATCACGGCGGGATAGGCATAGCCAGCTTTGCAGGGCTCGGTTTCGAGCGTGCGAATTCGCGACCAAGTCACGCCGTCCTTCGAGATCGCCACATCGAGAGGAAAGCGATCGCCCTTGGCCTCGGCGGCGCGGTGGCCGCTGTGGTTGTAAACGAGCAAATGTCGGCCGTCGGCGAGCGTGACGGCGTCAGTGCCCGAATTCGGATTAGGCAGATTTATCGCTGTGAGCCGGCTCCACGTTTTGCCCGCATCCTTGGACCATGTCTGGGCGACAACGCCCTGTTTCGTGCGGCAGAGCGCCTCGAGCGCGCCGTCGCGGTGGACCAAAATACTCGGCTGGATGGCGTCGAACCCCGGGCCTTTGCTGACCGGATCGGTTTTGCTCCAAGTGGCACCTGCATCAGTCGAGCGTTCAAAATGCACCAGCCAGCCGTCCTTGTTTCCCTCGGAGCTGCTCGGAGCGAGCCAAGTGCCGTCGGCCAGCTCGATGGGTTTGTTTTTGATCGGACCGAGCACGCCGTCGGGTAAGCGCCGCGGCGCGCTCCAGGTTTTGCCCGCATCCGGCGACGTCATCATCATGCCCCACCACGTACTCGGCGACGGGCCCACTTTGTAGAACAGCACGAGCGGCCCGGTTTTCGGTTGAAACAAAACGGGATTCCACGTGGGCAGTCGGGCGCCGACCGGCTGGACGCCGTTGGCCACCTCGACGGCGGGCAACCACCGGCCGCCTTCATGGCGCGACACCCAGATACCAACGTCGGGATTGCGCTCGGCGGTGCCACCAAACCAAGCGGCCACCAATCTACCCGGTGCTACTTCCACGATCGTGGACGCATGACAAGAGGGATACGGCGCGTCGGCGTTGATGAAGCCCGCCGAGAGCAGGGCGGCCTGGGTGGTTGCCGCCCGTAACAGGCCGCAACAAATTAGGACGAAGCAGACTGAGACGATTTTTTTTGAGATCATGACAGGAGAGAAAATGACGCTGGGTGGAAGAAGGTTTGAATCGGGCTGGATGACAGTTAGCGCGGCTGCACGTCATCGGCTTCGCGCAGACCCGAGATCACGGCTTTCCCGGGGAACTTCGCCCGGTAGTCCCGCGCTGCCGCGGAGATCGTGGCGGCCGACGGCTTGCCGCCTTTCCAGAGCCGCAGGTGCTGCCGCGGCGCGAGGTTTTGACCGCCTTTCGGCGCAAACTCTTGGCCGTCGGCCGTGCGCCACCAATACGTGAGGTCGATCACATCGATCACGGTGGCCCGTTGCGCATCAGCGAGAATCGCGTCTTGGACATCTTTGGGGGCGCTGAGCGCAATCAGCGGCCGGTTACCGGTCTCGGCTTCCCACTCGGCCACCACATCGAGCCAAAATTGCATGAATTGCAGCGGCCCGCTGTTCTCTGCGCTGAGGGTATGGATCACGTTCGTTTCAGCTGCGAGGTTCGCGAGACACTGCCGGATATAGGCCCGGTGCAACGTGCGCCGCACCGGATGGGTGACGTCGTAGAAAGCGTCCGCCATTTTGATCGTGTCGCCGGTGAATGGCGGCGGCTCGATAAAGTCGGTGCCGTTGATGTTGTTCGTCGTCCGCCACGGGCTGTCCACCCAGTGCGCCGCCGACTCGAGGATGTTATGCTGGAAATACATTTCATCGATCAGCACGAGACCCTGCTGACGCGCCTCGGCTGCGAACTCCCGCAGCCGGGCGAAATACCAAGAATTGTAACGCGTGAGATCGTAGCGGCTCATGCCGTCCCAAGCGGTCCCCTGCCCGCTCCGCGCGAACGGCTGCTCGTAGAAGGGCGGATAGACATCCGCATCCGGACGCCGAATCATCTGATGGTCGATGCGGCGCCGGTCATACCAAAGACCGTAGTGGTGGCGGAAAAAAACTTCGCCGGCCCGCGCCATCGCGGCGGCGACCGCGGGAATCTCATCCGTCAGTCCCGTGCCCGTGCGGCCGGGAGAAAACCGGGTGATCGCCCGCCCAAATTCCGAGGCCCGCGCGGGTTCGAGTCGGCCCAACCACCAGGCCGTTTCCAACTGCTGGCCCGTCACCGGCGAACCACCCAGCAGCAGGGTGCCGTTCACCAACGTCAAGGGGCGACCCGGGCCGACCGGCTTGGGCGCGAGGCGTTGCGCGAGATCCACCACGACCGTTTCCAACGCCGCAATTCCCGTCGCAGGCCCGTAGTGACGCGGCTCGAGCGCGGTCAGAGCCGATGGCCCTAGGCGCGCTTGCAGTTGGGCGCGGTAAAGACTTTTCGGCTCGGCGAATTCGTTGACCATGCTCCAGCGGCCGTCGCCGACGAATTGCCCCCAAACCGCCACCGCCCAATTTCCTGCTCCGGGCGCGCGGCGCACCGCGACGACGGACGCGGAGGAATTCCACAGCATGGAATTCACGGCGGCCCAGCCCACGCCTTGGTTCCATGTCTCCAAATTATCGAGTCGCAGGGCTCCTCCGTCGATCAAGCCGCTGTCGAACAACAGCCCCGAGGCCCAACTTCCAATCGAACCGCTAAAGCCCTTCGTCTCTCGAGCGGTACAATGGAGAAAAACGTTCGGTCCGGCCGCGAGATAACCGACCGTGAAATCGTTTCCGCCCTGCTCGGCGGTGCAGCGCAAAAACAAGATCTGCTGACCACGCGAGTGGAACGCCATGCGGCGATAGCCCGCGCGCTCCGAGATCGGCGCCAGCGAAGAACAGTCCTGGACCGTCGCCCGTGCGACCTTCGCGCCGACCTGCACCGCACTACCGGCGAAATGCACAGCCGTCACATCGGCCACCCAGACATCACTCGCGGCGTGCAGGTCGATCGCGTTCCACGCGTGCTCTTCGTCGAGTGGATTGCGCCGGTCGTAATCAGATTCGCAACGCAAGCGCTCGATGCCGGAGCGTTCGATGTAACCGGATTGCACATACGCCTGCACCGTGCCGCCGCCGTAGCGGCTTTCGAGCGCTACCGTCAGCGGCGCGTCCAAGGTAAGCCTCGCACCGTCCACCGCCACCACGCGCCGGTCCCAGCGCACGTTGAAGGCGCCCGCTTTCCAAATGTAGGGCTGCCGACCTGGGGCCTCGTCCATTCCGATCGATTTTATCCACTCAATCGGGCTCGGACGTTCCACCGTGACACTCGCGCCGACGGCGATTCCGTGGTCGGCCCGCGCCAACGTGAGCTCCGCGGCGCCAACCGGCACTTTCTCCGACGCCAAGGCGACCGGCGCGCCCACGTTCTCTCGCCGATCATTACCGCCCAACTCGATCAGAGGCCGGCGACCTTGGCCCGTCGCCACCAAGACGGAGCCCGATTCACCGGGCCCAACCCCGCGGAGAACAACCCCACTCGCGCGAATCTTGAGTTGCCCCTCAATCTCGTAGCGCCCGGCGCCCAATTGCACGGCCCCGCGAAAACCCGCCGCGTCGGGAGCCAAGCCCGACACGAAATCGATCGCGGCTTGCAGACGCGGACCATCGTCGCCGGGGGCCGGCGACACCCGCACACGGGCCGCGACCACCGGCAAAGCGACACCGCCACCCCCGAAACCGGCGCCCGAAAAATCGGGCACGCGGTCGCCGCGCTCATCGATGAGGTAGGTCAATTGACCCGACTTCGACTGCGTGACGGGCGATGGCTCCTGCTTCGCGCCGAGGGCCAACGTCGCGCCCGCCCAGCACAGCAATAATCTCACGATGCGGCTCATGGTAATTGGCCGGTTACCCGGCGCAGACTCTCGGCGTGGGCGATTTCTTTGCCGTCGGCATAGACGCGCAAACCCGCGCCGCGACCGTAGCGGGTGCCGTCGCGGTCCCACAAAATTGTCAGCTCACGCCCGTGGTAACGCACGCGGTCGAGACAGAACCACGCCCAAGTATCCGGGGGCAGTAATGGCGCGACCTCGACGACGCTATCAGCGCGCGGGCGTAAACCAACGAGGCCGGTGATGAGCAGGTCGGCGTAGGTCGAGTGGTTGTAGTAGTAACTGCGCGGATCACGGCCTTTCAGCCATTGTCCGGTCGTCTCGTCCTGATATTCGCCGATGTAGGGCACGCCGTCGTAAACGTGGCTCCGCGTGTAGGTGAGGAACGCGTCGAACCAATCGCGTTGGTTCACGATCTCCTGGGGATAGTCACGCAGGACGTTCGCGAGCGCGGTGAGTGTTTGCGCTGTGGCGAAGGGCCAGACGGCGCCGTCCCATTCGCAGGTGCCGACCCCATGGGAGCGGAAGCGGGGATGGCGGCGCTCGGCTGTGGTGATGCCCCACGGCGCGCGGAAACCGGCGTCGTCGGTCAGTTGTTTCCACGCCGCCTCGTAGCCTTTACCCGGCTCCGGCAGGCCGAAATACCACGGGATGAAACCGATCTGCTCCCGCACCGCGATGGGCTGGAGCTGGTCGTTCACCGCGCCGAAGAAGCCGAGCGCCGGATTCCAAAGCGTTGCCTGCACAAGGCGGCGCAGGTGCGCGGCTTTGGCATCGAACTCCGCGGCCAACTCCGCGCGGCCCGCCAACCGCGCGATGGCAGCCAGCGCGGTGGCGTTGCCATACATGTAAACGCTGATTGTCGGACGCACGTTCTGGACCTTACGCCCGCCGCTGATCGACTCCTCCATCGCGTCCCGCACATCAAATTGCCAAAACAGGCCGTCGGGGCGCATCTGCTCTTTTTCCCACTGGCGGTAGTCGCTCACGAGGTCGTCGAGCAGGCCGACGAGCGTGGCCGTATCCTGCGTGACCAACCAGCGCGACCACAGCGCATGCTGAAGCCACTGCGAGAACCGGTGCAGATGATCCTGCGGTTGCCCGCCCTTCCCCCGCAGCCAGTAAAGCAAGTAGTCGTCGTGCAGCGTCTGATCACGCAGCCAACGCCCCTCCATCAGGTGATGCCCCAGCGCGCTGCTCACCGGGCGCGCACGGGTGATGAACTCCGTAAAAACAAAGCGATTTCCCGTGTCCGCCGCCCGGCGCAGGTGCTTGCGCAGCGCCCACCAGCGGAAATAGTAAATCTCCTGCACGTCGGCGTACGGGCATTCGAAGAGGGGAATGTTTGCCCGCAGCCACGCCGCGGACTCGGCGTTGGGCACAAGGTTAACAACCGGTTCGTTTTCCATCGCGTTAAAGCGCGCAACATAGCGGTCCAGCGCCTCGGTGCTCAAAGCGGGCTTCTCCATAGTTGGCTCCGCCACCAGCGCCCATCCCAGCCCCAGCGAGCTGACCCACCAAAGGCGCCCGCACCGGAAAAACCGGCAGATTAAACATCGGATGAGCGAGGCCGTGAAGTCCATGAAACCCCGCACTGCAACCATGCACCTTCCCCAAGGCAACATCCGGCGGACTTCATTTTGCAGGCCCACGCGAAGCGGAGTTGCACCCCAACTAACCGTCACTAGCTCTAACGCTCCCCTGCGCTTTCCTATGCCCTACTCTCGTTTCCGCCTCCTCGCGGTCTATTGCCTCGCGGCTTGGGTGGCCGGCGCGAATCCCCCGCTCGCCTACGTCGGCACCGAGACCGCAACCACTGCTGCCGACGGGGGGCTCCGGCCCGCAGTCGGCGTGCACAACTTTCAGGTCTTTCGGGCCAATCGCTCCGCCCCGGAACACGCCGATCTTCTCCGCGACACTTATCTGCATCAACCGATGCTCGCGTGGTGGCGGGGCCGATTCTATCTCGAATATCTTAGCGCCGCCCGCAACGAGCACGACCCATCGACCGCCACGTCGCTGACGACCTCAAGTGACGGACGCTCTTGGGACCCTCCGCGGATTATATTCCCGGCGTTCGCCCTGGCCGACGGCACCAAGACGATTACCCACCAACGCATGGGATTTTTTGTCTCGCCCGACGGCCGCCTCCTCGCACTCGCGTTTCACGGCAAAGCCCCCTCGCCCAACGACGGGACCGGGATCGGGCGTGTCGTGCGCGAGATCAACCCCGACGGCAGTTTCGGCCCGATTTATTTCCTCCGCCTCAACGCCAAGTCCGCGTTCCCCGGCTTCAAGCCGCCCTACCCGCTCTACACCACTGCACCCGACCGCGGCTTCGTCGCCGCGTGCGATGCCCTGCTCGCCAACAAACTCATGACCGCCCAGTGGTGGGAGGAGGACCAACTCGATGAAACGGGGTTTTACCGCGTGCGCGGCAAGGCCCTCTCCTACGTCACCCGCCCCGACGGCTCCGTGCTCGGTATCTGGAAAAACCGCCTCGTCGCCACGACCACCGACCGTGGCCAGACGTGGACCCCCACCCAGTTCGCCGGCAATATGCCCAACAACGGTTCAAAGTATTGGCTCCAGCGCACGGCCGACGGTCGCTACGGCTTGGTTCTCAATCCCACCAACCGCAACCGCTACCCGCTCGCGATCATGACGAGCGCCGACAGCGCCACGTTCACCGATCTTTTCTCGATCCACGGCGAGCTCCCGGACCAGCGCTTCGTCGGCTACCTCAAAAACATCGGCCCGCAATACGTCCGCGGCATCGTCGAGGGCAACGGCACTCCGCCCGATGCCGCCCATGCCTTTTGGCTCACCTACTCGGTCAACAAAGAGGACATCTGGGTCGCCCGCGTGCCCACGCCGGTCGCGGCCGTCGCCACCGGTCCGATCAACGACGATTTCGAATCCGCGGCGATCGGCGCGTTGCCCGCCGGATGGAACGTCTACAGCCCGCTCTGGGCACCCGTCCGGGTCGCTGCCGCGACCACCGATCAACCCAATCGCGCCCTCGAGTTCCGCGACGAGGACCCCTACGACTACGCCCGGGCCATCCGCGTCTTCCCGGCTACGCATGGCGTGAAAGTGTCCTTCAAGATTTTCGCGCGCCAGACCAATGCCCGCTTCGAAATCGACCTGCTCGACGCAGGCGGCGCCCGCCCCGTCCGCCTCGCCCTCGGCGAAGACGGCCATCTCTGGGCCTGCCACGAGGGCCAATGGATGGACGCCGGTCCTTATCAGGCCAACCACTGGATCAGATTCGAACTCGAGATCCCGCGTGATCCCAATGCCGACCGCTGCGCCGTCCTGATCGACGGCAAATCCCCGTTACCCCGCCCGGCGTTCTTCACCGATCCCGTCGCGACGGTCGAACGTCTCTCTTTCCGCACCGGCGCTTGGCGCGACCGCGGCTTCGGCGGCCGCGATCTGCCGGACGCCGATTCCAAAGTACCGCTCGCCAGTTTCCTCGTCGACGACGTTGTCATCACGCCGGTGGACTGACGCCCCTATGACCGAGCGCCGACAAACTAAGCGGCGGTGAACTTTTCGACGCCGCGCCCACGGTCGTTGCCGTCACTCAAGACCCGCCATTCCGCGTGTTCCCGGCTACGTGAGCGCGACCATCGCCTTGATCACGCCGTTCTCCGGCTTCAGCCATGAGGGGAAGGCGGCGATCATGTCATCGACGTTGGCGCGGTGCGTGATCCATGGACCGGTGTCGATGGAACCGTCTTCGATCAGGGCAATGATGCGCGCGAAGTCGCGGGCGAGCGCGTTGCGTGAACCCATAATCGTGAGTTCGCGCCGATGGAGCGCCGGCGCCTGTAAAAAGGAAATTTCCTGTTGCGTGATGCCGACGTAAACCAGCGTCCCGCCGAACGCACAGTAGTTGAGCGCGTGGCTCATCGACTTATTGCTGCCGGTCGCGTCGATCACGACGTCCGCCAATTGGCCATTCGTGATCGCTTCAAGCGCGGCGATCTCGGAGCCATCGCCCTTGGCCGCAATGGTGTGATGCACGCCGAGGCGCTCTTTGCAAAACGCGAGGCGCCCTTCGTTCATATCGAGCACGATGCAGGTCGCACCGGCGACCTTCACAAACTCGACCGCCGACAGACCGATCGGGCCCGCGCCGATGATGAGCACATGGTCGCCCGCCTTGACCCGCGCCCGATCCACCGCGTGGCAGCCGATGGCAAGCGTCTCGACTAGGGCGAGTTGATCGTAGCTGAGTTTGCGAGAGACATGGAGTTTTCGTGCGGGCAGCAACATGCGCTCACAGAGGCCGCCGTCACACATGACGCCGAGGGTCTGGTTCGTCGCGCAACAATTGGTCAGTCCTCGCCGGCACGAGTAACATTTTTGGCAGTTCAGATACGGCTCGACCGAGCAGCGGTCGCCGACCGCGACGTTGGTCACACCCGCCCCGACCGCCAGCACCTCGACGCCGAGTTCGTGCCCCGGAATACGCGGATAGGAGTAAAACGGCATCTTGCCGAGAAACCCGCCGAGGTCCGTGCCGCAGATGCCGACGCGGTGGATGCGGAGGAGCGCCTCGCCAGGCCCCGGCGCAGCCGGCTCGGCGATATCGATGGCGTGAAAAGTCTGCGGTTTTTCGAGCTGGATGGCTTTCATGGGGACGTGGCTGGAAATCGTGCGGTCGGAGCCGGTTGCGGGCGCTGGTTTGAGGTAGGCTTGGTCTCGGAATCGCCCGCCAGCGGGCTCCACCATTTGAATCAGCCTTAATTATTTTCCGGGAGGCCCTCGGTGTGCCCGAGATTCTTGACCGGCGCAAAAATCGCCTGCACCTCGGCGAGCAACTGCTCATCAATCGGCTCGGCGGCCCACTTGGCCCAGTTGCGGATATTCGTCGGATTCGCGCTGCCGGAAACCGTCGTGGCGATGTCGGGATGCGCGAGCGAAAATTGCAGGGCGAGCTTGGCGATATCCACGCCTTTCGCGGCGCAATGGGCGGCGGCGGCGCGGGCAGCGGCCTTCACGGCCTCGGGCTCTTTCAGCCAGGCGGGCAACGGCGCATTCGTCAGCAGGCGCGCGCTAAACGGACCGGCGTTCATGACGCCCACGCCCTTGGCCTTCAGGTAGGGCACGGCCTCGTCGGCGAAGCGCGTGTTTTGCAGCGTGTATTGGTTGTAACTCAGCACGCAGTCCACCGGGGCCTGATCGATGATGAACTTGAAAATCTTCATCGGGTAGCCGCTGAAACCGATGTAGCGCGCCTTGCCGGCTTTTTGGATTTTGCGGAGAGCGGGCAACGTCTCGTCCACGATCTGCTGCATCGGCACGAACTCGATGTCGTGGCACAGAATGATATCGAGGTGATCCGTGCCGAGCCGGTGCAGCGAAACATCGATGCTCTCCGCGACGCGCTTCGCGGAAAAATCAAAGTGCTCGAGATCGTAGCGACCGAGTTTCGTGCAGAGGGTGTAGCTTTCGCGCGGCACGCCTTTGAGGGCGATGCCGAGCAGGACCTCGCTCATCCCTCGGCCGTAAAACGGCGAGGTGTCGATGAGGTTGAGGCCGCATTCCAGCGCGACGCGCACGCTCCCCAGGGCCTCTTCCAGCGTAACACTGCGAAACTCAGCTCCAAGAGAGCTGGCGCCAAAACTAAGCACAGGAAGGTGAAGATCGGTCTGACCGAGACGGCGAGTTTGCATGGGTACGAACGGTTGATGATGACGTTTAAAAGTAGGCTGCGGGCTTGCCCGCGCCTCAGGCGGTACGGCAGCCCATCGTGAGGAGCACATTGCCCCAAAGGGCCTGGTCGGCCGTCTGGATCGTGAGCACATGGTCCGGGCTCTCGACGTGCTTGTAGAAATCCCACTTGAGAATCGGCTCCAGTTTCAAGGCCGAACCGGACTCGGCGATGACCGCGCGGAACTCGTTCCAAACGGGCGGTTCGCCTTGCTGGGCGTAGGGATCGTCGGGCGGAATGCCCATGGTGTTCACATGGTCAACCGGCACCGCGCTGAGCAGCGCCCGCAACACCTGCGCCACCGTGAGCACGCCCGGGGCGAGATTGAGACACACCAGTTCGGCGTTGGGCCCGCGCTTCGTGGACGCCGGGTAGTTGCCGTCGGCGATAAGGATCTTCGAGTGATGTCCGGCGCGCGCGATGATGCGCAGGATCTCGGGGTGAATGAGCGAGGTTTTGAGCATGGATCAGCAGAAGGTGAGCGCGCGGCGAAACGACTCCATGGTTTGACGGGCGGCCGTCGCCGCGTCCGGCAAAGGTAAAATTTCCGCCGAAAGATACCCGGAGTAGTCGATTTCCCGCAGCGCCGCGATGATCGGCTCGATCGCGGTATGCCCCAGCCCGATGGCGCGGCGGTTGGAGTCGGCGAAGTGCACGTGCCCCACGATCGGCCCCGCCTCGCGCAAGGCCGCGGCCGCGTCGGCTTCTTCGATGTTCATGTGGAACAGGTCGGCGAGAATCCGGACGTTTTTCGTGCGCAAGGTCCGCAGCCAACGCGCCGTATCACCGAGGCGGTTGAACAGATTCGTCTCGTAGCGGTTGAGCGGCTCGTAGAGCAGCGGCACGCGGTGCCGTGCCGCGGCCTCGCCCAGGTCTTCGAGTGCTTCCGCGAGCCACGCCAACGCTTGCTCCCGCGTGACGGTTCCTTCCCAACGGCCTTGCATGGAACCGATGATCGCCGGTGCACCGAACTGGCCGGCCAACTCGATGATCGCGCGGATAAACTCGCGGGCACGCTCCCGGATCGCCGGGTCGGCGTGCGTCAGCATCAATTTCTGCACGACCCAGCCGGCCCCGGTGCCGACCGCCGCCACGCGAAGGCGATGTTCTCCAAGCAATCCACGCAGCAGCGTCCGATCCAGCGCGGCGGCCGACGGAGGAAAAATCTCCACCGCGTCGTAACCGAGCCGGGCTGCCTCCGCACAACCGGCCGCGAGTCCATCCGTATAAACAAACGGGCCGCCCCGGCTCTCAGGAACGAGGGAGATCGTGATGGCGGAGCGAAAGGATGCGGCCGGTGCCATGGGTAAGGGTTACAAAAAAATCAGTCCGGCCGTTTTTCCCGGCCTAGCCAACGCCAAAGCACCCATGAAGCAGCGATGGTGCCGATGAAAGTGATCGCGGCGGTGGTCGCCGAATCGTCGGCCGACACGGAGTAGATCACGGCGACCACCAAGTTCGGCCCCAGCGTCGCCAAAAATATTTTCTTCACCGGCACCCCGGTGGCCGCCGCGAGAATTACTGAAGTCTCAGCCAACACCGGCACGCTGCGCAGACACGCCAACGTGAGGGCCAACCGGCTTTGCAAGGCTTCGCGCAGCTTCGTGAGCTCGGCTTCCGGGAAGAATTTGGGCGCAATCCGTCCGACCGCCGTGCGACCAAACCACGCGGCGGCCAAGACTCCCGCCGAGAGCCCGAGCGTGCCGCCCACGATCCCCGCCACGACTCCGCCCTTGGCCGCGAGATACATAATCACCAGCGTCGCCGGCACCGGAGCCACCGAGTCGGCCGCGAGCATCATGATCGCGATCCCGGTCAACCCGGCCGTGCGGTGCTGCTGCGACTCCAACAAAGGCAACGCAAACGCCTCGCCAAAAATCACGAACGGGACGCACACCAGCGCCATAATGAACGCGACGAAGAGGCTGGTTTTTACGGTCTGGATCGAGGGCGGCTTCATTCTGACATCAGCGCCGGTCACGACCGGTCAGTCGGATAATGAACTTGAGAGCGTAGAGATAAGACCGTTCGCGTACGACGAAAGGATCGCCCGCCGAACCCTGTACGCCGAGCGCCTCGATGTTGTCCACGACCGTGCCGTCATCCGGATGCAGCACGATCCACGTGAGAATTTTGATAAGCTGATCACGCGGATAAGTGTCTTCCAAATGCTGCAGCACGACCGGCGGCAAGTAGCGCTCGACCGGCATCTGAATCGCATCCGGCACGGCCGCGACGCAGAGGAGGTTGCGCACCCGTTGCACGTCGTCGCCCCGCAGCCCGGGCCGCCAGGTCGGCAGCTCGCGGCGCACGTTGTCCAACTCATCCTTGGTGTAATCCGTCGCTTCGTCATCCGGCGCGGCGTAGGGCGCGACGACGCCGTAATCCGACGGCACGCGGAAATTGAGCTGCGCCACATCTTTCGACGTGAGAGCGAGCCACGGCTTTTCTTTTGAGACCGGCGCCACGGCGATCGCCGCCGCCATTTCGGCCGCGACGCGCGCCGAGACCCGCGCCTGCCATTCGGCGAGCACACCGACCGCCGCCCACGCCGCGAAGACCGGAATCAGCCAGAGCTTGCCGCTGCGGGTCGCAAAGCGCTGCGCCGAGTCCCAGCGGAACAGCTTCGTGCCGGCGATGCACCCCGCGACGCCGATGAGCGCGAGCGCCGGCAGGCTGAATCGGGCCGCGGCGAGTCCGTCACCGGTCACGCACGCCTGAATCGCCTCGACGGCGTAGCGCCCCGGGAAAAAGGCGGAGAGCTGCTGCGCCCAGGTTGGCAGGCTGGCGAGTTGGACCGCGACCCCGCCGATGATCAGCATCGGCAGAAAAATACACTGCCCGAGCGCCTGCACGGCGGGCACGTTGTCCGCCAAAGTCGCGATCACCAGCCCGAGCCCGATCAACGCAAACGCGACAAAGGTAAACGCGACGAAGAGCCCGAACGGATGCTCCGGCAGGGTCATGCCCACGGCGAGCGCGAGGCCGAGTTGCAGCAACCCCGCACTGAGAACGATCAGGTAACGCGCCACCGCGGTGCTCACAACAAAGGCCCACGTCGGCAAGGGTGTGAGCCGGTAACGCCGCCACACGCCCCGCTCGCGCTCGCTCACCATCGACGTCGGCAACCCGAAGCACGCGCCGCCGAGCACGCTGACCGTGAGCAGTTCGCCCATGTGCCGGAGCAGCGGGACTTTTTCGTGCCGGTAGAGCACCCAAAACGCCACGAGGAAGATCAGCGGAAACAAATACCCATAGATCAGCGCCAGCGTGTTTCGAAAATGCAACCGCACCGACAGTTTCAGATGTTCGCCGAGACCGTTCATAGCGTGTCCTCCGTTGCCGTGGCCCCGCCGCGGGTGAGACCAAGAAATATCTCTTCCAACGAAGCCCGGCGCACGTGCAACTCGACGAGCTCGACCCGGTGCTCGGCCAACAACGCCGTAACGGCCGCCACGCTCGCGTTCGCATCGGCGGTGCGGAAGGAGACCGTGGCGCCGTCGCAGCTCATCTCCGCCCCCCCGGTCACACCGGCCCACAAGGCGGCGGCAAGCGGTCGGTCGGTGACGAGCGAGACAGACTGCTTGCCTTGGGCGCGGGCGACCAATTCAGCGGGCGTGCCAGTCGCGACGATCCGGCCCCGGTCGATGATGGCGATGCGGTCGCAGAGTTGTTCCGCCTCCGCGAGATCGTGCGTGGTGAGCAAAACGGTTTTCCCATCGCCCTTGATCCGGAGAATCTCGTCGTGCAACTCCCGGCGTGCCTGCGGATCGAGGCCGGTGGTCGGTTCATCGAGGACGACCACTTCGGGTGCGTGCACGAAGGCCAGCGCCAAGGCCAGCCGTTGTTTCTGACCGCCTGACAGCGAGTCGAAAGGTGCGTCGGCTTTCGCCGTGAGGGCAAAGCGCTCCAGCAGCCCGTCCGCCGCAACGTGCTCCGGATAGAAAGCGCCGAAAAGCCCCAGCGCCTCCCGCGGCGTGATCTTGTCCGGCAGCGCCGTGCTTTGCAGCGCGACACCGAGTTTGCGCTTTGCGGTGCGCGGGTCGCGGCGGGCATCGACGCCGCATACCTCCAAGTGTCCACCGTCGGGCTCACGGAGGCCCAGCAGACATTCCAATGTCGTGGTCTTTCCGGCCCCGTTCGGCCCCAACAGTCCGAAAATTTCGCCGGCCGGCACGGCAAAGCTCACGCCTCGCACCGCTTCGGTGCCGCCGTAGCGTTTGCGCAGATCGCGCACGACGACGTTATCGGGCATTGGGTAAAAAGGGCATCAGCGGGAATTCAACGTCACGGACGACTTCTGCAACTCCAACTTGCGGGGATTCCATACTCTCCTGACCGGCCTTGGCTATCTGTCGTGGCCCAGAGCGGCGCGACTCTCAAGCGATACAGGCGGAATCTAGCGTTCAAATTCCCGACCACGCGGGGTGGCCTCGGTTCTGCCACGCCTGTTGTTTCGGGAAGTCTCGGGTTGGATGATTCCGTCACAGATCAAACTCGCTGAAATCCAAATCGAAGGCACCGCGTCCTCAATTTTTACGCCCGGGGCGCGAGTTCAGCGAAGCCACACCATCACAAAACAAGGCTTTGGCGACGTGCTGCACCCGAGGAATGTCACCGATTCTTCGCAAAATCTTCTCACAGCATTAATCCCATTGTGACCATCGGCGCCGATCGTGACGCCAATATGGCTGCAGCCGGCAAAATTTTAATCGTCGAGGATGAATCGGACCTCCGGGAAATCCTGATCTACCACTTGAAGCGCGAGGGCTTTGACGTGCACGCCTCGGGTGACGGCTGGGAATCGCTGCAAATCGCCCAAGCTGAACGTCCCGATGTGGTCCTGCTTGATCTCATGTTGCCCACGATGGACGGGTGGGAAGTGTGCCGGAAACTCCGCACCGCGGCCGGCTACGGCGTCCACGTCATCATCATCTCCGCCCGCAACCAAGAAGACGATGTCCTGCGGGGGCTCGACTTGGGTGCCGATGACTACGTCAGAAAACCGTTCAGCCTGAAAGAGATCGTTGCCCGCGTCCGCACCGTGCTGCGCCGGGTGCCGCCCAGCAGCAAGCTGCTGCATCCCGATGAGATCATTTGCCATCCGCCATTGTCGCTGAGCACCGCCAGCCACGAAGTCCGCCTCGACGACGCCCCTCTCTCCCTCACTGCCACCGAATATCGCCTGCTCCATCTGTTGATGAGCCACCCCGGGCGGATCTTTAACCGCCAGCAGATGCTCGCCCAAGTCGGCGAGCAGCGCACGCACCTTACCGGGCGCAACATCGATGTGCACATCCGCGCCCTACGGCGGAAGTTTGGTCCGCACGCCGGCATGATCGATACCGCCCGCGGCGTCGGCTACCGCTTCATGCCGAGTACGATCAAGTCGCCCGACCTCGTCATCGCCGGCTAGACGCGGCGCCCGGAGAAGAATTCATTCGCCGAAAAATTCGGCGTTTTTCGGTCGGGCGATTCGTTCCGGGCGGTCCCGTAACCGCGATTTAACGTTGGCCCGGTGCCTCTGAAAACAGGCGCCGGGTTCCGCCGCCACCGAAACTTCACCGGCTCTTCATCCAACGTTAACGACCGGATTCTAACGTGCGCTCGAACTCGGCTTCCACACCGGACCGATCGCTCAACCACGCATGCATCCACGTAGCTCATGAATCCTGTCCTCCTCCGTTCCACCTTGCGCCTCGTCACCCGACTGGCGCTGGCCGTCGCCCTGATCGGCACGGCCGCCGCCCAAAACCTAACCGGGGCCCTCAACGGCCGCGTCAGCAGCTCATCCACCGGCCAGTCCCTACAAGGCGCCATCGTGCGCGTTGTCGGTACTGAGCTTCGCGCCGATACCGCCCGCGATGGCAGTTTTGACCTGCGCGCCGTTCCCGCCGGCCGCTACGAAGTCGAGGTCTCCTACTTCGGTCTCGATACGAAGCGCGCTTCGGTCGAGATCGTCGCCGGTCGCTCCGCGGCGCTTAATTTCCTCCTCGGCTCCGACGCCGTCCAACTCGAAGCGGTCAAGGTCGAGGCCGATGTCCTCGGCCAGGCCCGCGCGATCAATCAACAGCGCGTCGCCGAATCGATGAAGAACGTCACCTCCGAGGAATTGTTCGGCGAGATGACCGACAACAACGTCGCCAAGGCGCTCCAACGCATCCCCGGCATCTCCGCCAACTCCGACGGCGGCACCGAGGTTCCCCGCTACGTCAACATCCGCGGTTTCGACGGTTCCCTCAACAGCGTGCAGCTCAACGGCGCCCGCCTTCCCACCTCCGGCACCGGTCAGGGCACGGTTTACGGCGACACCGCCCGCGCCTTCGCCCTCGACGATCTTCCGGCCAACGCCATCACCACGATCGAGGTCATCAAGGCCCCGACGCCTGACCTCGACGGCGATACCGTCGGCGGCATCGTCAATCTCGTCACCAAGTCGGCCTTCGACCGTGGCGGCCGCTCGATCGAGTTCTCCGCCGGCGCCGACTACGTGAAACTGCGCGAAAAGTTCGTGCCCAATTTCACCCTCGGCTACAGCGACGTCGTCCAAGGCGGCAAGCTCGGCGTCCGCGTCGACCTCAGCTACTTCAAGGGCGATGAGGGCTTCGACAACATCGACTACGACTCACTCCCCCTCGTTCCCCAACTGGGCTTCAACCAATACCTCAATCTCCCGAAGTCCGGAACTCCGGTCTTCGCCCACGAGGACACGGAATACAACAACTACTTCATCGAGCGTGACCGCTACGGCATCGCCTCCGCGTTCGACTACAAGTATAACGATTCCGTCACGCTCCACTTCCGGCCGGTTTACACCTTCGAAGACCGCACCGAGGACGACATCCGTTACCATAAGATCATGGACAACCAGCACGGTCGCACCGCTTCGGCTCCTCCGGCCGGCGCCGCCGTCGGCACCGTTTATACCGGCACCCTCGGCCAAGCCATCGTGACTGCTCCCGGTCGCGGCGCCTACCGCACCTACGACTCCGTCTCGACCGTCGCCGGTCGCACCACGCTGCTGCCCAACGGCACCGGTCGCGGCTCGGTCGGCTACCGCCAATCGCTCAACCAGCGCGACCTGTCCTTCTACTCCCTCGATTTCGGCGGCACCCACGAACTCTCCTGGGGCTCCCTGAAGTGGACGCTCTTCAACTCGACCTCGAATAAGGACGAGGTCTTGAAAAGCGTGCGCTTCGACCGCAACGGCCTGCAATGGGCCTACAACCGGCCTGATATTCTCCGCCCCGACTACCGCGTCGTAAACGGAATCGATCCGCTCGCGATTCCAACCCGCGGTGCCGTCGATTTTTTCATCAATCCAAGCTCGTCCAACATCACCCAAACGCTGCGCTCGACCGAAGAGACGGTGACCATGCTCAAGGCTGATGTCACCGTGCCCTTCTTTGCCGGCACCGGTATCAAGGGCGACTTCAAGACCGGCGGCAAACTGCGCTTTATGTCCCGCGAATCCGACCGCGATCAGGACTTTTGGCGCCTGACGAATTTCGCCACCTTCGACTTCGCAAACTATCTGACGCCTGCCGGCGACCGGACGGTTTCCGACTTCCAGATGGGCTACGCCCCCAAGACCGGCCGCATCATTTCGGAAGCCACCAGTGGCAACGCGAACTTCACGGCTGATACCAGCAACGCCCGCCGGCTCAACTCCCTCAGCGCCGACTACGAGGCGAGCGAAAATTCCATCGAAGGTTACGCCATGGGTGTTTTCGCCGTGGGTCCGAAGCTCAAGCTCACCACCGGTGTCCGCGTGGAGCACACCACCTTTGAGGCGACCACCCCGGTGTACGACCCCATCAATCTCCCGCTGGCCCGCCGCGCCCCGAAGACCCTCAAGAACGAGAACGACTACACGGTCGTTCTTCCCGGTCTGCATCTGCGCTATGAAGCCCGCAACAACATCGTCGCCCGCGCCGCCTACACCCACACTTACGGCCGTCCGGCGTTCCGCGAATCCATCGCGGTCACCAGCTTCGATGACGTGAACAACACGATCAGCACCGGCAATCCGAACCTCGATCCCTACAACTCCGAAAACTGGGATTTCTCGATCGAATACTTCGGCAAGCGAGCCTCCTACCTCCAACTCGCCCTTTTCCAAAAGAAGGTGACGAACTTCGTGCTCGAACTCGGCGAAAGCCTCGACGGTTCGGCCGGCTACCCCGGGCTCACCTTGACCCCCGGCGAAACCTACACGCTGGCCACCTTCTCGAACCAACACGACGCCATCAATCGCGGCGTGGAGATCGCCGGGCGCTACCGTTTCGTTACCCTACCCTCCCCGTTCGACGGCTTCTACGTTGACGGCTCCGTGACCTACACGAACTCCGACGGTAAGTATGCCGACCGCCCCGGCGAAAAGCTACCCACCTACGGCGCCTCCGAGTGGCTCTACTTCGCCGGCCTCGGCTACGAGAAGGGTCGTTTCGCCGCCCTCCTCTCCTACCGCTACCGCAGCGACTACCTCGAGGGTCTCGAATCCGTGGACCAACAGAATCGCGAGCTCGGCTTCCCGCCCGACTCCGGTGACGACTGGTGGGGCCCCGAGAAGTACTGGAACCTGGAGACCAGCTACCGCATGACCGACAAGCTCAAGGTCTTCTGCAACATCACCAATCTGGCCGAATACACCAACTACTCGACCCAGTCGCCGGTCAAAAACGACTACCCCGAAGACAGCTACTGGCACAAAATGCGCATCAGCTTCGGCATCAAGGGCCGCTTCTAAGGCACCCGCGCCTCCTTCGCATAAATTTGGGTTAGGCCATAGTTAGAACCCAGCCCGGTCGCATGGTGCGGCCGGGCTTTTTTGTGCCCACCCCCCGGCCGAGGTCTTCGCCTTAACCCAATCTTCACCATCCGCCCCACTCATTCTTCATACGCGCACGTTATTATATGACCATGTTTTCCACTCCGTCTCCCGCCCCCGTGCAAGTTACCCAGAAGGTCATTGCCGCCGCCGAACGCGTCGCCCGGTTCGAGCGACTGCGCCGCGGCACCACTCCGGTCACCGTCGCCTCCCTGCGCGGCCAGTTTCGCGCCGTCATCGACCAGGTTATGGGTGAGGCCGGACTTTACGCTCCCGAGCACGCCGCGCTCGCTCTGGCCCAGGCCGAGGGCGATACCCACGAGGCCGTCGTGATTCTCCGGTCGTTTCGCGCCATCCTCGTGCGCCGTTACACCTCGGCGGTGATCGACACCACCGGCATGTTCGTCGAACGCCGGATTTCGTCCGCCTTCCGCGAGATCCCCGGCGGCCAGATCCTCGGCCCCACCCGCGATTACTCCCAACGTCTGCTCGACGCCGGCCTCGCCACCGAGACCGCCGCCACCGCCGACGCCGCCGCGACCGCCTTCGACGCCGGTCTGGATCGCAAAACCCTCAAGCCCCTGCGCACGTTCGGTAAAGTCACGTCGTTGCTGCGCGCCGAGGGTCTGCTCCGTCCCGCCACCGAGGATGAGGAAACCCGCGTGCACGACATCACCCGCGAGCCCATCCGTTTCCCTGCTCCTCGCTCCGCCCGGCTCCAGTCCCTCGCCCGCGCCGAGACCGGCGCCATCATGGCCCTCGCCTACTCCGGCATGCGCGGCCAGGGCGGCGACCATCCCACGATCGGTGAGGTGCGCGTCGGCCGCGTCGCCGTGCGCGTGACCGATGCCCGCGGCCGAGCGCGGCATCTCGGCAGCGTCCGCGTCACCGAGGCGGAAAACATTTCAAAGATCAAAGTGAAGAAGAAGGATCCCGTGCCCTATATGTCGCTGGGCTACGGCCTCTGCTTCGGGCAAAACGAAACCAAGGCAATCTGCATGGGCATCCTCGACCGCTCAATGCGCCTCGGCGGCGACGGCGCTCCCGCTATCAGCCAAGAATTCGTGATCTATCACACCGAGGGCGCCGATTCCTGGGGCTCCGTCAACAGCCTCAAGCTCCCCGCCCACGTCGAATTCGCGAGCGATCTCAACCTCCTTCGCGCCGCCGTCGAGCGCAAGTTGGCCCGCGACGCCGACAAAGCCGCCGCCACCTCTTCCCAATCGTAACCACCGTCGCCCCGAGTCCGGTTGGCCGGGCCGCCATGAGCTCCCTCAAGGTCCATATCGTCGGCGCGTCCGGCTCCGGCACCACCACGCTCGCCCGCGCCCTCGCTCCGGAGCTCGGCGCAACCGCGCTGGATTCCGACGACTACTATTGGTTGCCCACGCAGCCTCCGTTCACCGACCGACGCGACCGCGCGCTCCGGCATCAACTTGTCATGGCTGACTTGAAGCAACATCCCCGCGCGATCCTGTCCGGCGCGATCATCGGCTGGGGCGACGACCTCGAGCACGCATTCGACCTCGTCGTCTTTTTGTCTCTGCCCCACGACCTTCGGGTGAGCCGGTTGCGCGACCGCGAACTCACCCGCAATGGCCGGATCAACGAGGAATTCATCGCCTGGGCCGCCGGCTACGACGACGACCCGCCCACCTCTCAGACGCGCAACCGCCGCCGCCAGCACGAGTGGCTCGGCGAGCGCCGTTGCCCGGTGCTGCGCCTGGAGGGCGACCTCACGGTCGCCGAGCGGGTGACGCGCACCCTCGCCCAACTCTCGCCGGTCACCCGATGATAGCGGACAACCCAACGTTGCACTCACCCGCCGAAGCGCCCGCGCCCGGATTGGCCGGGGCCCGCTCAGAGGAGTCCCTGCCCTACGCGTTCAACCCCTGCCGCGTCCATATTTTGGGCGGCCGCGGCTCCGGCGCCACCTTGCTCGGGCTCGCTCTGGCCGGGGAGCTTCATACCACCGTGCTCGATACGGACAGCTTCTTTTGGTTCCCCACCCGGCCCGCGTTTCAAGTCCGCCGCAGTCCCCACTCGCGCCGCGTCCAGTTGCTCGACGCCTTGCATGACAACCCCCGCGTGATCGTTTGCGGCTCGGTCGCGGGCTGGGGCCAATCGGTCGAATCGGTTTTTGATCTGGTCATCGCCCTCGTCCCACCCCGCCACATTTTCGGTCCCATCATCGGACACTCCAGCTTTGGCGCCCTTCGTCCCGACAGTCGCGGCCAACGTCGTCATGACCATTGGATCACCGGGTGTATCTGTCCTGTCGTCCAGCTAGACACCACCTTGGGCATCGCGGACCGGGTCAACGAGACGCTCAGATTCATCCGCCACGAGGGCCATCGCCAACTCGCCGGCCTCTTCCCTTCCTGATACCTACTCATTCATGACAAATCTGCGCTTCCCCTGCTCCGGCTACGCCACCGTCGGCGGCGTCGTTTTCTTCGCCCGCATGCTCGACAAGATCCGCCTGCACGCGGCCGGCGAGCTGCCCGACGATTACAATCTCGGCAGCGGCCACGACGCCCGCATGTGCCGCTTCCTGCACATCGACTACACCGCCGTCACCGCCCAAGCCCGCGCGGAAAAAGACGATGCGGTCGTGCTCGAATGGTGTTTCGCCCAAGGCCGTCGCCCTTCCGCCGACGACATTCTCTACTTCAACACCTACATGACCAAGCGCGGTTGGCGCGACGACTACACGGAGAAACTGGCCGCGGCGAAAGCCCGGCGCTACTGGTCCGACCGCGCGGATTTGCAGACCTCGTTCGATTTACAGGACGCGGAAGAGGGGCGGAAGTAAGCCCGTGCTCCGCCGCCTACGCTCGGCCGGGCCGCGTTCACAGCCGCCCGCGCCCTCCTCCTTCGCCGCATGTTCCGCGCTCTGAAGCACACCAATTTCCGCCGCTTCCTCGGCGCGCAGGCCTGCGCGATGACCGGTCATTGGGTGCAACAGGTCGCACTCGGTTGGCTCATCTACCGACTGACCGACTCCGCGTTCTACCTCGCCCTCGCCGGTACCTTTAGTCTGCTCCCGAGCCTGCTGTTGACCCCGTTCGTCGGCGTGCTCGCGGACAAAGCGGACCGTCGCCGTATGCTCCTCGCCACGCAGGCCGCGGCGCTGGTCCATTCCCTCCTGCTCGCAACCCTGGTACTCACCGGGGCCACCAGTATCCCGCTGCTGCTCGGGCTCGCGCTGTTTCAGGGCGTCATCCAGGGCTTCGACTGGACCAATCGCCAGAGCCTGCTCGCGCAACTCGTGGATGATCGCGCCGATCTGCCCAACGCCATCGCGCTCAACTCCACGTCGTTCAACCTCGCGCGCATTTTGGGTCCTTCCCTCGCCGGCGCCCTGCTCGTGGTCTCGGGCGAGGCCGCCTGCTTTCTCGCCGCCGCCATCGGCGAAGTCGCGGCCCTCCATTTCACCCGCCGCCTCCGCCTTCCGCCCCACCAAGCTCCCGCCGGACCCCGCGCGCCCTTGGCTGAAGAACTGCGCGAGGGTCTCCGCTACGCGTGGCACGAGCCCTCCATTCGCCAGACGCTCGCCTTGGTCGCTCTCTCCAGCGCCACCGTGATGCCTTACGCCGCGCTGCTGCCACTGTTCGCGACCCGGGTGTTTGGCGGAGGCCCCGAGGTGCTCGGTCTGCTCAACGCCGCCCCCGCCGTCGGCGCCGTCCTCGGCGGCCTGCTGCTCGCCTCCCGCCGCGAGCAATCCGGTCTGGATCGGCGCATCTTTATCGCCGGGCTCGTCACGCCCGCCGCCGCCGTCGCGCTGGCCTTCGCCCCAACTCTCCCCCTGGCGCTCCCGGCCCTCCTGCTGCTCGGCGGCGCCCAGATTTCTTGGATCGCCTCGATGAACACCCGATTGCAAACCGCCGTGCGCGACTCGATGCGCGGCCGGGTCATGAGCTTTTTCAACATGGCCTTCATGGGCGCGTTGCCGCTCGGCCAGCTTGTGTTCGGCATCGCCACCGACCGATTCGGCGTCGCCCGCGTCCTCGCCACGGGCGCGGTCGTGGCCCTGATCGGAAATTTCTGGCTGCACCGGCGCGCGCGCCCCGCTCCGGCGCTGACCCCCTCGGTCGCCGGCTGACTGCGATGATTCCGCCATCGCTGGCCGTCGCATTGGAACGGCAGGACGTGCTCTTCGGCCGCGGGCCGAGAGCCGTTACCTTTTGGCTCGGCGCACTCTGATGAGTAGCCCGGTATCAATCTCCCTCGCCAAGGTCGGCGAGGCCCCGCTGGTCGCTTCGCTGCTTCAACTTTGCCTGCACGATCTTTCTGCCTGGCACACCCGGCCAATCCGGCCCGACGGCAGTTACGCCTATCCTTGGTTCGCCCTCTATTGGGAAAGTCCGCGCCGATACCCTTATCTTCTCCGCTCCGCCGGCGAAATCGCGGGCTTTGCCCTAGTCAGAGCGAAAGAGGACGACGAAATAACCGACTGGGACTTCGCCCTCGCGGAATTTTTTGTGCTGCCCAAAGAGCGAAGGCATGGCGTGGGCCTCGCAGCCGCCGGTTACGTGCTCAATCAACACTCCGGACATTTAGAAATTTCCTATGACCGTAGAAATTTGGCCGCCAAAATTTTTTGGCACCAAGTCAGCGCCGGCTACGGAGATCCCGGTCCCATGCCGGTGGGCGAGCACGGCGAGCGTTACCTGCTCAACCTCGGACCACGGTGACGCCCCTTTTGTTAACGATCTGAATTTCCCCGACCCACGATGACTCCGATGAACATCACGATCCGACCTGCAGCCCTCGCCGACGCTCCCGCTCTTGGTCGACTCATGACCCAGCTCGGTTATCCCGCCACCGAGGGTGAACTTGCCCGCCGCCTCGCACGGGTGATCTCCACCCCCGGGCATACCGTGCTCGTCGCCGTCCTTGACGGTCAACCGACCGGGCTGGCCCATGGCGTGTTGCTGCCGCTTCTTGAAGACGAAGGCTCGGCCCAACTGCTCGCCCTCGTCGTGGACGAAGCTCACCGCGGCCACGGTATCGGCGGACGCTTGGTTGCGGCGATCGAAGCCTGGGCGGAAGCAGCCGGCGCCGCCCGCGTCGTCGTGCGGTCAAATATCGTGCGCACCCGCACCCACGCGTTCTACGAAAACCTCGGGTTCAACCGCACCAAAATCCAACTCAATTTCAGCAAGCCTCTGCCATCTTCCGCCTTCGCCCAAACGTAACGACGCCTTCATTGCCCCTTAACCCCGCGGTGTGACGCTCACGTCATTATGCGGTTCACCTCTCGTTTGCGCGGAGCGTTTTTCATCGGCTCCTTCGTCTCGACTCCCGTCTCTACCGCACGCGTTTGACCCGTGCTCCCGCGATGACGTCACGCCTGTTTCTCGTCAGCTCCAATCTCGCGCAACCGCACTTTACGGCCGTCGTGAGCAATCTTGCACGGGGCGCAACCCGCGCCGCCGTCGTCACCACGGCCGAGCCGAAGCTCAAGGAGCGTAACCGCAACGCCGTCCTCGCGCGCGGCACGTTGCTCGCCGCCGGCGTGCCTGTGGTGGAGTTCTTCGACTTCGACACGCAGCCGAGCGCCGACCTCGCCGCGTTCGACCTCGTCTATCTCGCGGGCGGCAACCCGTATTATCTCTTGCAACGCGTCCGCGACACCGGCGCGGATGCGGTCATTGAGGAAATGGTCGAGGCGGGCCGGCCGATCATCGGGTCGAGTGCCGGCGCGCTGCTCCTCGGCCGCAGCCTGAACGCCGTGCCGATCTTCGATAACTCCGTCCCCGACTTGGGCTGCAAGGATACCGACGCGCTTCGCCTCGTGCCCTTCACGGTGTTGCCGCACACCAACCGCTGGAAAGCGCGCTTCGCCGACTACGCCGCCCGGGTCGCGACCGCGGGGGTGCTTTGCCGCTCCGAGATTTTGGAAATCGCCGACGATGAAGGCCTGCTCATTGACGGCGAGACCGTTACCCGAATCGGCAGCACGTTTCCGTCGAGCCCCTTCCAGCCCTCCGCGCAGCCCACCGCGTGACCGCTTGGGAGAAATCTGCTCTTACGCCGCCGCCCCGGCGGGTCCACCTCACCCGCGTTGCCGAGAACGAGGACGCAATTCGCCGCATTCTCTCAACCAAGGAGTCCGGCTCCTCTTCATCGCGATACAAACGTTTATCTAACTGAAAAATGATCCGTCCGCGAAGTTTCCCTTTTGGTAAACCGATCATTGCCATCTTGAAGTTGTGCGTATGGTCGCAAGACGAAGAGAAGATCCGTCGCATTTGGGACGATTACTCGGCGTCTGAAGATCGGCATCTCTATCTGCACTTCATCTCGGGAGAACCGGTAGCCGTTATTGGCCTCGAGAGAAGTCATGGTCGGCCAACGGTTATTCGACATCTAGCGGTTGCGTCGCATCACCAAAGAAAAGGATTGGGTCGCTTATTGATGGATCAGATCCCGGATACGACACTCACAGCCGAGACCGATCATGACTCAGTCGCGTTTTATCGGCGATGTGGCTTCTCAGTAAGGAGTCTGGGTGAGAAGCATCCCGGTGTTGAGCGATTTGAATGCATGAGAAGAAGGCCAATTCAGAGCTGAACGACGGCGTATTCCGGGACCGCTTTGAGGTCGCACACCTCTACATCGGGATAATCAGATAGATTTTCCGCCTTTGGGACACAGCCAAGCCTGTATCCGGCCACCGGCCCACCGAGACAGGGCTCGGGGCGAAGCTCGCGGCCGTCAGCACGCGAAAGACTCAATTCCCTCGCTCGCCCCGAACTCGCCGCCTCGACCCAAACCCACCGGCTCACCGCGCGCCAAACCCAATCTCGTCCAACACGAAGCGTTCCACCCGCCGGTTCTCCCCATCCGCCGGATAGTCGTGGATGTGAAGCGCCGGATTGAAATTCAGCTCCAAGATCGAATACGCCGCATCCTCCCGCGCATCCGTCACATCGGGGATAATCATGTCCAGCCCACAGATGTTCGCCCCCGCCGCCGCCGTCGCCCGCTCCGCCAGACGCTGATACACCGCCGGCATCGTGTCCGTGAAATCGATGCTGTCGCCGCCCGTGCTGATATTGGAATTCTTGCGCAGATAAACCCGCTCGCCCGCCGTCGGCACGCTTGCCGCCGTGAGCCCCTGCCCGGCCAAAAACGCCATCTCCACCTCGCCCAGCCGGATTTTCTCCAGCGGCTTCCGGTAACCTTCGCCGCGTTTCGGATCACGGTTTTTCTCCGCCACCAACGCGGTGATGTCGCTCACCCCGTCTCCCGTCACGTTGGCCGGCACGCGGTGCAACACCGCCCGCGTCGCCCCGCCGATCACGAGAAACCGAAATTCCCGCCCCTCCACGAACTCCTCCACCAGCACCGTGCGATCCAGCGCAAAGGCCGCCGTCACCGCCGCCCGATACTCCGCCTCGCCGGCATCGGCGCCGAGCAGGGCCACGCCTTCGCCGAAATTCGTCGCGTTGGGCTTAACGACGATGCGCCGCCCCGCGTAACGCGCGAAATCCCCCGCCGCCTCCGGCTCGTGGTCGTAACGCGCTCCGCCGGGCGCGCGCAATCCCGCCGCCGTCAGCACGAGCTTAGTCACCGCTTTGTTCTCCATCAGCAACGCGCTTACGTAGGTATCGGCCGAGGTCCGCGTCGCCTGCTTCACATACTCCGCGCGGCCGTCGCGCCGCAGCACGATGAAGTTGTCGGCTGCGTCCAACACCTCGACCTCCACCCCGCGCCGCTGCGCTTCCGCGATCAAAGCCTGCGTGGACAATTCCAGATTTGATGTATCCATAAAATCGACGCTCCGCGCCTCACGCCCCCGGGGTGTCCGCCGTCGCCGCTTCCGTTTCCGTCGCGTGGGCGCGGGCCAATCCTAGCCCGGCCGCCAGCGCTCCGCCGGGCGTCGCCGCCACCAATCTCCGCCACCGGTCCAGCGGCCGGTCACGCCGTCCCGCCCAGCGCTCCCGCGCCGCCGCCACCGCGGCCGCATACCCGGGCGGCAGTTGCGCCGCGATCTCCGCCATGAACTCCAGCAGCGGCAAAATCTCCCGCTCGCCCGCCGCCCCCGGCGACGGCCGGCACTCGCACCACCGGCCACCGCACAACGTGGACCACCGCCAGCGCTCCGCCAGTTCCACCTGCTCCCCGGCCCCGATCCGCTCCGCCGGCCGCAACAGACTCGCCAGCACGAGCACGTGGAAGAATCGCAGCGCCTCCAAGCCCACTCCGTTCGCCTCGAAGGGATCGAGGTCAAACACCCGGAACTCCAGATAACCCACGCCCTCCCGCGCCAGTCGCCGCAACGACGCGCCCGCCTCGTTTTTCTCCTCGCCCGCGCCGCCCGCGACCGTCTTCGGCCGCACCGGACTGTAAAATTCGCGCTCATGCGCCAGCACTCCGCCGCTCCGCACCGCCGTCCCGAGTCGCTCCACGTAGCCGCCCAGCGAGGAAAAATCCACCCCCAGCGCCTCCGCCACGTCCGGAGCTAGCCCGTAGCCGAGCGGACTCAGCCGCACGCTTGAAATGACGCCCGCACACCGGTCCGCCTCCGCCCGGCTTTCCCCGCCCGCCGCCGCGCGCAAGTCTTGCCAAAACGCCCCGTCCTCCGGCGGGCTCATGCCCCACAGCGCGTTAAACACGTGCTGATGCCGCAAAAAATTCCGCATCACCCCGAAGTAGATTCCGTCGCGCCACTCCCGCTCCGGCCCGGTCGCCCCGTCCGCGCGCCGCAGGGCCGCCAACAGCTCCGCATCAAACGAGAAGTTGTAATGCAATCCGCTGATCGCCTGCCGCGCGCGCCCATGTCGCCGCAACAACTCCGCCCGATACGCCCGCGCTGCCGCATCCTCCGGCCGCCCGCCGAATTCCGCCGCGCGCAACCGCTCCGGCTCGTCCCAACGTCCGGGCAAACTCAGCGGCCAAAAAAGCTCCGCGCCCAGCCGCGCCCGCAGTCGCCGATGAGCCTCGCCCAACTCCGCCCACGCCGCTTCCGGCGAGGCGCACGGGGCCGTGATCAACTCCGCCTGCGCCTCCGCAAAATCCACCGTGATCGCCCGCTCCTCGGGCCCAAACGGATGCGGGGTCAGCGCCGGCCGCCCGTCCGCTTCCACCCGCAGACCCTCGCGTTCCAAACCCCACCAGCCCCGCATCAGCCCCGCCCGCCCACCGGCCTCGATCAACGCCTTTAACCGCGCGCGCGCCGCCGCCAGCGGAAACACCCGGGGCGCCTCCGCCACGCCCGCGCCGGCCGCGGCCCCGACGATGTTCGGCTCTCCTGTGATGCTCGGCCCCATGTTCAAGGCTGCACCGGACGCCCGCGCCGCGCGTGCGGAGCCTCTGCGCAGAAGATCACCAAGGATAGAAACCCGAGCCGCGCGTTTTTCCGGAGGTTCATCTGCATGGGTTGGGTTTTGCGGCGCACCTTCTCAGTTCCACGTTAAGCGCTGATAAAGATACCGCGAAGACTCGCGCGATCCCCTTTTGCCGGTGGCATAGGCCCCTAATTTTTCACGAAGAGTCGTTCGGCGCACGCGCGTTTCGATCTGCACTGTGCTCGAGGGTTCCACTCGCTCAGCCCATCGTGCGAAAAGAATTCACCGCATCTTTATGCCGGCTTAACGGCGCACGCTCAGGATGACGCCGATGAACCCACTCGCTTACCCTCGTTCCGGTTACGATTCCGTCGGCGGTCTCGTTTTCCTGCCACGCCTGCTCGACAAAGCGCGCCTGCACGCGGCCGGGCGCCTGGCCAGCGACTACAACCTCGGCACGGGCTACGATGCGCGCTGCTGCCGGCTGCTCGGACTCGCCTACGACGACCTCGCGGCGAAAGCGCAGGAAGAAGCCGACGACGCGGCCGTGCTGGCGTGGTGTTACGAAAAAGGCCGGCGTCCGTCGGACGACGAGATCCAACATTATAATGCATTCATGACCAAGGGCGGTTGGCGCGACAAAAGTTCGGAAAAGATGCAGGCCTCGAAAGAAAAACGCGGGATCACCACGCGGGACGACATCCAGACGCATTTCGATTTGTATGATTTCGACGAGGGCCGGAAGTGAGCGGCGAAGGTCGGCATGAAACGTATCGTCATTCTGGGTTGCAGCGGCGCGGGCAAATCGACGCTGGCGCGGGAACTCGGCGAGCGGCTGGGTTTGCCGGTGGTCCATCTGGACCGCGAGTTTTGGCTGCCCGGCTGGGTGGAGCCGGATAAGGCGGAGTGGAAGACACGGGCGAACCGGCTGGCAGCGGCGGAGAGCTGGATCATGGACGGAAACTACACCTCCGCGTGGGATCAGCGGCTCGCCGCGTGCGACGCCGTGGTGTTTTTGGATGTCGGTCGCTTGACCTGCCTCGCGCGGGTAGTGCGACGCAGCCTGCGTCATTTTGGGCGCACGCGACCGGATATGCGCGAGGGCTGCCCGGAGCGAATGCCGGACCGCGTTTTTTTGCGTTACATCTGGACGTGGCGCGAAGTGAAGCGGCCCATCGCGCTGGCGGAGATCGATCGGGCCCGCGCCCGCGGAAAGTCGACGTATGTGCTGCGCGGCCGCGCCGAGGTGAGCCAGTTTTTGGCCGGCCTGCCCCAGAGGCGCGAGGCGCTCGCGAGCCCTTAACGCCGCGATCTCCTGCAACTCGGCCCAAGTCCGGAACGCCGCATCGACCGGAGGCCCACGCCGGCGGGCGGGCACCGTCGCGGATTGCTGCCCACGAGACGGCGGCAACTTCTCGTTTCCGCTAAAACGGCGGCCCCCAGCAGGGCCGCGACCAGCCGCGTGAGGGCCGCACGCATTTTGCGCAATCGTAACGGTCGGAGTTCGACGCGACCCAACGCTGCCCATTTTCTCGATTCATGACTTCCCGCTTCCGTCTGCGCCCCAGCCTCATGCTCCGCTCGGCCTTGATTGTCTTCTCCGCCCTGGTCATCGGCGACTCGCTCCGTGCCTACGACGCACCGCCCGAGCCGGGCACACTTATCCGACGCCTCGCCTTCGGGTCGTGCAACTCCCCGCTCGATTCCACCCCGGTCTGGGATGCCGTAGGCAACCGGTTCCCCGATGCGTGGATCTGGCTCGGCGACACCGTTTACGGCGACTCGCCGCGCCCCATCGGCCCGACCCCCGAGGCCCGCGCTCGCGTTTCACTCGACCGCCTGGCCGACCACTACGCCCGTCAAAACGACCTCCCCGGCTACCGCCAGCTTCGCCAACGCGCCCGCATTCTCGGCACGTGGGACGATCACGATTACGGTGAGAATGACGCCGGCGCCGAATTCGTCGGCCGCGCCGAGGCCCAACGGCATTTTCTCGATTTCTATTGCGAGCCGGCCGCCAGCCCGCGGCGCACCCGCCCCGGCATCTATGCTTCCCACCGGTTCGGCCCGCCGGGTCGCGTCGTGCAGATCGTGACACTCGACACGCGCTATTTCCGCTCGCCCCTCCACCGCGTTGATTCGCCTGAGACGGATTGGATCGGCGGGATACCGGGCAATTACCTGCCCTCCACCGATCCCGCGGCCACGGTGCTCGGCGCCGACCAGTGGCGCTGGCTGGAGTCCGTGCTGCGCCAGCCGGCCGATGTGCGCGTGATCGTAAGTTCTATCCAAGTTTTGCCCGACGACCACCGTTTCGAAAAATGGGGCAACTTCCCCGCCGAACGTCGGCGCCTGCTCGCGCTCATCCGCGCCACCGGCGCCACGGGCGTGGTTCTGCTCTCGGGCGATCGTCACACCGGCGAACTGAGCCGCCTCGATCCCGCCCGCGAGCCCGACGGCGCCGCGCTCGATGCCGGTTACCCGCTTTACGAACTCACAAGTTCAGCCCTCACCAAGTCCGCGCCCACGAACTTCGCCGCCCAGTTGGCCGCGACCAACCCCAAGGCCGTAACCTTCAAGCACGAGATCAACCGCCACCGCATCGGCTCGACGCTCGCCTACCATCATTTCGGCCTGCTCACCATCGACTGGGAGGCGGCCGACGGCCCGGTACTCACGCTCGCGCTGCACCTCGATCACGGCGCCGAAGTGCTCCGCGAGCGCGTGCCGCTCGCCGCGCTGCGCCCGCGACCCTAGGCGCGAAACCCCGTCGCCCTCGCACGGTTTCACCATGCGATTTTTCCATGTCTCCGAGCGCACAGGCATCGCGCGCTTCGAACCGCGCCCGCCGCCTTCGCTCGACGCCGGCGTGTCGGACGATGTCGTCTGGGCCATCGAGGCCCGCTTGCTCGCCAACTACCTGCTGCCCCGCGACTGCCCGCGCGTGACGTTTCACGCCACCGCCGCCACGACGCCGGCCGACGTCGCGCGCTTCTTCGCAGCCGGGCAGCCCCGGCACGCCGTCGTGATCGAAGAGGCGTGGGCGGCCCGCGTCCGCGCGGCCGTGCTCCGCCTCTACGAGTTTCCTCCCTCGACCTTCACGCTGGCCGACGCCACCGCCGCCTACTGGGTGTCGCGCGAGCCCGTGGTTCCCGTGCTCGAGACCGGCGTCGCCGATCTTCCCGCTGCGATCGAGGCAACTGGCGCCGAGTTCCGGACCGTCCCGTCGCTCTGGCCGCTGCGCGACGCCGTCTTTGCCTCGACGCTGGGTTTCTCGTTCATCCGCATGCGCCACGCGCAGCCGAGGTCGGACCCTGCGCGGGGATGATTCAGATTTGTCGCCGATTCTTAACCACCGCTTAACGCCGCTCGTCCATCCTCGGACCATGATCCCCGTTCCTCCCGTCCTCGGCGCCGCGCTGCAAATCGCCGATCTTCCCGCCCGTGCCGACTGGCTCAAGCGCGACGCCCGCGATCTCGAAATCCAGAACCCGTGCCAGCCCGCCTTCCTCGATGGCGATTGGCGCGCCGCAGCCCGCGAGGCCCGCACCGTACTGGACGGCAACACCGGCCGCGTTGGCGTGCACGCGCCCTACGACGGCATGCCGTGGGCCTCGCCCGACGTGCGGCTCGTCGCCGCGATGCGCGACCGCCTGCTGGAATCGCTCGAATTCACCGCGGCCATCGGCGGCACGCACCTCGTGTTGCACAGCCCGTTTCTCTATTTCGGGTCGGCCCAAACCCGCCTCCGCGGCGCCGAACTTGCCGACGGCATCGCGCGCACCGTCGCCAATCTCGCCCCCATCGCCACGGCCGCCGCAGACCAAGGATGTCTGCTCGTCTGGGAAAACATCTTCGATCTCCGCACCGATCCGCTCGACGCCCTCGTGGCCGCATTCGGATCGCCCTGGGTCCGTCGCAGCCTCGACACCGGTCACGCCCATCTCATGACCGCCCGCGGCGGGCCGCCGGTCGACACGTGGGTCCACGCCGCCGGAACGTCGCTCGCCCACGTCCATCTCCAGGACACCGATCTCGACAGCGACCGCCACTGGGCGATCGGCGACGGCAGCATCGCGTGGCGCGCGGTGTTCGCCGCCCTAGCCGCCCTGCCGGAGCAGCCGCGTCTGATCCTGGAAGTTTCACCGGAACGGCAAGATCGCTCGCTCGCGTGGCTGGCGGAGCGCGGGCTCGCGCGCTGATTGCGGGCAACCTGCTTCCTTAAATCCGCGCGATGGAAACCCGCCAAACCGCGAACAACTACGACCAGATCTCCCATCATTGGGCCGGCGCCGAATTTAATCTCAAAAATGGCATCGCCCAACACGAGCGTGCGCTCAAATTTTTAGGCCGAACGGGCGCCGCGATCGACGTGGGTTGTGGCAGCAGCGGTCGCATCATCGCGCTGTTGTTGGCCCGCGGCTTCGAGGTCGAGGGGCTCGATTTCTCAGGCGCGATGCTCGCTCGCGCGCGGCAAAAACACCCCGACGTTCTATTCCACCACGCCGATATCTGCACGTGGGAATTTCCCCGGAGGTATGATTTCATCTCGGCGTGGCAAAGCATCTGGCACGTACCGCTCGCGCAGCAGACTGCAGTTTTGGAAAAGCTCTGCGCTGCGTTGAATCCTGGCGGCGTCCTGATCTTTACCAGCGGCGGCGTGGATGCTCCCCACGAGGTGACGAATCCTTGCTTCGGCCAGCCGCTCTACCACGCCGCCTTGGGCATTCCGCGGCTGCTCCAGCTCGTCGATCAGTTCGGCTGCGTCTGCCGGCACCTGGAATACGATCAGCACCCGGAGAATCACCTCTATCTCATCGTCCAGAAAACCTGAGCCCCGCCGTCCCGCTCGCGCGGCGGTCGCGACGCCTCACCGCACCTGCGTAAGTTTTTCCACCGGCACCGCGTAGAGTTTTCCCGCGCCTTCTTCGGCCGCGATCAGGATCGTGTCTGGGCCGTCGAAGCACACGCCCTCCGCGCCTTTCACGTCTTTGAACGGCATCCACCAGACCTTGCCCGCAAACCAGTCGTCTCCGCCGGGCGTCTTCGCCTCAAACAGCCAAAGCGCCGTGTAAGTCAGCACCACGAGCCGTTTGCCGTCGGGCGACGCGTCCGAGCCGGTGGCTCGTCCGCGCACATCGAAATCAGCCACCGCCGTCAGCACATTGACCTCGCCCAGCTTCGGCGCGTCGAGCCGGTAGAGCCGCGTCAACGAGTCGCTCCGGCGCTTCGTCACGAAATAGACGGTGTCGCCCTTCGTGAAGATACCCTCGCAGTCATAGTTGAAATCGTCTTTCGCCGCCGGCCACGTCTTCTGCTCCGGATAGCGCACGAAGATGCTCTTCAGCAGGCCGCCAAAGCCGACGGTCGGCTCCGGTTCGACCACGTAGTGGAGCGCGAGGTCGCGCCGGCCGTTGCTGTTGTTGCCCACGTCGCCGATGATCACACGGCCCGACTCGTCGAGCGCGATCGCCTCCCAATCGCTGTTGATCACGCCGCCGATCAGCACGCCCGGTTTGTCCACGCTGCGCGCGCTTTTGAAAAGTTTCCCGTCGCGACCGACCGGATAGATCCGCGTCTCGTCGCCGGAATCGTTGTGCACCCAAAACACCCCCGGCCACTGCCGGCTCGGCACGATCCCGGACACCTCGCGGCTCCCGGGCGGGCCCTCGAGATTCGCCAGCGGCGTCAACGCCACCGGTTCGATCTTCGGCAGTTCAAAGGCACTCGCGACGGTCGCCGCAAGGCCCGCGCAGATCAGGCGGATTCGGATACGCATAAATTTTTCCCCACGCCCTTTAGCACCCGGACTAGTTCCTCGCCCGCTTCGGCCAACGGGCCGTCATTGCGGATGCGCACGAGGCTCGGATGCGCGACGTCAAATTCGCCGGCCCGGGCCAAACGCGCCTCGATCTCGGCCGCCGACTCCCGCCCGCGAGCTTCCAGCCGGGCGCGCAACGCCGCCGGGCTTACCTCGATCAACACGACGCACAGATCGGGAAACCGCCGTGCCGCCTCGGGCAAGAAACCCCGGCTGCCGTTCATCACGACGTTGGCCCCGCGATCCAGCCAACGTTCGATTTCACGACCGAGCCCGTAGCAGTGGCCGTGGCTTTCCCACGAGAGCGCGAAGAGATCGAGCGCCTGCATCTGCGCAAACTCGGCCTTGCTCAGCGCCACATGGTTTTCCCCGCCCGCCTCGGCCGGCCGCGTGATGTAGCGGTGGGCAAAGAACACTGGCGCGCCGCCCCCGAGCGCCGCCCGCGCGTAAGCCAGCAGCGAATCTTTCCCCGCACCCGAAGCGCCGACCACATAGAAGAGCGTGCCCATGCATCCAGCATGGGCGGGCGACGTTAGCGTTTGATAAAGTCGCCGTGAATTTTTCTCCCGCTCAAACACCCCCGAGTGCCGTGCCCACGCCCCCGGCGCGCAACGCCCGCGCTACCGCCTCGGCCGCCCGCGCCATCGCCGCATCGGGCGTCGTCCCTCGCAAAAAGACCTCGCGCATCCACTCGGCCGCAAACAAGTCCCCGGTGCCGCTCGGGCTGCCCGCGACGCGCGCGTGGCGATGATCCACCCCCGCGCCGGGTCCGTCGTAAAGCCGGGTCACCACGTCGTCACCCGCCGGCCACCCGGTCACGATGAGCTTCAGCTCCGGCCACCGCGCCCGCAGCGCCGCCACCCCGGCCTCCCCGGTCTGGCCGGTGAACAACTCCGTTTCCGTGAGATTCGGCAGAGCCCACGTCGCGCGCGCCAACAACCGCGGCCACGCCGCGATCAACTCCGCGCCCACGTAAGCGCGACCGTCGTCGCCGCTCACCGGATCGACCACCACCGCGCTCACCACGCCGCGGTGCCGGTCCAACAACTCCTCGACGACCGCCACCTGCCCGGCGTTTGCGAGATAGCCCACGAAGACCACGGCCCGCTCCCCGCGCGAGCCCAGCGCTGCCAACGTGCTGTCGAGCAGCCCGGCCAGATCCGTGTCAAAGCGCCGGCAACCGGGCATGTTCCCCGGCCCCGAGAGCAGCAAGCTCGGCACCGGCAGCGCCGCGTCGCCGAGCCGCGCCAGAAACGGCTTTAGTCCCACCACGCCGTGCGCGGTCAGACTATGAATGCAGACGATTCGGTCCTTCATGACCCGCCCTCCTTCGGTGCCGGGGCCACATCGAAATCCGACCACACCGCCGCGTGATCGCTGGGCCACACGCCGCGCTCCGGCGCATCAAGCGCCACACCGCCCGCGACTACGGAGGCGGCCGGTTCGTCCCGTCGCTCGACCGAGTAAATGCCGTCGATCCTGCGCCCCGGCCGCCCGGGATGAGGCGGCAACGGATGCGTCGGCTGATACAGCCGCAAGCTCACACCGACCTCCGTCACGCGCCACCGGGGGTGCGCCGCCAGCCACGTCATTTCCTCGCCGTTGATCGCCGCATTGAAATCCCCGCCCAGCAGCCGCAGCGCCGTCGGCGTCTCCCAGGCCTCGGCCGCGAGCACCGCTCCGAGTTGCTCGCTTCGGCGCGCCTCGTCGCCCCGCAGGTGCGAGAGATGCACACATCCCGCCATCACTTCGATTCCCGACGCCAGCCGCGCCCTCACAATCAACGCGATCCGCTCGCCGCCGGCCGCATCGCTCGGCAGCGGCAACCGTTCGCTCCCGATGACTTCGCCCCGCACGAGCACGGCCAAACCCGATTCGCTGGCCACGTCGCGGCCGAGCCACGACCGCACTTTCGCGCGGGCCGGCGCGTAGGCCACGGCCAGCCCCAGCGCTTCGCCGAGCGCCCGGGCGGTATCTGTTTCCGTCGCCTCAGCCCGAAAAGCCTCCTGCAACAACACCACATCCGGGCGCAACGCCCCCAAGCCCGCCCCCATCGCCCGCAGTCGGGCCGCGTAGTCGCCTTCGTTTTTCCACGTGTTGAGGGTGATACAGCGCACAGGAATTCGGGTCATGCGGTGTTCGTCGCCGTCCCCGGCCGCCGGTGCGAGATTTTCCGCGCGCCGACGCGTAGACTTCACCGGTTCTTAATCCATTCTTAAAACGTGCCGCCTAGTCTTGGACCCGTTCCCACTATGCGCCGCCGGCTTATCACCCACGCCACCCTCGTCACTCCTTCCGGCGTCCTCGCCGACCACGCCCTGCTCACGGAAGGCGGTATCATCGCCGCCCTCGGGCCCGCCGCCGAACTTGCCGAGCATTCCGCCAACGGCGTCGAAACGCTCGACGCCCGCGGTGCCTATTTGCTCCCGGGGCTGATCGACCTCCACACCGATACGTTGGAGAAGGAAATCACCCCGCGGCCCGGCGCCGACTTTCCGCTCGAGGTCGCGATCCACGAACTCGACCGCAAGCTCGTCGCCTGCGGGATCACGACGGTCTATCACTCGCTGCATATGGGCTACGCCGACGCCGAGCGCAGCGCCGCTTCCCGCTTCACCCGGCGAGATGTCGTCGCCGGCGTGCGCGCGATGGCCGGAGCCCACACCCTCGCCCGCACGCGCATTCACTTGCGTTACGAATACAGCGGCCACGGCGTCGAAGTCCGCGACCTCGTCGAGGCCCTGATCGCCGAGGGCGCCATCGATCTGCTCTCGTTCATGGACCACACCCCGGGGCAGGGCCAGTACTCCCGCGAACGCTTCATCGCCAACCTGATCAAACAGGGCAAAACCGAAACCGAAGCCATCGCCGTCCTCGCCGACCGCCAAGCGCGGCCAAAGCTCACGCTCGACGCTCTCCGGGAAATCGGCCACCGCGCCCGCGCCCGCCACATCCCGGTGGCTTCACACGACGACGATACGCCGGAGAAGGTCAGCCAAATGCATTCCGCCGGCGTCAACATCTGCGAATTCCCCATCACGCTCGCCGCCGCCCACGCCGCCCGCGCGCTCGGCCTCGATGTGCTCGGCGGCGCCGCCAATGTCCTCCGCGGCGGCTCGCTCACCGGCAACCTCGACATCACGAGCGCGATCAGCGCCGGCGCCGTCAACGGCCTCTGCTCCGACTATTACCCGCCGGCCATGCTGCACTCCGTCTTCAAGCTTTGGCGCGAGCGCGTGCTCCCGCTCACGCAGGCCGTCAAAGCCGCCACCGCGATTCCCGCCCGCGCCGCCGGCATCGGTGACGAAACCGGCAGTCTTGAAACCGGTAAAGCCGCCGACCTCATCCTCGTGCGGCTCCGCGGCGAAACGCCCACCGTTCTCCAGACCTACGTGCAGGGCGAGCGCGTCCACACCGCCGGCCGCGAAGCCGATCATCCCGTGGGCGCCCCCGCACCCGATCTCGCCGTCTAACATTTTCCGCCCATGCTCGCCGCCTCCGATATGGAACTCTCCTTCGCCGCCTACCAGGAACGGCAACTCCATGAAATCTCTCCGGCCGGCGTCACCGCCCGCGCCGCCAAGCTGCGGCCGGCCGAGCAGTTCGCCTTCCGTAACGGCACGTGGACACCCAATCCCTACATTGGCCACGCGGTGGTCACGATGGTCGCCTCGACTCCGGCCAACGCGCCCCTCGTCCACGCCTTGACGTCGATTCAAAACGGCTTGGTGGAGCGTCTCGCCGCGCCAAGCGCTCTCTATCCGTTGCCCGTGGCAAGCTTTCATCAGACGATCGCCAACACACTTTCCGCCGAGAAACACCAGCGCCTGGTCGTTGACCGGGGCTTAACGACCGACTTCCCCGGCATCGTCACCCAGACCTTCTCGGACATCCCGGCGGCGGGCGCACGCGAAGCGCTCACGATGCGCATGGTGGGGCTCAGCATCTTCGGCACCGCCCTCGGCTTGCTCGGCGTGTTTGGTCGCGAGGAGGGCTTCCATCGTGTGCTGCACTTCCGCGACCATTTTTATGGCAATGCGCGCCTCGCCGACATCGGCATCCGGCGCACCCGCCCGTTCATCGGTCACATCACCCTGGCCTATATCGAGCGGGAACTCGACGACGCCACCCGCGCCCGGCTCGTCGATCTCGTCATTTCGATCAACCGCGAGCTCTCCCTGCACAACCTGCAGTTTCACCTGCCGGCCGCCGAGCTGCGCGCCTACCGCCACCTCGCCGAATTTACGCCGTTCCCCGCCCTGCCCCAATTCCGACTCTAAGTCTGCAGCCGTTGCCCCATGCCCTTTATCGAATCCTTTCCCGCGACGCCAAACGAGCCGCGCGAACCCAAATTACTCAGCGAGCAGCCAACGATCCATCCGACCGCAACCGTGCGGAAATCCGAGATCGGTGGCTGGACGGCCATCGGTCCTCATTGCTCAATCAGCGAATCCACCTTTGGCGATTACAGTTACCTCGCCGGCCACGTCAGCATGGTGTGGACCGATGTCGGTAAGTTCGCGTCCATTGCCGCGCAGACCCGCATTAATCCGGGCAATCATCCCACCTGGCGCGTCACCCAGCACCACTCAACCTACCGTCGCATCCAATACGGCTTCGACACCAAGGAAGACTCCGAGTTTTTCCAGTGGCGCAAAGACCACCGTTGCTCCGTCGGCCACGACGTCTGGATCGGCCACGGGGTCACGGTCATCGCGGGCAAAAAAATCGGCACCGGCGCCGTCATCGGCTCGGGCGCGGTCGTCACCAAAGACATTCCGCCTTACGCCATCGCCGTCGGCGTGCCCGCGCGCGTGGTCAAATATCGTTTCCCGAAAGACGTGATCGAACAGCTCCAGGCCATCGCTTGGTGGGACTGGGATCGCGCGACCTTAGTTGAGCGTTTCAACGAGCTGTTGGACTTGGAAAGCTTCATCGCCAAATACGGCGCATCCCCTGTGCCTCGATCCGAGCAACCTCTCCCGGCCATTCTGCCGGAGTAGATTTCTGATCGTCAGTTTACCCGATGAAGACCCGTCACGCCGCGCCGGTCTTCCAAGTCGCCGACCTGGAAGCGTCACTTCAGCACTACACGGAGGTCCTTGGCTTCAGCCACGACTTCCGCTTCGGCGACTATGCCGGCGTGCAGCTGGGTGACGTCTGTCTCCATTTGTGCGGCCACACGATTCACCAACGGCCGGTTGGCGGCGGGACTGTGTATATTTTCTGTGCCGACCCCGTTGACGCCTACTACGCCGAACTCACCAGCCGGGGCGCCAGCCTGATCGCCCCGCCCAAAGACTACGCCTACGGCATGAGAGATTTCATCGTCGCAGATCTGGATGGAAACCACCTCGCCTTCGGCTGCCGATCGGAGGAAACCCCGCCCACCGCGGGCCTTACTTGAACTTAGAGCATCGCAAGCCCTCCGAGGAAACGGGCGCGCCCGCCATGTCCGCCGCCATCACCCTCTCCCGCCTCAGCCGCACGTTTGCCGGTCACCGCGCCCTCGACGATGTCAGCCTCACCATCAACCCGGGCGAACGCGTCGCGCTCATCGGGCCTTCGGGTTCCGGCAAGTCGACTTTGCTCCGCCTGATTGCCGGCCTGCTCCCGGCCGATCGCGGCTCCGGTGAGATCGTCATCCACGGCCGCGCCATTCAACGCGACGGGCGCATCTTGCCCGAGGCCCGCGCCATCCGCGCCCGCGTCGGTTTCGTGTTTCAACAATTCAACCTCGTCGGCCGGCTCCCCGTGCTAACCAACGTCCTGATCGGCCGGCTCGCGCATCTGCCGCTATGGCGGACGTTGCCTCGCGCGTTCTCGCTCGCCGACCGCCGCGCCGCGATGGCCGCGCTCGCCCGGGTCGGGCTCGCGGATTTCGCCGCACGGCGCACCGGCACGTTGTCCGGCGGACAGCAGCAACGCACCGCCATCGCCCGCGCCCTTTGCCAGCAGGCCAACATCATTCTCGCCGACGAGCCGATCGCTTCCCTCGATCCCGAATCCTCCGCGCTCGTGATGGACCTGCTCACCGCCATCGCGCGCACCGAGCACGCGACCTTGCTCGTGAGCCTACACCAACTCGACGTGGCCATCCGCTCCTGCGAGCGGGTGATCGCCCTGCGCAACGGACGGATCTGTTTCGACGGCCCCAGCAGTGCGCTCAACGGCGACTTGCTCTACTCGATCTACGGCGGTCGCTGGGCCGAGGTGCTGCGCCGCGCCGAGCCGTCCACCCCGCCCGTTCCCTCCCTGGTTCTTCCGCTGCCATGAAAGCCCTCTTCCTTCTGCTCATTCTCCTCGGCCTCGCGCCTCTCGCCCGCGCCGCGATCAATCCGGTCGCGCCACCGACCGAGCTCGCCTTTGGCATCATCTCCACCGAATCGGCCACGGGCCTTAGGCTCGGCTTCGAACCATTTCTTGAGAAACTGTCCGCGCGACTCGGCATCAAGATCCGCGGCTTCTACGCGAGCGATTATGCCGGCGTGATCGAGGCCATGCGCTTCGGCAAAGTTCACCTCGCGTGGATGGGCAACGCCGCCGCGATCCAGGCCATCGACCGCGCCGGCGCCGAGATCTTTGCCCAGAGCACCGGCCCCGACGGCAGCACCGGTTTGAGCGCCGTCATCATCGTGCCCGCCGCCAGTCCGTATGCCGATGTCGATGCGCTCGTCGCCGCCGTGCCCCAGCTCAATTTCGGCAACGGCGACCCACTCAGCACGACGGGCAGTCTCATCCCCAACTACTACCTCTGGGCCCCGCGCGGCCTCGATCCCCGTCGCGCGTTCAAACGCGTGCGCAACGCCAACCACGAGGTCAACGCCCTCGCCGTCGCCGCCGGTCAGATCGACTTCGCGACCAACAACACCGAATCGCTCACCCGCCTGCGCCAACGCCACCCGGCCGCCGCGGACAAAATCCGCGTCATCTGGACCAGTCCGGAAATTCCCCGCGATCCCCTGGTTTACCGCGCCGATCTGCCGCGGGAGCTTAAGACCAAGTTACAAGCCGCCTTCCTCGCCTTCGGCCGCATCGGCCCCGAAGCCGGGGCCGACCGCCTGCTGCTCGCCGCGATCGCCGACGGCTGGGGTCCGTTTCTCAGCGCCGACAACCGCCAATTGCTCACGCTCCGCCGCTTTGAGCTCGAACGCGACGCCATGATCCTCGACGCCGAGACCCGCCTCGATTCCGCGGAAAAAGCCAAGCGCGTTGCCGCCGCCCGCGAGCGCCAGCAGCAGTTGCTCGACTATGAAAAGCTCGGCCTGTTTTGGGATGGCGTGAAAGCACCGCGATGACCACGCCCGCCGTCGTCCCCGAGCCACCGGTCGTCCCCCTGCGCCAAAAGCTCGGCCAACTCGCCGCCGCCGTCGTCTTTGCCGCCGTCCTCGCGTGGGCGTGGCGCGGCGCCGAGCTGCGGCCGTTCGAGTTGTTCACCGAGCGCGGCAATATGCTCTCTTACTTGAGCGGCTTCTTGCGCCCCGATTTTCTCGACTGGCGCACCTACCTCGCCGAGATGGTCGTCACGCTGCAGATCGCGCTCTGGGGCACGCTCCTCGCACTCGTGGCGGCGGTGCCGTGCAGCTTGTTGGCCTCGTCCAACCTCGTGCCGTGGTGGGTGCGGCAACCGCTGCGCCGCGGCATGGACGCCCTGCGCTCCATCAACGAAATGGTCTTCGCGATGCTCTTTATCAGCGCCGTCGGTCTCGGTCCGTTTGCCGGCGTGCTCGCGGTCGCGCTGCACAACTTGGGCGTGCTCACAAAACTCTTCTCCGAAGCCGTCGAGGCGATCGACGCCGGCCCCGTCGAGGGCGTGCGCGCCATCGGTGCCCACCCGTTGGAAGAAATCGCCTACGGGGTGATTCCACAGGTGCTGCCGCATTGGATTTCCTGCGCGCTCTACCGTTTCGAGTCCAACATCCGCTCCGCCACGGTCGTCGGGATCGTCGGCGCCGGCGGTATCGGCACGCTGCTCTGGGACGCGATCCGGGGCTTCGACTATGGTCGCACCGCCGCGATTTTGCTCGTCGTCATCGGCTGCGTTACCGTGCTCGACCTGGCCTCCGCCCGCCTGCGGCGCAGCGTCATCTGAGCGGGCGGGAGTAACAATCGGGTTACGCCGCAGGCCGGCCTCGCCCCGCTCCTCTCCACCGCGCATTGTTCCTTTATGACCGTAGCGACCGAAATGACCGACTACTACGCGCGCCGCGCGCAGGACTACGAAGCCATCTACGCCAAACCGGAACGCCAAACCGATCTCGCCGCTCTGCGCCTGCGGTTGCCCGCGCTCCTCGCCGGCCGCCACATCTACGAAGTCGCGTGCGGCACCGGCTACTGGACGCAGTTCGTCGCGCCGGCCGCCGCCTCCGTCTTCGCCACCGACTACAACGAAGAAGTCCTCGCGCTCGCCCGCGCCAAACCGCTCCCGCCCGGCCGCGTCACCTTCGCCCGCGGCGACGCGTTCGCCCCTTCGTCCGCGCCGGTCGCGTGCGATGGCGCTCTCGCCGCCTTTTGGTGGTCGCACGTCCGGCGCGGCGCCGAAATGGAATCGTTCCTCCACGCGTTCTTCGCCCGCCTCCAACCCGGCGCGCGGTTTCTCTTTTTGGACAACCGCTTCGTGGCCGGGAGCAGCACCCCGCTCGCCCGCACCGATGCCGACGGCAACACCTACCAACTCCGCCGCCTCGCTGACGGCTCCACGCACGAGGTGCTGAAGAATTTTCCCGACGAAGCCGAGCTGCGCGCCGTGCTCCAGCCCCACGCCGCGCGCATCGAGTGGGAAGCCTGCGACTATTACTGGCTGGCGTGGGGCGAGCGGCCGTGAAGCGAGGCGTGTTCCGCGCCCTCGGCCTCGCGTTTGGCGCCGCATTGGCCCTCGCCGGTTGCGCGCCCCGGGAAACGCCACCGCCGCCTGGTGGCCGGCCGTCGGTCTTGCGGATCGGCTACACGCCCTCGGAAGAAGCGGTATCCGACCGCACCGCCGCCAATCAGGCTCTCGCGCGCCATCTTGAGCGGACGCTTCCCGGACTGAAGGTCACGCTCGTGCGTACCCCCAGTTACGGCCCCGCGGTCGAGGCCATGAGCCGCGGCGAGATCGATCTCATGGGCTTACCCCCTTTCGCCTATGTGCTCGCGAGCAAGTCAAACCCCGTCGAAGCCATCGCCGTGACGGGCTCCGCCCAGTTCGGGCCGCGCACCTACCAAAGCGCCCTGATCACCCACCGCCGCACCGGCGTCACCCGGCTTGAAGACCTGCCGGCGGCGGCCAAGCAGCTGCGGTTCAACTTCACCGACCCCGCCTCGAACTCGGGGCACTTGGTTCCCCAAGCTCGCCTGGCCGAGCTCGGCCTCATCACCGAGCGGGACTTCGCGGCCACCGAATTTACCCTCAGCCACATCGTCTCCGTTTTCAACGTGGCCTTCGGACGCTCCGACGTCGCCGGCGTTAGCGATTCCGTGCTCCAGCGGCTCATCGCCAAGGGCCGCGTGCGCCGCGAAGACATCGTGACCCTCTGGACCTCCGATCCCCTGCCCAACGGTCCGATCGCGGTGCGGCGGAATCTGCCCCCCGAATTTAAGCGCGAATTACAGCAAGCCCTGGTCAGCCTCGCCACTGCGGACCCCGTCGCGGCCTTGGCCGTGATGGAGCAGTATCCTGAGCGCAACCTGATCTATCTGCCCTGCGACGACTCGCTCTACGACGGCGTTCGATCGCTCGCCGCGCGCGTCAATGCGTCGGCGACGCGCTAGCGCCGAACGGGCGGGCACGAGGCCGCGCCCGTACGACTCACAATCCGCTGCGGTCCTATTCGGCAGCCACGAGCGGAGCCACCGCTGCGACCGTCTCGGGTGCCGGCAGGCCGAGCTGCAGTTTCAACCGCCCGTCGACCCACGCCGCTTTGACGAAGGCGTGCCGGTCCCGGATATGGAAAGCCGCCAAGTCCGCTTTCTTGCCGACCTCGATGCTGCCGAGCTCGGCCTCTTGGCCCAACACCCGGGCCGCATTGATCGTGACAAAGGCCACCGCGCGGTGCGGCGCCATGCCCCGCTCAAGCATCAGCGCCACTGAATTCAACAACGATGGGAAGTGGTAGTCGCTGCACAACACGTCCACGAGATCCTCGGACATCGCCTCGGCGGCCGACAGGTTGCCGCAATGCGAGCCGCCACGCAGGTAGTTCGGCGCGCCCATGCAGACGGCCAAACCGAGTTCCTTGGCTTTGCGTGCGGCGACGAGGCTGGTCGGCATCTCGGCGAGAGTGGCGCCCATTTCTTTCGCTTCGATCACGTGTGCGACCGTCGTGTCGTCATGGCTGCCGATACAGATTTTTCCGCCAAACGCGGCCTTCACCTTGGCGCGGTTGTTGATCGAGCGACCGATGCGGATCTGCTCGTCGAGCTCCGCACGTGCCTCGGCGAGGGTCTTGTCGCCGCGGGCCGCGCGTTTGCGGGCAAGTTCCGCGAGATCCTGAAACTGCCGTTCGCCGGGGATGTTCTCGTTGTAAACGATGTTGCCGATGCACTCGTAGTTTTGCATCGCGGCGAGCAAGTCATCGACCGGCTCGAAATTCGTGTCCCACCGCACATGCAGGTAGTGACGGGCCAGCGCCGTGCGGCGCAGTTTCTCGTAGCCTTCGGCCAGCGCGAGGCCGTTGCCGCCCCACAACGTGGAGTCCTTGCTGCGGTCATTGGAGAACCGCACGCCGCCAAGCACGGTCGTGAGTCCGCAGGCGAGCGCGCGCTGATCCATCATGTGGAAGGCGATCGGCAGCGGGAAATTCGTCTTCGGGCGCGGGTTGATCTCTTTCTCGAGGTAGTCGGTGTGGATATCGATCACGCCGGGAATCAGCCACTGGCCGTGCAGGTCGTGGCCTTCGGCGAAGTGACGGCCGGGGATGATTTCGGCGATACGGTCGCCCTCGATCACGAGGGAGCCTTCGATGGTCTCGTTCGGCAGCACGATCCGGGCATTGGTGAGGATGGTTTTGTTCATAGAAGTGAAAGAGTCGGCTATTTCAGGGTGTCAGAACGCAGCAGGCTGCGGCGGATCAGGTCGGAGACGCGCTCCATGCCGGTGATCAACACGATCACCAGGAGAATGAGGGCCAGCACGTCGGGGTAGCGGAGCACCTTCATGGCGAGCTGCAGCTCGAAGCCGATCCCGCCGCCGCCGTAGACCCCAAGCGCGATCGCGGCGCGCATATTGACGTCGAACGCATAAAAGCCGTTGGCCACCACCGAAGGCAGCACCTGGGGAATCACCGCGTAGCGAATCACCTGAAAGGGATTCGCACCGACCGACGCCACCGCCTCGCACGGGCCCGGGTCGATCTGCTCGATCGCATCGGCAAAAAGTTTCCCGAACATGCCCACACTGCCGATCGCGAGCGCGATCATCGCCGCGTAGGGACCGAACCCGAACGCGATAAACAGAATAAGCAGCACGACAAAATTGGGTGTGGCCCGCTCCAAGCCGAAACCGAGCCTCGCCACGTTGCGCAGCCAAGGATGGGGCGTCGTGTTCTTCGCGGCCACGAAAGCCAAAGCGAAGGCCACCGTGCCGCCGACCAGCGTGCCGAGGAAGGCCATCGCCACGGTCTCGGCGACCGATTGATACAGCGCCGTCTTGGTCCAAAGCAGCGCCACATTCGGCGGGACCATCTCATCGGCGAGTCTCACCAGGTGGTGGAAATCGGTGAAGAGCATCCACGGCTTGAAATTCAGATAAACGCCGGCCGCCGTGACGAAGGCGACCACCCCCGCGATGATCGCGGTGCGGCGCCGAAACACCGCCGAAGGCGGCACGTAGCCCAGCGCAGGCACAGGTAGGCCGGTCGCGCTCACGCCAATTTACCTCCGTCCAACACCCGCCGCCGCAAGAAGTCCGAAACCCGTTCCGCCCCGAAGACCAGTAGCAGCGTCACCAGTACCGCCATCATCGCGCGCTCATACTCCAGCAGCGCCATCGCTTTCTGGAGTTCAAAACCGATGCCGCCCGCGCCGACCGCCCCGAGCAAAACCGAGGCCCGGATATTCACCTCAAAGCGGAAAATGGAGTTGGAGAGCAGCGCCGGCATGACCTCGGGCAACACGGCAAACCGAATGATCTGGCTGCGCGTCGCCCCCACCGATCCCACCGACTCGAGCACCTTCGCATCAAGCTCCTCGATCGCGTCGGCAAACAGTTTTCCAAGCATCCCGACACTGCCGATCGCGAGGGCGATCACGCCCGGAAAAGGTCCGACGCCCAGCGCCGCGACCAGCAGCAGCAGCACGATGATTTCCGGCAGCGCCCGCTCTACGCCGATCAACGTACGCGCCGTTGAGCGCAACCACGGAGGCGACAGATTCCGCGCCCCGGCCAAGCCAAAGAAGAACGACAGCACCACGCCCAACGGCGTCGCCACCGCCGCGAGCAGCACAGTCACCAGCGCCGGCGCCAACATTTCCTGCAACGAACTCCAGTCCGGCGGGAAAAAAAAGCGCAACACCTCAACGCCCTTCAGCAGGCCCGGAAAAAATTCCGAGAGGTCGACTTTACACAGGTGCGCGGAAACGGCGATCAACGTCCCCAGCACGAGGAAACCGAGCAGCGGCTTCCGCAGCCGGCGCGGAAGCAGCGCGCGCGTGGTGCGATTGAGGTCGGCGGACGGGGAACTCACGTGGCTTGTTTAGCGAGCAGTCCCGCCGTCGATTCGTCGATCCGACCGGAAAACGGGCTGACTGAAGCCACATCCTCGGGCGTCAACGCCGCCGGAGCGGGGCGCAACACCTGCATCAACTCGTCGCCGTAAATATCCTCCAGCTGCGCGTGGCTCAGCACCGGGTTTCCGTCGTAAACAATTTTCCCGTGCTTGATCGCGATCACCCGGGTGCAGAAGCGCGCCGTCATCTCTGGTTGATGAAACACCCCGAGAACCGGCGTGTCCTTCGCCAGCGGTTGCAGCAGCTTCATGATCGCGAGCGAGTTGCTCGGATCGAGGGAGGCGATGGGCTCGTCGGCCAGATAGAGCGAGGGCTTTTGGAAAATTGCGCGGGCGATCGCCACGCGCTGCATCTCCCCGCCGCTCAGACTGCCCGTGATGCGGTCGGCGTATTTCTCCATCTTCACCCGGCGCAGCGCTTCCAGCGCTTCAGAGGCCTCGGCATCGGTAAAACCATAGAGCCAGGACCGCAGCGGATGGATCTGCGCAAGCCGGCCGATCATCACGTTGTCGATCACACGGAGGCGCTTCACCAGATTGAAGCCTTGGAAGATCACACCCATTCGCCGACGCGCCTCGCGCTGACAACGCCCTTTGCAGGTCGTGAGTTCAAACGTCTTCCCGTCATTGGCCTGGAGCGTGGCGGTGCCGCCGTCGGCCCGCGTGAGGCCTAGAATGCAACGTAGCGTGAGCGATTTGCCGGCACCGCTCGCGCCGAGCACGCCGACAAATTCCCCGCGGGACACGCGGAAGCTGATGCCGTCGAGCAAGGCGCGGCCGTCCGGAAGTTTTTTGGTGAGTTGTTCGACGTTGAGCATGGCGACCGGGGTTCGGGATCAGGGGGAGAGTTGCAGGCCCGGGACGTCGCGCAGGGCGCGGCGGAAACTGTCGAGCGCAGCCGGTGGAGCCGGCAGGTAGCCGACGATCGGGTTGGAGTATTGCTTCAAAACTTCAGCCCAATGCGTCGGCGAAGCAGCCGGTAGGTCGGTGAGGAGCCGGGCGATTTTCTCCTTCAGCGCCTCCGGCAGGCCAGCGCGCACGGCGATCACGGTGCTGAGGATCGGTGGGGACTTCCACAGCACGACGATTTCCCCTTCGCGGATCCGGCCCCGGGCAATGGCGCGCTGGAACGACGTGTCGCTCAACGCCGCGACATCCAGCCGACCGGCTCGCGTCGCGAGCAGATTGGTGATCCCATCGGTGCCGTAGAGCACGCGCTTGAAATCTTTCTCCGGCGAAACTCCCAACGAATGCAGGTACGTGCGCGGTGCGAAGTGGCCCGACGTCGAAACCGGTTCCTCGAAGGCGAAAGTCAGTTCCCGGGCCCGCCGCACCATATCTTCCGGAGTGCGCAATCCCGTGGCGGGGTGAGTCACCAGCACACTGTGGTAACTGATCGGTTCGCCCCCGGGCGCCATCGTCAGCAGCAACGCTTCCAAGCCCGCTTTCTTTTCGGCGATGAGAAAAGGCCAAGGGGAAAAATTACAGACATCCAGTTTACCCGCCCTCAGTCCCTCGATCGCGGCGTTGGCATCGTCCAATTGCACGATCTCCACCGGCCGACCCAGCCGAGGAGCCATGTAAGCCTGCAGGGCGCGATAAGCGCCGGCGTAGCGCTCCTCCATGTCCGTCTGAGGCACGAAGGCGAACCGGATGGCAGTCGCCGGATCGGCCGTACGCTCGGAACGGTTACAACCGGTCCCAACTAGGGCCACGCCCAACCCGATGCAGCCGAGGAAAGTGAGCGCGAGCCGTTTCATCGGTTGAGCAAGTCGAGATGTTTCACGCTCCGCGCCAGTTGCCGGAGTTCGTCGTAGTCGCTGTCTTTCGCCGCGACCCAGATCGTCGCCGGGTCCACAAACAGGCGTTGAAACTTGCTCCAGTTTACCGGGTCTTCCGTCCGAAAACTGAGATACGCCGCTTGGATCTTCTCCTTATACGACGCCGCCAAGCCGCCGCGCACCGCGACCACGCTCGTGGCAATCGGCGCCGAGGTCCAAATCACGCGCAGGTCGTCGCTCTTCAACCGGCCCTTTTTCACCAGGTCGGCCAAGCCGTTTTGCGTGATGACGGCTAGATCGACCTGGCCGGACTTCACCGTCATCGCCGAAGCGAGGTGGCTGAGCGTGAAAATCGTATTCTTAAACGCCCGCTCCGGAACGATGCCGATCGACTCCAGATAGGCGCGCGGCACGAGGTGACCCGAGGCCGAGGCCGGATCCACCCACGCCAGCGTCATCTTCGAGGCGTGGGTGCGGACGTCCTCGATTGTCCGGATCGAACTCGAACCGGGCACGACGAGGATAGAACGATACGTATTGATCTCACCCACCGGGGTGCCGGGCGCGACGATCGCTTGCGCCCCGGTCTTCTCATGAGCGATCAGGTAAGCGAAAGGCCCGAGCGAGCAAACATCGAGCTTGGCCGCCCGCATCGCTTCGATCGCGGTGCTGTAAGTGCCAGTCTGAACCAATTCAACGGGCACGCCCAAGCGTTTCGAAACATGGGCGGCCAGCGCGTCGAAACGCACGCGCTGTTCCAAATCCTCTTCGTTGGGCACAAAACCGATCCGCAGAAGCTTCAGTGCGGCGGACGACTCGCTGCGCTGCGTCGGGCCGGGCCCGCCGCACCCGCTCAAGAGGGCCGCCAGCACCCACACGAGGGACCCTAAGCCCGCTCCGAATCGCCACAGACCTCGGTGCGAAAGCGACGACATACCCGATCCTTAATTCAACAACTGCAGATTCTTCACGCTGCGGGCGAGACGCCGCAGTGAATCGAAATCCCGGTCATTGGCCGCCACCCACTCGACGCCGGGCGTGAGGTAGAGCGGCGCAATCTGCGCCCACGCTTCGGGCGCGGCTTTTGCAAATCCAAGATACGCGGCGAGAATTTCCGCCTTAAATTCGGGCGACAGATCTTTGCGGATGGCGATGATCGACGCCATGATCGGCTCCGACTCCCAAATAAGGCGCACATCGTCGGCCCCGATCCGCTTTTTCTTAATCATGTCGTTTAAGGAAGTCGTCGTCACCGCGGCGAGATCCACTTTGCCCGCTTTGACGGTCATGATCGAAGCCGTGTGGTTGAGAGAAAACAGCGTCTGTTTGAAATCCTTCTCCGGATTGATTCCAATGGTCTCCAGATAAGCCCGCGGCACCAGATGCCCAGAAGCTGAGGCGGGATCCGCCCAGGCCAGCGTGATCTCACGCGCACGGGCTTTCACATCCTCCATCGTCTTGAGCTTGCTGCTGGCCGGGACAATGAAGCCGGAGCGATAATGGTTGGCCTTCCCGTCGGAGAACCCAGGCGCCACGAGCGGTTCGGCAATGCCTTTTTCACTCGCGATCAGGTAGGCAAACGGCGCTAGCCCGCAGATCTCCATTTTGCCGGCGCGCATCGCCTCGATCGCGGGCGCGTAGGCGCCGGTCTGCACCAACTCGACGGGCAGTTTGAGCGTCTTCTCCAAATAAATCCGGAGTCCTTCCCAGCGCGCCCGGCGCTCGACATCTTCGTCATTGGGCACCCAACCGATACGTAACGCGGTCGGCCGCGCCAATACGCCAGACCCATCACGCTTCGCGTCGGCGCCGCCACAGCCAGTGAACGCCAGCAACAGTCCGACTCCGACCAACCACATCCGAACGGCTCGGAGCCAACCAGCACCGCCGGCCGAATTTGATGTGCGCCCAAAGCCCATGGTCGATTGATCGCAGCGCTTAAACCGTCGCCATTTCGCTCACGCGACCGTGCTCGAGATGAAGCCGGCGATCGGACATGCGCTCCAACGTGTGTTGATCGTGAGTGATCAACACCACGGAGGCGCCTTGCGTCTTGAGCGCGAGCACGAGGTCGATGACGACGTTCTTGGTCTTGAGATCGAGCGACGCGGTAGGCTCGTCCACGAGCAGGAAGCGGGGCGCGGCAATGATCGCGCGGGCGATGTTCACCCGTTGCTGTTCACCGCCGGAAAATGTCGCCGGAAAAGCGTCCCAAAGTTCCCGCGGCAAGCCGAGGCGATCGAGGAGATCCCGGGCCATCTCGCGGGCTTCATCCGCCGTCTTACCTTTGCGGGCGAGAGGCTCGGCCACGATTTCGACGGCCGGCACGCGCGGGATCACACTCAAGAACTGCGAGCAATAGAACATCTCGGTCTTCCGCATCTCGATCACCGCGTGTTCGCTGGCTTTCGCGAGATCGACCGGCCCGCGGGAAGCGGTGGTCAGGACGATCTCCCCGGAGTTCACGAGATAGGTGCGGTAGATGCACTTCATCAGCGAGGATTTGCCGGAGCCGGATTTCCCGGTCAGGCCGAGGATTTCGCCCTGCTCCATCTCGAACGACACGTCATCCAGCGCCGCGATGCGCTTGTTGTTCTGGATGTGCAGCTGGAAATGTTTCGAGACGTTTTTGACTTCAAGAATCTTGGGCATGGCGGGTAAAATCAGAGCAGCGAACTGACGAGGAGTTGGGTATAGGCGTCCTGCGGGTCTTGCAGGATCTGGTCGGTGAGACCGGCTTCCACGATGCGGCCGTTCTTCAATACCATCGTGCGATCCGTGAGCATGCGGATGACCGCGAGGTCGTGCGAAACCACGATCATCGAGATACCCAGTTCCCGTTGCAGATGGCGGATGAGGTCGAGGACCTTGGCCTGGACCGAGACGTCAAGACCGCTCGTGACCTCGTCGAGAAAGAGGAGCGGCGGATTGTTCGCGATGGCTTTGGAAATTTGGACGCGCTGTTGCATGCCGCCGGAGAAGGTCGCCGGCGTATTGTCCATGCGCTTCACCGGTACCTCGGTTTTCTCGAGCAGATAACTGGCCCGCTCGCGAATCCGGCCGACATGAAAATTACCCGCCATCAGGAGCTTTTCCGCGATGTTTCCGCCGGCTGAGAAACCGAAATTCAATCCGTCGCGCGGGTTTTGATACACCATCCCCATGAGGTGGTTTCGCATGTGGCGCTTACGCTGGTTGGAGAGCGTGAGGATATTGGTTTGGCCGCCGTCGAGGGCGCTGAACTGGACCTCGCCCGAGGTCGCCATTTGGTCGAAGTAGAGCAACTGCACGAGCGTGCTCTTGCCCGAGCCGGACTCTCCGACGACGCCGAGCACTTCGCCCGGATAGAGGTCAAAATTGATTTCCGCGCAGGCGACGATCGCGTCGGTCTCCGGGCAGATGTTGCTGCCGAATTTGGGCCCGGTGTATTGCACCGAGTTGGAGATGGGATCGCCGTAAATTTTGGTCAGGTTGCGGACGCGCAACAGCCAACCGGTATCGGTGTCGTTCATGGGAGCAAAGAGGGCTTAGGTCGCGGACGCTTCGGGCATCGGGTTGGTGAAAAGCCGTTGCGGCGGACGGCCGCCGGCACGGACTTTGTCGAGGAAGTTGGAGTCGTTCATCACGTATTTGCGCGCGGTCTCGGACTCGTAGATTTCGTCCATGAAGGCGCGGTCACCGCCGGACGCGGCGCAAATGATGTCGCGGAACTCCTCGACGCAGAACTTCACATCCTCGAATTCGAGCGGCTCGACCTTGGTCCACGGCGGCACGCAGTGGAGCCGTTTCTCACGGCCAGCCGAGAAGACGTGCAGGCAGGGAGCCATCGAGAGATTGGGCACATCCCAACGCGGGATCGGCGACGGCGTCATGATGTAGCGTCCGTTCACGCGCACCGGATAGCCGGCGCCCTGCATGATCGCGCCGAACTTCACGTAGCTCTCGTAGAGCGAGACCCACATCTTGGCGTAGTCCGCTTCGGCGTGCATCTGGCGGGTTTTAAACTCGTAACGCTCGACGCTGCGGAGCGGCTCCGGCTGCGGTACTTGGAAAACAATGATCTGGCGCTCCGTGAGAATTTCCTCGGGCTTGCGGTGCCGCGTCTGGATGAGCGTGGCTTCACCGGTATCGAAGGTCGTTTTGCAGCCCGTCATGCGCTTCACGAAGTCGCGCAGATTGCAGGCGTTGACCGAGGCGTCGCTGCCCTGATCGATGATCTTGAAGACGTCGTCCGGCCCGATGAGGGAGAGCGACGCATGCAGACCGCCCGTACCCCACCCGCGGGCGATGGGCATCTCCGGCGACGAGTACGGCACCTGGTAGCCGGGGATCGCGACGGCTTTGAGGAGCTTGCGACGGATTTCCTTCTTCGTCGTCTCGTCGATGAACCCGTAATTATAGGTGTGTTGGAATTTTTTGGCGGTGATCATGCGGAAGTCTCCTTTTTGGCGGTGGCAAGCATCCCGAAACCGAGGTTTCCGCGCTTCTTTTCTTTCCGTTCTACGGCCTGCCGCAGATTGCTGAGGCTCGACTGGAACGTGACGTAGTGCGGCAGTTTGAGGTGATTGGTGAAACCGTAGCTCTCGATGCCCTCCGTGTGGTAGAGGACGAATTCTTGGCTTTGGCAGGGCGCATCGCCGCCGCTGCGCATGGCGCGATCCAGAATGCCCATGCAAATCGCCTTGGTCTCATTCTGCCCGAAGCAGAGCCCGTAACCGAGCGAGAGGTAGGGCACCGGGTCTTTCTTCTGCACTTTGATTTTGGAAATCATCTCGGCCTCGGTCACGCGCACGCGCCCGATCACCCGCACCCGGCCGCGCGCATCACGCACGCGCACCGGGACTTCACCCATCCGCAGTTCGCCCACGGTGGCATGCACAGAGCCGAAGCCTCGCTGCGCGCTGTAGGCCAGAGCCATCAATCCGCCCGTCTCGGCGCGCGCCAGCATTTGCAGAGCCGCAGAGCGGGGCGCGGGAAATTTGATCGCCTCGCGGGTCACATCGACCACCCGGCGATTCTCGTCGGGGTTGGCTTCACGGAGCAGTCCTTCCGCCGTGAGCAGATCGATCACCTTGCCAATCGTCGGCACGGCCCGGAGCGAAGACAGATCGAGCTCACCCTCAAACGACGCGATGAAAGCTTCGACTGAGCCCAGCGTTTCTTCGGCCAACTCGCCGTCGAGCAAGCGCTGGGAATAATCGCGGGTCGGCCCGAGAATCTGACCGCCGGGAATTTCCCGGAAAGCCGAGGAAATGCGCCGGCGCACAAACATCTCCCGCGTGGCGAGCGTCTCAGAGTAGTAACGCCGCTGCAGCGTGGCGCGGTAGGCGCGCAGCATAAAAGCGGACTCGAAAACATCGCCTTCGTTCTGCTTCAGAACCAGCGCCGCGTGTTCCGGCGCGTAGAGCGAGCCTTCGCCCATGATCTTGTCGATCAACAGACGAAACTGGGCTTGAATCTGGGCGATCTCAATCGGCGTCGTGCGCTCTTTGACGCGGTAGAATTCAACGAGTTGGTTGGCGTTGGCGATCGCGTCTTCGCCGCCTTTGGTGGCTACATATCCCATGGTCGTGGCTCCAGGTTAAAGGGTTTCCCAGGTGACCCGGGTGGTGCGCGGAAGGCAGATGACGCATTCGTCGGCGCTCACCATCATGGCATCGACGCCAAGAGGAAACTCGGCGTTCTTCGCCTTGAGTGCGGCGAGCAATTCAGGCCGCAGCCCAGTCACAAAAACGATCTCACGGGTCTCGATCCCGGGGCCCTCCAGCGTGAGTTGGACGCCGCCGGTCGAAGATGACTTGCCGATGTGGTTCACTGCGATGACGACCGTGGCACCGCTCTCGGGATAGGTGGGGATGCCCACCTTGGCCGCCATGATCGGCGCCGCGTCGCCGTCACCAGAGATAAAGATGAAATCAGCCCGCTCGGCGGTTTCGAGGCGGCACTGGGTGTTGGCGCGCAGATAAGTTTCAGCGTCGGCGCGGTAGCCCACGGCGTGGGCGGCGACATCAGCATTGAGCAAAGCAAACCCCACGTAAGCATTGGCGCGCGGGAAACCCTCCGGCGGCGTCAGCGCAAGCGGCGCGAACCGATTGATTTTTCCCGGACGCGACATGCTGTCGAGCAGGGTGCGGAAATGCCGTTGGGCATCGAAGATTTCGTCGTAGGCGGTCTCGCGGATCATGATAAAAGCGGGGTTGGGCGGGTTGGTGGCGGAAGGAACGCGGACGACTAGTCCTGCTCCATGAGCTTGAAATCCACCTGGGTCCGCAGGATGTGATTGAATTCTTCCGTCTCGCGGGCGGACAACTTCTCGCGCTCGGTCGCGACAAAATCGGCCAACGCGGTGGGCACTTCGCCGCCGCCCTGCAGCAGTGCGTCGCACACCGCGATGCAGTAAGCGCGCACTGGCTCTTCGCCGAGGCACAGGCCGTAGCCGGGCGCGCCGTCGACGGCTACTTCACACTCGGAGGTCAGCGCCTCGCCCAGGAAGAACTCCTGCTTCTCCAAGGAATCTTCGGCCCGGACCATCGTGAGGCAGATTCCAGGGGCCTTTATGAGTTTAACCTCGTGCCGGGTTTCAAGTTCCTCGACGAAACGCTGGAGCGTCGGGAGATCGCATTCGCACAAGACGGTATCGTTGTCGTATCGGTTGTTGTCCACGCGCCGACGTTCGCACCGCGATGTTAACGTAGGATAAATCGAAAATGAATGTGCGATAAATCGTCCAATTTTTGCGGCATAAATATCTCGCAAAGGCGGAATGAAGCTTCCGTTAACCGTTGGGTTTGCGTTTGACGGAGCCTCGCGCCGACCGACCGTCTTGCGCCCGTGCATCCATCGAACGCGAACGCCGCGGGCCCAAATTTAACTCCCCGCCGTGTGCTGGGACGTCTGCTCGGGCTTTGCTGGCAGCACCGGTTAGGCTGCCTCCAAGTGCTGACGTGCCAACTCCTGCTGCTGACGCTCGGTCTCGCGGGACTGAGTTTCACCGGGCTAGGGATCGATTACCTGCGCTCGGTCTTGGAGCCGGGCACCGCCGCCCCCCGCTGGTTGCTCGGCCTCCGGCCGCCCGCCGATTGGACGCCGATGCAAGTCGTCTCGGCCATCGCCGGCGCCGTGATCACGGCGGCGATATTGCGCGCAGGGTTGACCTGGCTCTCGGGCGTCACGCTCGCCCGGCTCGTGCACCGGGGGCTCGTCGCCGATTTACAGGCGGCGGTTTACGCCAAACTCCAGCGTCTCTCATTCGGATTTTTCGACCGGCAAAGCACCGGCGCGATCCTGAACCGCGCCACGGGCGACATCCAATCGATCCGCACCTTTGTCGATACCGTGTTGATCCAGTCCGTCGTCACCGTGGTCTCACTTGGCCTCTACATGGGCTACATGCTCTCGATCCATGGCGGACTCACGTTTGCCTGCCTCGCCACGTTGCCGCTGCTCTGGACAGCCTGTATTATTTTCTCCCGGGCGGTTCATCCGCAATACGTGCACGGGCGGGAGTTGTTCGACCGCATGATTCTGACCCTCGCCGAATGCGTGCAGGGCGTAAACGTGATCAAGGGCTTTGCCCGCGAGCGCGAGATGGCCGCCCGTTTTGAGACGGACAACCGCGCCGTGAAAGCCCAGCAGCAGAAAATCTTTTGGCGCGTGAGCACGTTCTCGCCCGCGCTCGATCTGCTCACCCAAGTCAACTTGGTGGTGTTGTTCATCTACGGCGGAAAATTGGTCATCGACGGCGTGCTGCCGCTCGGCACCGGCCTCGTCGTCTTCGCCGGCTTGCTCCAGCAGTTCTCCAATCAGGTTTCCACGACGGCCCAAATCGCGAACGGCGTGCAGGAAAGCCTGACCGGGGCCGGGCGCGTCTTCGAGATTCTCGACGCTCCGCTCGGCGTGCAATCCCCCGACCGTCCCCAAGCCCTGCCCGTCTGCCGGGGCGCGGTGCGCTTCGAGCACGTCACGTTCGACTACATCGAGGGCAACTCAGTGCTGCGCGGGGTCGACTTCACGGTCGCGCCCGGTGAATGCGTGGCCATCGTCGGTGAAACCGGCTCGGGCAAGTCCGCCCTGCTCAGTCTGATCCCGCGCTTCTACGACCCCGCGGCCGGCCGCGTGCTGATCGACGGCCACGACATCCGCACGCTCGACGTGCAGGAACTTCGACGCCACGTGGGCATGGTTTTTCAGGAAAGCTTTCTGTTCAGCGACACCGTCGCCGCCAACATCGGCTTCGCCAAAACCGACGCATCACCCGAGGAACTGATCGCCGCCGCCCGCGCGGCCCGCGCCCACGACTTCATCATGGCGTTGCCCGAGGGCTACGACACCGTCCTCGGCGAGAGCGGCGTCGATCTCTCCGGCGGCCAACGGCAGCGGCTGGCCATTGCCCGGGCCCTGCTGGCCAATCCCTCGATTTTATTGCTCGACGATCCCACGGCCGCGATCGACCCGGAGACGGAGCACGAGATTCTGGGTGCCATCGAGAATGCCATCGCCGGCCGGACCACGTTTGTTGTCGCCCACCGCCTGAGCACGTTGAAGCGGGCCGACCGCATCATCGTGCTGCAGCAGGGCCGCATCGTCGCCGCGGGCACTCATCAAGAACTCCTGCACCGCGAGGGCGCGTATCGCCGCGCCGCCCTTTTGCAGATGGTCGACGACGAGAGTCGGGCGCTGCTCGTCGAGGAAACCGGCCAAGTGGAGGCTGCGTTATGAGCCTGCTCGCCGCTGTCGGCATCCAACCGAGCAAAGGCTTCTCCGCCGCCGAGGCGGAACCGACCGCGTTGGACTGGCGTATCCTGCGCCGCATCCTCACCCACACCCGGCCCTACGCGGCCAAGCGCAACACGATCTTCGCCCTCACCGTGGCCCGCGCGATCCAGAAACCCGCGATGGCGTGGGCGATCGCCGCGGTCATCAACGGGCCGATCACCGGCGGCGACTACAGCGGCGCGGTCTGGGGCGCGGCGGGATTCTTCACGTTGGCTCTTGTGACCGAGCTCACCTTTCACTTCCGGCAACGGCTCCAGTTGGAGCTGGGTGAGGCTGTCGTCCATGATCTGCGCAACGATGTTTTCCGCCAGTTGCAGCGCATGCCGCTCAGCTATTTTAACAAAACTAAACTCGGGCGCATCCTCGGCCGCGTCATCACCGATATCGAGTCGGTGCGCCGCGGGGTGCAAAATGTGTTCTTCTTCAGCCTGATGCTTTTCGGCCAGATGGCCGGCGCGGCGGCACTCATGCTTTACTACAACTGGGCGTTGTTCTGCGTGCTGCTCGCCGTCGGCCCACTCGTCTGGCTGACCAACCGCCACTTTCATCCCCGCCTCAGCCGCCACTCCCGCGCCGCCGCCGAGAGCCAGAGTCGGCTCACCGGCTCCGTCGCCGAAACCGTCAAGGGCATGCGCGTCATCCAAGGCTACGCCCGCCAACGCGAATCCGACGACCGCTACGGCCGCCTGATCGACCGCCACTCCGACAATAACGTGGGTCTCGCCAATGAATCGTCCCTCTACCTGCCGCTTCTGGATCTCCACAGCCAAGTCTTCCTTGCCGCCCTGCTCGTCGTCGGGGGCTATGGTGCGTTGAACGGTTTTGCCGGTATGGAGATCGGGAGCCTGATCGCCTTTTTCTTCCTGCCGTCGCTGTTTTTTCAGTCCCTCCAGCACCTCGGCAATCTTTACACGCAGGCCATCACGTCGATGGCCGGAGCCGAACGGGTGTTCCAACTCCTCGATCTCAAACCCGATTGGACCGACGCTCCCGGAGCCGTCGATTTGCCCGACCCGCGCACGGTCCGCGGCCCCGGGCGCGCCCCGGCCGGCTCGGCCTCAGCCGTGCGCACCGGTGCCCGGGTCGAATTCCGCGACATCTCGTTTGAGTATGACCCCGGACGCAGGGTGCTCAACGACCTCTCCTTCACGGCCGCGCCCGGTGAAACCGTCGCCCTCGTCGGCCACACCGGCAGCGGCAAGACGACCATCGTCAACCTGATCGCCAAATTCTACCTCCCGACTTCCGGCGAGATTCTGATCGACGGCCAAGAGATCCGCACCCTGCGCGGGGAATCGCTCCGCGGTCAGATGGGCATCGTGCTGCAAACCAATTTTCTCTTCACCGGCACCGTGATGGAAAACATCCGCCTCGGCCGGCCCGAAGCGACCGACGCCGACGTCCGCGCCGCCGCCACCAGCCTCGACTGTCTCGACCTGTTGGAAAGTTTACCGCAGGGCTTCGCGACGGAGGTCGGCGAACGCGGCACCAGTCTCTCCCTCGGCCAGCGTCAATTGATCTGCTTTACCCGCGCCCTCCTCGCCGACCCGCGCATTCTCATCCTCGACGAGGCCACCAGTTCCGTCGACACCATCACCGAGAGCCGGTTGCAGCACGCGCTCGACCGCCTGTTGGCCACGCGCACGAGTTTTGTCGTGGCGCATCGGCTCAGCACCATCCGCCGCGCCGATCAGATTCTGGTCCTCGACCAAGGCTGCATCGTCGAACGGGGACCTCACCTGCAATTGCTGGCCCAACGCGGCGCCTACCACGCGCTCTACCGTCAGTTCGCGCTCGCCGAGTGAGGCGCCTGCGGTAGCGACACCGTGAAGGTGCTCCCCGCCCCGGGCTTGCTCTCGACCACAACCGTGCCGTTCAAGGCTTGGGTGAGATGCTTCACGATGCTCAAACCCAGACCGGTGCCGCCCGCACCCCGCGCCCGGGATTTGTCGACGCGGTAAAACCGCTCGAAAATCCGCTCTAGGTGCTCCGCCGCGATGCCGATGCCCGTGTCCATCACCACGACATGCACCAAGCCCGAGGCCGCCACCGCCGACAGCCGCACCGTCCCGCCCGGAGGAGTGTGCGTGACCGCGTTGTGCAGGAGGTTGTTGAAAATCAGAAACAGCGACTCGTCGTTGGCCGAGACCGAGACCGGCGGCTCCGGCAGCTCCCACTCGAGCGAGACCCCTTTTTTCTGCGCCACTTCCGCAAACGTCTGCACGCAGTCGTCCAAGATTTTCACAAGCTCGACCGGATGGCTTTCCAGCACCTCTTTTTCCGACTCGAGCCGGGAGATGATCAACAAATCCTGCACCAACCGGCTCAGTCGCTCGTTTTGGTTGCCGATTTTCCCGAGGAATCGCCGCCGCAAAGCGGCCGGCATCGCTTCGTCTTCCACCAACGAATCCACGAGGGTCGCGATCGCCGTGAGCGGAGTTTTTAGCTCGTGCGAAACATTCGCCGTAAACGTGCGCCGCACTTCCTCCAGGCGCCGGATGGACGTAAGGTCGTGCAGAACCAGCAGCACGCCAAACGGCCCTCCGGCGGCGTCGCGCAGCGGCGTGGCGTCCACCCGCAGCACCAGATCTTGCGGATGCCCCGTGATGCGCACCTCGCGCACGACGCGCTCGTTGGCGGCGAGCGCCTCTTCGTAGGGCTCGCGCACGGCGGCGAGCCGCACCCGTTCCCGAAACAGCTGGCCGACCGACGCGCTGTCCAGGCCCAGCAACCGCGCGGCCACGTCGTTCATGTAGGCGATCGTTTCGCGCGCGCTCACCGCGATCACTCCGTCGGCCATGACCGACAGCAGCGCGGCCAAGCGCTGCCGCTCGCGCGTCTCACCCGCGACCCGGCGCTGCACCTCGCCGGCCATCTGGTCAATCGTCGCGGCGACCACGCCCACTTCATCGGCGCGCTTCAGGCCGATACGTTCCTCGAAATTGCCCGCGGCCAGCCGCCGGCAGATCGCCCCGATCTCGGCCAACGGCCGGGTCATGTGCTGGGCAAAGAAAAACCCGAGCCCGAGCGCGATCAGGACATTAAACGACGTCCCCGCGATCACGCGGTCGCGCAATTCAATCTGCCGCGCGGTCAGCCCGGTCAGCGACAAACCGAGCCGCACGTAGCCGATCATTTCGAAATCGAGCAAGATGGGCACCGCGACAAAAAGATGCTCGACCTCGGCCCCCGGCAGAACGCGGGTCGCCCGACCCACATTGGAATGACGGGCGCCGCGAAATTCGGGCAGTTCCAGCGCGGCGCCGCCCATGCCCCCACCGAGCGTAGGGGCCGACTCGGCCGCGATGGTACCGTTCGCAAACAGCACGGTGAGATGCAACCCTGTGTCCCCGGCAACCTCGGCGACTTGGCGACCCAGTTGGTCCGACCAAAGGTGCCCGGGGTTGGTCGCTTCGAGGGAAGCCAACATGCGCGCCGTCCGCTGGAGACTTGCCTCGGTGTCCCGCAACACGCCGCTCCGCAGCGCACTCAGGACAAGGGCCCCGATGACCAGCGCGGACACCAACACCAAACCCGAATAGCTCAGGTAGAGTTTCCAAAAGAACGCGCCGCGCTTCGGCCCGGGCGGCGAACTCTCGCCGGTCCGCTTCACGGCTGGGAGAAGAACCGGTAGCCCACGCCGCGAATCGTCTCAATGTGTGCGCGCGCCGCGCCCAACTTGCGCCGGATCGCCCGCACATGGACGTCGATGTTGCGGTCGATCACCACGGCGTTGTCGCCGATGATCTGGTTCAGCAACTGGTCACGGGAGAACACCCGGCCCGGATTCCCCGCTAGGAAATGGAGCAACCGGAATTCCGTCGCGGTCAGCACGATGCGGTCGCCGGCATGCGTCACCTCGTAGCGCAGCACATCGATCAGGAGATCACCACAACGGATCACATCGCGCGACTCCTCTTCCCGAAGTCGCCCCCGGCGCAAGACCGCTTTAACCCGGGCGATCAGCTCGCGGGTCTTGAACGGCTTGGTGATGTAATCATCCGCCCCAAAACCCAACCCGACCAAGACATCACTTTCGTCGGACTTCGCCGTCACCATAATGATGCACGTGCCCTTGACCACCGCATCGCTCTTGATGAGCCGGCACAACTCGATGCCGTCGATGCCGGGCAACATCAGATCGAGCAGGACCAAGTCCGGCGTTTTCTCCCGAATGAGGTCCATTCCCCTCCGGCCATCGACCTCGCTCCACACCCGAAAGCCCTCGTGCTTGAGACTGTGCGAGAGCGCCTCGTTGATGTCGGTCTCGTCCTCGATGATCACAACCTTTGTCGGCATACCACAGCAGACAGCGCCACGACAGTTTGGCCTGCAACCGTGTGGCGTTACGATTGGGTCAATTCAGGTTTCTGAAGGCTACCGCGCTGATTTAGCCCGCCGCCCGCAAGGGCTAAAACCCCCGCAACAAGTTTACTGTGAATTGGTGCCAGAGGCCGGGATTGAACCGGCGACCAAAGGCTTATGAGTCCTCTGCTCTACCACTGAGCTACTCTGGCGAAAACCGAGAGCGGAACGTGCAGACTCCCGCCGGAAAATCCAAGCAAAAATCCGCATCCGGGCCCAGACGGCGTTTTACGGGCGCGTCGCGCTCCCCTGACTGTCGATCAAAAGGCGCGACTGCACCTCGGCCGAACCCCGGTAAAATGGCGGCAACAGGACCAGCAACGCGCGTTCGCCACGCCGTAGTTCGACGGTGCCGGCGTAGGCCTGGAGACTGCGATTTTTCACCGTCGTGCGCAAAACAACCGCGGTGGCTCGCGCGATGGGCACCGCCGGGTTGAGCCCGGTGGCGAGCGAAGTGGCCCTGTCGCCCACCGTGCCCGAAAGCGCGAACCCGCTAAGATTCAAAATCGAAAGCGTACCCGAGGCTTGGCGCACCGCCGAGTCGTCGAGGACATAGGTTTGAAAACGTAGACCGGTCGCCGGGGCCGGTTCGATTGGCACCAGCAACAGGAGCGCTTCGGTGATTTCCGACGGAACGGTTGCCTCGGCGACCACGCTCTTGGTCGCCGCATCGGTGATGCTCAGGGGCATCGCGCCACGATACTCATAGCGCGGCGAACGGGCGGTCGGATAAAGCACAAGGGGCGTTGCCGCCTGCCCGGTGCGAGGGACGTAAGTGAGGCCGGCGGCGGCGCGGGCCGAGACGACGGTAAAGCGAACCCGTTGCTCAGCCGGAGCGGATTCGGCGCGGGCGACGAGCGGGGCGAACACGAACAAAAACGTCAGCAGCCGAAGTTGGAAAAGGTAGGGACGGCTCTCCGAGCCGTCCGAGCCCTCGGTCGAACGAGCGGCAAAAACCGGGACGGCTCGGAGAGCCGTCCCGACCCCGAGCCCGGCAATCAAAGATCGGCGCGCGTGAGCCATCGGAAGGAGACGACCTTGAAGCGGCGGCCGTAGGTTTGATTGATAGCGTTAAGATCGGCCGGGGCGACCGTCGCGTCGTCGGTGGAATCGAAATACTCGGGCGTGCGCTGGACGGTCGCCTCAGCCCACGCCCGGCCCTCGGTGGCGCCGGTCGCGGGATTCACCGCTTCGCCGTAGGTGCGAATGACGAAGGTGTCGGAGCGCGGGAAAAGCACGGGCGCGAGCGCCGTCATGATGTCGCCTTGCGTGAGAAACTGGGAGGAGAACTCAATTGGGTTGCCGGCCGCATCGACGTTGATGGCCGCATCGGCGATGGCTTTTTCCAGCAGGCTGATCTGCCCGCCGGCGGCATCGAGGGTGTCGGCTGACCTACTAAGAAACTCGGCCAGCGAACGGAACGGTCCACTCGCCGCGTGCCGTGCTCGAACGAGTGCGACGATCTGCGCGGCGAGCGCGGTGACTTTGTCGGCATCGAGCGTGATCATGCCCTGACGGAAAAGATGGGTGTTGGCTGCAGACGTGCTGCCGGCCCCGGCTGCGAGGCCGGACTCGGCCTTGTAAGTTTCCTGAGCCGACTGGGAGAAGCGGAAAAATCGCGCGTCGCCCGACTGCTCCGACGCCGTGGTCTCGCCGGTGTCCGCGGCGGTGCCGGTCGCAGGATCGACATCGAGGAAATTGAAAGCGGCGGCAGGAAAGCGCACGGACCGGAGGACGGCGGCCCACGCGGCAACGTTGGTCGAGTTCACGTTGAACGCGCCGCCCTGGAGCAAGAATTTTGATGAGCGAGCAGTCGGAGCCGTGCGCAGATCATCGACCGTAGTCGGCGTCCCGGTCGCCGAACGCGGGGCGACGCGGAGCAGCGGGTTGGGCAAAACGAGAGCGTTGCCCTCGGTCGAGGGAGTCACAGCCGGCGCAAGACCGGAGAAGAAGAACCGATCAAAAAGCTGGGCGGCCGGGGTGCCGTTGATGTCGGCGGTTGCGCCCCAAGAGTTGCCCACGGAAAACGGCCGAGCGCCCGGTAGAGCGAGATGCTGAAGCGCGCCCAGCGAAAGCAACGGACCACGCGGCAGTTCAAAAACGGGGGCGTCTTCGTTGTAGCCGAGACTGGCAATGTTGCGATCAAGCAGGCGCTCCGTGAGATAAACGGTGGTGTAATTCCGGTAAGCGGCGGGATTGCTCCCGTTTGGAGTAACCACGAGACTTTCTGGCGAAATCGTCGCAGACCTCGGATCGTGGGCGGCGGTCGTCAGCCAAGTGCCGGGAGCAGCCGGGAAGTCGTAGCTGTCGGGCAGTCGAAACAAGAAGCCAAGTTGGGTCGTGCTGTAGCTCGCGTTTCCCGTATCGCTTCGCGGCACGGAATCATAAGAGGGACTCTGGTAGGTGGCTAAAACGTCCCCCGCACTGTTCATTAACTTCACCGTAAGAATTGTTTCTGAATTCAGGCGAACCCCGATGGCAGTGTCGCCATTGACCGCAGTACTTCCGGGAACCGAAATCAGCAATCCGTCGGAAAACCCCGGAATGTTTGCCGAATTGAACTGCCCGGGATTGTCGCCCTCAACAGCGAGCGCAGCACCGGCGGCTCCGACCCAGTTATGAACCCGACCGGGCAACCACGATTGTTTGTCGGCGAGAGCGGGTGAAGGTGCGGTCCAAGGTAGATTCAGGGCAAGATTCGGGCCGTAGCGTTGATCGAGGGAGACCGAAACATCGTCGGTTTCAACCTCGGTGATCGGGTCTTTGGAAAAGACTACCAGAGCGTCGGGCAGCCCGGATACTTCCAGCTTGAGATCCTCGGGAACCAGCGCGGCCGCATAAGGATTCCAGAGTGTCGCAGCCCAACGGAGACTGACCGTGTATGACGAATCCGCGTTCTGTTTTTGCACCCCGACAAGAAGGTGAAAATGAGTTAGAATAGGGGAAATAAGGGGACTGCCGGCTCTAATCGAATAGCGACGCCGAATCGACTCGGGCTCGATCGCGGGGATGGGCGGGAACGCGCTGATTGCGGAGGCGTCGGGACTCTCCATGTAACTCGCATAATCGAGCCACGCCTGCACGCTCGCGCCGAGGAGCGAAGGGTCGATTGAGAGGTCGCGGCGCAGGCCGGTGCCGGCGGTGTCGGCGAGCACGTTGAAATTATTGGGCGACCAGGCGGCGTAGTTGGCTTGCAGAGCGGCGAGACTGACTGGACCTCCGCCGGGTGTCCGGAGGAATGCGAGTTGGTTGGCGGCTTTCAGATTGGGAACGAGCAAGGCGTTGCCCGCATCGCGCGGTTCAAAGTTGGCCGGGCCGGCTCCGAGCGAAATCTGCTGGCGGATGCGACTGCGGAGTTCGGCGGAATCGAACGGGGCATAATCAACGCCGTCCGCGGTGTCGCGCAGGCCAATCGGAGCCTTCACGCCCTGATCACCGATCCACCACGCGTAGCGACCGATGGTCGCAGCGGTCGCGCCCGCTTGGCCGGGGACGCCGACAGTTGTGATCGGCATTAGACGAGCGACAACGTTGTTGGCGTTGTCGAGGCCTGAGGTGTTCACGCCGACAAGCTCTACTCGTTGCGCCGCTGGAGGAGCGGCAGTGACGTTGACTGTGCCGGCTTCAAGTCCGCTCGTGAGCCATGCCGGCGCGGCCGCAGGGTCATCGTTATTCCATACTCCGGTGTAATATCTTGTCCCATTGACCCCACCAAAGCTCTCAGCTGTCGCGGTTACGCGTTGATCGGGGCCGGAGTGTTTTTGGAGTTGGGTAAGGGCAACGTCGAGGGCGAGCTGGGCGTTTTGGCGGGCTTGGGCTTGTTTTTGGAAATTACCGGCAACGGCAGTCTCAATCCGGGTGTAGCTGGCAAGACCGACGAGCAACAGCACTACAAACGCGAGCATCGTGAGCGTGATGAGCAGCGCAAAACCGTGGGAGCGCCGCGGACCCGACGCACGTTGAGAGCTGAGAGTTGATCGTTGAGGGAGGGGCACGCTCAAAGGGGTTCGGCGCGGAGGACGATCCGACGGGTGAAGACGCGGGAGTTGGCGCGGGCAAGCTCCCACCAATAAGCTTGGGGCGTTACGCCCGGCGGGGCGAAGACCGTCTGCGTGATACTTTCGTAGCCGCGGATCAGGTCGGCCCCTTTCTCCGTGAGAATGCGCACCGAGACATCGACCACGTCCGGCATCCGGTTGGCGAAGGAATCGGAGCCGTTGCCGCCCGGGGGCACGTTGGCGAGGTAGGTCAGCGGAGTGTTGGCCGGCGCGCCGTCGGAATTGGCGGGAAACACGAGCCGCAGCCCGCCCACCGTCGCGGCGTCGCGCACGTAAAGGCGCACGCCGAAGTCGATGACGTTGTCGGCGATGACCGAGTCGAGGGTGGGCGCGCGCACGGTGCGCGGGTCGCCATTGGCCCCGGTGTTACCGGCGGCGGGAGTCGTGCGCGTGTAAGCTGTCGCGGTGATGTTTCGCCCGGCCTCCAGCGTGCCCAGCGCGGTGCCGTTGAGCGCGGGGCGGACTTGCGCGCGGTGCAGAAGGTAGCGCCGCGCCGCCGCCGTGGTGGTCGCCGACGACGCGATCCGACGCACAATTTGGTAGCTCACGGCGACCGGAGCCGAGGCATTTACGGCAAACGGCGCGGCGCCGGTGTTTTGGTTCGTGCCCCGGGCGGTCGTATAAAAACGCAGCCACGTGCCGGCGACGCCGAAGCGGTTGGCATCAGAGGAAAAATCGGCCGCGGTCATACTCAGCGAAAGCGCGGCGGGCTTGGCGCGGGCGGGGTTTTGGTCGTTGGAAACCCAATTCGGGATGCCGCCCGGCGCGTTCTGCACCGTCGCGGCGAGCCACGTGTTGCCGTCGTCTTCGAAGTGCGCGGACTGCAGATCGAGCGTGAGTTGATCGAGCACGATCCGGGCTTGGGCCTCGGTTGTGAGCCGGCCGGACGTGCGCGTCCAAAAGCCGGCGACATCGCCCACGACGACCGCGAGAAATCCCGCCAGCAACGCGGTGATCGTCGCGGCGACGAGTAGCTCCAGCAGCGTGAAGGCGCGGCGCGCAGCCGGAGTCCGAGACGAAAAGTGGCGGGAGCACTGAATCATCGTTTTCAACGCTTCACGGCTCCGGCGACGAACAACGACAGCTTCGAACTGTGGTCGAAACGCACGGCACCGGCCGGGTTGGCGCCGACCTGTTGAGCGCCTGCGCCGGAGAGCGCCACAAACGCCGGCCAGCGGATGCGCGCGGTATACGCGATGAACGCGGCGGTCGCGTCGGGATTCACGGGCGGATCGGCGGCGGGATCGGCCGGGGGCGAGAGCGTCTCGTTGCGGATGAGGGCGATTTCGAAAAATTTCTCCCGGTTGGAGTTGGGCGTGCCCCACACGGTCGTGTCGGCGAACGTGCCGATTTTGGTCCCGTCGCGATTCGCAAAGAGCAACTGCGGATCGCGGGCGATGTCGTAGTCGGCGCGCGCGTTGTCGGCCGTGAGTTCGTGGCCACCGGCGGCGGTCGATTTCTTCAACAACGCCGTGACAGCAGCAAACGGTTCTGCGTCCGCCGGAACCACGCGGCGCTGCAAATCCGCGGCGAGGGCCTGCGCCACCGCGGCGGCGGCTTCGGCTTCGGCGTTGGCGGAAACGGATTTGGCGGCCGGCGCGAAGAGGGCGAGAATCGCCACGATGCCGATCGCAAAAACCCCGACGGCCACCACGACTTCGAGCAAACTGAAAGCCAAGCCTCCCCGGAGACGGCGTGGCGGTTGAGCGTTAAAAGTTGAGCGTGAAGAAACGGGCACGGGCGGTCAGAAACTGGCGGCTTCGTTGACGTAGGTGACGGCCCCGGTGGCCGGGCGGATGATGAGTCCACGCACCGCGCCGGGGTTATTGAAGAGCGGTGAATTCGTCGCCGAGAGCGTGGCGGTGGCGATGGCCAGTTTTGGGTAGGGCTGGCCGGCAAGCAGCGCGGCATCCGATCGCAGCGAACCGTTGGGCAAGAATTCGATCCAATAGGCGGAACCGAAAATCGGGATCAGCGGGATAGGCGGCGCGGTATCGGAAGCACGAGTGACAAGGGTGTAGTTGATGCGAGCACCTAGGGTCGAACGCGGCGCCGGGTTGGTCGGCCAGACGACGCCCGCCGCGATGAATCCCGCCGTCGTAGGCGGAACCAAATAAATTCCCCGGGGCAACGTCAGCGCCGGGCCGATGGGTTCCCACGTCGTCGTGGCGGAGCCGGGGGTGACGGCGCGCACGAGCTGAACTTGCCGCAGGAAGCGGGTGGCGTCGCCCACCGGCGGCGGGTTGCCGTAGAAAAGGAGGCGCGTCTCGGTTTGCCCGATCGCGGCGTTGGCCCGCGCCTGCCCGACCAGCGAGGCGAGTTGCTGCTGCGCGGTGGCGAGCGAGCGTCCGCTGCTGTCGCCAAGGGCGAGACTGACGCCGCCGGCGAGCACGCCGATGAGTCCGACCACGATCAAAAGCTCGAGGAGGGTGAACGCCCGCGTGTGTGCCGGCGCAGACGCTCGGCGAACTAAAGCAAGAGCTGGCGGACGAAGCCTCATTTCCAACTCAAAATGAGGTCGGCCTCGGTCGTCGAGCCGGGGGGCGCGGAGTAAAAGATGACGCCCGCGTGCACCCCGCCGGTGGTGCCGACCGGCAGGGTCGCGGCGCTGACGCGGATTACCGTGGTGCCGCCAGCAACGGTCACCGGCGGAAAGCCTCCCGCGGTGTCGCTGCCATTGATGACGCTGTTGAGATTGCTGTCGGTGACGCAGGCAATGGAGGTGTTGTAGAATGCGTCGCGGACGAAGTTGAGCTGATTGGCCGCGGCCCGACCGGCGGTCACATCGGCTTGGGAAACAAAGTCGTTCTCGACGAAGTTCACGAATTGGATGCGGCGAGTATTTTGATTCTGCGGAGGGGGGGGATTGCCTGTCCGGGGCGCGGGCCACGGCGTCGACGGATCGCGAAACCGGCCGGTCAGAATGTCGTGGAACAGGTGGGGCTGTCTGCTGTTGGTGGAAGTGCCGAGCGGGTTAACCAGTTTCTGCGCACCGGTAGCGGAGAGCTGCGGGTAGGCGCCATATTCCTGCCGAAACGCTTCGAAGGCTGAAGTCCAGGCGCCGAACTGAGCGCGGACCTTGGCCTTGTTGGCGGACTTACGCGCACCGCCGGCGGTCGGAATGATGATCGCGGCAAGAATGCCGATAATCGCGACGACGGTGAGCAGTTCGATCAGGGAAAAGCCGTGGTGCTTTCGCACCCGGGCGTTTGACTGTAAATTGTAACGCTCAGGAAGGTTCATGGCAGTTTGTCGGCGTAAAGGTTATCGGCATTGAAGCCTGTCGATTGGGCGGTGCCGGAATAAAGTCCAGTTCTAGGAGTAAATCCAGTATCCGTCGTGCCGGCTCCGGTGCTTCCAGAGCCGAGCCTTCCGTCAGGGCCGGCCGAATACAACACATACATCGGCGCCCGCCAAGGGCTCGGAAGCCCGGGCGGAAGCGGCAACTTGTAATAGTAGAGATAACGGTTCCCCCACGGATCAAGAAACGAGGTCGCGATGACGGGCTTCAACGGCGGCGAACCGGTGGGTTGGGCGATAAGGTTGACGTTGTTCCGATAGTTGACGGTCGGTTCGAGGGCGAATTTCTGGAGATCGACGAAAATCGGGCCGTTGAGTCGGGTGGCGGCCGTGAATTGACGCGGAGAGAAAACTCCGGTCAGTGCGTTAAAGAGAGCCGATTGAGCTTGGGTGGCGCCGATGTCGCCCGCGATGACCGCGGTGGCTTGGCCCAAGGCTCCGGTCTGGGGATAGTCGCCGTAGTGACGCTTGTAAGCCTCAAGCGCCTGCGAGAGAGCCGAGAGTTCGGCCTTGGCCCGGGCGAGCGACGCCCGCTGTTTCGAACCACGCACGAGGCCAAATGTGAGGCTCGAAAGCACTGCGATGGTTGCGATCACGGTCAGCAGCTCGACGAGCGTAAAGCCGGGCGCGCAACGGAATCGACGAACGATCAACATGGGTGGGACCGATGAAGGAAGAACGCGGCGGCGCGGCAAACGGAAAGTGGCGGAGCGGTGGTTTGACACGAAAAAGCCGGCCGTTGCCGGCCGGCTGAATGAAATCCCGGGAGGTTCCGAAGGATCAATCCTCGCTTTGCAAGGCGGCCAACACGCTGAAGTCTTCCAACGTGGTGGTGTCGCCCTTCACCTCGCCACCGTTGGCGATTTCCTTGAGGATCCGGCGCATGATTTTTCCGCTGCGGGTCTTGGGCAGGCTCGCGGCAAAACGGATCGTGTCGGGCTTGGCGAGGGAGCCGATCTCTTTGCCGACGTGCCCGCGCAGCGCATCCTTCAGGGCGTCGCTGGCGACCTGACCGGCTTTGAGTGTGACGAAAACGACGAGAGACTGGCCCTTGAGTTCGTCGGGTTTGCCGACGGCGGCGGCCTCGGCGACGGCCGGATGCGAGACGAGCGCGCTCTCGATCTCGGCGGTGCCGATGCGGTGGCCAGAAACATTGAGCACATCGTCGATGCGACCGACGATCCAGAAGTTGCCATCCTTGTCCTGACGGGCGCCGTCGCCGGTGAAATACACGCCGGGCTGGCCGTGGAATTCGCTCCAGTAGGCTTTTTTGTAGCGCTCATCGTCGCCCCAGAGCGTGCGCAGCATCGAGGGCCAGGGCTTCATAATCGCGAGTTTGCCGCCGGAGTTGCGGGGGACTTCCTTGCCCTGCTCGTCCACGACTTTGGCCACGATGCCGAAGAACGGTTTGGTCGCCGAGCCGGGCGTGCAAGCGGTGATGCCGGGCAACGGCGCGATCATGATGGCGCCGGTCTCGGTCTGCCACCAGGTGTCCACGATGGGGCACTTCTTTTTGCCGATCATCTTGTGATACCACATCCAGGCCTCCGGGTTGATCGGCTCGCCCACGGAACCAAGGAGGCGGAGCGAATCGAGGCGGTGACGCAGGACATAGTTGTCGCCCCAACGCATAAAGGCACGGATGGCGGTCGGCGCAGTGTAGAGAATCGTGATACCGTGACGATCGATCATCTGCCAGAAACGATCCGGCTCCGGCTGATTCGGGGCTCCCTCGTAGAGGAAGACGGTCGAGCCGTTGGCGAGGAGGCCGTAGACGACATAGCTGTGGCCGGTGATCCAGCCGATGTCGGCGGAGCAAAAGTAACGGTCGGTTTCCTTGAGATCGAAAACGTAGTGCGAGGTGAGTTTCGCACCGAGCAGGTAGCCGGCGCTCGTGTGCAGCACGCCTTTCGGTTTCCCGGTCGAGCCGCTGGTATAGAGAATGAAGAGCGGGTGCTCGGAGTCGAAGGCTTTGGCTTTGTGCGAATTCGGCGCGCCGTCCCAGGCATCGTTCCACCAGATATCGCGGCCCTCCTTCATCGTGACGGCGTTGTTGCAACGTTTGACCACGATCACCGATTGCACAGTGGGCGTGCCCTCGACGGCCTTGTCGACGTTGGCCTTGAGCTCGATGACCTTGCCGCGCCGCCAGCCGCCGTCGGCGGTGATGACGAGCTTGGCCCGGCAATCGTTGATGCGGTCCTTGATCGCTTCTGAGCTAAAGCCGCCGAAGATGACCGTGTGAATCGCGCCGACCCGCGCGCAGGCAAGCATCGCGATCACGGCCTCGGGGATCATCGGTAGATAGAGCGCGACCCGATCGCCGGAACCGACGCCCATGTTTTCAAAAATGTGCGCGAGCCGGCACACGTGGAAATGCAGCTGCTTATAGGTGATCGTGCGGACATCGCCCGGCTCGCCTTCGAAAATGAGCGCAGCCTTGTTCTCACGCGCGGTGCCGAGGTGGCGGTCGATGCAATTTTCGGAAACATTCAGTTTGCCGCCGACAAACCACTTCGCGTGCGGTGGCTTCCAATCGAGCACTTTCTTGAAAGGTTTGCGCCACACCAGATGCTCGGTGGCCTGCCGGCCCCAGAATTTTTCTGGGGAGTTGACAGACTCAGCATAAAGCTTCTTGTAAGCAGCTTCGCTCCCAAGATTTGCTTGGGCTTTGAACTCGGCCGAGGGCCTGAATGACCGGTGTTCCCGGGAAACTGAGGTAATCGTCTGGTCGCTCACGATAGTGTTCGATTTTAGGGTTTAGGGACGCGTTGCAGTAAATGCGCGCTTCTTATTCTGCCCAGAGTTTTAAGCGTCAAGCATCGGCGCGATTTCCCAATTCGTATTCCGTTATGCAAAGAAAAAAGTCGTTAGCCCGCGCCAAAGTAGCTGCGCCCGCCGATCCCACCCTGCCCTTAATTTCCGCGCCCAGCCCTGCTGAGCCGGCCGAGGTAACTCCGCCTCCGCCCGCGCCAATCGCCGTGGCCCCCGCGGTGATCGCGCCGACCCCGCCTCCGGGGATTTTCGTGCCGACTCCGGCCGTGGTCGCCCCGCCGGTGAGCGCTCAGCCTGTGAGTGTTCAGCCGGTGGTCGCAGCCGCACCTGCAACCCCCGCCGTTGGAGCCGCACCAACCGCTGCCGGTGCGCCGGTTCCGGTCGCTCCCCCGCCCGCGACACCCGCCCCGGTCCCGTATTTCGAACGCACGGTCCACGTTGAAGGCGTCCTCGATATCGACCTGAACCAAGGCGGCAATGGCCAGCTGTTGGACATGGCGAAAAACGGCAAGCGTCGCCCGAGCGACACTTTTGTCCCCAAAGAACTCATCCGCCGTTTCAAGCTGAAGCCCGGCATGATGATCGGCGGCACCGCTTATCCGGCCGAGGGTCGCTTCCCGAATCCCAAGATGAAATTCATCGAGACCCTCGACGGCGTGCCGTTGGAGGAACGCCGCTCGAAATGGGAATTTCCCGCGCTTACGACGGTCTCGCCGGACAAGCATCTCAAGATGGAGCTCAAGGACGGCCGCCTCACCACGCGCGCGGTCGATCTTTTCTGTCCCGTCGGCAAAGGCACCCGCGGCCTCATCGTCGCTCCACCCCGCACGGGCAAGACCACCCTCCTCCGCGACATGGCGCTCGGAGTATTGGAAAATAACCCCGAGTGCTTCGTGATGGTTCTTCTCGTCGACGAACGCCCGGAAGAAGTCACCGACTTCAAACGCAGCGTGCCCGCCGAACTCTGGGCCTCCTCCAACGACGAGCAGATCGAGAATCACATCCGTATCGCCGATCTCTGCATCGAACGCGCCCGGCGACTCGTCGAGACAGGACGCCACGTCGTGCTCTTCGTCGATTCGATCACCCGTCTCGCCCGCGCCCACAACACGGCCAAGAACTCCGGCCGCACCGGCTCCGGTGGTCTCGACGTCCGCGCCCTCGAAAAGCCCCGCCAGCTTTTTGCTTCCGCGCGCAACACCGAGGAAGCCGGTTCGCTCACGATCATCGCCTCCGTTCTCGTTGAGACCGGCAGTCGCATGGACGATGTGATTTTCCAAGAATTCAAAGGCACCGGCAACATGGAGCTCGTGCTCGACCGCAAGGCCGCCGAGATGCGCCTTTGGCCCGCGATCAACATCGCCGCTTCCGGCACGCGTAAGGAAGAACTCCTGATCGACGCCAAGACACTTGAGGGCATCCATTTCTTCCGCCGCGCCCTCGTCGCCCAGAAGATCGAGGAAGCCACCGATACGATGATCGCGCGACTGTCCAAAACCAAGACCAACGCCGAGTTTCTGAAACTGCTCGCGCGTTAACTTTTCACCCGCAACTCATCCAACTTAGCTCTTGCCGCACACTTGTTCGGCTCGGCATCTTCAACCTTCCGCCACTCAGTTCAGTCCGCAAAAATCACCGCATGCATAGTTTCTCCGAGCAATGTCTCGATATGGCCCGCTCAATGTTGGGCCACAATCTTGAATCCATCCAGCCCGACGGCACCATTTTGCCCGCCAACGGCGAGCAATCCCGGCCCGACGAACCCGGTCACGTCGCGCTCGCGCTCGGCGAATTTTACCGCGCCACCGGCGAGACCACGCTCAAGGGCCACGACATCGTCGATCTCGCCGCACGCTGCATCACCGCGCAGATGTTCACCGAGCCTCCCGCGGAAAACGGCCTCGCCTACGCCTCGCTCGGCCTCCTCTGTTTCGGCCCCTCCAAAGAACGCAATCCTGTCTGGGAACGCCTAGTCGACGAGACCCGCGAACGCATCGATAAAGCGCTGCTGCACCGCTCCGACTACGACAACCATTGGCAGGCGTTCAATGTCGCCAAGGCCGTTGCCCGCTTCTCCCTCGGTCTTTCCAAGAAAGACGAAACCTCCCGCCTGATTGAGCGCATGGTCGAGCGCATGACCGCCACCAGCTCCGCCGGTTTTTTCGACGACGCGACCGGCCAAGGCATGGGCGGCAATTTCAATCTCTATGGTGTGATGAGCTTCGTATTCATCCGCTCCGCGCTCCAACTCCACGCCAACAGCGGCGTGCGCGACCGCAAGCTCCCCACTCTCCGCACCTACGCCGAGAAATACATCAAGACGATGCCCGACCTCGTCCGCGCCGACGGCCTCGGCTGGGCCTTCGGTCGCGCCGCCGGCGCTTACGGACAGATGCACTGCATCAGTCTGATTCTGCAGGGTCTCCGCGACGGCTGGATCGCCGACGACCAAAAGATCAAGTACTACGACATCCTCCGCCGGCTGTTCATGTTTTTCTACCAGACTTATCTGGATCAAGACCACGGCTTCCTCGATCTGCGCGACGAAGAGCGCACCGCCTACGATGCCCACACGACACGCATGGCGAACTTCGACGCCGCCCGTTATCTCTGCCAATGGTCGCGCCTCGCCAAGACCATCCAGATGCCGGTCGGCGGCCCGAAAGTCGACCCCCTCCGCACCAGCGGTCGCTACGTCATTTTCGACAAATCCAACCGCAAGGAGCAGGGTCTCTTCCTCTATCGCGACGCCGAAAGCGGGATTCAGATGCAGATTCCGCTCGTCAGCGGCGGCGGCCATCTCTCCTCCGACGCCCTGCCGTTTCCTCACTGCCCCGGCGTCTTCGATTGGCCGAACAACGTCTACGCGCCGATCATGCTCCCCGAGCTGACCTTCGGCAAAGACGTCACGATCCCGGCATTTTACGGCAAGAACTGCGTCACCGGTCTCGGCCTCAAAAACGCATTCTATTTCCGCTACGAACAGCCCGATCTCATCACCACGCAGGAGGAGTTCGTCAAAAATCTCGGCAGCGTGAAGGTCCAGTGGACGTTCACCGGCACCAAGATCAGTTGCGAATTCGCCTACACCGTGAAGCAGCAGGTCACGCTCGATAAGTTCCGCTACACCCTCGCCATCGCCGCACCGCACTCGAAATATCACGTCGTCGGCGCCCTGGCGCTCGGCCAAGAGGGCCATCGGTGCACGGTCGCGAAAGACGATTTTCAAGCCGTCTGGCAGGAAACTGAAGTGGTCAGCGCCGATCCGACTTATCGGACCAACTACGGCAAGATTCACTTCTTGCAGCACCTCGTGCGCGATCACCCCCTGATCATGCGCCCGGGCAACGTGTATCGTCTGGCCGTCAATTTCGACCCCGACATCGCGCACGTCTGAGACGTCACTGCTTTCGATTCTCAATTCTCAGATTCTCGATTCGGTCCGCGACCGCGATTCTGGGAATCGTAAATCGAGATTCAAAATTCGAGAATCCCCGTGCTCTCCCGTCGCATCATTCCTTGCCTTGACGTCAACGCTGGCCGCGTCGTCAAGGGCGTCCGTTTTCAGGCGCTGCGCGACGCGGGTGATCCCGTGCAATGCGCCAAAGCTTACGATGCCCAAGGTGCCGACGAACTCGTCTTCCTCGACATCACCGCGTCGAGCGACGGTCGCAGCATCATGCACGATGTGGTGGCCGCCACCGCCGAACAGTGCTTCATGCCCCTCACCGTGGGCGGCGGCCTCCGCACCGTGGCCGACATCGAAGCCATGCTCAAATCCGGCGCCGACAAAGTCTCCCTCAACACCGCCGCGATCAAAGAGCCCGAACTCATCCGCCGCGCCGCCGACCGCTTCGGTGCCCAGTGCATCGTGGTCGCGATCGACGCGAAACGTGAGCCCGACGGCAAATCATGGCGCGTTTACACCCACGGCGGCCGCAACGCCACCGAGCTCGATGTCGTCGCCTGGGCCCGCCAGGCAACCGAACTGGGGGCCGGCGAAATTCTCCTCACCAGCATGGACGCCGACGGCACCCAGGCTGGCTACGACTGTGCCCTCACCCGCGCGGTCAGCGACGCGGTGACAGTCCCGGTCATCGCCAGCGGCGGCGCCGGTATCCTCTCCCATTTTTCTGACGTCATCGCCGCCGGTCGCGCCAGCGCCGTGCTCGCCGCGAGCCTTTTCCACTTCGGCACTCTGACGATCCCGCAGGTGAAAAACTACCTCGGCGACCGCGGCGTTCCGGTGCGTCGCTAAGTCCAAGCCGCCACCCCTCCCGCCATGACGCCCGCCCTGGAAATCGCCCGCCGTCGCACCTTTGCGATCATTTCCCACCCCGACGCGGGCAAGACCACGCTCACTGAAAAATTCCTGCTTTACGGCAACGCCATTCACCTCGCCGGCGCCGTCAAGGACCGGAAAAACCAACGCGCGACCGCCTCCGACTGGATGGAACTTGAGAAGCAACGCGGCATCTCGATCAGTTCGACCGTCCTGCAATTCGATTACGCGGGATGCGCCGTAAACCTCCTCGACACTCCCGGCCACAAAGACTTCTCCGAAGACACTTACCGGGTGCTCACGGCCGTCGACGCCGCGCTCATGGTCATCGATGCCGCCAAGGGCGTAGAAACGCAGACCCGCAAGCTGTTCGAAGTCTGTCGCCGCCGCGGTGTCCCGATTTTCACGTTTATGAACAAATGCGATCGGCCCACGCGCAACCCGATCGACCTCCTCGACGAACTCGAAAACGTGCTCGGCCTCCAAGCTTCGCCCGTCATTTGGCCGCTCGGCAACGGCCCTCAATTCCGCGGCGTTTTCGATCGCCGCACGCGCGACGTCCACCTTTTTGAACGTGTCCCGGGTGGCAAATTCCAAGCGCCCGTCAGCGTCACCGATCTCGACGATCCCGTCGTCCGGTCGAAAATGGACGACGATACCTACCGCGACGTCCGCGACCAACTCGAGATGCTCGACGGCGCCGGCCACCCTTTCGATCTCGCCGCCGTCCAAGCCGGCAAGCAGACGCCCGTGTACTTCGGCAGCGCCGTGAACAATTTCGGCATTCAACTGCTGCTCGACGGCTTCTTGAAAGACTCCGTGCCGCCCGCCCCACGCAAATCCGTTTCCGTGGCCGTTCCCGGACTTCCCCAGCCCACCGTGGCCCGCGAAGTGCCTGTCACCGATCCGAAGTTCTCCGGCTTCATCTTCAAAATCCAAGCCAACATGGATGCGAAGCACCGCGACCGGATCGCGTTCCTCCGCGTGTGCTCGGGAAAATTCGACCGCGACATGCAGGTTTTTCACCAACGCACGGGAAAACAAGTCCGCCTCTCATCTTCCCACAAACTCTTCGGCCGCGAGCGCGAGACCGTCGACGAGGCGTGGCCCGGCGATGTCATCGGCCTCGTCGGCCACAGCGAGTTTGGCATCGGCGACACGCTCACCAACGACCGCAGCATCACCTACGACGAAATCCCGCGTTTCCCGTCCGAGGTCTTCACCTACATCTCCAATCCCAACACCGGCGACGCCAAAAAATACCGCGCCGGCGTCGAACAACTCCTGCAAGAGGGCGTCGTCCAATCGTTCAACGCTCGCAACGCCCCGCCCGGCGCGACCCTCCTTGCTGCCGTCGGCCCGTTGCAGTTCGAAGTCGTGCAATGGCGCCTTCAGAGCGAATACAACGCCGAGTCCCGCCTCACCCCCACGCCGTGGACCGTCCTACGCTGGCTCAAGCTCCCGGCCGATCAGGTGCCCGCACCCGGCAAGAGCTTCGACTATTCGCGGCTCATCGTCGCCACCGGCGTAAGCTTCGGCACCGACAAATTCGAGAACCCCATCGCCCTTTTCCCTAACGATTGGACGATGCGTTACTTCGTGGAAAAGAACCCCGAATTCAAACTGCTCGAAATGCCGCCCGAGCTGGTCGGCTGAGCGCGCTCCTGCGCTCCGGCTTCGCGCTTGCGCCGAGAATCGCACCGAGGAATGTCATCGCGTGAACTTCCTACCCCGTCTGCACCCGCCGCGAGCCCTGTTGGTGTTGCTCACGATAATTGCCCTGCCGTTTTGCCGCGCGACCACGATTATCCCCCCCACGTTTTCCGAACTCGTGGCCAAAGCGGAAACCGTCGTCCTAGGTGAGGTCACCGCCATTTCAAGCGAGCTCCAGACCCGCGGCTCCGAGCGCGCGATCTTCACCCGCGTCACTTTCGCCATTCGCGAACCGGTCCTCGGCGTCGCTCCGGCGCTCCTCACTCTGGAATTTCTCGGCGGCACCGTTGGCGAACTCACGATGGACGTCGACGGCATGCCGGCCTTCGCCATCGGCCGCAGCGAGATTCTCTTCGTCCAAAACAACGGCCTCCAGATCTGCCCGCTCGTCGGCATGGCCCACGGCCGCTACCGCGTCGAGCGCGACCTCGTCACCGGCGTCGACTTTATGAGGCGCGACAACGGCGCCGCCCTTACCAACGTAGCCCAAGTCTCCCTCCCGCTCACCCGCGGCACCCTCACCGATACCTTGCAGCGCCTCGGCGGAACCGTCCCGCTCACCCCCGCCGCGTTCATCGCCGAGATCCGCGCCGAGCACGCCCGCCAACAGACCGCCGTCAGCCGCTGATCTGCCATGAGTCTTTTCCCGTTACCCGCCCTCCGGCCGGCGTTCCTCGCCCTCGCCTGCGCCTCCGGCCTCCACGCGTTCACCACGACCACCGGCAGCGCTGTCTGGCCCGACGGGCCCATCGTCATGAACCTCCAGCTCTCGCCCAACGCCCCGCTCAGCGACGGCCAGGCCAACTGGAACGCCGCCGCCGCCACCCAGCTCGCCGCGTGGAACCAGCACCTCGTGCGCTCCACCTTTCTCTGGGTCACCGACTCCACCGCACCGGTCGGCAGCGGAAATCTCGCCAACAACGTCCTCTTCGCCGCCGACAATTTCGGACGGGCCTTCGGCGACAGCACGCTCGCCGTCACGACCTCGTTCCGTATCGGCACCCGAATCATCGAGGCTGATGTCACCTTCAACACGAAGTACCGCTGGGATTCCTACCGCGGCCCGCTGCGCGCTGCGGCCGGCTTCAACGCCGAGTTTTCCCGCGTCGCTCTCCACGAGTTCGGGCATGTGCTCGGCCTTAGTCATCCCGACCAAGCCGGCCAGTTCGTCAACGCCGTCATGAACAGCACTGCCGGCGATGTCGACGGCCTAACCGACGACGACAAGGCCGGTGCGGCCTTCCTCTATGCAGCCAACACCGGCGCCGTTGCCCCTGCGATTTTGATCCCCCTCGGTAACCAAAGCCCCGTCCGCGGCGACAGCGTCGAGTTCTCCGTCGGCGTCAGCGGCACCGCCCCGTTTTCCTACCAGTGGCGTCGCAACAACGTCGTGCAAGGCGTTAGCACCGCGAGCTTCGTGCTCTCTAACATCACGGCCGCCAGCGCCGGCACGTGGACCGTCACCGTCACCAACGGCCGCGGCTCCGCCTCGAGTTCAATGCTACTCACCGTAACCGACGGCTTCGTCGCCCCGACCATCACCACCCAACCGGCCGCGGCCACGAGCCTCCCTGGCCGCAATGTGGTTTTCGGTGTCGCCGCCACCGGCAGCACCCCGCGTCTCTACCAGTGGCGGAAAGATGGCGCCAACTACGGCAACTCCAGCGCGAGTGACACCCTGACCATCGCCGACGTGCAGGCCTCCGACGCCGGCCGCTATTCCGTGGTCGTTAGCAACAACGGCGGCACCGCCACCAGCGCCGAAGCTGTCCTGACGGTGAGCGCCAGCTCGGTAGCCCCCGCCTTCACGTCCGCCCCTACCTCTCACACCGTCTCCGCCGGCAGCACCGTCGTATTCTCCTCTCTCGCCGCCGGCACGCCGACGCCGACTTATCAATGGCGGCGAAACGGCTCCATCATCGCCGGCGCCACGTTGCCGAACCTCGTGCTTTCCCGCGCCGACCTTTCCGCAGCTGGCATCTACACCTGCACGGCGACCAACTCCGCCGGTTCCGCCACCAGTAACTCCGCCACGCTTTCAATCGCTCCCGCCGGCACAGAACCCAGCCGACTCGACGGCTTGTCCGTCCTCACCACCCTCGCGACTGGCGAACCTTTTTTCACGGTCGCCACCGTGATTGGCGGTGCGGGCACCGTCGGACTGAAACCGCTGCTGGTTCGCGCCTCCGGGCCCACGCTCGGTTCGCCGCTCTTCGGTATTCCCGGCACTCTGCCGGACCCACGGCTCGAGCTCTTTTCCCCGCCAAACTCCCTCGCGACCAACGACAATTGGGGCACGCCGGCAGCCAACGTTCCCGGCATCAGCGCCGCGATTGCTTCTCGCGCGATATTCCCCTTTTTCGCCGCGAACTCGAAGGATGCCGCCGTCTACAATTCCGGTCTTTCCGCGGGCAATTATACCGTTCAAGTCGGTGACACCGGGGGCGGCACCGGTCTCGTGCTGGCCGAGATCTACGACGCCGGCACCGGTGCATTTACTGCCACCACACCCCGCCTCGTCAGCGTCGCCGTTTTGAAGACCGTTCCGGCCGACGGCCTCGTTACGCTGGGCTTCAATATCGGCGGCACCACCGCCAAGACCGTGCTGATCCGAGCGCTCGGCCCCACGCTCGGCGCGCTGTTCAACTTACCCGACGCGATGCCGGATCCGCGGGTGGCACTGTTTGCCGCCGGGGCTACGACACCTTTCACCGTCAACGACAACTGGGGCGGCGACGCCCAAATTCTCGCGCTCAACAATTTGGTGACCTTCCCGCCCGCGTCGGCTGCCAGCCGCGACGCGATCATGGTCATCACCCTCAATCCCGGTGGCTACACCGTTGAGGCCCGACCGGTTGCCGGATCGGCCGGGGGCAGCGTCTTGGCCGAAGTCTACGAGCTCCCCTAAATCCGCCCCGGCGCTTGACTCACCTTTGGCGCTCTGAACACTCTCCCTTTTCACCACACTATATCCATGGGCCAACAACTGAATAAGCACATCAAACGTAAACGCCGCGCCGCCTACAACAAGCGCCGCAAGCTCCTCGCCAAGAAAACCGGCAAGGCCGCCGCCAAGAAGTAACGCCGTTTCCGGCTTCAGTTTTTCCCGACGAAACCGCGGCCCACGCCGCGGTTTTTTGTTCGTGAAAATACCGGACGTTTTAACCGTTTCCCGTCACTTCTCCGCCCAGCCCATGATCAAAGTCAGTCTCATCTCCCTCGGTTGCGCCAAGAATCTCGTCGATAGCGAGATCATGATCGGTCATCTGCACCAGGCCGGCATGGTCGTCATTCCCGAGGCTGAGAAAGCCGATGTTGTCATCGTCAATACGTGCTCGTTTATCGACTCCTCAAAAGAGGAATCCATCGGCCACATTCTGGAGGTCCACCAGAACCGCGGCATGAAGAAGCGGCGCAAGGAGCAGAAACTTATCGTCGCCGGCTGTATGTCCCAGCGGTTCTCCAAAGATTTGTCCTCGTCGCTGAACGACGAAGTCGACGCCTTCATCGGCCTCGATCAGGTCACCAAGGTCGCCCCGATCATCGAGGGTCTTTTCGCCAAGGAACGCGCCGCCGTCCACGTCGCCGAGAACTTCGTCACGGCCCGTTCGACCTACATCCCGGATTTCAACACCCCTCGTTTCCGGCTCACGCCGAAACACACCGCCTACGTCAAGATCGCCGAGGGCTGCAACCATCCCTGCACGTTCTGCATCATCCCGCAGATCCGGGGCCGCCATCGCAGTCGCACCGTCGATAGCGTCGTCGCCGAGGCGCGGCAGCTCGTCAAAGAAGGCGTGAAAGAGCTCAACCTCATTTCCCAGGACACGACCTTCTTCGGTATGGATACTTGGGAGCAGCGTCCCAATCCGCGCACGCCCGTGGACTCCAGCCGCGGCACCGCACTGACGACACTCCTGCGCCAACTCAACGCCATCGAGGGCGACTTCTGGATTCGCCTGCTCTACACGCACCCCGCGCATTGGAGCGACGAGCTCATCCAAACCATCGCCGAGTGCCCGAAAGTCACCCGCTACATCGACATTCCCCTGCAGCACATTTCCGACAACATGCTCGGCGCCATGCAGCGCGAGACCAGCGGCGACTACATCCGTGACCTCATCAAGCGCATCCGCGCCGGCATTCCCGGCATCGCGGTGCGCACCACGTTTATTGTCGGCTTTCCCGGTGAAACCGAGGCCGACGTCGCCGAACTCGAGTCGTTTATCCGCGAAACCAAATTCGAACGCCTCGGCGTTTTCCGGTATTCGCAAGAGGAAGGCACGCGGGGCGCCAAGATGGAAAACCAAATTCCCGCCAAAACCAAAGAAGCCCGTTGGCACCGCCTGATGCGGCTCCAGCAAGCCATTGCCGCCGAGGTCAGCAAGAGCCGCGTGGGCGACACCATCAAGGTCCTCGTCGAGGAAGTCGGAGTCGCCCGCGGCGATGCCGACGCGCCCGACATCGATGGTCGCGTTTACGTGCCGCGAGAATTGCCCGTGGGCGATTTTGCCGAGGTCAAGATCACCGGCTTTCAGGACTACGATTTGCTGGCGCTCCCGGCCGGCGAAAAGCCCGCGTCCTTCAAGGTCCCCAAGCAGGCTCAGTAAGTCGTGATCACGGCTCGCCAGCTCCGCGCTTTGGCCGCGTGTGCGGCGCTCTGCTTCTTTGCCGGCTGCCAAAAAGCTCCGCTGGACGAAAAAGTCACCGCCCGCGATGACTTCATGTTTTCGCTTTGGTTGGGCAAGCAGGGCAGCGGCTTGATCCCCGAGGATCGCGCCGACCTGCAAGATGCCATCAAGCACCTGAAGCTCGCGCTCATGACGAGCAGTCCCGGCCTCTCTTCAAAGCAACTCGCCGATCTGCTTTACGCGCAAATCTCCGGGCGCACCGTTCGGGAAATTATCTCGGTAAGTCTCACACTGCAGCACGACCGCCTCGCGGCCGAAATTGCCGCATTGGTGGATCGCGAGCGCCGCTACGCCGAGATCGACCCTTCCAAGCTGGGCCTCGACGCGGCCGAGTTTCTTGAGGGATTCAAAGAACGCATGGCCAAGCGCCGCGCCGAGATAGAACGGCTCGAGGCCCGCCGCGTTCAAATCGTGACGCCCTGATACGGATCACGCCCGGGCCGCGGTCACGTAGCGTCCGATGATCCCGTCGAACGACCCGTTGCTGAAAAAGGCAACCACCCTCGGCCCGGAGACCGGCAACGTTTCGGCCGTCAGCAACGTCAACAGCGCCGCGTTGCTTGCGGCGGTGCGCGCAGTGAGTCCCTGCGTTTCCAAGTGTTGCACGACCGCTTCCGGGTCGAAGCGCTCTTCCGGTTTCAGTTTCTCGGGCCGGTCCACCACGCCGAGATAAACTTCGTCGGCCAACGCGAGAGCCCGGGTGAAGCCCGCTTCCATCGCCTTTGTTCGTGCCGTGTTGCTGCGCGGCTCAAACACCGCCGTCAGTTTCGCGCCCGGATAACACGCCCGGAACGACTGCAACGTTTCCGCCAACGCCGTCGGGTGATGCCCGAAATCTTCAATCACCGTCAGCGCCGGCGTGCTTAGCAAAATCTCCTGCCGTCGTTTTACCCCCCGGAATTTTCCAAGCGCATCGAGCGCGAGTCCGGTGGGATTCGGTTCCGCTCCCGGCGCCAACAACGCCAGACCAACCGCCGTCGCGGCCATCGCGGCATTGCGGGCGTTAAACAGGCCGGGCTGCGACCACGTCACCTCTGTCCACGGCGTCCCCCGCCAAACGAGACCGAAACGCACGCCCTTCGCACTCTCGGCGAAGTCCACAATCCGCACGTCATTCTTTTCGCCCACACCCACGCGCACCACCCGCGTCCAAGCCAGAGCCCCGAGCGCGGCAATGTTCGGGTCGTCCCCGTTGATCACCACAAAGCCGCCGCGCGGCACGATCCGCGTCAGGTGCAGAAAAGTCCGCTGCACATCGGCTAGATCGCGAAAAATATCCGCATGATCGAATTCCAAATTATTGATCACCGCGATGTGCGGCGCGTAGTGGATGAACTTGCTGCGCTTGTCGAAGAACGCGCTGTCGTATTCGTCGCCCTCGATCACAAACGGATCCCCCACGGCGCCCAAGTGGTTCCCCACCGGCGGATCTTGCGGCACGCCGCCGATCAAAAAGCCCGGATCGCGCCCCGTGGCCCGCAGCAAAAACGCCGCCAGCGCCGTCGTGGTGGTCTTCCCGTGCGTGCCGGCGATCACGATATTTTTACGCCCCTTGAGCACAAAATCCGCCAGCAACGCCGGTAACGAGGTAAACGCCAACGCCCGCGTATCCAGCAGCCACTCGACCTCCGCATTTCCCCGCGACATCGCGTTCCCGATGACCACCAGGTCGGGGGCCAACTTGGCCAATCGCACCGGGTCATAACCCTCGTGCAACGCGACCCCCGCCTCCGCGAGCACCGTACTCATCGGCGGATACACGGCTGTATCCGACCCGCTCACTTCGTGCCCCGCCGCCCGCGCGAGCAGTGCTGCATTGCCCATCGCTGTCCCGCAAACGCCCATGAAGTAGATCCGCATGGGAGTTTTGTTGACCGCCTATCCGGCGGAATCCACTCGAATCTATGCCTCGCTCGTTTCGGATCCCCGCGACTCTCGCTGCCCTTTGCATCACAACGGCAATCTCCGCCACCGCAGCCCCGCCCATCGCGCTCGACCAATTCGTGGTCACCCCAAGTCGCTTCGGCATCGCCAGCCAGCCCTTCGCCGCCGGCACTACGCTCACCGCCGAGGATCTCACCGCCCTGCCCCAGCTCGGCGAAGATCTTTACCGCACCATTGCCCGCCTCCCCGGCCTCGCCGCCGATGATTTCACCTCGAAATTCTGGGTGCGCGGCGCTCCCAACGCCCAAGTACTCGCCCGCTTCGACGGCGTCGATTTGATCGAGCCATTTCACCTCAAGGACATCGACGGTGCGCTTTCCATCGTCGATCTCCCCTCGATCGCCCGCGTCGATCTGGTGACCGGGGGGTTCACCGCCGAGTTCGGCGACCGCCTCACCGCAGTGCTCACGATGGAATCCACCGGCGGCGCGACCCTGCAGCCCCGCACTTCCCTCGGCCTGAGCCTTACCGGCATCAGGGCTTCGAATCAGGGCACGTTTGCACAGAGTCGCGGACGTTGGCTGGTCGCCGCCCGTCGCGGTTACCCCGACCTCGCACTCAAAGTGCAAGGCCGTGACGACGAGCTCGATCCGCGCTACTACGACGTCACCGCCAAGGTTGAATATGATCTCACGCCCGAGCACACGCTCGCGCTGCACGTCCTGCACGCCGGCGATACGTTGACGTTCAAGAAATCTGGAGATCCGGATCTCAACAGCGACTACGCGAGCAACTATCTCTGGGCCCGTTGGCAGGGCCGCTTTGGCGAAAATCTCTCCGGGGAAGCCGTCCTCGCCTACAGGCGCCTTGATTGGTATCGCCGCGGGCTGGGTCAGTTCGACAACCGGTTTGCCCTCGATCTCCTCGATGACCGGGATCTTTCCGTGGTGGGTCTGCGGCAAGATTGGTCGCTGCGACTCGGCGAAAAGGCGCTCCTGCGCACCGGGCTCGACGCGCAGTCGGCTAAGGCGAACTACCGCTACGATCTCGAGCGCGAGGAATCCGTAGTGGCCAACGGCGTCCAATCTACCGCGCGCCGTAGCCTCCACGCCAAGCTCGCGCCGTCTTCCGATGATCTCGGGGCTTATGCATCGCTCCGTTTTCAGCCCTTATCCCGGCTCGTCCTGGAGCCCGGCCTGCGCTTCGACGACCGCGGCCGCGCCGGCGACAGAGAACTTAGCCCGCGATTCAACGCCGCGCTCTCCCTCGGCCCCACCACCCTTCGCACCGCGTGGGGCGTCTACCGCCAATCGCAGGGTCTGCACGAACTCGCTATCGCCGACGGCGACACCACCTTCCGCCGCGCCGAGCAGGCCGAGCATCGCATCCTCGGCCTAGAACAAGCCCTGCCCGCCGGTCTCGCCCTCCGGGTGGAGGCCTATCAAAGGCGCTCGACCCGCCTTCGCCCCCGCTGGGAGAACCTCGAAAACGGCTACAACATTTTCCCCGAAGTGCAGACCGATCGGGTCCGTCTCGACCCGAGTCGCGGCGACGCCCGCGGGATCGAGATCCTGCTCCGGCAACGGATCAGCCCGCGCTTCAATTGGAGCGGTAGCTATGCCTTGGCCCGCGCCGAAGAGACCGTTGGCGGCCGTGACCTGCCACGGGCACGCGACCAACGCCACACCCTCTACCTCGATGCGAGTTATGCGCCGACGCCGGTCTGGCGGTTCAGCGCCGCATGGAACTATCACACCGGGTGGCCGACCACTCCGTTCACCTACCGCTTGGTCACGCTCAACAACGGCCGCCGCGTCATCGTGCGCACCACGGGTGTGCCTTACAGCGTCGAATTGCCTGCCTATCATCGCTTGGATCTGCGGGCCACGCGCATCTGGCCACTCCGCCGCAGCCAGCTCACCGCTTACATCGATGTTTTTAACGCCTACGACCGGGTAAACTCCTACGGCATCATTCGCGATCTCACCGTGCAGGGCACGTCTGTCGTCGTCAGCCCACGCCCCCGCGAGATGCTTCCGATTCTCCCCAGCGCCGGCGTCACCTGGGACTTCTGATCGCGTCCCGCTCACCTACATCAAACTCACCGGGTCCACATCGATCACCTGCGTCAGATCATCCGGCCAAGCGAACTCGCCCCGCAGCTTCGACAGCTCCCCGATCACCTGCGTCACGCCCGCGACGAAATACCACAGCTGCCAGCGATACTCGTCCTTGATTTTCTCGATCGGACACGGCGACGGCCCCCGCAACTCCACCCGCGCCCCAAACGTTTTCTCCACCAACTTCGCCCACTGCTCCGCGAAAAATTTTAGCTTCTCCGGATTCGGTCCGCGAAACAGATGGTGGATCAGGTGCCGGTAGGGCGGATAATTAAAATCCTTCCGCAGCTTCAACTCGGCCGCCGCGAACCCCGCGAAGTCCGCGTGCCGTGAGAACTGGATCGCCTCCGCCTGCGGCGTGAAGGTTTGCACCACCACCTCACCCGCGCGATCCCCGCGCCCCGCCCGCCCCGCAACCTGCACGAGCAACTGAAACGTCCGCTCGTTCGCCCGGAAATCCGGGATGTGCATCGAAATGTCCGCATCGATCAACCCGACGAGCGTCACATTGGGAAAGTCTAGGCCTTTGCCGATCATCTGCGTGCCGATCAGCACGTCGATTTTTCCCAGCCGGAAATCGCCGAGGATTTCCCGAAAGCGGTTCTTCTTCACCATCGTATCGGTGTCCATCCGCTCGAGCCGCGCCCGCGGCAACACCCGCCGCACCGCTTCCTCCACGCGCTGGGTACCCAAACCCCGCCAACGAATCTCCGGTGCTCCGCAGGCTGGACAACGCGTCGGCGCCGCCCGTTGCGAATTGCACAGATGGCACCGCAGCGTCTCGTCGCTCCGGTGATAGGTCATCGTGATCGAGCAATGCGGACACTCCTCGGTGTGCCCGCATTTCGTGCAGAGCATCGACGACGAATACCCGCGCCGGTTGATGAACAGAATCGTCTGCTCCCGTCGCTCCAGCCGCGCGTGCATCGCATCGACGAGCTTGCGGGACAGCGTGGTGAGTCCGCGCTGTTTCATCACCTCGATCTTCATATCGACGACGTCGATGTGCGGCAGCTTGCGGTCGTCCACGCGCTGCTTGAGTTCCAGCAACTGGTAACGCCCGGCCTGCGCGTTGTGAAAACTCTCCAGCGACGGTGTCGCCGATCCCAGCAGACACACCGCCCCGCACAGTTTCGCGCGCATCACCGCCACATCGCGCCCGTGATAGCGCGGCGTCTCGTCCTGCTTGTATGCCGGCTCATGCTCCTCATCGACGACGATCAACCGCAGATTTTGCACCGGCGCGAACACCGCCGAGCGCGCGCCCACCACCACGCGCGCCTCGCCCGTCGCCAGCGCCAGCCAGCCGTCGAGCCGCTCACCTTCGCTCAGATGACTGTGCCACACCACGCATTTGTTACCCGGCGCGATGGCCTCCAACCGCGAGCGCAACCGCGCCACGGTCTGCGGCGTCAGCGCCACCTCCGGCACCAAAAACGCCACCCCGCCCCCCGCTTTTAGCACCGTGTCGATTGCATGCAGGTAGACTTCCGTTTTTCCCGAGCCCGTAACTCCGTGCAGCAGGGAAACGCCAAACTTCCCGGTCGCCAATCGGGCCGTGACCGCCGCCACCGCCGCCGACTGCTCGGCGTTCAACGCTGGCGGCTGGGCCGCCACGAGTTCCCCCCGCGAGTGATCATCGGCGTAGGCCACGCGCTCGATTCGCTGCGTCGTCTCCAGCAAAACCCCTCGCTTCACCAGCGCGTTCGAAACCGCCGCCGTGAGTTCCAGCCGGCTCAACACGAGTGATTTTTTCTGGGGCCGGAATTGCTGCTCGATGAACTTATAGAGCCGCGCCTGCTGCGGCGCGCGTTTCTCCAGCGCGGCAAACTCCTCGCCGCTCAGCCGCTGCCCGATCGCGAGCTGCTTCTCCTGTTTGAGTCCCGCGCCGTTGCGCACGGCCACCGGAATCATCGTCTCGATAATCCCGTCGAGCGGCGCCGCGTAGTAGCCCGTCATCCACCGCGCCAGCCCCAGTAAATCCGGCGGCAAAGCCGGGAACGGATGCAGCACCTGCGCCAGCGCCTTCACCTTATCCAAAGGAAAGTCCTTCGGCGCGCCGATCTCCCCCACGATCCCGAGCCGCAACGTCCGTCCGACGGGCACGCGCACCAGCGCCCCCAGTTGCACGTCCGCGATCATCGGCTCCGGCACGCGGTAGTGCAGGACCTTGTCGAACCCGGCGAGCGGATGAACTCCGACGAACATCCCCGCCATGACGCCGCCGCTTCCCGTGGGCGCAAATTTATTTACGACCGCCGGCCAACCTGTCGGCCCGCCGCCGCCCAGCCTGACCAACCGATCCCCCTCACCCACGAACACATTGACACGCTCCCACCGCCGCGCCGTGATTTTCCCGTGAGCATCCCCGTCGCGCGCGAAAAATTCCGTAGTTTTCTCACCCAAAAGGGCCTCCGCGTAACCAGCCAACGCCTCGCGATCTTCGAGGCCGCGTTTGCCCAACCCGAGCATTTCACCGCCGAGCAGCTTGTGGATTTCGCCCGCGCCATCGACGACTCCGTTTCCCGCGCCACCATCTATCGCACCCTCCCGATCATGACCGAAAGCGCTTTGCTGCGCGAGGTGGACATCGGTTCCGGGGAGAAATTCTACCGCCCCAACGCCGGCACGCCCAACGCGCAGGTCGCCCAAGTCGTCTGCGTCGACTGCGACAAGATTTTCGAGATCAGCGCGCCGTTCATGGAATGGTATGGCAGCACCGTTTCGACCAAGCTCGGCCTGACTCCCATTTCCCAACGCCTCCAAGTGAGCGCCCACTGCGACGCCTTCCGCCGCGCCGGTTCTTGCCCGCGCCGCACCTGAGCGCGCCGCTTCCTCTTCTCTCGATGGCCAAAGATCAGTCTCGCGACGCCGCCTTTGAAATCGCCTTTTTTGAATCCGTCCTCCGGCGCGACCCCGCTTGCACCGACGTCGTCGAACTCCTCGGCGGCCTCTACACCCGGGTCGGACGCATCGCCGACGGCCTCAAGATGGACCGGCGATTAGTAAAGCTCCAACCCGCCAACGCGACGGCGCACTATAATCTCGCCTGCAGCCTCGCACTCACCCGCCGGCGCGTCGCCGCCCTGCGATCCCTGCGTGAAGCCGTTAGCCTCGGCTACCGCGACTTCGATTGGATGGCGCAGGACCCTGACCTCGAAGGCCTGAAACCGTTACCCGCCTTCGTCACCTTGCTCAACCAGCTCAAGCCCCAGAGCTGAAGCCCTTCGGTGCAGGGCGATGCGCCATCACGTATCAAGACACATTTTGCCCCACCTGCTGTCGCCAAGGGCAGCGACCGTGTTTTCGAGGAAGCTGGAGGAACCTGATTCCCTACCGCGGCACCGCAGATGATCTCACAGAAAGTTGCCGCTTGATAAAGTAGCCCCGCGCATCGGCCGCTCCACGAAGTTCGTCACAACCGGACCGTTCGCTTCGGCCAAACCTTCATGAGCGTGCAAAACCGCAAGCGTGTTGGAAAAATTGCTGATGCTCACCCCAAGGTCGAAGGCGCCTGCCGTCACATCGTTCATCTTGATGACCGAACGCACCGCCAGAGATGAGTTGGCCGGAACCTCGCGAGCCGCGTTGATGGCCGCGAAGGAGCCTAAAACCCGATCAAACATTCAGGGGCTTTTTACGACCTGGGGTTGAACCGTTTTGTTTAACCACCGTCCGCAACTTTCTAGCTGGATGCGATAAGCGGATCCGTCCGCTGCGAGCCGGTAACAGGATTGTCAGGATTCGGGGCGCAAGCTTGGAAACTCTCCGGCTTATTCAACCCCTCGCGTCGGTCTGATACTTGACGGAAGGGGTTGAACATTTACCCCTTCGATGGATTGCTCCTTTTATGCGCCCAACTCCTGTTCCTTTCATCGCCGTCGCTCTGATCCTTAGCTTCAGCGCCTGCCGCGATCCACAGATCGAATCTTACCGGGTGCCGAAAGAAAAAGAGTCAGCCCCCCCCACAGCCTCCGCCACGCCCCGGACCGCCCCAACTCAAGCTCCGGCCACTCCCGCACCCTCCCCCACCGCGCCCACGCCGAGCGCCAATGCCGATATGGCCAACACCGCCGTCCGCACCGCCGATGGCCCGGGCCTCTCTTGGACCGCCCCCGCCCATTGGATCGCCAAGCCCGCCTCGGCCATGCGCAAAGGCACTTACGCCATCACGGGCGACGCCGGCGCCGCCGCCGAGCTATCGATCACGGCATTTCCCGGCTCGGTCGGCGGTGATCTCGCCAACATCAATCGTTGGCGCGGTCAGGTTCAACTTCCCCCGATCACCGCCAGCGACTTGCCAAGTGCCACCCGCAAGATCGCCGCAAACGGCTTTCAAGTGACCACCGTCGACTTCGCCGGCACCGCCGCCGGTGCGCCCACCCGAGTCCTCGGGGCGATTGTTCCCGTCGGCGACTCGACTTGGTTTTTTAAGCTTACCGGCCCGGTCGTCCTGCTCGACCGCGAGCAAGCGGCCTTTACTGCATTCTTAATGACGATCCGCTCCACCGGAGCTCAGCCATGACCGCAGTCGTCCGCCAGTTCCGAGACTTCTTCGTCTCACTAAAGCTCACGATCGTCCTGCTCGCCCTGTCCATCGTTTTGGTATTTGTCGCGACCCTTGATCAGGTGAACCTCGGCATTTGGGCCGTGCAGCAGAAGTATTTTCACTCGCTGTTCGTCTTGTGGAACGTCGGGGATATCCCTGTTCCGGTTTTCCCGGGAGGTTACCTCATCGGCGGTTTTTTGCTCACCAATTTGATCTGCGCTCAAATATACCGCTTTAAACTCTCCGCCAAAAAGTCCGGAATCTGGCTGACCCACGTTGGCTTCATCACATTGCTCGTCGGAGAGCTCATCACCGGCCTGTGGCAGGAGGAATTCGCCCTCCGTCTCGACGAAGGCCAGACCCGCAACTACGCCGAGAGCTACCGATTCAACGAACTCGCAATCTCGGATACGACTGACCCGAACTTCGATGACGTGGTGGTGATCCCGGAAAAATTCGTGGCCAAAGGCGACCCGATCCAACACCCGAAACTTCCTTTCCGCGTAGTCACCAAAGTTTACTACCCCAACGCCGCTCTCGCCCAACGCGACGCCTCTTCCCCGACCGCGCCGGTTACCCCCGCCACCACCGGCATTGGCCTCCAAGCCCTCGCCTCGCCGCTTAAGATGACCTATAAGCAGGACGAACGGAACGCCCCCGCCGCCTACGTCGAACTCATCGGCCCCGAGGGCACTCTGGGTACTTGGCTGACCTCAGCCGACCCGCGCTTCCCGCCCCAGCGCTTCGACTACGGAGGTCGCTCATGGAAAATCGCCTTCCGCTTCGAGCGCAACTACAAGCCCTACTCGCTCACCTTGCTCGATTTCTCCCATGACCGCTACCCGGGCACCGAAATCCCGAAAAACTTCTCCAGCCGAATCAAACTCAACACACCCGACGGCGTCGACGACCGCGAAGTGCTCATCTACATGAACAATCCGCTGCGCTACGCCGGCCTCACGTTCTACCAAGCCGGCTTCGAAAACGACGATAAGACGACTATCCTACAAGTCGTGCGCAACCCCAGTTGGACGATGCCCTACATCGCCTGTACCTTGATGACCCTCGGTTTGATCATCCAGTTCGGCATTCATCTTTTTGCCTTTATCGGCCGCCGCCGCCGCGTCGCGCCCGTTGCCGTATGAAAAAATTTATCCCTCTTCTGGTCCTTCTCCTCGGCACGCTCTACCTCGGCAGCAAACTGCTGCCCCAGCGAGCGACCTCCGAGTTTAACCTCGCCGGTTTCGGCGACCTTCCCGTCCTGGTCAACGGCCGCATGAAGCCGATGGACACGGTCGCCCGGAATTCACTCCTCCTCTTCCAAGGCCGCCAAAGCGTCTCCACCCCCGCCGGCGTGAAGACAACTCACAACGCCTGGCTCCTCGACGTCTTCTTCAATTCACCAGTTGCCGACTCTTACCGCGTCTTCGAAATCGTCCATCCCGATGTCCTCGCGCTCTTTGAACTCAAAGCCGAAGACGGCGACGGCAAGAAACGATTTTCCTACGCCGAACTGACCAAAAAAATCCCCGAGCTCGAAAAGCAGATCAAGCTCGCCCGCCCCATCGAGTCGGCTCTCCGCACTCCTTTTCAACGGGCGGTAGTTCAGCTTTACGGCGCACTCGTCCAATACCAGCAACTCAAGCACACGCTGTCGCCGCCCACCAGCGACGACTACCTGGCCGAGGTTCTCCGCTTCCAGAAACTTATCCCGGAGGGAGTGGCCGCCGTTCGCGCCAAACAGGCCAACCAGCCCCACGACGAAGCGATCGCCAAGACGATGATCGAATTCGGCCAACGCTACCTCTTCATGTCAGAGGTCACCTCCTACCTCGCTATTCCGCCCCCCAACAGCGTCGCCGATGATACCGCGTGGCTCACCACGGGAGCGTCACTCCTCGGTGCGTTTCAGCGCGGTTCGGTCGACTCCAGCGTCCTCGCCTACGCCGGCCTCGGCCACGCGTGGCGCCTCAACCAACCCGAGCAATTTAACAAGATCATCGAGCTCTACTCGGCCCAAATCAATCCGCGCTTCGGCGAGAGAATCCAAAAAGCCGACGCTGAGGCCCGCTTCAACGCGGCCGAACCGTTCTACGCCAGCATGACGCTCTACGTCTTCGCTTTCCTGCTCGCGATTTTCTCCTGGCTCAAGTGGCCCGAAGTCCTCGGTCGCTCCGCGTTTTTTCTCACCGGCCTTGCCTGGATCGCAACCACCGCCGGCATCGCGGTGCGCATGTGGCTCGAAGGCCGCCCGCCCGTCACCAACCTCTACTCCTCCGCCCTTTTTGTCGGTTGGGGCTCAGTCGGACTTTGTCTTTTGCTCGAGGCGATCTACAAAAACGCCGTCGGCAGCGTTACGGCGGGCCTCATCGGATTCGCCACATTACTGGTGGCGCACCATCTCTCGCTCGCCGGTGACACCCTCGAAATGATGCGAGCCGTGCTCGACTCCAACTTCTGGTTGGCGACGCACGTCGTCATCGTGACCATCGGCTATTCGGCCACTTACCTCGCGGGAGCGCTTGCGATGGTATACATCGTACGAGGACTCTTCACCCGTTCGCTCGATGCCTCGACCGCCGACTCCATCAACCGCATGGTCTACGGCATTCTTTGCTTCGCGACGCTCTTCAGCTTCGCGGGCACGGTGCTTGGAGGCATCTGGGCCGATCAAAGCTGGGGCCGCTTCTGGGGCTGGGATCCGAAGGAAAATGGCGCGCTCATCATCGTCCTCTGGAATGCCCTCATCCTCCACGCCCGCTGGGGCGGGTTGGTGAAAGCCCGAGGCCTCATGGCCCTCGCGGTTTTCGGCAACGTGGTCACGAGCTGGAGTTGGTTCGGGACCAATATGCTCGGCGTCGGCCTGCACAGCTACGGCTTCACCGACTCCGGCTTCATGGCCTTGTCGACCTTCATCGTCAGCCAGCTCGCATTCATCGCCCTCGCGGTCGTGCCCCTTTCAAAATGGCGCAGCTTCTCCGCCACTCAAACCGGTAATGCGGTCACACCTTCCGTCCCAGCAGCTCCTCCGCGTGCGCCAGCGCGCTCTTAGCCGTCCGGTCGCCCAGCATCCGCGCCAACTCGCTGACGCGCGCCTTTCGGTCTGCTTGAATCGGCGCGATCCCGACGACCGCGCGGTCCTTAGATTGATCCTTGGTCACCACCAGATGTGACACCGCCTGCGCCGCCACCTGCGGCAAATGCGTCACGCAGAGCACTTGGTGATTCTTCGCGATCCCCGCCATCTTCTCACCCACGACGCGACCGATCTCCCCACCCACGTTGGCATCCACTTCGTCGAATACCAACAGGGGCACATCGTCCAAGTCCGCCAGCACCGTCTTCAGGGCCAACATCACCCGCGCGAGTTCTCCGCTCGAAGCGATCCGGCCGAGCGGCAACGGCGCCTCGCCCACATTGGGTGAAAACAAAAACTCGCACCCCGTGTCGCCCATCGGCCCCGGCTGCGCCAACGCCACCACCCGTACCTGAAAATCGGCCTTCTTGAAGCCCAGTTGGGCGATTGCTTTCGCCGCGATTTTACCCAGCTCTTTCGCCGCTTTCTCCCGCACCAAGCCCAACTCTTTCCCTGCCGCCCGCATGGCCCGCTCCGCCTCGGTGATCTGCTTCTCCAGCCGCGCCAACGCTCCGTCCAAATCGCCCTGCACTTCCAGCCGCCGCTTTAGCTCGTCTCGCGCCGCGATCACCGCCGTTACGTCGCCGCCGTGCTTCCGTTTCAGCTCCAGCCAAGTATTCATGCGCTCGGTGATCTGCTCGGCCTGTTCCGGATCAAATTGCAGCTCCGCTCCCAGCGCCGAGAACTCCGCGCCCAGATCGTTTAGCTCGATTGCGGCCGCCGCCATCCGCTCGGCCAGAGGCCGGCTCGCCGCATCGATCAATTCGAGCGCCCGCACCTCTCGCAGCAGCCCCGCGATCCGCCCTTGCACCCCGTCGTCCCCCGTCAACCCGCCCGCAATCGCCTGCGTGAGTTCGATCAACTCCTGCCCGCGATTCATCCGCGAAAAATCCCGCTCCAACGCCTCAATTGCCTCCGTCGATAACTCCAGCGCCTCCATCCGCTTCAAGTGGTTCTCCAAAAACTCGAGCTGGCTCGGCGACAACTTGGTCTCGCCCAAGATCTGCTCCCGTTCGGCCAGGCGGTCCCGCCACTGGAGATATCTACCCCGATAGGTTGCCAGAGGCTCCGCCGCCCGCCCAAAAAGATCCAACAGTTCCAGCTGACAACTCTCCTTCAGTAATCGGCGCGGTTCGCTCGGTCCGTGAAAATCCACCCAGTGCTCCCCCAGCCGCTGCAACGCCGCGAGCGTGGCCAAGCTCCCGTTGACGGTGATCTTGGCCGGCTTTTCCCGGGCGAGACTGCGCTTGAGCAGCAAGAGCCCGTCCTCGCATGCCGGCAATTCAAGCGACGCCAAAACCGCGTCGATCCCGGCCGCCTTCGCGAAAAACAAGGCTGCTTCCACCTCACATGCCGCCGCACCTTGGCGGATAACGGTTTTGTCCGCCCGCTCGCCCGCGAGCAGGCTGAGCGCCCCAAGCAAAATACTTTTTCCCGCGCCGGTCTCCCCTGTGACCGCAGTGAACCCCGCCTCAAACTCGAGCGACACTTCTTCCAACAGGGCGAGGTTCCGAATGCGAAGCGATTGCAGCATACAGGCAATGGGCCCAAAAAATCCGCCGCGATCAAGCGCGAGAACACAATCAGTCGACAGTATCTGCCCAGCCGCGACCTAATCCGCTCGCCATAAAAAACCCTCAAGAACCACGGGGATTTGAGGGGCAATTCAAAACTGGTGCGGCCATAGGGAGTCGAACCCCAAAGCTCCAGATTCGTAGTGAATACAGAAAGCCGTTCTTTGGACGAAAAATGTTCGTTTCCCTCTGAGAGCGTACACGATTCATTTCAAAATTTGGCATTCAAAACCAATATTTCCGGTAAATGTAGGCACTGGATCGACACTGGGAATTCGGCCCTTCGGCTGTAGGAGCCTCAACTTTACCAAACCGAGGCGGACTCCCAGAAACTGGCGAGCCCGCCCTCCCGAACATCGATTATCATCGTCGCGAGGTCTTCCCTCGCGCAAGGATTTTTAAGACCAAGATGCTTCTGCGGCTGTGATTGGAAGACAGGGATCTGATCAGGGCTCGACGGAAAGCCACACTTACGACCAACCATGCCCGCTCCAAAAAACAAAAAAGCGAATCTGCGTAGCTTGCCGCGCGGGACGCCCGCTCAACGCGCAATCGCGTCTGCCGTGGTAGAGATTCGCGATCGTCAGGCGACGCTGCTCAAGGAATTGGAAACGCTCGATCCCGAGGTTGCCAAACTCGCGATCGAGGCGGTGGGAACGGCTGACGCAGCGGTGGCTTGGTTGATTCAGCCGGCGCTCGGGCTCGAGGGAAATATTCCGGTGAAGGTGTTGCGCACCCATGCAGGGAAGGACCGGGTGATGCAGTTGCTCGGTCGGATCGAACACAACGTCTTGAGTTAAAAACGGGATAAGATCCCGGCTCGTCGACGCGAGCCGTTGCGCAGCGACGGTTATGTGACCCGAATCGCCGGAGGTTGAGAGTAACCACGCCCCCGGCTCCTTCCATTGCCAGCAACCAACAATTGCAGACCTTCGTTGAGGACTACGCGGGCAAGGATGGCGCAGACCGGCCAGTTCTTTTGCTCGGCGGGAGTGTTCTTCGGCAACATCTGCTGATTGAATTCAAGAAATCCGTGATCACCGTCGGTCGCGACGCCGAGGCTCAGGCAAAAAATACGACGATTTAATCACAGGGCGCCTCGGATTGCCTCTGGAAATAATGATCGGCGGCGGCGAGGCGGACCCGAAACTTCAGGACGAATATACCGGCAAGAAAACGAGGTGTCTTTCCCGCCGCGCCATATTCGCGGGCGCACACACCCAATTGGAATGGTGGTTGGATCAGCTCAATCAAAAGTCTTGGCCGACGCGCCAGCCTGGAGTGCATTGGGGGGCGCCGGGGCTGAGAGCCGCCACTTCGCGCAAGCGCTCCGTGAGCTTTGCCCGAGCCCTTTTCAATTGGCCGTCAACTTCCGGCCGGCGGCAGGGAAAAGGCCTGTGCCAGTCGTTCTATTTCCGCGCGCGGCAGCCGAAGGTTCGCGGCGACCGTCCGCCACTGACTGATGGCTACCCGCACGCGCTGAAGAATCTTGGCCGCGTGCGCATGGGTGAGGCCGTAGAACTCGGCCGTAGCCAATGCGAGAGCTACGTCGGGCGTGGGATCACTGGAGTCGATGGCCAGCTGGTGGTGGGTTCGTTCGATATTCGGATTGAGATCGTAGGCGGGCGCGAGGCGCCAGCCGTCGGCGGACAAAATGAAGCCGTGGTTGCGGAGGTGATCGTCGCGGTTGGAGACGAGGATGTTGAAAATGATGCGCGTCCACAGTTCGCGCAGATCGGTTTCTTTGTGAACCGGGCTGCCTCGCGTGCTGAGAAATTCGGCGAGTTCCAGGTAACTGGCGTTCTCGCCATCCTGTCGGTTCAGGAGCGTCATCGCCGACACGAAGAAACGCCTCCGGCCGTTCGCGAGCCGGTCAAACCGGCGGCTGGCAAAGGTCCGATGCCGGCTGCCGAGACTAAGGAGCTGGGTGTCGGGGACGTTCAGGCCGGCGGCTTTGGCGAGCTGATACACGACCATTTCCCAAGCGCCGATGTCGCGGCGGTCCTCGCGGCTCGGAAACTTGGCGATCCACAAGGCTCCGTCCGGATCGGTGAAATTTGCTTTGGGCCGGGCGCCGCCGAGCGAACTGCCGGGGGCCAGCAGGGCGGTCAGCCATTGGCGAAACTCGGGGTGCTCGTCGGCATCCGGCGCTTCGAGCGCCAGGGACGCGGCTTCGAGTTCGCGCAGCGAGGCGACGGGCGGCGCAGCCAAATGGCGGTCGTTGTCCAAAAACGGCGAGTCGGAGTCCTGTCGGAAGCGGAGAGCACCCATCCGGCAGCTGTCATGCACGCCGAGGAGATAGTCCCATTCCGTCAGGCTTCGGGGGTGTCGTTTTTCCTCGCGGGCCTTGAGGGTTTCGCGACGGTCGAGCAGGAGGCGACCCCAGCGGTCGGGCGCGGAATCTGTGAAAATCCGAAACACGCCCGCGGGCTGGCTGGGATAGCTTTCGGCATCGTGCAGTTGCAGGTCCGGGTCGATTTCGAAGGTGTTCGGCCGGCGCAACCAATCGGGGTCGTAGGCGAAGGAAAAAACCGAGTGCCCGTGACCCGCTGCGTGGAAGAGCGTGCCGACACGGCAGAGCGCCTCGACGATGTCGGCATCGAGGCAGACATCGATTTGTTGCCGGATGGCGCCGGCAGACTTTTTCGCGCTGGCACTCAAGGCGAGGAAGGTGCGGGCGGAACGGGATCGTAGGCGCCGGCCGATATTTTTTTAGAAGCCGATGCGCGACGCGGGGCGACCTTACGGGTCGGCAATTTTAAATCTTGGAGTTTACGGCCAAGGACGTCGTCGCGAGCGACGAGATCGAGGTCGCCTTGGAGGCCCAGGACGCGGAGCACACTGGCGTAGGTGGCGAGGCTGACACCGGGGTCGCCTTCTTCGACGCGGTAGAGGGTTCCGCGGGCGATGCCGGCACGTTTGGCCACGGATTCGGCGGAATAACGCCGACGCAATCGAGCGACGCGAAGGCGCTCGCCTAGCGAGGCGAGTTGGCGGGTCGCAGGCGGGAATAGCGTGGGCGTGATTCGCGGCATAATGTCTTATATATTGTTCATTCGGCAGCATTTTTGTCCAGAGTATAAGACGCAAATCCTGAAACGGCGATGAAGGGGCGCTGGGGTGAAAGGTTTGCCTGGCGGGTGTCGCCGGAGTTCCGCGCGCCGTTCCCTGCGGTGCTTTGTCGAGGCGCGTCCGGCCCCGAACGCCGGCGCGTCTACGAAATGTGAGCCCGCGGCACGAAGATCGGTAAGGCAGCCGCATTCCGAAGCTGCCCGCAACAGCGACTCATCGTTGGTCTGTCTGAGCCCATGAAACACCATCTGGATACTATCTGGTCCTTGCGGGCAGGGCTGAGTGGTTGACGGCCATTATTGCATCTTAAAATGCCGAATAAATATATCCATATTTTCGGCATCTTACCTATGAAAAAGGCTTACGGCGTCTTAAGAAAGTCGATCGAGCGGAGGGTCAAGACCAAGACTGGCGACTGGGCCTTTACCCCGAGCGATCTCGCAGACTTGGGCGACCCACGGTCCGTGGGCAAGGAACTAACCCGCATGGTGAAGTCCGGCAAGGTTCGCCGGGTGCGACGTGGCGTTTATGAAATCCCCCGCCCACATCCGCTCATCGGCACCGTCGGCGCGGTAGCGGATGCCGTGGTGGCGGCGATTGCCCGTCGCGATGGACTCAAGTTGCTGCCCTCGGGGGCGCATGCCGCTAATCTTCTCGGGCTGAGCACACAGGTCGCCGCGCGTGATACCTATGGCGTGCAGGGTCGCTCGAGGACATCCGACGAAATCGGGCGAGCCTCGGTGCAGTTTCGGCAGCGATCAACCAAGGCGATGATGATGGCGGGCCGCGCTAGCGGCTGGGTCTCGGAAGCCTTGCGCAACATCGGTCGCATCCACCTCACCACCGAACGACTGCAACCGCTCCGCGCCCGCATGGGGGCGAAAGACAAAAAACAACTACGCGATGATCTCCGCTACGTCCCCGCGTGGATGCGTCCCTTCTTCCTCGAACTTTCCCGCGATGACTAACCCGCCTCCTTTTTGGACCCTCACGGCGCGGGATCAGCGTGCCCTTTTCGCCGAAGCCTCTAAACGCCTTAAGCTGCCCGAGCACATGGTGGAGAACGATGCATGGGTGTGCTGGACGCTCAAGCGGCTCTTCGATTTGCCCGACGCGCGCGATCACTTCATTTTCAAGGGTGGCACCTCGTTGTCCAAGGTCTGGAAGGTGATCCACCGCTTCTCCGAGGACATCGACATATCACTGAGCCGCGAATGGCTGGGCTATGCCGGTTCGCATGACCCCGAGGCGGTTACCGGAAAAGAGCGAAAGCGTCGTCTCGAAGGTCTGGCCGCCAACTGCGCGGAAAAGCTGCGCAACAATGTTCTGCCCGCGATGCGCGAACTGTTCCAAACTGAGCTCGGCGTGAAAGGGTGGTCGCTGGAGGAGGCGGCCGACGATGCGCAAACCCTGCTATTTCTTTATCCGACCGTGTTTGGCGAGGCATCAGGCGACTACGTGGGCCCGTGGTTCGCTTCGAGGGCGGCGCGCGTTCCGACCGTAGGCCGGTCGCGGAGCAAGCACTCGTCCCTTACGTCGCCGAGGCCTTCCCCGAGGCGTTCCCAAAAGCGGCTTTTACCGTGCCAGTATTGGATGCGGAACGCACGTTTTGGGAAAAGGCCACGTATTCTCCACGCCGAGGCGCACCGTGCCGCGGAAAAGGCCACGCCGGAGCGGTTCTCCCGGCACTACGCGGATCTCGCGGCCTTGGCCCTGCATGTGGTGGGGCAACAAGCCCTGCTGAAGGACGACCTGCGGGCGCGCGTGGTGGAGCACAAGCAGGTGTTTTTTGCATCGGCGTGGGCTAGCTTCCAAACCGCCAAACCGGGCAGCTTCCGTCTGATTCCGTCGCCGCAGCGGCTGGAGTTTCTCGCCGCGGACTACCATGCAATGCACCCGATGTTTTTCCGGTCACCGCCATCGTGAACAGAGGTCGTGGAAACCTTGGCCCAGCTCGAAGCAGTGATCAACGCAGGGGTAAGCCCGCAGATGCCCCACCCCTCAAGATAGGCTTCTCATTTCACATGCTTAATCCCGTCGTCTGCACCGGGCGCGTCGTGCGCGATTTCCTTCGCTATCAGCTGACGACGTGTCCTTTCGCCGACGCCGACCTGCACGCGCAGCTGCGCAAGCTGCTCAACATCGCGGAAAGCCGGCAGCCCCGCTGATGCAGGGGCCTTGTGTCAGCTTGAGCCGACCATTTCGTTTCCGCGGGTAAGAGGTAGATCGAGTTTACCGGCGGTGAGGTAAAGCATGGTGATGAGATTCTCGGTGGAGCAAAAACCGCGGGCCTTGGTCAACGACGATCAGTTTCCAGCTCTCGCGATTACGCGAAACTCTCGCGATCACACGAAAGTCGCGCAATCGCGAGAGTTTCGCCAGACAAGAAGGGCGGTCCCCGCCCCGTCCCCCACCCCGCCGGTGACAGCCAGATCGTCAACCAGCCCCGCCTAGTCGGATCCGACCACCAGCGGCTGTGTCGCGGGGGCGAAGCGATTGAGCGCCGCCGCTTTGAGCGCGGCAGGGTATTCGAGTGCAGAACGACCTACAGAAACCAGCCCGTACACTCCGCGCGTCTCACCACATCTCGCCTAGGCCCGCTACTTCCTCGCCCCCGCTACCAATGCCCGCCTCCAACTTGGATAAATGTCGGCCGGCTTTGTTGCGATCCTCTAGTGATGACCGCTGTAGAGCAGCTCCTCAGCCGTTAGATCCCTTACGAGGACCCCGGCCTGGGCCCGAGCGAGGGCATAGAGGTTGTGGTCGATTAGTTCCTGCAAATGATAACCCATCTCGCTTTTTGCCTCGCGGGCATCACCGCTCGCGATGGCCCGATAAATGTCCTCGTGCTTTGCAAGCACGGCCTGTCGGCGGACATCCGATTCCGCCTTCGGTGCAGCTCCGCCATCAACATTTGAAAGACCGGAAACCACGCGGTGCAGCAGATGCAAACGCATAATCTCTCGCTGCATAAGCTCATTCTTGGACGCTACCATGATCGCAATATGAAAACGGATATCATCCCGAACCAGAGCCCCCAAGAAAGGCTGCTCATTGTCCGAGGCGACTATTTTTTCGGTGAGAAAACGCATCGCATCCAATGCAAACTTGATCGCCGATAGATCCGCATCCGTGCGGTTGACTGCTGCTAGGCCTGCGGCGTGGCTCTCCAGCGCCAAACGAAGATCTGACATTTCCCTGAATTCTTTCAAATTCATCTTCTTAACGCTAGCGCCCAAGTGCGCCCGAATCGTCACCAAACCGTCGGTCTCCAATTTGCGCAGGGCGTCACGCACGGGTGTACGGCTAACCTTAATCTCTGAGGCCAGTGTTTCGGTCAACAAAGCCTGCCCGGGCGAAAACTCGCCGGAAAGAATCCGCTTCCGGATATAATCATACGCAACATCGGTGTTGACACTTTTCATATTAAGCAGAAAATACTTCTGTATACATTAAAAGAAACGACACAAGTTCAACCGTCTTTCGGTTCTGAAATCGAGGACACTTGCTTTGGTTTTCTCCATTGATGAACAAAATATTGATTATCGGTTTGGGCAGTATTGGCGAGCGCCATCTCCGTTGCTTTCAGAAAACTGGGCGGACAGTTGTAACCGGGTGCGACGCCAATGCGCAGCTTCTCGCCACCATCGCCCAAACCTACGAGGTGGTCACCGCGACGGACTGGAGGCAGGCACTGGACCAAGACCGCTTCGATGCCGCCGTCGTCTGCACCCCGGCGCACCTTCATGTGCCTATGGCCGTTGAGTTGCTGCAGCGCGGCCTGCATGTGCTGATCGAAAAACCCCTCTCCCAATCCCTCGCTGGTGTGACGGAACTCATCTCCACCCACCAGCGCTCCGGCCGCCAGGTCGCGGTCGCCTACGTCCTGCATGTTTACCCCATTCTGAGCGCGGTGCGGGAATTCCTGCAGAGCAACATCCTCGGCCCAGTACTGCATGCAACGTGCACTAGCGGCCAGTATTTTCCCGGCGGCCGCCCCTCCCACACCGTCCACTACTCCAAAACTTACTACCGCGACCGCAAGACCGGCGGCGGCGCAATTCAAGACGCCCTCACTCACACGGCTAATTGGTTTGAGAGCGTCCTTGGGCCCACCGACAGTGTCATGTGCGACTGCGCCCATCAGGCCCTGCCCGAGGTGACCGTGGAGGATACGGTCAATCTCAGCGCCCGCCACGGCAACACGCTGGTCAATTACACCCTCAACCAATTCCAGGCACCGAACGAGGCCACGCTCCAGTTCAACACCGCTACCGGCAGTGTGAAGGTCGAACTCCACAACCGCCGCTGGGGCGTCCTAAAGCTCGGCGAGAAGGACTGGAATTGGACCGAGGTGCCCGCGCTTGATCGCGACGCCCCCTTTGTCGAACAGGCCAGCCGCTTCCTCGACCTGATGGAGGGCCAGCCCTCACGCCTTTGTTCGTTAGAAGCTGCGACCCAAACCCTCCGTTTCAATCTGGCCGCCCTCGCCTCCGCCGAATGCGGTGCGCGCGTCCATTGCGCCCAAGTTCTCGGCTGAACCTCTTTACTATGAAAAACTCTCCTGCCCGCCCAGCGGCGACCCGCGGGCGTTTGTACCGCCGCCCCGAGCTGCGAAGCCCCGTCCCCGCCGCTTTGGCCATCGACATTGATGCGAACCGACGTCTGCTGAACAATTATCGCTACGTGGAGCACGAGGCCATTGTCCAGTTGGCGGGCTGGCTGCCGCGTGCAGCCACCTTCGAGCTCAAGTGCGAGATGGGCCGCTCGCTCTGGGAATACTCGCAACACGTCAATTCCCTCTACCTGCGCCTGCGCGAGATCCAGTCGCCCGCCTTCCAGAAGCCGACGGACCAGGGCTTGGTCCGCCTAGTCACCGAAATGCTCCACGCGCCGGACGAGTTCGCCTATGCCCGCGGTCTCTATCGCGTCGTCATCCCCAGCCTAATCGCCTCCCTCGAGAACCACGAGACCGCCACCTTTCCGAACAGCGACCAGCCGAGCGTGCATGTCATCACACACGCCCTGCTCGACCTGCGCGCCCAGCTCCGCCGAGTGGAGCCGCTGCTGCTGCAGGCAGAACGCACTGACCGGTTCGCCGCGCGGACCCGTGCCTGGGAGCGTTACCTGCGCTCGCTACTCGAGGCTTGCGGCGGTGTGAGCGGACTGGCCAAGCGCCGCGCCGCACCGGTCACCATCCCCGCGGGACGCGTCGAGTTCGTCGCCCCGCGCGAGGCCGCCCGTGACGAACGGTTCACCCAACTCTTCGCCGACCAAGGCACCATGCCGCCCGAGGACAACTACGCGGAGCATACCGTGGAGGAGTTCGAGCGCTACTCCACCGAGATGCTGGCAGCCGAGACCGTCGCCCTGGTCCTCTTTGCCGTCCGCGGCATGCCTTGGGAGTTCCAGTACGACAGCGCCCGGCACCTCTACGACGAGGTGCGGCACTGCCTCATGGGCTATGAGTGGATGCGGGCTCACGCGATGGACCCGTTCAAATCCCCGCAATACCTCCACATCTACAAATGGCGTAGCCAGTTTCCGCCGGTGATGCAGTATTGCATGCTCACCATGGGCAACGAGGTCCATGCCTTCCCGTACCGTCACCGCAGGGTCGAGGCCCACCAACGGTCCGGCGACAAGCTGAGCGAGCAGTTCGTCCGCTACGACATCGCCGACGAGACCCAGCATGTGCGCTTCGGCAAGCGCTGGCTCCCTGAGCTGATCAAGCACGCGGGCGAGAAACGTTCGCTCGAGAAATATACCGCCGATGTGATCGAGGTCTGGGAGCGCGAATACCGCACCGGTAAACTGACCATGAACGTCGAGTAATCCGCCCACCCACATGAGCCTTGTCCCGCAGCCCAACGCCATCCGCCTCGCCATGCTCGGCAGCACACCGGGCAACGGTCACCCGTATTCTTGGAGCGCGATGTTCAATGGCTACAACCGGGAGGCCATGACCAAGGAATGCCCCTTCGCCGGAATTCCCGTATATCTCAACAAACAGCCGGCAGAGGGCTTCACCATTCCTGGTGCCCAGGTCACCCACATCCATTGCGAGGGCGGCGGCGGCTTCACTGCCGAGCATGTCGCCAAGTGCTCCCTCATCCCACACGTCGTCGCCAAGGCCACCGATGTCATCGGCGAGGTCGACGCGGTTATCATCGCGACCGACATCGGCGCCGAGCACGTCGCCCGCGCCCGGCCCTTTGTCGAAGCCGGCATCCCCGTCTTCATCGACAAGCCGCTCACCGACAATGCCGCCGACCTGAATGTGTTCCGCGCCTGGGTCGCCGCCGGCAAAGCGATCATGTCTTCTAGCAGCATGCGCTACGCGAAGGAATACCTGCCGTACCGCATTTCCACCCGCGAGCTGGGCGACCTGCGCTACGTTAGCATCACGACCCCCAAGAGCTGGGAAACCTATGGCATCCACGCCCTCGAGGGCATGTATCCGATTCTCGGTCCCGGCTTCATCAGCGCGCGCAACATCGGCACCCAGGAGCGCAACCTCGTCCACTTGAAACACCGCAACGGCGCCGACGTGGTTGTCGTCGCCAATTACGACATGTTCGGCGGCTTCGGCTTGCTCCAATTGATCGGCACCGCCGGTCACGTGAATGTCGCCACGGGCGACACCTTTTTCTCCTTCAAGTCCCAGCTCGAGGCCTTCATCGCCTACCTTCGCACCGGCGAGCGTCCCTTCCCCTTTGCTGAGACGGTCGAGCTGATGCAACTGGTCATCGCCGGCATCCGCAGTCGCGCCGAAGGTGGCCGCGAAGTTCTCCTCTCCGAAATTTAAACCCTATTATCATGAGCGCACGTCCCAGCCGAATCCTGAAGCTTCTTCGCGAGCAACAGCTCCCGAATGTCCTTAAAGTAAATCTCTCCGAGCCCCGCGTCATCGAGATCGCCGGCCTCTGCGGCGTCGATGCCGTCTGGCTGTGCACAGAGCACGTGCCCAATGATTGGATCGGCCTGGAAAACCAGATCCGCGCCGCCCGCGTCCACAACATCGACACGCTGGTCCGCGTCGGGCGCGGCAGCTACAGCGACTACATCCGCCCCCTCGAGGCCGGGGCCACCGGCATCATCGTCCCGCACGTCGCCAGCCGCGCCGAGGCCCGCCAGATCATCGACTGGGTGCGTTTTCACCCCATCGGTAAGCGCGCCCTCGACGGTGGAAATATCGACGGCGAGTTCTGCCTCCTGCCGATGGCAGAATACATCCAGCATTCCAACACCGAGCGCATCGTCATCCTGCAAATCGAGTCGCCCGAGGCCTTGGAGAACGTCGAGGAAATCTGTTCGCTGCCGGGCTTCGATGGCATCCTCTTCGGCCCGGGTGACTTCAGTCACCGCATCGGCAAAGCGGGCCAGCTCGATGCGCCGGAGGTCGTCGCGGCCCGCAAGCGCGTCGCCGCCGCCACCCGCCAACACGGCAAGTTCGCCATGACCGCCGGCCTCATCGCCCCGCTCGCGACCTTGGTCGAGGAAGGCTACCGCGTGATCAACATCGGCGCCGATGTCGTCGCCCTCACCGGCTACGTCAAACAACGCCTCGACCTCGTCCGCGGGCTCGTCGCGGAATTGCCGGCCGATGTCCGCCCGCCGGTGCGTTCGCCTTACGCCTGACCTTCGGCCCCCTATGCGGCTTAACCAAAAGGTGGCGATAGTCACCGGCGGCGCCTCGGGCTTCGGCGAGGAAATCTGCCGTCAATTTGCCGCGCAGGGTGCCCGGGTTGTGGTCGCCGACATCAACGTCGCCCTCGGCGAAAAAACCGCCGCCGACCTTACAGCGGCCGGCCACGCAGCGGTCTTCCAGCCCACGGACGTCACGCGGACCGGCGACATGGCGGCCTTGGTGGCGGCGACCCTCGCGCGCTTTGGCCGGCTCGACATCATGGTCAACAACGCGGGCATCAGCCATGCGAACCAGCCGATGCTCAATATCGGCGAGGCCGAGTTTGACCGCATCTACGCGGTCAATGTGAAGAGCCTCTACCTGTCGGCCATCCACTGCGTGCCGGTCTTCCGCCGACAGAAAAGCGGCTGTTTCATCAATATCGGTTCCACGGCCGCGGTGCGCCCCCGGCCGGGCCTGACATGGTATAACGGCTCCAAGGGCGCCGTCGTGCTGATCACCAAGTCCATGGCGGTGGAACTCGCCCCGGAGGGCATCCGGGCGAACGCGATCAATCCCGCCATCGCCGACACCCCGCTGCTGACGACCTTCATGGGCGCGGACGACACTGCCGCCAACCGCGCCCGCTTCACCGCCTCGATCCCGCTGGGCCGCCTGGGCCGCGCGAGCGACGTGGCCCACGCCGCAGTCTTCCTCGCGGAGCCTTCCTCCGAGTTCATCACCGGCGTCTGCCTAGAGGTCGACGGCGGACGCTGCATCTGACCCCTTCACTATGTCCACCACCGTCATCTCCCTCACCGGAAAAGTCATCATCCAGTTCGGCGGCACCGGCCTGCTCGGTCGCGCCCTCGTCAAGTCGCTGGCCTCGTCCGGCGCCACCCTTGTGGTGGCCTCCCGCAACCGCGCCGCGCTCCAGTCGCTCGCCGACACCGAGAGCGCCGCCGGCCGCAAGGTCTTCATCGAAGAGACCGACATCGGCTCCGAGGTCTCCCTCAGCGCCTTGCGCGATCGCGTGCTAGCGAAGCACGGCCGCGTCGACGGCATCGTCTTCAACGCCGTCAGCCGCCCGATGCGCACGATGAACGACGATCTCAAGATCTGGCGCGAGTCAATGGAGACCAACGCCACCGGCTTCTTCGCCACCTGCCGCGTCTTCGGCGACGCCATGGCGAAGCAGGGCGGCGGCAGCATCGTTAACATCGCCTCGATCTACGGCATGGTAGGGAGCAACCTTTCTCTCTACGAGGGCACCACCATGACGGTCGCCCCGGACTACTTCTTCCACAAAGGCGGCATGATCAACCTCACCCGCTACCTCGCCTCACATTACGGAGCGCACAAGGTGCGCGTGAACGTAGTTTCCCCAGGCGGCATCTACAACCCCGATACTCCGCAGGCGGCCGAGTTCATCGCGCGTTACAACAAGATCACCATGCTCGGCCGCATGTGCGATGCGGCCGAGGTTGGCGGCGCGGTCATCTTCCTCCTGAGCGACGCGTCCACCTACGTCACGGGCGCCAATATTCCGGTCGATGGCGGCCACACCGCCAAATGAGCCGCTGGTATTCGCTCGATGGCAAAAAGATCTGGGTCACCGGCGGGGCCGGCTACCTCGGCTCGGCCATCACCGTTGAGCTCGACCGCGTCGGTGCGCAGGTTCTCTGCTTCGACTTGCCCGGCAAGGCCGAGGCGCTCGTGCGTGAGCATAAGTTAACCAACACAGTGCCGCTCAGCGCCGACATTAATGATGCGGCCGCGCTGCCCGCCGCGCTCGAGCGACTGCTCGCCGAGCACGGCGTGCCCGATGGCGTCGTTCATCTCGTTACCGCTTCCTCCTCGGGCAAACGTCTCGAGGTGCTCTCGCCCGACGAGTTCCAGCGCACCTTTGACCTCGCTCTCACTCCCTCATTCATCCTCTGCCGCACGCTGGCCGAGCGCATGAAGGCCAACGGCAAAGGCAGCATTATCCTGTTTTCGAGTATGTATGGAGTCGTCGCTCCGGACAAGAGCATCTACCACGACCCGATGGCGCCGAACCCCATCGACTACGGCGCGAGCAAGGCCGCCACGTTGCAGCTGTCGCGTTACCTCGCCATGCACTACGGCCCGGACGGCGTGCGATTCAACTGCATCACCCCGGGTCCCTTCCCCAACCCGGCCGTGCAGAAAAATCACCCGAGCTTCATCGCCGACCTGAACAAGAAGACCGTGCTGCAGCGCGTCGGCCAGAACCACGAGATCGTGGGCCCGACCCTCTTCCTGCTCACCGACAGCGCCTCGTTTGTCACCGGGCACAGTCTCGTGGTCGACGGCGGTTGGACCATCTGGTGAACCCGCCGGCGGCGACCTTCCCTGCAATCTGGTCGGCGGGCCTGCTGGGCGACTCCGGAAATCCCCCGGCCATTCCCGCCCCGGCGGACCTGGGCCCCGATTGGGTCGAGCTGGGCCAGGCTTGGCGAGTAGCCCCGGAACCGGGCTTCAATCGCGGCTGGGGACGCATTCGCCGGGATGAGACCGGCCTGCTCTTCGAGGCTTGTTTCCTCCAGTGCGTGCCGGCCAACCGCGCCACCGGACTCAATCAACGGACTTGGGAGATGGGCGACATCGCCGAGTTCTTTCTGCAGGAAACGGCCACTGGCCGCTACCTCGAGCTCCATGTCACGCCGGAGAACCAGCGCCTGCAGTTGGTCTGGCCGCTTGGTGGCCTCGACCACTTCCGCGCGGGCTCAGCCCGGCTGGAGGATTTTCTCGTCACGGATCCGCACTGGGTCCGCAGCGCGGCGCAGGTGCAGTTCGACCATTGGACCGCCAGTGCGCACGTGCCCTTCGCCTGCCTCGGCCTGAAAGGTTCAGAACCATTGCCTGTCCTGCGCGCCGCGGTCTGTCGCTACGACCGGAGCCTCGGGCCGGAACTGCTTTCATCAACCGCCCGCCTCACGGAGCCCAACTATCACCGTCACAGCGAGTGGGCCGAGCTCCGTCTGACGCGCTGAATCAGAACGCGGGCTCCGCGCTGACCCAGTCGGCCCAGCGCATCTTCATGCCATCCTCGCCGGTCACCCCGACGAGCCGTCCGGCACAAAGCGCAAATCGCGCATCCGCCACCGGCTTGGGCAACATCCCGGCCACGCGCACCGCGCCGCGGGAGGGATCAATGGCGAGCACCTCCGCCGAAAACGCGTCCGTATAGCCGCCGAAGGCCAGCAGTCCGCCCGTCGGCAGCGCCACGCCGGTGATGCCACGCCGCGGCTGCGGCAGCTGGCCGATCTGCGACCAGGCGTCGTGGGAAAAGTCATACGCGAGGACCTCTGCGAGGTTCCTCACTCCAGCACCATCGGCCATGAAGCCGCCAGCCACGACGAGCCGGTCGCCAAACACGCCCGCGGCAAACCCGATGCGCGCCGCCCCGGGCATCGGCGCCAGTTTGCGCCAGCCGCCGGGCCCGCTGCGCCAGACCGTGTTCGTTGCCGACGCATAATCGGTGGGCAGCCCGGCGAGCCCGCCGAGCACCATGATGTCGCCGCCGTGGACAACCGCCGTCACCGACCGCCTCGGCGCGGGCAGCGGCTGCAGCGTCGCCGACCAGCCACCGGCCTTCAGACACCAGACATCAGTCGTGCCAACGCCGTCGGCACCGCCACCAATCACGTGAAAGCGATCCCCTACCACCGCCGTGGCACCATCGCCCACTGGGCGCGGCAACGGCGGCAAAGACTCCCAACGGCCCGTGACCGGGTCGAGGCGGTCGCAGTGGTCGACCCAGTATTTTTTGCCGTCGGCCCAATGCGTGCCGCCGGCGACGATGACGTGGCCGTTGACCGCGCCCACGGCGCAGCCGGCGCGGGGCAGCGGCATCTGACCGCCAATTTTCCAATGTGAATAGTTCATGGAGTGATTTAGCGCCATAGGACGTCCCGCGTAATGGAGGGAATCGTCGGGCAGCCAAGAAGAGACATCGCCATCAGCAGCTCCTGCCGCAGGAGCTTTAGCACGTGCTCGACTCCGGCCGCGCCGCCCACCGCGAGCCCATAGACGTAGGGCCGGCCGATGTGCACGGCCGCCGCGCCGAGCGCCAAGGCCTTGACCACGTCGGTGCCGCGACGGATACCGCCGTCGACCATCACCGGGACGCGGCCCTTCACTGCCGCGACAATCTCCGGCAGGACCTCGATCGTGGCGGGCAGCGTGTCGAGGCAGCGGCCACCGTGATTGGAAACAATGATGCCGTCCGCGCCGGCTGTGATGCCGGCCAGAGCGTCCTCTCCGCTCATGATGCCCTTAAGCAGAAGCGGCACGCGGGTGATCGAGCGCAGCCACTCGATATCCTTCCAAGTGAGATTGGCGGGAATCACCTGGTCGAGCGTTTGGATGGAAGAGGGCTCGCGCACCCCGGCGAGATGCGGATAAGTGACGCCGGGAGGAATTTCCAAAATCTCGCGCTGCTGGCGGTAACGTGCGCCGTCGAGCGCGCTGTCGACCGTCACACAGAGAACCTTGGCCCCCGCTGCTTGGACGCGCTCGACCAGCGCGGCTGTGATGGCGCGGTCCTTGAGCACATAAAGTTGATACCACAACGGAGCCCGAGCCACCGCCATGACATCCTCGATCGTCGTGTGGGTTCCGGAACTCAGCACCATGGTCGCGCCGACCGCGCCGGCGCCGCGCGCGGTGGCCAACTCGCCTTCGGGATGCGTGTAGCGGTGTCCGGCCGTCGGGGCGAGGATGATGGGCAACGGCATCTTCTCGCCAAAGAGAGTGATCGATGGATCCAACCCGGAGAGATCGCGCAGCACGCGCTGCTTGAGCTTCAGGTCGGCAAAGCGCTCGCGATTCCAACGGATCGTCGTCTCGTCGGCGGCGCCGCCGGCGACAAAATTGTAGACCACATCGGGCATGAGCTCCCGGGCCCGCGCCTCGACGTCGTCGAGGTTGAGCATCCGGGCCAAAGTGTCGGGCGCGGGCATCGGGTGCGGCCCGCTCACAGCGAAATCAAGCGGCGCTCGGCGGAGGACTGCAGCATGGCGCGGCAGGCGGCCACGGCCGCCCGGCCGGATTCGCCGGAACCGACCTCGCTCGGCCGGCCGTGGATCAGGTCGATGAACGCCGCCATCTGGTCGCGGTAGGCCTGCATGCGCACGTCGGCAAAGGCCGTGTCGGCGCCCTCGTGCTTGACCGGCGGCTGCTGCGAGACGACTCGCCAGCCGCTGGCGTCGGAGATACGCAGCTCGCTGTAGGCATCGAGGTCGAGCAGCGCGTCGCTGCCGATGATACGAAAGCGGAAATCCTCGCCCGGAAAAGACGGGGCCGGCAGCGCCCGGCTCGAGAAGAGCGTGCCGATGGCGCCGTTGGAAAATTCCATGAGCGCGACCGTCGTGTCCTCGACCGGGAGGTCGGGCAGCAGCGTGCGCGAAAAAGCGGAGACGGTGCGCACCTGCGCTTGCATCATCCAACTGAGCAGGTCGATCGCGTGGGGCGAGCTGTTGAGCAGGTGGCCGATGTTGGCCGGGTCGTTCCACCAGGACCAGTCGCCGCCGAAGCCGCCGCTTTTGATGGCGCCGGCAAACATTGGCATGTTGACCTGAAAAGCCTGCACCCGCCCGATCGCGCCTGACCGAATCAGCTCGCAGGCCTTCTGGTTGTTGACGCGAAAACGCTGCTGATAGCCCACGGCGAGCGTGACTCCCTTGGCTTTCGCGGCCGCGATCATGCGCTCGCAATCCGCGCCGCTGGTGGCGAGAGGCTTCTCCACCAGCACATGCTTCCCGTGGGCGATCGCCTCCAGCGCCTCGTCCACGTGCAGGTGGTGCGGCGTTGTGACGACGATCGCATCAATGTCCGCGCGCCGCAGCAGGTCTTCCTTCACCGCGACAAACTCGATCCCGTAGCGTTGGGCGAGGCCCGGGGCCCGTTTGCCGCCGGCGACAGCGACGGCCGCGGCATCCGGCAGGCGCTTCAACGCCTCAATGTGGGTGCGGCCCATGAACCCGGAGCCGATAATGCCAAAACGGAAAGTCTTCATGCGGTGAAAGCGATGGGGCGAGACCGGGCAACGGGCAATTGCGCCCGAAAAGACAGTCCCGAATCTGTATACAGATGCAGCCAGGGTATATTCGCGTCGAACAATAAATCGTGTCCGAAGCGCTCGACTTCCGGCCGGCACCTCCGCAAGTTCGCCACTGCCGTGATGTCCTCTACCGCTCTCCCCGCACGCGCTTGGATCATCGTGGCTCTTCTTTGGGTTTGCGCCGCGCTCAACTACGTTGACCGGCTCATCCTGACGACGATGCGCACCTCGCTGAAGGAGGCGATTCCGATGACTGAAGCGCAGTTCGGGCTGCTGACCACAGCCTTCCTGATCGTGTATGCAGTGGTCAGTCCCTTCGCCGGTTTCCTCGCCGACCGCGTCAGCCGCAGTCGGGTCATCACAATCAGTCTGCTGGCCTGGTCCTTGGTGACGCTGGCGACGGCTTGGGTGACCAATTACGAGCAACTCCTCGCCAGCCGCATCTTGCTGGCCCTCGCGCAGGCCGCCTGCATGCCCGCTTCGGTCGCGCTGATCGTGGACTACCACCAAGGCTCCACCCGTTCCCTCGCCTCGGGCCTGCTCCTAAGCGGCGCCATGACCGGCGGCGCACTCGCCGGACTCGGCGGCTGGTTCGCAGACCGACACTCGTGGACCTACGCCTACGAGCTCTTCGGCTGGATCGGCATCGGCCATGCCGTGGTGCTGGCCTTCCTGCTGCGTGACCGCCCGGCGGTGGTCGCGTCGCCCGAGGCCGGCGCCGCGCCGCGGCCGGCGATGATCGACGCCTTCAAGCACCTCTTTACCAACCGGGCCTATCTCCTCGTGCTGGGCTACGCCTGCACGCTGGGCATTGTCGGGTGGTCGGTCGTCGGCTGGATGCCGACCATCATGAAGGAACGCTTCGCCATGAACCAAGGCGAGGCGGGCCTGACGACCACGATCTGCATGAACGTCGCCGCCTTCGTCGGCATGCTGGTCGGAGGCACTTGGGCTGGCCGCTGGAGCCGCAAGGATCCGCGCGGCCCGGTCTTCGTCTCGGTCATCGGACTCGCCCTCGCGGCACCGGCCATCCTGCTGCTGGCCCACACGGCGAGCCTGACCGTGGCCCTCGCGGCTTTAGCGCTCTACGCGGCCGCACGGTATTTCTCCGACGCCAACGCTATGCCGGTTCTGTGTCTTTACGTGGACCCGCGCTACCGGGCGACCAGCTGGGGCATGTCGACCCTCTTCAGCAGCTTTATCGGCGGGCTCGGCATCTATGCGGCCGGCTGGGTGCGGGACGCCAAGATCGACCTCACGCACCTGTTCCACTTCGCCTTCGGCAGCGTGCTGCTCTGCGCGATCATCATGGCGACGCTCTCGCGCCTACCGCGGATCAAGCAGCCGGACTAGGCCTGCGCCGCCTGCAGTTCCCGCACGAGCCCGGCGTTATACCAGAGCATGCGCGGAAGGTGAAAGGGCCCCTTCCAGAGGTTGCCTTTCAGCCGGGTCGAGATCCGGCCGTCGCGGTGGGCGTAGCCAAACCACTCGCCGTGCTGCGGGTCGGCGAACATGCGTCGGGACCAGGCATGAACTTGGCCGTGCCACTCGGCGTAGCGCTTTTCCCCGGTAAGCTGGTAGGCCAGCAGCGTGGCGATCTCGGCCTCGTTGTGCGGCCACCAGAACTTCATCTCGGCCCAGTATTCTTGCACGGGCTTGCCGTGAATATCCGTGAAGTAAAGCAGGCCGCCGAACTCCGGGTCCCAGCCGCGCCGCCACATCAGGTCAAGGATCGCCAGCCCGAGGCGCTGCATCCGCGCATCGCGGCGGAGCTTGGCCTCGTGGAGGATGAACCAAGCGCACTCGATCGCATGGCCGGGGTTTAGCGTGCGGCCGTCGAAGTGGTCGATCACGTCGCCATTCGGCGCCACGACTTCCATGAGCGCGCCGAGGTCGGGCTTGAAGAAATCGCGCTCGATCTCCGCGATGGAGCGGTCGATCCATTGCGTGCAGGTCGCACCGCGCACAGTCTCATCACCGAGCAACCGGCGGATCTCCTGCGCCGTCACGATCGCGATCATCAGCGGCGCCACGCCCTTCATCGGGCGGGAGACGGGATCGGTCTTCGGCGGCATGACCCCGGGTGTGAAACTGTGGTGCAGGTAGGTGGAGAAATACTCTAAAGCCTCATCGCGTGCCCGGGAATCTCCGACCGCGACACTGAAGGCGGCGCTGCCGACCGCAGCGAAACACTCGCTGTAAACATACCGGCGCATCCGCAGGGGTTTACCTTCCCGCGTGACAGTGAAATACAGCTTCCCGCCCGGGCCGCGGCCGTGAGTGCGGATGAAGTCGAGGCAGCTGCGGGCCAGCGCCAGCCAATCGGGATTTTGGCACATTGTGTGATGCACCGTGGAAAAGGTCCACGCCGCCCGGCCCTGCAGCCAAATTGCTTTGTCCGTGTCAATAATGGCGCCGTCGGCGGCGAGCCCGGTGATCAGGCCACCGTGCTCGCGGTCCGGGCCATGCCGTATCCAAAACGGCAGGACGTCATCCAGCAGATCGTGCTCGTAGCCCCGGCCGAGCTCGGCGAGTTGGGCGGCGGTGTAGCTCATAGCGGCAAACGGGTCAGCTGGCTTTCGTCCAATCGAAGAAACCGATCGCCGCCAACTGCTCGCGCATGCGCTCACGCTGCGCGGGCGTGCAGGTGCGGGTGGGCAGTCGGCTGTAGCCGCAATCCGCGCCGACGAGAGCCATAGCGGCCTTCAGGCCGCCGCGGCCGCCGTTGCCCAGAATAATCCGGATCATCTCGGCCGCGAGCGACTGGAGCCGCCGTGCCTCGGTCATGTCGCCGCAGTCAAAAGCCGCGATGATCTTTCGGTAAAGGGGCGCCGCGAAGTTGTAAGTTGAGCCGACCGCGCCGCGGGCCCCGAAGGCGAGTCCGCCCAGCAGCATCTCGTCCACGCCGAAGAGGATCTCGTAGCGCCCGCCGCCATATTCGACGCAGGCCAGCATCTCGTGGAGGTTCGGGTCGGAGAACTTGACGCCGCGCAGGACAGGCAGGCGCTGCTCGGCCGCGCGCAGGAACTCCAGCATGTCGAACTTCACGCCGGAGATCACCGGGATGTGGTAAAGATAAAAAGGCAGCTTCGGCGCGCCCGCGGTGATGTCGATCAGGCAGTCGATGAAGTTGTCTACCGAGTCGGGCTTGAAGTAGCCGGGTGGCGTGGCCGAGATTGCGTCGGCGCCGATTTGCTGCGCATGGGCGGCGAGCACCCGCGCGTCAGCCAGACTGTTGTGTCCGACCTGTATCACCACCGGCACGCGACCCTTCACAGTCTGCACGATCGTCTCGGCGACCAGTTGGCGCTCGGCCGTGGTCAGCAGCGGGCCCTCGCCCGTGCTGCCGCAGACGTAGAAGCCTGACGCGCCTTGGGCGAGCACATGCTCGATGACCCCGGGGATCCGGCCGGCGTCGATCGAACCATCTTGGCGAAACGGGGTGAAAGCGGCGGCTACGAGGCCGCTCAGAAGGGGCGTGGAAAACACCTTTGCACATTTGGCTCGCACTCGTTCGCGAGCAAGAAACTTGTATACAGACGGCGACTATAAAAATTTGCGCAGTTCAGAAAGCCTGTATCCGCTCCACACGTGCAAACCGCTACGTCAACCGCACCAGCCTGCGCCGAGATTGGCATGGGCACGGCGACGTTCGGTCGCGAAAGCGACGCCGCCACCGCGCACCGTCTACTCGACCACGGCTATGCAAAAGGAATCCGCCACCTCGACACCGCGGCGGCCTATTCCAACGGGGCGGCAGAAACGATCCTCGGCGACTGGTTGGGGACGCGGCCGGGGTTGCGCGCCGGGCTCACAATCGCGACCAAGATCGTGCCACCCTACTCGGCTGCGAACATCGAAGCTTCGTTCGCGGCCAGCCTCAGCCGGCTCGGTCTCGAGTCGATTGACGTTCTGTATCTTCACCGCTGGGAACCGACCGCCGATCAACCCTCGGTGCGTGCGGCGCTCGATACCTTGGTACAGCGCGGACTGGTGAGAGCTTTGGGCATCAGCAATTGTCCTTTGGAGAAACTTCAGACCTCGCTCGGACACCAGCACGCCGAGGGCCGCAAGCGTTTCACATGGCTGCAGAACAACCAGAATTTCGCCGTGCGCGAAGCACCCGAGGTCTTCCGGCGGTATTGCGCCGGGCAAGGAATCAATGTCGTCACCTTCAGCCCGTTAGGCGCGGGTTTTTTGACCGGCAAACATAATGCGGGCGTGGTGCCCGGCTCGCGATTTTCCGTAGCCCCCGCCCATCAAGACATTTACTTTACCGCACCTTCGCGACGTCGCCTTGAAGTTCTCATCACCACCTCTCGCGAGTTTGGATTGCCACAAGCGACCCTTGCGCTCGCCTGGGCGTTGCGTCGTTCCAATACCCGCCTCGTTTTGATCGGCGGACGCGAACTCGCCCAGATCGATCAAGCCTTCGCCGCCCGCGACGAAGCCCTGGCCAAAGCCGTCGCCAAACTTGAAACACTGAGTCCGGATGATCCTGCAATTTGACATCACGTTCGCCAAATCCGCTGTTTTTCGTGGGCAACGAGAGCGATGACCGGCTCTGCAAGACAGTTAGCCGGATCCGGGTGAAGCCACCCAAGGCGGCCTAATTATAAAGACACGATACAGACCCGCCAACCGGGCTAAAATCCAGACGGATCTTGGCGTTTTAGGTAGCGACCCCGTCTTGAATACACTGGGATTCAAACCCGGATTATGATCCACTTTCGAAACCTCTCAATTATCCAGCAATCGATTCACCGATGAGCCAGCCAAAGACGGAAGAGCGACAGGTATTTCTTTCAGGCACAATGGTGCCCGAATCACGCGCGATGATTTCCATTTTCGACAGCGCGATTCTGTTGGGCGACTGCGTGACCGAGTCCACCCGGACCTTTCGGCATAAGCCATTTCGGTTGGAAGAGCATATCGTTCGCCTTTTTCGCTCCCTGAAAGTTTGCCGCGTCAATTGTGGAATGACGCCCGAGGAGATGACAAAATCCACTCTCGATGTTCTCAACGCGAACCTGTCCATGATGGGTCCGGATGATGATTGCTGGATCGTCCACAATGTATCGCGCGGGCTCATGAAGCCCGGGCCAACTCCGGCGCAGACGAATCCGGCGACAATAATGATCTTCACCAGTCCGATGGATTTACGCGGCTGGGCGCGCTTCTACACCGAGGGATGCCATGCCGTTACTTCCTTCAGCCGGGCTATTCCCGCCCAGTCGCTGGACGCTCGAATCAAGAATCGCAGCCGCTTGTTCTATACGATGGCGGATACCGAGGCGCGGCTCGTAGATCCAAACGCCCAGTGCGTGATTCTTGATGTGGACGGTTACGTTTCTGAGAACAAAGGAGGGAATCTATTCTTGGTCTCGGAAGGAGAACTGAGGACACCGACCTCAGAAAATTGCCTAGCGGGAATCAGCCGGGACACAGTTCTCCGGCTGGCGAAAGACCTGGGGATCCCAGTCAGGGAAACACGCTTGCAGCCGTATGATTTTTATACCGCAGACGAGGCGTTTTTCACGAGCACTCCTTACTGCATCATGCCCGCGACGCGCTTCAACGGTTTGCCGATTGGCGACGGGCAAGTGGGTCCGGTCACGAAACGCTTGCTGGCAGCATGGAGCGAACTCGTCGGGGTTGACATAATTGGGCAGGGGCAACGGCAGCTTCCGCCGCGCGAGTAAAACTATAAACTGCGATTGATGGATTGTCTTCAAACGCGGCTCGGTTGGACACGTGTTCGCTCGGTTACTTTATTTCTTAGTTTCGAAAGCGCATCTATCCTGAAAACGGGCCCAATTCCTCTTCCGGTTTACAACGGGCACACCTCAACAAAACACCCTACGTCGTGAGCAACTTTATTGTGCGTAACGCCCGACTGGTCCAACCGGGTAAAGCCATCATGAACGGCGACCTTCTCGTCCGCGACGGCACGATCACCGCTGTCGGGCAAGCGCCCTCTGCCGACCAAGGCGCCACCGTGATCGAGGGCCGCGGACGCCTCCTGACTCCCGGCCTGATCGACCTGCACACTCACGGGGTCGGCCAGAGTCTCTACGAAACCGGCGCCCAAGGTTTGCGCGAATGTGCCCGTGAACTCGGCCGCTTCGGCTGCACCTGCGTGCTGCCGACCATCATCCCGCAGCCGACCGAACTGACCCTTAACCGCCTGCGCGAAATCATCGCCGCGATTCCGTCGATCCGTGAGGTTAGCATTCCGGGCTTGCACCTCGAAGGCCCTTTCATGGCCTGCGGCGGCGCCGCCTGTCCGACTCTGCCGGGCGATCTGGAGTTGCTGGAAAAACTCTTGGACGCCTGCAACGGGCACGTGACGGCCATGTCCCTCAGTCCCGACCAGCAGAACATCCTGCCCGTCATTCGCGCCCTGCGCGCCAAAGGTATCCGGGTGCTCCTCACCCACACCCGCGCCGATGCCGAGCAGACCGAGGCGGCCATCGAGGCCGGGGCGACGCATGCCACGCATTTCTACGACGTGTTCTATGCCCCGGCCGAGAAAGACCCGGGCGTGCGCCCGGTCGGCGCCGTGGAGTCGATCCTCGCCGACCCGCGCGTGTCCGTTGATTTTATCGCCGACGGCGTGCATGTCCACCCCACCGCCATCCGGGCCGCAGTCGCGGCCAAGGGCTGGCAGGGTGTCGTCCTCATCACCGACTCCAACATCGGCGCCGGCCTGCCCCCCGGCCTATACGACACGCCGTGGGGCTTCCCCATCAAGGTTGCCCCGGAGACCGCCGCCCGCCACGCGACCAAGGGCACCCTCGCCGGCAGCGCGCTCACGATGGACCGCGGCATGGCGAACCTCCTGTCGTGGCTCAAGCTGCCTCCCGAGCAAACCTGGGCCTTGGGCACGTTAAACCCCGCCCGCATTCTGGGCCTGACCAAGAAAGGCAGGCTCGAACCGGGTGCCGACGCGGACCTCGTCCTCTGGGACGAAGGGCTTCATGCCGCGATGACCTGGGTCGGTGGCCGCCTGGTCTACGAGCGCCCGGCCTGAACCATGGCCAAGATCCTTGTGACCGGCGCGGCAGGCTTCATCGGCAGCCACACCGCCGATTTACTGCTTGCCTTGGGTCATGACGTGCTGGGCATCGACAACTTCCGCTCGGGGCGCGAGGAGAACCTCGCCAACGCCTCCCGAAATCCACGTTTCCGCTTCCTACGGGAAGACCTCACGGCTGACGGTCTGTTGATCAGGATCGTGGCGGCGGAAAAGCCCGACGCTATTCTGCACCTCGCCGCGCTGGTCAGCATCCCCGAGAGCATCGCCGATCCGATCCTAAACCGCCGCCTCAACCTCGACGCCACGCGCGTGGTCACCGCCGCCGCGGTCGCCAGCGGATCCGTGCGCCGCGTCGTCTTCGCCTCAAGCGCGGCCGTCTACGGCACGAACGCCGATCTTCCGTTGCACGAAACGGCCCAAACCAGGCCCCTGAGCCCGTATGGGGAAGCCAAACTCGAATCCGAGAAAATCCTCGCCGACCTGAGCCGCTCCCAGCCCGCCATCAGCACGGTCGCGCTGCGTTACTTCAACGTTTACGGGCCGCGGCAGGATCCGCGCTCACCCTACAGCGGCGTGATATCCATTCTCGCGGCGGCATTTCGTGACGGCCGGCCTTTTACGCTACACGGCGACGGCGGCCAGACGCGCGATTTCATTTCCGTAGCCGACGTGGCGATGGCCAACAAACTGGCCCTGACCCGCCCGGTTAACGGCTCCCTCGTGGTCAATGTCTGCACGGGTCAAGCCACCGCGCTGACCGAAATGATCCGCGTCATGGGCACGATCACCGGCCGGTCACTCGACCCCGCCTGCCAACCCGCGCGCGAAGGCGACATCCGACATTCGCTCGGAACCCCGGAGGCTGCACAGCGGCACCTCGGTTTCCGCAGCGCCAATTCGATCGAGACCGGCCTAGGTTCGTTTCTAGCCTAGTGGTGGGACCAGAGTCGTTCTCGGTGCAGAGAGCAGGGCGATTCCGACCCGACGGCGCTCAATTTCTCCTCGCCACCGCGCTCAATCGCACCGCCGGGGCGGCGTTTTCCTGAACCTAACGCTCGAGCGCAATCGCCACACCCATTCCGCCACCGACACAGAGCGAGGCGATCCCGCGACGGAGATCCAGATCTTCCATGAGGTGCAAGAGGGTGACGAGGATGCGCGCGCCGCTGCACCCGATGGGATGGCCGAGCGCAATCGCGCCGCCGCGCCGGTTGAGCTTTCCCACATCAAGGGAGAGTTCGCGCGCGCAACCGAGCACTTGGGCGGCAAACGCTTCGTTGATTTCAACCGCATCCACCTCCTCAAGCCGCCAACCGGTCTCGGCGCACACTTGCCGGATCGCTGCCACCGGTCCCAAACCCATCATCGCCGGGTCGCACCCCACTGCGGTGGCGGCCACGATGCGGGCCCGCGCCGAAAGCGAGTGCCGGCGCAGCCCCGCCTCGTCCGCCACGAGCATCAGCGCCGCACCATCGTTGAGTCCAGAGGCATTTCCGGCGGTGACCGTGCCATCGGCGCGAAAAGACGGCTTGAGCAACGCGAGTTTCGCGCGAGTCGTGTCGGCCCGCGGATGTTCGTCGGCGGCGATCTCTCCGTCGCGGGTGTTGACGCTCACGATTTCCCGCTGAAACCCGGCCCGTGCCGCCGCCGCGCGATGCTGGCTGAGGGCGGCAAATTCATCCTGCGCCTCCCGGCCGATCGCCAGCCGGTCCGCGATCCGCTCGGCGGTTTCGCCCATGCTGATTTTCAACTGCGGGTCGGTCAGTCCGTCGGTGAAAATGGCATCGGCCATTTCGCCATGCCCCAGCTTCCGGCCCCATCGCAGGTCGGTCGAATAATGGGGGACCCGACTCATGCTCTCCACCCCGCCGGCCAAAACGAGCGAGGCCGCGCCCAGCGCGACCGCATCGGCCCCGAGCATGATCGACTTCAAACCCGATGCGCAGACCATGTTGACGGTAAATGCCGGGGCGGTCTGCGGCGCGCCCAACGCAAGGCCGAGCTGGCGCGCCACATTCATACCGCTCCCGACTTGGAGCACCTGGCCGACAATCACCTGATCGATCGCCGGCCGGACTTCTTCGGAAACCACGGCTTGGGCGACGGGCAGCGCCAGTTCGAGCGGCGACCGTGTTTTCAATCCGCCGCCGAAGCGGCCGATCGCCGTGCGCCGCGCCGCCGCGATAAAAATCGGTTTCGGGTAGTTCATCTTTAAGGGTTCGAAAAACAGTCCGCCGCCATCGGTCGAAATTGGCCGATCACCGGAGGAAATTCCATGCCGGGCAAAATGTGTTCCTCCAGCCGAATGCCGGGCGCGAGTTCACGCAGCTCGAGGCCTGCGGCGGTCAGTTCGAAAACCGCCCGCTCGGTCACGTAGAGGACTTGTTGGCCGCGCGCGACCGCGGAAGGTCCGTGGAAACAGATTTGCTGCGGCTGCTGCACAAACTTCGCGTGCCGGCCTTCGTGCCGGATGCGCAGGACGTCCCCTTCCATCGCCACTTCAAGATCACCCGCGCGAAACGAACAGCAGAACACCAGGCGCCGGGCACTCTGGGCGATGTTCATGAATCCTCCGACGCCCGCGAACCGGCCGGCGAACGAGCTCACGTTGACGCTTCCGTCCGGGCCTACCTCCACCGCGCCGAGAATCGCGATATCGAGACCGCCGCCGTCATAAAAATCAAACTGCGCAGGCTGATCGATGATGGCCTCCGGAAATCGGCTGCAGCCGAAGTCCAGTCCCGAAGCCGGCACTCCGCCGATCGGGCCACTTTCGAGCGTGAGAATAAATTCATCCAACCGCCCCGTCGCCGCCGCCACCGCCGCGACCGCTTCCGGAAGGCCGATCCCGAGATTCACGATGTCGCCGCGTCGGATCTCGGCGAGCGCCCGGGCGCCGATAATCTTGCGCTCGGAAAACGCGACCGGCGCGACCGGATGATTCGGGCCGTCCGCGGTCACAAAACTCCCGTCAAACGAGGCGCCAAATGTCTGCGGATGGTCGACGGGGTCGGCGACCACCACGAAATCAACGAGCATCCCCGGAACCCGCACCGCCTTCGGATCCGCAATGTGATCCACCAGGCGCTCGACTTGTGCGATTACGATGCCGCCGTGGTTTTTTGCGGCCTGCGCAATCGGCAGGACTTCGCCGATCAGACCCTCCCGCTCCATCGAGAGATTTCCGCGCCGGTCCGCGCTGCTGGCGCGGATCAAGGCGACATGCACCGGAAAACTGCGATACCGCAGCCACGTTTCACCATCGAGCGTCAGACGTTCCACCAACGGCTCGACGGTTCGAGCGTTCAGCCGACCGCCGCCGTGCAACGGATCGACAAACGTGTTGAGCCCGACCTGGCTGAAAATTCCCGGTCGCTTGGCCGCGATCTCACGAAACAGACCGCAGATCACCCCCTGGGGAAAATTGTAAGCCTCGATTTGGTTCTCCAGCGCCAGCCGGCCCAACTTCGGCGCGAGATTCCAGTGTCCGCCCACCACCCGCTTCAAGAGTCCGACGTGCGCGAAGTGATTCAGCCCGCGCTGGCCGCGATCCCCCTGTCCGGCCGCGTAGAGCAGGGTGAGATCGCGCGGCTCCGCGGTCGCGAGAAACCGTCGTTCCAGCGCGGCGGTCAGGGCCTCGGCGTGACCCGCCCCGACGAAGCCGCCGACAGCCACCGTGGTCCCGCTTGGAATCGCGGCCACCGCCTCAAGCGCCGAAACGATACGGGCAGCACCCCTCATCCGCGCCAGCCTCCGTTTACCTCGATCGTCTGCCCGGTGACGTAGGCCGCGAGCGGCGAACAGAGAAAGAGCGCGACGTTGGCGACGTCCTCGGTCGCACCGAATCGGGCCAGCGGGATATTCTTCATCATTTCGATCCGGGTAGTCTCGGGAATAGTCGCGGCCATCGCCGTTTCGATCACGCCGGGCGCGATCGCGTTGGCCCGGATGCCGCGTCGGGCTCCCTCGCGGCTGACCACGCGCATCATCGCCTGCACCCCAGCCTTGGCGGCGGCGTAGTTGGCCTGACCGAAAAATCCCTGAAGCGCCGCGATACTGCCCAGGCTGACGACCGAGCCGCCGTCGCGCATGATTTCGAGCCCGAATTTGCAACAATGAAAAACACCCGAGAGATTCACGCCGATGACCGCGTTCCATTCGTCCAACGACATTTTGGCGAGGGAACGATCGCGAAGGATCGCGGCATTATTGATCAGAAAATCGATGCCGCCAAAAGACCGTTTCAGGTCCTGCATCATGGCTTGAACCGCGGCCGCGTCGGCCACGTCAGCGGCAACAGCGCAGGCCGACTGGGGCCGAAGCGCGTTCAGCTGGTTCACCAGCGTCTCGGCATCCTGTCGCGACGTGCCGAGATCGGGATGATTCAACGCCACGGTGGCGCCCGCGCGGTGGAATAGCTGCGCCATCTGCGCGCCAATTCCCTGGGACGCGCCGGTGATCAGCACGACTTTTTGGGCCAGATTGATTTCAATACTCATTTTGGTGGGGTTGGCAGCACAGTGGGATGGAGAGCGCGCAGTTTTGGGCGACGATGTTCAGCATTTTACCGGCGTTGAATTCGGGGTGTGGGGCGAAGCCTCCCTGCCGTTGACCGAGGCAAAACCGATGATCCGTGCGAGTATGCGCTTCATGACGAGATTTTTCCCCGGAGCCAAAGGGAGCGCAAGTCCGCCGCCACCCGCCGCACATCGCGCCAAGTGTCGGGAAAGCCGCTCAACCGATAGGCCGGGGCGGCGTGGCCCATCTCCACGACGACCAGAGCGGGACGGGACGTGCGTCGCCGTTGCTCGTGGGCAAACAGCTCCGCCACGTAGCCCAGCCAGTCCACATACTCCGGGGTGCGTTTCCCTCCGGGCGTGAGCGCGGGCAACTGGCAATGGTGCCCGTTGAAGGGCCGCAGGTGAAACTGGACGGCCGCGCGCAGCAGCGGCTTCGGCTCCCGTAACCGAGCCCAGAGTTGTCCCGGCCGGAGGTGCCGCACCACGGCGAAGTGGGAATGATCGAGGCAAAGCGGCAGCGTTTTTCCGGTGTCCGCCCGATAAGCGCGGGCCAAGGCCGATGTGGCCTCGGGCGTCTCAGTGAACGTGTCGCGATGGGTCTCGATCGCAAAGGGCAGCCCGTGAGCCTGCGCCGCCGCGCCGATCCGTTTCGCCACGGCGACCGCCTCGGGCAGCGGCGTGTCGTAGTCGCACAGCTGCACATCCATCGCCACGGCCCCCAAGTCGCGAGCCGCCGCAAAGGGCGCCGTGCAGTCCGATTTCTCACCGAGACTGGTGACCGCGAGGTAATGCAAATCTCCGCGTTCTGCGATCGCGGGGATCGGCGGCGAAAACACCCCGTCGAACCCCGCGGCGCGGATGGCCGCGAACTTCTTTGCCCAGGGCCACTCCTTTTCGGGCGAGGGATATTGTCGCAACGACCACATCGTCGCGAACAGGTGCAAATCTCGTTTCGGGGCGGGGCGGCGGCTGTTGTCCATGACTTCAAACTTCTGCGAGCGTGAGGGACTTCAGCTCGAGGTACTCGTCGACGCCGCAGAATGAACCCTCACGGCCAAAGCCGGATTGTTTCACACCGCCGAACGGCACTGTCTCCGACGAGATGAGGCCCGTGTTGACCCCGATCATGCCGCAGACGAGCGACTCCGCGACGCGCCAGATGCGGGCGGAATCGCGCGCGTAGAAATAAGCGGCGAGGCCGTGCTCAGTAGCGTTGGCGAGCGCGACGCCTTCGGCCTCGGTCTCGAAGCGAAACAGCGGGGCAAGCGGGCCGAAGATTTCCGTCTGCGCCAACCGCATCGCAGGCGTCGCGCCGACGAGGACGGTGGGCTCGAAGAACGTGCCGCCAAGCGCATGGCGACGGCCGCCGGTGACGAGGCGCGCGCCGTGCGCGAGCGCGTCGGCCACGAGCGCCTCGACGTGCGCGGCGGCGGCTTCGTTGATGAGCGGGCCCTGCTGCACGCCGTCGGCGAGACCGTCGCCGACAGAGAGTTTTTTCACGGCGGCGGTGAGTTTCTTGGCGAACGCATCGTGGACGGCGGATTGGACGAGCACACGGTTGGCGCAGACGCACGTCTGTCCGGAGTTGCGAAACTTTGAGGCGAGCAACCCCTCGACGGCGGCGTCGAGGTCGGCGTCGTCAAAGACTAGGAAAGGCGCGTTGCCGCCGAGTTCGAGGGAGAGGCGCTTGAGCGTGGGCGCACACTGCTGCATCAAAAGCCGGCCGACTTCGGTGGAGCCGGTGAAGGAAAGTTTTCGCACGACGGGGCTCGCGGTGACGACGGGGCCGATTTCGGAGCCTGTGCCGGTGACGACGGAGAGGACGCCGGCGGGAATGCCCGCCTCCTGCCCGAGCACAGCGAGGGCGAGCGCCGAGAAAGGCGTCTGCTCGGCGGGCTTCACGACCATCGTGCAACCGGTGGCAAGCGCAGGGCCGACCTTGCGGGTGATCATCGCGGCGGGAAAATTCCACGGCGTGATCGCGGCGCACACGCCGATGGGTTCGCGCAGCACGATGTGGCGGCGGTCGGCGGACTTCGCCGGAATCGTCTCGCCGTAAATGCGCCGGCCCTCCTCCGCGAACCATTCGAGAAAACTCGCGGCATAGACGATCTCGGCGCGCGACTCGGCGAGAGGCTTGCCCTGCTCCAGCGTCATGATGCGCGCGAGATCCTCGCGGTGCGCGAGCATGAGGTCCGCCCACGTGCGGAGAATTTTTCCGCGCTCGTGCGCGGGGCGGCGGCGCCACGCGGGAAACACGGCCTCGGCGGCGAAGATGGCGCGCTGAATCTCGGCAGGGCCGAGCCGCGGGATGCGTCCGAGGTCGAGGCGCGTGGCCGGGTTGACGACGGCCACGGTGCGGCCATCGGCAGCGGAGATCCATTCACCGGCGACGAAGGCGCGCTCGGAGAAAAGGCGTGGGGCGGCGAGACGGTGCATTCTGTCAGAAACCTTGGTTCAGAAGCCGCGCCAGTCGATCTTGCGGAATTCGGCCCGAGGCTTCGCGAAATCCAAGCAGCCACCGGAACAGGCGCAGTCGACGCGCGCGTCATTCGGCGGGGTGCGCAGGTAAAGCGGCGAGTTCATACCGCTGGGCCGATCAACGCTGTGAAGTTTGCGACGACGGATTTTTTCCCGGCCACGGCAGCGCCGCACCCACGGGTTGAGAAGAGGAACGTCGGATGAGGCACGGAAGGAATTTGAAAACTAGTGCGCGTAGCGCGCCACGCGCACGCGGGCGGTGACGGCATGGGCGGCCATGCGCTCGACATCGCATTGCCGGGCCGTGACCGCGCCGACCCGGCGGCTCGCCTCTGGGGTCATGCGTTGGTAGGTGACGGTCTTTAGGAATTTTCCGACCCACACTCCGCCGGTGTAGCGCGCCGAGCGGCTCGTGGGCAGGATGTGATTTGTGCCGATGCTCTTGTCGCCGTAAGCCACCGTCGTCTCTTCGCCGATAAAGAGGGATCCATAGTTGCGCAGACGATCGAAATAATACGCCGGCTCATCGACGTGCAGTTCGAGGTGTTCCGGCGCGTAGTCATCGCTGAGCCGAATCGCTTCGTCGCGGTCCTTGGCCACGTAGAGCTTGCCGTTCGCCGCCCACGACTGGCCGGCAATCTCGCGGGTAGGAAGCAAGGGCAACTGCCGGGCAATCTCTCTCAATACGGCCCGCCCGAAGGCGACGCTCAGGCACACGCAGAGTTGGCCACTGGCCGGATCGTGCTCGGCCTGGCCCAACAGGTCGCAGGCGACCAATGCCGGGTCGGCGGAGTCGTCGGCGATCACCGCGATCTCCGTGGGGCCGGCGAGCAGGTCGATACCGCACTGGCCGAAGAGCTGGCGTTTGGCCTCGGCGACAAACTTGTTACCGGCGCCGCAGAGAATGTCAGCCGGATCGACCTCGCCCATGCCGAAGGCCATGAGGGCCATGGCCGGCACGCCGCCCAGCACGAAGATACGGTCGGCGCCGGCCTGCTTCATCGCGTTGATCGTGGCCGGGTAGTAGCCGCCGCCCTTGACCGGTGGCGTGCAGGCCACGACGGACTTCACCCCGGCGACCTTCGCCGGGATGATGCTCATCTGGGCCGAACCGAACATCGGGTAGCGACCGCCCGGCACGTAGCTGCCCACCGACTGCACGGGAATATGACGATGGCCGAGCCACACGCCCCGCGGCGACTCGACTTCCAAGGGCTTGAACATTTTCAACTGGGCCCGGGCGAACCGCCGCACGTTGCCTTGGCAGAACTTAGTGTCGTCCCGCAGCCGTTTCGGACATTGCTCGACCGCCTCCGCGATTTGCTTCGCCGACAACTCAAAGGTCTTAGGCGCCCAGTCGTCGAACTGCGCGCTCAATTCCCTCACCGCTTTCAGTCCGCCTCGCCGGAGCCGCTCCAAAAGTTCGGAGACGTAACGGGCAGTCTCCGGATCGGTTTCGAAGAGGCGGTGGCCGCCCTCCTTCAGGACTTTCATGGAAGAGCGCCTCAGGTGACTTTCTGGTCCGGATCGTTGGCTTTGACATAGCCGTCGAGCTTCACGCCCGGCGGCAGCCAGTTCGGCAGCAGGCGGGCGTCCTTGTCGCCCGCGACGGACCCTACCGGCGCGTGCCCGCCGGGCGTATCGGCCGGCCGAATCTCCCACCAGCACTGGCCGCGGTGGTTGTGCTCATGGTCGATCTGATAGCCGCACTCCTTCATCATCGGGCCGGTCCAGCCCATGCAATGGTCGCAATAGTCGGTGTAATTTTTCAGATCGTTTTTCAGCAGAAAGCCGCGTGAGGGGCACTGGTGAAAATCGATGCGGAAAACATCCTTTTGATGGGAGATGTTAAAACCGAGATCGGGGGACTCCTCGAGTAGGGTGTGGCCCCAGTATTTCAACATGCCGGGGATACCCTCGGCCTTGATCAGGTCGCGGGCGTGGGTCTGCGAATCCTGGTTTATGGCTTCATCCCAGTAGGCGCGCACGAGATCGTGCCCGCCGACGCGGTCAAACCAGCCGAAGGTCCACTCGTAATGTCCGCAGAAGTCGTAGCAGCCGATCATGGTAGGTTCTCCTTAATTTGTTTCGGATTCTGCGGGGGCAATTGCGCCGCCGGCAGGGCGTAGGTGTGGGTGCAGGAGCCGTCGCCCCCGCAGAGCCGCATCGTGAGACCGGAGGCCGTGGCGCGGGCCGAACCGAGGTGATAACAGTGTTGGCAAAATTCCGGGACCGGCACGCGGCCGTGGGCCCGCAGGTGCTTGATCATGGGGCAGACCTTCACGTGCAGTTCCACGCGGTCCGGCAGTTCCTTGACCTCGACTTCCCCACCCGGCTCGGCGGCGAAGAAGGCGCGCCAATAACCCGCGACCGCCGGCAGGCCGCCCGTCAGCCATTGCCGGTTGACCGGGGCGTAGTATTCCCGTCCCAAATCCTGCAGGTAGCGGATCCAACCATCGCGCCCCAGTTTGTGCAGGATGAAACGAAACGTGGAGTTGATCGCGAAATAGAAGTCCGCCGATCCGACGGGCTTGGTATCGGTGTAAGGCAGGCTGCCCGGAGTGGGAATGGCCATGGGGAAAGGTGGTTTAGGCCGTGGGCGCCGGTTCGAGGAGGTCGGAACGGTAGCCGAGCCCGTCCGCGCCGCTGAGGGCCTCGGTGATCTGCTTGAGGCAGGAATCCGTGAGCGGGTAGCCAAGGAGATTGTTCCGGGTGGAGAAAATCTGCATCTGCACCAGCAGCTCTTTCAGGCCGCTCATCCAGCACTCGATCTTCGGGCCGCCGTAGACCCGGAGCATGAGGTCGTTCATGCGGGACTGAAGCTTCGCCGCCCCAGCGACATCGCCGGCACGGACCGCGGAGATGATGCGGTGCGCGAGGCTGGCGTTGAAGATGCCGCCGCCGAGCAGCAGTCCGTCGTAGCCGGCGGCTATGTAGTTGGCGCAGTCGAATTCGTCGCCGTCGAGCAGGATCAGCTCCGGCCGGCGCTTCCGCACAGCGAGGAAAAGGTCGCGGTGCGCGGGCATCGTCGAACTGTCCTTCACGAGCGCGATGTTCGGCTCGTTCAGCAACTCCTCGAGGTGCGTGTCCGGCATCATGTAGGGGCTGTTCTTACCCCGGTCATAGAAACCCACGGGCAGGACCGAGCCGCGCGCGAAGTCCCGGTAATAGGAAAGCTGTCGGTCGGCGGTGGCGTTGAGAAAGAAATACGGCTGGGCCACGACGGCAATCTCGGCGCCCCACTTTGCGGCTTGCTCCGCGACTTGAAGCGTCCGCACGGCTGAATTCTCCGTGACCTGCATCGCGATGCGCAACCGGCCCTTGCCGGCGGCCGCAGCCGCGCGCACGAGCGTCTCGCGGTCGGCGTCGAGCAGCCAGGGGCCCTCGCCGCAGGTGCCCGCGAGCATCACGCCGGTCACACCCATGCGGATGTGGTGTTCGACGAGGCGTTCGACCGAGGGGATATCGACCCGGCCCGCGGCGTTGAGCGGAGTCGGGGTAGCGGACCAGACGCCGCCAGTGAGTTGGATTTTTTTCATGCGAAAATTGGAGGAGTTTAAAGAGTGAGACGGAACTCGGTGGCCGGCAGTCCGGGGACGCCGGGTTCCAAGCAAAAGACGAAGCCTGCCTCGGGCTCCGGGACTTTTGCGTCGGGGTTGACGGCGGTCGTAATGAAGAGTCGGTCGAGCTTCGCACCACCGAAGGCGCAGGAAGTGACATTCTCCACGGGTAGCGAGAAGGTCTGCAACCGGCGTCCGTGGACCGGATCCCAGCGGGTCAACCGGCCGGCACCCCAGTGACCGAGCCAGAGGCAGCCCTCGGCATCCATGCAACAACCATCCGGCCAGCCTTCGTCATCGCCCAAGGCAAAAGCCACGCGGCCGGCACCCAACGCGCCACTCTCCCCGTCAAAGGCGAAGGCCTGCACCTGCCGGGTCGGTGAATCGACGTAGTAGAGAGTGCGCCCATCCGGTGACCAAGCCAAGCCGTTGGAGATGCTGACGCCCTCAAGGATGACCGTCGCCAGGTCTTGCGCGTCAAAACGGAAGAGATGCGACTGACGCGGCCGGAAATCGAGGGCCAGCGTCCCGGCCCAGAATCGGCCCTGCGGGTCGACCTTGCCATCATTGAAGCGGAATATCTCCGGGTTATGCCCGGCCGGCACACTAAAGGGCGACAACGCGCCCGTGTTCGGATCGCAGAACTGCACGCCTCGGTGCAGGGCCACGACAAGGCGACCGTCGTCCGCGACAACGACACAACCGGGCATCTCCGGCAGATCCATCGTCCGCACAGGCCCACCGTCGGCCGCGCTGGAGAAAAGTTTGCGGCCGAGAATGTCGATCCACCACAGTGCTTGCCGACGAGCATCCCAGCATGGCCCCTCCCCCAGCCGAGCCGGGGTGCGCTGAAAAATTTCGGGCCGAGGAGAGGACACAGGCACGGAGGAAAAGGGCTCAGGCGCCGGGCTCGAGCGCGACCGGGTTGGTCAGTTGACCGATGCCTTCGATCTCGATCGTGACGTTGTCACCGGGCTTGAGCCAGCGGGGGGTCGGCTTCGCGGCCATGCCGACACCATGCGGCGTGCCGGTTAGAATCACGGTACCGGGCACAAGCGTGGTGCTACCGCTCAGGAACTCGATGATCCGGGGCACATCGAAGATCATGTCGGAGGTGGTCCAGTCCTGCAGCGTCACCCCGTTGATGTGGGTGGCGATTTTCAGGTTGTTGGGATTCTTGATTTCATCGGTCGTCACGAGCACCGGCCCCAGCGGGCAGAAGGTGTCGAAGAACTTGCCCCGGCACCACTGGCCGCCGCCGCGCTTGATCTGCCAATCGCGGGCCGAGACGTCGTTCGCGCAAGTATAGCCAAGCACGTAGTCGAGGGCGTGGGCGCGATCGACGTTCTTGCAGGCGCGACCGATCACGACGGCCAATTCACACTCGTAATCAACTTCTTCACTCGGCAAGTGGGTCGGGATGAAAATCGGGTCGCCAGGATGCTGAAGCGTATTGATGCCCTTGACGAAAAGCACCGGCAACTCCGGCGCTTTCATCCCCGACTCGGCGGCGTGGTGGCGATAGTTCAGGCCCACCCCTAGGATCTGGGTCGGGACCACAGGCGCGAGACGTTTGCCAACGTCGGCGATCTCGTCGGTGACGCGGTGCGCCCCGAACACATCACCTTCGATGCGGAGGACGCGGCCGTCCGGCTGTTCGGCGCCGTAGCTGGCGACGCCCTTGGAGTCGAGGTAGCGGGTGATTTTCATACAGGGAGGGTCGCTCAGCTCCGGGCAACCGCGATGCACTCGATCTCGTAGCGCAGGGCCGGAGGCAGGCAGTTGGTGATGGTCGTGCGCGTCGGAAACGGTGCGCTGAAATACTCCCGATAGAGCTGGTTGTAGAGCGGAACCTCCGCGGCGTCGCGAACGTAGTTGCGGGTCTGGATGACGTCGTTCAGGTCGCAGCCCGCGGTCTGCAGCACCTTGCGCAGATTCTCGACCGAGCGGCGGAACTCGCCCTCAAAGGTGTCGGAAATGATCTTGCCGGTGGCGTCGACGGACGCCTGTCCGGAGACGAAGACGAGGTCCCCGACCCGGACGACCGGGCTGAAAGGAAGATGAGAAACCGGAGTGTCCGGATTGATTGGAAACGTGACTTTTGGGTTCATGAGAATTGCGGTTGGTCGGTGGCGGTCTCGTCCAACGGGAAGATGGGCCTGACCAGATTTTTCCACGGCAAGGCGCCGATGTTGCTCGTGCAGGGGCCTGGGGTGTCGACGTAGTAACTCGTGCGCGAGATCTTGTCGTAGGCCCGCTTGTGGGCCACCGCCGCCTTGACCCCTATGATGCGGAAAGCGGAGGGCTCGATCCCCTGGCTGCGGAGCTGGCCCAAGTCGAAAGGAGCCGTCTTCCGGCTCGTGAGCAAAATCGTTACGCCTGCAGTGCGCACGACGGCACACGGGCCCATCGCGATGTGCAGACCGTTCATGGAGGCCAAGTGGCTGTTCGGATCCTCGAGCGTAAAGCGGCCGTCACTGCGCGAAACGAAAGTTGCCGCGAGTTGCACCGGACCGGCGTCCAACGGGGAGCCTCGGCCACCCACGGCGAGTTGCCGGACTTCGCCCGGCCCGGCGTCCTGCAGCGCGGTGACGGTCACCGGGTCATTGATGATCACGAGCGCCTGCTCCACCTGGTGCTGCAGGAGAGAGCGCAGGATTCCGGTACCGTCTCCGGGCGCGCCACCTCCGATATTGTCGGACGGCTCCACGAGCACGACGGGGCCCTCGGTGAAATCCTCCGGCCGGAGGCCGCGGACGACCTCGTCGACCGGCGGGTAAACGATGTTACCACGCTCGCGCAACGACCACGCCAGACTCGCGCCACCGCGCAGGAGTCGACGCGCGGCCTCGTCGGGTAGCGTCGTGACCAAACTAAGGGAGCAGCCAGTATCGGGCGTGTCGGCGAAGGAATAGCCGGCGGCGATATTGCAGGCCCAGACTCCGGGAACCGCGGTCTCCAGCTTGTTGGCGTAGAACTTGAGCGACATCATCGGGTCGACCGCCGTGCCGGTGCCGGGCGGTGCCCACATGATCGGAGGACGACACCAGATCATCCGGGGCAGGCACTTTTCTCGCAGGCAACGGGCGAGCAACGCGGCCCCGCGCTCGGCCGCCTGCCGGGCATCCGTGTGGGGATTCTCTCTATACATCACCAGGCCGTTCGCCTCGCGGCACATCCGGGCGCTCACGTTGGCGTGCAGATCGAGCACGCCGAAGATCGGGACATTCTTAGCACCGGGCAGCGCGCGGATGCGGCCGAGGAGTTCTCCTTCGGTGTCGCGGAAAGTCTCCGTAGCCATGGCACCGTGCAGGACGAGATAGATTCCATCCACGCCTGCGGCGAGCGCGGGCGCGGCGCGACGCGCGAACTCCTGCCAGTATCGCTCGAACATCGCGTCCTCGACCGTGCCGCTTGGCACGCAGCGCGCATCGATCGTCGGGATGACCTTCCAGCACTGGCGTGCGGCCTCAGACAGGAAGCCGTCGGTCGGAGACCCGTCGCCGAGCTTGGCCAAAATGGCTGCGTCCACGGTGACCTCAAAGTCCTCCCAACGGGTGTGTTCACCGAGGAAGGTGTGAGTCTCGTGGAAGAGACCGGCGAAAAGGATGCGCGGCTGCATGCTCGGCCGGTTCAGGCGGGGGCCTGCCAGGTCGCGGCATGGCGGCGGAACGCAACGGCCGCCCGCTTGAGGGCCTCGTCGATGTGGCTGCCCTCATGGGCCAAACTGATCGACCAGAGGCCTCGCTCAATCGCCCGCACGCCCTCTTCGAGGAGGCAGCGCCGCAGGTGCGCCCAGCGGGGCGCGTCGTGGCGGCGCACGTAGTCGCGGTAATCTTTGATCAGGCCCTCCGCGGCGCCGGGCTTGAGCATGACCGCATGGAAGATCAGGCCCGGGCCCTGCGGCCGCAGCGGCACGCCGTGCTCGCGGCCGAGGTCGGCGAGGCCAGTCATGAGCCGCGCACCCAGCGACTGGGTATTCGCGGGGTGGTTGCCGCCCAACGCGAGCACTTGATCGAGCGACCACTTGCTGGCCGCGAGGCAAAGCGGGTTGCCGTTTAGAGTGCCCGCATGGACGACCTCGCCCGACAGGATCTTGGCGAAGGCGGCCTTCGTGCCGGCCAGCGCGGCGAAGGGCGTGCCGCCGCCCACCGCCTTGCCGAGGATCGTAAGGTCGGGGCGGTATCCGTAAAAACCTTGCGCGCACGAGGCGCCGAAGCGGAAGCCCGTGATGGTTTCGTCGGAAATCATGAGCATGCCGTCACGGTCGCAAAGCTCCCGGATGCTTGCCATGAGGCCGTCGACCGGCTCGATGCAACAGGTGTTGCAGAGCGCGGGCTCGAAGATGATCGCGGCGAGTTGGCCGCGGTATCGGTCCACCACCCGGCGCAGATGCGCGGGGTCGTTCCAACGGGCCACGACGAATTGTTCGAGGACCTCGGGGATGACGCCCTTGCTGGGGTGGAGTCGGGCGGGAGTCTCGTCGTCGCCCCACTTGTCCATTGGGTTGGCAAAGCCGACCAGGCCTTCGTCGGCCCAACCGTGATAATGTCCCTCAAAGCGGAGGATGAGTTTCCGACCCGTATGCGCCCGCGCGAGCCGGAACGCGGCGAGCACCACCTCGGTGGCGGAGTTGTTAAAGCGCACAAGTTCGGCCGAGGGGATCATCGCCTGAATGCGTTCCGCCACCTCGATCTCAAGCTCGCACTGGGCGGCCCAATGGATGCCCAGCTTGGCCTGCGCGGCGATGGCTTCGGCCATGCCGGCGGGCGCGTGGCCGTAGAGCAGAGCCCCCTGCCCCAACTGGAAATCCAAATAGTGATTGCCGTCGACATCCCAGAGGTTCGGCCCGCTGCCTTTGGCGAAATAGAGCGGCACGGGGGCTTCCATCTTGCGGATGCCGCTGTTGACGCCGCCCGCGATGCTGCGGGTGGCGCGCTCGAAGAGCGCTTGAGAATGGGCGAAGGTATAGGACATGGGAAAGGGTCAGACGTGAGCTACGGCCGGCACCGCTGCCTGTCTTACGGCGCGGATGAGGGCGGCCCGTTGAGCCGGCGGAAAACGGTGCACGGGCACGGAAACACTGATGGCCGCCAAGGGCTCGCCGTGGGGTGCAAGCGGCGTCGCCACGCAGGCCACGCCCTCCACGGTCTCCTGTTCCTCGAAGGCGAAGCCCCGCTCGCGGGTCTCGGCGAGTTCCTTCTCGAGCTTGGCGCGAATCACCGCCCGGCCGCGAGTCGGAAGGGCGGCGCATAACTTTGAGACCAGCCGCGTCTGCTGCTCGGCCGGCAGGTGCGCGGCGATCGCCCGGCCCAGAGCCGTGGTGTGAAAAAGGTCCCGCGCGCCCGGCTTCACGATCCAGCGCAAGGCCTGCGTCGTCTCGATCACGTGGGCGTAACGGATGTAAAGCCCCTCAAGCAGCCCCAGATTCACAGTCTCGTTGAACTCGCCGTGCAAGGACTCCATCAGGGGCAGCGCCTTGTCCCGCAGCGCCTCGTCCCGGCCATACTCCCGGAGCGACGAAAGACGCTCGGAGAGACCATAATCCCCGCCCTTGTCCGGCTGTTCCACGTAGCCGAGGTCGCGCAAGCTCTTCAGTATCCTGAACACCGTCGGCTTGGGCGCGCGGCATTCCTCCGACAGCTCTGCCAACGATAGCGGCCGGCCCGTCCGCGCCATCACCTCGAGGATGGTAAATGTTTTGTCGAGGACCGCGATGCTCATGGTTTTTGCTTGCAGCTCATTCCACAATACGAAACGGTCGTTCCGTCAAACAAAAATCCCCGATGCTCATCGATTGCCACAATCACCTTGGGGTTGATCTGTATTTCTACTGCAATACCTACAGCCCGTATTGTCAGGATCTGCCGGCGATGATCACCGAGGGACGGCACTGCGGGGTCGACCGCTGGCTCGTTTTCCCGATGGTGGCGAACCTCACCTTCGATGTCGGCGCGATGCGCCGGACCAAGCTCATCGCCGGTGGCCCGGAAACGGTGCCTTACGCATTCGAGAACGAGCGGATGCTTCAGGAAATTAACACGCTCTACCCCGATCTCGGCAGCCACACCCTCCCGGTGATGATCCTCGACCCGTTGCGGGAACCCGCCGCGCAGATCGCCCACCTCCGGCGGCTGCGTGAGCAATTCCCCTTCTATGCCCTGAAGATCCAGGCGACGATGATCCAGTCCGACGTCGGCGCACTGCTCAAGGAAGGCCGCGGCTTCCTCGATCTCGCGGCGGAATGGGACATCCCCTTCATCATCCACTCGAGCGTCGCGCCGGAGGACACCTGGTCGCAGGCGACCACGATTCTCAAGGTGGCCGAGGCCACCCCGGAGGTCCGCTTCTGCCTCGCCCACTCCTGCCGCTACGACCAAGCCTGCCTCGACCGCGTGGCCGAGCTGCCCAACACGTGGTTCGACTGCTCGGCCCACCGAATCCACTGCGAGGGTGTCGTGCGCGGACTCGGTTATGTCGCCCCGGAGGCCCGCCGCTTCAAGGCGGACTATCGCGACCCTACTGCCGTGCTCCACGCCTTGGCCGAGGCCTACCCCAACAAGCTCATGTGGGGCTCCGACACGCCGTTTCAGAGCTATGTCGCCGACATCGACGGCCAGTATGTTTCTCTGCGCAGCACCTACAAGGCCGAGACCGACTGTGTGCACGCCCTACCGGCGCACCTCAAACGGCTTGTCGGCGAACAAAACACCCTTGCTTGGTTGAATCTCAAAGATGCCAGCGTTCTCACTCGCACCTAGTTCCGTCCTCGTCACCGGTTCCTCCCTAGGTATCGGCCACGCCATTGCCGTCGCCGCGCACGCCGCCGGGGCTTCCGTCATCTTTCACGGCAAGGAAACCACCGCGCCGGCCATGCCCTCCGGCTCCCACTATCTGTCCGGCGACCTCCTCGAGCCGGCCGGCCCCGAGGCCCTGGTGCGCGCCGCCTTCGCCGCCCGCCCCAACCTCGACCTGCTGGTCTGCAACGCGGGTAGCTTCTTCGATGTACCGTTCCGCGAGATGACGCCCGAGCTGTTCGAACGCACGATCAACCTGAATGTGCGCGCCAACTACTTTCTCGCCCAGACCTTCGCCCGCGAGATGGCGGCCCGCCACCGGCCCGGCGCCATGGTGCTCACCAGCTCGACCAATGGCTTCCAACCCGAGGAGGACTCGACCGCCTACGATACCTCCAAGGGCGGCGTAGTCATGCTGACCCGCACGCTGGCCATTTCCCTCGCCAGCCAAAATATCCGCGTCAACGGCCTAGCCCCCGGCCTGATCAAGACCCCCCTCACCGCCGGACTTCTCAATACGGACAAGCAGCGCCACTACGAGAAGAAGATCGTGCTCGGCCGCCTTGGCGAACCCGACGATTGCGCCGGCGCCGCGGTTTTCCTCCTTTCGCCCGCCGCCCGCTATATCACCGGCCAGATCATCGTCGTCGATGGCGGGCTCACCCTCGGCCAGATCGGACGCCTCTAGCGCATGTCCCTCTTTCCCACGCTGCCAACGCCCGCGATTCTCGTCGATCGCGTGAAACTCGAAGCGAACATCCGGTCCGTGCAGTCGGCCTGCGACGCCGCCGGCATCGAACTTCGCCCGCACATGAAGACGCACAAGATGGTCGAGGTCGCCCGCCGCCAGCTCGGTGCCGGCGCGAAGGGCCTCACTTGCGCCAAACTCGGCGAGGCCGAGGCCATGCTGCCCTCGGGCGTGAAGGAGATCTTTGTCGCCAACTCGCTCGTCGGCCGCAGCCTCGCGCCACGCCTCGCCGCCTTGGCGGAACGCCTCTCGGACCTGCGCGTCGGCCTCACCAGCGAGGCCCACTTTGAGCCGCTCGCCGAACTCGCCGCCGCCACCGGCCGCCGCCTGGGCGTGATGCTGGCCGTCGACACCGGGCTCGGCCGCGAGGGCGCCCGTTCAGACGAGGCGGCCATCCGGATCGCGACCCGCCTCGCCCGTCACCCGCACCTCGAGCTCAAAGGCCTCTATTGCCACGAGGGTCATTTCTACGGTCTGCCGCCGGCCGAGGTTCCTGCGGCGCTGGAGACCATGATCACGCGGATGGACCAAATCCGACGCGCCATCGACCCCGCGTTGGCGGTCTGGCCGGGCTGCAGCGTCACCGCCCGCCTTGCGACGCAGATTAGCCGCGGCCGCGTGCAGGCCCTGCGGCCGGGAGCCTACATGTTCGGCGACCTTTCGCTCTCCCGCACCACCAAGGTCATGGCCCCCGCCGATGTCGCCGTGCATGTCCTCGCCACCGTGGTGGACAAGCCCGAGCCGGGCCTCGCCTTGATCGACGCCGGCTCCAAGACCTTCTCCTCCGACCGCACACCGGAGAACCATTTCGGCGCGGCCGACGACGGCCGCGACCTGACGGTCGTGCGCGTGAACGAGGAGCACGGCTACGTCCGCGGCGCGGATGTGGACCGGCTGACCGTAGGTGAACGCGTGGCCTTCGTGCCGGCCCATATCTGCACGGTTATCAATCTCACGAATGAAGTAACGCTCATCGAGGGAGCCTCGCTCATCGGCCGCTGGACGGTCGAAGCGAGGGGACGCACCCAGTAGTTTCCCTTCCGTTTTATCCCCACCCCTATGCCCCCTGAATTCAAACTTCCCAACCGCGCATGGCTAACCGTCGGGCTGCTTTGGTTCATCGGCCTGCTCAACTACCTGGACCGCGTCATGATCACCACGATGCGCGGGTCGATCGTGGCGGAGATCCCCATGACCGAAGCGCAATTCGGGCTCCTTACCGCAGCCTTCCTTTGGACTTACGGTATACTGAGCCCTTTCGCCGGTTTTCTGGCCGATCGCTTCAGTCGCTCCCGGGTGATCGTGATTAGTTTGTTCGCATGGTCATTCGTGACGTGGCTCACGGCACACGCGACGACCTATACGGAACTACTGGCCACCCGGGTGCTGATGGGCGTTACTGAAGCCGCCTACATCCCGGCCGCCTTGGCCTTGATCACCGACTATCACCGAGGCCACACGCGATCACGGGCCGAGGGCATCCATATGAGCGGGATCATGGTCGGCGCCGGCTTGGGCGGAGTCGGAGGCTGGATCGCCGAGCGGCATGGCTGGGAACACTCCTTCACGTTATTCGGCCTCATCGGTCTGGGTTACGCTTTCGTGGTCGCGTTTTTTTTGAAGGATGCTCCGCGTGAACGCCCCTCGAATACAGCCATTAACGAGGCCGACGAGCTCCCGAAAATCGGGCTGCGCGCCGCCTTCGTCAGCCTGTTCAGCAAGAGCTCCTTTACCCTTGCCCTGATTTATTGGGGCCTGCTCGGCATGGGCGGCTGGGCAGTCGTCGGTTGGATGCCGACCTACATGAACGAGAATTTCAATTTGGCCCAAGGCGTCGCGGGACTCACCGCCACGGGCTACCTGCAGACTGCGCTGCTCGTCGGGGTGATCGTCGGCGGTGCCTGGGCCGACCGCTGGTTTCGAACGAATCCCTTCGGACGGTTCTACGTTCCCTTTATCGGACTCTGCTGTGCGGCTCCCGGCATTTTCCTCGCGGGTAGCACCAACCTACTGCCCCTGGCCATCGTTGGTCTGGTGGTCTACGGATTCGCCCGCGCGTTTGCGGACTGCAACATGATGCCGATCCTCTGCCAGGTGACAGATCCGCGTTACCGCGCCACCGGCTACGGTGTGCTTAACCTCTGCGGCACAGTCGTAGGCGGTTTCACGATCTACGCCGGCGGTGCCCTCCGCGATGCGAAGATCGACGTGAGCCTGATCTTCGGATTCGCCTCGGTGAGCATGGTGGGCTGCGCCGCCCTGCTGCTGCTGATCAAGTCGCACGCCGCCGCGGACCGCTAGCCCGTCCCGCCTTTCCCGATGAGTCAGCCCGAGAACAGCCCGATGCGACAAGCCTGGCTGATGGTGGCTTTGCTGTGGATCGCCGCCTTCCTGAATTATTTGGACCGGATGATCCTCATCACGATGCGCTCGTCGATCAAGGAGGCCATCCCGATGACCGACGCCCAATTCGGATTACTAACGACGGTTTTTCTCGTCGTTTACGGCGTGATGAGTCCGTTCGGCGGATATTTCGCGGACCGTTTCAACCGGAGCCGGATCATCGTCTTTTCGCTTTTCGGTTGGTCAGCGGCGACCTGGCTCACCGCCCACGCGAGCACGATCAACGAGGTGCTTTTCTACCGCGGCCTGCTGGGGATTTGCCAAGCCGCCTATTTCCCCGCTGCGGCCGCCCTCCTGATGGATTATCATCGGGATAAAACCCGTTCGCTGGCCAACGGCATTCACCTCAGCGGCGTGATGGTCGGTTCGGGCCTCGGTGGCTTGGGCGGCTGGATCGCCGACCAAGCGGACTGGACTTTCGTTTTTCAATTGTTCGGTGCCATCGGCATCGCCTACGCGGGCGTGTTGTTTTTTCTGCTGAAGGACCGGCCCAAGGAGATCGCGGCGCCCGGCGAGTCGGTGTACGCCGTCCCGGCTCTCCGGCTGGGCCAGACCCTCGCGGATATTTTGAGCCGGCCCGCCTACCTTCTCGCGCTTATGTTCTGGGGCATTTTGGGTGTCGCCAGTTGGTCTTTCATCGGCTGGCTGCCATCCTATCTGCAGGAGCAGTTCCAAATGTCTCAGGGCCGGGCCGGACTCACGGCTCTGGGCTACATCTACTCGGCCAGCCTCGTCGGCATGGTGGCGGGCGGCTTCTTCGCTGACCGATGGACTCGGACCAACCCCCGGGGCCGCATCTACGTCGGGGTGATCGGGGTGCTCGTTGCCATCCCCGGAGTCCTGCTCGTGGGCAATTCCGGCCTATTGCCGCTGGTCCTGCTTGGCATGGTGATCTACGGCTTCACCCGCCCATTCCCGGATGCGAGCATGACCCCACTGCTCTGTCAGATCATTGACCGACGCCACCTCGCGACCGGTGTCGGCGTGCTCAACATGTTTGCCGTCATGGTCGGCGGCGCGTCGATCTACATCGGCGGGCTGGTGCGCGACGCCCAGATCAACATCACCACCATGTTCAACTTCGGCGCCCTCTGCCTGCTCATCTGCGGCGTGCTCTTGTGGGCGATCAAACCCCGGCCCACTACCCCCACCGAAACATGAAATACGTCACCACCCTTACTCCCCGCGACCAACAAATTGCCGCCGCGCGACTGTCTGGATTCATGCCGGACGAGGTCTTCGACATCCACGTCCACCCTTATAAAGCCGAGCATTTCGCCCCCGGCACTTGGTCCGCTCTGGCCGAGCACCCGTTGCTGGGGTGCCGCGACCACCGCGCCGCCCTTCAACGCTACATGCCGGTGAAGACCATGCACGGGCTCTACTTTGGCATGCCGCACAAAACGGCCGACCGTCCCGCCCTCAACAACTGGCTCGCCGACGAAGTGAAGGCCCACGGCACCCCGCTCAGCCGAGGGCTGATGCTCGTGTCCCCTGCGGACGACCCGGCGATGGTGGCGGCCGCCCTGCGCAGCGGACGCTTTTGCGGCATCAAGGTTTACCACTGCTACGCGAGCCGCCCCGACACCATGCACGCCACGTTGGCGGAATACGCCCCCGACTGGATGTGGGAAATTCTCCACGAGATTCGCGGCGTCCTCCTGCTGCACATCGTGCGCGACGGTGCGATCGAAGATCCGTCCAATCAGCAGGAGGTGCGCCGCCTGTGCCGGGCCTACCCGAACATGCGCCTCATCTTGGCGCACATCGCCCGCAGCTTTAACTACCGCAACGCCCGGCGCGGACTGCACACCATGGCCGACCTCGACAACGTCGTCGTCGACACCTCGGCGGTCTGCGAAGCCGAAGCCTTCCGCGCCGCCCTCAAGGTGCTCGGGCCCCGCCGGGTCCTGTGGGGCTCGGACTTCTCCGTCTGCGAAGTGCGCGGACGCTGCGTCAGCACGGGGGACCTCTTTTTCTGGCTCCACCCCGAACTGCTCCGCACCGACTACGCCGCCCCAACCAACAACGACATGACCTTGGTCGGCATCGAGTCGTTGATGTGTCTGCGCGAGGCCTGCGAGGACACCGGCCTCACGCAGGGCGACCTCAACGATGTCTTCTGCGGCAACGCGAAGCGCCTCCTCGCACCCCACCTTGCGGAAACGACCGCCCCCGCACCCCGCACCGGCCCCGAACTCTGGCAACACGCCCGCACCGTCATATCCGGCGGCACCGGCCTCCTCTCTAAGCGGGCGGAGATGTTCGATGCCAAATCCTGGCCCGCCTATTTCTCGCGCTGCAACGGCAGCGACGTGTGGGATCTCAACGATCGCCGCTACGTGGATTGCGCGGGCGGCGTCGGCGCGATTTTGCTTGGTTACGCGGATCCGGATGTCACCGCGGCCGTGACGCGCCGCCTCTCGCTCGGCACGTATTGCTCGTTGGTTAGCCCACAGGAAGTCGAACTCGCCGATCGGCTCCTTTCGCTCCACCCGTGGGCGGGCAAAGTGCGCTATGCGCGCGGCGGCGGCGACGGGATGAACATGAGCGTCCGCATCGCCCGCGCCGCCACCGGCCGCAGCGGCGTGGCCTTCTGCGGCTACCACGGCTGGCACGACTGGTATCTCGCGGCTAACTTAGGGGAAAACGACGCGCTCAACGGGCACCTGTTGCCCGGCCTCGAACCAAAGGGAGTGCCGCGCGAACTGAAGGGCACCGCCCTGCCTTTCAAATACAACGACTTTGCCTCCTTCGAGGCAGCACTCGCGAAGCTCGGCGACAATCTCGCCTGTGTGGTCATGGAGCCGATGCGCTCACAACTGCCCAAGGATGATTTCCTCACCAAAGTCGCCGCCCGTTGCCGCGCGGCAGGCGGCGTCTTCATCGTCGACGAAGTCACGAGCGGCCTCCGCTTCGGCCACCCGGGCGCAATGGCCCGGCTCGGGATCGATCCCGATGTCGTCGTCTACGCCAAGGCCATGAGCAACGGCTTCCCGTTCGGTGCGGTGATCGGCCGCGAGCCGATCATGGCGGCGGCCGACGGCAGCTTCATTTCCTCAAGCTATTGGACCGACGGCGTCGGCCCCGCAGCCGCCCTGGCCGTGCTGGAGAAAGTTGAGCGGCTGGGCGTGCAGCAGATCATCTGGGCGCGCGGCGAGCGCTTGCAAAACTCCCTCAGGGCCCTCGCCGCCCGACACACCGCCTGTAAGTTGGTCGTCGGCGGCATGCCCGCCATACCCACCATGGTGTTCGACCTCGGGCCGGATACCCCGCTGGCCCAGACGCTCTACGTGCGCAAAATGCGCGAGCGCGGCTTCCTCGTGGCCACCTATCATTACGTTATGCTCGCCCACGACGAATCACGGATCGAGGCGATGCTGCGTGCCGCCGAGGAGGCCATGGGTGAAATCGCTGAGATCATCATCCGCGGAACCTTGGCCGAGGAGTCCGGCGTGGCCCGCGGCCTCCGCGGCTTCACCCGCCTTGCCTGAACCTTCGCCCACCCGGCCCCGCCACGTTCTTTGTTTTTGAAATGAAGACCGCCATCGTCATTGGGGCCGGCGTCACGGGTCTCTCGACCGCGTATCATCTCGCCAAAAGGGGCTATGGCCGGGTGCAGGTGTTGGAGAAAAACGAAATCGGTGCCGGTTCCAGCAGCCGCGCCGCCGGTATCAGCACCGGTCTGCTGTGGTCTGAAACCGGCGTCCGCGCCCGCCGTCATTCGCTCCGTATTTTCCGGGAATTCTCCAACGATCTGCCCGGCTATACTTTTTACAACGATCACGGCTGCTTGAATCTTTTCAACCCGGAGCTCTGGCCCGCCCGGGCGGAGCTCTTGCCGCTCTACGACCGGCTGGAAGCGCCCTACCAGATTCTCCGCCCGGCCGAGATCCGGCGCCGTTGGCCGGACCTCAATCCACCGGATGATTATCTCGGGCTGTTGGACCCCACGGGCGGCTACAGTGAGCCCGTCGAATATCTGGCCGGACTCACCCAACGGGTGCGCGCCTTGGGGGTCGAAATACGCGAGCATGTGCAGGTCGATGAAATCTGCCTCACGGGCGGTCGCGCGAGCGGCGTGAAAACAGCCGACGGCTTGCTCCCCGCAGATGTGGTCATCGTTGCCACCTACGCCTGGATCCTACCCCTGCTGGCCTCAATCGGGGTCACGCTACCCGTCAAGACGTTCGTCCACCAACGCTACGTCTCAGCCGCGTTAGACCGTCCGGTGAAATTCCCGCCGATCAACGCGGATCCGTTTTTCGGTTACATCCGACCCGCCAAGGGCAATCGGGTCTTGCTGGGGATCGAGACGCCGGATCGGGACGATCTCAAAGTCCCGGGGTTGGGATTTCTTCTGAATCAGCTCGAGACCAACCCCGAGCTCATTTCGCCGGCGGTCGAAAGATTCAAGGACTTCTTCCCCACCCTCGCCAACTTGCAGTGGGAAACCAGCCACATCGGGCTGATCTCCTTCTCCATGGATGGGGAACCGATCATCGGGCCGGTCACCGGCATTGAAGGACTCTTGATCGGAAACTGTTTTCACTCCGGTGGTTTTTCCTACAGTCCCGCCGCGGGATTCTTCCTCGCTGAATTGGCCGCGACCGCCTCGGCCCCGATTGACTTGACTGCCTTTTCCCCAGCTCGCTTCGCCTCCTGCCCCGCCCAAACAACCGAGTATCTCGCCTCGACCGTGCCTCAGCGTAACGCTTCCCGCCGTCGGCATTGAGGGTCACTGAAGCAAGCGTCGCACCTATTCGTCTTCCCGATCTGTTCCCCGCAAAAAAAACGGGACGCATCAAAACGCCCAAATCCACACCCGCCATGTTTCCTATTCGCGCCCTCCCTTTGACCGCCACCGCAGGGACCCGACTGCACCAGCAATCCGGTTGGGCTCCGCTGCCCGGCATCACCCTCGACCGGGTGGTCGGCGTCGGGATCGACTCGCGCAACCGCATCTACGTCGCGCACAGGGGAGACCGCCCTCTGCTGCGTCTCCACGCCGACGGCACACTCGACTGCGAGATCGGTGCGGAACACCACCAGCGCAAGATGGCCTACGACCTGCGCGGACCGGTCCCGATTCCCATCGCCGAACGCATCTGGCTCCACGGCCTGCACGTCGATCCTTGGGACAACGTCTGGATCACCGACGTGAGCCGGCACATCATCATGAAGTTTTCCCCCGAAGGAAAACTGCTGCTCACGCTCGGGGTCGACGGCATCTCCGGCTGCGACGCCACCCATTTTTTCCAACCCACGCATGTCTGTGTGCTTCCGAGCGGCGAATTTTTTGTCACCGATGGCTACGGCAATTCGCGCATTGCAAAGTTCGCCGCCGACGGCCGGTTTCTCTTCGACTGGGGTCGCCACGGCACCGAACCGGGCGAGTTCCACACGCCGCACGTCATCACCCTCGGAGCCGACGGCCTGCTCTACATGACCGACCGAGAGAACGACCGCATCCAGGTATTCGAAACTGACGGCTCCCACGTCGCGACTTGGCCGAACCTCCATTCCGTGGACGGACTCTACGCCGCACCGGACGGTTGCATTTACGGCTCGGCCGGGATCGACAACGCGATCATCCGCTTCGACCGCTCCGGCCGAATCCTCGATGTCTGGACGCTCCCCGGGTTGCTGCACTATCCGCACGGCATCGCCGTCGGGCAGGACGGATCCATCTATGTTGCGGAGACCGGGGACAACTGGAGCGTCACCGGCCGCCTTCCCGCCGAGCGCGAAATATTGCCGCGCACCGGTTCCGCCGGCAGCGCCCTGACCAAGTTCAAAGTCGTGGGCTGACGATGGGCCGAGACCACGTCAACCGTACTCCGGCCCGTCGTTCACCGTCCACGCTGACACGACGCGGTTTCCTTGGCACCGGGGCCCTCGCCGGCGCCGCGCTGGCCATGTCGCGACCGTTCGCGCCGCCGCTCGCCGCCGCCGGAAGCACCGCCCGCGGATCGCGCCCGCTGGCCGCGCACCGCAATCTCTTCAACGGCGACTGCAATTTCCTCTTCTACAATCCAGAGCTCTGGCAACCTGAAGGGGGCGCCTTCAGTACCCGCGCGATTCACCGTTATATCGGAGCGCTCGCCGACAGCGGCGTCGACACGCTGCTGGTCAATCCGAACACTCAGGTCGCTTGGTATCCGACCAAACGACTGGAATACCTGCTGCAAGACTATCGCCGCGGTGACGTCGCCTTCACGCGTTCGGTCGCGGCGGGCCTTGCCGGCATGACACCGGTGCTGCTGGAGAAATATGCGAAGAACATGGTGGAAATGCTGGATCTCTACCTCGACTTGGCCGAAGCCGGTGTCGACTGGCTGGCGGAGAGCGCCCGGGTTTGCCGAGAGAGGAAAATCAGCCCTTGGCTCAGCTATCGGATGAACCCCACGCATTTCTCCGGCGCGCCCGCCAGCCCGGTGAACTGCCGGTTGTTCCGCGAGCCGAAGAACCGGCTCTCCGGCCGCGTGCCCGGCGCCCAAAACACCTCGCAGGCCGCTTGGGTGGGCCTGAACTATGGCCAGCAGGCCGTGCGGGACTACATGCTCGAGATGATTCGCGAGGGCGTGGAGTCTTACGACTACGAGGGGCTGGAAATGGACTGGCTCCGCCATCCGGTCTGTCTGGAGGCGCCCGCCTCCCAGAAACAGATTGACGAGATGACCGATTGGTTCGCCTCGGTGCGCGCCATGACCAAGGCTCGCCGGCCCTTCTACCCGCTCGGCATCCGCAGTTCCTCCAACCTGACCTACTTGCGCAGTATCGGCATCGACCTAAAAGAGCTGGCTCGGCGCGGCCTCATCGACTTCTGCACGTTTAGCAATTTCTGGCAGACTTCATGGGAGATGCCGCTCGACGAACTGCGGCGCGAACTCGGTCCGGATATCACCATTTATGGCGGCATCGAGGATGCGCCCAACTGGCTGGAAACCCACGCCCCCGCCCTCACCGAGCGGCCCTCCGGCCCCGATGTCCAACTCGCCGGAGACAACGCCTTTCACGCCCGGACGAAGCCGGAGGAGGTCAAGCGCGTCCGCGGCACCCGCTATCTGAGTGCAAGCGCCGAGATGCTCCGCGCCAACGCCGCGGGCAAGCTCGTGCTCGGTGCGGACGGGCTCGAGTTCTTCAACTTTTTTGTCACCGACCAGGTGCGCGTGCCCGGCCTGCGCGCCGACTATGCGGCCCTGCGCCAGCTCGACGACCTCGCGGCCCTGGGCGGCCGGGAAAAGCATTACGCCTTCAACACGGTCTCGCTGATTGCGACGAAGATATGGGACGTGCCCGAACAACTGCCCGTGCGGATCGCCCCGCGGCACCGTCGCGCCCTGCGGATTCCGCTGTGCGCCGAGCCCGCCGGAGCGGAACTTGAATTCGTGGTCCAATTGATCGCCGAGCGCACCCCGACCGACCGCGAATGCGGCGTGAGCGTGAACGGCGGCTGGCCGGTTTTCGAGCGCCAGGAAACCGCGGATCTCCTATTCGCCGCCGGGCCCTATACCCGGCACGTCGAGGAGCACCGCGCTTGGAACTACCGGATGGAGTGCGCCGCGATCCGGGACGGCTGGAACGAAATTGTGCTCTACAACGAGTCCACCGAAGAGTTGTCCGTCGTCGGCGTCGAACTTGCGATCAAGCGCAAGCAGCCGTCCGCGGCCGCGCCATGATCTTTCCGTCCAAGACCCACCATCCCGAACTCTACCCTTACCGGGGCGGCATTTATTTTTCGTTCTTCAACGCGCTCAACTGGCAGGTGGCGATCGGCACGCCGACCGTCCTCTTCATGCAGCAGCTCGGGGCGAACTCGTTCCAAGTCGGTCTCGTGTTCGCCTGGACCTTCCTGCTCACACCCGCGCAGGTGCTGTCCACCACCCTGTTGTCGCGCTACGGTTACAAAAAACTGACCATGGCCGGCTGGGGCGCGCGCGGCGTCTGCCTGCTGGTCCCGATCGGTCTTTCGCTCCTCGCCCCGCCGAGCCCGGTGTCGTGGATGATCAACACGATGGTCGTGACGACCTTCGTCTACTGCCTCCTCCGGGCCGTCGGCACTTCGGCCCTCACGACGTGGTTCTACCAGTTGGTGCCGGCCGATCTGCGCGGCCGCTACTGGGCCACCGACCAACTCACCACCGGCGTCGCCGTCGGCGTGTCGCTCTTGGTCTACGCGATCTTCTTCACATTCCTGCCGACCTACACGGCCTTCATCTTGCTCTACCTCATTGCCGTCTTGGGCGCCCTCTTTGCTTACCAGCAATTGAAGAAGCTGCCGGATGCGGAAAAGCCAAAGCCAATCAGTCTGGAGAAGGTCATGACCGAGACGCCCCGGCTAATGATGCAGCCGAGTTTTTTCAGATCCTACCTGTGGATTTCGGTCACGTTCTTCGCCGGCATCACGCCCTTGTCCCCTTTCGCCGTCTACTACCTGAAGGCGTCAGCGGGCGTCAGCACCGCCCAAGTGATTTTGCTCACCATGCTCACCTATGTCGGCCTGATCGCCGCCAATATTGCGATGCGCACGCACATCGACCAGATCGGCGCGAAGCCCTTTTTTAAGGCGGCCTTCCTCAGTTACGCCCTGATCTCGGCCGCATGGATTTCCTTCCTCATCACCGGCGGCAAGGCCTACTGGACCCTGCCCTTGCTCTTCTTTCTGCAGGGCGTCGGCTCCGGTTTTTGGAATTCCGCCAACCTGAGCTACCTCGTAAAGATTCTGCCGGAGCAAGACCGGGCCCTGCCCGTCTCGATCCACGGCGCCGTCATGACCTTCATCGGCGGCTGCACGCCCGTGCTGTGGGGACTGTTCCTCAAGGTGCCCGGCGATACGCCTTCCGTCGACGTGCAGGTCTTCACGGGCTACTACGTGAGCCTGCTGGGCCTGTGCATCGCGCTCGTTTTTTTCGTGCGCCGCCTGCCCGAGACCGCCGGCCCCGTCGGACCCATTTTCCAGGGCAGTTGGGTGCTGCGGCCCTTCCGCGCCGTGGCGACCCTCGTGAACCTGATCGAGGACGACCCCACGCACGCCGAGAAGAAGAAAAAGCCGGACGGCAGCACCTGACGTGCGAATCCCGAGCGGATGTCGGGCACGCGGTCGGCCGCCAACTCGCCCACTTCACTGGAGCTGAGTTCAGACGGACACTATTGTCGGGCGGCCTGCAGTGCGTGGAGCTCGGCGCGGGCCATGTCTTTGGCCGTGAAAAAACAGTAGACCGCAAGCAACATCAGGCCGGCCGCCGCATAGAGCAGCGAGCAGGAGCCGAAGATCATATTCAGCCCGAATTCCTTCTTGAACAATCCGGCCAACAGCACGCCGACGCCGCCCGCGGCCGAGCCGCAGGTGTTGAAAATGCCGATCGCGGTGGAGCGAAATTGCGGAGGCACAACCTCGCAAATGATGGCGTGTTCGCTCGGCACCCCGATGGCACGGATGAATGAGGAAACGATCAACATGGTCGCCAAAAGAGCGAAAGTCGGGGCTCCGATGAAGAAAAACAGAAAGGGACAGCTGACCAAAAACGACAACGCCTTGATCAGCACCCGGGCCCGGGCGTTGTGGCGGATCGCTCTGTCGGAAATCCAACCGCCGAATCCCGTGCCCAACAAGACCGGCGCCTTGTAAAGCGCCACGCCCGCGAGACCGGCGGCCCCGAGTTTCATCCCGTAGTTTTCGGAGAAAAAGAGCGGCAGCCAGCTGAGGAAAGTCCACGAGGCGACCCCCGCGACAATCGCGCTCAGCAGCAGGCCGTGAAACGACGGAGTCCGCAGCAGATAGCCCCAAGCTTGCGCGGGTTTGGCCGCGATCACGGTAACCGGCTTGGTCTCCGCCACCGGCACCGGGCCGTCGGAAAGAAAATACTTTGCTCCGCAAGCGAGCGCTATGCCCATGACACCCAAAATCCAGAATCCGGGCCGCCAGCCGTAGTGCTCCGCCAAACTCCCCACAAAAGCTCCCCCCAGCAGCACACCCAGATTCAGGCCAATCAGATGAAAACCCATCGCTTTGCCCCGGGTTGCCGGCCCGTGGTGTTCGCCCAGCAGCGCGACAGCGGCCGGCAGATAGAAACTCTCCGCCAACCCCAAGGCGGCGCGGAGCACGAGCAAGTCGGTCGTGTTTCGCGACAATCCGGTGAGCAACGTGATCAGGCTCCAAATGAGAATACTCCAGAACACGATTTTGCTGCGCGAATATTTGTCGGCGAGGTTACCCGCGAACGGCGATGCGATGGCATAGGTCCACAGAAAAAGCAGGCCGGCCAATCCAACCTGCGCATCGGTCACGCCCAAATCTTCACGCAAGGGAGGAATGACGGACGAAAGGGCGGTTCGGTCAGCGTAGTTCAGGCCCGCCGCCACAAACAGAAAGACGGCGACTCGCCATGGCTCGGTCAGCGAAAAGAATCGGCGATTCATAAAAGTAGGGGCGGCGGGGCTGCGCGCTCAATACGGCAAACCCGAAAAGTTTGTTTAGGGAGAGAGAATCAGTGGGCCGGAAAAATTAATGGGCGAAATGGAAAATTCTGCCGAAACAAGATTGCGTCCTCCTTCCGGAACAACTGAGCGCAGCGCAGCCACCGCTCGACCGATCGGCGCTGGCCGGCGTACTGCAGTAGTTTCAGGGCGGCGGCAGAATTTCCGGGCGCATCACGCACAACGACACGAAGGTCACCAATGTGCTTCCGAATGATGGCACCAGCCATGGGGGCTGCGTCATCGATCGCGACACCGTAATGCCCGGCCTCACCCTCCACGACTTTGACGACATGGTGCGGACCGGGGCCAACTCGGCGGCGGAAGATGCCGCCGACCTCACCGGTATCGAGATGCGGGAGCCGATCTTCGCCGCCCTCTGCGAGGGATACTTGGAACCCATCCGCGGATTCCTGAACGCGACCGAAATCGAGCCCTTGGCGCTGACGGCCCGCATCATCACCTACGAGCAGGCTCTGCGTTTCCTCACGGACTTCCTGCAAGGCGACACCTACTAAAAGACCGCGCACCCGGACCACAACCTCCAGCGCACCCGCACCCAACTCGCGCTGCTCCGCAGCATGAAGACGCAGGCGGCGGACATGGAGCAACTCGTCCGCCGGTTCAGCTGAAGGCGGCGGCATCGGCTTAGCCGCCGGCCAACTGGGCAGGCGTGACGACGTTCAGCAACGGACGAGCCTGCTCAGTGCGAGCGAGATTTTCCGCGAATATCTCCCACAGCCGGCGCTTGAAGTGCGGGCTGAGGCTCGAGCCCGAGATGTGCGGGCTGAAGATGACGTTTGGAAACTTCCACAGAGGGTGCTCCGCCGGCATCGGATAACGGTAGTGCGTGTCGAGCGCGGCGCCGGCAATCCAGCCCTCGCGCAGGGCCCGCAGCAGCGCTTCCTCCCGGATGATCGCGCCGCGCGCGGGGTTCAGCAGGAAAGCATGCCGCGGCAACGCTTGCAGCTCACGTTCACCGAGCAGCCCCTCGGTTTGCTTCGTCAACGGCATCGCCAGCACGAGAAAATCGAGCCCGCCGAGAAACTCCAATTCCTGCCCCTGCGTAAAGACGCGGTCGGGCAACACGCCGTCGGGATCGCCCGTTCCCGGCACCGAGTACACCGCCTCCCTCGGGCCCACGCCATGGCGGGCGAGCACATGCACGCGCAGCCCCATGGCTTTGGCCAGCCGGGCCGTCTCGCGGCCGATGCCGCCGTAGCCCCAGAGCCCAAGGGTCAGCCCACGGATCTCACGCTGGAAGATCGCCGAGCGGTCCCAGACCGCAGCCTCTTGGTTCCGGATCATCTGGCGGAAGTCGCGCGCGAGGTTGACCATCATGGCGACATTCCACTCTGCGATCGGCACGTCGAAACAGCCGCGGCAATTGGTCGCCTGCACGCCGCGGGCGGGCAAATCCAGACCGAAGAGCTGAGTGTAGCCCGCGGACGCCAGCTGCACCCACTTCCACGCCGCCATGTCCGCGTGGTTACTCGGCGGAACGCTGCAAAACAGCACGTCCGCACCGGCGATGAGCTCCGCCGGCAACGCCCGCGCGGCTTCGGCCGGCGGAGCAATCACTTCAAAACGGTGCCGACCTTCGGCACGGAGCCGCGCGAGAATCGGCTCCTCGACCGGAACATCGATGATGATCTTCATGGCGTTCAATCGCGGAGGATTTTTCCGGGGACGCTGTTGAACTCCCCGCTGCCAGGTTGAAACGGGTAGCGGCGCTTGATGTCGTCGGTGAGCACCACGCCGAAGCCCGGGCGGTCCGGCGGCAGCACGTAACCGTCCTTTAGCACGAGCCCGCCGTCGATCACGTCGGCATGCAGCCCCGCGTAGTCGGGCGGCACTTCCAACATGCAGGTGTTGGCAGCGGCGAAGCCGAAATGGATATTCTGCATCAGCGAGCCGCCCGCGCCCCACGCATGGGTCGCGATCTTCCGGCCGCGCTCGGCCATCATCTTGGCGACGGCCATGCATTCCAGCATGCCGCCCGTATAGGAGGCATCGGGCTGACCGATGTCGAAGCTGTCCTGCAAAGCGAACACGCGCCACTCGTAGGAGGCCGTCAGGCACTCCCCGCCGGCGATCGGCGTGGTGGTGGCGCGGCAGAGTTCCGCGTAGCCCCACGGGTCGGTGTAGTGCAGCGGCTCCTCAAAGAAAAACAGGTTGAACGGCTCCACCGCCTTGGCCGCGGCGATGGCGATCTCCACCGTCCACGTCTTCCCGGGGCTGTTGCCCATGTGCCCGTCGAGCATGAGCCAGGCGTCCGGCCCCGCGTGCTGGCGCATGAAGGCCACCTTGTCGGCCTCGAAATCCGCCGCCTCAGCCGGCGTCATCGGCGTATACCAACCCTTGTCGGGCGAACGGCTACCGGTCGCGACCTTGATGCCGCGGAAACCGAGCGAAAAATAGTGGTCGATCTTCTGCGCGAGCCGGTCCTTCGGGTAGTTTGCGGGGCCGCCGGTGGCGTAGCACGGCAGCTTGCTATGCTGGCAGCCGCCGAGCAGGTCGTGCACCGGCAGGCCGGCCTGCTTGCCCTTGAGATCCCAGAGCGCCGCCTCGACACCGTTGATGACCGAGGCGCCCAGGCCCACGCGACACCAGAAGTTGCCGCAATGATACATCCGCCGCCAGAGCTCGGGAATATCGTCGACCGTCTGGCCGACCAAAATCGGCTTGAAGAAGTCCACGATGGCCGGGACGGCCTCGGGACAAAAGTAGCCGGCATAGGTCTCGCCGATGCCGATGAGCGGGCCGTCGGTGATAATCTCGATGAAGGCAGCGCTGCGCCGTTTGCGCGCCTCGCTCAGGAACGGATCATTGGTGCAAGGGCCAGTCAGCAGGGTTGTCCGGACGTCGGTGATGATCATGGGAAGAATAAGGGTCAGTAAACGGCTCGGCCGCCGCTCAGGTCGAAAGTGAAGCCGGTGGTGAAGGACGTCTCCGGCGAGACAATGAAGCAGGCCATCGCCGCGATCTCTTCGAGCGTGCCGCAGCGCTTCATCGGGATCTTGTCGGTGTTGGCCTTGACCTGCTCGGCCGGCATCGCGTCGACCAGCGGGGTCTGAATCACGGCCGGGGCGAGGGCGTTGATCGTCACGCCGCTCTCGGCGTATTCCTTGCCCTGCGACTTGGTCATGCCGATGACGGCGGCCTTGGAACTCGAGTAGGAAACCATCCCGGCGTTGCCGTCCTTCCCCGCGATCGAGGCGATGTGCAGGATCCGCCCGTAACGGCGCGCGACCATGCCGGGAAGCACGGCCTTGGCGGTGAGGAACGAGCCGAAGAGGTTGACGCGGACGACGCGTTCAAAATCGGCAAAGGTGATCTCGTGCGTCTTGCGGGCCGAGACGCCAGTGATGCCGGCGCTGTTTACGAGCACGTCCACTCCGCCCCACTCCCCCACCAGCTCGGTGACGGCGGCGTTCACTTGGGCCTCGGCGGTGACGTCCACCGACAAGAAGCGGTGCCCGGCGCCGAATTCGGCACTCAAGGCGGCAAAGGTCTTCGCATCGAAATCAAACACCGCGACGGTCGCCCCCTCGGCTCGAAGACGCCGGGCGATGGCGAGACCGATGCCGGAGCTTCCGCCGGTGACAACGGCCTTCTGACCTTTGAATCGGGAGAAATTGTTCACGGGGTCACGGCTTCAGGCGCGTCGCCACCCGGCGGGAACGGCCGCTTTGAAGACCTCGAAGTCCGCGTCGGACGCGCCGACGTAAGGCGGCAGCAAGCCCAGCGGGAAGGTCGGATCGGTCATCCGGTAGAGCATCTTGTCGTAAGCACCGTCGATGTGGAATTTGCCGCCGGCGGCTTTCAGGCCCGCGATCAGCGCCTTAAAATCTTCGACGTCGGCCGCGCGCTGGGCGTCGGTGCCCGCCACGAACGCTTTGGCGCGTTCCGGATGGATCGAGGCGAGCGAAATGAGCAACCCGAGATCGTGCGTCTTGCGGGCCATGGCGTAGCCCATCTCGGTGATGTAAAACCGGAGCCGAGGCTGAAGGGTCATCAGGTCGGCGATCACCGCGGGATCGGTGGTGCTGTTCTTGACGGCGATGAAGTTGGGATGCGCAGCCGCAAGCCGCCGGTATTCGACGGAGGTCAGCAGGCGCTTCGTCCGCATCAGGTTGTAGTGGTGAAACTGGCAGTCGGGGAACCGGCCGCAGGTTTCCGCGAATAAGCGGTCCACCTCTTCGTCGTTGAGCGCGCCCCACGACGGCAACGAGAGCTGGAAAAGCCGATAGCCCAAAGCGCGGCAGCGCTCGATGCGCTCGATGATGGCGGGCAGCGAGAGCGAGATGAGGCCGACCATCGGCGTGACCTGCGCCTCGCGGGAGACCGACCAGAACGAGCGGGTGATCCGGTCAAACTGCGTCTCCGTCACGGCATAGCCTTCGCCCGCCGTGCCGAAAATATAGATGTGCTTCGTCAGCTCCCGGGCAATGGTGTGAACCTGGCGGCGGAAGGCGTCCTCCTGAAATTCGTAGCGGTCATCCCAGGGAACGACCGCGGTGGCGAGGATAGCGGGAGTGGTTTCGGCGGAGATTGTCATAGTTTTGGAGCAGTAAGGACGGTAGTGATCGTGGCAGCGACATGGTCGGCGAGAGCCACACAGCCCTCGGGGGTGAAGTGGACGTTCTTGGGTCGAAGGAGCTGCGGGCGCGCGACGGCGAAGGCATGGAGATCATCGACCGTGACTCCGGTCTCGCGCATCACGGCCACGGCCGCGGCGTTGTAGGCGAGTTCGCTGCCCTCGACCCGGCCGACCGTTCCAGCCGGCACCGGCGTGGTCGTGGCGAAGATCAGGCGCGCACCGGTGCGGCGGAGACGCTCGACGATTTGGCGCAGATTGGCCGCGTATTCACCGGTCGAGGCCAACGGGCGGTCTTGCGGGCCCGGCACGATGTAGGTGCCCTTGGCATCGAGGAATTTCAGGTCATGTAGGCCGAAGTTGAAATAGATCACGTCCCACCGGCCCGTGCCGAGCCAGCCGTCGATTTGCTCCAGCCCGAAGACCGTCGGTCCGCAGTTATCGGGCGGCCGGTGGACATTTGCCCGGCCGGCAAAGTGCTGACGCACCTCGCTTGTATAACCGATCGAAATGGAATCGCCGATAATGAGGATGCGCGGGAGCCCGGCGGTATCCGCGACGGGGAGCAACGCGGGCGCGAGCGAAGGGGCGAGGGCGGCGCTGAGCCCGATCTTGTCGCGGTCGATTTTTGCCGAGACCGGATGCTGCGCGGCGAAGAGCAGCGCGGCGGCCGCACAAAGACGGAAGCGCCGGTTCATACCATCACTTTAACGACAACCTTGAGCACTTCGGCGGGGGCGTCCCATGCGCACGAAGGCGCGTGACCGTCCTCGGGGAACAACAGCGCGAACTGCCCGGGCCGCACCTGCACCGGCACCATGTCGGGGATGCCCTTGAACAGGGCCGCGTCGACCGCAGGGTCAAAAGCCATCGTGCATTCCTTGAGCTCCGCCAGCGGTGCCCAGCAGATGACCTCCCGTCCCTTCACGATGTATTGGATGTCGATGTATTTGCGGTGCACCTCGAGCAATTTCTCGGCGATGGGCTTGGTCTGGTGCTTCTGCACGAACGCGTAAATCTCCTCGCCGTCTATCTCGTGCCGCCCCACGGCGGCGTCAGCCGGGAGCTGTTGGAGAAAGGCGAATGCGCGCGCGAAACGCGGCGAGATCGCGGTATACTGGGCGTGATTGGCGAGGGTATCTAGGATCATAGGAAAATGCGGGACGTTTAATAACCGAGGCGGTGGTTGACGAGATTGAGCAGCGGTGTGCCGACATGGATACGATGGAGATTCTCGGCCAACAGTCCGACGAAAAGGTCCCAGAAGCCCTCGTAGACGCCGGACATATGCGGCGTCATTATGAGATTCGGAGTGGTGAAAAGTTCATGCGGCCCGTTGAGCGGTTCGCGCACGAAGCAGTCGATCGCCGCGCCCGCCAGAAGACCGGTGCGCAGTGCCTCGGCGAGCGCCGGCTCCGGGACGATGCCGCCCCTTGAAATCACGATCAGGTGGGCGGAGCGCTTCATCAACGCCAGCTGGGCGAGCCCAAGCATACCTTCGGTCTGCGGCGTGCTCGGCACCGTAACTACGACGTAATCACACTGAGGCAAAAACTCATCCAATTGGGCCGGCCCAAACCATCCGGAGGGGATCCGGCCATCCGGATCACCGGTGCCAGCCCAAGCGTTGAAGCCCTCGTCCCGACGTGCCGCCGGGTCGCGTTTGAGGCAGAGGACACGCAGACCAAGCGCGGCAAGTTGCCGGGCGCACTCGCGGCCGATGCTGCCGTAGCCGATGATCCCAACCGTCTGCCCGCGCAGCGCGCGGCCCGCGAGGGCAAGACGATTGGGCCATTGTTGCGTTTCCTTATATTGGAGGACCGCGGGCATGCGGTGCGCCAGCATGAGCGCGACGCAGGTGACATATTGCGCGATGGGCACGCCGTGAGTGCCGCTGGCCGTGCTGACCGGGATTCGCGTTTGCCGGATGGGATGGCCAACCAACTGGTTTGAACCGGCCGAGAGGAGCTGAACCCAACGCAGGCGTTCCCAACCCGCGAGGTTTCGCGGCACTTGCTCGGAGACGAGGATATCGACCTGCGATCCGTCAAGCTCGTCGGGCGTTGCGGTATTGACCTCCACCAAATCGATCCCCGGACACGCAGCTTGCAGCAACGCCCGCTGTGGGGCGGTGAACTTGAAAATGGTGTTCAGGAGTAGCCTCATCGTTCAGGTGCGTTCGCCGGAATCCGGACGAAAGGAAAAGCGGGCCACGGTCTCCGGAGTGAGCCGGACGCCCAACCCGGGGGCAGACGGCAGGCCGACCGTGCCGTCGCTGACCGAGAAGGAATCGAGCAAGATCGCATCTTGGATGGATTTGGCCGCCAACACGTGTTCCAGCCACTCGACCGAATGCGAGGCGGCGGCGAGGTGCCACGAGGCAGCCAGCGAAGGCCCCATCGAAGCCCCGGTGTGAATTGCCGTGCTCAACTTAAAAGCCTCGGCGTGATGCATGGTGCGCACCGTCTCCTGTAGGCCGCCCGCGAACCCGAGGTCGGGCTGGATCACATGGACGGCCTGTCGTGCGATAAGCGGGTGGAACTGGTCGAGCCCGCATAGGCTTTCGCCACCGGCGATCGGAATCGGCGAACGCGCCCTGAGCTCGCAGTAGCCGTCGATATTGGTGTAGGCGAGCGGCTCCTCATAGAAGCGCAGACGGTGCGGTGCCAGCGCCTCGGCAATCGCAATCGCCTCACTGACGGGAATCGGGTTGGGCACGCCGCCCTGATGGCCGTCGATCGCCAAGTCCATCGCCGCACCGAACTCACGCCGCAGGCGGTCAAAAACGCCCTCCAACACCGAGAGCTTCTCCGCAAACCCAAAGCGCACCGGCTCCAGTCGCGACTGGCGGTCGGGAGCAGGCGGCGGCAGACGGAAAAGACCGGTGGAAAGCTTGGTCGCACGATAGCCGCGCTTGGCATAGAAATCGACCTTGCGAACAGTCTCCTCCACCGGCCACAGCGCCGGACCACCCGAAGCATAAACCGGAATGCGGTCACGAACCTTGCCGCCGAGCAACTGGTAAACTGGCAACCCGAGCGCTTTGCCCTTGAGGTCCCAAAGGGCGAGTTCGATGCCGCTGATTACACTGCGTCCGGCACCGGAGCGGGCCCACCAAACGGAGTCGTCACAGAGGGCGCGCGTCACCTCAAGGATCTGGAGTGGGTCGCGCCCGAGCAAAACGGGCGTGAAATATGCGACCATGGCCGGCACGGCATCCGGAGCAAAATAACCCCAGGTGCACTCCCCCAACCCGTCGAGGCCGCCGTCTGTTTCCAAGCGGATAATGGCCGTCGAATGAGCCGAATTCGGAAACGATGGGTCGTCTACCCAATTGGTCGTCAACAAATGCGTCCGAACAGCGGTGATCTTCACGGGGGGTGCAGGTTCAGAGTCTCACGATCCGCAACCGCGCTTCGACGCGAGCCAGCCGCAAAAAGTCGCTAGGGATGAGGCTGCGCCGGTAAACCATCGTCTTGGCCGCCAGCTTGCGCAGCATAATCAACATATTGCCCGGTTCGCGGGTCCGGCATTTTACCAAATGCCGTAATTGGAAGGAATCCGGGAGCGAAACATTCCAACCAAAAGGTAGCAAAATCACGCCTGAAGAAATCTTCGAAACCGAATCCCGGGTGCAACTCGAAGCTGCCGGGGCTCCTAGGCCGCATCTAGCGGATGTAGTAATCTTCATCGGAATTCCGATAAACCAACGAAACGGCTCGGAAAAAAGAGGCCGGGGGTCACCCCCGGCCCGAAAATGAACTCCACTTCCGGGATGCGCCGGAAGTGGAAGCCAACCAATCAATCGAAAACTAGAACTTGTAGCTGGTGGAGACTTGGAAAGTCCGGGGCGGGCTCATGTCCACAAACGTCGGGCTCTGCGCGCCGAGGGCGAAGGTCTTGTCGAGCACGTTCTCAATATTGACGCGGAAGGTCCAGTGCTTGTCGTATTGATACGAGGCAAAGAGGTTAGCGTTCCAAACCGATTCCAACGTGATTGGACCTGGGGTTACACCCACAGGGAAGACGTAGCTTCCAGGAGTGGCGAAGTAGTTGCCCCCGGTCTTGCTGGCGCCGCCACCGATGCTGACCCCCTTGAGGGCTCCGTCGGTAAACTGATAGCGCGTAAAGAAGCTATACAGACTTTCGTAGGTGTTGTTTAACTTGATGCCATTCTGATCCTTGACCGTGCCGTCATAGGCTGTTGCAATAATTTGCCAGTTGTCGGTTGGAGCGTAACTGAGCGTAGCGTCCCAGCCTTTCTGAGTCTGAACTCCAGAAGCGACGAAGAAAGCGAAACCAGTGACTGGGCTAAGGCCGGATTGGAGCACCGCGACGTTGGTCAGATCCATGTCGAAGAATGACAAGGTAGCCGAAATCTTCCCGCCCATGAGTGCCGTCTTGATGCCATACTCCTTACCCTTACCGAACTGAGCAGGCAGCAAAACACCATTGAAGTCACGGGTGTTGCTATTGCCTTGCGGGGCAAAGGTTGTTGAGTCGAGAGCGAAGAGGGCGATGTCCTTGGCGACATTGAGCACGATGCCATAGCGATGCAGGTTCTCCTCAAAGTTAACGACGCGGGTACCGCCGGCCGTGCTACGAGCGATGACCGAAGGAACATCGTTGATCTGGAGCGTGGCGTTGCTCACCCCACCGACCAAAATCAAGCGGTCCTTAATGATCTCAGCCTGGTGCTGATAGTAATAAGTTGAGCGGCGGTTGTTCGTCCAGCTGCCGACGGCGGTAGGGGAACCGTAGGAACCCAAGGATGGCACTGATACAGCATCCATGTTGGGGCGCGCAATCGGGAAGGACTGGCGGCCGATGCCGTTGAACGTCGGGGCAGTAATCGACCCCGTAACCGCACCGTTCGCATTCAGGAAAGACGCGCGGTTGTATTCATCCGTAAGCGTGAAACCTGCGGCGCTCTGATTGGAAACCGGGCCAATGTTGTAGTTACCGACGAAGTCTTGGTTAACGACCCAATTCTCTTGGCGTTGATAATTACGGCGCGCGAAAAGCGTGAAGGTTTCGGCCTGTAGATCCAAGGCGAATGGAAGCAGGTTCGCGCCTTCCCGCACATACTTGAGGTGCGTCAGTGAGGTCTTGGACTCCCAATTGTCGGAGAGGCGCTGGAGAATTGCGATACGCTGGCGCACCTGTTTATGGTTCTCCATAATACCCTTAGCGTAATATCCTTCGTCCCGGCCGGCCCCGGTGTAGATCTTGCCGTTCGGCAGCACAAAATTTTGGCCACCGGCGATACTGTCGACGTCGACGTAATCCAAAGCTACACGAACCGTCGTATTCTTCATTTCAAACTGCAGCGTTGGATGGACCGCGAACCGGTCGTCCTTGACGTTCTTCAAGAAAAAATCGCCGCCTTGATAGGCCATCGCAAGTCGATAACCGACCTTGACGTCTCCCAAATTTCCGGCGGGTCCGGTCATATCCACTTCCCCACGGTATTCACCGTAATCCTTCACGGAGAAATTAACCTTCTGTCGCGAGAAGGGCAGAGGCTTTTTCGAGGACTTGAGAATGACACCGCCCAGACCTGCGTTGGCATACAAAACGCCGGCGGGGCCGCGGATAACTTCGTACGAGTCGATGTTCACATTGTCGCTGTAAGGAACATTCTCAATCGCGTCATCCAGGTAAGCATTCAGGACACGAGCTCCACGCAGACGGAACGACTCGCCGCGATAGAACTGCGATGCGCCCGCATATTGCATCACGTCCGAACTCTTCGTGGCCCCAATATCCTCAATCATATCGCGGGTAACTACAGTGACGGACTGAGGCACCTTAATCAGCTCTACATTGGTTTTAAGACCCGTGGCCGAATTGTTCGAAACGTAACCCCTATCCTGAGTCGAAACCACTTCAAATTTCGATAAGGCCACCACTTCACTTTGCGGTCGGGGAGCGGGCGCCGGAACGGTGGAAGGCTGAGCGAACCCGGACACAGCGGCAGCGAAAGTAGCTGCACACGATAGCAAACGAAGCCACCTGCCGGCGGCACTAGGAACCATGGATTTCATTAGGGTATTGAGGATTGCGAGGCGTTAAACCAACTTCGTGTATACACAACCATACGTAAGAATTTTGTGTCAACATTAGATTTGAGCGTCCTTGGACTTGAGAACCTAGGCGCTGCGGAGCCTTCCGCTCAAATCACCCGTCGGTAGTGTATGAAAATCCGACCCAGCTGACGGAGAGTTGTCGGGAGCGCGAGCGGTTGTAATCTAGCTGCGATGTCCTCGCAGGTTGCGACGCTCCGCGGACTTGAGTCGTCACGGATTTTCTCCACGGAAAGCGCTTTCCGTTTTTTGATCGAAACGCGCCCTATGGCTCTGAGTTCGTACGAGAGATTGAGCAGGCAGAGATTCATCCAGTTCGCATTCCGCCGAGCGCGCCACACTGCAACGCTCAGATCGATCGATTGGATGGGTCATTCAAACGCGAAGCAGCGGATAGCGCGATTTTCTTTGGTGAATCCCATCTGCGGCGCGCGGTCGACGAATACCTCGACTATTTTCACCGCGAAAGAAACCACCAAAGGCTCGACCACAAAATCATCAAACCGGGCGGCGGAATCGGCCGCACAAATGAAGATATGCCGTCGTGAACGCCTTGGCGGCATGCTCCATTACCATTACCGCGAGGCGGCGTAGCCCTGAATCGAATTTTCAGACATCCTTGGGTCGCGCCTTGGCAATCGGTGCGCGTCGAGGCGAGTTCGTGTAACTCGTCTGCTGGCATAGCACTCGCGCTTCTAAAGACCAAATGGCCCTTGGCGTTCCTAGATGTATATGCTCGACGGAGATTCAACGAAGCGCCGCGTGCAGAATCTCGACCGGATGCAGCGCGACGCGGCCGGTGGCGTCTTTCAGTTGATGGCGGCAACTCGTGCCAGGGGCAGCAATCAGCGTGTCCGCAGGCGCGGCGCGCACGGCCGGGAAGAGCACGAGCTCGCCGATCTGCTGCGATACCTGGAAATGCTCATCCTCATAACCGAATGAGCCGGCCATCCCGCAGCAGCCGGAGGCGATTACCGACACCTTGTGGCCGGCGGGCAGCTCGAGCATCTTCACGGTCGGGGTGAGCGAGGACAGCGCCTTCTGGTGGCAGTGGCCGTGGAGCTTGATGAGTCGGGGCTCTGCCTTGAAGGAAGCCTTGGTGATCCGGCCGGCGTCAGCCTCGCGGGCGACAAACTCGTCGATAAGGAGGGCGTTTTGCGCCAACGCTTTTGCCGCATCGAGCAGGTGGTCCGGCATGAGGTCGGGATACTCGTCGCGGAAGGAGAGGATGCAGGACGGCTCGAGACCGACGAGCGGGAATTTCGCGCTCACGAGGTCCTTGAGGAGTTCGACGTTGCGGATAGCAAACTGCTGCGCGTCGCGGATGAGGCCCTTGGAGAAATGGGCGCGGCCGCTCTCGACATGCTCGGGGATGACGACCTCATAGCCGAGCCGATTAAGGAGCTGCACGGCCTTGATGCCCATCGGCGTATCATTGAAATTCGTGAACTCGTCGCAGAACAGAAAGACGCGACCGTTCGGATAAGTGAGGTTGGGCGGGTTGGCGTGCTTCGCGTGCCACCGAACAAGCGTGGTGGCGTGCAGCGTTGGCAGGCTGCGCTGAGGCGAAAAACCAGCGAGGCGCTTGATCCAACGGGAGACGCCGGGCGCAGTGACGGCGCAGTTATAAAGCGCAGGAACGAGAGACGCCAGCCGCATGGACTTCGTGAAGTTCGTCACGAGCCTAGCGCGGAACGGCACGCCGTTGGCGTCGTAGTAGTGCTGCTGCCACTCGGCCTTGAGTCGGGCGACGTCGACATTGGACGGGCATTCGGACTTGCAGCCCTTGCAGGAGAGACAGAGGTCCATGACGCCTTTCACTTGTTCGCTATCCCAGGCGTTCATGCCGTCGCGGGCCTCGGTCAGGACGTGACGGAGCATATTGGCGCGGGCGCGGGTCGTGTCCTGCTCGTTACGCGTCGCCATGAAACTTGGGCACATCGTGCCGCCCATCAGGTGCGACTTGCGGCACTCACCGACGCCGTTGCATTTCTCGGCGGCACGAAGCACGCCCTGAGTAGCACTGAAATTGAAAACCGTCTTGTAGTCCGGGGTCGGATGATCGGGGCCGTGCCGCAACGAGGTGTCCATCGGCGGGGTATCGATTATCTTCCCGGGATTGAAGACACCGAGCGGGTCGAAGGTCTCCTTCACGCGCCGCATCATCGCGTAGCACTCAGAACCAACCATGAACGGGATGAACTCGCCGCGCAGGCGGCCGTCGCCGTGTTCGCCGGAAAGCGAGCCACGGTATTTTTTCACCAGCGCGGCGACGTCGGTCGCGATGCCGCGAAAAAACTTCAGGCCCTCGGGCGTCTTGAGGTCGAATAGCGGGCGGGTGTGCAGCTCACCGGCGCCGGCGTGGGCGTAGTAGACGCTGCTGACGCCGTATTTGCCGCGCATGAGTGCGTCGAACTCGGCGATGTAGGCCGGCAGATCCTCGACGGCGACCGCCGTATCCTCGACGACCTCGCGCGGTTTGGCGTCTCCGGGGACGTTCATCATGAGGCCTTGGCCGGCGCGGCGCAGGTCCCAGACCTTGTTGGCGTCGTCGCCCCAGAGCACGGGAAACGCGTAGCCGAGGCCGGCAGCACGCAACTCGGCCTCCATGGTCCGCATCACAGCCTCGATCGCCTCGCGTTTTTCGAGGCGGACCTCGATCACGAGCACGGCCCCGGGATCGCCGACAACGAAGAAGCGATTCTTGACCTGCTCGAGGTTGGACTTGGTGCACTCAAGGATGTGGCGATCGATCAGCTCGCAACCGAACGGACGGTGGCGCATCGCGATGAGCGTCGCGTGCAGCGAATCTTGGACGGTGGCGAAGTGGGCGCACATCAGCGCACCGGCCGGCGGCAACGGCTCGATGTTAAGTTCGAACTCCACGCCGAGGAAGAGCGTGCCCTCGGAACCGGCGAGCAGTTGGCAAACGTTGAACGGTTTGTCGAACTCCGGGTCAAAGACGTTGCACTCCATCAGCCGGTCGAGCGCATAGCCGGTGTTTCGGCGGGTGACGGTGGGCTTCGGGAAGTTGTCGCGAACGAGCCGGCGGTTCTTTGCGTCGCCAAGCACGTCACGGACGGCGCGATAGATTTTGGTTTCAAGCGTGTCCGGCCCGGCACATTTGGCGTTGAACTCCGTCGAGGTGAGCGGACCGAAGGTCACCTCGGAGCCGTCACTCAGAAAACCACGGGCTGAGACGAGGTGCTCACGCGTGGTGCCGTAGACTATCGAGTTCGCGCCGCAAGAGTTGTTACCAATCATGCCGCCGATCATGGCGCGGTTGGCGGTGGATGTCTCGGGCGTGAAGAACATGCCGTGCGGCTTCAGGCAGAGGTTAAGCTCGTTGCGAACGACGCCGGGCTGCACTCGAACGCGGCGCGCCACGGCATCGGTGGCCAAAATGCGGTTCAGATGGCGGCCGAGGTCGATGACGATGCCGTTGCCCACAACTTGGCCGGCCAACGAAGTGCCCGCTGTGCGCGGAATCAGGCCGATGCGGTGCTCGTTGGCGAAAGCGATGAGTTCGCGCACATCGGCTTCAGACCTCGGAAATGCGACAGCGACGGGCATTTCCTGATACTCCGAGGCGTCCGTCGCATATAACCGCCGCATCCCTTCGCCATGGTGTAATTCGCCCGTCAACCGGACGGCTAAGGCCGCAAGAATAGGAGACTGCGAAGTGATCATACGTCAGAATGCGAAGAAGGCAGGCAACCGATTGCGATACAAACTAGCGTTCGAGGGGTCCACGGGCGACCTTACACTTAACCAAAGGGACATTACAGACAGGAGCTTGACGCGAATGGCCCTTGCGGCCGACGCTCAAACTTTTGAGCGACAACCCGCAGTCCCCGCATTTGCATGAATTGAGCTCCCTGAAAGGCCGTGTCGCGGTCGTCACGGGCGGAGCGCAGAATTTCGGCCTCGAGATCGCCACGGGCCTCGGCGAGGCCGGCGCAGACCTCGCCATCACCTCGCGGGATCTGGCCAAGGCGACGCGCATCGCGGCCGACCTCGCGACAAAACTCGGCGTGCGGGTCTTTCCGATCGCAATGGACCTCGTGAACGAAGAAGCGGTGAAGCAGGCCTTCGTCGCCATCCAGGAGCACTACGGCCGCATCGATGTGCTGGTGAACAACGCCGGCGGCCACGTCCCAGGCAGTTCCGGCGACGTCATCGACGAGAATCTCGCCGCCTGGAACGGCTACGTACAGGCAAACCTAACCGGCACCTTCCTCTGCACACGCGAGGCGGCCCGCTTCATGGCCGAGCGCCAAGGTGGCTCCATCATCAACATTGCCTCCATCACCTCTCTCATCGGGCGGGACCGAGGCATCTACGCAGATTGTGCGGGCATGAAGAATCCCGTCGGCTATACCGCTGCAAAGGCCGGCGTGCTTGGGCTCACCTTCGATGCGGCCGCGGATCTTGCCCGGTTTGGCATCCGTGTGAACGCGATCTCTCCCGGTGGATTCGAGCGCGGTCAACCGGCAGCTTTCGTCGGCCGTTATTCCGCCCGCACCATGCTCGGCCGCATGGGCCGCGACGGCTGGGACTTGAAGGGACCCGTGGCCTTCCTGGCCTCCGAAGCCGCGCGCTATATCACCGGGCAGAACCTGCTGGTCGACGGCGGGTTCACCCACCTGAAGTGAGGCCGGGGCCATGAATCGCTCCCGCTTTCTGGTCGTCGGTGCCGGCTCGATCGGCCGGCGGCACCTTCAGGTTCTTGCGGAACGCGCCGATCTCGACCTCGCGATTCACGACGCTTGGCCGGAGGCCCTTGCTGGCGCCCGCCAACTCGTGCCGGCAGTCACCGCCTTTGATTCGCTGTCATCAGCCCTGGCGTGGCAGCCTCTAATCGTGATTGTTTGCACACCCAACGCGCAGCATCGTGCGGTGGCCGAGTTGGCATTTGCCGCCGGGGCTCACGTCCTTTGCGAGAAGCCCATCGCTGATACGCTGGAGGATGGCCGCGCCATAGTCGCAGCAGCTGAAGCATCCGGAAAAGTGCTGGCCGTGGGTTATTCCGAGCGTTTTCGACCGGCGCTGGAACACGTTTTTCAAATGGTGGCTTCCGGCGATCTCGGCACCGTCGTAGGCGGGCGCGCAATGGTCGGAACCTACAATACGCTGTTGTGCGCGAAGACCGATTACCGCGCGCATGTATCCGGAGCCTTGCTATTGGACTACACGCATGAATTCGACTTTCTTCGCGCCATCTTTGGGGAGGTCGCCGACGTGTTGTGTTGTGTCAATGACCTCAGCGCCCGGGAGAAGCGCTGCTCCCCTTCGCTCGCAGCCACCCTGCTGCGCTTCCAAAGCGGAGCCGTCGTCTCAGTTCACATGGATTACGTGCAGCACCCACAGCGCCGCACCCTCGAGGTCTACGGAGACAAGCGCTCGCTGGAACTCGACCTAGAAACAGATATCCTCCGCATTTTTGATCCCGCCGAGGCGAATGGATTCCGCCGCTTGGTCTTCGACCATGACCGCAACAATCGCTTCCGGGCCGAGCATCAGGACATCATTGATGCTGTGCGTAAAGGACACCCGCCACGGGTGACAGGAGTGGACGGCCTCAAGGCCCTAGAGATCGCCATCCGAGCTATCAACTTCTCCCGTTAGGGTAACGATGAGTCGGCTTCAGCCCGTGCTACGGGCAAATCAAAGACGAAGCCGAGGGATGCGGGTAAAAGGGGCGTGACGAACGGGACAGCATTCTCACCACCAATAAAGCCTACGAAATCTGGCCCGAGATCTTTAGGGTACGTCTTCAAAATCACATGAGCCAGAGGAAGACGCAGGCGAGAGAGACGAAAGCAGAGAAGCTAGAGAAAGTTTGATCGTAGCGAGTGGCGATACGGCGGGCGGATTTGAGACGGGCGAAGGCGTTTTCGACCAAGTGGCGGGAGCGGTAAGAGTGCTGATCGTAGAGCGGTTAAACGAGGCGGTTGCGGCGGCCGGGGATAACCGGTCGATGGCCTGCGGTAACCAGACGTCCCCGCCAACAGTCGGCATCGTAATCGGGGAAGCGGTGCTGGGAGGTATATACAGCCGGGGTGTTATCACCGAAGCCTTCCAACTTCTCTTCGCGCGTTCTGAAAAAACCCGAAATGAGCAACGCGTTCTCTCCGATCGGCTGGTTTTCTGGGCCAACAATCAGGGACTGCCCCGCTTCCATCCCTTCATGGAGTTGTGCGTGGAGCGTTACGACAATGGCCCGGAGCGTGACTTACTTTGCTCGGCGATCGCTCGCCACATGCCCGCTAACCTAGAGTTGGATGAGCCGTGGTCGCTCGCCCGCTGGCTCACCCCAGGCTGGAAGGACGGAATAATGGCCGCGATATTTGCGCCGGATGAAGTACAACAGGCGATCAACGCCTTGCCTGATAAAAAATGGGAGGGTCTCCGGTGGCTATTCCAATATAGTGTTGTTTCTACCGCCACCGCCGCGGGAAAAGTCGATCTGCCAGCGGCCTACGGCGTATATCTGGAGCGCTGCGACCCGCACGGATTTGCGGATGCCGCGGTACTAACGGCCAATTCCCGTTGGGCGGCTTGGAGCGCATACGATTTTGCCTTTTGGATGGGAGTCGTGGCAGAATTGAACCAACGGCCTCCGATCGAGTGAAGACGACAACGTATGTGAAGTGGGGCGGTTCGCCGCCCTGATCTGCCGAGCCGCGTTTCAGACCAAAGCAGTTATATCTCAGTCCGTCTCTTCTACTGCCAAATATCCGACCAGTGTCGACCAACCTGGTTTTTGGCCCGGCGCAGGATCAATCGACCAAACCCAATTCAAAGGTTTCCCGGAAGAGGTGCGCGACAAACTGGTCCACATCCGCGCGCGACTGCGGCGTCACCAATCCAAGCGGTGCGAGGACCTCGGCTGGCAACGCACGGGCAATGCTGGCCGCCTCAAATTTGTCGGTATTGTAATCCTCAGAGCGAGACTTCGGCAGTTCGGTTTCGTCGAGCTTGCACAGCAAATCCGTCGTCCACGTCGTCAGCGCGGCGAGTTTTTGGTAGTTCAGCCGATCCGGAGTGTCGGTGTGGCAATGGTAGTTAGGCCAATGGCCGCAGGTCAGAAACAGGTAAGGTTTGCGATGAAGCCGGAAGATGTGGTGGTCGCTCAGGTCGGGCGCGTAATTGTTGAGCAGGGCAATCGCGCCCAGGTTCGACGGCGTCGGGGTGGATTCGATCACGCTCGGAAGTGCGGGATGACTCTCGGCACCTTGAACACACACCAGGCGCTTGATCGCTTCCGGGGTGTGATCGCCCAGCGAGCGAAGGCCGACGTCGTGCCCGATGAGATCGCTGATAATGACCGCGTGGAAACCACGCCGGTCGGTCTGGTGTTCGTAGAAACGGACGCTGCCCATGCTATCGGTCAGGAAATAGGGCGGCTCCTCGCTATCGAACAGCGCGACGACAACATCATGTCGAAACTGGCCGGGCCGGATGCGAGCGGCCACCTCCAGAGTCAGAGCGACCGCTGCGGCGTTATCATCGGCACACGGTGCGTCTATCACACTGTCGTAATGTGCACCGATCAGCAGGGGCGATAGCGACTGGTCGCGACCCGGGATCAATCCCGCAAAATTCGTGAAATTTGTCCGCCCACCGATGTAGGGCAAAGCGTAGCTCTCGCCCTGATAGATTTCGAGGCCGCGTTCGAGCATTTGGCCGGCAATCCATGCCTCGGCTACCTGATGGCCGGGCTGGCCCACCCGGCGACCTTCCGGAAGGGCAAGGCCCCGTACGAGGTACTCAAGTCGTCCAACCAGGCCAGTCGATTTAGCGTCTAAAATCGGTGAGAGTTGCACTCAGAATTGTCCCGAATTTCACACCGAAATACCAGCACCACGGTGAGGTTTTCTTGATGCGGGGACCTCGAAGTTATCTTGGTCGGACAGATCAGACCGGCCGCGTGCCGGTGCATTTGGGATAGCTGGAGCAGCCCCAGAAGGAATTACCTGCGTTAGCGCCGCGCTTGGCCGAGCGCAGCACCATCGGCGTTCCACACTTGGCACAAACCGGTGCGGAGGTCTTCACGCTTTGTGGAGCGGGCTCTGGTTCTTCGTTCCGAATTCGTTGCACGCCCTTGATCAGTTCGAGCAAACGCGGACCATCCACTAACCCGAGTTCCGCAGTTGGAGCAGGGAGTGAAAATAGTTTCAGAGGAGAGTGGTTTTTCCAGCGGGGCGGTTTACGAGGGAAGTTGATTTTTTTGAGCGATGTAGTGCCGA
>JBIKWB010000027.1:0-59026 GCA_044356555.1 Opitutaceae bacterium | reverse complement strand
ATCAGGCGTCCGACCTCCAAAGGCGCCCTCCGGGTTCAAATCGTGAGCAGGCTCTTAACGCCTTAACTACATGAAAAAATGCTGCTTACATTACGCCTTTGCTCACTAAGTGGGACAGCATTGCTTCCTTGCCCCCCCCCTTTTTTTTCCACCCCCTGCCCCTTTTCCCGACCACCCTTTTTCTGCCCTCCCATGAAATCACCCGCCCTGCTTAAATTGATTAAGTCTATTTTTGTTTTAACTTCGATTTTTGGTTCATGCAATTTCGCCTACAGTCAAAGCCAATATATAAACTCTACGATTCGTGGTCAGGATAGTCAATTCACTTATCTCGGAGTGTGTTCATCTAATGCATATAGGTTTGATTCCATACTTAATGTCTATGGGCAGTATGGCAGCTCCACATCAAGTTATAGTATCAGGAATTCATTTTCTAGTTTTGGCAGCTCTTTTTCCGCCTACAGTGCATACAATTCTTTTGCCGCCTATCCTCCTATAATTTATAATTCGGCGGGTATAGCTCAGGCTTATTTGACCAAAAATGTGCTACTTTCTCCGCGCATCGATCCTGATGTGCTTATTAACTATCTGAGTAGCTTAAGCGGTTCTGGCGGCGTGGGTACAATTGCTATTTTGATGGAGAGCGCAATTTCTTACTCAACCACTGGCCGCACGACTGGATCGACGGCGACATTAAATGTTGAGAGAATTAATAACTACAGAGCCAGCGGCACTGTTAGTGGCACTTTGGCTCTCCAATTATGGGCTACTGCATCTGAGTACATATCTGGGACACTCAATGGCTATAAACTTGTTGAAGTGCCTATTGGAACCAGCCTCGGCGGTTATTTTTATAATAAAATTTCTGTTAGTGGAACTCTAACAGCGCCTCCCAACGGAAATTATAACATGGTTATGGTTTTAGCGGAATGGAACGGCTCCGCGTATGTGACTGTCGATTGGGGTAATTTTTCTAATCGAACGTCGTTTGGAATTACTGAAATAGCTCCTGTTATTGTGACACAGCCTTCCAGTAGCACGATCACGAGTGGCGGGAGTGTCAGTTTTAACGCATCGGCTAGCGGGACTCCTGCTCCGACCTACCAATGGAGGAAGGATGGCTCTCTGCTTGCTGGCGCAACATCCTCGACCTACTTGATTAGCTCAGCCACCACGAGCGATGCTGGAAGTTACACGGTGGTCGTCACCAACAGCGCTGGTTCTGCGACGAGCAACGCCGCGACGTTAACGGTAACGGCGGCGGCGACCGCGCCGACGATTACGACACAGCCAAGCTCAAGTTCTGTTACTTCAGGGAATGCAGCGAGCTTCTCGGTCGCTGCCAGCGGGACAGCGCCACTCACTTATCAATGGCGTAAAGACGGCACAGCGATCAGCGGCGCGACGTCTTCGACCTACTCGATTATCTCAGCCGCCACGAGCGATGCTGGTAGTTACACGGTTGTCGTCACCAACAGCGCTGGTTCTGCGACGAGCAATGCCGCGACGTTAACGGTAACGGCGGCGGCGACCGCGCCGACGATTACGACGCAGCCGAGCTCAAGCTCTGTTACTTCGGGGAATGCAGCGAGCTTCTCGGTCGCTGCCAGCGGAACGGCTACGCTCACCTACCAATGGAGAAAAGACGGTGCAGCGATCAGCGGCGCGACATCTTCGACCTACTCGATCAGCTCAACGTCAACGAGCGATGCTGGTAGTTACACGGTTGTCGTCACCAACAGCGCTGGTTCTGCGACGAGCAACGCCGCGACGTTAACGGTAACGGCGGCGGCGACCGCGCCGGCGATTACGACGCAGCCGAGTGCAAGTTCGGTCACCGCAGGTAGCGCAGCGAGCTTCTCGGTCGCTGCCAGCGGGACAGCGCCACTCACGTATCAATGGCGTAAAGACGGCACAGCGATCAGCGGTGCGACGTCTTCGACCTACTCGATCAGCTCAGCCGCCACGAGCGATGCTGGTAGCTACACGGTGGTCGTCACCAACAGCGCTGGTTCTGCGACGAGCAATGCCGCGACGCTAACGGTAACGGCGGCGGCGACCGCGCCGACGATTACGACGCAGCCGAGCTCAAGCTCTGTTATTTCGGGGAATGCAGCGAGCTTCTCGGTCGCTGCTAGCGGAACGGCTACGCTCACCTACCAATGGCGTAAAGACGGTGCAGCGATCAGCGGCGCAACATCCTCGACCTACTCGATTAGCTCAGCCGCCACGAGCGATGCTGGTAGTTACACGGTGGTCGTCACCAACAGCGCTGGTTCCGCGACGAGCAATGCCGCGACGTTAACGGTAACGGCAGCGGCGACCGCGCCGACGATTACGACGCAGCCGAGCTCAAGTTCCGTCACCGCAGGTAGCGCAGCGAGCTTCTCGGTCGCTGCCAGCGGAACGGCGCCACTCACTTATCAATGGCGTAAAGACGGCACAGCGATCAGCGGCGCAACATCCTCGACCTACTCGATTAGCTCAGCCGCCACGAGCGATGCTGGTAGTTACACGGTGGTCGTCACCAACAGCGTTGGGTCTGCGACCAGTAACGCGGCGACGTTAACGGTAACGGCGGCGGCGACCGCGCCGACGATTACGACGCAGCCGAGCTCAAGCTCCGTCACCGCAGGTAGCGCAGCGAGCTTCTCGGTCGCTGCCAGCGGGACAGCGCCACTCACCTACCAATGGCGTAAAGACGGTGCGGCGATCAGCGGTGCGACGTCTTCGACCTACTCGATCGGCTCAGCCGCCACGAGCGACGCCGGTAGCTACACCGTGGTCGTTACCAACAGCGTTGGGTCTGCGACGAGCAATGCTGCGACGTTAACGGTAACGGCGGCGGCGACCGCGCCGACGATTACGACGCAGCCAAGCTCAAGCTCTGTTACTTCGGGGAATGCAGCGAGCTTCTCGGTCGCTGCCAGCGGAACGGCTACCCTCACCTACCAATGGAGAAAAGACGGTACCGCGATCAGCGGTGCGACGTCTTCGACCTACTCGATCGGCTCAGCCGCCGCGAACGACGCCGGTAGCTACACCGTGGTCGTTACCAACAGCGTTGGGTCTGCGACCAGTAACGCGGCGACGTTAACGGTAACGGCGGCGGCGACTGCGCCTCGCTTATACAGCCTAGCGGTGCGAACGGCGCTCGAGGCCAACCAAGTCTTAATCGTTGGGTTCACCATGTCGGGCGGAGCTAAGGACGTTCTACTCCGCGCCGCCGGTCCTACGCTCGGCGCGTTCGGCGTGCCCGAGACCATGGTGGACCCGAAGCTCGATCTGTACCGTGGTTCAACTCTGATCACGTCCAACGACAACTGGGGCGGCAGTCCGAGTCTGGCCGCAACCTTCACCTCGGCGGGTGCATTTGCCTACGCCTCGGCGACCAGTCTCGATGCTGCATTGGTTGCTTCGATTGACGGGGGTAGGACCGCGCATGTTTACGGTCCCGGCGCCGGAGCCGTGCTGGTTGAAGGTTATGATGTAGGCAGCGGCGATGCCCAAAGATTTACCAGTTTGTCCGCCCGCAACCGAGTTGGCACAGGGGCGAACATCTTGATCGCTGGTTTTAGCCTGTCGGGTGAAGGTAGACGCAACCTGTTAATCCGCGCCGTAGGACCAACCTTGGGCGTCTTCGGCGTGCCGAGTGTATTGTCCGACCCCAAACTAGAAATTTACCAAGGTTCGACCAAGATCGGCGAAAACGATAATTGGGCTGCGACCCTCTCGACCACGTTCTCATCCGTCGGAGCGTTTGGTCTCACCCAAGGCAGTAAAGATGCGGCTATCACGGTATCACTACCAGCAGGGGGCTATACCGTTCAAGTGTCCGGCGCAGATGGCGGCGTGGGTGAGGCGCTGGTTGAGATTTACGAATTACCGTAACGTGGGGGCGCGATCCGAAGGGGTCTGGCCTGTACCGATCCAGATATGAAAACCCTCCGAACGAAGCCCTGCGACGGACGGATTTGGCTGCGCAGCGATTGGATTTTGGGCGCAGTGTTGGCGTTAGGATTTTCGGGGTGTGCATCGGTGCCGAGTGAGCGAAGTGCGATGCCAGTGGCGGCGACGCCCTCGGTTGAGTCTGAGAAGCAACAGGGCGTGGACCAGGCTCAGCTGGCGGATTTGAAATCGCAGGTCGCGGGGTTACAGGAACAGGTTGTCCAGCAACAGGCGACAATCGCGCAGCAAACGGGTGTCATCGCGCAGCAGACGGTGGCCATCGCGCAGTTGCGGGAGATATCGAGGGTATTGAGCAATAGTCTGCGTCCGGCGGCGGGGGTGCGGGATTCCGATGTGGCCGAGGCGATCATGAAGAATCTCCGGCGATTGGATGCGGGTTTGGAGCGCTATTGCCGAGAGCGGGGCGTGGCAGAGGCGACGATCTCGGATTTGTTCTATTCACAGAGCGTCGAAGGGCCGTTCAATTTGGTCGAGGGAGAGAGTTATGCCGAATTGAGGCTTTCCGTCACGGAGCCCGAATGGACGGTGAAAACACCGAGCGGGATCACGGCGACTCTAAAGCGCGAAGTTAGAGATCCGGCGTCGTTCGTGAAAACGCCGACGGCACCGGCAGTTTGGAAGATGGTGGCACCGCCGGTTGAGGAAGTTCTTTTCACTCTTGAGATCGAATACCTCAAGTCCGGGAGGTGGTCGCGCATCAACGAAGGGGGGCCCTCGGGTGAAGCGATTACGGTCATTAGCGACTTTTTACCCTATAAGTTGCTGGTGACGGCGGCCAAGCCCTATGCGGAGTCGGGCACGAAGGTGACGATTGAGACGTGGGAGTTAATGAAGTCAGCAGAACCGGAGTTCATAAATCGGGTTACGCTTCAAATCGCGCGGGGCGAAAAACCGACTTTCGAGGTGTCGGGGCGTGAGGCGGAGCCGATTAAGGTGACGGTGGCCAATTTCGGGCGAGTGGTGAGCACACAGGAGCGAGTGCGGTCGGAGCCGCCGAAACCCTGAGCATTGCACGTCGAGCCATCGGTGTCCGGGAAAGTGAAGCAGAGTGATAAATTCTCATGAGCGCTGATGCGGCTATAGTGAAGCGTGAGAGCCGGCCGACGGGACGCAGAGTGAAAACGAGGGGGCCGAAAAGAGGCTGCGGATAAAAATTTGCGGGCCGCGCGGCGGACTTATAGCATGGCCTTGGCGGTCTTAAGTGCCATTCCGGCCAGACCCTTTTGTCAGGCCCACGGCTAGGAAAACTGCGGCTCCCCGTGTCGAGCGCGACCACGCACGGCTCATCCTTTTTTCAGCTGCTTTAGGCTTGCCGGTATCGTCTCAAGCGTTGCTGCAAGAACCTCACCGTCCCTGGGAAAGTAAAACTCCTCTTCGGTGATTTCGGAGTAGTTATGCGCGATGAGGGGCAGCGGTTTTCCAAGACAGCAGATCTCCAGCGCCACGCCGCTTTTCGCCCCCCGAATGACTTCGAACTCGCTGTTCGGGAAAATTCCGGCACGCAGCGCTTTGTCGAGATATGTGCCTTGCAGGAACAACACCTCCGATGCACCGATCTGTAGGAAAAAGGCCTTCGGATCCTCGCCGAGGTATTCCATCGGCTTGCAGCGCGCCGCGCCGGTTGCGTGCACCGTCACGACCTCGACGCGGCCGTCGCCGAGGTCGGCTTCCAGCTCGCCAGCCCTGCCGCGCGCCGCGCGCCGATGCCGGTAAAACAGCCACAGCGGAATCCCCAGCATCCCCAACGCGGCGGACACAATCATGGTGAGCTGAACGCCGGCTGGCCGTGTGACTGCGGCCGGCGCCGTGGCATCGGGCAAAACCAACGAGAGGAGATAAAACAGCAAGAAGATGAGAACCCCGGACAGCCAGCCGAGTGCGGCGAACCCGGCGAGGATGAAGATCAGCCCGACCGCGTCCCCCGGCTTGCGGATCTGGAACAGCGGCTTGTAAAACCGCTTGCCGCGCTTGTGCTCCAGCGCCTGCCGCTGCAACGGCTCCATCGGGCTGTATTTGCGACTTAGCATCCCCGATTTCCTAAGGTAGATGACGACACATTGTGCAGTGACGCTTTACTATTATCGAGACGGCAAGCAAGGCGGTTAACGCCTGAGCGTCTGCGCTCAGCGCTCTTCGAGCAGGTTCAGTTCGATGTCCGCCGTGCCGAGCCAGAGGCCGGCCGAGCCAATGGGGCCTGCCCGTTTTTGTTAGTTTCTGATCGAACTAATCGGTGAGAAACGGCGGGCCCAGGCGCATGGCGCGAAGAAGCAGATCGAATTTCCGAGTGTTGTATGCCGTTGAGCTTATGGCTGGCCGTCCAGTGGCAGTTCGGGACGGGGTAAGACCCGGTATTGGACGCCATTCAGGAGTGAAAAAAAACTCGCGGCACATCGGAACTCGAAGTCTGGAGCTCATCAGCGACGGGTTTATCGGGCAATTCACGCCCGGATGGCCCAGCGGAGTTTGGCGGAGGAGCTGCGAGGGTTGGCGCGGCGTTCTTCGGGGCCGGCGCGGACGACCTCGTCGTTGGTCGCGCGGTAAATGCCGTCTCGCATGCCGGTGCGGAAGGCCTGCTTCACGCGGCGATCTTCGCCAGAGTGAAACGTCAAGATCGCGACGCGGCCGCCGGGTTTCAGGCAGGTGGGTAGCTGGCGCAAAAACAGATCGAGCACGCCGAACTCGTCGTTCACCGCGATGCGGATCGCCTGAAACACGCGGCGCACGCTGTCGTCGATGGTCTCCGGATCTTGGCGCGGCGCGTGTTCGCGGAGGATCGCGCGAATCGCATCGGCGAGTTGGAGCGTGCGCGTCAGCGGCTTCTGGGCCCGGCGAGCGGTTAGCTCGCGAGCCAGCAACTCCGCGTAGGGTTCGTCGGAATTTTCGGTGAACGCAGTGGCCAAGTCAGCCGCGGAGACGCGCACGAGCCACTCGGCGCCGGAGGGCGCGCGCGCGGGATTCAGGCGCAGGTCAAGCGGGCTGTCGGTCTTGAACGTGAAGCCGCGGGCCGGATCGTCGAGTTGCATCGAGGAGACGCCGAGATCGGCGAGGACGGCGTCGACGCCGGCGAGTCCCAGGCCCGCGAGCACCTTGGGCAAGCCGGCAAAATTGGAGCGGATGGCGGTAAAGACGTCTTCGCCCCAACCGGCGGCGCGGAGGCGCGCGGTGGTTTTGGGGTGTTCGACCGGATCGACGTCCAGCCCGATGAGCCGGCCGCCGGGGTTGAGGCGGGCGCATAATTCCCGGGCGTGCCCGCCGAAGCCGAGCGTGCAATCGACCGCGTGTTCACCGGGTCGGAGCGCGAGCACCGCGAGAATCTCGGCGACCATGATCGGGCGGTGACTGCCGGCGGGCGTTTTGCCAGCGGCGAGCACCTTGGCGACGTCGGCGGCGTAGCGCTCTGGGTTCAGTTCTTTGTACTTATCCGCAAAACGCCGGGGATTTTTGCCCGCGTAGCGTGGCCGGCGCCGGTGCGGAGCGGGCGGAATGGCGGAGGGATCAGGGTCGGGCGTTGAGGAGCTGATCGGGCCATGAAGCATGTTTTTACCGGTAAAAGCTACAGGAGAAAACTAGACGCCTGCTTGGAGTATCGCGGGGGCGGCGGCAGAGCAGTGGGCTCAAACGGCCACTCGTTTTTCCGACCATACCGAAGCCGATCTGGGCCGACTTCAGCGAGGGATCACTTCGCCAAGAACAGCCCCGCGCCGGGTCCGACCGGCAACCCGAGTGCGATCCAGCCCATCAGCATCAGCGTCCAAGCGAGAAGGAACGCCACCGAGTAAGGCAGCATGATTGCGATCATCGTCCCGATGCCCGTCTTCGGCACGTAACGCAACGCGAAGCCCAAAATCAGCGGAAAATATTGGTTCAGCGGCGTAATGATGTTGGTGCAACTGTCGCCCACCCGATACGCGCCTTGCACCAACTCCGGCGTGTAGCCGAGCAACATGAACATCGGCACGAAGATCGGCGCCAGCAGCGTCCACTTCGCCGACGCGCTGCCGATCACGAGATTCACCACCGCGGTGAAAAACACGAGTGAGACCATGAGCAGAATCGGGCTGTCCTGAAGGTCGAGCTGCTTGATCACTCCCGCCCCTTTCACCGCCATGACCGTGCCAAGATTCGTCCAGTTGAAATACGCGAGAAACTGCGCCGCGAAAAACGCCATCACGATGTAGGACCCCATCGTGGACAGCGAGGCGTCCATGCCGCTTACAACATCCTGATCGTTGCGGATCGTGCGCGCCCCGATCCCGTAGGCGAGGCCGGCCACGAGCCCGTAGATGAAGATGAAAAAAATCAGCCCGCGGATAAAAATTGAACCGAGGAACGTAGGGTTCTTCGGGTCCAACAAAAAGCCGCCGGTCGTCAGCGTGCCCAAAAACACGAGCGCCGTCACGGCGAGCACCGCGATCCCGGCAAAGCGCAGACCGCGTTTCTCGTCGGCGCCGAGCGGTTTGATCTCCTCGCGCTTGGCGTCGCCCGCGTAGGGCCCGAGCCGGGGCTCGACGATTTTTTCCGTCACCCACGCCCCGACCGCCGTGATCAATACCGAAGAAACCGTGAGAAAATACCAGTTGGCCGCCGGGCTGACCACGATCCCGGGCTTAACCACCGCCGCCGCCGTCTGGGTGATGCCGGCGAGCAACACATCAATCATCCCCAAAACGATGTTGGCGTTAAATCCTCCGGCCACGCCGGCAAATGCCGCCGCGAGCCCCGCCAACGGATGCCGCCCCACCGCATGGAAGATCGCCGCCCCGAGGGGCACATAAAGCACGTAACCCACGTCGGCTCCGGAGTGGGAAAGAATCCCGCCGAAGACCACGATCGCCGAGAGCCAGCGACGCGGCGCCGCCATCACGATCAGGCGCAAGACCGCGCCCACCAACCCGGTGCGCTCCGCCACGGCGATGCCCACGAGACAGGCCAGCACCGACCCGAGCGGAGGAAACCCGACGAAGTTGGGCACAAGATTCAGAATCATCCGCTGGAATCCTTCGATGCTGAGCAGATTGATGACCGGCACGCTCGCTCCCGTCGCAGGATGAGTCACCGCCACGCCCATCCGGCTGAAAATCCAAGACAGGCCCACGACCAGCGCCGCGAGAATCGCGAACAACGTCGAAGGGTTTGGCAGCACGTTGCCGACCCGTTCGATGAGATTTAGGAAACGCTGAAACAGGGACGTGGGCGCGGTCGGGGCGGGAGCAGAAGGCATCACGCGAAGCAACCGAAGCCATATTCCACGTCAATTCCAACGACGACCGCACCGCCGCCGGCGGCGAAAGGATTACGAACGGTAGGGACGCCTCTCCGAGGCGTCCGCCAAATCGGGCACAACTTCCTAGCCAATCCCACCCCAGAGGACGGCTACGGAGAGCCGTCCCCACCTGTTCCATCCACCGTTTAAAACGGCACTTCTTCGTCCGACGGATGAGTCGGTGCTACCGCCGCGAGCTCAGCCGCTGCGGCCGCGCTCACACCGGCTGACGCCGGCTTCATGACATCGGCCTGCCCGAGGGTGCCTTTGTTTTGGTGCCAAAGCGTGCGTGCCGCGTTGCGCAGGGTGGTCTCCTGCGGACGCGCCGGATAAGGTTTGCCGCTGCTATCGAGGCGCGGCGGCTGCTCCGTCGCATACCACGAGAGCGATCGCTCGCTGAGCTTGGAGAGCGCGACGCCGTTGTTTTTTCCGAAATGGACCTGCACGTCGCCCGCGTTGGGCACGACCTCGGTCGGTTGCGGGATAATCTCGTCGCCACCCATGCCGCCGCCACTGCTCGCATAGCTGGTCGCCGTGCTCGGGGCGCGGACCGGAACGCTGCGGGGGGCGCTCTTGGTCGCCTCGGTCAGGAGCTTCCGGATGCTTACCAATTCTTCGTGGATGGATTTGAGAATGTCTTCGTTCATGCGGGATAAATTGCGCTCCAGCTCGGTGCCCGCGAACCACGCTGGCAAACACTTTTCTGGCCCGTCGCTTCAACCGGCTCGCCTCCGGCGCTCAGCGCTACTTACCCGACTCTCAGCTCTTAACTCTCCCCCACCCCCTTCAGATATAATACATCTCGGCCTGATGCTTCGTCGCGAGTTGGTTGAGCGTGTAGCTCTTGGTTTTTTTTACGAGCGTGGCGCCGATCTCGTCCCAGATTTGTTTCATGCGGCGACCGCTGCGACCGGCGACATTGCCGCTCAGGTGCAGACACTCGCCCTCGACGGCGACCAAGATGTCGTAGAGTGAAATCTCCTCCGGCGCGCGGGCGAGGGTGAAGCCGCCTTGGCTGCCACGCCGGCTCACGATGAGCCCGTGGGTGCGGAGCTTGCCGAGAATCTGCGCGAGGAAACTCGCCGGCACTTCTTCGGTCTTGGCGAGTTGCTCGATCTGCGCGAGTTCGCCCGAGCTGTGAAGCCGCGCCAGCTCCGCCATCACGCGACACGCATAGTCCACTTTCACGGAGATTTTCATATTGGGTGGGTGCGCGCGAACGTCTCCGTCCGCTCAGATTACGTAATCGGCATTCTCCGTTTTCACGCTTTCGCGAGGCGGCCGCATCATGCCCGCCGCCACCGTCGCATTGGTGCCCTGCTCGATCAGAATAAACGAACCGGTCAACCGGTTCGTCGCGTAGCCGTCGAACACCAAGGGCTTCGCCGCGCGGAGGCGAATTTCGCCGATGTCGTTCATCGCCAGCTCGGCCGGCGCGGCCCCAGATTCGAGGGTATCGAGGTTCAGTTTGCTCACGATCTCAGTGATCGCCACCTGCACGATGTGGGTCGTGTGCTTGAGGAAATATTTCTTCCCGGGTTGAAGCGGGCGGGAGTGCATCCAGCACACTTCGGCCTGCAAGTCGGCGTGCGAACCCGGCAAATGCGCGTCGAGCCCGACGAGCATCGAACCGCGGCTGATGTCGATGTCGTGCTCCAGCACAAGGGTGACGGACTGCGGGCAGAACGCCTCCTGCACCGGCCCGTCGAAGGTCCAGATTTGCTTCACCGTGGTTGTGAGACCGGCGGGGAACGCGATGATTTTCTGCCCGACGCGCACGATGCCGCCCGCAATTTGTCCGCTGAAACCGCGGAAGTCGTGCAGCGCGGCGTCGGTGGGATTGTTGGGCCGGTTAACCCACTGCACCGGCAGGCGAAACCCGTTAAGATTCCAATCGCTCGCGATGTGAACTGTCTCGAGATGACCGAGCAACGTCGGGCCTGCATACCACGGGGTGTGCGGCGAGGCGTCGACGACGTTGTCCCCGTTGAGCGCACTCATCGGGATGAACTTCACGTCCTTGATATCGAGGCGCGGGAGAAACTCTTCGAACTGCGCCCGGATCTCGAGGAAGCGCGCCTCGCTCCAGCCGACGAGGTCCATTTTGTTCACGGCCACGACGAGGTGCGGGATGCGGAGGAGCGAAGCGATCGCGGTGTGGCGGCGGCTCTGCTCGATCACGCCGAGGCGGGCATCGACGAGCACGATGGAGAGATTGGCCAGCGAGGCGCCCGTCACCATGTTACGCGTGTATTGGACGTGGCCCGGAGTGTCCGCGATGATGAACTTCCGGCGCGGCGTCGCAAAGTAGCGGTAGGCGACGTCGATCGTGATGCCCTGTTCGCGCTCGGCGCGAAGACCATCGGTCAGGTTGGCGAGATTGATCTGCCCGCCGCCGGTAATGTCGGCCGAGCGTTCGAGCGCCTCGATCTGATCTTCCATCAGCGATTTCGAATCGTAAAGGAGCCGCCCGATGAGCGTGGATTTGCCGTCGTCGACGCTGCCGCAGGTGTTGAAGCGGAGAATATCGACCGGAAGAGGAGAAGCGGTGTTCAAAGGCATGGAAACGGCAGCGGAAAATTGGGGATCAAAAGTAACCGGCTTTTTTGCGATCTTCCATCGCGGCTTCGGAGGACTTGTCGTCGGCGCGCGAGCCGCGCTCGGTCACGCGGGCGGCGGCGATCTCGGCGATGATATCGGCCGTCGTCGTGGCGGGCGATTCGACGCAGCCCGTGCTGATGATGTCGCCGATGGTGCGCACGCGCACGACGAGTTCGCGCACGTCCTCGCCCGGCTTTGGCGGCTGGAGGGCGTTCACCGGCAACCATTGGCCCGCGCGTCGCACGCAGAGGCGTTGGTGGCTAAAGTAGATGCTCGGCACCTCGAGTTGCTCGCGTTGGATATACTCCCACACGTCCATCTCGGTCCAGTTGCTGATCGGGAAAACACGCATGTTTTCCCCGGGGTTCAGGCGACCGTTGTAAAGATTCCAGATCTCCGGGCGCTGGTTCTTCGGATCCCATTGGCCGAAGCTGTCGCGGAAACTGAAGAAACGCTCCTTCGCGCGGGCTTTCTCTTCGTCGCGACGCGCGCCGCCGATGCAGCAATCGAAGCGAAACTCATCGATCGCCGCGAGCAGCGTCGGAATCTGAAGCCGGTTGCGGCTGATCTCACCGGGGGCAGGCATCGCGATGCCTTTTGCGATGGCGTCCTCGACGGTGCGAACAATGAGCTTCGCGCCGAGCTGCTTCGCGCGACGGTCGCGGAATTCGTTTAACTCCGGGAAGTGATGACCGGTGTCGACGTTGAGCAGCGGCATCGGAAACTCCGACGGGCGAAACGCTTTTTCCGCAAGCCGCAGGAGACAGATGGAGTCCTTGCCGCCGGAGAAAAGGAGCGCCGGCCGCTCGAATTCGCCCGCGACCTCGCGCATGATGTGGATGGCCTCGGTTTCGAGGTGCTGGAGATGGTCGAGATGGTAGTTGCTCACGGTGATCGGAGTTCGGAGATCGAAGAGAGAAATGGTCCAAGGCCGGGTGCCGGACGGCCCATCACGAATTGCGCGAACCGAGCTCCGCGACGGCCGCGCCGTGCGCCGCCGATTTACCCCACGAGGCGTGCAATCCGCATTCGCGTTTCTCGTCGGCCTTCGCCGGATCGAAGTAGTCCCACTCGTTCGGCAACTGGTGCCGCGTCAGGTAGGCGTCGAGTTCGACGTCGCTGAAATAGAAAAGCGGACTCACCTTGAGCGCTCCAAAGTTCTCATCGAGAGACACGATATCGAGACCCGCGCGATTAGGATTCTGGACCTTGCGCAGGGCCGTGATCCACACCAGCGGCGCCAACTCCTTCATCCCACGTTGAAACGGCTCCAACTTCATCACCGCGCTGAATTTCTTCAGGCCCGCCTCGTCTTCCGTAGTCGGAATCGGGCCGGAAATCGCGTTCCGATGCGCCGCCGTCACCCGGGGAAGGTAGGATTTTAGATTGAGGCCGAAGCGGACGCGCAACGCTTCGGCGTGCTGGTAGGTCGCCGGCCGGTTGTAACCGTGATCGACCCAAAGCACCGGAATTTCAGCCTCGGCCTGCACCGCAAGATGCAGGATTGCAGCTTCATACGGACGAAAATTGGTGGAGACGATCGCGCGACCCGGAGCTTGGGCCACCGCCCAACGCACGATCTCCAACGGCGACTGGAGCCGCAACTTGGCGTTCAGTTGGGCGAGGTCTTCGGATGAAAATGTTGGCATAACAAGAAGACTGCTTGCCTCATCCTTCCAACGGGTAAAGGCTAAAACAAGTCATATTTACTAAAGTAGTCATGTTTCCCGAAAGCACCCCCACTTTTGCCCCGAGCGATGCTTGGACCGGCCGCGTCGCCTTGGTCGGCGCCGGCCCCGGCGACCCGGAGTTGCTCACCCTCAAGGCCCACCGCCTCATCCGCGCGGCGGATGCCGTGGTGCATGACTATCTCGTCGCGCCGGCGATTCTTGCGCTCGCCCGACCCGATTCGGAGAAAATTTTCGTAGGTAAAAAGGGCGGCGGCTTTTGCTGCCCACAAACGGAGATCGAAGCCATTTTGATCCGACTCGCCCGCGAGGGTAAAACCGTCGTTCGGCTGAAAGGCGGCGACCCGTTCATCTTTGGGCGCGGTGGCGAAGAAGCCGAGGCCCTCGTCGCCGCCGGCATCCCTTTCGAGGTCGTGCCCGGCGTCACCTCCGCTCTCGCAGCCGCCGCATATGCCGGCATCCCTTTGACGCATCGCAGCCATGCCAGCGGCGTTGTCTTCCTCACCGGCCATGAAGATCCCACCAAGCCCGATGCTGCGATTCGCTGGGAAGACTACGCCAAACTCGGCGCGACGCTCTGCCTCTACATGGGCATGAAGAACTTGGAAATCATCACGCGTCGCCTCCAAGCCGGCGGCCTGGCGGGCACCACCCCGGTGGCGGTGATCCAATCTGCCACCACCGGCGGGCATCGTCGGCTTTTGGCCACGCTGGCCACGGTCGCGCTCGAGTCCGAGCACGCGGGCTTCGGTGCTCCGTCGATCGTCGTCATCGGCGAGGTGGCCGCCCTCAGCGACAAACTCGCTTGGTTTGCCCGTGAGAGCGTCCCCGCCGAGTTCGTCGCCAACGCGGGCGATTGAACCCGTTCCCATCCCCATGACCATCGTCCTCATCGACAACGGCTCCCTCGAGCCCGCCGCGACCTTCAACCTTCGCACCGTCGCTACCCAACTGTCCGCCGCGGTGGGCGTTCACGTTCACCCGATTTCTTGGAAGCACAGTGACCGCATCTCCCTCGCCGCGCTCGACGGCGACGCTGCGGCGTGGACCTTGCTTCCATGGATGGCCGCTCAACTTGCCGCCGGGGAGCGCGACTTTGTTTTCATTCCGTTTTTCATCAGCGCGCAAGGTGCCATCGGCTCGGCGCTCCGCCAGGACCTTGAGAAACTCCAGACTCCGGCCGCGCCGTTTCGCTTCACCTTCACCGCCAGCCTCGCGAGCACCGATACAATCCCGCGCATCGTCGCCGCCCGCATCCGCCAGACGATCGATACTGCCGGGCTAACGCTCACGCCACCGCCGGTCATCGTCGTCGATCATGGCGGGCCCTCCCCTCTTTCCGCCGCGCTGCGCAACCAGATCGCCGATATGGTTCGCCTCCTCCTGGGCTCCACGGTCGGCCCCGTCGTCGCCGCCTCGATGGAGGGCGAGGAGCACCCGCACAACCACCCGGTCCTCGCCGACCAACTGCGCTCCCCCGGTTTCAACACCGGCCCGGTCATCATCGCTTTGCTGTTCCTCTCGCCCGGCCGCCACGCCGGTCCCGGCGGCGACATCGCGCAAATCTGCGGCGCCGCCGAACTCGAAAATCCGGCCCTCCGCTGTGACCTCACCGAACTGATCGGCACGCATCCGTTTGCCGCCGACGCTCTCGCGCTCGCCCTGCGCCAGACTCTTTCCCAACTCCAGACCTCCGAATCCTCCATGTCCGACCGCCCAACCTCCGCGCCCACCGCGTCGAAACCGCTCGTCAAAAACGAGACCATCAAGTCCGAGAGTAATTTTCTCCGCGGCCACATCCTCCGCGATCTGGCCGATCCCACGACCGGCACGATCACCGAGGACAGTTCCCTCCTCACGAAATTCCACGGCATCTACCCGCAAGACGACCGCGATCTCCGCAACCAACGCCGCAAGGAGAACAAAGAAAAAGCCTTCTCGTTCATGGCGCGCATACGCGTCCCCGGCGGCGTCTGCACGCCGGCCCAATGGCTCGCCCTCGACGCGCTCGCCGACTCCCACGCCAACGGCACCCTCAAGATCACCACCCGCCAAGCCTTCCAGTTTCACGGCATTCTCAAGGGCAACCTCCGCCCCGCCATCAAAGCGGTGAACGCCCAGCTCATGGACACCCTCGCGGCGTGCGGCGACGTCAACCGCAACGTCATGGCCAACCCCAATCCCGACCAGTCCGCGCTCCATGCCGACGTCCTCCGCCTCGCCAAGGCCATCAGCGATCACCTTTCACCCCGCACCCGCGCCTACCACGAAATCTGGGTCGCCGACGAACTCGTCGCCGGTGGCGAGCCCGACCACGAGCCGCTCTACGGCACGACCTATCTTCCCCGGAAATTCAAGACCGTCATCGCCATCCCGCCGAGCAACGACGTCGACATCTACGCCCACGACCTCGGCTTCATCGCCATCGCGGACGAGTCCGGGAAAAAACTCCTCGGCTTCAACGTCACCGTCGGCGGCGGTCTCGGCATGTCGCACAACCAGATCGAAACCTACCCGCGCCTCGCCGACATCCTTGGCTTCTGCACGCTCGACCAAGTCGTCGACGTCGCCGAAAAAGTCATGCTCGTCCAACGCGATTACGGCGATCGCACCGACCGAAAACACGCGCGTCTCAAATACACCATCGCCGACCGCGGCATCGTCTGGTTCCGCGCCGAAGTCGAGAAACGCCTCGGCTATTTTCTCGGCTCGCCGCGCCGCTTCGAATTCACCTCCACCGGCGACCGCTACGGTTGGGTCGAGGGCGAACACGGCAACGCGCACTACACCCTTTTCATCATGAGCGGCCGCGTAAAGGACGCCCTCAAACACGCGCTCCGCGAGATCGCCACGGCGCACACCGGCGACTTCCGCCTCACCGCCAATCAAAACCTCATGATCGCCGGCGTCACCCCGGCGCAGCGCCCCGTCATCGAGGCTCTCCTCAAGAAACACGGCCTCGACACCGCCAACTCCGCGTCCGGCCTCGCGCTCAACGCCATGTCCTGCGTCGCCCTGCCGACTTGCGGATTGGCCTTGGCGGAAAGCGAACGTTACTTGCCCGAACTCGTGAAGAACCTCGAAGCCGAGATCGAGGCCGCCGGTCTCCGCGACGACGCGATCACCCTTCGCATCACCGGCTGTCCCAACGGCTGCGGTCGCCCCTACCTCGCGGAGATCGGTTTCGTCGGCCGCGCGCCCGGCAAATACAACATCTACCTCGGCGCCGCGTTCAACGGCTCCCGTTGCAACACCCTGTTCAAGGCCAGCGTCCCGGTCGCCGAGATTGTCCCGCTCCTCGGACCGATCATCCGGCGCTACGCCCTCGAGCGCACCCCCGGCGAACGCTTCGGTGATTTCACCATCCGCACCGGTTACGTGAATCACACCGGCACCCCCGCCGACTTCCACGAAGCCAAAGCCGCCGAGAAAGCCGTCCCCGCAACCGCCTGATCGCTTGCGGCGCCCGCTCCGGGCTGGACCGGCAGATTAAAAAAAGTCGGCCGGCCACATACCCCTATGTGGCCGGCCTTTGCTTTCTTACTTACCCCAATCTCCCCCGCTAAGCGGAGGAGAAAACGATGACTCCTCCCTACAGAAACCCCGAAAAAGAAGATGTTCCATTCTTCGGCTCATTTTTTGTTCTCCTGAAACAATTTTTTGTTTCTCAGAGCGCAGCCAAAACCAATTCCGCATCTTTTTCGTGCTTTTACCCCGATTCGCGGGCAATCATCGCCCATGAAGACCCGCCGCGAAATCGTCGCTAACTGGCTCCCCCGCTACACCGGCGTTCCACTCAACAAATTCGGTGGCTACATCTTACTGACCAACTTCGACCGCTACATTCAGCTCTTTGCCCAATGGCATCGCGTCCCCGTCATGGGCAAAGACAAACCCATGACCTCCGCCACCGCCGGGGACATCACCATCATCAACTTCGGCATGGGCAGCGCCACCGCCGCCACCGTGATGGACCTGCTCAGCGCCATAAAGCCCAAGGCTGTGCTCTTCCTCGGCAAGTGCGGGGGCGTTAAACATCGCGCCGAAATCGGCGACCTCATTTTGCCCATCGCGGCTGTCCGCGGCGAGGGCACGAGCAACGACTATTTCCCCCCCGAGGTGCCCGCCCTGCCGTCGTTCGCCTTGCAAAAAGCCATCTCGACCACCATCCGCGACTTCGCCCGCGATTATTGGACCGGCACGATTTACACCACCAACCGCCGCGTCTGGGAACACGACGAAGCGTTTAAAAAATACCTCAAAAAAATCCGCGTTCTCGCCGTCGATATGGAAACTGCGACGATTTTTATGACCGGTTTTTTCAACGAAATCCCCACCGGCGCGCTGCTGCTCGTCTCCGATCAGCCGATGGTCCCCGAGGGGGTAAAAACCGCCGAGAGCGACAAGCAGGTCGACGAGAAATTCGTCAACGACCACCTCAAGATCGGTATCGCCGCCCTCAAACAGCTCCTCAACAAGGGCCTCACCGTAAAGCACCTCCGGTTTTAAACCGCCACCCTGCATGCGAATCCGCCCGCCCTTGCTCGCCGTCTTGGCCGCCTTCGCCGTCGCGCCCGCTTTTGCCGTCACCAATTCAGCCAGCCTCACCCTCGCCTTCGACCCGCCGCACAGTCCGCCCGCCGTGGTAATCCGGCGACCCGCCGACTACCTCTGCGCCACGGTCACGATCCGCAGCACCGCCAAGGACACCGATCGTCAGGCCGTCGCGGTCCAAGAAACCGTCCGGCGGCTCACCACCGCCGTGCAACGCTCCAACACGTTTCAGCTCCATCAAGGCCCTGTCCGGGTCTTCGGCGCCGGCTCTGGGACCAGTTCTCTGTCTGGCAAAACCAATTACGCCCCCGGCTCGCTTCAGACCAGCCTGCGCATTTTGAGCCCGCTCACTCCCGACGCCGAAGTTTTCGAAATCATTCGCCAAGTCAGTCTGTTTGTCGCCCGCATCGAAGTACCCAACGACGCCGAAGTCCGCATCGTCTCCACGACAATGGCGGTCGCCGATGCCGAGCAACAACGTGACCGGCTCATGCAGCTCATCCGCGAGCAGATCGCCAAGACTCGCGAGCAACTCGGCGCCAACGTCCTCACCGTCACCGGCCTCGACGGCCCCGTGCTCGTTCGCCAACTCGACCCGCTCTCCGTAGAGTTTTACCTCGACTACCAACTGAGCGCCACCCTCGAGAAACTGCCCGATAGCCAAGGCCGCTGATTGCCTCGGCAACTACCGTCCAAGCCCGCCGCATCCCCGAACTCTACGCCGCCCGCGTCCGCCGCACCGGCGCCCGCCCCTGACGACGTGCCGAGCATTTCCGAGATCTACTCCTCGCGTGGACTCGCTTTTTTTCGGGGGCGCACCGGCGATCACGCCACCACGTCGAACCAAAACGGCACGAATTTCTCGCGCCCGTTGATCTTGAGTTGGGCCCAAATAACGTAGCGTCCCGCCGCCGGGATCGTGATCTTGAACGAGAGCGTGGGCTTGATGGAATCCGGCGCCACGCCCGGATCAGCATCCATCGGATGCAAGTGCGCAAATCCGCTCCGCGCCGTGTCGAAAGCGACCAAGTGCGCATACGCATCCATCACCGGCTCAAGACCGACCGCGCCCCCGCCCGTGTTCGTCACCGAAAACTTCAAATCCGTCGCCTGCCCTGCGCGGATCTGCCGGGTCGCCGGGGCTAGCTCGAGGCGGTAGGCGTCCCGTTGACCAATCCAGCTGGGCGTCATTGCCGCCGCCAATTCCGGAGTCGAGAGCTGCTCGCCCGCCACGACCAGATCAACGTTGGCGTAAAGACTGCGATTCGTCGCCGCAGGGGTGAAATCCGCGAAGATCCGGTAGATGCCGCCGAGCGTGGGAGTGAAGGTAAAGCTCCACTCGCCGGGGACGCGGGTCGGCTCGGGGTGCAGATGCTGGTAGTCGGTGAGCGAGGAATCGGCGATCAACAGGTGCAACTTGCGGGTGTGCATCACGACCAAGTCCTCCGGTGCGATCGGCTTATTGTTCGCCGTGGTCATGCGCAGCGTCACTTGCACTTCGCGACCCGCCGTGGGAGCCGCGGCCGTTTTCAACGTCAACGCCACGGGCGAAGTCGCCGCGATCACCGAGATGAACTGAGGGTTCGACGGGTCGCACATTTCGATCGCATTCTTTCCCGTCACCCGGAAATCCATGTGATTCAGGTCCGAGCCCGTGGGCAGAAAACGAAAGAAAACGTAGAGCGAAACCGCCCCGAGGGTGATCCAAACGAACTGTCGCCATTGGGCGGAACCGAGCGCCGGAGTCGGCGTGCCGAGTGTGGTTGTGGTCATGGTTGTTTCATTTTTGCGACAAAATCCTTTGGCTCCCACACGCTGCCGTCGGTCCGGTGCATGATCTTGCCCCGTTCGTCGATCAGGAGCGTCGTGAGCGTGTGCTTGAGAAAATCGCCTTCGAGTTCGGCGATGACGCCGAACTGGGTGAGCAGATCACGGATCGCGCTGTCCGGCCCGGTGAGGAACGAGAAATTCGTGGTGTCGATGCCCCGCACCGAAGCGTATTCCTTGAGCACTCCCGGCGTGTCGAAAACGGGATCGAGCGTGATCGATACAAACTCGATGTTCGGCACCGCCGCGTCCTTGGCGAGTTTCTGCGTCGCCATCATTTTTGCCGTCGCCGCCGGGCACATTGTCGCCACGGGACAGCGGGAAAAGATAAAGTTCATCATCACTTTCTTTCCGCGAAAGTGCCCGCCGGGAATCACCCGTCCCTCCTGGTCGAAGAGGGTAAAGCTCGGCACGGTTTCCCCCACCTCGCGGTAAGCATTCTTACCGCGCGTCTTGGTGTCCTCGCGCAGCCCCCGCGCGGCGTCAGCGACGGCCGCCGTCGCCAACTTTTCGTCCGGCCAAATTTTCTCCAGGCGGAAATCGCCGGTCTCACTCGGAATCAGATCGGCCCGGATGCGTTGACCCACTTTGGCCACCGCCAGATCGCCCGGGCTCACGATGAACTCCATCGTCATCGCCGGCATGTAGTTTTTGATTTCGTCGTGGTAAACGATGAGCACCTTGCGGGCCGCATCGATCCCCGTGATTTCACCGGTCAATGGATAGCGCTCGGCCACCTCTTTTTTGGCCGAGGCCGCGGGTTTTGACGCTACCGCCGCGGTTTCGACCGAAGTCGCCGCCGTCTGGGTGCCGGACTTCGGCGCGGCGGGCCGGCCACAAGCACCCAAAGCCAACACCAGGACTGCTCCCAGGGTCGGCCGCCATACCCGTGCATTAGATTTCATCACGCAACGGATTCGCCGGAGGATAACTTTGTCAAAGGGTTTGCCGGTAGTTGAAGTGTGACTTCTGTTCGCCGTTCTCCCTCTTATGCCTGCTTCGACGACCACGCTTCGCAACTCCGCTTACCAAGGCGGGCTCTCGATATTCGCCACGGCCGCCGCCGTGTGGGTGTTCGTGCTGGTGACGCTCGGAGCGTTTACCACCACGATCGGCGCCGGGATGGCGTTCCTCGATTGGCCGCTTTCCAACGGCTCGGTCAACCCCGAGGGCTGGCTCACTGATATGGCGATGTTCGCCGAACATTCGCACCGCCTGACCGGCACCGTGATGGGAGTCTTTGCGATCGGACTTGCCGTCTGGCTCCACCGCACCGTTGCCCGCCGTTGGCTGCGGCAGCTCGGGTGGTGGGCGCTCGGCATCGTCATCATCCAAGGTCTGATCGGTGGCAAACGCGTGCTGCTCGATGCGACCCAGGTGCCCGGTTTCGATATGTCATTGGGGCAAATGCTGCGCGTGCCCCACGGCGTTCTCGCCCAGATTTACGTCTGCATCTTGGTCGCCATCGCCCTGGGGTGTTCCCGCCGGTGGATCGAGGGCGTCGCTCCGGTGGGCCCCCGGGTCCGCTCGGCCGCCGTGGCCTGCGTCGCGCTGCTGCTCGTCCAACTCACGGTTGCGGTGTTCATGCGTCACAACCACGCCGGCATGGCCATACCGACATTTCCCTTTTCTTCCGCCGACCACGCGATTTTGCCGCCGCACTGGGACTATCGCGTCGCCCTTCAGTTCGCCCACCGCGTGATCGCCGTCGTTCTCACCGTCGCGATTTTGATCTTATGGTTGCGCGTGCGCCGCGATTCGGCGGCGTCGACTCTCCTGCGGAATCTGGCGCACGGCCTGCTCGCCCTGCTTGTGGTTCAGGTTTTGCTCGGGGCCTCAATCATTTGGAGCCAACGCCGGGCCGACATCACGACGGCCCACGTCATCGTCGGCGCGGCCACCCTCGCGACCGCCTTCGCCCTCGCTTGCCTCGCCCATCGCAACGCTATCGAATCTTCCGAGACCAACGCCTCCCGCCCATGACCGCCAATCCCGCCCTCGTGGCACCCTCCGCCAAATTCTCCGACTATTTCGAACTCACCAAACCCCGGTTGAGCTTGTTGTCGATGCTGACCGCGCTCGCGGCCTACGCTGCGGCCCGCCCGGAATTCAGCACCGCAAAGCTCATCTTCGTGGCGCTCGGCACTTCGCTCGCGGCCGGTGGCGTGGCGGTGCTCAATCAATGGCTCGAATCCGACACCGACTCGCAGATGAAACGCACCGCCGACCGGCCGATTCCAACCGGGAAAGTCGCCACGGGCTCGGCGTTTGTTTTGGGCGGGCTGATGTGCGTCGGGGCGCTTTTCATTTTGTTCTCCCGCGTGAACTACCTCTGTGCCGGCGTCGCGTTACTCACGATGATCGCTTACCTAGGATGGTACACGCCGGCGAAACGTTGGTCGCGTTGGAGCACCGAAATCGGCGCGATTGCGGGCGCGTTGCCACCGCTCATCGGCTGGACCGCCGCCGAGGGCCATGTCTCCGAACTCGGCTGGATTTTCTTCGGCATCCTTTTCTTTTGGCAAATCCCCCATTTCATGGCGATCGCTTGGACCCACCGACGGGACTACTCGGCGGTCCATTTCCCCATGCTTCCCGTGCGCAATGAAAAAGGCGGTTTCGTAGCCGCATGGTCCCTCGCCAACACCCTGGGCCTGCTCGTCGTGAGCTTACTCCCTTGGGCACTCGGCTTCGCCACCGCGTGGTCCGGCGCGGTCGCCTTGGCGGGTGGCGCCGGGTTTGTCGCCTGCTCGGTGTTGTTTCTTCGCGCCGAGGGTCGTGATGTGGCGGCGCGCCGGCTTTTCCACTGCTCGATCGCTTACTTGCCGCTCGTCCTCGGAGCGCTCGTGGCGGACCGCATCGTTAACTTCTAAGTCCGCCACACTATGACGATCAACGACATCCCAGCGATCAACGCCTCGCTCAACGCTCTCGCCACGCTACTCATCTCAGTTGGCTTCGTCCTGATTAAGACCGGCCTCAAGACAGCTCATCGCTTCGCAATGATCAGCGCCGGGGTGGTCTCGGCCGTTTTCCTTGTCGGCTACGTGGGCCACAAAGTTCTCAAGGGTATGGCGGCAGGCGCGGGCGAAGCGGTTCATACGCAATTCGGCGGGGAGGGCACGATCCGTACGGTGTATTATGTGATGCTCATCACCCATGTCATTCTGGCGATCGCCATCGCCTACCTTGTCCCACGCACCTTCGCACTGGCGTTCAAGGGCGAGTTCGAACGCCACAAAAAGTGGGCGCGGATCGTGTTTCCAATTTGGCTCTACGTTTCCGTCACCGGCGTGCTCGTCTACTTTTTTCTCTACCAATGGTGGCCCTCCGCAAACTAGAGGCACCCATCGCCCTCGGTCTCTGACCACCAAAACAAAAAAGGCCGCGCATTGAAGCGCGGCCTTTAATTTTTTAAGCCGACATTATTTGACCGTGATCACGCCCTTCATGCCGACCATGTAGTGGGCTGGGAACGAGCAGATATAAGGATAGTCACCGGTTTCGGCCGGGACCTTAAAGATGAACTCTGAGGATTTACGCGGCCCGATCATTTCAGAGTGCGCCAAAACTTGGTCTTGGAGAGCCGGAGGCAGATACTCCGAGGCTTTTGCCGTTGTGGCCGCGGCAGCATAGGCGGCCGTGTCGGTGCCTTTTTTGAGGATGACGATATTGTGGCCCATCGCCTCTTTCGGCATCTGACCGATGTTCGTGAGGATGATTTTCAACGTCTCACCGGGCTTCGCCTCGATTGCCGTGATGTTGAATTTCATGTTATCACCGGCGGTGATTTCAATGACCCTCGGAGCGGCGGTGGCGGGAGCCGGGGCTGCCGATGCGACGGCAGGAGCCGAGGCCGGAGCGGAGGCGGACTCTTTTTGGCCGCAGCCGGAGACAAGCAATGCAGAGACAGATGTTGCTAGAATAAGATAGTTTTTCATACCCCGCGACCCTCGACGCCTGTTTCGGCGCTGGCAAACGCGAATCATCAATAGTAGCGGAGCCACTCAGGACCGTGAGTTGGCATCATGATTTCGCGGCGATCGCGAACGTGTCTAACTTATGAACAACGAAGACCGATTAATACGTAACGAAACCATCACGCACCGCATTGCAGTCCCTGCTACCCCACCCACGTTCGATGTCTTGCAGAATTATGACTTGAATCGACGGTGGGTTGACGAACTCTAGAAAGAGTTTGTCGCCAACTCGGGACTTTTCGAAAATCGTTCACTCTTTCTATGCGCCTTGCCACAATCCTCTCATCCGCCGCCCACTGGGGCCGGGCGGTTCTTGCTGTCGGAGCGGTTTCATTGCTGTCCGCTTGTGACTATAATTTTTGGCGGATGGACGGCCACCAATCGACCATCAAGGTCGAAGGGCCGGTCGCGAAGTCCCAGTTGGATGTTTTTTATGTCACGTGCTGGGTTACGCTCGTAATTTTCATTTTGGTCGGCGCGGTGCTGGCCTACGCATCAATCAAATTTAAAGCGCGCACGCCCGAGGAGGAAAAAGCCATTCCGCCCGAGCAAGGCCATGGCAATCCGCTGATTGAGATCGGCCTCATTGGCGCCTCAGTGCTGGCACTCGTGATCATCGCAATCCCGACGCTTAAGGCGATTTGGTATACCTACGACGTGCCCGAAGACCGCAAGGCCGACACTTACGAAGTTACCGCCACCGGATATCAATGGTGGTTCAAATTTGACTATCCGAGTGAGCAGATCGCCGGAGCCGGCGCCCTTTCCACCGCCAATGAACTCGTGATCCCGGCGGGGCGTCCAATTCGTATCAACCTGCGCACCGTCGACGTTATCCATAGTTTTTGGGTGCCAAAACTTGCCGGCAAAGTGGATATGATCCCTAATCGCGCCAACCATTTGTGGCTCCAAGCAGACCAACCCGGCTATTACTGGGGCCAATGCGCAGAGTTCTGCGGCGACTCCCATGCGGTCATGCGTTTCCGTGTAATCGCCCTCGGGCCGAAAGATTTCAACGACTGGTTGACTCAGCAGACTTCCCCGGCCCGGGACGTTGCTCCGCCCCGGATTGCGACCAAAGACGCACCCAAGGTCCAGTTTGCCTCGCTCCGCACATTCAAGCAAAACGAGACCGGCATCACCGCAAAATACGATACGTCTCCCCTAGATGCATGGAAGGCCCATCAATTTCCCGAAAAGGGCGAGAACCCGGCGCTGATCGCTCAGGGCAAGGCTCTGTTTAAGGAAAAAGCCTGCTTAAGTTGCCACGAAGTGCGGGGCCATGGCTTCGCCGGAATCAGCGGTCCCACCCTCACCCATTTTGGGTCCCGCTCAACTCTCGCCGGCGCGCTGCTGGAGAACAACACCGAGCAACTCCACCGCTGGATTCACAACCCCGAATCGGTCAAGCCCGGCAACAAAATGGCCAAGGGTTACATCGACAATAATATCAAACTCACCAACGAGGACGAAGTCGCCCTCGTCGCCTATCTTCAGAGCCTCAAGTAATCTTCTTCCATGGACGCCATCCTCAAATCAGATCTCCAAGTCAAAGACGTCGCGACAGAGACCAAGTCATCCGTCTTCTGGCGGCCCACCGCCCAAACTGGCCTAATCAGCTGGCTTACCACCGTCGACCACAAGAAAATCGGATTTCTTTACGGGATCTTCGCGCTGTTCTTTTTCTTGGTCGGTGGCTTTGAGGCTCTTCTCATTCGCCTGCAGTTGATGACGCCCAACGGCACCGTGCTGACCGCGCAGCAATACAACACGATGTTCACGATGCATGGGACGACGATGATCTTCCTTGCAGTCATGCCGCTCTCCGCCGCGTTTTTTAACTTTATCATGCCGCTCCAGATTGGCGCCCGCGACGTGGCTTTCCCACGCCTCAACGCCTTCTCGCTTTGGACTTTTGTAGCCGGAGCCATCATCCTGAACCTCGGTTGGTTTATGTCGGCGGGTGCTCCGGACGCAGGCTGGACAGGCTATGCTCCGTTAACTTCGAAGACCTACACGCCAGACCACTCAGTCGACATGTGGATTATGGGGCTCCAGTTACTCGGTGTCGCCTCGATCGCCGCTTCGTTGAATTTCATTGTCACGATCATCAACATGAGGGCTCCCGGCATGACCATGATGCGCCTCCCGGTCTTCACTTGGATGACGCTGATCACGGCTTTCCTCATCGTGCTCTCGTTCCCATTCATCACCGTCGCGTTGGTCGAGATCATGATGGACCGCCTCTTCGGCACGAGTTTCTTTGAAGTCTCAGGCGGCGGCATGCCGATCCTCTGGCAACATCTATTCTGGGTTTTCGGCCATCCGGAGGTCTACATTTTGATTCTCCCGGCGATGGGCATCATCTCCGAAATCCTTCCGACTTTCTCCCGCAAACCGCTCTTCGGATACCCGATCGTCGTGTTTTCTGGCGCTTCCATCGGTTTCCTCGGTTTCTCGGTCTGGAGCCACCATATGTTCACGACCGGCATGGGCACCGTCGCCACCGCGGCATTCTCCCTCGCTACCATGGCCATCGCCGTTCCGACCGGAGTTAAAATATTCAACTGGATCGGCACTCTCTGGGGTGGGCATATCTCTATGCGTACACCGATGATGTTCGCTCTCGGTTTCGTCTGGATGTTCATGGTTGGCGGTTTCTCCGGCGTAATGCACTCGGCCGCCCCCGCCGACGCCCAACAGCAAGACAGTTACTTTGTCATCGCTCATTTCCATTACGTGCTGATCGGCGGATCGATGTTCGCGCTACTCGCCGGCATCCACTTTTGGTTCCCTCTGATGTTCGGCCGCAAGATCGGCGAATTTTGGGGTAAACTCTCGTTTTGGGTCATTTTCGCCGGATTCAATATCACGTTCTTCCCGATGCATTTCCTTGGCCTGAATGGTATGCCTCGCCGCACGTTCACCTACGATGGCAACCTCGGCTGGAACCCTGCCAACTACATCGCCACCGTCGGTGCGCTGATCCTCGGTGCAGGTATCTTTATCTACTTTGCCGTGATGGTTTACACCTACTTTAAAGGCGAGAAAGTCGGCAAAGATGTTTGGGACGCACGCACCCTTGAGTGGAGCCTACCCAATCCCCCGCCCGAGTATAACTACCGCGTGATCCCAACGGTCCATGCGCGCGATGCCTTCTGGTACATGAAGCAGAACAAGGAACAAATCGCCAAAGAAGATGCCGCACACGCCAAAGAGGAAGCTGCTCACGGCGGTATCCACATGCCGCATCAATCCATCTATCCGTTTGTCGCTAGCCTCGGGATGTTGATCGCCGGTATCGGCATCTCAGTCATCGACAACGACCCGACGCCTGGATTCTGGGGCAAGAAGATCGGTGTCACCATGATCGGAGGCGTAGTCATGCTCGCCGGCATCTATTTCTGGGCTCTCGAAGGCAACGGCGGCTATCATCTTCACCCGGAAAATGAAGGAGATGAGTCCAACGGCAAGAAACCGGCCAAACACTAAGTTCGCACCCGCTCTTCTCCCTTCCCCCTTATCGCCCTCCCACTTATGAGCAGTCACGCCGCCGCTGGCACCATCGACCACCACCACGATCCGAGCACATCAACCGGCATTCCTAACAAGAAGCTGATGATGTGGACGTTTCTCGCATCGGATTGTATGTTTTTCGGCGCGCTCATTTCGACGCACCTGATCTACCGCCTGCATCCGGCGCCCGGCTCGCCTTCACCCAAGCAGATCTTCAGTCTCGAGCTGACCTCGTTCTCGACTTTCATTCTGTTGATGTCGTCGCTGATGATGGCCCTCGCGGTCACGGCGATCCAAAAGGGTAACGTCAAGAGCATGCGCTGGTCGCTGCTGACCACGATTTTCTTCGGGGCGATTTTCCTCGGCTGCCAAGTCTACGAGTTCGAGGAATTCGTGAAGCTCAAGAATGTGACTCTGACGAACAGCATGTTCGGCACGACCTTCTACACCCTCACCGGGACCCACGGCATCCACGTTGCAGTCGGCGTATTTTGGCTGATTTTGATGTATGTTCGCTCCTTCCAGCCGCATGAGGCCGGCCGAACCTTCAGCTGGTTGTTCAAGAATTGCCTCCACATCACCGCAATCGTCGGGGCCGTGTTGCTTTCGATGTTCGCCGTGCTGGGCGTCGTCCACACGCTGCAGACCGGCGGCACCGCCGGGGCGTATTTCGCCAGCCACCTCTGGATGATCGCCGGTTTTATCGGCTGCATCGCCGTATGCATTGGCTTTGCTCAACCCAAGGCGTTGAGCAACTTCGGCGAAGCCAACGCCATCGACGTCGAATCCATGGGCCTTTACTGGCACTTCGTTGATATTGTTTGGATCGTGATCTTTACCGCGGTCTACCTGATCGAATACCTCTGATTTTTACCTATGAGCGCCCCCGTATCCACCTCTCCGGACCATGCCCATGGCCACGAAGAAGAAAGCAAATTCCAGATCTACGTGAACGTGGCCATGCTTTTGGCCGTCATCACCGGCGTCGAAATCGTCGGCATTTATTTGCCCTTCGCAAAATGGATCATCGTGACCGGTTTGGTCATACTCTCGGTCGTGAAGTTCTTGTATGTGATTTTCTATTTTATGCATCTGCGGTGGGATAAGCCGTTTTGCACCATCCTGTTTTTCATCGGCCTTGTTCTTTCCGCCGGCACGGTGTGGGCGCTGCTCGCGATCTTCTCAGTCAAAGACAGCCTGCCGCTGCCGACCTGACGTCCCGCTCCGTTTAGGATCCTGATCCATACTCTCGGCGGCCTCTTGGCCGCCTTTTTTTTACCATGATCGACTGGCGCCATTGGCACAACGAACCTTACCTCGTCGGAGGTCTGGTGTTCCTTGGCTGGCTCTACGCCGTGCTTGCCGGTCCACTGCGCCCACGCTTGGCCCCGGGCGCATCCTTCCCCCGCACCCACGCGACCCAATTTTACTCCTCGTTGGTGATCTTCTACCTGGCGGTCGGTTCTCCGCTCGACCAAATCGGCGAACGTTTTCTCTTCGTCGTCCACATGCTCCAGCACCAGCTGCTGATTTACCCAGCGGCGATCCTGTTTTTGCGCGGTCTGCCCGAGTGGATGGTCGAACCCGTGCTAGCCCGCCCCGCACTACGCCTGCCGATCAGGCTCATCACCCAGCCGGTGATCGCGGGACTGCTCTATACACTTATCATCAGCCTCTGGCACGTTCCTTGGGCCTATGATTGGGCCCTGCAGAACAAAACCGTGCACATCATCGAGCATGTCATGTTCTTTGGCGCCGGTCTTCTCTATTGGTGGCCGCTTCTAAGCCCATCTCGTACCTTTCCGCCGATCCCTTACGGCAGCCGAATGATCTATCTCTTCAGCGTGCTCATCGCGATGACGCCGGTCTTCGCCTACATCACGTTTTCTCCCGAAGTCCTCTACCCCACGTACGAATATGCGCCGCGCCTGTTCCCCGATTTCACCGCGGGCGAAGACCAACTTGCCGCCGGCGTGAGCATGAAACTCGTCGGCTTAGCGGTCGCGCTTGCCGCCTTTGGCGTGTGTTTTTTTCGCTGGTCGAAATCAGACGCGCAGGGCAAAGCGCCCATCCGTCTCCGGCCTCAAGGTTCGCGCCCTACTTCGAGTCTGACTTAAAAAACTGCTTCACCGCCGCTTAGGCCCGGGCGTTTTCCCCGGGAAAACCAATCGTGATCCGCAACCACGTCACATAAGGCGCAAACGTCCGGCCGACCAAGACGCCCTCGGTCGCCGACGCCTTCGCCGCCTGCGGTCGGCCTGCGTCGAAGAAGACAAAATTCGCCTGCGATTCCGTGCGCGGGGGGTTTAGCAAATCGACCACCGCCTTCCACTTCACCCGCTCGGTCGTCACCGCCATGTTTACGCGCACCATGTCGAACCGGTTGCTCGCGCCAATCGAAACCGTGAAGCGGTCTTTGATCCGATAGCCGATACCCAGATCGGCAATAGTCTTCGCCGAGAATGCGCCGATCACGTCAACGTTAGCGGCGGGACGCCACCGCGTCGGTCGGCAGGGTGCGGAGCTTTGAGTTGGCCGGAGAAGGCGCGACCTGCGCCGGAGCGAGATTGGTCAACGCAGCGGCCTCGTAGTCGCCGCAGCGCACCGCCCGGGCAAGGATGGACTTTGGCCGAGGCCCCACGTTGCGGAGGCTTGGAGGTTGTTCCGCGGTTGGCCGCGAGTCGCCCGAATCCTTTTGGCCAAGTCGAAAGCGGTGGGGGTACCCTGCGAGATTCGTGCGGCGAAGAATCAGGAAACGTGGGCGGCGGGCATGACGGTTTGAATAGTCGGCTAGGCTCGACGGAAAACTACCTTTCGCGCCGAACGGCAGCATAAGCCTAAAGCCAAGGCGGGCTGACAGCCCGCCTCGCTTTCGGTTGAATCATTTGGCGGCGACGAAGAGATCTTCGACGGAATCGCTCTCGACGTTGATGTCGGCGAATAGCCAAGACGAAAGGTAGCGCTCAGCCGCCGACGCAACGATGGCGACGATCATCTTCCCTTTGTTCTCGGGCCGTTTCGCGAGCTGGATCGCGGTCCAGATCGCCGCACCGGACGAAATACCGACCGGGATGCCATCAAGCTGGCTGACCTGCTTTGATATCGGGCCTGAGTCGGCCTCCTTCACGCGCACCACTTCATCGTAAATCTTGGTATTGAGCACGCCGGGCACGAAGCCCGCTCCGATGCCTTGAAGCTTATGCGGACCGGGAGTACCGCCCGAAAGCACCGGCGATGCATCGGGCTCGACGGCCACGATCTTGACGGCGGGGTTCTTCGCTTTGAGCACCTCGGCGACGCCGGTGATTGTGCCGCCCGTGCCGACGCCGGCGACGAGGAAGTCGATCTTCCCGTCGGTATCGCGCCAGATTTCCTCGGCCGTCGAACGGCGGTGAATCGCCGGGTTTGCGGGGTTATTGAACTGCTGGAGAATCAGCGCGCCGGGAATTTTGGCGGCGAGCTCCTCGGCCTTGGCAATCGCGCCCTTCATGCCTTTGGCACCTTCGGTAAGCACAAGCCGGGCACCGAGAATCTTGAGCAATTTACGCCGCTCGACCGACATGGTCTCGGGCATCGTGAGGATCAACTTGATGCCCTTCGCGGCGGCGACGAAAGCGAGCGAGACCCCGGTGTTGCCCGAAGTAGGCTCGATTAGAACGGTGTCCTTGGTGATTTTTCCGCTCTTGATCGCATCGTCGATCATGGCGAAGCCGATGCGGTCCTTCACGCTCGAGAGCGGGTTGAAGAACTCGAGTTTCAGGAGAATTTCAGCCTGCGCCCCGTGGGCGGCGGCCGTGCGGTTGAGCCGCACGAGCGGGGTGTTGCCGATCGTTTCGGTGATGTCGTTGTATATTTTAGCCATAATGAATGAAGGGAGTGAAGGGTTCGTTATCGGGTAAAAATTATTTAGCGGTTCCCCAACGGCGATGCAGGAAGCGCTCCCAAGGTGAGAAAAATATTTTGTCGGCGAGCAGGCCGATGAGCAAGAGCACGAGCATGATTCCAATTACCTGTTCCATGGCGTTCAATTCGCGCCCGTAGTGCAGCAGGTGACCCAGACCAAAGCCGCTCAAGATCGTGACATAAATCTCCGCCGCCATCAGCGAGCGCCAAGCAAAAGCCCACCCTTGCTTCATCCCGCCCACGATGAACGGCAACGCCGCGGGAAAGATCACGCAAAGCCACGTGTGCAGCCCGCTGGAACCCATCGTGCGCGCGGCGCGGGCGTAGATCGGCGGCACGTTTCGCACACCGTTATCGGTCGCAATGATGACCGACCACAGCGTGCCCATCACGACGACAAAGAACATGGCGGCCTCCGTCTGACCAAACCACAACAGCGCCAACGGCACCCAGCAGACGCTGGGCAACGCCTGGAGCCCCAACGCCATAAGTCCGAGCGTATCCGCGAGCACCCGAAACCGGGCCGTCAGCAGACCGAGCGGCAAGCCCAACAGCAGGCCAAACACATAGCCGAGAAACAGGCGTTTGACCGTAACCAGAGTCGCACTCAGGAGACTGCCATCGACCGTCGCCTCCCACAAATACCGGCCCACGACCAGCGGCGAAGGCAGCAGCACGGCCGACCAAAACCCGGATCGGTAAAGCAGTTCCCAGCCGACAAACAACGCGGCGAAGAAAAAAGCGGCGAGGCCAACGCGTTTCATTCGGCGACCTCCGCTTCCGGCCGCACATGATTCTTCAACGCCGCGGTAATCGCCGTCGTGTGACGGGCGAGCTCGACACTGTTGATATCGCGGGGCCGCGGCAGATCGATTTTGAACTGCTCTCGAATTCGGCCCGGATGGGGCGAGAACAGCACCACACGGTCACCCAAACACGCGGCTTCGCGCACATTGTGGGTCACAAAAACAATGGTCTTTTTTCGCTGCTGCCAGATCCGCTGAATATCGCCGTAAAGTTGTTCTCGCGTCAGGGCGTCGAGCGCGCCGAAGGGTTCGTCCATGAGCAGCACGCGCGGGTTCGGGGCGAGCGCGCGGGCCAAAGCTACCCGCTGTTTCATCCCGCCGGAAAGTTCATGCACAAACGCGCGGTGAAATTTTTCCAAGCCCACGAGCCGCAGGTAGAATTCGGCGACCTTACACCGCTCGGCGTCGGTGAGGCCGGGTTTACGGCGGAGTCCAAACATCACATTGCCCAAAACATCGAGCCACGGAAACAGCGCGGCCTCCTGAAACATCACCATCCGATCACGCCCCGGAGCATTGATCGGGATGCCGTCGGCGGAGATTTGGCCCGAATCCGCCAGATCCAATCCGGCCACGAGATTGAGCAACGTGGATTTCCCGCAGCCACTGGGACCGACCAGGCACACGAACTCTCCTTCGCCCACATCGAGCGAAACATCATCGAGCGCATGCACCGAGCGCTTGCCGGAAACGAAGCGTTTGCTCACGCCCCTGATCGACAGTTTGGCCGCCGGTCCCTCGACGGAAACCTCATCCGAGAGGCTCATGGTTTACCTCCAAACATCCGGTCCAGCGGGATCGCTTGACGGAGAAATCCCACCGACTGCGCATCCCCGACCAGTGCCGCAAATTGATCTTGGGCGACCCGGTCCGTGAAGCGGATCCGACCCCACGCCCGCTCCATCAGAGCGGCCGGAATCTCGCGCCGAGTCTCGGCGGTGAGCCCCGCTTGGACGAGAGATCTCGCTCCAGTCGAGTGCGTGCCCAGCCATGCCGTCAGTTCAATGTGGGCGGCCAAAAATCGCGAGGCCAGTTCCGGGCGGGCCCTAAGGAACTTGACCGCTGAGACCAGGACGGTGGTGACGGTATCGCTCTGCTCGATGAAAACTTTACCGCCGGCATCAATTTCGAGCCGGGAAACCCAAGGTTCCACGGTCCACGCTGCTTCGACATTTCCCGCTTTGAACAACTGGAACAGCTCAGAGTTCGCTGCCGGCATGACCGCGACATCACCGCCGGTGAGAGTTACTCTAAAGCCCTGCTTCTTTAGCCACGCCCGGGCGGCGACGTCCTGAGTGTTCCCGAGTTGGGGCGTGGCAACCCGCCGCCCCTTAAAGTCTGCGGGCTGTTTCAAAGGACCATTGCTTCGCACCACCAACGCAGCCCCGCCCTCGGCGGCGCCGGCGAGCACCCGGATCTCGTCGCCACGCGAGCGGATGTAGGCGTTGAGCGCCGGGTTGGGGCCGACATAGGTCAGGTCGATCGAGCCGGCGAAGATCGCTTCCATCGCACTGGGTCCCGCGTTGAACGGAAACCATTGGATCACGACGTCGGGGCCGAGCCGTTGCTCAAACCAGCCTTTTTTTTCACGCGTCGTATGCGCGCCGATCACACCCTGCGCGTGAGTGATAGTGGGGAAGTAGCCGACGCGAAGCGTGACCCGTTCAGCGCGCACCTCCACACTCGCCAGCGACAGGCAGAGAAAAAGCGGCAAAGACTTCACCCAAAACGCGGTCATATGCTGTATTCGCCGAGCAACTGGTGGAGCACACCCTCGGTTTCATCGACGCACACATTGCCGGCGCGGCGGGCGAGTTTTCGGGCTTGGCGGGCGGGCAAACGCGCAGACGACGCGGCGGCTTCGGCCTCGGCAGAGAACGGGAGCGGGACATCGTCGCGGCGGAGCTTGCGGAGCGTGATCTCGACGACATCGGCGAGCGTGTAGCGGTCGAGGATGCCGGCGATGGCGTTGCGCACATCGAGCATCAACATCCGCAAGCCGCAGTGGGCCTCATCGGGGCAAGTGCATTTCTCATAGGCCGACTGGCTCACGCAACCGATGGGGGCGAGCGGGCCATCGATGAGGCGGACGACTTGGCCAATGGTGATCTCGCGGGCAGGCTTTGCGAGGCGGTAACCGCCGAACTTGCCGCGCATACTGGAAACGAGACCGGCGTCCTTAAGCGCCTGCATGATCTGCTCCAGAAACTTGACGGGAAGTTGCTCGCTCTCAGCGAGCTCCGACACCTGCACCAAGTCGCGCTTCACCTCGGCGGCGATGCCGAGGTTGATCAGCGAGCGGAGGGCGTATTCGCCTTTCTTGGAGAGTTTCATTTAAAGACTATTTTAAACTACATTAAATTAGTATGAATTAAATCAAGCGCGAATTTCCGGATTTTTTTGGCTCGGGCAGTCTAGGCGCCGGCGACGGAGAGCGCCGCGCTTGTCATCGCTCTCAAAGCACGATCCGAAGCCCGTCGTGCGCCGGCTCAATGCCGGCGGGCAGCTCGGCCGCCAACGTCGCATGGTCACTCAGGTGAGTCAGGTGGGTGAGCAACGTCCGGGGAGCGGCTATTTCTCGGGCGACCGCTAGGGCTTCCGGAATGCTCATATGCGACGGATGCGGGAGCGGGCGCAGCCCGTCGAGCACGACCAGGTCGGCACCGCGGGCCAACTCGACGGCCTCGCGCGGCACGCGTTTGCAATCGGTGTAATAGACCAATTTTTTCCCGCTGCTGCGCTCGGTAAAAATCAGCCCGAGGGTGTTTACCCCGCCGTGCGGGAGCAGAGTGGATTGGATCGTGCCTTGCGGGAGTTCGAGCAACGACGGCAACTCGTGGAGCTTAAACGCCGGGTAACCCTTCACTACCGGCCGCTCCATGATCGCGTAGGGATACATCGCTATCACCCGGCTGATTCCCTCGTCGGTAGAATAAACGGTGAGCCCTAAACCGCCGAGCAGATCACAGAACCGGCGCAGGTCATCCATCCCCGTGATGTGGTCGGTGTGTCCATGGGTGAGGATGAAAAGATCAAGCTGCCGGATGTTTTCGCGCAGACACTGGAGGCGAAACTCCTGCGCTGCGTCCACTTGGATGTGCAGGCCGTCCATCACGACGTGGACTGAGGCGCGCGTGCGCTTGTTTCGCGGGTCAGGCGACGCGCACACCGCGCAGTCGCAGGCGATCATGGGCACGCCTTGAGAGGTGCCGGTGCCGAGAAAAATGATCTCCATGATGCCCGCACCAAACCGTTTCCTGCGCCGAGCGCCAATCTAGTTTTCGCCGATCAATTTCAACCACGCCGCCTCGTCGATCACGGCCACCCCCAACGCGCGCGCCGCATCCAGCTTCCCGCCGCTCCCCTCCCCCGCCAGCACATAGCTGGTATTCCGGCTGACACTACCGGCGACTTTGCCTCCCGCCGCCACAATTTTTGCCTCGGCCTGCGCCCTCGTGAAACTGGGCAACGTCCCCGTGAGCACGAACGTCTTGCCGGCCAGCAAAGTCGAGGTGGCGAAAGATGCGACCGGCGCTACGCCTAGAGCCAAAAGCTCCGCGATCGTCGCGCGAAACCGCGAAGACTGGAAATACGCCGCCAACGCCGCCGCCGCCGATGGGCCCAGCACCTCAGCGAACTCCGACGTATCGGCCGAGGCCAATCCGCCCAATGAGCGAAACCGGCGCGCCAATGCTTTTGCCGAAACCGAGCCGATCTGCGGCAAACCCAAGCCGTAGATAAACCGCGACAACTCCGCCCGCTTGCTGCGCTCAATCGACGCCATGAGCCGGTCCGCCGACGTCGCACCCACCCCCGGTAAACCGACGAGGTCAGCCCGACGCAACCGATACAAGTCGGGCAATTCCCTGATCAGGGCCTTCGTCACAAGCGCATCGACCAACGCCGGTCCCAGCCCCTCGATTTCAACGCCGGCCTCAGAAGCGAAATGCTGCACGCGCCGCCGCAGCTGCGCGGAACACTCCGAATTTGGACACCTCACGGCACTTTCGCCCGCTACCCGGACAACGTCGGTTTGGCAGGACGGACAGGCAGTTGGAAATTGAAACGGCCGACTTGCCGCCGCCCGATGCGCGACATTCACCCCGACGATGGCCGGGATAATCTCACCCGCTTTCTCGACGTAAACAAAGTCTCCGACCCGAAAATCACCGCGGGCGATTTCGTCGGCGTTGTGCAAGGTCGCGCGGCTGATCACAGCCCCGCCGAGCGAGATCGGCGACAACTCGGCCACGGGGGTGAGCACGCCGCTGCGCCCCACTTGCACGGTGATCGCGAGCAGTTGTGTCTCAGCGCGATCAGGAGCGAATTTGTAAGCCGTCGCCCAGCGCGGCGCGTGCTCGGTCGCACCCACTTCGGAGCGCAGCACGACGGCGTCCAGTTTTACCACCGCGCCATCGACGGGAAACGCCAAACCCGGCCTCAAGCGGTCAAACTCCCGCACGGCGGCCCAGACTTCATCGGCGCTCTTTCCGACGGACCACCCGGCCAAACCGGGCAAGCCCCACGCGCGCACTTGGGCGTGAAACGCCCGCTGCGAAACCGGCAGCCCCGCACTCGGCAGCCAGGCACCCCAGCCGTAGAGAACAATCGCAAGCTTACGCGGTGCGACCTCGCGCGGGTCGGACAGCTTCAACGTCCCGGCGGCCAAGTTGCGCGGATGGGCAAACGGCGCTTCTCCGGCCGCTTCGCGTTCAACGTTGATCCGTTTAAACTCGGCCCAAGGCAGAAAAATTTCTCCGCGCAGCTCGATCACATCGGGCACCGGGTTGGCCGAGCCGTCCGGAGACTTCGCGCGCAGTTCGCGCGGCAGGTCCGCGATTGTGAGTACGTTCACGGTGACATCGTCACCCTCGATACCGTTGCCGCGGGTGACGGCACGAACGAGTTTTCCCCGCTCGTAAGTCACGCTCACGGCGAGTCCGTCGAATTTGGGTTCGATGATGTAAACGAGGTCGTTCCGCTGCAGTTGCCGCCCAAGCCGGGCGTGAAAACCGCGCAGCTCGGATTCGGTATAGGACTTGGCTAGACTCTGCATCCGCTCGCGGTGGCGATAGAGCTGAAACGTGCCGTTGCGATCGTCGCCGAGCGAATCCGTGGGTGATATCCCGACGGCCAAAGCGGGAAATCGCTGCTCCAAAACCGTGAGCTCGCGCTTCAGGGCATCGTAAGCGGCGTCGGTGATCTCGGGTGCGGATTTCTTGTAATAGAGTTCGTCGTGATAGGCGACTTGGCCGCGCAAAAGCACGATTCTCTCGCGAGCCGCCTCGGGCTGAAGCGGTGCCGGCTCCGCGCAGTTCGCGACTAAGGCGGCGAGGAGCCACAACCATATTACCCCTACAACCCGGCTAACGGCGAAAATTTTCATCGGAGACGCTCGGGGATCGGAAGATCGACCGGGCACCGTAGGCGTATCGCACCGATCCGTCGGAGGAGAGCACAAAAAAGGCGCCCCGCTTTGAGCGGGGCGCCTTGAAGTATTTCCGAAGCGTGATCGCAGGATCAGCGTGGAACGGACTGATTAGTAGTCCATGCCGCCGCCGGGACCGTGGCCATGGCCATGGCCGCCGCCAGCCGCTTCCTTCTTCTCCGGGATCTCGGTGATCATGCACTCGGTGGTGAGGAGGAGACCGGCGATCGAGGCTGCGTTCTGGAGCGCGGTGCGGGTGACCTTAGTTGGGTCAACTACGCCGGCCTTCACGAGGTCCTCGAACTTATCGGTGGCGACGTTGTAGCCAACGTTGCCCTTGGAGCTGAGGACTTCCTTCACAACGACGCCGCCGTCGACGCCTGCGTTGGAGCAGAGCGCACGGATCGGGTGCTCGATCGCGCGACGCACGATCTGGGCACCGGCCGCCTCGTCGCCTTCGAGCTTGAGGGCTTCGATGGCCTTGATGGTGCGGAGGAGGGCAACGCCACCGCCGGCAACGATACCCTCTTCAACGGCCGCGCGGGTCGCATGGAGAGCGTCTTCGACGCGGGCCTTCTTTTCCTTCATCTCGGCTTCCGTGGCGGCGCCGACGTTGATGACGGCGATACCGCCGGCCAACTTGGCGAGACGCTCTTGGAGCTTCTCACGATCGTAGTCGGAGGTGGTCTCGTCGATCTGACGGCGGAGTTGCTTGACGCGGCCCTGGATGTCGGACGATTTGCCGGCGCCTTCGACGATGGTGGTGTTCTCCTTGTCGACGACGATGCGCTTGGCCTTGCCGAGGTCGGCGAGGGTGAGATTCTCGAGCTTGAGGCCGAGGTCTTCGGTGATGCACTTACCGCCGGTGAGGACCGCGATGTCTTCGAGCATGGCCTTGCGGCGGTCGCCGAAGCCAGGGGCTTTGACGGCGCACACATTGAGGGTGCCGCGGATCTTGTTCACCACGAGAGCGGCGAGGGCTTCACCCTCGACTTCTTCGGCGATGATCAGGAGGGGCTTACCGCTCTTGGCGACGGTCTGGAGCAGCGGAAGCATCTCCTGGAGGTTCGAGATCTTCTTCTCGTGGATCAGCACGTAGGCGTCCTCAAGAGCGACTTCTTGGCTCTCGGCGTTAGTCACAAAGTAAGGCGAGAGGTAGCCCTTGTCGAACTGCATACCCTCGACGACGTCGAGGGTGGTCTCGATGGACTTGGCCTCTTCGACGGTGATGGTGCCGTCTTTGCCGACCTTGTCCATGGCGTCGGCGATGATGTCACCGATCGTCTCGTCCCAGTTGGCGGAGACGGTCGCGACTTGGCGGATTTCCTCGCGGTCGGAGACCTTCTTGGAAACGCGCGCGAGCTCGGTGACGGCAGCCTCAACGGCCTTGTCGATACCGCGCTTCAAATAGACCGGGTTAGCACCGGCGGTGACATTCTTCAGACCCTCGCGGTAGATGCCCTCGGCGAGCACGGTGGCGGTGGTGGTGCCGTCGCCGGCGCTATCGGAGGTCTTGGAAGCAACTTCCTTAACCATCTGTGCGCCCATGTTCTCGTAGGGATCTGGAAGTTCGACTTCCTTGGCGACGGTGACGCCGTCCTTGGTGACCGTTGGAGAACCAAATTTCTTGTCGATGACGACGTTGCGGCCCTTGGGCCCGAGGGTCACTTTGACCGCGCGGGAGAGCAGCTCGACGCCGCGGAGGATTTTCTGACGAGCTGCCTCGTCGAAGAGGAGTTGTTTAGCAGGCATGTGTTTTTAAGTAAGTTTTCTAAAAGTTGATTTTGCGGATAGAAATCGGGCTCAGACGAGCACGCCGAGGATGTCGTCCTCACGGACGAGCGTGTATTTGACTTCGTCGATTTTGACTTCGGTGCCGCCGTATTTGCTGATGAGGACCCTGTCGCCGACCTTCACTTCGAAGGTGGAGAGCTTGCCGTTTTCGTCTTTCTTGCCGGTGCCGAGTGCGATCACTTCGGCCTCCTGTGGCTTTTCCTTGGCGCTGTCCGGGATGATGATCCCGCCGCGCACCTGCTCTTTTTCCTCGAGGTGTTTCACGAGAACGCGATCACCGATGGGTTTGATTTTTACTTTGGCCATATTGGTTTTGTTTTTGGGCTGAAGGTTGATTTTGGGTTGTGGGTTTCAACACAACGCATCGTCCGCAATTGAGCGCAACGCTGCACCGTGGGTTGAAAATTATTTCTTGTTCTTGTCTTCGTCGACGACCTCGAAGTCGGCATCGACCACGTCGGCTTTCTTCTCGGCTTTTTTGGCCGAACCGCCCGCGGGTGGCGGCGCGTCGGCACCGGGAGCCTCCGTCGCACCGGCGGCACCGGCGGCTTGGGCCGCGGCGGCGACGTCGGCGTAGAGCTCGGCTCCCACTTTGGAGAGCTTTTCCATCGCGGCCTTCATCCGGTCGCCATCGTTGCTCTCGAGGTCTTTCTTCGCGTCCGCGATGGCTGCTTCAATCGTGGATTTTTTGTCGGCGGGAAGTTTGTCGCCGGAGTCTTTGAGGGTCTTCTCGAGCTGATAGATCGTGCTGTCGAGCTGGTTCTTCGTCTCGACGGCCTCGCGACGCTTCTTGTCTTCGGCGGCGTTGAGCTCGGCTTCTTTCGTCATCTTCTCGACTTCGTCTTTGGAGAGACCGGAGGAACCTTGGATCGTGATTTTCTGCTCTTTGCCGGTGCCGAGGTCTTTAGCGGAGACGTGCAGAATGCCATTCGCATCGATGTCGAAAGTGACTTCGATCTGAGGAGTTCCGCGCGGCGCGGGGGGGATGCCGTCGAGCTTGAAGGTGCCGAGGTTCTTGTTGTCCTTGGCCATCGAGCGCTCGCCCTGGAGGACGACGATTTCGACCCCGGGCTGGTTGTCGCTGTAAGTCGAAAAAGTTTGGGTCTTTTTGGACGGGATCGTGGTGTTGCGCGAAATCATCGCGGTCGACACATCGCCGGCCGTCATGATTCCGAGAGTCAACGGAGTCACATCGAGCAGAAGCACATCGCGGACTTCGCCCTTGAGGACACCGCCCTGAATCGCGGCGCCGATCGCGACGACTTCGTCGGGATTCACGCCTTGATGCGGAGCCTTACCGCCAAGAGTTTTTGCGATCTCGACGACCTTGGGCATGCGGGTCATTCCGCCGACGAGCACGAGTTCGTCGATTTTGTCGGAGGTGAGTCCGGCGTCTTTCAAGCAGTTCTTGAACGGCTGGATGCAGCGCTCAAAAAGGCTCTCGCAGATTTGCTCCATTTTGGCGCGGCTGAGCTGCACATTGAGGTGCTTTGGGCCCGAAGCGTCGGCCGTGATGAAGGGAAGATTGATATCCACGGATTGCGCGGAGGAGAGGGCGATTTTGGCCTTCTCCGCCTCTTCCTTGAGCCTTTGGAGGGCCATGGGGTCTTTGCGCAGATCGATCCCGTTCTCTTTTTTGAACGTATCAACCAACCATCCGATGAGCGCTTCGTCCCAATTATCTCCACCGAGATGAGTGTCACCGTTGGTGGACTTCACCTCGAAAACGCCATCTCCGATCTCGAGGACCGAGACGTCAAACGTACCGCCACCTAGATCGAACACGGAAATTTTCTCGTCCTTCTTTTTGTCGAGACCATAGGCAAGGGAGGCAGCGGTCGGCTCATTGATGATCCGAAGCACGTCGAGGCCGGCGATCTTCCCGGCATCTTTGGTCGCTTGGCGCTGGGAGTCGTTGAAGTAGGCTGGAACGGTGATCACCGCTTGGGTGATTTTGTCACCAAGGTAAGCTTCAGCGTCGGCTTTCAGCTTCCCGAGGACAAAGGCCGCGATCTGCTGCGGCGCGAATTGCTCCGTCTTGTCGCCCGACTGGACCTCGATGTAGGCATCGCCGTTTTTCCCGGCCACAACTTTATACGGCATATTCTTCGACTCTTCACTCACCTCGGTGAGCTTCCGACCGATGAACCTTTTTGCCGAGAAAACCGTATTCCGAGGATTGGTGATGGCCTGCCGCTTGGCGGCTTGACCGACCAGTCGCTCCCCAGTTTTTGTGAAAGCAACCACCGACGGGGTGGTGCGCGCGCCCTCAGCGTTCGGAATCACGACGGGTTCTCCGCCCTCCATGACCGCCATACACGAATTGGTGGTGCCAAGATCGATGCCAAGAATTCTGCTCATATCCTACAATAAGCAACGAACGTGCCCGGAGCTGTAATGAAGATTTAAACTGCTGCATTTCAATTTTTAACAAAATATCGGTCACAATAAACTGCTGCCAGCCCATCGGATTGCACGCCATTTTGTCTCATCCAAATAGATAACTGGCACACCCGCGGCACAATCTGCGTCTCAGTTGTATTTAACCTCACTCGTGCTAGTTTTCTCTTATGGAAATGGAAATCACAGTGCCTGACGAAGTGCCGGTCATGACTTTGCCCAACGTCGCGTTTTTCCCCCAAGCCCTGCTTCCGCTTCATATCTTCGAGCCTCGCTACCGGCGTATGCTTCGCGATGTCTTGGCCAGTAACCGCATCTTCGCCATCGCCGGTTTGGATCAACGTCAGCTCGGCCAGCCCGGCAAAATCGAGCCCCAGCATCGTGTGGTGGGTATCGGGATTGTACGCGCCTGCCAGAAAAACGACAATGGCACCTCCAATCTTCTCCTACAGGGTCTCTGCCGCGCCGAAATCGACGAAGTAATCACCGAAGACCCTTATCGCCGCATCCGGATTCGCGCATTGGCTAGCGAATCCGGAGCAAACATCGAAGAAAACGAACGGCTGCGCAGAGAACTCACCCGACTGATCGGCCTCAAACTCAAGCTCGCCGAAACCGAAGCGGCGGAACTCACCGCCTTCCTCAAGAGCGTCTCGGACCCCGAAACTTTCGTCGACCTTGCGGCGTTTAATCTCTGCGAGAATCCGGCCCTAAAGCAGACATTGCTTGAAACACTCAGCGTCAGCCGACGATTTGAACTCTTCAATCGTTCGCTGCGCCACGATATCGAGCAGATAAAGCTCCGCCGAAAGCTACAGGGCGGCCTTGCCGACGATCGCATCGCGGACAACTAAACCGTCACGTCCGCAGTCTCCGGAGAGCTGGAGCCGACAATCGGACTTGAACCGATGACCTGCTCATTACGAATGAGCTGCTCTACCAACTGAGCTATGTCGGCGGACAGGCTCGCGAAGAGCGGAAGAAACTCGCCACTCTTGCAAGGGCAAGCCTCATTTTCCCCATCGTGCCGCCGCTCTCCGCCGATCTTTTCGACTACCACTTGCCCGCTCATCTGATCGCGCAAACTCCCGCCGCTCGCCGCGACGGATCGCGCCTGCTGGTCATCGACCGCGCTACCCGCACGCTTTCGCACCATACATTTGCCGACCTCCCGCGGTTCCTTCGCCCCGGCGACACCCTCTTTCGGAACAACGCTTCCGTGCTTCCAGCCCGACTCCACGCCCGCCGGCCTACGGGCGGACAGGTCGAGTGTTTCCTGTTGCGACCCAAAGAGGGCCACGCCGCCACCACGTGGCAGTGCCTGATCAAACCTGGAAAAAAATTGGCCGTCGGCGCGACGTTTGCAGACGTCGCCGGGACCTTCCAAGCGGAGATCGTGTCGCGCGAGACCGACGGCTCTGCTTTTGTCCGGTTCACCACCCTCAACGGCGAATCAGTCACGGCTTTGGCCAATCGCATCGGCGAAGTTCCGCTGCCGCCCTACATCGAGCGAAACCACGCTCCCGCTTTCGCCTCGACCGCCGCCTCCCTCGATCGCGACCGCTATCAAACGGTCTACGCCAATCCGGAGCGCCAAGTCGCAGTCGCCGCGCCCACCGCCGGGCTGCACTTTACACCGGAAATTCTTGCCGCACTTCGAGCCCAAGGGGTGCTCACGGCCGACCTCACTCTGCATGTGGGTCTGGGCACCTTCAAACCTATCACCGCAAAAATGGTCGAGGACCATGCCATCCATCGGGAGCTCTACGAAATCCCGGTGATGACCCAGCGGGCGCTATTTCCTCCTCTGCCCGGGCGCCGGATCGCGGTGGGCACGACCTCCGTGAGATCGATCGAGGATTTTCTGGCCCACAATCCAGCCGCACGGGAAACGCCGCAGATCGCCGAAGCCTCCATTTACATCTACCCGCCGCGGACTTTTCAGGGAATCGATGCGTTGATCACAAACTTCCACCAGCCCCGGTCCACCCTACTCTGCCTAGTTTCGGCGTTTCTCACACCCGGCTCGATCGACGGGGTGGATTGGCTCCATTCGATTTACGCCGAGGCCGTTGCCCACGAATACCGCTTTTTCAGTTATGGCGACGCCATGCTGATTCTTTAAACCCGCATAGCTTCGTGATTTCACAAAGCCCGCTTGCAATCCAATCGATTCCTTTTTGGTTTTTTGAATCGGTTGATATCGAAGCGCCTGCCTCTCCTTGAAAAGAATCCTTCACACCATCGCGCTCGGACTGTTCGTTGCGACTGTTGGATTTTGGGCGGTTAAGGGGGCTCACACCGGTTGGAGCCAAAATCGCGTCCCGATGTCAAAAACCGATGAGGTCACCGGCATCGTCTACACGGTGTACGAGAACCGATACGTCCCCGGCGTCGATCTGTTGGCGGGCGGAGTCGGACTCGCCGGCGCCCTTTTGGCGGTTTCCTTTCTCCTCCGTCCTAAAAACAAAACTGATCAACCTACATGAAGAAGCTCGTACTCACATCCGTCATCACCCTCGCACTCGCCGCGTCGCTCAATGCGGCTCCCGTTTCGTTTGATTTCAAAGATCCCAAAGGCGTCAACGCGCTCCAATTTTCGCTCGATTCCGTGCTCGAGCCCATCGCCGGAACTGCCGGTGGTGTCTCCGGAACGGTTTCGTTCGACCCCGCGAACCCGGCCGCAACCAGCGGCAAGATCGTCGTCGCCACGAAATCTCTGGTCGTCCCCAACGCCACGATGACCGAGCACATGCTCGGCAACAACTGGCTCGATGCCGCCGCCAATCCGGAGATCATCTTCCAGCTCTCGAGGCTCGAGGGCGTCAGCACCGCCGGCAACGTCACTTCGGCGACTGCGACCGGAAAATTTACGCTTAAAGGCGTGACCAAAGACATTAAGGTCCCCGTCAAACTGACCCATCTCGCCGACGCCTTCGGCAAGCGCATCAACAAACCCGAAGTTAAAGGCGACCTTCTCGTCCTCCGCGGCGAATTCATGATCCAACGCGGCGACTTCGGAATCCAACCCGGCAAGAACGACGACAAGGTAAACCCCGAGATCAAGATCTCCATCGCCATCGTCGGCAGCGCACCCAAGGCCTGAGCGAGTCGCTAGCCTTCAGTTCGTTCTTCTCAGGACGGCCGCAAGGCCGTCCTTTCTTTTTTTCGGCCGTGGCTTCAGGCTTGACGGGCATGACTGAAGACGAACTCCAAAATCTCATCGAAGACGCCACCGCCGACTATGCCTTGGGTGAGACCGACGCCGCGCTCGCAAAACTCACCCGCGCTTCCTCCACTGCGCCACAGTCCTTCGAAGCGTGGCATGCTCTTGCCGAAGTGAATTTCTCCATTCGCCAACTCGACGCCGCTCTCGCCGCCGGCGACCGCGCCCACTCCCTCCGCCCAACCGACCTGTTCATCAACACCACGCTCTCGCGTATCTGGATGGAACGAGGCGACAAAGCCCGCGCCGAGCACTATGGCGCCCAAGCCAAAATCCAAAGCTGGAAAGAACAGCTTCAAACCCCGCCGGAGCCAGATGCCCGGGCATCCATCTGACCGCCCGTTGACACCCGACCACCGCCGTCGGTAATTTCTCAACAATATGGAAGCTTCGGCCTACGTCTTGGAATTCGAAAAGCCACTGCGCGAACTCAGCAAGCAGCTCGACGAGTTGCGCCTACAGTCGATCGAGACGAACGTCGATCTCGCCCGCGAAATCCATGGGATCGAAAAGAAAATCGATGCGACCCAACGCGAAATCTACTCCGCGCTCACTCCTTGGCAGAAAGTTCAGGTCGCACGGCACCCCAAGCGTCCTTACGCCCTGGATTACGTGGGTCTCATTTGCACCGATTTTCAAGAACTCCACGGTGATCGCCAATACAACGACGACCGCGCCCTCATCGGCGGCACCGCTTTCTTCAACGGCACAGCCGTGATGATCGTTGCCCAGCAAAAGGGCCGCGACACCAAGGATAAGATCATACGCAACTTCGGCATGCCCCAGCCCGAAGGCTATCGCAAAGCCCTTCGCCTGATGAAGCTCGCCGAGAAATTCAGTCTGCCTGTCCTGACATTTATCGATACCCCCGGGGCCTTCCCCGGCATCGAATCGGAAGCCCGCCACGTTTCCGAGGCCATCGCGGTCAACCTTCGTGAAATGGCGATGCTCAAGACTCCCACCATCTCGGTGATCGTCGGGGAAGGCGGCTCCGGCGGAGCTCTCGGGATCGGGGTCACCGATCGCGTGCTCATTTTCGAGAACAGCTATTACTCTGTGATTTCCCCGGAGGGCTGCGCCGCCATTCTTTGGAAAGATGCCGCCGCCGCGCCCAAAGCCGCTGCGGCACTCAAGCTCAGCGCCGATCACCTGGAAAAGATGGGCATCGTGGACGAGGTTATCCCCGAACCGCTGGGAGGCGCACACAACGATGCGGCTCAAGCGGCCGAAGCGCTCAAATACGCCCTTCAAAAGCACCTCAACGATCTTCAAGCTTTGGATACCGCCAAACTCTTGGACACCCGTTACGAGCGCTACCGCCATCTCGGGGTCTACGTGGAGGCCGGCGCCTCACGCAGCTGAGGCCAGCCTTGGCGAGCGGGCGCCGCGGGCCGCTCCATCGAACTATCTTCGCACCACGAGCAGCTCGATTTTCTCCGCCTGCGCCATTGACGGACTGATCGTCACCACCGCCCCCGAAAGTCGCACATCGCCCTCCGCGACTTCGAAACGCCGCGGCATCCCGTCGATGAATTTTGCCACCACCGGGGCCACCTCGCGCCCGAGCACGCCCGCGTAAGGACCGGTCATACCCACGTCGCAGATAAACGCCGTGCCTTTCGGTAACACGCAGGCGTCCGCCGTCGGCACATGGGTATGCGTACCGAGCACCGCCGTCACCCTGCCATCCAAGTGCCAGCCCATCGCTATCTTTTCGCTCGTGGCCTCGGCGTGCATCTCAACCACGATGGCATCTGCCTGCCCCCGCAGTTGTTCGATCATCCGATCTGCGCACAAAAACGGGCAATCCGACTTTATGTTGAGGTAAGTCCGCCCAAGCAGAGTAAAAACCGCCACGCGAAACCCGCGTTTTTCAATAATCAGATGATCCCACCCGGGATTTGATTTGGGTAAATTCGCGGGCCGGCACACCCGCTCCATTTCGACAATTTCCGTCTCCCAACCGCGCTGATCCCAGACGTGATCTCCCAGCGTGATCGCATCCACCCCGCTCTCCAAAATTGATTTCGCCAGCTTCCCCGTGATCCCCGCCCCGGCGGCCACGTTCTCCGCGTTGGCGATCACGAAATCCAAACTCAACTCCGCGCGCAATCGCGGCACCCGTTCCATCACTATTTCGCGACCGGGGCGGCCCACGATGTCGCCGATAAACAAAAGCTTCAACATTGCCACACCGTGCTTAACCGCTCCCTGCACGCCAACCTTTAACTCTGAGATTTGAACGCGCCGCCGACGCACAGATTTCTCATGCGCCGCCGCCCATTTCCAAGATTGCCTCCGTCCCTCCTGCTGCCTTTTCCTCTGTCTCCCTCTGCCCACGCCAGCCACTATGAAAACATCCTCCACTCCCGCAACGTTTCCCCAAGCCGAGATCGGCCGCGAAATGAAGGGCTCCGACGCCGTCGTCGAGTGCCTGATCCGAGAAGGCGTGGATGTCATCTTCGCCTACCCCGGCGGCGCTTCCCAAGAGCTCCATCAATCCCTCGCCCGCACCGACAAGATCCGCACGATCCTGCCCCGCCACGAGCAAGGCGGTTCCTTCGCGGCCGAGTCCTACTCCAGGGTCACGGGCAAAGTCGGTGTGTGCATGGCCACGTCCGGCCCCGGCGCCACCAATCTCGTTTCCGCCATCGCCGACGCCTTCATGGATTCGGTCCCCATGATCGCGATCACCGGCCAGGTGTTTTCAAAATATATCGGCAAGATGGCGTTCCAGGAAACTGATTTCTACGGCATGACGCTGCCGGTCGTGAAACACTCCTATCTCGTGCTCAACGTGCACGACCTGCCGCGCATCTTCAAAGAGGCCTTCCATCTGGCCCGCAGCGGTCGCCCCGGCCCGGTCGTCATTGATATCCCGAAGGATGTTCAACAAGCGAAGTTCCAGCCCGTTTTCCCCGCCTCGGTCGAGTTTCGCAATCCGACGCTCAGTCACGTCCCGCGCGCGAGCGACGACCAACTCAAGGAAATCCTCGCCCTGATCGCGGCCGCGAAAAAACCCGTGCTCTACGTCGGCGGCGGTGTCGTTTCGGCCGAGGCCAGCGCCGAACTCAAAGCCTTCGCCGAGAAAGTAAACGTTCCGGTTGCCACCACCCTCATGGGCGTCGGCACTTTTCCCGAAACCCATCCGCTCTCCATGCACTGGTTCGGCATGCATGGTGCCGCCTACGGCAACTGGGCCGTCGATCAGAGCGACCTGCTCCTCTGCTTCGCCGCCCGGTTCGACGACCGCATCACCGGCAACACCGATAAGTTCGCCGCCTCCGCCAAGATCGTCCACATCGACATCGACGCTTCCGAGCACAACAAGAACAAGCGCGTCCAACTCGCTATCACGAGCGACATCAAATACGCCCTAACCCGCCTCAACGAACTCGCCACGCAGTTCACGCCGCCCGACAACCAACCGTGGCACGCCCAGATCGCGACGTGGATGAAGGATCACCCTTTCAGCTACGAGGAAAGCAAGCACATCGTTCCCCAAGAGGCGGTAAAGGTTCTCTACGAACTCACCAAGGGTGACGCGATTATCACGACCGGTGTCGGCCAACACCAAATGTGGGCCGCACAGTTCTACCGTTTCAACGAGCCCCGGCGCTACATCAGCTCTCTCGGCCTCGGCGCGATGGGCTTTGGCTATCCCGCCGCGCTCGGCGCGAAGGTGGCCCGCCCCGACAAACAGGTCATCGACATCGATGGCGACGGCTCATGGGTGATGAACATCCAGGAACTCGCCACGGCCCACATTGAGAAGATCGCGGCGAAAGCGATGATTCTAAACAACCAGCACCTCGGCATGGTCGTGCAATGGGAAGACCGCTTCTACGGCAGCGTCCGCGGCAACACGATCCTCGGGGATGAATCGAACGTCGGCAGCCCCGACAACCTTGCCGGCATTTACCCCGACTTCGTGACCATCGCCCAAGGCTTCGGCGTGAAAGCACGCCGCGTCCACAAAAAGAGCGAACTGCGCGAAGCGATCCAAGAGATGCTCGATCATGACGGCCCTTACGTGCTCGATGTGATCGTTCCCTACACCGAACACGTGCTCCCCATGATCCCGGCCGGCAAAACCGTGAAGGACATGCTGCTCAAATAAACGGAGCCGCTTCTCCGACCAAGCACTCGGTTCGCCGGCGCGGCGCCCCGTTTCTGACTTCACCAAGCCCGCACGAAAACGTGCGGGCTTATTCTTTTTACCCATCGCTCTGCACCGGACCCGGCTTCTTCCCTCCTACGTCAGGTAAACTCCGCCCCCGTCCTCCGGCGGCGGCTCATGCTTTGCTTGCTCGGCGATTCCCAGAGGCAAAATCCACCTCGGTCCCGGCAAACCGACGACATCAAGCACGAGCCAAAACGTTACCACCCGAAGCGCCTAGCCCAGCCAGTCCCACCACCCCAGCCAGCCGACGGACGATACCACGGCCACGTTGACCGCTGCGTAACCCAAAAACGGCACCGGCCACCAACCCCCTGGGTTTCACCAGGCTCCCACCCGTGCCGCACCTCCGAACGCTCCACGCGCAAATTTCAAAACTAGAATCACGCCGGTGCCGGCAACCGACCCTCACATTGTTTCCCGCGGACAGTCGCACCACTTGCAGCTCAGGATCGGGCGCACTGCGCCGCTTTCTCTGATTCAGAAAAACAAAAAACCGAGTAAATAAATACTCGGTTTTCGAAACGTCGCTCACAGCTCGAAAAAGAGCCGCAAGCGACGGTGCAGTTAAAAATTAACTGTTATATGAATCTCACTTCGTCGGGACGGACTGGATCGTCTTGAGAATACGACCGGCCACGAGATACGGGTCGGCGGCCGAGTTTGGCCGACGGTCCTCGAGGTAGCCCTTGTAGCCGTTGTTGACGAAGCTATGCGGCACACGAACGGAGGCTCCGCGATCAGCGATCCCGTAGCTGAATTTGTCGATCGACTGCGTCTCGTGCAGACCGGTGAGACGGAGATGATTCTCGGGGCCATAGACGGCGATGTGCTCGTCGCAGTTCTTGGAAAACGCCGCCATGAGTTTCTCGAAGTAAGCTTTACCGCCCTTTTCGCGCATGAACTTGGTCGAGAAGTTCGCATGCATGCCGGAACCGTTCCAATCGAGCGCCTGCTGGAAGGGCCCAAGGATCGGCTTGCAGCGCCACTCGATGTCGAGGGCGTAGGTCTCAGCGAGACGTGAGAGCAAGTAACGGGCGACCCACATCTGGTCGGCGGCACTCTTGGAGCCTTTGCCGAAGATCTGGAACTCCCACTGACCCTTGGCGACCTCGGCATTGATGCCCTCGAGGTTGATACCGGCATCGAGACAGATATCGATATGCTTCTCGACGACCTCGCGGGCGATGTCGCCCACGTTCTTATAGCCCACCCCGGTGTAATACGGACCCTGCGGCGCCGGATAACCGTCAACCGGGAAACCGAGCGGACGACCGTCTTGATAGAAAAAATACTCCTGCTCGAAGCCATACCAAGTATCCTCGTCATCCGGAATGGTGGCGCGGGAGTTGGATACGTGGGGCGTCACGCCGTCCGGCATCATGACTTCGGCCATCACGAGGACACCATTTTTGCGCGTGCTGTCTGGGAAAACGGCCACTGGCTTCAACACGCAATCCGAGCTACGGCCCTCGGCCTGCTGCGTCGAACTGCCGTCGAAGCCCCAGTTCGGCAGCTCACCCAGCTTGGGGAAGCTCTTGAACTCCTTGATCTGGGTCTTGCTGCGGAGGCTGGCCAACGGCTTGTAGCCGTCCAACCAGATGTATTCTAATTTGTATTTTGCCATGATGATACGGTTTTGTTGTGAGGGGTTTGATGGATCCGCCGGCGAACAACTACGCCGGCGAGCCCAAGGCTAAACCTGAACCTATTCAGCACCTCACATGCCAGCGGCAACCAGAAATTCGATTCATAGCTCAAGTTTTCCTCTCACTCCGGGCCGCTCACATCATGCTTGCCCCTTGCCTCCCGGCCCGTGGCCTTAAACCTCCCCCTCCAGTCCCCATGCATGAGGTCAAAGACACCCAACGCGCCATCGTCCGCATCGGTTTTGATGGCCGGGTCCACAAAACTTTCCGCGGACACCAAGCCGCTGAACGTTTTGCCAACGAAGTCCTTGTACTCCAATACCTTGAAACCCGCGGCTGCGACTTCGTCCCCCGCCTCTTGGAATCGGACCCTGCCGCACTCAAAATCGTCACCACCAACTGCGGCTCGATCGTCGACCAACTCAATCCTGCGCGCATGAAAGAACTTTTTGCCGAGCTCGAAACCTACGGCGTCCGCCACGACGACGCCTTCTTGCGCAACGTCACCTACCGCGCGACCGATGGACGCTTCTGTCTGATCGACTTCGAATTCGCGACCATCCTCGGCCCCACGCCGCCTTCGCCCGCTCCGACCAAAAAATGATGAAGCCCCCCGCCCCCCCCGCGCCCCGGCCTGACCTCCGTTGGTCCGGCCTATCCCACCGCGGCAAAGTGCGTCCGAACAACGAAGATTCGTTCATCGCCCTCGCCTTCGACGGCCGAGAGGTTCGCCGGCTAGGCAAGATCGGCGAAGCCTCGGCCTCGGCCAACGATTACGTGTTCGCCGTCAGCGATGGTATGGGCGGCGCCAAATCCGGGGAATTCGCCAGCCGGATCACCGTCGAAAAAATCACCCAGCTCCTCCCCAAGAGCTTCAAGCTTTCCGCCAGCGGCATGAGCAGCGGTTTCACCGACATCCTGCTCGAAGTGTTCGAATCCATTCACCACGAGTTGCTCAAACTCGGAGCCAGCTACGAAGAGTGCCGTGGCATGGGAACCACCCTCACCATCGGTTGGCTCACGCCCGGCTGGCTCTACTTCGGTCACCTCGGCGACAGCCGGCTTTATTATCTGCCGCATTCCGGCGGCATGACTCAGCTCACCCACGATCACTCCCACGTCGGTTGGCTCCGCCGCAAAGGCGAACTCAACGAGCGCGAAGCCCGCTCCCACCCGCTCCGCAACGCGCTTCACCAAGCCCTCGGCGCGGGCCACCAATTCATCGATCCCCAGTTCGGCGCCGTCGCCCTTTCGCCCGGCGACCGTTTTGTCCTCTGCTCCGACGGTCTCACCGACGGTCTGTGGGATCGCCAGATCGCCGAGCTCATCCGCACGCCCACGCAGGCTGAAGCCCGTCTCTCTCCCGCCGAACGTCTCGTCGCCGCATCCATCGAGAGCTCCGGCCGCGACAACACGACCGCGCTCGAACTCGAACTCATCGCACCCGCCGCACCTGCTCGCCCGAAACGCACCCGCGCCAAGCCGCGATGACCACGCTTTTTGTCTACGGCACCCTTAAACGCGGCGGTTCCAACCACGCCCACCTCGCCGGCCAAAAGTTCCTCGGCCCAGCCCGCACCGCCGCCGGCTACACCTTGATTTCACTTGGCGACTACCCCGGTCTCGTCCGTTCGGCCGACGACCGTGAGGGCGTGACCGGCGAACTTTGGTCCGTCGACAATCCTTGCCTCGCTCACCTCGACGAGTTTGAGGGCATCACCGAAAATCTCTACCGCCGCGCCGAGATTCCCCTCGCCACTCCGTGCTCCCACGGCTCCACCGCTCCGGTCGAAACCTATTTCTACGCCCGCCCGGTCGCCGGCCGACCCCACCTCGGCCCGATGTGGCCCGTTTGATCGCTGACCGGTCGTTACGATTTCAAGTCTTTCGCGGGCACGCGCCGCACCGCCGTGAATTTCGCCCGGTAAAGTTCTTCCAACACCTCCAGCACGGCCGTCGGGATTCGCTGGATCATCTCATCCAGTGGCGGTAGCGGACCTTTCAATTCCTCGACTTCTTCCGCCCGCGTTGCCGCAACGGGCACCCCGACCACCGCCTCCCCTCGCTCGCGTGCCTCCGCCAAAAACGCGCCCTCGCTCGCCGCATCCGTCGGCCAAGGCGCCTCGTCGCCAAACAGCCCGCCAGCGCTCGGCGCTTCCGGTACCACCGCCTGCAGCATCGACACCCCCTCGCTGACTTCATCCGGCAGCCCGCCGTCCGTCGCCAGCCGTTTTGAAACCGTGGGCGGCGCCCCGACCGCCAAGGCCGCGCTCAATCGCCGCTCCAACCGCTCACTCAGTCCTTTTTTTTTTCGCTTTCGTCGCTCGGGGAACCCGCCGCCGCCGGAACTTCCTCCGCGAGCGATGCCAGTTCCTTGATCAGGCTGTCGATCGCCCGTGCGCGGCTCGCCTCGATCGCCTTCAACAAGGTCACTTCGAAATTTATCTTCTCCGCCAGACCTAGCTTCACACTGCCTTCGCCTTCGCGCAGCCCGTCGAGCAACCGCGTGATTTGCTCCGTCGTCATCGGCAAGCCGCCCAGTCGGTCACTGCGGCTGCCCTTCGCAATCGCATCAAGCAACGCTCCGCGCACCAGTTCCTGCAAATCCGTCAGCAAACGCACCAAGTCGCGCCCCGCCGCGTCGCATTCGTCCACGATCGCCACCAGCTTTGCGTGATCGCCCGTCGCCAGAGTCGATGCCAACTCGGCGATCTTCTCCGCTCCCACCAACCCGTAGACATCAAGCACGTCAGGCTCGGCGATCTCCGTCCCGCAGAACGAGATCATCTGGTCAAAAATCGATTGCGCGTCGCGCATTCCGCCGTCCGCCATGCGCGCGATGCACGCGAGCGCCGCTTCGGTCACCGTTATCTTCTCTTCCGCCGCGATCTTCTTGAGGCGCTCAATAATCAGAGGCGCCGGAATCGGCTTCAGATCGAACCGCTGACAGCGGGAGAGAATCGTCGGCAGCACTTTCTGCACTTCCGTCGTCGCAAAGACGAACTTCACGTGCGGCGGCGGCTCCTCGAGCGTTTTGAGCAACGCGTTGAACGCCGCCGTCGAGAGCATGTGGACCTCGTCGATGATGTAGACCTTGAACTTGCCCTGAGCCGGCGAATAACGCGCGGTCTCGCGGAGATCGCGCACCTGTTCGACGCCGTTGTTCGACGCCCCGTCGATCTCGATCACATCGAGGTGCGTTCCGTCCGCAATCGACAAGACCGCCGGATCGTTCGGATCGAAATCCGCGTTCGGCCCAGCGGTGCAGTTGAGGGCCTTGGCAAAGATCCGCGCCGTCGAGGTCTTGCCCGTGCCGCGCGGCCCGACGAAGAGATAGGCGTGCGCAATCCGGTTCCGGGCAATCGCGTTCTTCAACGTCCTGACCACATGGTCCTGCCCCACGACATCCGCGAAAATCTGCGGACGCCATTTGCGGGCGATGACTTGATAACCGGTGGACATTTCGGAAGCAGAAGCCCGCTTGCGGGCGATTAAAAGCTCAGCGCAACCCCCGGAGCGCTTGCAAGCAAGCTCCTACATCGGCCCGCGAAAAAAAAGTGGCCAGGCACTCCACGGCACTGGGAGGACGACGTTACCGTTGCTGCCTTCCGGCCCTGGCGGGGTTCACGCGCCTGCCCATGCATGGCACCTGGCCGAGGCGGACCATGCTGGGGTCGAAACGCCGCGCAACTCTAATTTCCCGCCCCAACCCGATCCGGACTTCAGTCCTTCTTCGGCTCGGGCGGCGGGCCCTCGCGTTTGCCGCCCATTCGCTCGCGGAGAAACTGCATTCCCGGGCGATCTTCCCGCATCCGTTCGCGCTGCCGCTCCTGCATCTTTTCCAGTTTCTTGCTCTGCTCCGGCGTCAACTCCGCCGCAAACTCCTGCTGCAAACGGCGGAGCATGCCACCCGTCTCTTTGAGGGAGTCTTGTCGGCGCTTTCTCATTTCTTCTTCGGCCTTCTCCACCATCGGCCGGATTTTCTCTTTCTGCGCCGCCGTCAGGTCGAGTTGTTCGGAGAAATGCCTCAACACCATCGGAGGATTCGGCGGCGGCAACTGCGCCCGACGCTTCTCCACCATCCGCTGGCCGACGCGCATCATCAACAACCCGCCGAAAATTGAGCCCGCCGCAAAGACGGCGGCGAAGGCGAGAACCACTTTCCAAGGTTTGTTCATCGGCTTATTCTCCACCCTCCAGCAGCGTCGCCACCGGGTCTTCCAGCGCGATCAACTCGTCGTCAGCGGGGTGCGCGGTGAGCACAGGATAGTTCACGATGACGCTTGCCACCGCCAGCAGGCTGGCGACGCCCACCGCCCGCAGCGAAAACCGTTCCAGCAGCGAGCGCATCGGCCGCTCGGCGGCGAACGCCAGCGCCGCCACCCGCGTCGAAAAGCCAAAGGGCGCGACGGCAGCTGTCCCGCGCGGGGCACGCCGGGCGCCGGCCGTGAGCCGGGCCCAGGATTGATCGTGATCGGTCGGTTTCATGTTCGTTCCTTTTGTTGTAATTCCAAAAACATCGAGCGCAACTTTCGACGCGCCCGGAAGGCACGCACCTTGATGAGCGAGGTGTTCCAACCGGTGAGTTCGCCGATCTCGGCGATGGTCTTCTGCTCCATGTCGAGCAACTGGAGCACCATCCGGTCGTCGGGCTTCAACTGATCGAGGAGCTTGTGGACCAATTCATGCGACGCCATCGCGTCATTGGCCGCCACGTCCTTCTCGTTCGTCATCACCGCATCGAGCAACTCGGCTTCGTTCTCCGAGAGATCCGCCCACCGAAATTCCGGCCGGCGTTTCTGCGCGCGCAACTGGTCGATGCACGTCGTGACCGCGATCCTCGAGACCCAGTGCGGAAACGGCACCGCGCCCTGATATTGTTCGAGTCGGGTGAACATTTTCAAAAAAATATCCTGCGCCAAGTCTTCCTCGGCCACCCGCCTGGGCAGGTGGGAGCGAACGATACGGATAACCAGCGGATACAGGTGGTCGACCAATTCGCGCGCCGCGGCCTGGTCTCGGCGGCGCACGCGATCCAAGCAGCCGGCCACGTCGAACGGCGGTTCATCAGACATAGGAGGATAGAGTTAAAAACCTGCACGTCTTGCAAGACGGGCCTCGAATCCACCGGGTTACACTCGACCGCACAAAGCCCTTTCTTGACTCTCGCTCCACCGCACCGCTAGCCGTCTGTGCGTTGCAATGACTCTCCTCTCCCAGGCCCTTCGACTTACGAACACGCGCGATCATTGATTGACCGCTTGTCGGTTGATCGCGCGTTGGCCTGCTAGAGATTTCCCGTGTCCGCCGTGTCGCGGACTGACGGTTCGCCTGCTCGCTTCCCGCACCGCGTCTCTCCAACCTCCCGTTTTCATTCTCCATTTTCCGCCATGCAATCCGCGCCTGTCTCCAAATACCGTCCGTTCCCGCCTGTCGCCCTGACCAACCGCCAGTGGCCCAACCGCACCTTAACCCACGCCCCGATCTGGTGCAGCGTCGATCTCCGCGACGGCAATCAGGCCCTCGCCCAACCCATGAGCGTCGATGAGAAACTCGAGTATTTCGACCTGCTGGTGAAAATCGGTTTCAAGGAAATCGAGATCGGTTTCCCCTCCGCCTCGCAGATCGAATTCGATTTCTGCCGCCGCCTGATCGAGGAGAAGCGCATCCCCGACGACGTTGCGATCCAGGTCCTTTGCCAATGCCGCGAAGACCTCATCGCGCGGAGCTGCGCCGCTCTCGCCGGCGCCAAGCACATCATCTTTCACCTCTACAACTCCACTTCGCCCGCCCAGCGCCAGCACGTCTTCAACGCGGCCCGAGCCGACGTGGTCGCCATCGCCACCCGCGGCACCGCTTGGGTGAAACAACACACCGCCACCCTCGCCGCCGCCGGCACGCACGTACGCTTCGAGTATTCGCCCGAGAGCTTCACCAGCACCGAACTAGATTTCGCTCTCGAAATCTGCGAAGCCGTGACCGACGTCTGGCAACCGACGGTGGAGAACAAAATCATTCTCAACCTCCCCGCCACCGTCGAATACGCGACGCCCAACGTCCACGCCGATCAGATCGAGTGGATGTCCACGCACCTCACCCGCCGCGACCGCACGTTCATCTCGCTCCACACCCACAACGACCGCGGCACCGGCATTGCAGCCACCGAACTCGCCCTGCTCGCCGGCGCGGACCGCGTCGAGGGCACGCTCTTCGGCAACGGCGAGCGCACCGGCAACCTCGACCTCGTCACCGTCGCGCTGAATTTCTACACCCAAGGCATCCATCCCGGGCTCGATTTCTCCGATATCAACCACGTCCGCGACGTCTACGAGCGTTGCACCAAACTCGAAGTTCCTCCCCGCCAGCCCTACGCCGGCGAGCTCGTTTTCACCGCCTTTAGCGGCTCGCACCAAGACGCCATCAAAAAGTCCTGGGCCGTCCAAAAACCCGGCGCACCTTGGGACGTAATCTACATCCCGATCGACCCCGCCGACCTCGGCCGCAGCTACAAAGCCATCATCCGCATCAACAGCCAATCCGGCAAAGGCGGCGTCGCTTACGTGCTCGAGAATGCCTTCGGCTTCCAGCTCCCCAAGCTCATGCACAAGGAGATCGGCAAACTCATCAACGACCGCGCCGACGCCAAGGGCACCGAGCTCTCCGCCGACGAGATCAACGCTATCTTCCGCCGCGAATACCTCGAGCAGACCGACGCGCCCCTCGTCCTCCAACACTTCAAGACCACCGAGCGCGATAGCGCCGTCACGTGCGAAGCCTCGATGACGTTTACCGGCGTGGTCCACGCCCTCACGGGCACCGGCAATGGACCCATCGCCGCCTTTGTGCGCGCCCTCGCCGCAACGCAGTTGCCCAAGTTCGACGTACTCCACTACAGCGAACATTCCCTTGGCAGCGGCGCCGAGGCGCGCGCGGTGAGCTACATTCAGATCAAAACCGAGCGAGGTCTCGCCCTTTACGGCGCCGGCATCGACACCAATATCGAACTCGCCTCGATCAAAGCCATCGTCAGCGCCCTCAACCGCGCCCTCGCAAAGTAAAAAGCAGGGCCGGGTCTCCAATCTGCCCTCTCCGTTACCCCACTGTCATGTTGTCCGGCCGCCTCCTCCCCCTCGTTTTCGCCGCCGTCCTCCCGCTTGGCGTGCCTTCACTCATGGCCACCGACACCCGGGGCGAGTTCCTCAAACTCATCGACCGCCCCCGCGTGCCAGCCGACGCCAGGTTCGAAATCTCGTCATCACCGTCACCCTCCGGCTTCACCCGCCTCGACTTCACCTTCGCCGCCGACTCCACCAACCGCGTCCCGGGCATCCTCCTCAAGCAAGCCTCCTCCGCTCCCGCCTCCGTCCGCCGTCCCGTCGTCATCGCCCTCCACGGCACCGGTGGAAACAAGGAGACCCAAGTCGCCCTCCTCGAACAACTCGCCGCCGACGGCTTCATCGCCGTCGCCATCGACGCCCGCTACCACGGCGCCCGCGCTTCGCAGCCCAAAGGCACCGCCGACTACAACGCCGCCATCCTTCGCGCCTTCCAGACCGGTCAAGAACACCCGTTCTTCATCGACTCCACCTGGGACATTTCCCGCCTGGTCGATTGCCTCGTCGCCCGCGACGACATCGATCCCGCCCGCATCGCACTCATCGGCTTTTCGAAAGGCGGCATCGAGGCCTACCTCACTGCCGCCGCCGATCCGCGCATCGCCGCGACCGTCGCCTTCATCGGCGTGCAAAGCTTCGGCTGGGCCCTCGACCACAACGCGTGGCAATCCCGCATCGGCACCGTCCAGGCCGCCTTCGATGCCGCCACCAAAGACGCAGGCATAACCAAGCCCGATGTCGCTTTCGTGCGCCGTTTTTATGACCGCGTCGCCCCGGGGATCTACGACCGCTTCGACGGCCCCGCGATGCTCCCACTCATTGCCCCGCGTCCCTTCCTCGCCATTAACGGCGACTCGGACGACCGCACGCCGTTACCCGGCTTGGAACTCTGCGCCGCCGCGGCCCGCGCCGCCTATAAAGCCGCCGGGGCCGAGGAGAACTTCACGCTCACCCTCCAGGCCAACACCGGCCACAAAGCCAACCCCGAGTCCGTCGTCGCCGCCCGCGCCTGGCTCGTGCGCCACCTCAAGCCCTGATGCCGCACGGATGCACCCTTGCCAAACCAACGCCCCGACCCAGCCTGCCGCCATGACAACCACGGTTGAAGCCATTTACGAAAAGGGCTC
>JBIKWB010000007.1:0-171412 GCA_044356555.1 Opitutaceae bacterium | reverse complement strand
ATCCAGCCGCACCGTTTGGTTCGCCGTCTTGTCGACGGCCTTGCTCGTTATATGTTTCACACCATCAACGACGCCAAACGGTGCGCCTTTTGGCGACTACGTCTTCAACTGCATGAGCCCGGCTCAGACCCGGACGGTCACCCGCGTGGCCGCAGTGGGCAGCGCGAGCTACTTTGTGCTGGATGACGGGGCGCTGTACGCTGCGGGTCAAAGCGGTTGGGACGTGTATAGCAGCGGACCAAGGTCCATCAGCACCGGAGTGAAAGAGGTTTTTGCCGCTGTGAATAGAGTCTTTTTCCTCAAAACCGACGGCACCCTTTGGGCTCTCGGCATTAATGCTTCGGGCGAGTTTGGGATTGGGACTCAGACATATTCATACTCTCAACCCATCCAATTGGCGACGGATGTGGTCAGCGTGGCGCTCGGCAACGATCACTCCCTGTTTTTAAAAGCCGATGCGACGCTCTGGGCCGCTGGGGCTAACAGCGGTGGCCAATTCGGCACCGGGCAATTCAGCCAGAGGCCGACGTTGACGCCCATCCAGGTCGCCAGCGGCGTGCGATCGATAGCCGCGGGACGGGTTTCATCGTTTTATATCAAAACGAACGGGTCGCTGTGGGGCTCAGGATCGTCCGACGGTTTTTCGTCCTATACTTTTACTCAGCTTTTGGCGGACGGCGTCACCGCTGTCCAAGTCAAAGGTGATACGGTAAGAATCATCCAAAATTCGAATCTAAGGCGCTGGACGTTTAGCGGCATGGACACCTTTGATTCCGGGGTTTCCAAAGCCTCGTTGGGCAACCTTCACTTGCTCTACGTAAAGACCAACGGCTCCCTTTGGGCCGACGGCAACAATGAGTGGAGCCAATTTGGCAACGGCACGCTCACCAGCACGACGACTCCGGTCCAGATCGCCACGGGCGTCGCCGAGGCGGCGGCAGGAGAAAAGCATAGCTTCTACCTCAAGACCGATGGCTCTCTCTGGGCGATGGGCTACAACCAATTCGGTGAACTAGCCGACGGCACCACCACCGAGCGTAACACCGCGATCAAGCTCACGCAGCCGGCCTTCACTAAGCAACCCGCCGCGCTCTCCGTGTCGGTCGGAGCCTCTGCGGCCTTTGCGCCCACGGTCACCAGCACCGGCGCCGCCACCTACCAATGGTTCAAGGACGGCAGCGCCATCACCGGGGCCACGGCGACCACCTACACAATCACCTCCACCACGGCAGCCTCGGCGGGCAACTACGCCCTCGTGGCGACCAACTGGCTCGGCAGCACCACCAGCACCGTCGCCGCCTTGACCGTGATTTCCCCGGTGAGCATCACCACGCAGCCCACCGCTCAGACGGTCATTGCCGGGAATACCGCGACGTTCTCCGTGGTCGCTACCGGTTCCGCTCCGCTCACCTACCAGTGGAGCAAGGATGGCGTCGCCATCAGTGGCGCGACCGCGGCGTCGTATGCGCTCGCCGCGACCACCGCCGCCAACGCGGGCAGCTACACCGTGCTGATCACCAACTCCGTCGGCAGCGTCACCAGCGCGCCCGCGACTTTGACCGTCAACCCTGCCGGCGTCGCCCCCTCGATCACCACCCAACCGCTCGGCCAATCTTTGGGCCTCGGGACTTCGGCCACGCTCAACGTCGTTGCCACCGGCACCTCGCCGTTAGCTTACCAATGGAGCAAAAACGGCACGGCCATCACCGGCGCGACCTCCGCGAGCCTGACCTTCAGCTCACTTACCGCCAGCGACGCCGGCTCCTACACCGTGGTTGTGTCGAACGCGCTCGGCTCGGTGGGCAGTAGCGCAGCCAGCCTCACGGTGATTTCGCCGCCGATAATCACTGTTCAACCCGCAAACCAAACGGTGATAGCCGGCGCACCACTCACTCTCTCCGTCACCGCCAGCGGAGCGGCGCCGCTAACGTATCAATGGAGTAAAAACGGCACCGCCATCAGCGGAGCGACGTCGCCTACGTTCAGCCTTAGCTCAAGCGCGGCGCTCGATGCCGGATCATACCGCGTGGTCGTGGGAACGCCCGGCGCCAGCGTCACGAGTTCGACCGTGACCGTCACGGTGAACACGCCGCCGAGAATAACGGCTCAACCATTTGAATTAGTCACTTGGTCAGGCGGCAGTTATTTCACTGTATCTGTGGACGTTGGTGCCGAGGCCACCGCACCGCTCAAATACCAGTGGTTCAAAGATGGTGTTGAAATCCCGAATTCAAATTCACCCTCTTATATCCAATCCTCCCCATCATCCGCTCTTCGTCTCAATCCAACAGGCTCCTACTACGTCGTCGTCTCCAACGTGGCGGGAAGCGTCATCAGTAACACCGCGACTGTAGTTTCCATCCCATTCATCGCCACTAACCCGGTATCGAGTTCAGTAACGACCGGCGCAAGCGCGACCTTCTCCGTCTCAGCAGGCGGCAGCCAGAACTTAACCTACCAGTGGAGCAAAAATGGCGTCTCCATCCCCGGCGCGACCGGGGCCACGTATGCCATCACCTCAACAACGTCCAGCGATGCGGGCACCTACCGGGTCGTCGTAACCAATCCCCACGGCACCGCCAACAGCAGTTCGGTTACACTCACGGTCACGCCGGCGCCCTCCGCCCCGACCATCACCACCCAACCCGCCGGCCAATCGGTGATCGCCAGCTTCAATGCGAGCTTCTCCGTCAGCGCCAGCGGCACCGCACCCTTAACCTATATCTGGCGCAAAGACGGCGGCACCGTCGTCGGTGGCAACAGCCCGACGCTCGCTTTGAACGGCACGACCAGCGCGAGCGCCGGAAACTACACGGTGACGATTACCAACGCCGTGGGCAGCGTCACCAGCACGGCGGCCACGCTCGTGGTCGATGCACCGGCGACGACGTTTACCCAGCGCCGGCGCACCAGCGGCAGCAGCAATTCCCTGTGGGATTTCGCCTCCGGCAATGGCACGATGGTCGCCGTCGGCAGCCCCGGCTTGCTTTACACCTCCACCGATGGCGTGGCGTGGACGCAGCGCGCCTCGGGCACCAACGAGTGGCTCGTCGGCGTCGCCTTCGGCAACAACCAGTTCGTCGCGGTCGGCGATAATGGCCGCATCCTCCGCTCCAGCGATGGCGTCCTGTGGACCTACGCGGCCAACGAGGGCACGATCTTCCGGCTCAATGGCGTGATCTACGCCCGCGACCGCTGGGTCGCCGTGGGCGAAAACGGCGTGATCGTCACCTCCACCGATGCCAACACCTGGAGCCCGGTCCTCTCTGGCACCAGCAATTATCTCCATGGGCTCGTCTACCACGAGGGTTTCTTCATCGCGACGGGCGGCAAAGGCACGATCCTCTCCTCCACCGATGGCCTGACCTGGACGGTCCGCACTTCAGGCACGACCAACGACCTCGAGGACTGCGCGGTGGTCGGCAACTACTTCATGGCGGTCGGCAGCAACGGCGAATGTATCTTCTCCTACGTCCTTCTGGGCGGCTCCAGCTGGACGAATGACGCCAAATACAAACCCGTCACGACTGCCCGCCTTCGCGGCCTCGCCTCGGGTGGCGGCGCGGCGGTCGCGTTCGCCGATGACGGCACGGCCTTTTACCTATCCTCGATCTACGGTCGCTGGACCCAGCTCCCGCTCCCGACCTCGACCCTCTACCTCTCGGCCGGCTTTGCCCAAAACCGGTTCTACGGGCTGGGCTTCGGGGAAGTGATCGTGCAATCGGAGCCCTTCTTCGCCGGCCGCTTGGGCAGCCTCGCCACGCGCGGGCAGACGGGCGCGGGCGGCAATGTGCTCATCGCGGGTGTCGGCATCACCGGCACGGCGCCGAAGCAGATGCTCATCCGCGCGGCCGGCCCGGCCTTGGCCAACTTCGGCGTCAGCGGTGCCCTCACCCGGCCCGTGCTCACGCTCTTCGACAGCGCCGGCACGCCCATCGCCACCAACACCGGTTGGAATCAAGCGCCCAACGAGGCCGACGTCCGCAACGCCAGCATCGCGGCCGGGGCGTTTGCCTTTCCTGAAAACAGCGCCGACGCCGCCTTGCTGATTCGGCTACTCCCGGGCACCTACACCGCGCAAGTCGCCGGGATGGGCGGCGCGACGGGCACGACGCTCATCGAGACCTACGACATGGAAAGCGTGCAGACCAATCAGTCCAAGTTGATCGCGATTTCCAGCCGGGGCGTGGTCGGCAACGGCCAAAACATCATCATCCCGGGCGTCTCCGTGGGTGGCTCGTCGAGCCGCATCCTGCTGATCCGCGCGGTCGGCCCCACGCTCGGCGCATTCGGCGTCCCGGGCGCTCTGGCCAATCCGACGATCCGCGTCATCCAGAGCGTCAATGGGACCGACACCACGGTCGCGACCAACGACGATTGGGAGACGCAGGGCGCAACGGCCACGTTTACCGCCGCGGAGGTGCGTGAGCTCAGCACCAAAGCGGGCGCCTTTACTCTGCCCAGCGGCTCAAAGGATGCCTCGCTGCTCTTCACCACCTCGACCAACACGAGCTACACCGTCCTAGTCTCCGGTGCGGCCGGCGAAACCGGCGTCGCCCTGGTGGAAGTCTACGACGTGACGGGGCTGTGAGGTCACAAGAACACACAGGACGCGTGGCGCGATAAACCCCTCCCGAATCCGATCCCCTTGAAAATCGGATCCCTTATCAGTGCCCGCCCAGCACCAGCCGGGCGGCTGAAAAAGGGGTCAGGCGGAGGCGGTTCGAACGGTGCGTCGGGAGCGTCCCTATACTTGACCGAAACGGGTTGGCGCCAGCCTTGGCTGACCCAAGGCCCTACTTGGGGAAGAACTCCCGCGCAATCTTGCGCGGCGAAACGATGATCGGTGAGGCAACATCTTGAGCGTCGAGCAGCAATTTCAATGGCCCGGCTGGCACGTCGAGCAAGTGGTTGTCGGCGGAGATGAGCAGGGCGCAGTTAAGCAACGAAGCTTCGGCGAGGATCAGGGAATCATTCACTTCGTCGTGCGGTAGGTAACCACGCTCCCGGATCTTTTCCGCAATGCGCTCGACGATCCCATGACCCACCGGCACCAAGTCCACGGGCTGGAATTTCCATTTGGCTCGAAGGTGGGTAAGGGCGATCCCCGCCAGGCGATTTTCTTCTGGGTCGGTTGGATCGTCGTGCGCGACGACGAGTTCATCGATGACGGTCGGCGGAACGAGAATGATCGGGTCGGGCAAACGCCGCCGGATCGTCTCTAACGCCTCCCACGACACCGCGGTGTCCGCGGCCAAATCGAGGAGAAAGTTAGTATCAACGGCCAGGAGCGTGGACTTTATTGCCACTGCCATTGCCGTAGATCAACTGCATCCCACGCAGGCGGGCGGCTTCACGTGCCGTGTCCGAGAGCTTGTTCGCTCGCGCCCGCAAACGAGCACCGATTTCAGCACCCTTGGTTGGACGCTCCGGCGTGGCACTCGGTTTGGGTTGGCTCGGCATGAGGCCAAAATCGTTCATGACGCGGAGTCCGTCAAGCGGTGACGGTGATGCATCGAGTTCTCCAATTCGCGCGGTTTCAGCCAAGCGGGTGAAGGTAAACGCAACCTGTTAATCCGCGCCGAAGGACCAACCTTGGGAGTCTTCGGAGTGCCGAGTGTTTTGTCCGACCCCAAACTCGAAATTTACCAAGGCTCTACCAAAATCGGCGAAAACGATAATTGGGCTTCGACCCTCTCGACCGCGTTCTCCTCGGTCGGAGCGTTTGGTCTCACCCAAGGCAGCAAAGATGCCGCGATCACGGTTTCACTGCCTGCTTGCAGTTACACCGTTAAAGTCTCAGTCGCTGACGGCGGCGTGGGTGAAGCGCTGGTTGAGATTTACGAGCTGCCGTAAGTGGGAGATTCCCCTTCAGCTATTCCCGGACCCGACCCCCCTGAAAATCCAGTTTCCTTTCAGTTCACCGTAACCAACCAACATGAAAGTTGTGAACGACCCGTAGCGGCGGAAATATGGAGATCGCGCCGACCTTGAATGAGCGAAAACTGCCAAAAAAACATGGAAGGCACAGAAGCGGCCCCGAATCCAAGGATTCAGCAACGCTGCACCCGTCACGGGGACCCTAGCTGGTGGTCGTCGTATCGTTGGCCTAGCCGAGCGAATGCCTTCGGATCATGGCCGACAATAACCGCCTCCATACAATCGGCAATGGCGGCCTGCCACGCATCGTTTTCACCCATTCGCTGATCGGCGCGTCGCTGGTTCAACGCGACGCGATCGCCATGCTGCTTACCTATCGTCTGCCAACGAAACGCGCGGAAGGCCTCACGAACGGCTACTGCATCTTCAGCGCCCTCCAATACCTCCGCATACGTGACAGGTGATACCCAAAGGTCGGCGCCGGAATTTCGCGCAATCCAAGCATGAGCTGGACCGCGCCGATTGGCGGCCACCTCGTTGAATAGGTCGATGACAAAAGAGGAATCGAGAAGGCATCGCTTCATTTGCGTGACGATATCCGCAGTCGCTCGTCACCCGCATGTCGGTTGGCCCACGCCAGCAAATCAGCTCCGGTCACGATTTCCTCGTCGCGAATCAACTTCCGCACAAAAGTAGCTTTTTTCATCCCAGCGCGCTTTGAACGCTTGGCGAGGATTCCTTGCTCTTCTTTGCTTAAACGAACGGTAAGGACGGCAGGCATAGTATTTCTTTTGTATGCCATTTCTTATGCCTGTCAACCCAGCTCCGTCGCGCACCACGGAAACCGACCTGTTTGACGCTCGGGTCCTCTATCGAGGACCTGTTTCTCAGTCCATACGTTTTGGAAACACGGCCATCGCAGCGAACAGTTACCGCTATCCAAAAGGGCGTTTTTCTTCTCACTTTTCGAGTCGTTGCTAAACCGGTAGGATTAAGCACGCGCCAGAGTGGCGCAAATGGGGATAGAGTTTCCCGGCAGCAGCACACCGAATCCGCACTTCCTACGCTGGCGAATATTGCAAATTACAGCCTTCAACTGTCCGGCCGGCTTCCCGGCAGAGGCGCGGCGTTCCGCCGGGGGTGGTATAAACGTCACTTTGACTCGACCATCAAAAGAAAGGCCACTTTGCCCCCCCGCAGGTAAAGATGGATTTCGGCTCCGATGCCGCCATCGTCGGTGCACCCCTATGAAACTCCTCAGCACTTTGCTGCTCACCTGCTGCCTGCCTGCATTCGCTCAGGACGGCTTCGTCCCACTCTTCAATGGAAAGGACCTCACCGGCTGGGACGCTGAGCCCCGCCTCTGGAAGGTCGAGGACGGCGTAATCGTCGGCACTAGCGAACCCGGCAGCCCGGAAACCAATTCGTTCCTTATCTGGCAAGGCACGGCCAGAGACTTCGAATTGCGCGCCACGGTCCGCGTTGTCGGCGACAACAACTCCGGCATCCAATACCGCAGCCGCCGCCTGACCGAAATCACGCCTTGGACCATCCTCGGTTATCAGTGCGACGTCCACCCCACCGAAGTCCACACCGCGATGACATACGAGGAACGCGGCCGCGGCATTTTTGGCTACAACGGCGTCGACGTCGTCATGGACCCAACCGGCCAACGCTGGCAGGTGGGCGAGAGGCCGCGTGTGGTCGCAGATACCTCGCAATGGAACGAGTTCACCGTGATCGCTCGCGGCAACCGCCTTGAACACAAGGTGAACGGCCGAACTACCTCGGTCTTCATCGACCACGATGAAAGGAACCGCGCCCTCGCCGGTCTCATCGCTATCCAGCTCCATGCCGGCAACCCGCACAGGACCTACGTAAAACAGATTTTGCTGAAGACCCTCGACGACGGCTCGATCTTGCCGTTCGACGCCTCTGCCCTGCCCGCCGGCGCGAAGAAGATCGACAAACCCAAGGTTGTCAGCGCCCAAGGCAAGAACCCGCCGGCAAAGAAAGCCCCGGCGAAGGAGAAGGAGTAAAACCAAGTCGGAAGTCCGCGGGTTGTTGGCTCGTCACGTCGAAGTGCGCAGCGCCGAATCCATCCCGCCGGATCCACCGTGACGGCCCGGGAAACGCGCTGCCTTGCGCACCGGGAGGCCGTCGTGCCAGGGCGTGATGGCGATGAGGCGACCGACATTCGGCTGCCTCGTGGCGGCAGCAAGCGCGACGAGGAGCGCGAACGACTCTCTCCCGGGCCACCCCCGCAATCGAAGGATTCAGCAACAAGGGCCGTCGGAATTCGAAGGTTCAATTTGGGGCCAGCGCCGCCGATTCTGCCCCAAACGAGAGTGAGTGCCTTAAGTGGGTATTCATGGGTTTCAGGTTTTTTTGTTTTTCCCTGCGGGCTGGTCGGTGCCAGAATTCTCGCCGGGACGCTTTACCGCTGGCTCGGACAGGAGTCGGGGCTCATTGAAAACCGTCTCGCGGTCGCCCTGCTCTCGCATCCACGCGCGGAGTCGGGCCTGCAGTTCGCCCACCCGTGCGGCGTGCTCGGGCAACGCAGCGAGGTTGCGCAACTCGTGCGGATCGGCGCGGAGGTCGTAGAGTTCCCGTGCCGGCCGTTCGTGGTATCGTCGGACGATGGCGGCGGCGGCGGGGTCACTTTGCGCCCGGGCAAACCAAGAGAGCCAGTAGCGCCCGCCGTCGCGCGCGAGCGCTTTGTCGATGTGCGTCGTATGCGCAAACTCGGGATGCAGATTGAGAATGAACTTCCACTCGGCGGTGCGAATGGCACGAATGGGATAGACGTTCATCCGACCATCGCCGCTGTGCGTGCTGAAGATGTCGCCCCGGTGGGTGGTGGAACCGGCGAGCAGCACCGGCAGGAAGGAGCGGCCGTCCAGCCCGGGCGGTCCCGCTCCGCCGGCCGCCGCGATGAGCGTCGGCAACAAATCCGTCCACTGGACCATCGCGTCAGTACGGGTGCCCGGGACAATCACTCCGGGCCAGGCGACGAGCAGCGGGACGCGGATGCCGGCGTCGTAGAGGTTCCACTTCGCAAACGGCCATTGGGCACCGTGGTCGCTCGTGTAGAGAAAAAGCGTCTGCGCGGGATCGAGGTGCACCCCGACCAATGCGCGGATCTCGCCCAGTTGGGTGTCGGCTTTGGTGACATCGGTGTAATAGCGGGCGCGGAAATCTCGCGTCTCTGGCGTGTCGATCTGCGTGGGCGGCAGGTTGAGTCGCGCCGGGTCGTAGCCGGCGAGATCGGGCCAAGGGACGTGCGGCTCATGCGTGCCGACAAAAAGGCAGAGCGGCCGGCTGCGCTCACGGGTGGCGAGAAATTTCTCCACCACGGCCGCCGAATGGCTCGTGTCCGTCACGTCGAAACCGTGGCGGGAGACGTCTTTCGGCCCGTGCGCGACTTTGCCAAATGCGGCGGTCTGATAGCCGAGCGCTCGCAACGCCTCGGGCAACGAGGCGATCTCGTCGCGTTTGTAGGAGTGATTGTTCTCCGCGCCGTTACGGGCGGGCATCAGTCCGGTCAACAGCGCCGCCCTGCTCGGCGCACATGCCGGCGAGGCGACAAATGCGTGGCTGAACAAAAGCCCATCCCGCGCGAGCCGCTCCATGTTTGGCGTCCGCACATCGGTCGCACCGTAGGGCGTGGAATCAAGTTGGGAATGATCGTCGGAGAGAAAGACCACGATGTCGGGGCGCGGCACCGCACCGGCCGTAATGCCAGAAGCAATCAAGCTCAGACACCACATCCCAAGTCTCAACTTACGGAAAGCGCGGGGAAGAGAGCGGGAGGAAAACATCGTTGTCGGGTGGTAAGAAAGCTTCGGCACGCTCGGGTGGCGTGCAACTTGCAGGCCGGTTAACTCGAATAGGGCAGCACCAACGGACATTATGTCGAAGCACAGGAGAAAAATATTCAACGCACGAATTTCCACATCGGGATCGCGCGCCTGCACCGTTCTACTGCTTCGGCGCACCCTTCCCCGACCGGACCGGCGCGCGATAGGTGGATCCCGCGTCCCCGGGCATCGAACGATGCCACGCTACCACCGCTGCGCTCAGTCGCGCCGCCTCTCCGGATTGCACGGCTGCAAGATTATTGGACTCCGCCGGATCGGTGCTCAGGTCGTAAAGCTCGGCTGCGGCTCCCTCGTAGGTGCAAAGTAATTTCCACCGCCCGTCGCGCACGGCGAGATCGGGCAGCTTGGCGACGCCGGCGAACGACGCGTGCGAGCCGGGACCGCCGATGTGGAAAATCGTCAGCTCAATGTGTGCGGTCCGTCCTTGTTGAGCCGCTCACAGGCTCACAAGATTCTTCTCGCCCCGCCCTTGAGGCACTGGGCACTTACCCACCCTCATCCCTGCTCCCCATGCGCCTCATTGCCCTACTCACACTCGCCATCCCCGCTCTCCAAACCCACGCCGCGAGTGCCCCCGCTCCGGCCACACCCAACGGCGACCCCATCGTGCTCACGCCTTTCTCCGTCTCGACAAACAAGGACGTCGGCTACCTCGCCAACGACACCCTCGCCGGCTCGCGCCTGCGCACAAACCTCGCCGACGTGCCCAATGCCATCTCGGTCTTCACGCCCGAGTTCATGGCCGACCTCAACGCCTTCAACGAGGCGGATCTCATGCGCTACTCCTCCGCCGCCGTGCCTGAGCGCACCGACCAAACGGCCGCCGCGCAGGGCATCGCGATGGACACCGGCGGCTTTCAGTTCCGCATCCGCGGTCAACAGGCGTCGCGCTCGCGCAATTATTTCGGCAGTTCGATTATACCCGATACCTACAACGCCGAGCGCTTCGAGGAAGCCCGCGGCCCCAACGCCATTCTCTTCGGCCTCGGCAGCGCCGGCGGTATCCTGAATACCTCTACAAAAACTGCACGCGTGCAACGCAGCTTCACGCAGATCGGTCTCACCACCGACAACGTCGGCCTCCGTCGCGCAACCCTCGATCACAACCACCGCCTCGGCGCCCGCGCGGCCCTGCGCGTCAACTTGCTTCACCACGACACGGACGGCTGGCAGGAAGACTCATTTGCCGAGGGCCGGCGCCTCCACCTCACCGGCACCTGGCGCCCCTGGGACAAACTCACGGTCCGTGCCGAGGTCGAATACGGCCACGTGAAGAACTCGCTCACGCGCCTTTACGCCCCGTTCGACAACGTCTCGCTCTGGCGCACGAGCGGTTCACCGATCGTCAATGGCCTCGCCGCCGCCAACACCCCGCTCGGCATCGGCAAACGCGCCGCCACCACGCGCCTCACGTTCATTGGCAACGACGATACCGTCCGCAATTTCTCGCAGACCGTCTTCAGCCAACCCGCCGCCAACCGCGTCAACTCCGTCGTCCTCCCCGGCGACTGGGCGGCGTTCGAGCCGCGGGCGCCGTTTCCGCAAACCGCGAGTTTCTCCGGCCCGGGCGGCACCAGTGAATACAAACAAAAGCTCGTCGGCGCCGTGGTCGAAGCCGAGCCGTTCAAAGACTTCTTCGTCGAGTTCGCCGCCGTGAACGATCTGCGCGACCACGATGTCTACGACACTACGCACGACGTGTATCGCCTCCTCGGCGAGCCCGGCAACACCTTCCGCGACGGCGCCGCCAATCCCTACGCTGGTCTCTACTATACGGATACGCGCTGGGTTCTCCGGCGCGCGCGCGACAGCGGTGAGCGCTTCCGTCTTACCGCTTCCTACCAGCTCGATCTCGGAAAATTCGGGCGACACAACCTATCCGCCCTCGGCAGTCGCGACAATACCGGCAACCCGCGCTATGTCGCCTTCCTCGTGGCCGACGGCTCGCCGTTCAACGCCCAACCGCAGAACGCCGCCAACCAGCTCTGGACCCGCCGCTATATCACCAACCCCGCCGACAGCTCCCAGTTCGCCGCGCCCGATTTCCGCCGCGTGCCGCGCACCTTCACCGCCGTCGTCGATCCCAACGCACCGGCGCGGACGTTCACCACGGCGTGGGCCTACAACGAGCGCAACGACCAGTGGGGCCACGGCGACACCCGCCTGCTCGCGCTCCAGAGCTACTTCTTCAACGACCGCCTCATCACCACCGCCGGCTGGCGCTACACCGAGGTGATCAACTACGCGCGCCCGACTAACAGCCCCAACACGCAGGTTGCCGCCCGCCCCGATTCGTTCGGCGAACTGCGCTTCCTCGGCGCCGCCCCATCTGCGCAGCCCTACGATTTCGAGCGCCGCAGCTTCGGCGTTGTCGCCAAGGCCACCAAGTGGCTCTCCGCCTACTATAACTATTCCGAGAACGCCCAGCCACCCGGCACCACCCAAACACTTATCCCCGACGACTCGCCCTTCCCGCTGAATTCCGGCCAGGGCCGCGACGCCGGTGTCATGGTATCGCTCTTCGGCGGCCGCGCTTTTCTCCGCGCCGGGTGGTTCAGCACCACGTCCGTCGATCAAGCGGCCGCGTTTGCCGCGGGCAACGTCTCCGAGCGCAACGATCGTATCATGGACGCCCAGCTCGCCACGGGTCTCGTCAACCCCGCCAACGTCCCACGTTTCGTCGGCGGCGCGTTCGACTTGGTCGATCTTGCGACCGACGGCTACGAACTCAGTTTAACCGGCAATGTCACTCCCGCCTGGCGCGTGATCGTCAACGTTTCGAAAACCGCGTCCGTCCAGACCAACATGCTCAAGCGCAGCCGCGCCGCCGCCGCCCGCGTCGTCCCGCTATGGCAGAATCCCGCGGCGCAGAATCTCCAGACCACCGCTGGCGTCTCCGTCGCTCAGGAGATCATCAACTATCAGAACTGGCTCGCCGCCACCACCGCCGTGGAAAACACCGGCACCATTGGCCACCGCGAGCTCGAGGCGCGCGCCTTCACGCGTTACGATTTCACCACCGGCCGGCTCAAGGGGGCTTTCATCGGTGGCGGCCTCAGCTACGGAAGCGCGCCCGTGATCGGCCGCAGCACCGCGGGCTCGCTCTTCAAGGCCAAAGTTCGCCGTGAAGCCGACGCGCTCCTCGGCTACCGCACGCGCCTGCCCCAATGGCTCGGCCGCGCCGGCGTCGATTTCCAATTCAACGCCACCAATCTCCTCCAGCAAAAAGCCTACACCCTCGTCCGTCGCGACCCCGACGGTCAACTCTTCCGCGCCGCCGTCAACCCGCCGACGAATTATGCGTTGAGCGCGCGCTTCACGTTCTGATCCCGCCACGATATGAAAATTTTGCCGAGCTTTCAAATAAATCGGCAAGATCGTTGATAGCGCGGGCCAGCGTTGCGGACGTAGGTGCCGTCACGATGCTATGCGCGTTCTGCCGCTCTGTCCCAAGCCAAGCGTTCGCGTAACGACCTTCGTGCCTGCATTTGGTCTCCCCTGCCCTTCCCATCTCTGTTATTTTACGCGTCGATTCCATCAACCCTAAACGGAATCCCCTTCGGGCCGCGATCCACTCTCCCAGATCAATCTGCTTTTATTCCTAAACCAACCGGGTCCAGAAAACTCTGCCCAAGCAACATCGTCCCTGCCAGCATTGAAAAAACAAGCGCCGACAGCACCGCTTCTTCAGAGCGTTTTTCCTCTTTCAGCTCAATCCGAAAGGCTGTAAGATTCCAAAGCTCGACTCGGTTCGTTGTCGTTTGACCGCCTACGCGTCGCTCGTTGAGTTTTTCCTTTTATGTCAGTCATCCGCGCCCCATGGGCGAAGTTTCCTGCTCTGACGATTCATTCCGTTCTTACGACCGTGCGCGCCCACCCGCTGTACACGTCAGCAGCCCAAGGCAACCTGGCCGATGCCGAGACTTTGGTCGCTGACTTTTTCCTAGCCTCGCAGCTACCTAAACTCCCACAGAAGCCCATCGACTTTGTCGTGCCGTTGATCCGGCCCGATCAAGTTGCTCCCCGTAACTCTCTGCCTCTCGCTCTTGCAAAGCTCATAGCCGGCGCGGTGGGTGCTCGAGTCCACTCCGCAGTTGTCACTCCTTCGCGTTTTCCGGAGACCGCGACGACCTCAATTTCGCGGAGTCTTTAGGAATTTCTCTTGATGTGCTGGGCCTTGGATTCACTTGAGCGAAGTTGGCTCTTTCCCATGCTCTGCAAATATTTCCTTTTTCTGGAATATGGTAACCCCTTATCTGTCATTTTAAATAGAATTTATTCATCGACATTTTCCGTTTTATGGAAAACGGTAAGACATGATATCGCAAGACGTAGTGGTCGCTCTCAAGCTGCTGGAATCGCCCCAGTGGCCGGGATTCGCACGCCTGTCTGAAGCACTCAGGATGAGCCTTTCCCAAGTGCACCGCTCGATAGCGCGGTTGAGTGAGTCGCGTTTGTTTGTGGAGTCGGAGCAGACCATCCAACGAGCGAATCTCGTGCGATTTATTGTCCACGGACTGCCTTTCGCTTTCCCTGCGCGGCTCGGCGAGGTCACGCGCGGGATTGCGACGGCGTGGGCGTGTCCAGAGCTGAAAGACACCAGCCTTTCCAGCCTGGTCTCTGATGATCTCGCTCCCGTCTGGCCGAATAGCGACGGCAAGATCAAGGGCCGCGCAATCGAACCGCTGCACGATGGGGTGCCAATTGCTGTGCAGAGCGAAAAGGAGTTGTATGCGTTGCTCGCGCTCGTCGATGTGTTACGGATAGGCCGTGCGCGGGAACGCGAGTTCGCTGAAGCCGAGCTGCAAAGGAGGATCCTAAATGTCCGTTCCTAACCTTGGAGCCATGCGGGCCGTGGCGGAGCGGCTTGATCGCGTTGGGCTTCCTTATGCCTTCGTCGGAGGATCCGTCGTGAATCTCTTGATCGATCATCCGGAGCTGACGCCGGCCCGGCCGACCGATGACGTGGATGTCATCATCGAAATCATTTCGGGGGCGAGATACTCCGATGTGGAAGCCAGGCTTCGAGCGGTCGGCTTCAGCCACGACATGCAGCCAGGCGCCCCGAAGTGTCGTTGGATGCTTGGCCCCTTGACCGTCGATATCATGCCAACAGAAGGAGCAGCCCTTGGACTGAATACCGCTTGGTTTGCAGAAGCGCTGGCCAGTTCAACGTTACAAACCGTCGCGCACTCCGAATTCCGGCTAATTTCGCCGGTCGCATTTCTCGCGACAAAGTTCACCGCCTTCCTGGACCGGGGTGATCGGGATTATTATGGCAGCCATGATCTGGAAGACTTCATCACCGTAGTCGACGGCCGCGCCGAAATCGTGGCGGAAGTGGGCCGCGCACCGCTCGGCCTACGTCGATTCGTAATTACCAGCATCCGGCAGTTGCTATCTGAGTCAAAATTCCGCGATGCGCTGCCCGGACATTTGCCGCCGGAAGAGGAAGACCGGATTGTTCTCCTCCGCCGCAAACTCGAAGGCATTGCGAACCTTTCCCTGCTGTTGGAGTGAGCCCGTTCGGGAGGGAACTTTATTCCCGTCAAATCTTGGTTCCAATGTTACGTGGGAGATCACGTGCCCAAACGTCGACGGGTTCTCCTGTCCGAGGCCGCCGCATTGATCTCCGATGGGCCAACCTTAGACGCATTCGGAGTGCCGGATGTGTTAGCGGACCCTAAGCTAGAAATTTACCGCGGGGCCGTTAAAATTTCTGAGAACGACAATTGGTCTTCCACGCTCTCGACCACGTTCTCATCGGCTGGGGCATTCGGTCTCATCCCAGGAAGCAAGGATGCTGCCATTACAGTTTCACTGCCTGCTGGAAGTTATACCGTTCAAGTGTCCGGCGCAGATGGCGGCGTGGGTGAAGCGCTGGTTGAGATTTACGAGCTGCCTTGATTCGATTGGGTGACTCATCAAGCGGGCCGTAATTTTTGGGCGAATCCGTTGGATGACTGGCAGATCACCGACGAAACCGCCAACCCTGATGTCTATTCTCGCAGCCGAACCCCGCACTTGAGTTTTTCAGCAACCATCGGCTGCCTCCAAACGTCTGCCAATTGTGAAACCTCGGCAGCCCGTTACAGGTCCGATTTAGTGAAATCCGCCCCTTCCCCACCTCAAATTCCATCGAGCATGAAAACCATGAGCCGGCGCCGTTTTATCCTTAATTCTCTGGGCGCGACCCTTGCCCTCCCGTCCCTCTCCTCTCTTTTGGCCAGCGCCGTGGGTGGCAATTCCGCCGTGCAGATCGCGAAGGGTGCCGGGGTCGGGGCGCGACGCTTCGTCGCGGTCGGGAATTTGCTGGGCTATCAGGTGAAGCATTTGTTTCCCGAAACAACGGGCGCAGCCTATGAGCAGACAACGCTGCTAAAACCCCTCTGGGACGTGCGTAAACTCATGACCGTTTACCGCGGACTCGACCACGGGATAAAGGGCGGTCACTTCGCGGTCCATTCGTTCCTTTCGGGCGTTCTCAATTCGGAAGCACAAACCCGGCCCGGTGGCAATGTAACCATCGATCAGTTTATGGCCGATGAGATCGGCTACCAGACTCGATTCCCCTCGCTCACGGTGGGTTCGGAGGGCGGCATCCACGGCGGCTGCCAGCTCGCTTGGACGAAGTCCGGGGTGCGCGTGCCGCCCATCACGGGACCGGCCGAATTGTTTGACCGGCTCTTTGTCGGTGACTCCCCGGATCGCCAGGCCCGTCGCAACGAGGAGAACCGACTGCAGGCTTCCATCCTCGATTGCGGACTCGAGGACGCGAATCGGCTCTCCAAGCGCGTCAACCGTGAGGACAAGAACAAGCTGGACGAATACTTTACTTCGATTCGGGACGTCGAAAAGCGTCTCGAGCTCCGCCAGCGCTGGGCCAACCTGCCCAAGCCGAAGCCGCCCTTCGACCGGCCGGAAAACAAAAACAAGGTCCAGGACTTGCCGATGCTCTACGAACTGATCGCGCTGGCGCTGCAGACCGATTCGACGCGCATCGCCACGCTCGAAATCGGCGGCGATTTCTTGCCGCAGGATCTGGGCATCGACAAGGCCTACCACGGCCTCTCGCACCACGGTAACGACGAGGCCGCCATCAAGCACCTCATCGCCCTCGAGACCTACCAGATCGAGCATTTCGGGAAATTCCTCGCGCGCCTTTCCAAAATGGACGATGGCGACCGGACCTTGCTCGACTCGACGTCGGTGCTGTTCGGCAGCGGCATCGGCGATGCGAACTCGCACAAGAACTCCGATCTCCCGATCATCCTCGCCGGCGGTGGTTATCGGCACGGCGAGTTCAAGAAGGTCGCGTCTGCGGGGCCGAACAAAGTGCCGCTCTGCAATCTCTTCGTCGACATCGCCCAACGCATGGGCGTCGAGACCAACTCGTTCGGGACGAGTACGGGCAGGTCCGTTTAAGGTGAGTTCCGAGGAATTCTTACAGACCGGGATCAGTCGGCAATTGGCCGCCGGCCTCCATGCCTGCCGGTCCGTCTTCGGGGCAGACCGTAGGCAGGGACGCCTACCGCTACGTTTGAGCCAACTAGCCCTTGGCTTCGTTCTCACCGCGGTTTGCACCGGAGCCGCGGAATCGTCCGCGCAGAAAGTGCTTTTCCCGTTTTTGGACAAATACTGCCTGAAGTGCCACGACACCGTGACCCAGAAGGGCGACCGCGATTTCGAGAGCTTCGAGCTCCCGCTCGGCAAAGTGGCCGACCTGATCGCGGCCAAGGATATCGTCGATCAACTCACCCTGCGGGAAATGCCTCCCCCCAAAGAAAAGATCCAACCGAGCGACGACGAGCGGCTCGCCCTCATCCGGTTGTTGCGCGAGAGCATTGCCGGGGCGCGCGGTAAGATCGAAAGCACCGCCGCGCGCACGGTGCTGCGGCGACTTTCAAATCGGGAATACGAGAACACGCTCGCGACCCTCTTTGGGCGCCGAGTGGACACCCTTGGGCTCACGGCGGATTTTCCGAAGGAGAATGCGAGCGAACACATCGACACCATCGGAAAGTCGCTCGTCACCTCCGGCTTCCTTCTGGACCAATATTTCCAATCCGCCAATCGCCTCGTCGAGACCCGCCTCGGCCGGCCGGAGATGCCGCCGAAAACCTGGCATTTCGACGGGCACTTTGTCCAATACGAGGAGCTGCAGGGGCCGCACAAGGCCGCGTTCAACTTCAAGTATCTCTGCCTCTACGAACAGCCGAACACCGACACGCGCCAGGGTGGCTATGGCCATATTGAGGATTTCCTCAAAGGCGTGCCGGTCTCCGGGCTCTACGATATCGAGGTTCACGCGCAAGCGATGCACCGCGATACGCATTACGATCCCACGATCTTTGGCATCGATTTTTCCGAACCCTTCCTGCTCGGGGTCGTCCCCGGCGACGTCACGAAGAACCACATCCATTATCCCCAGACGATCGAGCCGCTCCTCGCGCAGGCGACCGTTCCCGACGACAAACCGGAGTGGATCAAATTCCGCGTCTGGCTCGAAGCCGGTCAGACACCGCGTTTCATCTTCCCCAACGGACCTTACGAGTCGCGCGCTTCCGTCCTTGCGGTCAACAAGCGCTACAAGGACGAATTCGACCCCAAGTTCGCCAACGCCGGCGTCAGCCGCACACACCTCCTGCGGGACGGAAAACTCCCGCATATCCGCATCGGCGAGATCAAGATTGAGGGTCCCGTCACCGAGCTGGGCGGAAGCCGGGAAGAGATCGCCGTGTTTGGTGAGCGGGGCTTTCAGGCGAAGCAGGCGCTCGATCAGCTCTATGCCTTTGGCGCCCGCGCTTACCGACGACCGCTGACGGCGACCGACCGCGCCGGCATTCGAAAAACCTACGAGCACCGGATCGGAGAAAAAGCGACGTCGCGTCAGGCAGCGCTCGATGCGCTGAAGATGATACTGTGCTCACCGTCGTTTCTCTATTTCAGCGAGATCACCGACGAAAAAAATCTTAAGCTCGGCCCCTACGATCTCGCTTCGCGTCTCTCCTACGCGCTCTGGAGCGCACCACCCGACCGTGAACTGCTCGCCGCTGCTGCTTCCGAAAAGTTAACCGAGCCCAAGGAACTGAGGAAGCAGATCTTGCGGCTGCTGGCGGACGAACGCGTCAGCGGCATGGCAAGCGGCTTTCTCGACAGCTGGCTGCGCCTGCGCGAGATCGGCAGCCAACCACCTCCGCGCGAGACGATGCGCGTTTACTACGCCGAGAATCTGCCCGAAGCGATGAAGACGGAGGTGCGCCTGTTCTTCCGGCATCTCCTAAGAGAAAACGGATCGGTGCAGCAATTTCTCGACGCGGACTACACCTTCGCCGACAAGCGCCTGGCCAAGCTCTACGATCTGCCCGAGCAGAAAACGCTCCGGATCTCCGACGGCTTCCAACGCGTCAGCCTCGCCGGCAACCGCCAGCGCGGCGGCCTGCTCGGCATGGCAGGCGCGCTCACCGTCAGCGCGAACGGCGTCGAGACATCGCCTGTGACGCGCGGCGTCTGGGTCTCGGAAAACATCCTCGGGATCAAGCCGCCCCCGCCCCCGGATGTGGTTCCCGCCATCGAGGCGGACGTGAGCGGAGCCACCACCATCCGCGAACGGCTGGCAAAACACCGGGCGGACCAAACCTGCGCCGAGTGCCATCGGAAAATCGATCCGCTTGGCTTTGGGCTCGAGACCTTCGATCCCATTGGCCGTTGGCGTGACACGTATCCCAAGCCGAAGGGCAAGGCGCCCGCCTCGACGGTAGACTCCTCCGGCGAGTTCGGCTCCGGGCAGACCTATGCAGACTTTCACGATTTCAAAAGCATCCTCATCGCGAGTCGAACGGACGGATTCACCCGTCACCTTATCAAGCAGGTCCTCAGCTACGCCGCGGGCCGGCACATGGAGCCCAGCGATGAATTCGTGATCGAGGACATCTTTCAGGCCGTCAAGAAAGACGGTTACGGTCTGCGCACCCTCCTGATCGAGTCCCTCGACAGCGAGATATTCCGATCAAGGTGATTCCGGCCGTTTGGGAAGGCGTCGAACGGTTTTTTGACGGCGAAAGCCCTTGGATTCTCCTGATTCAGGTAACTTTCGGCGCCCGATTTGACTCCGATGCCACTGTCGCCGCCTCCAATTTCGATCTGAGCGCGTGGGCGCGGGAGCGCAGGGCAGTTCCCGGCGGATCAGACGGTGTTCTGTGCCCAAGCGTCACGAGGACACTGGGCAGGCACCCCAGCTACGGTCTCGTCGACATCTTGGCCACTGCCTCCATCCGTGACCGGACGTGGAGCTTTTCGTAAACTCGCCGGATGTAACACGAGACCGTGTTGCTCGTGATGCCCAACTCATCCGCGATTTCCTTATACATTTTTCCTTGGGCGAGCAGACGGAGGACCTGATTTTCGCGTTGCGAGAGCAAGTCGATCTCCTGGGCGCCCTGCGGGGGCCGCTGAAAGGACATTACGACCTTGCGAGCCACGCTGCTGGTCATCGGCGATCCACCGGCGACCACGTCGCGCAGTGCCGCAACCAAGTCTGCTGCCGCAGAACGTTTCAGGATGTAGCCGATGGCACCCGCCGCGAGCGCCTCAAAGATGCTCTCCGGATCGTCAAAGGCGGTGAGCATCACGAACCGCGTGCGGGCCAGCGCCGGTTTTAAGCGGCGCACGCAATCAATCCCGCTAGCCCCCGGCAGATCGATGTCCATGAGCACAATATCCGGCTGCGCTTCGATCAGGATCTTCGGGGCTGCCTCGGCATCCGCGCAGATAGGCCCGCAGGCAAAACCCGCTTGGCGGAGCAAGTCCGCGATCAAATTCCGCGTCCTGGCATCATCTTCTACCAAGGCGACGGTTGTGACGACCTGCCGTGGTTCGGGTTTCTCAATGCTTGTCATGGCCTCGGAGCTCAAGCCAGTCCCGCCCTCTGGCGCAATGCAACGCGGAACGCGACCACGGCACCGCCGCCCACCCGATTCGTGTAACTCAGGGTGCCGCCGAGTTTAGTGATTCTCTCTCGCATGCTCCCCAGCCCCACCCCGGCAGGCACGGACGAGGTCGGTTCGACCGGTCGCTCGGGAAAGCCGCGACCGTTATCTTCCAAGCGAAAGACGAAGCCGTCGGGTTCGCTCACGACAGAAAATCTCACCTCCGTGGCCGAGGCGTGTTTCGTGACGTTGTGCAGCGCTTCCCGCACCACGAGATAAAGTTCATGCCGGCATTCCGCCGTGACCTCCAATCGTTCGAGATCGAAAGGAGCATCGATGTTGCACTGCAGTCCGACGCGCCGGGCAAATTCCTGCACCACTCCGCTGAGGTAGGAGATCAGGCTCTCGAGCGAGTCGTGGCGGGGGTTGACCGCCCACACGATCTCATCGATCGCCACCGTCATCTCCGTCACCGTTTTCTCGATCTCCCGCAGTCTCCCCGCCCTTTCCCCTTCCTTGGTCTCCGCCGCCAGCGCGGAATGGGACAGGATGGACAGCTGGGTCAGTCCGGAGCCGATCTCGTCGTGAATATCGTGCGCGATCCGTGTCCGATCGCGTTCGATGGCGTGCACTTGTTCGAGCCGGGCAATCTGCCGGCGATGCCGCGAATGCGTCACCCAATACACGGCGCTCGCGACCAAGCCCAGCAACCCGACGGCGGCCAAGACGGCAAACCAACGGGTCTCCCAGAAATGGGGTTCCACGTCCAGATTCAGTGCGGCCTCCGGTCCGCCCACACCATCCGTCGACACGCTCTGCACGCGGAAAACGTAGCGCCCGGGCCGCAAATAACTGAAGTAGGCGGTCCGCCGCGTTTCGGCCTCGGTCCAGTTTTCATCCGCCCCCTCCATTTTATACCGGAAGAGGACCCGATTGGGTGCGGTCAAACTCAAGCCCGTATAGTCGATTTCCAAGCGACGAGATCCGGACTCCATCCGAATCGAGGGAGTTGCGGATGACACTGCCGCCGGCACCTCAATTCCGTCGATCCGGATAGTTTCGATGATGACCGGGGGCAGCGGAGCGACGGGCGGTGAAATCCGCGGGTCAATCCGCGCCAGCCCTCGGTCCGTGGCAAACCAGAGCAGGCCATCAGGCGTGCGACAGGCGCCCGCCTGCGAGCCGCCGGAAAGAGCTCGCGTCGGCAGGCCTTCGCTCAAGTCGAATACTTCGGCGGAAACCCGCTCGATTTTCGCGGCCGAAAACCGTTCGAGTTCCGCTTGGCTGATTCGGGCGATGCCACCGTTTGTGCCCAACCAAAGGGCGCCCGACTCATCTTCGATCATCTGCGCCACCATGTTGCCGGGGATTCCGCGGGTGGTGGCAATCTGCGTGAAGCGTCCGTCCCGATACGCCACGAGCCCGCGGTCGTAGGTCCCGACCCAAAGGGTCCCATCATTTCCGGTGTGCAGCGACCAGACATAGTCGCTCGGCAGCCCCTCAGCCTTTCCGACTAGCTGGAGAACACCGTTCCGATAACGCCCGAGCCCATTGCCCACCGAGGCGATCCAGATGGTGCCGTCCGCGTCCTCGGCAAACCCACTGATCTGGGCCAACTGCCCGCGCTCCGGCCGCACGACCTCGAGGCGATCTTGGACGACTCGTCCGGCACCGATCAGCCCGCCCACCCACAATTCACCCGCTCGCGTCTGGAATACAGCGGTGATAGGGCCCACGGCCGGATCGGTAAACTTGGGCCGGAATTTGTCATCCTCGAACACGCCGAAATCGCCGTTGGTAAGTCCGGCCCAGATTCTCCCGGCTGAGTCTTCCAGCATCGTCTTCACTGCAAGATTGGTCAGGCCCGCCGCCCGATTCAAATGGGTCCACGTCCCGTTTCGCAGCCGGTATACCCCGGCTCCTTCGGTCCCCGCCCACACACTGCCATCCCGAGCGGCAATCACGGTTTGCACGGACCAGCTACCCCATCCATCGGGCGGACTCATCATTTCGATCAAGCTCGGGCGCAACCGACACAAGCCTTGGTCGCCCGCGCCGATCCACAGATTGCCCTCCCGATCCTCGACCAGCGCGGTGACGTAGTCGGCCGGCAACCCGTGGGCCGAGTCGAGTTTTTGGACAGCGCCCGACCGCAGGATGAATTGTAGCCCTTCGTCGTAGGTGCTGACCGCCAGGCGTCCGTCGGCCAATTCCATCCAGGTGTTGGTCCAAGTTCGCTGGCGTAGTTGGGTAGGAATGGCCTCGCCGGCCCACCCGGCGTCCGCCCAGTGCCGGACTTGAGTATGATCAGCGATCCAGATACCGCGGTGCCGGCCCCGAAAGATCTGCGCCGTGCCTTCCCAGCGCATCGGAATCGCAGCATTCGAAGTGCCGCTCGGGCGGGCCAAAGGCGCGCCCCCCTCACTAGCGGACCCCAGCAGCAGAATGTGGTGTGGATTGCGGGTTTCTTCACGCGCCTTATCGAAGAAGAAAACACCTTTGTTCCCTGCCATCCAGAGCCGACCGGAGCGCCCCGTCGCAATGTCACTGACTATTTGACCGCCCGTTTCCTTTCGGATGGAGCCGTGTTTGATCCCGGTGATCGGGAGCAGCCAACTTAGCCGGTTGCGCGCCCAAACGGTCCCATCGGTCGTCTCCGCAAACTGGTCAACCGGCGAACCCAGCCACTGCGGGTCGAGCAGAAGCTTTTGAAAACGTCCCTCGCGCCACACCGAAATTTCGCCCGTATCATGGCCGAGCCACATGTTCCCGCCGCGATCCTCATACAGGGCGTTGATCAGATTGTTGGCCAGACTTGGAGTGTTCGAGACGTCGTAGTTGCGGAAACGCACCCCGTCGAATCGCGAGACGCCGTTGAACGTCGCGATCCACATGAAGCCTTGCCGATCCTGCCACAGGTGACGCACGCGATCCGCCGGCAGGCCGTCCTTCGTGCTCCACGTCGTGACCGTGTAGGCGGGGCTCAAGCCGGTTCCGCCGGGCTCCAAACGCGGCGTCTCTGTGGCACCCCGTGCGACCGCCACCATCGCCAGCAGGAGGCAAAAAAAACGCCACGCCGGTCCGAGCGGCCAGCACGGAGACAGTCTCCGGAGCACAGAGGAATGGAGCGGAATGCCGATGGTGCAGTAACGCGCTAACCCGAGTTTCAGGTCAAGCCCCCGCAGGCGTAGACTCGGCGACCCTTTGCCACCATTTTTGGGGGCATACACGGCAGATCGTTCCGTGCTAAACTCTCGACTCCCTTAGCGATCGTGCCCCACTATCCGACCCCCATTATTCGCTGTCGCCTTGAGGCTGCGCGGAACACCGCCGCGAGTGCGCTCGTGTTCAGCTTCAAGCGCAACCCCCTAGCCGCAATGGAATAAGGCAGGCCGAACCAATTTTTGCTCCGTTACTGCAATCCAAGATCAACCCCATGAAATCGTCTCGCACCCTCCTCGCCGCCCTCGCCGGCTTGCTCGCGGCTTCGACCGCCGCTGTAGCTCAAACCACCTCGGCACTCACGCGCGCTCCTGCACCCCCGACAGAGGAAACCGTCCAGTTGTCCCCGTTTGAAGTGAATACCTCCGCTGACCAAGGCTACGCCGCGAGCAGCACCCTCGCCGGCACCCGCCTGCGCACCAATCTCCGCGATGTCGCCGGCTCGATTTCGGTCATCACCAAGGATTTCATGAACGACATCGCGGCGAACAACCTCGGGGATCTGCTCACCTACACCGCCGGAACCGAAGTCGATGGCGTCGGCGGCAACTACAGCGCCTCCGGCTTCAATTCCGGCGGCTTCCAGGAGTTCACCAACGCGATGCGCGGCACCCAGAGCAACACGCGCGTCCGCGGTCTCGGCGCCGCCGACCAGACCCGCGACTACTTCATCACCGATGCGCCGATGGATGGTTACAACACCGACCGCGTGGAGGTGAACCGCGGGCCCAACGCCATGCTTTTCGGCCTGGGCCGGCCGGGCGGCATCATCAACAGCGGCCTGATCCAGGCCCTGACCAACCGCACCAAGACGAAGGTCGAAACGCAGTTCGACCAAGAATCTTCCCGACGCTTTGTGCTCGATCACAATCAGGTCCTGAAGAAGGACGTCCTCGCGCTGCGCTTCGCGACGCTCCTGTCGGATCAGCGCTATACGATCCAGCCCGCCTACCTGCGCAACGAGCGCTATTTCCTCACCGGCACCTTGCGCCCGTGGAAAGGCGCCCAGTTCCGCGCCAGCACCGAAATGGCGAAACAGAACTCCAACCGGCCCCACACCGCCCCGCCCATGGACTCGTTCTCTTGGTGGCTAGCCATGGGCAAGCCCGTCTACAACCCGACCACCGGGCTCGGCTCCTACCTTGGCACTCCCTCGACGAATCCCGCCCTCCAGCCGTTCAATCCCCTCACGGGCGCCAGCAGCGCCCAGATCAGCCTGACCAACCGCCCGGGAAACCTACACAGCGGCATCAGCAACAACGCGTCCCTGACCATCGTCGCGGAAGACCCCAACTCTTCGCGCCTCGGCATTACCGGGCTGAATCCATCCATCATCGCGATGGAATTGGGCAACACCCGCGGGCGACTGACCGCCACCGGAGCTTACGCGAACGACGGCATGCGCAAACTGGGCAATCCGCAGGAATATATCCGGCAAGCCAACACGGATAAGCCCCTCCTGTATGACTTCTGGCAGGACCCGCGCATCCTCGATCCGCAGGTATTCGATTTCTACCATCAGACGCTCGACGGCCCCAACAAGCGGGAATGGGCGTTCTGGGATGCCCGCAACCTCAGCTTCACGCAAGATCTCGGCCGCAACGCCGGCATCGAACTCGCCTACGACTGGCAAGAGATGAAAAACGGATACGTCCAGCCTCTCCAGTTCCGCCAGACGACCCTGGCCATCGACATCAATACCCATCTCATGAACGGCCTGCCTAATCCGAATCTGGGGCGCCCGATGGTGAATACCGCCCTGGGCTTCCAGAGTTCGTCCAAGACCGAGCGCGAGGCCTTCCGCGCATCGGCCTATTACAAACTCGACTTCGCCAAGGACTCGACCCACTGGCTGGCCAAATTGCTGGGCCGCCACGTCTTCACCGGGTCCGGCACGCGGCAGGACCGAGACAACACCGGCTACAGCGCACGTCTCGACACCGTGGGCAACGACTACCAGAGGGCGAAACTCATCAACTCCCCGGCCGATCTTCCCACTGACAATCCCAACCGGGTCTTCAACGCCGGCAGCAGCGAGCGCACCGTCGTCCGTCTCTCCTACCTCGGGCCCAGCCTGAGGAACGCTTCCTCGCCGGCCGGCGTCGCCCAAGGCGTGACGGCCCTCCAGAACATCGACGGCGCCCCCAGCGTGACAGCGCTCTACTACGAGAGGCCGCCCAACGTCACCACGCCCCTGCCGCGTCCGCTCGGCGATTGGAAGACCGGCACGTTCAGCCTCGTGCCCCAGGGCAAGTATGATTTCTCCAACGTAACCACCAGCGGCCAGCGGCAATTCGAGCGGGTGGATTCGGTCGCCTTCGTGGCCAACAGCTACTGGTGGGATCACACCCTCGTCAGCACCCTGGGCTGGCGCAAAGACAAGTATCAAAGCCAGCGGCATAACGGCCCGGCCATCGGCCCCGACGGACTTAGACTGGTCAGCCAACCGCCGGCCTTGGGTGCGCCGGTTCCCTTCGAAGCCACCAAATTCAACTACGGCCTTGTGCTCCACACACCACCGTCCCTGCGGCGCAAGTTGCCCCTCGGTGCCGATCTCTCCGTGGCCTACAACAAGTCGGACAACTCTTCGCCGACCGCCCAGCGCTACGACATCTACGATCGAACGATCGACCCCGTCGGCGGCGAGACCGAGGAGTGGAGTGTCTTTGCCGGTCTCTTTGATGGGAAACTCTCGCTGCGGGCGACAAAATTCAAGACGACCTCGGCCCGCTCCAATGCGGCGTTCACCGAAATCCAAAACACGATCGTGAGGCGTCTCGAAAACATGGCCGAGGTCGTGCGCAATACGACCTTCCGTGACGAGGTGATCGCGAAAGGTTTCGGAGCGGAGCTCTCGGCGTGGGATGCGTGGGAGAAGTCCCCGGCCGCCCAAACCCTATTCAAGACCTACCGTTTCGCCATACCGACTACACCGAACACCGCCAGCAACGCCAACATCACGACCGTGGAGCGCATCGGCGAAGTGGTCGCCGTCCAAGACACCGTCGCGGAAGGCATCGAAGTGGACCTTACCTACAATCCGACCCCGCAATGGCGCATCTCCCTCAACGTGGGAGAGCAGAAAACGGTCAACGACCGCACGGGCACGGCCACCCGCCAGATGGTGGACGAGCTCAAGCCGGTTTGGGGCGGCACGGCCGGACGCCTTCCGCTCGGCATCGGCACGACCAACGACCTTGGTTCCGACTACAACGGGATCAACGTCAACGTCCTGAAACAGCAGTTGCTAGACGGCGGCCCCGCGCCCGAGCAGCGTCGCTGGCGCTTCAACGGCGTCACGAACTACACGTTCAAGGGCGGCATGCTGAACAACGTGCGCGTCGGCGGTGCTTACCGCTGGCAGGACAAGGCGGCCATCGGGTTTCCCATCATTTTGGCGCCGGATGGGCGCACCGGCATCATTGACGTGAAGAACCCCTACCTAGGGGAGGCCGAGAGCAACGTCGACCTCTGGGTCGGCTACCGGCGGAAGGTCTTCGGCGACCGGGTTTATTGGAACGTGCAGCTCAACGTGAAAAACGTCGGCCGAGGCAACCAGCTCATCCCGGTGAGCGCCCAGCCCGATGGCTCGATCGCCAGCGCGCGTATCTCCGCTCCGCAACTCTGGACGCTGACGAACACGTTCGAGTTCTGATCGCGCCCCGGTTTCGGGGCTAAACACGATGAAAACTCCCCGCCGGCGTGGAACGATCTGTCTCACGTCGCTGGTCCTAGCGCTCGCCGGGCCGGCCGTCGGCGCGGTGGAGTTCGCCCGTGACGGTGGGCCCGTCGAGTTCGGCGCGGCCGAGCTCGACGCGGCGCTACGGGGACGACCGGAGCAGCCGCGCGTCGCCCTCGTCGTTGCCGGCGGCGGCGCTCCGGAGAGTTTCCGCGTGCGCGTGACCGGCGAGGGTGCGGCGCGTGCGATCCGGATCGAAGGCGCCGATGCCGCTGGCGCCATGTATGGCGCGCTCGAAGTCGCCGAAACGATCCGGCTCGGCGGCCCGGCGGCGGTGCGAGACTTGGAAAAGTCGCCGCACGTGCGCGTGCGTGGCATGAAATTCAACGCGCCCCTCGACGCGCGGACCCCGAGCTATTCGGACCCGTCCGATGCAGCGCAAAAAAATATCGCGACGATGTGGGACGCGGCGTTCTGGCGGGAGCTGATCGACCGTCTGGCGAAGGATCGCTACAATCTCATCACGCTGTGGAGCCTGCATCCGTTTCCGTCGCTCGTGAAAGTGCCGGAATATCCCGACGTGGCGCTGGCCGACGTGCAGCGCTCGACGGTCGCGTGGAAGGAACTCTACACTCTGCAAGCCATGGGGCTCGATACCCCGGAAATCCTCGGGAAGACCGAGACGCTCCGCCGTATGACGATCGACGAAAAAATCGCGTTTTGGCGCGAAGTGCTGCGCTACGGGAAGTCTCGCAATGTGCGCTTCGCGATCGTGACGTGGAATGTCTTCACCAACGGCATCGATCCCGCGCGCGGACTCCCGGCGACGATGACGAGCGCCGCGACGGCCGATTACTTCCGTCGCAGTGTCGCCGCGTTGCTGCGGACCTATCCGGATCTGGCGGGTATCGGCGTCACGGCCGGCGAGAACATGGTCGGCGCAACCGCGCCCGAGAAAGAAGCGTGGCTGGCCAAGACCTACGGACAAGGCGTGCTGGACGTGCTGGCCGAGCAGCCCGAGCGGCGCGTGCTGTTCTTCCACCGACAACACGAAGCCGGCGCGGCGGAGATCGCGCGGCATTTCGGCAAGTTGCTCGACCACCCGCGTGTCGATTTCATTTACAGCTTCAAATACGCCGAAGCCCACGCGCTGGCGGTGACGCGGCCGCGGTTTCACGAAAATTATCTCAAGGATTTGGGCGGGAGAGACACGATGTGGACACTGCGCAACGACGACGTGTATTACTTCCGCTGGCACGCGCCGGATTTTGTGCGCGACTTCGTGCGCGGGCTACCCGTCGGGCCGACCCGGGGCTTCTACTACGGCTCGGACGGACACGTCTGGGGAAGAGATTTCCTCGATGCCAACCGTCCCGACGATGCACCGCGTCCACTCGAGCTTGAGAAACACGCCTCGCACTGGCGCCTGTGGGGGCGCCTCGGCTACGACCCTGAGCTGGACAACATGCGGCTGACGGCGCTGCTCCAGGAGCGATTCCCCGCTGCGGATGCGCGCCTCCTTTTTACGGCGTGGCAAGATGCCTCGCTCGTGCCGACGACCGTGACCTCATTTCACTGGGGGCCACTCGACTTCCACTGGTATGTGGAAGCCTGCCAAGGCCGGCCCGAGCAGGGACAGACGCCGACGGGCTTCCACGACGTGAACCGCTTCATTTCGCTGCGACCACATCCGGCTTCGGGCATGGTTTCGATTCCTGACTACGTGAAAAATTCCGGTGCGACGGGCACGACGCCGCCGCAAGTGGCGGCGCGACTCGACGAACTTGCCGCGAGTGCGCTGGCTGGCGCTGATCGGCTCCAGAGCGCCGTCGGAGCAGACCCGGAATTGCGGGCCACCTTGGAGGACATCCGGGCACTGGCGTATCTCGGAAAATACTACGCGCACAAAATCCGCGCCGCGCTCGCGCTCGCCCAGCAACGTTCCGCGCATGATCCGGCGCGGCAGAAGCTGCTGGCCGACGAACTCAACCGAGCGGCGCAAGCTTGGCGGCTCTACGGTGCGACCGCCCTCACGCAGTATCGGAATCCGCTTTGGACGAACCGCGTGGGCCACGTAGACTGGCGCGCGACCTTTTACAGTGTGCTCTACGACCTGACGATCGTCGGGGCGACGCCGGCCGTCCCGTCCATCGCGCCAACACCCGGGGGCATGATCCTCGAAGCCGAGGACGCGGTCGCCGGTGACGCGCAGCAGCCGTTGCGCACCGAAGCCACCGGCTACACGGGCCGTGGATACCTCGAATTTTCCCATACCCTTGATCCGCGCCGCGTCGTGTGGACTTTTGAAGCGCCGGCAGACGGACGGTATGCCTTAGAATTTCGCTACGCGATCCGCCGCGGGTTGGTCACGGAGTCCGACCTGACCATAAACGGCACGAAGCAGCCGCTGATGCTGTGGCCCACGGGCGGCGGCAACTCTTGGGCGTGGGACCGTAAGATCGTGACCCTCCGCCGCGGCCCCAACCGGATCGAACTGCGCCCTGGCGCGGTCGTAAACCTCGACCACCTCAACGTCCTGCCTTGGGGACCCTGAGGCGTGCTCGCTGCCCTAGTCGACCAAGGGCGCGATACCGATGTTGCAGGAACGCGCTGTCAGCAAATTTAGGTCAAGTCCTCGCGCGCACGGACTCGGCCACCCTTTGCCACCATTATTGGGGGCATACGCGGCAGATCGTTTCGTGCTAAACTCCGGGACCCTTTAGTGACCGTGCCTCACTTTCCGACCCCATTATTTGTTCGTGCCTTGAGGCGGCGTTGCACGCCGCCACGAGGGCATTCGCGGTCAGCGGCAAACGCTTCCCCAAAGCTTCGGTGGAAAAGGTCGGGGTCGGATTGAATTTCGCCCGGTCGCTGAGACCTAAGAGCAACCCCATGAAATCCCCTCCAACATTCCTCGTCTTCGACCGCTTCACCGGGCCGACGAGCGGGACGCCAAACAATCCGTTCGGGTCCCGAGGCGAGGAAGTCACCTGCCCGCCGTCGCAGTATCAGTGTAATGTGAGTGCTCACACGAAAACTCAGGAGGGTCCGACCCGTTGGTGGCGCGCGATGGGGTTCGCCTTAGCCCTAGCCATCGGGGTATCGGCGCGACCCGTGATCGCCGCCGATCACGTGGCCGAGATCCCGCTCTTCCCCGGAGAAAAATGGTGGGGCGGTCAGGTCGTTTACAGTCCCGACATGCCCTATGATGCTGCCAGCAAAGTGAAGCGCACGCTCCACGCGACGGATCGCTGGGGCAGTTCGAACCAGGCGCAGCCTCTGTTCGTGTCGAGTCACGGTCGTTTCGTTTGGAACGACGGCGCCTTCGACTACGAATTCGCCGGCGGCGTCCTCAAGCTATCGAACGCCGCGCAAAAATTCGAGATCGGGCAGGCGGGAAAAACGCTCCGCGAAGGGTATCGCGAGACCTCGCGCCGATTCTTCGCGCCGAGCGGCACGATGCCGGCAGCGGAGTTGTTCACGATGCCGCAATACAACACGTGGATCGAACTCGGCTACGATCAACGCGAGGAACGCATCTTGAAATACGCCCGCGATCTGATCGCGGCCGGTTATCCGCCAGGTGTGCTGATGATCGACGACAACTGGCAGGAAGACTACGGGGTCTGGGAATTCTCCGGCCAACGTTTCAAGAACCCCAAGGCTATGATGCGTGAACTGCACGCCCTCGGCTTCAAGGTCATGCTCTGGGTGTGTCCGTTCGTCAGTGCCGATTCGGTCAACGGTCGCGCCCTATTGGGCGACGGCTGCCTGCTGCGCGATCCGGTGGACAACAAGGAGAACCTGTGGGTCGGCCGCGAAGTGCCCAACGACGCCGCGATGATTCGTTGGTGGAACGGCACCAGTGCCGTCCTCGACTTTAGCAACCCCAAGGCCCGAGAGTGGTTTCGTAGCCGGCTGCAACACCTCGTCGACGAATACGGCGTGGATGGCTTCAAGTTCGATGCTGGCGATAGCCTGTTTTATCTGCCGACCGTGCCGGGTCGCCTGGTGACTTCGTTTGCGCCGCGAACTCCCGAGGAACACACCATGGACTTCGCGCGCGTCGGCCTCGATTTTCCGCTCAACGAATACCGCGCCTGCTGGCGGCTGGCTGGTCAGCCACTCGCCCAACGGTTGCGCGACAAGGATCACTCTTGGGCCGCGCTGCGCGAACTCATTCCCGGCATCGTTACTCAAGGAGTCATCGGCTATGCGTTCAGTTGCCCCGATATGATCGGCGGCGGCGAGGCCCGTAGTTTCAGCGATGTCTCGAAGTTCGAACCCGAACTCCTCGTGCGCTCCGCCCAGGTGCACGCGTTGATGCCCATGATGCAATTCTCCGTCGCGCCTTGGCGGGTGCTCACGCCCGAGCTCGCTGCGCACTGCCTCGCTGCCGCCCAGCTCCACGCGAAGTTCGGCCCCGCCATTATCACCCTCGCGCGCGAGTCGGCCAAGACCGGCGAACCGATCGTCCGCCCGCTCGAATGGGCGTGGCCCCACCAGGGTTTCGCGACGATCAAAGATCAGTTCATGCTCGGCGACGATCTGATGGTCGCACCGGTCATGACCAAGGGCGGCCGCGCCCGCACCGTCGTGTTTCCGCCGGGCCGCTGGCAGGGCGACGATGGCTCGACGGTCGAAGGACCGACGCAGCGCGAAATCGAAGTGCCGCTCAGCCGTTTGCCCTACTATCAACTCCAAAAAAAGTGATAATCCCACTTGGGACGAATCACTCGCTCGAAACTTGAGAGCTATAACCATCCCAATCACTCCTCGTCGAGCACTGCAACCGATCACCACCGCCACCGAGCTGCTGCGCCGGCTTTGCGCGGTGCTCGAGCCGCACAAACTCGTCATGGTGTTGGAGCCACTCAACTGGAAGACCAACCACGGCGGCGTGTTTTTGCGCAGCGGCGAACAAGCCCATGCGCTCTACCGGGCGGTCAACAGTCCGTCCTGCAAGATCCTCTTCGATCTGTATCACGAGCAGATCACCGCGGATAATTTGATTCCCAGCCTCGACGCCTCGTGGGACGAAGTCGCCTACCTGCAAGCAGGCGACAATCCCGGTCGCAAAGAACCCAGCACCGGCGAGATCAACTACCGCAATGTATTCCAACACCTCGCAGAAAAGGAATACCAAGGCGTCATCGGTATGGAGCACGGCAATTCCAAACCCGACGCCGAGAGTGAACAAGCGGTCATCGATGCCTACCGGACGGCCGACTCATTTGCGCGGTATACATGACGTCCCCGGTTTAGAGTTCCATCCTCACCATACACCAATGTTTCTCCGCGCGCCGCTGTCGGCCCCAAAGTAAGACTGACGCCCACGGCCGCCGCGAACTCCACCCGATCAATCACCCATGATCACAGAACTTACCCCCGAGAAACGCTTCCTGCGCGGCCCCGTCTTTCTGTTCCTCGGCTTAGGGGTCTTGGCCATGTATCTGGGCGTGATGCCGACCGGGATCATTGGCGCCGCCTGCCTCCTATTGCCGCTGGCATTCTGCCTCGAGCCGTTGGGCGACCGAATTCCCATCCTGAAAGACTACCTCGGCGGCGCTCCGTTACTCCTCATCTTTTTCGGTGCGGCTTTGGTGCACTTTGGCGTGCTGACGCCACCGGTGTTGGCCTCCATCGGCGGATTTATTAAGGAGTCCGGCAGCAACTTCCTCGATTTCTTCATCTGCAGCCTGATCACCGGCGCGATCTTCGGGATTCATTCCAAGCTCCTGCTCAAGGCCGGCCTGCGTTATGCGGCGCCGGTGATCGGGGGCGTGATCGTCAGTTGCTCGCTCTTGGCGCTGGTGGGCCTCGTATCGGGTCAGGGCTGGGAGAAATTGGTGCTGAATATTGGCTTCCCCATTCTCGGCGGTGGCATCGGCGCCGGCGCGGTGCCGATGTCTAAAATCGTCAGCGGCATCACCGGCCAGGATATCAAACAGATCATGTCGATCTTCGTGCCCGCTGTCGTGCTGGGGAATGTGTTCTCGATAATCGCGGCGGCGTTGCTGCATCGCCTGGGTCAGCGGTTCCCCAAGTTAAGCGGCAACGGCAAGCTGATGGACGATCAAACCTTGGTTCAGGAGGAGCCCAAGATCGACTTCTCCGCCGGAAGCTTGGTCATCGGGGCCGCGGTGGCCTGCGGCTTTTATGCTTTGGGAAAAGTCGTGAACCATTTCGCGCCTGGTGTGCATAACTTGGGCTGGATGGTTCTGGCGGTGGCGGTGTGCAACATCACCGGAATCGTGCCGGGCTATATCCTCAGCGCCTGCTACTCGTGGTTCAAATTTGTCGCGAAGGCCTTCGTGGGCGTCGTGCTTTTGGCCATTGGTATCGTCTTCACGGATTTGGGCGAGATCGCCATGTCCATCACCCCGCAGTATGTGTTTTTATGCGCGACCGTGGTATTCGGTGCGGTCATCGGTGCCGGCTTCGTAGGGCGGCTCGTGGGGTTTCACTTCATCGAGTCGGCGATCACCGCGGGTCTCTGCATGACGGACATGGGCGGCACGGGCGATGTCGCGGTGCTCTCGGCCGCCAAGCGCATGCAACTGATGCCGTTTGCCCGCCTCTCCACCAGTATTGGCGGAGGGTTAATCATTTTCCTGTGTGGCCTCTTGGCCTCTTACATGCACGGAACTCGCTAACCTCCTCATTCAACCAACCCGTTTTCTCCTATGCCAAAATTCGCCGCCAATCTCACGATGCTCTTCACCGAGGTGCCCTTCATGGAACGCTTTGCTCTGGCCCGCGCGGCCGGCTTCACGCACGTCGAATACTTGTTCCCCTACCCGTTCAAAGCTGCGGACATCAGAACCGAGCTCGATCAACACGGACTGCAACAAGTCCTCTTCAACCTGCCGGCCGGCGACTGGGCCGCAGGCGAACGCGGCATCGCCGCCCTCCCCGGCCGCAGCGATGAGTTCCGCGCCGGCGTGCCCAAGGCCATCGAATACGCCCAGGTCCTCGGGGTGAACCGCCTGAATTGCCTCGTCGGCAAACGCATCGCCGGGCACAGCGACGAGGATCACTGGCAGACGCTCGTGCAGAATGTCCGCTTCGCCGCCACCGCGTTGGCCGCCGCTGGCATCGAACTCGTGGTGGAGCCGATCAATCACTTCGACATCCCCGGCTTCTGCATCAACCGCATCGACCAAGCGCTCCGCCTAATCGACGAGGTCGGCCTCCCAAATGTTCGCGTGCAATACGACTTCTATCACGCCCAGCGCGAGGAAGGCGAACTCACCGGCAATCTCCTCAAGCACCTTGCCCGCATCGGGCATATCCAAATCGCGGACAATCCCGGACGGAATCAACCGGGCACCGGCGAGATCAACTTCCCCTTCATCTTCCGCCGGCTCGACGCCTGCGGCTACACCGGCTGGGTCGGCCTCGAATACATCCCGAAGCCCAACACCGCCGCCTCGCTCGGTTGGATGCAGACCATGGTGTCTTCCACGTAAACTGCTCCCGCGTCCCGCATCACGCCAGCATCCAACCAAATTTCAGCACCCACGCTCACTATGAAAATCGGATTCATCGGACTCGGCATCATGGGCAAGCCCATGGGCCAAAACATTCTCAAGGCCGGCTTCAAACTCGTCGTTTGCAGCCGCAACGCCGCCTCGGTCGCCGAGCTGACCGCCGCCGCCGGCGCCACGTCTGCGGCGACGCCGCGCGAACTCGCCGCGCAGGTCGATGTGGTCATCACCATGCTGCCCAATTCTCCCGAGGTAAAATCGGTCCTCCTCGGCGCGAACGGCGTCATCGAGGGCGCCCGGCCCGGCTGCATCGTCGCGGACATGAGTTCCATCGCCCCGCTTGCCAGCCGCGAGATCGCCGCCGTCCTCGCCGAGAAAGGCATAGAGATGCTCGACGCCCCCGTCAGCGGCGGCCAGCCCAAGGCCATCAGCGGCACGCTCTCCGTCATGGTCGGCGGCAAGCAGGAGATCTTCGATCGCTGCGTGCCCGTCTTCAAATCGATGGCTGCCTCCGTGGTGCGGGTCGGTGGCATCGGCGCTGGCAATATCGCCAAACTGGCCAATCAAGTCGTGGTCGCGCTGAACATCGCCGCCGTCTCCGAAGCGCTCGTGCTCGCCGCCAAAGCCGGCGCCGATCCGGACCTCGTCTATCAAGCCATCCGCGGAGGCCTGGCCGGTAGCACCGTGATGGACGCGAAGGTGCCGCTGATGCTCGACCGCAAGTTCAATCCCGGTTTCCGAATCAACCTTCACATCAAGGATCTCGCCAACGCGCTCGACACCTCGCACGAGGTCGGCGCTCCGCTGCCGCTCACGGCGTCCGTGATGGAGATTCTCCAAACGCTCAAGCACGACGACCACGGCAACTCCGACCACGGCGCGATCGTCCGCTACTTCGAAAAACTCGCAAAGATCGAACTCGAACGCGCCGCGCCCTAACGCGCCGTCCAACCGCTGTTGACCACGCAATAAGGAAAATCGTCCCGCTCTCCTCATGAAAATCACCATCCGCACTCTTGGTCTGCTCCTCTTGGCGTCCACCGTCCTCGGTCACGCCGGAGTGTCCATTTCACCGATCGACTCCGCTCCCCTAAAGTTTGCCGCCGCAGAAATCGAGCGGGCGGTAACCGACACCAAGCGGCCCGCGCCCGACGTCACTATCACCGTGGTCGCCGGCGCCGCGCAAAGCTACCGCATCGAGCGCGATGGGGCCAAGGTGCGCGTGATCGGCGGTGATGCCACGGGCGCGATGTATGGCGGACTCGACCTCGCCGAAGCCATTCGCACCGGCACGTTCGATTCGTTTCGGAACTCTGACCACAAGCCGCACATCGCGCAGCGCGGCATCAAGTTCAACATCCCGCTCGATCTGCGCACACCCAGTTACTCGGACAGCTCCGCTGCCGCGCAGGCCAACATTCCGGAAATGTGGGAGCGCTCATTCTGGACCGGCTATCTCGACGCCATGGCGCGCCATCGTTACAACGTGCTCTCGCTTTGGAGCCTCCACCTCTTCCCCTCGATGGTGAAGGTGCCGGAGTTTCCCGAGGTCGCGCTAAACGACGTCTGGCGCACGCGCGAAAAGCTCGATGACACGTTTCACTTCCACGGCACCGACATGGTTCGCCCCGCCATGCTCGCCAATCACGAGGTTGTGAAGCGCATCACCATCGACGAGAAAATCGAGTTTTGGCGCTGGATGATGCAGCAGGCCGCCGACCGTGGCATTCGCGTCTATATTTTTACGTGGAACGCCTTCACCTTCGGCGCCGCCGGGAAACACGGCATTACCGACGACCTGAACAACCCGATCACGAAAAAATATTTTCGCGCCAGCGTGCGCGAGCTGGTGAAGACCTACCCGTTGCTCGCCGGTATCGGCATCACCGCCGGAGAGAACATGCCGAAGGAAATGACCTCCCAGGCCAAGGAAGCATGGCTTTGGGACACCTACGGCGAAGGCGTGCGCGATGCGTTGAAGGACAATCCGCAGCGCCAGTTCGGACTGATCCATCGCTTTCACTGGACCGCGCAAAGCGATATCCTCGACGCCTTCAAGGACTATCCCGGCACGGTCGAGTTCAGTTTCAAATACTCCGTGGCGCACATGTATTCGATCACGAAGCCGAATTTCATTCAGCCGCTTATTGAGAACATCGCGCCCGGCCGAAAGACGTGGCTCACGGTGCGCAACGACGACATTTACACGTTCCGCTTCGGCGATCCCGCCTACGCCCGCGACTACATCGCCAACATCCCGCCCGCGGACAAGATCGCCGGCTTCTACATGGGCCCGGACGGCTACACGTGGGGCCGCGATTTCCTCGAGCGCAATCCCGGCCCCGGCCCGCGCCCGCTGGTGATGGAGAAGCAGTGGTATTCGTTTATGCTTTGGGGCCGGCTCGCCTACGACCCCTCGCTGCCCGACTCGCACTTTGAGCAAGTTCTCGCCGCGCGGCATCCCACAGCGTCAGCGCCCCATCTCTTTCGTGCCCTCCAAGGCGGTGGACAAGTCATGCCGCTGATCACGCGTTTCTTTTGGGGCGACATCGATCTTAAGTGGTTTCCCGAGGCCTGTCTGAGCCATCCGAGGCACAAGGGCTTCTACACCGTGCGCCATTTCATGGAAGGCATCACGATGCCGGGCTCCAATGTGCTGCCCATCCGCGACTGGCGCATCCGCCTCCTCGGCCGTAAGCCCATGGCGGAAACCACGCCACTCGAAATCGCGGCCGCCCTCGATGGCGCCGCTGCGGATACGTTCGCCGCCCTCGACGCGCTGCGCGATGCCGCCAAGCAGGATGCCGAACTCCAGAAAAACGTGAACGATTGCGAAGCCCTCGCGTGGCTCGGCCGCTACTACGCGGCCAAGATTCGCGGCGCCTGCGCGCTGGCCTTGTTCGACGCCAAGGCCGACGCCGTCGAGCACGCAGCGTCGCTGCGTCACCTCACCGACGCCCTCGCCCACTGGAAAAAATATGCCGCAGTCCGCGATGCCCACTACGTTCCCGCTCTTTATAACCGCCTCGGTTACGTGGACATCACCGCGCTGACCAAGAACGTAGCCGCCGACGTCGACTTCGCCCGCCATTGGAAGCCCGGCACCCTCAAAGACGACGGCCGCCGCACCGGTTCTGAAAAGGGCTTCCGCAAGTAGATCTGCCTTCTCCGCTTTTTCCTCCCCAAGAAATAACCCCACGCTCCCCACCCCAATGAATACCCCCACGTCCCTACCTCCAGTTCTCCGCGCGATCTTCGTCTTCGCGCTCGCGGCGTTCGCTGCCGCTGTTGCCTCCGCCCAATCCGTCGCGACCGGTATCGTCGAAGGCCGCGTGCTCAACCTGCGCAACGGCGAATACATCGAACGCGCCCGCGTCACGGTCGAGGGCACCAGCTTGGAAACTTTCACCGATTCCAGTGGCCAATATCGCCTCACCAACGTCCCTGCGGGCTCGGCGCGCGTGCGGGTATTTTTCACGGGGCTCGCTGTGCAGACGAATTCGGTGGCCGTCACCGGCGGTGCCACGGCGCAACGCGACTTCAGCCTGGAGGCCGGCGGGCGGCGGACCGAGACCGGGCCGGCGGATGGCGTCGTGAAACTCAGCGAGTTCGTTGTCGCCACATCGAAGGAAATGGACGGCGCCGCGATCGCGATCAACGAGCAGCGCTTCGCCGCGAGCATCAAAAACGTCGTCTCCGCCGACGAGTTCGGCGCGAATGGCGACGGCAATGTGGGTGAGTTCTTCAAATATCTTCCGGGCATGAACATCAACGTCGTCGGCGGCGAGGCGCGCCAGTTCTCGATGAACGGCGTCCCCTCCGGCAACGTGCCGATCTCCGTCGGTGGCTTCGATCTCGCCGGGGCCTCGGGCTCGAGCACCAATCGCGGCGTCCTGCTCGATCAAATTTCGCTCAATAACATCTCCCGGATCGAAGTGCTCCACACCCCCACGCCCGAGTCGCCGGGCATGGCGCTGGCCGGCTCGGTCAACATGGTTCCGCGCAGCGCGTTCGAGCGTTCGAAGCCCGTCTTCAACTACAGCGTGTATGCGCTGATGCGGGACGACCACCGCACTTTAAGAAAGACACCCGGACCGCTGTCGGGGAACGCCTTTAAAACCTATCCCGGCTGGGAAATCTCTTACGTTGTGCCCGTGAACAAACGGTTTGGCTTCACCTTGTCCGCCGGCAACAGCACGCAGTTCACGCCGACCGATTTCGTGCAGAGCGAGTGGCGCGGCGTCGGCTCCGCTACCAGCACGCCTACGATCGTCAACGGCGTGGTCACCAATCCCGGGAATTATCCCGACACCACCCCCGACAAACCTTACCTCACCTCCTTCCAAGTCCGCGACTCCGGCAAGATCAGCCGGCGCTCCTCCGCCGGAGCGACGATGGACTTCAAGCTCACGCGCAACGACACGCTGTCGTTTGCGTTTCAATATGCGTTTTCCGACAAGCGGCGGATGAACCGCGAGCTGCGCTACATCATCAACCAGGTGCGGCCCGGCGATTTTACACCGACCTCCACCCGCGGGGCGCCTGGCCAGGGCCAGATCGAAATGCGAAACGATGCCGACGGGAAGGTGGGCACCACTTGGATGCCCACGCTGGTCTGGCGGCACGACGGCCCGGTATGGAAATCCGAGGTCGGCGCCGGCCACTCCCACTCGACCAATGTTTTTAGTGACATCGACAAGGGCTACTTCGCCATCGCCACCGCCCGGCGCACCGGCGTGACCATATCGTTTGACGACATCTTTTACCTGCGCCCGCGCCGCATTACCGTGACCGACGCGAACGGCGCTCCCGTTAATCCGGGTGTGCTCGACAACTATTCGCTCGTCAGCGCCACCAGCAACCAGCGCCCGTCCTCGGACTTGAAGCGCAGCGCCTACGCCAATCTTCGCCGCGATTTCATGGTGCGCGACGTGCCCGTCACCCTAAAGGCCGGCCTCGACGTCCGCCAGCAAGTCCGCGATCTCCGACGCAGTGCGCCCAATTTTACTTACGTCGGAGCTGACCGACGCGCCACCACCACGCCGGCCGATCCCCTTGGCAGCGACGACCGGGCGGGCGTGGCCTTGGACGTCTTCAACTCGCAGAATACCGCGCCCTACGGCTTCGGCCAGATTCAGTGGCTCGACAACACCCGCTACTATGGCCTCTTCCAATCTAACCCGGAGCATTTCACGATCGATGCCAACAACCGGTATCGCAACCAGGTCAGCGGATCGCAGCGCGCCGCCGAGGTGATTTCGTCCGGCTACTTTCGTTTTGACGCGGCGTTTTTCAACCGGCGCCTGAAGCTTGTCGGCGGCGTTCGCGCCGAGCAGACCAATGTCCAAGGCGAGGGCCCGCTCACCGATCCCACACGGGCCTTTCAGCGTGACGCCAGCGGCCGCATCCTGCGCAACGCCGCCGGCGCTCCGCTCCTCATTGTGCCGACCAACGCCGGCCTCGCCTACTCCCAGCTCACCTTCATTGATCGTGGCCTGCGCGCCGAGAAGGAATACCTACGGCTGTTCCCGAGTCTGAACGCGAGCTACAATCTCCGCGAAAACCTGATTCTGCGCGGCGCTTACTACACCTCGGTGGGCCGGCCCAATTTTAACCAATATGCCGGCGCCCTCACGCTCCCCGACACCGAAAACGCCCCCAATCCCGGCAACGCCAACAGTCGGATCAGCGTAAACAACGCCGCCATCAAGGCGTGGAGCGCGGAGACCATCAAGGTGCGACTCGAGTATTACTTTGAGCGCGTCGGCAATTTCTCCGTCGGCGCCTTCCGCCGCGATTTCAAAAACTTCTTCGGCGACACCATCTTTCCCGCGACGCCCGAGTTTCTCGCGCTCTACGATCTCGATCCGGCGACCTATGGCGCCTACCCGGTCGCCACGCAGCGTAATCTCGAGACTACGGTGCAGATGACCGGCCTCGAGTTTGAATACAAACAAGCGCTCACGTTCCTCCCGGACTGGGCGCGCGGCGTGCAGGTCTTCGCCAACGCAAACGCCCTCCGCACGCAGGGCGACGGCGCGGCGAACTTCAGCGGTTTCACCCCGCGCACCTACAACTGGGGAGTGAGTCTCTCCCGTCCTAAATACACCCTCCGCGCCAATTGGAACTACCGGGGCGTCCAGCGCGGCAACGCGGTCACCGGCCGCAGCATCGGAGAGGGCACCTACAACTGGAACGCCAAGCAGCTCAACGTGGACCTCCAGGCTGACTACTCCTTCACGCGGAAGCTGGCGCTCTTCGCGGCCATCCGAAATTTCGGCGATTCCGCCCCGACCGACAACAAAATCTACGGTCCAAGCACACCGCTTCACGCGCGTTTCCGCAGCCGCGAAGAAGTCGGTGCACTGGTCACCTTGGGCGTCAAAGGCACCTTTTAACGCCCGCCGCCCGGTCAAACGACGAGCGACGATTCACCGGGAATTTCTTCCATCACCTCGTTTTGCATGACCATTAAGACACCGGCACTCTGCCTCCTTCTCCTCAGCGCCGCCGCCTGTTGTCAGGCCGGCGTCTCCGTTTCACCCGCTGACTCGGCTCCTCTGAAATTCGCCGCCGCCGAAATCGAACGCGCGGCGAATGACACCCAACAGCCCGCGCCCGAGGTCACCATCAGCGTGACCGCCGGCCCGTCGCAGACCTACCGCATCGAGCGCGACGGCGCGAAGCTGCGCGTCATCGGCGGCGATGCCGTCGGCGCGATGTATGGCGGCCTCGACATCGCCGAGGCCCTGCGCGCGGGCCTGCTCGCCACGTTAAAGAACTCCGACCACCGGCCCTACATCGCTCAGCGCGGCATCAAGTTCAACGTCCCCCTCGATAAACGGCAGCCCAGCTTCGACGACAACGGCACCTCTGGGCAGGAGAACTTCCAACACGTCTGGGATCTGGCCTTCTGGAAGGACTACCTCGATACCATCGCTCGGCAGCGCTACAACGTGCTGAGCCTCTGGAACCGGCACCCGTTTCCCACGCTGGTCAAAGTGCCCGGTTACGAGGCCGTGGCCCTCGACGACGTTTACAACAAGAAGGGCGAGCTCATTAAAAAAATGTCGCACGCCGCCAAAGTGAAATTCTGGAACGACGTTATCGCCCTCGCCGAAGACCGCGGCATCGACGTGTGGTGGTATGTCTGGAACATCCACGTCTACGGCAGCGAGGGAACCAATTACGGCCTCACCGACAGCCCCGACAACGCGATCACCAAAGACTACCTCCGCAAGTCGGTCACCCAACTGTTCCGCACCTATCCAAAACTGAAAGGCCTCGGCATGTGCCCCGGTGAGAACTTCGGCGACCGGAACAAAGACCACGACTTCAAGGAACAGTGGTGCTGGGACACCTACGGCGAGGGCATCCTTGACTATAAAAAGGAGAACCCCGGGCGCAAAATTGAATTTGTCCACCGCTACTGGCTCACCGACTTCAAATACATCGGCCAGCGCTTCGACAAACTCCCCGACGGTTACGATCTCGAATACAAATACTCCCGGGCTCGCCTCTACTCCGCGCCCAATCCGCCATTCGTGAAGAAAGACATTTTGGACGACACCCCGACCACCATGAAGACGTGGTGGAATCTCCGAAACGACGACATCTTCCTCGTGCGCTGGGGCGATCCGGACTACGTGAAACAGGCGGTGCTCGCGTTCCCCGGCAACGGTCGGACCGCCGGCTATGTGTTGGGCTCGGATCGCTTCTGCTGGGGGCGGGAAAGCGCCAGCAAGACGCCCAGCTCGCCCCGCCAATTGGAGAACGAAAAGCACTGGTATTCCTTTCTGCTCTGGGGCCGCCTGGGCTACGATCCGGAGACTTCTCCTCAACTGCTCAAGGGCCTCATTGCGGACCGGCTCAAGACGACGCAAAGCGCGCAGCTCTACGACACGTGGCAAGCCGCCTCCCGCATCATTCCCTTGGTGAACCGCACCCGCTACGTGCCGTGGGACTACATGTGGTGGGTGGAAGGCTGCCGCGGCAACTTGCTTGATCGGAGCATCCGGGGTTTCCACACCGTGGACATCTTCCTCGACAAACGTTGGGGCGGCATGGACGGCACCGATCACATCGGCATCCCCCAGTATGTCGCCGAGGGCAAGACTTCGGGCATCACTCCGCTCGCCTCCGCCGACCAACTCGATGCCCTCGCGCTTGAGGCCCTGAAAGGCGCTGCGGAAATCAACCATGAAGGCAAAGCCGAGCTGCGCGAAACGCTGGGTGACATCCGCACCCAGGCGCGGCTCGGCCAATACTACGCCTCAAAAATTCGCGGCGCGGTTTCCGTGGGACTGTTCCGCAAAACCGGCGAAGCCCGGCATCAAACCGAGGCCGTCGCCCACCTCGAAAAAGCGCTCACCGCGTGGCACGCCTACGCCAAAGAGCTCGATGCCAATTACACCAACCTGCTCTATATTTCAGGACAACGAACCTTCGATTGGTTCGATGATTCCGGCCCCAAGTCGGATATCGAAATCGCAAGGAAAGGAACGCTCTGAGCCAACCGCCGCATGAACAATAACCGTGCACTCTTCGTATCCGCGCTCCTCGCCAGCCTGGTCGCCCCAGGCCTGTTCGCGCGAACGCAGATCGCGGCGGCCGCGCTGACGTTGGTTAGGCACGACCTCACCCCGCTGCACGACGCCACGCGCGACTTGGTAAATCCGCACAAGGGTTGGTATCACCACTATCCCGACAACAACCCGAATAAGTATATCATCGCCCGCGATGCCGACTTGCGGGAATTCCCCGGCATGGACCACGTCTACATCCGGCTGGCGTGGTCATATCTCGAACCGGAAGAAGGCCGCTACGATTGGGCGGTCATCGACCGGATTATCGAAAAGTGGACCGCCCACGGGCTGGGCATCGCCTTTCGCATCAGTTGCAAAGAAACCAGCACCGACCGCATCGAGCAGCAGTATGCCACGCCCCGCTGGGTCCAGGCCGCGGGCGCCCAAGGCGGACACTATCGGGCCGGCGAAGCCATCGGGCCCGAGGGTCCGTGGGAGCCGGTCTGGGACGATCCTGTTTTTTTGGAAAAACTGGAGAAGTTCATCGCGGCCTTTGCGGCACGGTATGATCGCCAGCCATGGGTGCGCTACGTTGATATCGGCAGCATCGGCGATTGGGGCGAGGGCCATGCGTGGGCCGGCAGCCGGAAAATCTTATCCTTCGACGTGCGAAAACGGCACGTCGATCTTCACCTAAAATACTTCAAGCGAGCACAGCTCGTTATCTCCGATGACTACGTCTACGCCCTGAAGGACCTCGGCGAACGCGAGAGTCTGCACCAACACATTTTGGCCAGCGGCATCAGCTATCGTGACGACAGCATCATGGTGAACGGCTATTTTTCGCATTCGAGCGACCGCTTTACCGTGCGGAGTCCGGACTACTTTGCCGCCGCCTATCTGCGCTTCCCGACCGTTTTCGAGCTGGAGCACTACGGCAAAGTGAAGCAACTCGGCAACTGGGAGATGCTCCCCGAGTCGGCCGCCTCGAAGTTTGGTCAGGGAAAGACCGGACCCGATTTCGTCCGCGGCGCCCTCGACCTCCTCCGCGCCACCTATATCGGCTACCATGGCGACGCGCGGGAGTGGCTGACCGACAATCCCGCCCTGACCCGCGAACTGTTGAATCGCTGCGGTTATTGGCTGTTTCCGGTGTCGATCGAACTTCCGCCGACCTTGGTTTCAGGAAGCAACGTGACGTTTCGACTGACGATCGACAATCGCGGCGTCGCCCCAACCTACCAACCCTACGAGTTGCGCGTGAAGTTCTCCGATAGTCGCACCTCATGGGTGAGCGTCGTTGGCCGAAGCGACCGAACCTGGCTCCCGGGCGCTCCGGTCGTGGTGCAAAACAATCTGACCGTGCCGGCGAGCCTCAAGCCCGGCCGCTACGCCGTGAGCTTGGGTCTTTTCGACTCCTCGTCTGGGCGCGAACGGCCGGTAGAATTCGCCCTGCAAGCTAACGTCCGCGAACCCGAGGGTTACTATCGGGTGGCCGAGATCGAGGTATCACCCGCCACGAGTCCATCGCGATGACGCCTTACTTCATTCCAAAACCACCTCGGTCCTGCGGCTAACAGCCGCCGCAATACTGATCCCCAAAATACCCCAACATGAAAAGCCTACCGACATCCTTAAAAGCACTCACCGCCGCGTTGCTTCTGTGCAGTGCGTCGCTCCCCGCCGCCGAGGTCACCGTCTCCGCGCCCGATTCACCCATGCTGCGCTACGCCTTGGGCAAACTGGAAGCCGCCCTACAGCGGCAGGGCCACACCATGAAACAGGCCACGACCCCAACCGCCACCCAAGGCGCCTCGATCACGGTCACCGTTGATCCCGCCGCGCTGGCGGACCTAGGAGTCGATGGTTTTCAGCGGGTCAATTCGGGCCCGAGGCTGAAGATCACCGGGGGCGCTGAACGCGGCGCGATGTATGGCGTGTTGGACGCGGCGGAGCAGATCCGCCAAGGCAAGCCTTGGCAAAAAATCGAGCCGGGCTCGGTGAAAAAGCCGTTCGAGTTTCGCGCGCTCAAGTTCAATCTTCCCTACGCAGCCTACCGCACGAGCCCGGTCATCGAGCAACACTACGACACCTGCAAGGATCCAAAATTCTGGGAGGCGTTCCTCGATATGATGGTGGAGAATCGGTTCAACGCGCTGACGCTGTGGAGCCATCATCCTTTCCACTATATGGTCCGCCCGACGAACTTTCCGGAGGCGACTCCGTTTTCCGATGCCGAGCTGGCCGAGTGGCGGGCGCTTTGGAGCAGCCTCTTCGCCATGGCCAAGGCACGGGGTATAGAAACCTATCTGATCAATTGGAATATCTTTGTTTCGCCGGAGTTCTCCCGGGCCCACAACGTCGCTCGTTGGAGCGATGGCGGTCGGCACATCGGGGGCGAGGCCGAGAACAGCGAAATCGTGGTCCGCTACACCCGGGAAGTCGTGACGCAGGTCCTCAACGAGTATCCCGATCTCACCGGGTTGGGCATCACGCTGGGCGAACAAATGGGAGGCATGTCGCCCGATCAGCGGCGCGCTTGGATGGACCGCACCTTCTTCGCCGGCATGGCCGACGCCAAGCGGACAACCAAATTCATTTATCGGGCACCGCTCTCCGCCAACCTGAATTCCGGCGGCACCACGAGCGAGGAAAACGACCGCCTCACCCGCAAGCAGATCGAGAACCTGCCCGCGAACGTCATCGGGCCGGTGTATGTCGAGTTTAAGCACAACTGGTCGCACGCCCATTCCTCACCTGATCTTTTCATGGTCCACGGCGGCACGCTTTCGGACGCTTACTGGAATCCGGCGCCGACACGGCACAAGGTGGTGTGGACCATGCGCAACGAAGACATCTTCGTGCTGCGCTGGGGCCAGCCCGATTTCGTGCGCGCCTTCATTCAGAACCAGCAGAAGGACCATGTGGGCGGCGCGATCATCGGTTCCGAGTGCTACATCCCGGCGCTCGACTACATCTCAGCACCCGGGCCGCACAAGAACTGGCGTTTCGCCTTTGAGCGGCAGTGGCTCTTCTACGCGGTCTGGGGCCGGTTGCTTTACGACAAGAACACCCCCGATCGCGTCTTCACCGCATTGCTGGAAGAGCGTTTTGGAGCGGGCTCGGGCGACGACCTGCTACAAGGGTGGAAACTGGCCAGCCAAGTCCCGCTTCACTTCGCGTCGTTCTATCGTGGCACTTGGGACGGCTCGCTCCAGACGGAGGCTTTCTCCTCTTGGATAGACAAAGACGACGGCGCACGGACGTTTTTCGATATCGACACCTTCATCAAACGTCCGGTGCTCGATACGAAGCGCTACGTTAACATCACCGATTTCGTGAAAGCCGGTGGCACGGTTGCACCGGGTATTCTCTCGCCGCTCGCGCTGGCGGCGCAGCTCGACCGGGATGCAGCGGAAGCCGCGCAACGCGTGTCCGCCATCCGCACTAAAATGAAACCATCGCCCACCCTGGAATGCGAAATCACCGACATCGAGGCCTGGGGCGCCTTCGGCCGGTACTTCGCCGAGAAACTGCGCGCGGGCGTGGCCCTAGCGACAGCCCGGGCAAAAAAAGACCCACAGCAACAACAGCTCGCGGTCGCCGCTTTAGAGCGCGCTTTGGTGCACTGGGAACGCTTGGCCGAACTCGGCGGAAAATTCAACGCCCTCCCGGTTCTGGCGAGCTCACGCGCACCGTTTTCTTGGGCGGTGCTCACGCCCGCGGTCAAACGCGATATCGCCACGGCCCGGGCGGGCCTATGACGCGCCGATAAGAACCGGACACAGAACTCATTTTCCACTCACAAACCCACTCGATCTCTCCATGCCATAAAGTTTTTTACGCACAGATTCCTGCGATCTTCACCACCGGGCGTTTGCCGCCCGTTTGCTTTTCACATCCGGTTCAAAGTTATCCACTCCATCTGCATCCCCAAAAAAAGATCATGAAATACCCCCAAGCACTGTTCGCCGCTGTTTTCGGAATATTTTCCGCTTTAACCGCAGCGCTCGCTCAAAACGTTCCCGCCCTTCCGCCGACAACCACTCAAACCGCTTCCTCCATTGCCCAGGGTGACACCGTTCAGTTGTCCCCCTTCGAAGTCGCGGTTGATCAAGACAACGGCTACCGCGCGAGCGGCACGTTGGCCGGAAGTCGCCTGCGCACCGATCTCCGCGATGTCGCCGCATCTGTCACGGTAGTCACCAAGGAATTCATGCAGGATCTCGGAGTCTCCAATCTCAACGAGCTGCTCAACTACACCACCGGCACCGAGGTCGCAGGACTGGCCGGTAATTTCAGCAACGTCGGCACGGGCGCTGATTTCTCAGACTTCTTTGGCTCCGTCCGCAGCGTGCAGGGTGCCAACCGCGTCCGCGGTGTCGCCGCCGCCGACCAGACCCGGGACTACTTCATCACCGGCGTGCCCTTGGACAGCTACATTGTTGATCGCGTAGAGGTGAATCGTGGACCGAATTCCATGCTTTTCGGCCTCGGCAGCGCCGGAGGAATCATCAACAGCACCCTCATCAAGGCGATGCCCAACAGGACCAAGACCAAGGTCGAGGCCCAATATGGCCAGCATGGCACCGGGCGCGTCTCGCTCGACCACAACCAGATCTTGATCAAGGACAAGTTGGCCGTGCGGGCCGCCGTGCTCTACGGTGACAAGCGTTACCAGATCGACCCCGCTTACGTTCGCGATAACCGCTACTTTGTGACTGCGACGTGGCGTCCTTGGAAGGGAGCCACGCTTCGGGCAAGCATGGAGGACGCAAAGAATCACTCCAACAAGCCCTACAACGCTCCCCCGACCGACAACTATTCTTGGTGGTGGGCGATCGGCAAACCGGTCTACAACCCGATCACGGGGACTGGCAGCTATCGCGGCACCATGCCGACCGACCCCAACCTCCAAGCCTTCAACAGCGCGGGTGCCCCGATCAATAATCTGACCAGCGGCGGATCTACGAAGTTCACCTTGATTCAAGAAAATCCAAACTCCGGCCGTTTCGGTATCACGGGACTCCCGACCGATGTCATGGGCCTCGAAGGATTCAACGACCGGGTGCGCCTCACGGCGACCGGGGCTTACGCAAACGACGGCATGCGTTGGTTGAATTCTCCGAAAGCTTTTCTGCAGCAGCTGAACCGAGCCTCCCGTCCTACGCTGAATAACTTTTGGCGCGATCCCAAGCTGACTGATCCATCAATTTTCAATTTCTACGACCACGCTTTGGAAGGGCCCGCGAAGTATGAGTGGGCGTTCTGGAAAAACTACAACGCCGTGTTTGAACAGCGGCTCGGATCCCAAGCCGGCGTCGAACTCGCCTTTGCCCGTGAGAAACTCAACTCCGGCTTCGTGCAACCTTACCAGTTTCGCAGTCACGCGATCAATATCGACATCGCGACCAACCTGCCCAACGGCGACGTAAACCCGAACTTTGGCCGGCCATTCATCAACACGGCGGACGGTTTCGTGCAAAATCCGCGCTCGGAACGTGAAGCCTATCGAGCCACGGCCTACTACGACCTCGACCTGACAAAAGTCGGCAACAACTGGCTCGGCAAACTGCTCGGTCGCCACATCTTCACCGCAAACTTCACCAACCAAGCGACGACGGACGACCAGAACGGCGGTCGAATCTATGCGTTGGGATCCGATTATCTTCAGGCCGATGCGATCAACCAGCCGACCCGATCCAACGAGCTCAATCTGGGAAGCAGCCGGTTCATGCAGGTCATGAGTTATATCGGGCCAAGCGTGCTTGGTGCGGCCGGTCCCGCCAACACGGGCATCCAAGGTTTGACGGTCGGCTACCCTCGGGGTTCCGACCTCACCTCAGTGACCGGTTTGCACTACGCCACGCCGCCCGCGACCCCGGTGGCCCTCTCCTCGTGGCAGAAGCGCACGTTTAGCGTCGTCCAGAACGAGCGCTTCGATCTTCGGCGAACATCCATGAATCCAACTCGACGAGGCGATGAAGTCGACTCACTCGTCTTTGTGGCAAACAGCTACTGGTGGGACAAAACCCTCGTGAGCACTTTGGGGTGGCGCAAAGATTCCTTTCAGACTTTCGATGCCGGCCTCCCGCCGCGTGATCCCGTGACTGGCCTCGTCATCTACGACCAATCCGCATGGAAGTGGACGCAGCCCGTGCTGGATGATTCACAAACTTCGTTTAATTACGGCTTGGTCCTCCACACCCCGCCGGTCTTGCGCGGCAAACTGCCAGCCGGAGCCGACCTTTCGCTCACCTACAATAAGTCGGATAATTTCCGCCCCAGCGCGCCGCGGGCAGATATTTTCAACAAGAGTATAGCCGCGCCGACCGGGACGACCCAGGAGTGGGGAGCCCTGATTTCACTGTTCGACAACAAGCTCGAACTGCGTGTGACCAAATACGAAACCCAAGGAACCTTGGCCACGGACGGAGCGTTCCGGGAACTCCACAATCAGGTCGTGCGCCGGATTGCCTCGCAGATCTCGAACAACTCGGACTCGGCTTACCTCGCGGTCGCAAATCCCGCTGCGGTGGCCGCGTGGAATACTTGGCAACTGAGCCCGATCGCCAAGCAGCTTTTGGCGACCTATCAATTCTCCTTTGCCACCACACCCAGCACGGGGCGCATCAACGTCACGAACAATGAACGGATCGACATCGTGGTTTCCACGTCCGATGTGGTGGCCACCGGCTATGAATTTGATGCCGTCTACAACCCTACCCGGCAGTGGCGGATCTCCATGAACGCCGCCCGTCAGCAAACGGTCAGCGCGAACACCGGTAAAGGCTTTGGCGAGTTGATCGCGTTGCTTGACCCGGTTTGGGGTGGCAGTGCTGCCGCCTTGGTCGACGGCACCAATACCACCAACAATCTCGGTCAATCGTGGGCCGTCACCAAAGCGAACGCGGAGCGGAGAATTTTCAGCGACGGGCAGCCCTCCACCGAGTTGCGCAAATGGCGGTTCAACGCCGTCACGAATTATACCTTCAATCGAGGGCTTCTCAACGGCTGGCGGATCGGTGGCGCCTATCGGTGGCAGGATAAGGCCGCGATCGGTTATCCCATCAAGGTTTTGGCCAGCGGGACCCTGCTCTATGACGTGCAGAATCCCTTCTACGGGCCCACCGAAGGCAACTTTGACGGCTGGATCGGCTACAGCCGCAAGCTCGGCAAAAATATCCGGTGGAGTACGCAAATGAACGTGCGCAACATCGGCGTCGGCAACCGGTTGATCCCAGTCAGCGCCCAGCCCGACGGCACCTACGATTCCCTGCGCATCGCCGAGCCGCAGACGTGGCAGCTCACGACGTCATTCGAGTTTTAACCCGCGAACGGTTGGAGACCGTGGATTCGCCCACGGTTTTCGGCCGCATTTCTTCCCGTCTTTATGCAACGATCTGTTTTCATTCTCTCGATTGTTTGCGGAGTGACCCCACTGGCCTTCGCCGCGACAACCGCCGGTTCAACGAGCGTGGCGACGGACGCCGTCACCAGAATGAGCTGGGTCACCGTGGTCCCGGCAGAATTTTCCGGGGCAATCAACAATCCCCTAAAAGGGTTTCGCGCCTACAAGAAGGACGGCTACGGCCTCTTGGAGCGCATCTACATCAAGTGGCAGGACATCGAGGCCGGCGCCGACGACACGATGGCGCGCATCATCGCCCACACCAACGCAATCACCGAGCTCAAGGGAAAGCGGTTCGAGGACCTGAACATCAAGATCGTGCCCCGCGTGTTTCTCGATTGGAACGGGTCCCCGGGCAGGCAGCACTGGCCCGCCGATCTGCACACCTTCGACTACGACAGCCCTGAATTTCAGGAGCGAGTGCGGCGCCTTGTGGCCAAGCTCGGCGAGGCTTGGGACAATGACCCGCGCATTTTTGCAGTGCAGATGGGCCTCATCGGTTACTGGGGCGAGCATCATAGTCCGGCGCCCACGACGGCGCAGCGACGCCTGCTGACTGAGGCTTTCCAGCAGGCTTTCAAAAACAAGCCCGTGCTGGTCCGTCACACCGAGCCCGAGTTCATGCAGGCCGGGTTCGGCATCTACTACGACACCTTTGCCCACATCAGCCGCGAACCGCCCGACGGAGCCCAATCCCAGTTCCCTTGGCAGGCCACGAATGTGTATCCGGATATCTGGAAACGGGCGCCCATCGAGGGCGAGGTGGAATACAATTGGCAGAAAACACGGGCGAGCAGTTCGAAGCCTACGGAGACCTACGGCGTTACACCCGATGAGACGATGAAAGTGCCGGCCTACCGACGCTACATGATCGACAAAATCCGCCGCTACCAAACGAGCTACCTCGGCTGGATTAGCAGCTACGACGACTCCAATCCCGAGGTGCGGGAGGGAGCCGCCGAGCTGCAAAAAGCCTTTGGCTATCGCTTCGTGCTGGAGTCCGCCAGCTACCCGCTTGCCGTGCAGCCCGGCAAGCCACTCACCGTGAAACTGTCCGTGCGAAACACCGGCAGCGCCCCGTTCTATCTCGACTGGCCCGTGGCCGTCGCGCTGCTAGACCCCACGACGAAGAAGCCCGTCTGGTCGGCCCCGCTGGCGGGCGTGGATATCCGCAAATGGCTGCCGGGCGAGAATTGGGACAGCGCGGCCTTTGCCTATCGCCGCCCCGTCGTCCCGTATCACGATGAAGGACTCGCCACGCTGCCGGCCGACATCAAGCACGGGCTATACATCGTCGCTCTCGCCCTCCTCGACCGGCAAGGCGGGATGAAGCCCAGCGTACGATTCGCCAACGAGAACTACTTCCGCGGAGGTTGGCATCCTCTGGGCTTCATCGGCGTCGGGCAGGCGCCACAGGAGGTCGCGTTGAAAAATATGAAATTCGACAGCCCCGCCTTCGACGACAGCTTGCACTATCAGGTCCCGCAAGAACTGCGGGCGGTAAAGACCCCGCCCCTGCCTCCGTTGAAAGCCGTGACGCTTTGGACCGCTGACCCGACGGTGGAACTGATCAATCCTTGGCGTTACTGGACCCTCGAGGGAAATCCCCAAGGCTTGGAAAAAGAAATCCACGCTGACAGATCCGTGGCGGGCTTCGCCAATCAACGCGTCATCCGCGTCTCCGGTGACTTCGGCCCAAGGGGATCCAGCCTTCGTTATTCACTGGGCAAGGGCATTAAACTCGAGCGCGGCCGCTACCACCTTGTCTTCCGGGTCCGCGGCACGCCCGGTCTGTCGGTCAATTTCGAGGTGGCCGACTCGGTCGATTTTTCAGCGACCGACGGCGCGCGCGTCGTCGCAAAGAAAGAATCTATTCCGCTCACCGATCAATGGCAGGAGCACAGCCTGGAATTTGAAATCAGCACCCCGTTCAAGGACCAAGCCTTCCTGCGTTTCCGCCTGCCGCGCGAATCCAAAGGCACCTTTGACCTCACCGAAGTGCGGATGAAAACAACGAAGTAGCCCGATGACCTCTCCCGCCTCCATCAGCCTCAGGGGTTTCTCGATACCTTGCACGGTGTGAACCGCGAACACCACGCCGTTCATCGACTACCAATACCGCTACGGTAAACGCGAGGAGCGCGAGGGCGGCTACTCGAATACGTTCTTCAGCGGCGGCGCGAAATACGCCTTCAATCGCAGTTTCCATCTCCAGGTCGCGGCCAGCCAATCCATCAGCCGACCCGGCTACGACAACGTCGCCGGCGTCATCGCCATCGACGAGACCAACCAGACCATCCGCGTGCCCAATCCCGATCTAAAACCGGAAACCTCCGACAAGGTCTTCGCCAGCCTGCAGTATTACCTCGAGCCCGCCGGCACGCTCAGCCTCTCCGCCTTCCGCCTCTCCGTCGAAAATATGGGCGCAGGCACGGCCGCCGTCAGTGCCGCCGAAGCCGGCTACGCCGATGACCCCGAGTATTCCGCCTTCACCTTTCTCCGCCCCGTCAACGCCCCCGGCACCATCGAACTCGACGGCGTCGAATTGGAATACAGCCAGCAACTCGTGTTTCTCCCGAAAGCCTTCCGCGGTTTCAGCCTCTTCGGTTCGGTCACACGCACCGCCGCCAGCCAACGCATCGAGAGCCACGTGCCGAAGTCGGCCAATGGCGGCCTTCGCTACGGCAACGAAAAGCTCAACGCCCAGCTCCGCGCCACGTGGTCGGCCCCGCGCTACAACACCACGAACGCGCAGGCCGAAGAGATCTGGCAGTATGAACGCATCATGTTCGATTTCAGCGGCGGCTACCGCTTCAACCGCACCTACGAACTCACGGTCAGCGGCCGCAACATCCTAAACTGGCCCATCGAGACCTACTCCAACACCCCCGGCCTCATGCGCGCCGTGAACCGCTACGGCGCCGCGTGGACGGTCGGCGTGCGCGGCCGTTTCTGATTGCCGCCTCCGCCTCGCGTGCACGCGCCGCCTCTCAGGCCTGGAACCCCCGGCCGGACCCGATCCCCCTGAAAATCCCGTTTCCTATCAGTAAACCCCAGCACCATGACCCCTTCGTTTCTTTGCGGCCTGTGCTGATCGCTTCTGCGAACCTACCCGCCGACGGAAACCGAGCCAACCGCGGTAGCTAAGACGACCGTTTTCGCATCGACCGGCCAAAAAATATCGACCTGGCCAAAATCTCCTGACAACCACTCAGCGCCGTCATTAGGGTGCGCAAAGCATGCCCCCGAAAAATCCTCGGGTAAAGATTTCATACCCAGAGTTTCCGCAAAACGCCTGCATCAGAACGCTCTTTAAGTTGAGCCTTGAATTCGCGGCCTGAAAGCACCCCGATTAGCTCATGCTTACCTCGCACCAACTCACCCCTGCCCAAAAAGCGTTTTATCACGAAAACGGCTACCTGCTTGGCCTCCCGCCAATTTTTAGCCGCGACGAAATGAAGAATTTCAACGCGGAGCTTCCGCACTTGCTCGCTCTGCTAGAACCCGGCGAATCCAGTAAAGATATCCGTGAATGGCACGAAACCAGTACCTACCTTTACGAAATCGCCATGAATCCCAAAATTATTGAGCTCGTTTCGGGTATTCTCGGAGATAACTTTTTTTGCTGGGCGAGTAATTTTTTCATCAAAGAGCCCCGCACTCTTTCAACCGTTGGCTGGCATCAAGATTCATATTATTGGCCAATGGCGCCGCACAACTCTGTGACCGTTTGGTTGGCTTTTGACGATGTCGATGAGATCAATGGCGGGATGAAACTACTGCCCGGTTCCCACCGCGGAGGAGTCATCAAACATCGCCGTTCAACTGAAACCACCTCTGTCCTCACCCTCGAATTGGCTGACGGCACCGACTTCAAGGCTGATAATGCCGTCCAGTTTCGGCTCAAGGCCGGGGAATGCTCCTTGCATGACGATCGGGCCATTCACGGATCACCGGCAAATCCCTCTGATCGGCGGCGGGCTGGCCTTACGATCCGTTATAGCGGAACAAACGTAAAAAATGACCTCTCGGTGAATCCCAATTTCAAAATTTATCTTTGCCGCGGGGTAGACGAATTTAAGCATAACCCCTATGGCACGCCGCCCACCCAGCGCTACGGCCGTCCGGCCTTCAAACCCGTCAGCAACGAGGAAGCCGGGAAAGCCTAACTCCCGCGTCCTCTCGCGAACTAAAATTTAGTTTTATTAAAGGCAGCTCGGCTAGCACCCCAACCTCGCATGCAACCCAAACTTCCCGAGCGAGCCGTTCGCAGTTTGGTCGTACCGCAGTAAAGGTGCTTAGTCTCTCTACCTGACTTGAAGTTTTTCGATGATCGCCTTTGGGCGTTCGTTGCTCAGTCCCATCACGTACCCCTCAGCCGATGAAGCTTCCCCTAGTTTGGTTATTGTTTGTGATTCAATGCGCTCTGCCCAGCCTTTGGAGCGCTGAAAAAAGTTATACCATCGCCGTAATTCCCATGGGCACGACCCATGAATACTGGAAATTACTGCGCGCCGGCGCGCTTAAAGCCCAAGCTGAATTCCAGCAAAAAGGGCTCGCAGTTGAGATTATCTGGAAGGGCCCACTGCGCGAAGACGATCGAGACCAGCAGGTCCAAGTCGTAGAAAATTTCATTGGACGGCGCGTAAGTGGGATCGTTCTCGCGCCTTTGGATGCGCACGCGCTCGTCGCCCCGGTTGAGCAGGCCGTCCGCGCTGGGATCCCAGTCGCAATCGTCGATTCAGGCCTTAAATCAAACGCGCCGATCAGCGTCATTTCCACCGATAATCACGCTGGAGGCCGCCTCGCTGCCCAGCGCCTCGGCACACTGTTAAACGGTGTGGGCAACGTCATTTTACTTCGCGTTCAGGTCGGCGCCGCCAGTTCTGAGCAGCGCGAAGCTGGTTTCCTCGACGAGATCCAAAAAAACTTCCCTAAGATCAAGGTCATTTCCTCCAATCAGCACGGCGGTGCAACCCGGGAAACGGCCTTGGTCGCGGCCCAAAATCTCCTCAATCGCTACCGCACTCAAGTTGACGGGATTTTTACCCCAAACGAATCCACCACCGCCGGCATGCTGCTCGCGCTCAGCAATATTGGCCTCAGCGGCGGCAAAGTCCGCCTCATTGGATTTGCCAACAGCCAAAGATTTATCGAGGCCCTCCAACGTCAGGATCTTCAGGGCCTCATTTTACAGGATCCGGTTAAAATGGGTTACCTCGGCGTAAAAACGATCGTCGAATCGCTGCAGGGGAAAAAAGCTCCTGCGACGGTCGACACCGGTGTCGTGCTCGCCACCAGCGAGAATCTCCAAGACCCCGCCGTCGCCGCTCTCCTGCCTTAACTTTAAGCTAGAACCTTTTCCCCGCTCTCGCTCCCCCATTTTTGTTGGTCTACGTCGTTTCTTATGATGACTGCACCCCTCTCGCCCCTACCGCACCACCGCATCTCCCCCGCCGACGTTGCAAACTACCACCGCGAGGGCTATCACATCTTCCGGCAGCCCGTTTTTCCTGCGGCCAAATTTCTTGGTCTTAAAAATTGCTTTGAAACTATCCTAAATCAACTCGACGCCGATGTCCGCCCCGAGTCGATGGATGTCCCGCACTTTCAACATCCTGAGCTGTTTGAGTGGCTCTTCGCTGATGAAATTATGAATCTCGTCGAGCCCATCATCGGGCCCGATATCGCCCTCTTCGCGAGCCACTTTATTTGCAAACCCAAAGGCAACGGGAAGCGCGTTCCTTGGCACGAGGACTCCCACTACTGGCAGACCATGATAAATCCAATGGAAGTGGTCACCGTCTGGCTTGCGATTGACCCGGCTAACACTGAAAACGGATGCATGCGGGTTTTACCCCGGACGCACACCAGCGGTAAGATGGGGTTCTCCGACTACGATGCGCTCAAACCCGGCGAAGCTGTGTTTAACGACGAGATCAAATCCTCGCAACGCGACGTCTCCAAGTTGGTTCCGATCGAGCTCGAGGCCAATCAATGTAGCCTCCACGACGGCCGCATCATCCATGGCAGTGAGCCGAACTTGAGCACTAAGCGCCGGTGCGGCTATACAATGCGCTACGTGAGTACACGCACTCGCGCGAATCACGAGCAAATCGGTGCCTGGCATCACCTTTATCTCGCTCGCGGCCAAGACCACGCCGGCAATCGCTATGGCGACCCGCAGCGCGCCTACCCCGAGCTCGCGCGTTTCCGGTCTCAGCACGGTAAAAACGGCCACTAATTCTCTGCCGGGCATCGCGATCAAGCCGTCGCGCGGTCGAGCAGCAGATCTCAGAGCGTGCGGCCTTCCGACCGGCCATGCTTCACTTGGTCGATTATTGATTGTTGGCGGCTCGCCTTAACATTTTCAGACCTCTCCGGCGAATTCTTCATAGCCTTCGGCGTAAACTATCCGCTCAAAGTAGCTGCTTTTGCGGCCGGCGAAACCGGCGTCGCCCTGGTGGAAGTCTACGACGTGACAGGGCTGTGAGGTCATCTACCATGGATATTTCCCATACTTGGCTGCAGCTGATTCTGGAAAGCCGGGGTGAGTTAAACGCCTCCCGGTCCCGGTCACGATCCCCCCTGACAATCCAGCCCCCCCATCAGTAAAGAACTACCCGCCAAGGTCCTCGCTTGGGCCAAGACCCTGCCCGCCAGCCTGGCCCGCGCCAAGTTTGTCGCTGGCGCAATCAAAGCAGGGCCGAAGACCGCAACGAAGTCCAAATCCACCCTCGACCGTCCGAAGATCTTCGGGTCACGGGGCAAGGATACGGACGGCTTCCCGGGCAAGGAGGAGTTCATTCCGCACATTGCCGATAAAGCCGATGCCCCGGCCCGCTTCGTCCGCTTCGATCCGGATAAGGACGGACGCCTCTCGAAAGAAGAGTTCGTCAAGGCCGGCAACTAAGACCAATCTGAGACCATGCGCCTCCTCACTATCCTCGCCCTCGCCTGCGCCGTCTCGCTCGGCGCCCAAGACGCTCCCAAGCCCAAATCGCCAACCAAGAAGGCCAAGGCCACCGCACCCATGGGCGACGCCTATTCAGCCAAGTTGCCCAAGCCTACCGAGGCCAACGTGCGCTACGGCGACCACGAACGCCAAGTGCTCGACTTCTGGAAAGCCGTATCAGCCACACCGACACCTCTCGTCTTTATCATTCACGGCGGCGGCTGGGTCGGCGGCAGCAAGGAGCGCGCCGAGAAGTTCGCTGATGTCGACGCCCTGATCAAGGCGGGCATCTCCGTCGTCTCCATCAACTATCGCCTGATCAAGCGCGACCCCGCGGTCGACACCTCGCCCGCCGTGAAGGCGCCCTTGCATGACGCCGCCCGCGCCCTGCAATTCGTGCGCAGCAAGGCCGCCGAGTGGAACCTCGACAAGACCCGCGTCGGTGCCGCCGGCGGATCCGCGGGCGCCTGCTCCAGCCTCTGGCTGGCTTTCCATGACGACCTCGCCGATCCAAAATCGGCCGACCCCATCGCCCGCGAATCCACCCGCCTGACCTGCGCCGCCGTCACAGGACCACAGACAACGCTCGACCCCGCCCAGATGAAGGCGTGGACCCCGAACAGCACCTACGGCGGCCACGCCTTCGGCCTAGGTACCTTCGCGGAGTTCCTTGCGGCACGGGAGAAGATCCTCCCGCTCATCGCCGAGTATTCGCCGTATGCCCTGGTGAGTTCCGACGACCCCGCAGTCTACATGACCTTCGGTGCCCCGCCCGCCATCGGCCAGGCCCAAAAGGACCCGACCCACACGGCCAACTTCGGCGTGAAGCTCGCCGAACACTGCGCCGCCAATGGCGTCTCCGCGGAAGTCAATTACCGCGGAGCCAAAGACATTAAGCACGAATCGCCCACGGCCTTTTTACTGGCCAAACTTAAGCCCACCGGAAAATGAGGGGCGTGGCCGTCCTCGGCGCTCGCTGCTCGTGGTTTTCAGGAAATTGGGTGTGCCCATAACGGCTGGGAACTGTAACGCCCGTCCGCGACGGGCGCAGACCGTGTCAGGCGGCGACGAGCGGCTTTACATCGCGATTGAGCTGTCGACCTGACTCCTGCTCGAGTTTCCATAGATCGTAGGCCACTTGGAGGTTCAGCCAGTTGCGTGGATCGACCCGAAAATATCGACCGAGACGAGCAGCGGTATCTGGACTGATCGCCCGCCGTCCCGCCAAAATTTCGCTCAACCGGCTCTGGGGAATGCCCGTGGCTTTGGCCGCTGCAAGTTGGGTAATGCTCATCGCCTCAAAAAACTCGGTGCGAAGGATGATGCCGGGATGGATGCGTGCAGCGGTCTGATTCATAGGGATGGCCTCTTGATTCTTAATGGTAATCTACAATCTCGACGTGTTCGGCGTCGGTGCCGGACCAAATAAAGCAGATGCGCCATTGGTCGTTGATTCCAATCGAGTGTTGTCCGCGCCGCTCTCCCTTAAGTGCCTCCAGGCGATTACCTGGCGGCAACTTGAGGAAAGCCAATTCAACTGCGGCATCGATCAACTGTAACTTCACGAGCGCTCGCTGCCAGATATCACCCGGCAGGCGTCGAGAGCTCCCGGTAAGCCACAGTTTTTCGGTGTCGCGGTCGGCGAAGCTTTTAAGCACAGATTAAATTGGATCAGCCACGATTATTCGTCAACCGGATACTATTCGCTAAACAGATAATTGGGCTACGTGCCGATTGCCTTGAACTGTAAGCCGGCGGATTCGCTCCCTGCTTTGCCTGGGATGATTTGAGATCCTTCTGCTTTTGCCCTTGGTGTCTGAGCATCCGAAGGCGCCGACGGATCTTGTCGGAAGTGTGAGAGGGTAGAATTCACCGGCGATGACCTCGCAGCTCCCGACGCGCCTTTGGTTTGGAATCATAACCGGTTGGCTCAATCGGCACCCCGCTCGGTAAAAAACTGCACGGTACACCTACAATTTCTCCAGCAGTCGCTTCTTGTCCTCGGATTTGATCGCCCTCAATTTTCGTCCTTTCGCCCAGCGTGCGAGTGTATGAACGAACTGAACGATCTGACCGACCTCGCCGAGCAACGCTTCACCAGCGTCCGGGATAAGCTGCGGGCAAATCTCATCCCGCCGCTCTTCAAATCACTGCGCAGCTACGACCGCGCTCTCCTCCGGGCCGATCTCTGGGCCGGCCTGACCATCGCCGCCGTCGCCATTCCGCAATGTATCGCGTTTGCTTTGCTCATCGGCGTCCCCGTGCCCGCCGTGGTCGCCAGCGCCATCGTCGGTACCGTCCTCTGCTCGCTCTTTTGTTCGTCCCGGCACCTCGTCGTCGGCCCGACCAATACCATCAGCATCATCCTCGCGAGCGCCTTGCTCACGCTCGCCGCCGAGCCGCTGGCGCCGCTGCAAAAAGTCCTGCTCATCGGTTTCCTGATGGGCGCGATCCAGCTCGCCGCCGGTCTCTCGGGCCTCGGTAAGATCACCCAGTTCGTCTCCCGCTCCGTCATCGTCGGTTACACCACCGCCGTCGGTATCCTTATCGCCGTCGGCCAACTCGGCAGCTTGCTCGGGATCGCCCGCGCGCCCGATGTCAGCCTCCCCGGCACCCTCCGCCATCTCGTCACGAGTTTCTTCACCCTCAACCTGAACCACGTCACCGCGATCACCGGTCTCGTCGCGCTTTTCCTGATTCTCACCCTCCGCCGTTGGCGTCCCCGCTGGCCCGACGGGCTGCCGGTCCTGCTGCTCGCGGGCGGGGCCTCCTACATCTTTAACCTTCATAACTTTGGGGTCGCCGTCGTCGGCGACCTGGGTGCGATCTCCGGCGGCATTCCGTTATTCAGCGGCTTTCCGCTCAACGCCGATACCGCCCGCCTGATCCCCGAGATCACCAGCATCGCGGTGGCCGCTGCCATTCTCGGCATGTTGGAATCCGTCACCGTCGCCAAAAGTCTCGCCGCCAAAACCGGCCAGCCCATCGACCCGAACCAAGAACTCATCGGCATGGGCGTCGGCAACCTCGTCGGCTCCGGCTTCGGCGCGACGCCCGGCTCCGCCTCGTTTCTGCGCAGCGCCGCCAATCTCCAAAGCGGCGGCCGCACGCAGTGGTCCGTCGTCGCCAGCGGCGTCTTCGTTTTGCTCATCGTCGTGGCGATCTCGCCGGTGCTCGCCTACATTCCCATCGCGGCCATCGCCGCTTATCTGGTGGTGATCGCCGTCCGGCTTTTTCAGCCGTCGCAGATTTTCCTCGTGCGTCACTCGACCTCCGCCGACGCCGCCGTGTTCTGGATTTCCCTCATCGCCGCGCTCTTCCTCAAACTCGACACCGCGATCTTCGTCGGCATCGGCGTCTCCTTGGTTTTCTTCCTGCAAAAAGCCAGCGCCCCCGCCCTCACCGAACATGCGTTCAACGACGTCGGCCAGCTCGCCGAGATCGACTCCCCCGCCGAGCGCAACAACGCCCAGATCTCTATCGTCCACGTCGAGGGCGACCTCTTCTTCGGGGCCGCCGACATCTTTCAAGACGGCGTCCGCCGCCTCGCCGCCGACCCCAACATCCACGTCTTCATTTTGCGCATGAAAAACGCCCGCCACCTCGACGCCACCACCGTCATGGCCCTCGACCAATTGCACGATTACCTGAAATCCGAGAACCGCCATCTCCTGATCTCCGGCGTCCACGGCGATGTCGCCCTCGTGCTCAAGCGCAGCGGACTCGCCGCCCGGATCGGCTTGGAAAACATGTTTCCCGCCGAGGAGAATCCCACGCTCGCGACGAAAAAGGCCCTGCAACGCGCCCAGCAACTTTTACCCAACCAAAAACCCGCCGTCCGCATTTTCTACTCCAAACCCCAAAAAGGGAGCACCTAAAAATTCACCGCCGTCACCCACGCTCAAGCCCGCCGCCTCGCTAGAGTGGCCAAGGTGGCAGTCCAGCGTGACCGTCGGTGAACTCAACCTGCACCCCGAACCCGCCCCATGAAATCGTTCTACCTGCTCCTCTCCGTTTTCGCCGCATGCGTTTCGCTCATCGCCGCCACGGACGCCAAGCCGCTTAACATCCTGGTCCTTTACGCCGACGACTGGCGTCACGACACGCTCGGCGTAGCCGGCCACCCGATCGTCCAGACCCCTCACCTCGACCGACTCGCCGCCGAGGGCGTCCGCTTCACCCGCAACGCCGTCACCACCTCCATTTGCGGCGTCAGCCGCGCCACCCTTTTCACCGGCCAATGGATGTCCCGCCACGGCAATCCTGCCTTTGAGATGTTCAAGACCCCGTGGGCCGAGACCTATCCCGGGCTCCTGCGGGCCCACGGTTTTTACACCGGTCACATCGGCAAATGGCACAACGGAAAATTCCCCGCCGACAACTTCGATTTTGGCCGCTCCTACGCCGGGGTGCATTGGATAAAAAACGCCGACGGCACCCAGATTCACGTCACGCAGAAAAATGAGAACGACGCGCTCGAGTTCCTCCGCACGCGACCGGCCGGCAAGCCCTTCGTCCTCACCCTCGCGTTCTTCGCGACGCACGCCGAGGACCGCAACCCCCTCCAATTTCTCCCCCAGCCCGGCAGCCTGGAACTCTACAAAGACTCCGTCATCCCTCCACCGGCGACCGGCGGCGACGATTTTTTCAAACGCCTCCCGCCCTTCATCGCCAACGATCAGAACGAGGGCCGCAACCGCTGGCGCTGGCGCTTCGACACGCCGGAAAAATACCAGACGATGATGAAAAACTACTACCGTCTCGCGACCGAGGTGGACCGCACCTGCGGCCGCGTGATCGACGAACTGCGCAAACAAGGCGCCCTGGAAAATACGCTCGTCATCTTCACCACCGACAACGGCTTCTTTCACGGCGAGCACGGGCTCGCTGACAAATGGTATCCGCACGAAGAAAGCATCCGCGTCCCCCTCATCGTGCGCGACCCTCGCCTGCCCGCGGCGCGGCGCGGCCGCACCAACGCCGATTTTACACTCAACGTCGACCTCGCCCCCACCTTCCTCGCCGCTGCTGGCGTCGCCGCCCCGGCCCGGATGCAGGGCCGCGACCTCGCACCGCTCTACCTCGCCACCACCCCGCCAGCGTGGCGCACCGAGTTCTTCTACGAGCACGCCACGATCCGGAACATCAACTTCATCCCCTCGTCACAGGCCCTGGTGCGCAAGGACCTGAAGTATTTTCTCTGGCCCGACTTCAATCATGAGGAGCTCTTCGACCTCACCGCCGACCCGGGCGAAACGAACAACGTCGTCGCAGCCCCGGCCTACGCCTCCCGCCTCGCCGAGATGCGGACCCGTTTCGCCGAGCTCAAAGCTGAAGCCCGGTAGCCCGAGCCCTGCGCTCGGGCGCCGCAACGCGCGCAGCGCCGGCCGGTCCTTGAGGGGGCTTACGAGGAGGGACCCCGCGAATTCGCATCGCGTTGCCACCACCAGCCCAAAACTCCTTGCGCGAAGCCGTTGATCGCGGGCTGGCCCACCGCAACTCCGGAGACGCTCAAGTCCTTTAACGTCTGCGAAACCATCGGCGGAAGATCGCCGGGAAACCAATGGAACCAACTGCCAAAAATTTCCGCTTCGTTTCTAAACCGGGCCGCGACCAAAGGTAATGCCCCGTCAATGACGAAGGTATCCAGCCGGGTCCCGCTTAATGCCGAGCCGCAACAGGTCTCGGCCAAACGCGCGCGCAGTGCGCCGAAACCGTGCTCAGCCCGAAGGGTCCGGGTGCCCTGCTCCGCGGAAACCTGAGGCCAACTCCGCCAGTCGTTGCGGCCAATCCGCACTTGCCTCAACCCAGCGGCGATATTGGTCGAGGCGGCTCCTCGGATGATTGGCCGGCCGCACCCCTTGCACCTGCCAGTGGCCGTGCTCCGACGCCAAAACTTCGTCCGCCGAAACCTCTTTTGCCGTCCAAGTTTCCAGCGGGAATTTTCCCGCTATCCGCAGCATCGCGGCGCGGTTGAATCGATAGCCCAAAATCTCCAGCGCCGAAGTGTGACAGGCCTCGGCCCATCCCAGCCGCTCGATCCGCAGCCGCGCATAGTGCACCTTTTGACGCCACCGCAACCCGGCGGCCGACCGCAAACAAGCGTCCAAGGCCGCCGGGGACATCATGCTTAACGTCTCAAAAATCAAGCCACTCGGTCGGGCGGCCATCCGCTCGATCGCCTCATCGGCGGCGAATTCCTCCAGATCATGCTGGAGCAAAGCCAGCAGCGCCAACACGGGGATGCGCCGCATGTTCTTGGCCTTGGCGGACGAGCCTTCACTCCGCGGAAACAGCACCACGTGCAGCACCACCCGATCGTAAGCCGGGTCCACCTCATGCTTGTGCGCCGCCCAATCTTCCTCGTGCAGATGCAGCTCCACATCGCCCGTCACCTCCGGGTTGGCCCCAAAGCGAATTCTCGCGCCCAAAAAATCCGGACCACCCAACTTGTTCCAACGCCCGGGATGAATGATTTCAATCCGCTCGCCCTCCGCGGTCAGCGCCCGACTCCCATCGAAGTCACCCCGGAGCCAAATCTTCTGCAGCAGATATTCGGAGAACGAATAACTGCCATACAACCCCTGCAGCTCAGCGACGCTACCGACGGCTTGATTCATGGTCGAAGCTTCCAGTTCCGATCATTGGCGCGGACTCGCCCAGCCAAGTTCGAACCCATCATCGCTTCGGATCGACGCACCCAAGCCGACAAATCGTCCGGCGAAATCCAGTGCCCGCCCAATCCTTCGATAGTTCGGCCCTCCGCCATGTCTCCGGTTGCAACCCAGCAATCCGACGCCGGCACGCTGCGCCCGACCCAACCTTCAATGAAGGCATCCGCCGTCATTCCGGTTGGCGTGCGCACCACCGAGAAGGTCTGCGACGCACCGGGGCAACGCAGTTCCAACTCTTTGCCACTGCCGTCAAAAACCAAGGTCACCCGCACGCCTTCGTGGTCATGGATCGTCGACAACGCCCGTTCCAACCTCGCGTGCGCAGCCGGCCTGCTGCGGGCCAGCATCGTTCGAAGTTCCGGCCATGCATGTGCGATGTTGGATCCATCGACCAGGAGATGCCGCCCACTCGCCATTCACAAAGGCCTAGACCCGCTTCTTCGCGGAGCAAACCCCGAGTGGAAAGAGGAAGAAATAATCCCACCAAATTCACCTTGCTGCCCCTCCGCACGCATCGTCTGCTCCGAGCCCATGTCATCCTACGCCCTCGCCAAACTTATCGGCTTTGCCCTCATCGTCCTCGTCCTGATCACCGCGGCCGCCCAATCCACCTATGTCGTCCAACCCGGTTTCCGCGGCGTTCAGGTCACGCTCGGAAAAGTGAGCGAACAGTTTAAACCCGAAGGCTTCGGCACCAAAGTTCCTTTCGTTTCAACCATCCTCCCGGTTCCTATCCGCCAGCTCACCCGCGAACTGAATGCGGAGTGTTACTCCTCCGATCTGCAACAGGTCACCGTCCGTCTGCGGGTCCTTTACCGGATCCCGGAGGCGGCCGTCGTAAAGATTTTCCAAGACTACGCCGGCGACCCGTTCGACAGCTTGATCGCCCCCCGTATCCAAGAGGCCCTCAAGGAAGTCACCGCCTTGCAGAGCGCGGAGCAAATCGTGAAGAAGCGGGAAGAAATCAAAACGCGCTCGCTGGCGTCCGTGAAACAAAAGATCGGCGACATCCTTTATGTCGAAGACCTAGTCCTCGAGAACATCACTTTGTCCAAAGAACTCGAAGCCGCGATCGAGTCCAAGATGGTCCAAGAGCAAGAGGCCGCCAAAGCGCGCTTCACCCAGCAGAAATCGCAGATCGAAGCCGACACCGTCATCATCAAGGCCAAAGGCGAAGCTGAAGCCATCCGCATCCGCGGTGAAGCGCTCCGCGATACCCCCGGACTGATCCAGCTCCAGATCGTTGAAAAGTGGGATGGAAAATCGCCCCTCGTGATCGGCGGCGGCGAAAACACGGGGACCAATTTCATTCTTCCGCTCGGCACCCCGGCCGTTTCCCCTCCGCTTAAGAAATGAGCCCGGCCGCCCGGCGCAATCTAGGCCTGATGGTGGGCGTGGGTGCGATTATCGCACTGTGTGTGATTTTCCCCCGGGTTTTAGGCTTCGTCGAACGCGCCGCCAGAGAGCTGAGATATCTCTGGTGGCTGGTGTTGATTTTGGCGCTAGGGATCTGGTTGGCCTTTTTCCTCGGAAAAAATCGCGATTGAAAGCGGCCGGGACGGCGTAAAGCTCCCCGCGTCGGTGAACGGAGAGGTGGCAGAGTGGTCTATCGCGATGGTCTTGAAAACCATTGGGCCGAAAGGTCCCGGGGGTTCGAATCCCTCCCTCTCCGCCATTTTCTTCTCTAGTTTCCGAAACAGAAATTAGCTCCTTCACGTCTCGCGACGTCCGCCACAGGCCACGAGGGTGCGAAGTTGACCGCAGGTCTCGAGGCTTGCCCCGTTTGTGATCCACGCGGCGCCGACAGTCGGAAGCTCCAAGCACACCCGCTCGATCTCGGCGGATGAGCTCACAAAAAAAGCCGTCGAAAGGGCGTCGGAAAGAGCTGCCGTCGGCGCCAAGGCCCAGGTGCGATTAGCTCTCACTGCAATCGTTCGCGTGCGCGGGTCGGCGATATGAGTCCCTTGCACCGCGAGGCCGGAGCCGCTCAGCGCACATCGCGTCAAATCAAGTGTGCAATACGACGCTTCTTCGCCGAGTCCGATGCGCCAGCCCTCACCATCAAGGGGAGCCCCGGTCGTCAGAACACTGCTGCCGCCCGCGCTCAGGCAAGCACTCGCGATCGACCATTCATCGAGGATGCGGTCAAGCTGGTCGAGCGCGTAGCCTTTGCCAATCGCCCCCAAATCCAGCTGGAGACGCGGCACGCGCGAAGTTAAAGTATGGGCGGCGGGATCGAGCGTAAACGGCACGGGGTCCAGCGAGACATCCGGTCCGTAGTCGGAGGCATACGCGGCATCGAAGGCTCGGTCCGTGACCAAGGAAACTTCGGCGGCCAGCAGCAAACACTGGAGAGCGTCATCGCCGATCGAAATCGTTTCGCCACATTTCATCCGGTTGGCCCGGGCGATGTCACTGGATTCGACGTAGAGACTGAGTTCGTTCTCCAAGCGATCGAGTTCGCGAAAAGCCGCATTGGTGGCCTGGCGGGCATAGTCGCGCAGCTGGTCGGCGATCACGATCGTGAAAGTCGTGGCCATCGCCTCGTGCGTGAAGGGGTGACGCATCATCGACGAAGCCGGCGGCGGAGCCGGAACATCGCCAACATCGGGCGGAGCCACAGCTGGCGGAAGCCATACTTTGCTTCACCCCGGGTGCGGGGGTGATGCCGAACGCGAAACTCACCGACCTTAAAGCCGGCCGCCAGCACCACTGCGGGGATAAAGGACTGCAGCAACTCGAACGGGAAAAGCGCCGCAACAACCTCCCGGCGCATCACCCGGAGCTGGCAGCCACTGTCGTGAAAATGGTCGCCGAGCAGGCGACCGCGGACGAGGTTTGCCAAGCGAGACATGGCCAAACGGAGCAACGAGTCGTAGCGGTTGTGGCGCCAACCGCAGGCAAGATCGAGCCGCTCCGTTTCCAAGTGTTCCAAGAGAGCGGGCAAGTCGCGCGGATCATTTTGACCGTCACCATCCATGGTGAAAATAAATTCGCCCCGCGCGGCCCGCAGGCCATCGAGCAGGGCCGCAGCCTGCCCGCAGTTTTGGGGTTTGTTCAAGACGCGGCATTGAGGCCACCGGGCGATACACAACTCGATCTCGTCGGCCGTCGCATCCGTGCTGCCGTCGTTGACGAGGATCGCTTCCCAATCGCCGCGCATCATCTCCAAAACCTCGGCCGCGCTGGCGATCAAGGGCAGGATGTTCCCCGCTTCGTTAAAAAACGGGACCACGAGCGAATAGCGCGGGGACGGGTTCATGGGGTTTCCTCGATGAAAACTGTGCAAATGAAGCCCGGGCGCAACCCGAGGAAAGACTCTCTATATCGTCCCCTCAGGCGCGAACGCACGGCTTCTGTATTCGCGGCCGAGGCGAGGATCATCGCGGCGTCGCAATCATCCGGCGGAAGCGACCAATAGCCGACCCGATCAAGCCCCCGGAAATACCAAGGGAGAGGCCAATACTCTTCGCTGATGACCCGGATCGCACCTCGCGGCGAATTGGCCAAGGCCGACTCGGCGAGCCCCCGGACCTTGCGAACATCGGGTGAGCTATGGACGTAAGCGTAAGGATTTCGGGCGTCGGCCGGTCGGAGAAAAACCGCGAGGTTGGTTTGGCGCCACTGGGAGAAAATCACGAAAGCCGCCAACACGATGGCGACGCTACGAAATGGAATCGCGGCGAGTGCACCGGCGGCCAGCACGGCGAGACCGGGTATCAGGTGAATGACGTGCCACGGGGTTTTGTAAGGAGTCACCGAAAGCGCGATCGCCACCACCGTCGTATAGATCAGCGCCCCCCGCAGGAAAGGGTGCGAGTGCCGCAGCGCGAGGAGCGCCCCGCCGAGCGCGAAGCCAGCGAAGAGGAGTTGTTGCCAAAGCAGTCCGCCCGAGCGTTGCCAGCCGAAGAGCGATAGAAAGTAAAACCAAGGCTTCTCGTGGCCCGAGCCTTCGGTCACTCGCCCCGAAGCAGGTGCATAGGTCCTAAGCGCGTCGGAGAGACCTCCAAAATGAGTGCCGAACGATGAATAAAAAAGCGCCGCACTTAGAAAAAAGGCCCCGAGGAAGACGGCGAGATCACGTTTTGGCCGTGTCGTCTTGAATGCATGGGTTCGAACGAACCAGAGTGCGATCAAAGCCGCGAAAATGAACAGCGGCGCACTCGCCTTGGTCGCCTGCATCAGGCCCGCGCAGACGCCGGCACCGAGCGCGCAGCGCCAGTTTCCGGAGCGCCACCAGCGCTGGGTGCAAACGAGGGCGGCCAGGAAGAACGCCAGCAGCAACGACTCCTGAATGAAGTAACGGCTGTAATAAACCGACGCCGGAGCGATCGCCAAGAACGCCGCCGCGGTAATCGCCGCCCATCGACCGAACGCCGCGGCAAAAAAATACAGCAACAGCACGCTTAACGTGCCGCTCAGCGCAGGCACCAACCTAACCGTGGTTTCCGAAAGGGCCGCGAGATTCCGTTCGCCCCGGAGCCAAGCGATCGGCAGCGCGGCGTAATAGAGCGTGGGTCCGTGGTGATCGGCAGGATCGAACTCGTAATGGCCGCGCTCGAGCAGGGCGCCCACTTTCACCGCCTGATTGGCCTCATCGGCGTGCATGGGTCGCACGGCGAGATCGTGGGTGCGTAGCCACAGGGCGGTGACTGCGACCAACGCGATGGGCAGCCAGCGACGCACGTTAGCAAGCATGGTGAATATGAAAGCGGGTAGAAACCCAGACACAAGAAAGGGCGGACCGAGGTCCGCCCTTTCGCCTTAAAAAAATTTCCGAAGGCGTTACTTCACCAGCGCCCCGTGAACCTCGACCTCGCAGTAATGATTGAGCTCATCCGAGGTGTTCCCGTTGCTGTAGAGCCGGACATAGCGTCCCGCAGCCCCTTTGGCATCGAGCAGACGTCCTTCAAAGTTTTCGATGTAGGCGAGATCTTTGCCTTTGCCGAGCTTCGAAGAGTTGTCGTCGTCGTTGTTGTAGATCGTGGTCACGCCGGTCTTGAAATCTTTGTCGTCCGAGACCTGAACCACAACGTCGTGATAAACCCGGGCTTGGGAGTGGAAATGCCAGAGGGCGATTGCGGCTACCTTAGCTTTCCCTCCGAGGTCGATTTGGACCCATTGGGGCGTCGGCCCGAGCTCGACGTAAGTGCCATCCGTGCCCGACTTATCACCGTCTGTGATGTACGAAAGTTCGCCGATCACCGGCAGAGAGTCGCTGCTGGTGACGGCTTTGCCTTTGGATAGATTCGCCGTGCCCGCCGGAACCATGAGATCGGGACGTTTTCCGGCTCGCGGGGCTTCGAGATTGGGCAAAGAAATCGGGCGAGGAGTGCCGGCGAAGAGCGGTTTGGGCAATTCCAATTGCAGTGGAACCGGGGCTTGCGCTTGGGCGCCGGCGGTCAGCACAGAAACGGCGAGGACGAGGGACAGCTTTTTGAGGAACATAGGTAGAATGAGAATTAAGGGATAAAAATTAAGCTATGAAATCTTCAGGCTTAAACATGAGGGTCTTTTGAGCGGCGATCGCTTCATTGATTTTCAACACGGTAACTGCAGTAGCAAAGGCCGACTCGCCCGGACAGGAGAGCGGGGTCCCCTTTCGAACCGCATCCACGAAATTTTCGAGGTGGGGTTGATGAATGGCTTTGTCCAGAGTGACGGGAATATCCCATGCAGAAAGAGCCGCCGTTTCACGAACATCGACTCCGGCAGACTTGGAGGGACCAGCGAGTTTTTTGACGCCGACCTTCTCCCAAGGTTTCACCGCTGCGGGGGCGCCTTCACCCGAAGTGGGGCTAGCCACGATCCCTTTGGTCACCCATTGATCCCACTCCGGGGCACGAGCCTCCCGGTAGAGTTTGGTGTATTTCGGGTTCTCGGAAAGTTTGAGTGACCCTTCGTCTCCCATGAAATATTCATGGTAACCGCCTCCGGCACTTGTCGTGGTCAGAACTTGATAGGAGGCTCGGACCATCCCTTCTTTGGTGGGAAACTCGAAAACAGCGATGGCATTGTCGAACCACTCGTGAGTTTTGTAATAATCTGTCCCGCCACTGGCCATACAAGAACGGGGGTTGGAACCGAGCATCCAATTATACATGTCGATCTGGTGGGCACCAAGGTCGGACATCGGTCCACCTGCATAGCGCTTAAACCACCGCCAATTACGGAACTCGTGCATGTTGGCGTAGCCATATTTGCCGAGTTTAGCCTCAACGATGGCTTGGTTGGCAGGATAACCGTAGTCATCGCTCACGGCGCGGTGCCACTGACCGGAAATGTTGGTGATCCGGCCCAGCAAGCGGTCGCCGTTGAGAATCCGATCACGCGCGTGCTGATAACGCGGATTACTGCGGCGTTGGTGGCCGAGTTGGAGCAGTTTTTTGGTTTCCCGGGCCGTGACGACCATCGAGCGAGCGCCTTCGACCGTATTGGACATCAACTTCTCGCAATAAACGTGTTTTCCCGCTCGCAGCGCAGCATTGGTATGCTCCGCGTGCATGAAATCCGGAGTCGCGATGATGACAGCATCGATGTCGCCGACCGATGAGAGCATCTCGCGATAGTCCTCAAACGGCCGGGCTTCGTGACCAAATTTTTTTAAGAGGCGCTCCGTGCGAGTGAGGTTATAGGGCCAGATGTCGCAGACGGCCTTGAAGCGCACTCCAGGGATGGGCAGGGCGGCATTGGTGAGGATCCGGCCCTGTTCGCCACAACCGATCAGGGCGACATTCAGCTGATCGGCTTTGGCTGCACCGTCAGCACCGCGCGCCACGTAAGGCGCCGCAGCCAGAAAAGCACCGAGCTTGGCTCCGGTGCTGATGAAATCACGACGAGAAACAGGGGAGGAATTAACGTCAGACATGGCGGAGGGTGGAAAAAGGGAGGGTGATAATTAATCGCGGGTCACCGCGAAACGGTTGTATCGAACAAGTAGCAAGGCTCCGACAGTCAGGACGACGTGCATGCCAAGCCAAGCGACGCCTTCCGCTTCTTGGACGACCATCAAGCCAAAAGAAAGAGCGACGTAGAGCAATCCGTGCGCAACAAGGGTGAGACGTGTTTTGATTCCGAGCAGCAAGGTGAGTCCAAACACGAGCAGAAGATAACCGATACTGAACGCGAAGAGCTTGGTCGACCAAAGGGGCAAGAAGGACGCGCCCGAGATGCCGGTCGCCATCCGCCCCATATTCTCGTAATAGGCGGAAAAGGAGTATGAACCCTTGCTTTCAAATTTCTCCAAACCGGCGAAGAGTGCGCGTAGGCCTAGCCAAAGGCGCAAAATAAGAAAAGCATAGCCGTATTCGGTGCGTGGGGAGGACGATTGTTCGTTCATGAGAGGCAGGTGAGAAGTAACGCGAGCACGTTTGAGTCGGAAAAAAGATTTGGCAAGTCGCGGTGGTTCGATGCCGAAAGAAAGACCAAAAACGAGGCTGCGGAATCGAAACAAAAGTTCTGCACTCTGGGTAAACCAGGAACTCACCTCGAATAACTGGCGGAGAGGGAGGGATTCGAACCCCCGGTTCCCTTTCGAGAACACCTGATTTCGAGTCAGGCGCGTTAGACCACTCTGCCACCTCTCCGGCGCAAGAATTCAAAAACGTAGGTCGTGATGCTGAAAACGGAAGCCGAAAATACGCCTCTTACCCGACTATATATTTTCGTCCTGCTGCGCCTCCAGCGATGGCCGATTGGCCGGCAGGTGATGAGGCAAAACCAGATAATAATTCATCAACCACCAACTCCGCGACGACCGGTAAAACAGCGCGGGAAAAAGAACAGACCCGACGCCAGCCAACACGATGGCCGCCGTCAGCCCGATCACGTCGAAATAGGCGAACAGCATGACGGGTAGCAAGAATACCACGAGGGTCACTCCGTAATTTAGAGACATGGAACCAAGGAAAAAACCCTCGTCGTTCGCCCGCTCGATTTTCAAACCGCAGGCGGGACACTCTTTGTTCACTTCAAAGAGTTTGCCGGCCTTGAAAAGCGTGCGTCCGCCGCAGTTGGGGCAGCAGTTGGTGAGACCTCGGACGACGATCTGGGATCGGGAGACTTGCATCCGATCATCACTGCTTCGATTTGCCCAAGTTGCAATCGCCCACATGGCTTCGAGCACACGCGGCCATGATGCATTCGGCCGATCCGGTCCTGATCGGCCACAAAAAAAACCGCTCCCGGCAGGGAGCGGCTCAGATAAAAACGCAGCAAACTCAGGCGCCGAGCTGGTAACGCGCAAAACGGCGCACCACAATATTCTCTCCCGTCTTGGCGATTTGAGCGGTCAAGAGCTCCTTGATGGATTTGTCGTTTTGTTTTACGAACGGCTGATCGAGCAGGCAAATGGTCGAATAGAAGTTCTCCAGTTTTCCCTCCACGATTTTTTGCACCACAGCAGGTGGTTTGCCGGCAACCGCGGCGCTCGCGATCTCACGCTCCTTGGCCAAATCAGCCTCCGGAACTTGGTCTCGCGAAACGTAAAGCGGATTTGCCGCAGCGATCTGCAAACACAAATCGCGCACGAACGATTTGAAGTCATCGTTCCGGGCCACGAAGTCTGTTTCGCAATTGATCTCGATCAATACGCCGACTTTTCCACCGAGGTGGATGTAGCTCTCGATCAGACCTTCCTTCGTTGTGCGCGAAGACAACTTGTCCAGTTTACTGCCAAGCTTCTTGCGAAGAATCGTCGTCGCGTCGGCGACACTGCCATTGGCTTCGGTGAGGGCTTTCTTGCAATCAAGGAGACCGGCGCCGGTGGCGCCGCGGAGCTCGTTGACCATTTGGGCTGTGATGATGGTGCTCATTTCAGAAAGTTTTGAATGCTGAAACTTATTCGGCTTTCACGGCGGCCTTTTTCACCCGGACGACCTTCTTGGCCACGGTCGGCTCGGCCTCGCCTTCGACGGCAGCCGCAATCCCCGGAGGCAACTCGATCTTCGCGAGATCGATTTGGTCGGCGGTGATGGCCGCCGCTTGGGCCGCAGCCTGAGCGGCTGCACCGCGATCGGCGCGGCGGGAGTCACGCTGGGCCAAACCGCTCTGAATCGCAGCGATTACGGCGTCCACAATGATCCGGATGGACTTAACCGCATCGTCGTTACCGGGGATCGGGTGCGAAACGGTCGCAGGATCGGAATTCGTGTCGACCAACCCAATGCAGGGGATGCCAGCGCGTTCAGCTTCCGCGACCGCGATCGCCTCATGATTCACATCAATGACGAACATCGAGTTTGGGAGGCCGGGCATATCAACGATACCGCTGAAATTTTTCTGCATGCGGACCATCTCGCGCTTGATCGCGGACTCTTCCTTGCGGGAGAATTTGGACAATTCGCCGCTGGTCTCCATTGCTTGGTACTTCTTAAACTTTGCGATGGATTTTTTAACCGTCTCGTAGTTCGTGAGCGTCCCGCCAAGCCAGCGATCGACACAGAAAGGCATGTTGGTCGCAGCAGCTGCCTCGCGGATGATTTCCTTTGCTTGGCGCTTGGTGCCCACCAAGAGCACGTTACCGCCGTTGGCCACGGTGTTTTCCAAAAATGCGACCGCGTTCTCCAGGGCTGCATGGGTTTTGCCCAAATCGATGATGCTGATGCCTTGACGATGATCGAAAACGAAAGGCTTCGAACGGGGATTCCAGCGTTTGGTTTGGTGTCCGAAGTGGACGCCAGCGTCTAGGAGGTCTTTTGGTGTGATGCTAATGCTCATATGATCTATGTATCTACGTTACACAGGTCGACCGATGGGCCGCCTTGCGATCGTTGGATGGTTGTTGGATTGTTTTTCGAACAGGTTGTGAACTGACAGAACGTCAAAAACAGCGAACCCAGTTTGCTCTGGCAAGTGCGAATTATTCGATGACTCGCCCGCATCGACAAAATCTTGAACGCTGCCGAAAAGCCGGGATCAAGCAGGTCACCTCGACCGATTTTGGTTTCATTTTCGTGGGCTGACACGGTGCATTTCTTCCCTGGAAGCATAGGCTGATGTAGTAATAGATTGGCCCGATTGCGCGCTCACTCCCGTTCGCTCCGTCGTCCTGCACCCATCTTTCCGGCTGCAAGCCAGCGAATTTGGCCCATCGCCAATTACGCTCGTAGCCCCAGCCGTGCAGTAATCTGGAATAGTTCTAATTATTGTTTGCACCTTAGAATCATTCCAATTCGTTGTGCCCTCCTCAAAAAAATGTCTACCCACGCCAACAACGCCCTCCACCCCACCGGGCTCGCGCAAAAACTCGCGGACAGCGGTCTGCGCACCACTCCGCAACGTGAACTGGTTTATGACGTTCTGCTTGCTAAGCGCGACCACCCCACCGCCGATGAGGTTTTTGCCCGCGTAAAGCCCGAACTCCCCGGTATCTCGCTCGCGACCGTCTACAACTGCCTCGAAACCCTCGTGCAGTGCGACCTTGTTCGAGCCGTCAATTTCGAACGGGGCCCGACCAGATATTGCCCGAATTTGCGTCCGCATGCCCATTTTCACGACGAAGCAACCGGCCAAACCCACGACATCGACCTGCCTCCCGTTCTGTTTGCCAAGCTGAGAGCCGAACTTCCGGCAGGCTTCGACGCCAACGCCGTCGAGATCACTTTTCGCGGGAAATCCAAGACCTCCTCAAACTGATTTTTCCCACCATTTTCCCACCTTTTTCGTACCCTATTCCTCCCTTTCCATGAGCCAACTCGAAATCAAAGACCTCCATGTTTCCATCGGTGAAAAACCAATCGTCAAGGGCCTGACCCTCACGATTCACAGTGGCGAAGTTCACGCCATCATGGGGCCCAACGGCACCGGCAAGTCCACGCTCTCCAAAGCCATCGCCGGGCATCCCGACTACACCATCACATCCGGCGAGGTTCTCCTCGACGGTGCCTCAATCCTTGGCCAGGAAGCCGACGAACGCGCCCGCGCCGGCATCTTTCTGGCCTTTCAATACCCGAGCGAGATTCCCGGTGTCTCCATCGCCAATTTCCTCCGCGCCGCGCAGCAAGCCCGGATGGCCGAGGGAGAAGAACTCGACGCCTCGGCTTACTACAAACGCCTCTACTCAAAAATGGACCTGCTCAAGATCGACCGGAAGTTCACCTCCCGCTCCGTCAACGACGGCTTCTCCGGCGGCGAAAAGAAACGCTGCGAGATTCTGCAAATGGCCATGCTCGAACCAAAATTCGCGCTGATGGACGAGACCGATTCCGGTCTCGATATCGACGCCCTCCGCATCGTCGCTGATGGCGTGAACACGATGCGCGGCCCCAATCTCGGCGTTCTCCTTATCACCCACTACCAACGCCTCCTCGACTACATTGTCCCCGACCACGTTCACGTCATGTATGACGGCCGCATCGTGAAATCCGGCGATAAATCACTCGCCTTGGAACTCGAGGCCAAAGGCTACGATTGGATCAAAAAAGAACTAGCGGCCTCCGCCGTCTAAGCACCGCACCTTTTCAAGCCTTCCGTCCATGAGCTCACTTTCCGACTCCTCCACCCTTTCTCCGCCCGTCCACGACGAACCAGCGACCGTCGACAATCCCGCCGTGGGCATCGATCAGACCGCGGGCAATTTTTCTTACAAGGTCGACTATGCCTTCGACGCGGGCACCGGCCTAAGCGAAGACACGATCCGCTACATCAGCTCGGTCAAAAAGGAAGCACCGTGGATCCTCGAGTTTCGTCTCGCCGCCCTGAAGAAGTTCCTCGCGATGCCCATGCCGACGCATTGGGCCACCAAAGACCTCGAGAACATCGATTTTCAAAAAATCCGCTACTACCTCTCGCAGGGCCAAAAGCCGAAACGCACTTGGGACGAGGTTCCCGACGACATCAAAAAGACGTTTGAGCGCCTCGGTATTCCCGAGCAGGAGCGGAAGTTCCTCGCTGGCGTTGAGGCCCAATTCGACAGCGAGGCCGCTTACTCGAATATCAAGGACATCGTCGCCAAGCAGGGCGTGATTTTCGTCAACTCCACCGAAGGCCTCCGCGAGCACCCCGAGCTGTTTAAGAAATTTTTCGGCAAGGTCATCCCCACCGGTGACAACAAATTCTCCGCCCTGAACAGCGCTGTGTTCTCCGGCGGCTCCTTCATTTACGTGCCCAAAGGCGTGAAAGTCGCCCAGCCCCTCCAAGCGTATTTCCGCATCAACGCCGAAAACTTCGGCCAGTTCGAGCGCACCCTCATCATCGCCGACGAGGGCGCCGAGGTGACGTACATGGAAGGTTGCACGGCGCCAAAGTTCTCCACTTCCACGCTGCACAGCGCCGTCGTCGAACTCGTCGCCCTCAAGGGCGCCAAGATCCAATATATCACCGTCCAAAATTGGGCCAACAACGTCTTCAATCTCGTCACCAAGCGCGGCGTCGCCCACGAGGACGCCGAGATCAAGTGGATCGACTGCAACATCGGCAGCCGGCTCACGATGAAGTACCCCGGCGTGGTCCTCAAGGGTGAGCGGGCCCGCGGCGAAGTCATCTCCATCGCTCTCGCCAACGACGGCCAGCATCAGGACACCGGCGCGAAAATGATCCACGCCGCCAACAACACGACGTCCAACATCGTCGCCAAATCCATCTCCGTCGGCCAGGGCCGCAGCACCTATCGCGGCGTCGTCCACATCCCCAAGCACCTCAAGGGCTGCAAAAACAACACCGAGTGCGACGCCCTCCTGATCAACACCAACAGCCGCACCGACACGTATCCCGCCATCACCGTGCGCGGCGACAAAAACTCCACGCAGCACGAGGCCTCGGTTTCCAAAGTCTCGGAAGACATGATTTTCTACATGCAGCAACGCGGCCTCACCGAAGCGCAGGCGATGAGCCTCGCCGTGAACGGCTTCATCAACGATCTCGCCCGCCAGTTCCCCATGGAATACAGCGTAGAACTCAAACGCCTCATCGACCTCGAAATGGAAGGCTCGGTGGGCTGAAGTCCGCCGAATTTTCGATTCCAGACCGGCAATTTTCGATCCAGCGAAAATCCGGTCCAATCGAATTTTGAGAATCCAAAATCGAAAATCCTGTCATGTCCGCACCCACGCTCTCCGCTCCCGCCGCCCTTGTCGGCTCATTCACCCCCGACGTTTTCGCCGCCCACCTCGCGTCGCTCCCGCCCTCCCTCCCCGGTTGGTGGGTCGCGCGCAAGCGCGCCGCTTACGCCCGCTTCGCCTCGCTCCCGATGCCGACCCGCACCGACGAGATGTGGCGCTTCAGCAGCATCGGCACCCTCACGCTTGACGGCTTCACGCTCGACGACGCCGCCTCCGTCCCTCTCCTGCCCATCGGGATCCCAAAAGCTGCGCAGCTGGTCTTTGCCAACGGGCGGCCCGTTTCCCGCGAACTCCTCTCGAGCGATCTCGTCGCCCGCGGCGTGATCGTCGATACCCTGCAAAATGCTCTCGTGCACCACGATGCTCTCGTGCGCGAACACTTGCTCGCCCAACCGCCAAAACTCGGCTCGCCGAAGTTCGCCGCGCTCCACGAAGCTTTCCTCGCCGATGGCGCTTTCATTTATGTCCCCCGCGATGTGCAGGTCGATCTGCCCATCGGCGTATTCTCCCACGCGATCGGCACCACCTCTGCCGTTTTTCCCCATACCCTTGTGGTTCTCGCTGAAAACGCCAGGGCCACCGTGATCGAATACTTCGGCTCGGACGACGACACTTCCGCCCAATTCGCCGCCGGCGCCAACGATCTCTACGCCGGACATGGCGCGCAACTTACTTACATCGGCAAACAGGACTGGAGCCACCGCGCCCTCTCCATCCAGTCGAACTCCACGGTGGTCCGGCGCGACGCTCGCGTGCAGTCGCTCAATCTCCACCTCGGTGCCCGTCAAGCCCGACACGAATCCCTTTCCCGACTCGCCGCCCCCGGTGCGTTCTCGGAGATGCTCGCCCTCACCGTCGCCGAGGCCGGCCAAGAGTTCGACCAACGCACACTCCAAATTCACGAGGCCCCGAACACCAAGTCCGACCTGCTTTACAAAAACGCGCTTCGCGGCACGGCTAAGACCATTTTCTCCGGCCTCATCGTCGTCGATCCCGACGCCCAAAAAACCGACGCCTATCAATCGAACCGCAACCTCATGCTGAGCGACGAAGCCGAAGCCTGCTCGCTTCCCGGCCTCGAAATTCAAGCCAACGATGTCCGCTGCACCCACGGTGCGACCTCATCGCGAATCGACCCCGAACAGGAATTCTATCTGCAGTCCCGCGGAATCGCCAAAGAACAGGCCGACGAGCTCCTCACCTTCGGATTCTTCGAGGAAGTCCTCGCCCGCCTGACCAACGACGACCTCCACGAAGCCCTCCGCCTCCTGATCCAAACCAAATTTAAAAAGTAATCGGTAAGGATATTCTGCCTATCCGTCCGCCACCTCAGGCGACCTTTCTATGAACACCGACCGCACCCTTTCCCGCGAGATCGTCGCCACCCAAATTCCCAGCGGCGACAAACACACGCTCGCGGCCGGCACCAAGCTCTTCATCCATCAAACCCTCGGTGGTAGCTACACCGTGCAGACCGATTTCGGCCTCTTTCGCCTCGACGGCAAAGACGCCGACGCCATCGGGGAGAAAGCCGTCGACCACTCCGTCCAAGCTGCGACCCTCGACGGCGGCGCCCCCGACCCTGCTGCGATCTGGGAACAATTGAAGCGGGTCTACGACCCGGAAATCCCCGTCAACATCGTCGATCTCGGCCTCGTTTACTCGATGGATGTCGAGCAAACTCCCGACGTCACTCCGCCCGCCTACCGCGTCAACGTGGCCATGACCCTGACCGCCCCCGGCTGCGGGATGGGGCCCGCCATCGCCGAAGACGCCAAAACCAAAATTCTTCTCGTCCCCGGTGTAACTGCCGCCGATGTCCGCATCACTTGGGAGCCCGCATGGAACCAGTCCATGATCAGCGAAGAAGGCAAAATGAAGCTCGGGTTGATCTGAGCCACACCAGCGTTCCCACCCCTCCACGCGTTGATTCTCGCCACCCACCGTCACGCCCCCGAGGACCACCACGACGCCGCGTTACTCGCAGATGCATATCTAGCCAGCTTCGGCCAGACGGCGGACAAAGTCGGCGCCCACGAGCGCGCCATTTGCGAAATGCTCTTCTAGGTGGAACCCGACAGCTAACCGAACCGAAGGAGTGGAATTCGCGGACATCTCCTTCCTCGTCCATTTATCTATTTGGCCGTTTTTCCATCTCCGGTTTGAGGTAATCAACCGCCGCAACCTCGCCCGCTCGCTCCAGCAATCTCCCCAACTTCCGACCTCAGTCTGTCCCGCCGGCGCCTAACTGCCACATAGGTGTTCTTTCGAGACCAACTGCTCGGCGGACACCGAAACCCGGCAGCAAACCCTACCGCTTTGGCCGCCAGACCCGCACCGGGCTGTGGCCGAAATAGGTGTAGTAATCGATCTGCTCGGTCTGCACGTAAGTCTGCTTCAGTGTCTCCGTGTCGCAGAAATAGGGCAGGTCGAACTCCGAATACACGAACTCATACTCCTTCGCCGCGATCTTTCGGCGGACCTCCACTTCGGTTTGCTCCAGACTCTTCGCCAGCCACGCAATCATCGGGTCCCGCTCGATTCCGCCGTCGGCAAAAGCCGAACCGAGAAACATCGTGTTCCCGTTATGCAACACCCGCCGCTGATTCCGCTCCATAATATCCGTGCTCGAAGCGATCACCAGCACGTCGCCTTTGGCCGAGCCGATCATCTGCTCCATCTTCCGATAGGGCACCGCGCTATCGGGCACCGGCGGAACGTCCATTCGCCAGCAGACGAAGACCGCCAATAACGCTCCGAAGCCCATGCGCGCCCAAGGCCGCGTCGCCGCATACGCCGCGAGCACAAAGAGCAGCGGCATGATCAGATGCAGGTGATACGTGAAATACGCCCCCGCATTCCGTCCCATGTAGAAATAAACGAGCGCGGTGAAAATCCACAGAGCGACCCCCAACAACAGGATTCGAGCGTCCTCGGCCGTCAGTCGCCGCCCGTCGGCAGCACCCGGCGCTATCCGACGCAACCGCCACCGCCGCCAAAACCAAGCGCCCAGGCCAAAAAAGATCATCACCAAAAAGGGCCACGCCCGGTTCGCCAACATCGCGGTGTGCATCTCTGAAATCTCGTCACTGGAATTCAATTCCGTCGCCCCGCGCTGCACCACCACTGTCACAATATAATAGTAGGGGAATGCGATGCACATCGCCAAAAAAGACGCGCCCAAAACCCCAAAGAATCCCATGCCCCATCGGGTCGCGCTCATTTTCGACCTCAGAAAAAAAGCCGCGAGCAACGTCGCACAACCGCCGACGGCGAAATAAGATTTGCAGTGAAACGCCAGCACCGCGCAGCCCAGTCCAAACGCCATCGCACCGCGCGAGTAGCTGCGCTCCCACGGCACGAGGATCGCCAGCAAAAACAGGAATAATCCCAGAGTATCCGGCCGCGCCGTGATCTGGATGTTATAAAGACTCATCCAATAGAAGAAAACCGCCATGAGCAGCGCGATTCCCCAACCGGCCCCCGCTTTCAAAACCGCCCGCACCATCAACGCCAGCGCCCCAAGAAGGAACACCAGATTGACCATCCGGTGCGCGGTGTAGTCGATGCCCAGCAGCGGCTGAAACGCCAATACCACATAATTGTAGAACGGCGAAAAGCACAGCGTGGATCCCGGCATCTCGCTTTGCGAATAGGGATTGCGTCCTTGATTCAGCAGCCAAGTCGCATGCCAGATCGCCGGTTCATTGAACTCCTGCGGACCGGGTTGGGTGATGATCTTCGCGTGTGCGAGGAACAGCGCCACAAACCACACCAAGCTCACGAACACAGCCGCGCCCGCGACCAACTGACCCGACCGCTCAAGCCAGCGTCCCCGCAATAACGCACGCGACGACGCCAAGGGTTCCAGTAGTTTGGCAGACAATCGCATCAACTCGAATAAACCCGGCCACCCACCGATTTCGATGCAAAACACGCGGGCGGCCCCGGACATGAGCGCCCGCCAAGGCACGCATGCCGGCCGCCCAACGCGAACCTCCATTTACTCCGTGCAGTCCCAAGTCGGAATGCTCAGGCCTAAACCCGGAAGCTAACTGAGGATCGTGCGCTCCAGAAACCAATAGAGTCCGGCCATCGCCACGAACATCGACAACGCGGGCACCCCGCGGCGAAGGAACGCGTCACTTTCTCGCAAGCGCCACAGCAGGGGCAACACCACGGCAGCCACCACGACCTGCCCGACTTCAACTCCAAGATTAAAACCCAAAAGCGGAATCAAAATCCCATGATCACCCTGGCCTACCCCAAGATCCCGCAGGACACTCGCAAAGCCGAACCCGTGGATTAGCCCAAAGCAAAGCGTGAGCAACCAGCGCCGCCCAGGCTCCGCTCCCCTCAGCCATAGATTCTCCACGCCCACGTAGACAATCGTGAGCGCGGTCATTGGCTCGGCATAGCGCGCCGGCAGATTCACCCAGTCCAGCGTCGCCAGTGCCAGCGTGAGCGAATGCCCCAGCGTGAAACACGAAATAACTCGCACGCTCGCGCGGAAACTCGCGCACACCGCCAATAGCGCGAGCAGAAACAACAGATGATCGTATCCCGTCCAGATGTGCTCTACGCCCAGCCGCACAAACGGAGCGATCACCGGATCCTTACTCACGCCTGCCGCGACCGGCAGAGCCGAAGGCATCCATTGAAATAAAAGTTCAACCGAGAAAAACATCGGAGATCACATGCAACCGATCGTTGCTGGAGAAACGAACCTTTCTTAAACCTCCGTGAAATCACACAAAGGCTTTCCCGCGTCTTACGGCGATTAATTCGAAGCTAAGAAAGTCCGCCCGTACGCGCCGCACGCAGGATTTCTACAAAACGGGCCAGTTCCTCCTCCGTCGTATATAAATTGGGCGTCACGCGGATACCGTGAAACTCCTTGTGAACGACCGGCCGCACCAATGTGCGGTGACGTTCCCAGAGCCAGCCGGCCAACTTCGCCGGCGCTAATCCCGCAAAATCAATCGTCACCAAAGCCGCAGAAAAATCGGCCGAGCGCGGCGTATGCACCGTAACGGTCGGGTCATCAAGAAACGCAGCCAGCCAGCGATCGCGGAGCCAACGGAGCCGAGCCAGCTTCTGCTCCGCCCCAATCGCCAACCAAAAATCCAGCGCGGGGCGAATCCCCAGATAAGGAGCGGCTGCCACGCTGCCGATACTTTCAAATTTCCGGATATTTTCGCTCAGTTCGGGCGGCGCAGGATAAAGCGGCCAGATTTCTCCGATGCGTTCCCGCCGCACATATAAAAACCCCGTGCCGTGCGGCGCACCCAGCCATTTATGCAGCGACGTTGCGTAGACATCGCAATCCAACGAATCGCGCGTGCACGGCAACTGGGCAAAGCCGTGCGCGCCGTCTACAACCACGAGCACGCCGCGCGCACGCGCCATGCGCACGACCTCACGCACCGGCAACACTTGGCCGGTGAGATTGATGATGTGACTCATCAAAATGACCCGCGTGCGCGGTGTGATGGCGGCGGCGAAGCGGTCGACAATTTCATCGGTGCTTTCCACGGGCACCGGCAGCGTGATCGAGCGCAGGACGATACCCTCGCGCTCGCGGCGTTGGAGTAACGTATTTTGAAACCGCCAGTAATCCTGCGTCGTGGTCACCACCTCATCGCCCGAGCGCAAGGCAAGACCGAGCAGCACCGTTTCGATGCCCTCGGTGGTGTTGCGAGTCAGCGCGAGTTCCTCGCGCTCGCAGCCAAAGGCGCTCGCGAGACGCGTCCGAACCTCGTCCAACTGCGGCATGAGCACCCGATTAAGGGTGTAGGCGGGTGCCTCATGCCCTTGCCGCCAAGCCTCGATAAAGGCGTGGTTCACCAGCGCCGGGGATGGCTGGATTCCCCCATTTTCAAAATTGAGAATCGAGCGATCCACCGTCCAAGACGCCTGCACTTCGCGCCAAAAGCCCTCGTCCGCCGCCAAGACTGCCGCTTCGCCCGCACGCAGCGGCAACGTGGCCTGCACGCGGGCTCCGGCGGCACGCGCCGCCGCAAAACCCGCGACATCGGGAGCGGCCGCAACCGACGCCGCAGCTTGCGCCGTGGGCAAAAGCCAAGCCGGAGCGACGACGCCAGCCGCCGCCAGTTGCGTGAGGAAACCGCGCCGCGAGTGCGGGATCATGGTTGAAATCAATACGCGGCGTTGACCCGCAGGTACCAACGCCCGCCATCGGCGTCGTAGGGCGAATTGCGAGAATAGAGCAAACCGTTGGCGGCGTTAAACGTCGCCTTGTCCGGATAGCGATTAAACACGTTCTCCACGCCAGCCGTGGCACTGATCTGGCGGGTAAATTTCCAGGACGTGGAAAAATCAGCGAGGATTTGTCGGCCGAAATCCTGCACGATCGTCGAATTGGATTGGGCGTCGGTCCACTCGCCGAAATAGCGCACTCGGGCCATTAAACCCAAACGATTACGCGTATAATTCAGCGTGACGTTGCCCGCATTCTGCGGAATGCGATTCTCCAGATTGATGCGCGCATCTCTGGAAATCACGCGAGCATCGTAACGGGTGACGCGGGTGGCGTTGTAATTATATGCCGCCGTGAGCGCCACCGTCTCTTGCTTGGAGAGCGTCCAACGCTTCGAGGCCACGAGATCGAGACCCTCCGTGCGGGTATCAAACGCGTTGGTGAGAAAACTCAGAGAGTTAAGATTTTTGGCATCCGTCACCCCCGAGGCGACCAACTGGTCGCGCTGGGCCGCCGTGAGCGTAAAACCTTGGGAGAGGCTGAGGCGGTCTTGCACCGCGATCCGGTAGCAATCAACCGAGACCGTGAAATCAGAGCCGGGCGTGAAAACCAAACCGAGACTTACGTTATCAGAATTTTCCGGCTTGAGTGCTTTCGCGCCGAAAAACACGGCCACAGGATTACTCACACTGACTTGGCCCGAAGTGAAGAGCGTGGAGGTGCCCGGCAATAACCCTTGGCTGGTGCGCGTGTAATAGGACAGCCCGGGCGTCGGCGCGTGAAAGCCGGTGCTCACCGCACCTCGCACCGCCAAATTCGACCGCGCCTGAAAGCGCGACGAAAATTTCCCGTTGGTCGTGGCCCCGAAATCGGAATAATCCTCCGTGCGACCTGCGATCGCGAAACTCAAGCGCTCCAGCGGCTGCACGTCGAAATCGACATACGCGGCGTTACTGTCGCGGTCGGCATCGACGATCTGCGATGGGCTCCAGCCCGGAAATCCGTTCGCCCCAACGGCGAGATCGGCAAACGGTCCAACGTCCCACGAATAACGATCACCCCCGCGAATTTTGAAATGCTCGCGGCGGTTTTCCGCGCCAAAAGCGATGTTGATGGGTTTCGGAAAAAATCCGCTGTTCCAGTTGTAGACAAAATCCGCGTTCAGGTTGCGCTCGTCCTGTTTTAAACCGCCGACATCAAACTCCGTCGGCGACTCCGGACCGAACGAAGCGTTTACGGAATTCGTAAGCTTATAATCGATGCGATTACGACCCGTCGCGGCACTAAAATCATAGTTCAGACCCATCGCCGTGCTCCCCTTCACGCCGCCCACGACATGGTAATCCTCATCGCTCGTCGCAAAATACGGGGCAAAACCACCAGGGAAACGTTCCACCAAGGAATAATTGGGATAACGCGACGTCGGCGCATTTTGATAAATCGAGCGCCTAAACGCAGCGTTGGTGTCAGGATTGCGCCAATTGAAATCATCCAGTCCGTCACCCGACCCGAAGATCATAAAACCGTAAGCCTTGATCGAAGTCGTCACAGGCAACGCTCCGTTCAGCATCAGGCGCTGGGATTCGCGTTCGGGCTGGCCCCAACGTTGGACCGGCTTACGCACGGCGGCCGCGCGCTCGGGACGAGCTGCGATGTAAGCCAAAGCATCGGCGCGCTGAACCGAGCGCGAGGTACGATCAGCCTTGAGGTATTCCAAAGCGACGTTGAGAAACCCGCCGGCCGGTAATTTGAAACCTGCATCGAAGCCGACCTGGCGGTTGAAGCCGTCGCCGCCGAAATATTGGCTCACTTGGCCAAACCCTTCGTAACCGATGCGATCTTTGAGCACGAGGTTGATCACGCCGGCAATGGCATCAGAGCCATATTGCGCCGAGGCGCCATCCCGCAATACCTCCACCCGCTGCAACCCGAAGGCCGGAATCTGACCCAAATCAGCGGCTTGCGAAAAACCACCGGTAATCAAAGCGGAGCGATGCTGCCGTTTGCCGTTGATCAAAACCAGGGTGTGATCCGGCGAGAGACCGCGCAAGCGCGCCGGACGCACAAACGCCGCACCTTCACCGATCGTGAGGCGCTGCACATTGAAAGACGGCACGGCTTGGACGAGCTTGTCGGTGAGTTCGGCTGAGACCGAGGACTGCAACGTCTCCGGACTCACCACATCGACCGGCACCATAGATTCCACCAAGGTGCGGTCCAAGCGCCGCGTCCCCGTCACGGTAAGCGCCTCGAGCTTCAAGGGCTCCGAAGCCGCGATCTGCGCCGCCGCAGCACTTTGGCCATACCCTGACGGGATTGACGACAGAGCCAGCACGGTGCTCAACGCGCAGTAAACAAGGCGTGGGATAGGGAATAAACAGTTCATGGATTTTGATGGTCGGAACATACGCAAACGCTAAGTGGCTCAGGTCCCCCCGCCCCCAAAGCCTTAAAGACTCGCGTAACGCCAATATGACATCCGCGCTGAAATCGGCATGAAACTGTGACAGGAAAGCTGCAATTCGATCACGAACCCCCACCCCCTCCCCGCGCCCCGCCAGGAACGGACGCCTATGCATCCAGGCCGAACACCGCGCGCGAGTAATTCTCCGCGCTGAAAGGTTGCAGGTCTTCCTTTTGTTCGCCCAGACCGACGAAGTAGATCGGCAGCTTCAGTTCGCGCCAGATGCCCACGATCGCGCCACCGCGCGACGTGCCGTCGAGCTTCGTGATGACCAGCCCGGTGAGACCAAAACTCTTGTGAAAAACTTTGGCCTGTTCGATCGAGTTGCTCCCGAGCGAGCCATCCACCACGAGCCATGATTCATGCGGCGCCGTCGGATCCTGTTTCTGCAACACGCGCTTAATCTTCGCCAACTCCTCCATCAGATTGCTCTTGGTGTGCAACCGGCCGGCCGTGTCCACGATGAGGTAGTCGCGCCCGCGGCTTTTGGCCGCCTGCAAGGCGTCGAAAGCAACCGCCGCCGAATCCGCGCCGGTGTGGCTGGCCACGATTTCAAGATCGAGCCGTTGCGCCCACGTCTTGAGTTGCTCCACCGCCGCCGCCCGAAACGTGTCGCACGCCGCCACCACCACCGACTTGCCTTCCTGTTTCAACTTCCACGCCAACTTGGCCGTCGTGGTCGTCTTGCCCGAGCCATTGACCCCGATGAGCACGATCACCGTCGGCGCGCTGACCGCGGGCTTGATGACACCCTCGCTGCCGCTCAAGACTCTGTTCAGAACCGCCGCACCGAGGGCCGCAGCCTGCTGCCCCGCGAGCGTCGCGTCTTTTTTGTAGGCCGCTTTGATCTCGCCGAGAATCTCATCCGTGGTCGCAACCCCAAAGTCCGCCGTGTAAAGGGCCTCCTCGAGCTCGCCCAGCGAAGCCGCATCGATCCGCCGCCCGCCAAACAGCCCGCGGGTTTTCTCGCCGATCGCGGCAAACGTCTTGGCGAAGCCTTCTTTGAATTTCTTAAAGAGTCCAAACATGGAATTTGAAAGTGGATGGGCCGCCGGGAGCGGTGGCGAAGCCCTTTGTTTTTACCATGACGACCGCCGGACTTGCTCGCGGCCCGCACTTCTCGACCCGCACCTGATCATCACGCCGTCTCAACTTTCCGCGAGTCGCGGCCGACTTGGCCCTTATAGCGGTCCAAGATCCCGTTGATAAAACGCTTCGAATCGATGTTGGAAAACTGCTTTGAGAGATCGATTGCCTCGTTGATCGACACCACCGGAGGGATGTCTTTGCGGTGCTTCATTTCGTAGATCGCCAACCGCAGAATCCCTAGGTCGATCTTCGCGATACGGTCGAAATCCCAATTTTGGGCCAGCCCTTTGATAATACCGTCAATCTCAGCTTGGTTCAGGATGATCCCCTGAATGAGTTCTTCGGCATAGGCATAGTGCGCCCTCGGTTGCTCCATGTTTTCGAAGAAAACAATGAGGTCTTCCGCGAGGTTCTTGGGCTCGTTGATGCTCCAGGCATAAATGTATTGCAGGGCGGCGACGCGACTGTCGCGGCGTTGGGTAAAGAGGACTTTGCTCATCGGGAAAATTTTGACTGCAACTCGGCCATCGCCAGCGCCGCGCGCGCAAACTCAGCCCCGCGATTGATTGCCCCCAAGCAACGCGCCTCGGCTTGAGCCCGCGTGTTGGCCACAATCACGCCGTTGATTACGGGTAAGCGCGCCGCGAGACTCAACTGCTGCAACGCCTGCGAGACGCTGTTGCCGACCATCTCGTGGTGATTGGTATCGCCGCCGATCAGCACCCCGAGCGCGATCACACAATTATGCCGACCTGAAACCGCCAAAAGCTGCGCCGCGTAAGGCACCTCGTGCGACCCCGGCACCCGCAGCAACTCGATCCGCTCGGGCTTCACCCCAGCGGCAGCCAGCGTTGTTTTCAAACTGGCCAACACGCCCTCCACCAACTCGGCATTGAAACACGCCGCCACCACCCCAAAGGAAAAAGGGGCACCGTCAATCGGACCAAGCGCAGGCGCATCGAGACTCATGGAAGAGTCAGACAACGGCCCGCCCTTCCGCTCCGCAACCTGAATTCCAAGCCCGATCGGATTCACCCGCGCGACGCTCCGCGGTCACAAACCAACACCTCGCCGCGCCCGCGATCCGGCAGTTTTTGCGTTGAACCCTTCGATCGGATGACGCGCATTCTTTCCCATGCTCGCCGAGACCGCCCTGCCCTCAGGTTGCGAAGTGCTCCTCGTAAAGGACGATACCCGCTTGCGGCGCCGCCTCGCCGCCAACCTCGGGAGTTTCAAAGCCGTCGTGACCGAGGCCGCAGACCTTGCCGGCGCCCGGCGTCACCTCGCCGCATACCGTTTCGATTATGCCAAAATGGACTCCACTTGCCCGACGGTGAGGCGCGCGCTCTTCCGCGACCGCGTATAAAATTCTCCTTTCAGCAATTTGTCCGATTCCCCGCCACGCTGGCATCTTACTCGCATTCACCTTCTCCAAGTCTGATCGTAATTCACCCCGTTCCCCCAATGAAACATCTCCGTTCCGCCGTCCGCCCGCTTGGCGCCCTCGTCTTCATCGCCCTGCCCCTGATCGGTCTCGTCGCCGCGCCCACTACGCCGACGACCGATAGCCCTCCGGCTACCGCCGCCTACACCAATCAGCCGCAGAGCGTTCCTTACGACCCTCCGACTGTTCCTCACCAGCCGTATTACGAGCGCTCGGGCTCCTTCCCGTCTTCTTTCCAAAATGACTTCCGTTACTCGGCCCCCATTTGGCGCTCGGTATTTTTCTTCCCGCCGGTCCCGCCTCAGCTCGGCGGCCCGCTGGTGCTTTTTAGAAACTACCAATTGGGCCAGCCCGAGAGCGTGCTCCCGCAACTGAAGTCCCACGTCGGTGAGCCGTTCTATGCTCCCCTGAGCGCACACCTGCACCGGGAGGACCTCTCCAAAAAACGTCTCCAGCGTCTCGACGCCTACACCGCATCCCGCACCACCCTGCTCGCCGAGCTTCGCGCGCAACTTGTCGCCACCCGCGACGTCGATCCGAGCACCCGCCGCCAGACTTTGACGGCCTTTGCCGCCCAACAAGCCCCCCGCCTCATCGCCCACGAGGCCGAGGCCGAGGCCATCCGGGGGAATCTCGTCAATGGCAGCTTTTTTCACGCGGGCGCCGACTGGAACGACAACCGCACCTGGGCGCTCGGCGACGACCTCCGCTACGAATCACGGGCCGATGAGTTCAAAGTCTTCCGCGCTTCGGCGTTTTTTACCGACGGTCTTTCACCCGCACAACGCCGGTTGCTCCGCGAATTGGCCATCGAACTCGACGATCCTCTCGGCGATCCCACCGCCTCCGTCGATCTTGATGCGCCCAGGCCCGTCGTCTTCTTCTCACCGGAGACGGCCCGTTTCGAACGTCCCGCCAATCTTTCGCCGGAAATCGCGGCCCGTATCGACGCTTACCGCGACGCCAAGTCGGCGCTCAAATCCGAGCTCCGCGCCGTGATCTATCGCCAAGACCGCGCCTACTTCGGGTTCACCCGGACCAACGCCCTCCGCGCGCTCGCCGCGAAACAAGCTCCCGCCCTCACCGACCTGGAAACGCAGGCGGAAGAAATCCGCGTGCTCCTCGCTCCGCTTCCCCGCCCCTCACGCCCGACCAGCCCCGCAGTTCCAGCCGAATTGAACCGGCGCATCGGCGTGTATCTCCGGGAAAAACAAGATCTCCAACGCACGCTCATCGACAGACTCGCCGCCATCAAAAGCGATTTCCCCACCCACCGCGTCGAATTCATCCGCCAAGGCGGCGGCTACGCTATCGAAATCATCACCAACCGCCGCGCGAGCCGTGGCGAGATCGCCAAGGTCGATGCGCTCAAGACCCAGCTCGTCACCTTCAACGCCGAGCAAACACGGCGCCTCGCCGCCCTCGCGTCCGAGAAGGACCGCATCCAAAGCGACCTCACCGCCGCCGTGAAAGCCCGCCTCGGTCCCGCCGATCAGTCCCTCGATCTCGATCTGCTGCTCAAAAGTTTGGCCGATCAATTCTCCCGCCAAGAAGCCTGGCAGCGCTATCGCGATTACGACACCGCGCTCTTCGAACCCGGCCTCAGCCCGGAGCAACGCCGACTCCTCTTCGCCGACGCCGTCGTGCAGCTTGACCTCCCGTTACCTCGCGGCTCGCGCGATCCCTGATCGTTTCCGCGCCGCATCGCTCCGGCAAGAACCCCCACTTCGCTTGGGTCGCGACCGCCGCCGCCCTCGCGCTCGACGTCCTCGTTTCGCTGCACCGCCGGGATGAGTCGCGCCTCTTCGGCTTCGCCCGCGACACCATCGACGCGCGACCGCTGGCCCAAGAACTCACCGCCATCGATCAACGCACAACCGCCAAACCGCCGTGACCCTTGCCCTCGGCAGCGGTTTGATCAGCGCCGTCGTTCTTGCCGTCGGCGTCGGCTCACCCGCTCCCAGCGCGCCCTCGCCACCAAAACCTCGGCCCTCGGGCAGATCGCGTCCCACCTGATTGATGGTCTGCAAGACCCGGTCGTCGACCTACGCGCCGTCGTCGCGAACCACGGAAATGCCGAGAACTGCACGGTCGATTTGCGCTCGGCCTCGGATTACGCCGACCGCCTCCAGCGGTTGATCGCCACGACCGTTGCACTCCTCGGCGACTCCGGCACGGCCGCCACCGACGAGCTCACGGGCACCGAACTCCTTGCGATCATCGGCCGCCGCCTGGCGGGCCCTGCCCGCGACGGCACTGTCCGTCTTACCCAGGGACCGGGTTTCGCCGCGACGCTCGACAGCCACCGGGGCACCGTTTCTCGGATCACACTCGCGGTTGGATCAAGCCGATCGATCAACGTTTGTAGCACCTCGTCCACGAGTTAAATTTCATCAAACCGTGCCGCAACGGGTCCGTTGCACTTCACCGAAGTCGTCACGGGGGTTGATCAATTTTACATAACTCCGCGCGCGGGGTTGTTCCCTTACTTGCTTACCAAATGGGTCACGCAATTAAACAAGCGGTAGGCGCCGGCCACCGCTCCACCGCTCTCGGGCTGTTAGGACTCGTTGCAGGATACCCGCTCTTTCAGCGCGCCCTCGGTGTTACCAAAAACAGAAACTACTTCGAAGCGCGGTTGGAGCCAGCACTCGCAAGCATACAAGCGGCAGACTCAGTTCCAAAAAAACGCCGACCACCAAGCGGCCGGACGTCGGTTAACCGGTTCGCTCAACGACCAACGGCCCGCCGAGACGAATCGCCATTCGCCTCACTCCCGGACGCCCCCTTTCCGATTTATAATCGGGATTCAACGCGCTCCGGAGAACGTCGCGCGCCTCACGGTCGATCTGATCCGCGCGCTGCCCGAACCACTGCTTTCCCGCCCCTCAAAAACGGATCCTGGAAATCCGCGCCTTGTTCGGAAAATCGGCCAATGCCGCGAGTTGGCGCGTGGGCGGATCGTAAACCAAAATGCCGATATCCGTGGCGAAAATTACGTAGGCGTCATCCGCGCCATCGGCGGGCAGGTCGCCCCAAGCGGCATCGCGCCGGCAGATCAACACGCCGACGGGCATCGCGAGCCGGATGTCTCTCTCGCGCAGCGCACCGAGTGAAGTCCCGACCGCGAGCAGGCGCGAAAACACCACGCCGTCGTAGGATTGCGCGCGGGCTTGGAGTAACTCCAAGCCGACGGACTTGCACGCCGTCTCCAGCCAACCGGCGAGATTACCCAGCGAGTCGACCTTCAGCAGCGCGTAATCGACGTCGCTCGCCTCGAAGTTATCGGATGCCCTCACGCCGCCCTTGTATAGATCCCGCAGCAGACGCAACGAGCTGATCTCTTTCACGGCTCCACCCTCCCGCACCAGCGCGGGCACGGGAAAAGCGGGCAACGTGAGATTTGCCGGCGCCGCCGCGAGTCCGCCCGCGCCGAGGAGCAGAAAAAAGCGCACGATTGTTTTCAGCCCGGAAATCAAAAGAAGACCTCCTCAATGGTGTCGCGGTTGGGGAAATCGCGGAGCGGGACCATCATGCCGCCCTGTGGCTCCAGCACAAACAGGCCTTGGCTCGTCCCGACGATCACGACTGCATGCGCTCCCCCGGCGCGAATGCCGGCAAACGGGTATTGGTAAGAAACCGTGGCCCAGCCGATGCATAACGACCCGCGCAGCTCGCCGGCCTGCAGCGCCAGCAGGTCGGCGAAAGCCACGAAACCGTTCGCATAGTTGTCGCAATCCCAGACCTGATACTCGAAGTGCATTTTGAGCGGCTTTTGCGCTGCCCTAAACCAACGGTTGAAAGCAACCAGCCACGGATGGACCGGCCGTAAAAACTGCGACCGCAAGCTGTTGATCCTCGGGGGAGTGTCCGTGAGTTTGGAGAATTCAGCCTTGAGGTCGTCGACTGTCCAGACGGACACGTCGCGATTGCCTTCCCAGGGCGGCGGCACAGGCAAAGTCACCAAAGCGCCCCGCGCAATCGCGGCAAAATCCGGGACGATCCTGCCCTCCCGTGCAACTCCCGCCTGCGCCCGGGTCTGCGTCGGTGCAAAAATCTCCGCGCCGGCCAGCCCCAAGCCGAGGGCGAGTATCCGACCCCAACCGGCGGGCAGCCGCGGGTCTAGCGGGCGAAAAGAGAAAAGATTCACGTTGGAAATGGCCTTCAGAAGTCCATGATGGAGCCGAAACTAAGCAAGGAAACGTCACCTTCACCTTGGTTTACCTTTTTCATGGTCATTCCCTCCTTTCTTCGGCCCCTAAATTGAATCCTACAGGCATTTCTTTGATGCGCGTCTCATTTTTCAACAGCGTGCCTGCGCGACTAGCCGGTCTGATTTTGTTGCTGAGCGGCGGCACGCTATTGCTCCTGACCGAGCTCAATCGCCGCGCCGTCGAAGACCTCCTGCTCGACCAAGCTAAGGTGCAGGCAGCCGCGTCGACCGCAGCCGTCGTCGACGGACTCGACGGGGTCATCGGTTCGGTCGAGCGTTTGGCCAAGTTCATCGCCCGCGATCTGGACGGCCGCACCGTTTCCGCCGCCTACATCGAGCAGACCGCCCGTAACGTCATCTTGGACAATCCCAACATCTACGGCTGCAGTCTCGCCTTCGAGCCCGTCGCCCTCGCCGCCGACCAAGCCCGCCTCGGGGTTTACTTGCACCGCTCGGCCACGCCGAGCCGTTTCGTCACCCGCGATCTTTCGACTCCGGAGCAAGCCTATTGGGCCCGCGACGACTACCGCGCGGTCCTCGAGCGCGCGCAAACCGTGTGGAGCGAGCCCTACTTCGACCGCGGCGGCACGGATCGCAACGTGGTGCGGGTATCGATACCGGTGTTCCATACCGTTGGCGACACGCGCCAGCCCTCCGGTGTCGTCTCAGCCATCATCGATTTGGATTGGCTGCGCCGGCTCGCCAACGTCCAGGAATTCGCCGACTCCAGCTATACCATCATTTTCTCCCGCACCGGCCGGATTATCATCCACCCCAAGTCCACCTACATCATCGCCGAGACTGTCGAAACCCTCGCCGAAAAAGACAACACGCCCGAGTTGGTCAAAATCCAACAAGCCGTCGCCGCCAAACGCCAGGGCTCCCTTCGCTACACCGAGACAAGCCCCGCCCGCGCGGTCTACGCCAACTACCGGCCCGCCAAAGTCGCCGGCTGGGGCGTCATCGTGGGTTACGACGAATCCGAGTTTCTGAAATCGCAGCAGGCGTTTCGCCGGATCACCGCCATTTCTCTCGGCTCGCTGCTGCTGCTGCTTGGTGGCGTGGTGGTTGTTACCACCCAGATAGTCCTTCGGCCCCTCGGCCTTCTCGCGGCGGCGTCGGAAGAGATTGGCCGCCAAAATCTCGATTGCGAAGTCCCGGCACCCCGGCGCGACGACGAGGTCGGCCGGCTCGCGCGGGCGTTTGCCGGCATGCGCGACGCGCTCAAAGCCCAGCGGCTCGAGCGCCGTTGGGCGGCGCAGTCACTCGAACACCAACTGCGCTACAATCAGCTGATCATCGATTCCATCGGCGAACTCGTCTTTGTGCTGACCAAGGCGTTGAACATTTCCCGGGTAAATCCCGCCGTGATCAACCGCACGGGCCATACGGAAGTGGAACTGATCAAGAGCGCCTTGGGCCGTTGGGTGCGGCTTGCTCCCGCTCATGGCCAGCCCGCCGGCTCGGCCTCTGAGGTGTTGCTGACCGCGCTTCGGGAGGGCCGAAGCTTGCACGATCTCCCCGCGCTGCTTCTGCGCAAAGACGGCTCCGAATCTCACGCCCTGCTCACCTTGACGCCCCTGCGTGATAACAACCGTGTCGTCGGCGGCGTGGTCGCCCTGCGCCTTGCTCCACCGGTCACCACCTAAGCCCCTGATCTTTTCCGCCCTTCTGCCGTCCCGCCAGATTTCTTCTCTCATGACCCAGCATATATTGACCATCGATGATGAACCGGAAATCCGCGAAGTGCTGCGGGAGTTCCTGACGTCAGCCGGCTTTCGCGTCTCCGGCGCCGGCACCGTCGAAGAAGCACTGGAGGTTATCCGCCGCGATCCGCCGCAACTGATTATTACGGACCTCCAGCTTGAGGAGACCGACGGGTTCGACGTCATCGACCAGATCAAGGCTCTCGTGCCGAAAACACCCGTGATTCTCTTAACCGGCGTGCTCTTCGATCCTGCCGTCATCAACGACCGGATGGGCCGCAAAATCGCGGCCTATCTTGGAAAGATCGAATCCCTTGAGCGCATCGCCCAAGAGGTGCGCACCCACATCGGCGCGTAGGCGGATGCCAAGCCACACCTGCGATATGGGTTTCCACCCAGGATTGAAATCCAGCCCTGCGCCATTCTGCGCGAGTGAGCGACAGCCCTAAGTCGCCCCTGCTCCGGGGGCGGATTTTTTCAATCCAAAGGCCGTTCAGTTCCGATCCGGCCGAGTAAATTCAAATCGGATCGGGGCTCAGGTCTTGCCCATAATTTTCGTCATCTCGCCCCGGAACAGGTCGATGTCTTCCCTGGTGCCGATGCTCACGCGGGCCCAATCGCAATATGCGCCCTCGGGCACCCCGCTCTCGCGGGCATCGCTGATCAGGATATTTTTGGTCTTCAACCTCGCGAGCAGGTCCTTGTCCTTCATGCCAAACCAGAAACAAATATAGTCGCCGCCCGGGTTGGCATACTTGATCCCGAGCTTGTCGAATTCCTTGCGGGCGTAATCGCAGATTTCTTTATAATTCGCCCGGTTGGGGTCGAGGCAGCCTGCGCTCATGAGGGACTCCTGAGCCGCAATCGCCGCCGAAAAACAAGCGATTGCACCACCAACCGACATACGGCCCGACTTGGCGCGGAGGGGATGGGTTGCAGGGTGGTTGATTGGACACCTGCTGCTTGGCAGCCCAGATGCCACAGCAAAGCCGGGCACTGTTTTGTTCTTACACTCATGAAATTTTCGTGCGCGCACCCGAGGATTCTTCCGCGCAGACAGCCGGCCGAGAGCGCTTCCCGAGGGAGCGAAAGCCGTCTCAACGTTTCACGAAATGGCCCGCCTTACTCAGCCCGCGCCAACCACGAAAAAAAATTCGCCCAGAACCAGGCGTCGCCGTGGCGCTGATTCCCCCGTCACTTGCGGAGAAAACGTCGTCAGAGTTTTGCCGGAGACGCCGGAACCGCTTTGGCTGCCGCTTCTGATTTGACCTTGATCGCGTGGGCTTCGGCTGAGCGCAACAAGCGAAGCACATTTCCGCTCCACATTTTTTCGCAATCGGCCTCGGTGTAGCCCTCGGCCAGAAGGCGCGCGGTAATTTTGTGGGAGCTGGCAATGTCTTCCATTCCAATTACCCCGCCGCCGCCGTCCCAATCGGGACCGAAGCCGACATGATCGGGTCCAACCAACCTGATCGTGTGCAACGCGTGCTTCATGAAGTCATCGAAAGTCGCCGCCGGCACGGGGAATTTCTCTTCGATAGCACGGCGTTCCTGCGCCATCGCCTTCATCTGTTCGCTGCTGAGCCCGCTGCGACCGCCAAACTTGGCAAAGAGCGCGCTCATGGCCTTGTTCCGCTCGGGATTGGGCGGAGTCGGGATAAGATAGGCGCTCAGTGAGTTCATCTGAATCACGCCACCGGCGGCGGCCAGTTTTTTGATGCGCTCGTCGTCAATGTTACGCGGGTGATCATAGACAGCCTTCGCACCCGAGTGGGAAAGGATGATCGGGGTAGCAGAAAGGGCGAGGAGTTGATCGAAGACTTCGTCGGAACCGTGGGACTGGTCGATGACCAGCCCAAGCCGATTGCACTCGGCGACGAACTCTTTGCCCAACGGACTGAGTCCGTTCCATTGCTTGCCGGTGGTATCGGTGGCGGAGTCGCCGAGGTCGTTGTTCAAAAAGTGCACCGGGCTGATCATGCGCACGCCGAGGTCAAAAAACGTTTGAAGCAGGGTGAGATCGCGGCCGATCGGATAGGCGTTCTCCATGGAGAGATAGACGATGCGTTTGCCCGAAGCCGCGATCGGAGCGGCTTCGTCAGCCTTGGTCGCGAGGACAAAATGATCCGGATTGGCGGCTACCATTTTGTGGATTCTCAGCGCGATCTGGATTGCGGTGTCCCGGGTCGCCGCGTGACCCGCAGGAGTGCGCGGACCTTGGGGCGTATAGACCACCCAAAAGCCACCATCGAGTCCGCCTTCGATCATGCGGGGAACATCGACCTGGCTGAAATCCTCCCTCACATCGTGGCGCTCGAGGATGTTCCAGCCCGGGCGCCGCAGATTGGCCGGCGTATCGAGGTGGGTATCGAGCGTGAGCAACCGCTCGTGAATCACGCGGGCGGCCTCGGCCCCGAAGGTCGGAACCGCGGGGTGAGCGAAAAGGAAGAGAGCGGCCAGCAAACGACGGTGATTCATGGTGAATTAAAGAATAGGGACAGCACCGGGTAGTACCGCCCGAAACTCTAAACAGATGGCGGCCTGAGAATGAAGCCGAGACCATTAGTGGGAACGTGCGGTCAGAACCGGGTCGGAAGACCTTCGCGACCGCCGTGGCGACGGAAATTGTGCATGGGTGCGGTTTGTAGTGACTAGACCCGCCCTCTTTAGCGTCGCTCGTGCCCCGGTTCTGTTACCGGGCATTTGGGAAAATCCCTTGTCGCGCTCGCGGATTTGTCGCTCTCTGCCAGCTTACCCACCCATGAGTTCTCCCATCGTCGAAAACGTCGTCATCATCGGCACCGGATGCGCCGGCCTCACTGCGGCCATTTACACCGGCCGTGCCAGCCTCAGCCCGCTCGTGCTCGAGGGCCCACTCCCCGGCGGTCAACTCACGACGACCAGCGAAGTCGAAAACTTCCCCGGTTTCCCGCACGGCGTCGATGGCTTCCAGCTCACCCAAAACATGCGCGAGCAAGCCACGCGCTTCGGCACCCGATTCGAACAAGCGCTCGTCGACCGGGTTGATTTCACCACGATGCCGCGCAAACTTTTCTGCGGTGACCGGGTGATTCTCGCCAAAACGGTTATCATCGCGACCGGAGCATCCCCTCGCCTCACGGGAATTCCGGGTGAGAAAGAACTCTACGGCGGCAAAGGCGTAACCACCTGCGCGACATGCGACGGGGCCTTTTATCGGAAGATGGAAGTCGCGGTCCTCGGCGGCGGTGACAGTGCCGCCGAAGAAGCCCTTTTCCTCACCCGGTTTGCCAGCAAAGTTTACCTCGTGCACCGGCGCGACAGTCTCCGCGCCTCAAAGATCATGGCTGATCGCGCGACCTCGCACGAGAAGATCCAAATGGTCTGGGACACCGTTCCAGTCGAGGTCCTCGGCGTGCCGGAAGGCGCGGTCAGCGGCCTGAGGGTCAAAAATGTAAAGACCGGCGCCGAGTCGGTGCTCCCCGTAAAAGGCGTCTTCGTTGCCATCGGCCACATCCCCAACACCGGTCCATTCACTCCGCCGCTGGAAGTGGACGAGGGCGGTTACTTCAAACCCGCTGCCGGCTCTCAAGTGCAGACCAACGTACCGGGCATTTACGTCGCAGGCGACTGCTCCGACCACGTCTATCGCCAAGCCATCACCGCCGCCGGTATGGGCTGTGCTGCCGCCATCGAAGCCGAACGCTGGCTCGCCGAGCACCACGATTGAGCGGGCGCGGCGCGCATGGAACTCGCCACACTCTGGGCTGAACTCGGAATTCCGGCCGACTACGCCACTTTTCGCAACCTCACCCTCCAAGTAGAAGCCGGCGCGGGGGAACTCGTTTCGGTCGCACCCGATGGGAATCTGCCGCCAATTCTTTTGACCATGCCGGCAGCCGCAGCGTGGGCGTCAATGCGCCACGCGGCTGCGGGCGCCGGCATCCCGTTAATCCCCGTTTCCGGCTTTCGCAGCGTGGCCCGACAAGGCGAAATAATCCGCGAGAAACTTGCCCGCGGTCTCAACCAGCCCGAAATCCTTCGCCTCGTCGCCGCCCCGGGCTACAGCGAGCACCATACCGGACGGGCCATCGACATCACCGCCCCCGACGATCCGCCGCTCGAAGAAGGTTTCGCCCAGACCTCGGCGTTCAATTGGCTCCAGACCCATGCCCGCGATTTTGGATTCACTCTTTCGTTTCCGCCGGGGAACCCTCACGGGATTGCTTATGAACCTTGGCACTGGCTTTGGCAGCCCTCGATGTCGCCGGTAAATCCGACCGTTTCGATCACGTGCGGGCGGGCGGAATCGGCCATCTTGCCCAATGGGGCCCCCTACTGAAGATCGGTGTTTGCGGCGGGAGGGATCAATCTAGCCTCACGGGCCAGCATAGTTTTAAAAACATCACCAATTGCGTGGGTGATATTACCGCAAAGCCGCGTTTGGGTGATCCCCTCAGCGGCAGGCGTGTTCTCCAGCAAGGAAAGCTGACTCAACCCTTTTTTGGGACGCGTTTGCCAAACAGTTTAGCGGCGAAACGACTTTTTCGTTTTTCCGCGGCGCCCGAACTCGGCCGTCGATCAGCCGCGCCAGCCGCAACACCGCAACCCGCCGACTCGATCAGGTTTCCAACGAATCGGGCCCCACGTCGATCGGAGAACCCGCGTCTCGATACTCCTGTAACTTATTACGCAATGTCCGTATGCTGATGCCGAGAGCGGCCGCCGCTTTCGTGCGATTACCCTCGGTCTGGCGCAGGGCCGCCGCGATCGCCTGCTTCTCCAACTCATCCAAGCGCAGGACCTCGCCGTTGCCGTCGGTAAACGTCGGCGCGCTCAACGTCTCCAGTTGGGGCGGGGCTGAGGCGGCTGCGTCGGAGACGGCGAGCTCTTCGGCCGCGATCGCATCGAACCTTGCGAGATCGCCCGGCAAGCCCAATGCCGCCGCCGAAACCGGCCGTCCGCCCTCGGATAAAATCACCGCGCGCTCCACCGTATTCTGCAGCTCCCGCACGTTTCCCGGCCAGCGATAAGCCTGCATCGCCGAGCGCGCCGAATCCGAGAATCCTGTGACCTTCACGCCGTGCTTGCGGGAAAAGCGCCGCAAAAAGTGCTCCGCCAAAACGGGGATATCCTCCACCCGCTCACGCAGAGCCGGCACGTGCACCGGGAAAACGTTGAGCCGGTAATAGAGATCCTGACGGAAATCCCCTTTCTCGACATAGTTGATCAGATCGCGGTTCGACGTGGCCACGATCCGGACGTTGACCTTGATCGTGCGGTTCCCTCCCACCCGCTCAAACTCACGCTCCTGAAGCACCCGCAGTAACTTCGCCTGAAGCGCCAACGGAATCTCGCTCACTTCATCGAGAAGCAACGTGCCTTGGTTCGCCAATTCGAAGCGGCCCACGCGACGCTCGGTCGCACCGGTGAACGAACCGCGCTCGTGGCCGAAAAATTCGCTTTCGATGAGGTTTTCTGAAATCGCCGCACAGTTCACCTTGATGAACGGTTGGCTCCGCCGCGGACTGCGACGGTAAAACTCACGCGCGATCATTTCCTTTCCCGTTCCACTCTCGCCGGTCACCAGCACGGTCGCATCCGTCGGCGCCACGCGGTCGATCAATTGCCGCAGGCGAGCCATCGCCGGAGCACGCCCCACGAGCACGCTGTCGTCGTCTTCCGGATCGTCGGTCAACAGCTTGTTGATATTGAGCAACTGGCGGTAAGACTGCGCTTTTTTCAGGATAACATCGATCTGGCTCGGAGCAAAAGGCTTCAAGGCGTAGTCAAATGCACCGGCTCGCATGCACGCCACCGCCGATTCAATCGTGCCGTAACCGGTCACCATCACGACCAACGGGCGCTCCGGCAGAGTCGCCACTTGTTCGAGGAACCGCTGACCGTCGCCGTCGGGCAGCCGGATATCCAACATCATCAGATCAAACGACTCGCGGCCGACGCACACCGTCGCCTCCGCCAGCGTAGTGGCACACGTCACTGAACATTTGTGCCGGGTAAAAATGCTTAGCAACAAATTGCGCACCACCGGCTCATCTTCGACTATCAAGATTTTCTCCAGAGACATGGCGCGGTGCGAAATTAGGTCGGAAGTTACGGTGACGGAACAATAACGAACACGCAGGCTCCGGCCATGACAAACAAATGTTCACTGCATCTCCGAACTCGGGGGGGGCGCGCGCGAACCGGGCAGGCCGACAAGCTCGTTGGATAAAATTTTCCGATTACGGCTTAAGTTTCTGCAAATCGGGCCGATAGCCCCTTGAACCCTCAACTTTTCCACTTCTTCCCCCGATGTCCTCCCGATTGCTCTCCTCCCTCAACGACATTGAGCAAGCCCTTTTGAAGCAATCGATCGCCGACATGGGTCTCACGTGGACGACCTCCCGCATGGTCAACTACCACCACGGCCTCGCTCGCATGACCTTGACCCCTGCCGAAGGAGCCGAACCCGATCAACTGCGAGGCGCTATCTTTCTCCAAAGTTACGTTTTGGCCGACGGAGCCGTATCGTTTAAGGCCAGCCTAAGCTGGCACGGTTGCGAGTCGTTCCCGGTGATTTCGGTTTATGCGAAGCCCGGCGTAGACTGGCGAGCCGAAGCAAGCCGCATTGCGGCTGCTTGGCTGTCCGGACCGCCCGCAGCTCTGCTGTCGATGGCCCCCGCCGACACGAAGAGCCTCACGGCCTTGACCGGTTAAGTTTTCAAGCTCTCCGCGGACGTGCGCGGAGTAGGCCGAGCCCTCTTACATCGCCACGCTGAGCCGCTGCCGAAGCGCAACTCGCTTCACGTAAGCCGGTGCGACCCGGGCGCACTGCTGCTCTCCCTCACGCACCTCGGACAACTCGTGCTTCAAATTGCTGCAGGCCGTCCCCATCTGCACCACCAACGCGGCCCGGCGTCTGATCAAGCGGGTGACACGCTCGCTGATCGCGGCGCCGCCAATCGGTCCCAATGTCGCAACTCGGGCGACGATGGGCTCGGCCTTTTCCTGAACGGCACGAATGCCGTCATAGTCAGAGGCACGGAACAGCACCGCTTCTTGATCAAGCACATCTTCCAGCACCCCGACCAATCGGGCCAACTCGCGTGCCGCGTCCGTCATGGTCAGGCAACCCCGCGCACCCGCTCGGGAGCGGCCGGGCCTTCCTGCTTGGACAACATCTCCGCCCAAGCATTCCGCAGCTCGCGGATCAAACGCTCCACTTCAATCAGGGGCGCGACTTGCTTGCGCAAGTTGGCTTCGAAGAGCCGGCGAAAATGATAATCGTAGAGCCGGCTCATGGTCTGGGCGAATTCGCCGCCCACTTCAAAATCAAGACCGCTCTGCAATTCACGAATGATCGCTTGGGCCTTTGAGATCTGCTCATTGATGATTTCGAGCCGGCGAAAATCGTCTTCAGGACGCTCAAACGCCGCTTCGGCGATGGCGATAGCCTTTAAAGCCCCGTCATAGAGCATCAGAACCAGCTGCCCTGGACTGGCGGTTAATACTGCGTTGGCCCGGTAGGTGCGGGCATAGCCTTGCGTTACCATGGCTGGAATCAGGATTGATCTTCGCTGAGGTCAGGGGTCGCGAGAATCAGCTGGCTCACCCGCTCCAAAATCGCGTTCGAAGGATAGCCGGGGTCGGCGGCCAAGGCCCGGGCGCGAGCGACCACTTCCGGGCGAATCTCGGGCTGGGCGGCCAACGCACTGCGTAAGGCGGCGGCATTGCCCGTCGACATGGAATCCGCTCGCGGCGCGGCGATACGAGCCGCGGGCTGACCGGTGATAGCAGAAATCTCTGGTCGCAAACTACGTTCGGTGGAGGAAGTGGAATTGATCATGGGCATGCTAAATTATTGGAGACGGTCTGCCGCTGACGGGTTCAATCCAGGGACCGCCATTGGTTCATGGAGAGAGCTATCGGTCCGGGCGCAGAGTTCTTGAGCAACAATTAATGAAATTATGGTTTCGCCCGAGCCGCTTCCGGTTTCGCAGTGCTTGGGGATAATGGGGGACTCGAAACGCGGGCTTCCTGGCCGTTTGCCGGCTTCGGCGCAACGAGAGGGGAAACAGGCGGCAGAGTCGCAAACATCGCCGCGGCCACATAGGCCGCAAACCGGCGAGGCGATTGCAACGCCGAGCGCGTCAAATCTGCGGGGACCGCCGTATGCGTCTGATCCACAAAGTGCCGGCGGGCCGAATTCGCGACGGCCGGATCATCGGCGGCGAATACATTATCGAAGGTCCAGACCAACCGAGTTTGTTCCACCGTCGCGAGCTTCGCCCGGACACCGAGAATCAACGGACGATAAGCGCGGAAAGCGGTCAGATCGACCCAAAGAACTGCATCCGCGGCAAACTCCCGTTTCAGCTTGGTCAAGAATCCGCTCGGCAGCGCCGAAGCCGACGAGAATTCATCGGCCCCAAAACGCCGGCGCGACTCGGCTCGGGTCAAGACCACCACTTCGAAACGATTTTGCTTTTGCAGCTCGGTCGCAAAGATGCCGTCAAACGACGCGGCGGTTTCGCCGTCCACCAACGTTCCGCCGTAGACCGGTAGCAGGATAACCCGGCGCATATTCGGTTCGAGGGCGGGATCGCCGACATGGTTCGTCGGTTGGAAGAAGGGTCCCGTGCGTGCCGGATCGTCAAAAGCCGGGGTCTGGCAGCCCACGGCCAAAAACAACCAACCGCTGATCGTAAGAACAGAGCCGAGGGTGCGCAGCGAAAGGTGCCGATTTTTTGGGAGATTCATCGCGTTTTAATTATCACGTTTGCTCGAAAAAGCATCGAGCAATGTCTTGTTTTGGGATTCGGCTAGGCTTTGGGCCTCAAGCATCTTGATAAAAGCATTCGTCAGGGTCTCACGCTGTTGCTCCAGCTTGGCTTTCAACCGCGCGATCTGATCGTCCAGATCGAGATTGGTTTTGCTCAAATTGTTCTGCTGGGTCGAATCATCCCGCATCAGCGTGGTGAGCCCGCTAAACATCCGGGCCACAAACCCGGTCGTGGCATTCATGAAGAAATCGCTCACGTCGTTCGGCTTCTCCGCCAACGCTGCCGTCAGCTTATCGGGCGATTTGATGACCAGGCGACTGGTCGTGCCGTTGAAATCGATGCCCAAATCGTCGAGCCGCTTGACCGATCCGCCCAGCCCGCCCACCACGTCGAAGGCCAGCGATCGTAACCGGCTCGACCACGCCTCGACCTCGCGATTACCCGCGAGCACCGCTCTGGAAACCTGAGTGCCCGACACCACCACTTCCGTATCGGCCGCGATCCTGTCCTGCACTTCGTTGAACTTGGTCACAAAATCGCTCACGTAGGTAGCCATCGTCGCAGTGTCGCTCTGCACCCGCAGCGTCTGGCTCGAAAGCGAATCAACGTTCACGCTCAGTCCCGTGATTCCGTGGGCTTCAGCACCCAGCGTGTTGCTTGAATGGGTGATCGTCGCACCGCCATTGACGCTGAACTGGGCGTTTGACCCGCGGGTAAACAAACCGCCCGCGCCAGTCGTCAAACCGAGGGCCGCGAGCATTCCGTTCGTATCCGAGATACCGATGCCGGAATCTCCGGTGATCGTGTTGGTGAGGGAAAAGCGATCCGCCGTGGCATCGTAAGACGCCGTCACACCCGCCGCCGATGTGTTGATCCGGCTCAGCAGGTCGCCCATGCGATCCACCGCGGCGTCGTAACTAATGGTCACCCCGTTGAGCGAAAACGAACCCGCACCCGTCACGGGCGTTGCCAGGCCCGATTGGTTGATCGTCGCCGTGAAGAGCTTGACGGTGCCAAGTCGCGCCGCGCTGGTCACGCTCGAGCTGCCGTTGTTCGAGAGCTTCATCGCCGAGAGAAAATTACTCGAATCGACCGACGAGCCTAGAATGATTTCCCGGTTGGTTTCACTGGTGAACGAAATCCGATCGTTGCTGGCATTGTAGCTGGCGGTCACATCGCCTCCGGTCGCCGTTGCCACCGCTGCGAAAACATCAGCCAGCGAATCGGTGGTGGCCACATTCACTTGGGCACCGTTGATGGTAAACTTTCCGGCGGTGATGGTGCTCGCGGTATTGAGATTGGCGAGCGTCAGACCGGAGACGTCGTTGACCGAGTTGAGCGGAGCTCCGATGTCGGCCTGCCCTACTTGCTGCGCCCGGGTCGCCACGCGGGTTACGTTGAACGCATAGGAGCCCACGGGCGTTCCGTTCGCCGAGGTGGTCTTCCAAGTCGTGCCGGGCACATCGCTGCTCACCGTGCGCAGGGAGAAAATTTCGTCCGCTCGCATCGTCTGCACCGAATCTTGCAACGCGGTAAACGCCGTCTTGATCGCCGAGAGCGCCTTTGTCTGCTCGGTGTTTCTGGTCTTGGTCGCCTCAATTCGCTCGATGGGCTTGCTCTCGGCCGCAATCAGCCGGTCCACGAGCTCCTTCCAATCAAAGGAAGACTTTGCCAAAAGACCTGAAACTTGGATGCCAGCCATAAAATGAAGGTTACGGGCGAAATTGCCCAAATCCTTATCGGCGCGGCGCGGAAAAAATTTAGAAAAACCGTGATTCTACGAGGGCGCTCAAGTTTTTTTTAAAAACTGATAAAGGTTTTTGCAAAGCGCGCCGATAGCTTCCCCGTCGAGGCAAATGTCACGACCGGCGCGATCCGAAGCCGCTCACTCGGATACGTTAACGACACGGACGTCGTAGTTAGAATCAAGGAAGATCACCATGTCAGTTGTAATTAACACGAACTATTCGGCGACGGTTGCATCAAACAACTTGGCCGCCTCGAACTCGATGCTGCAAAAGAGCATTAACCGGCTCTCCAGCGGATCAAAAATTGTCAGCCCATCCGACGACGCCGGCGGCTTGGCCGTCTCCATGAAGTTGTCCGCCGCCGCCCGCCGCCAAGGCGCCGTGGCCTCGAACATCGGTAACGCCGTCTCCCTCCTCCAGTCACAGGACGGAGCGATGAAAGTGACCGCCAAGGTCCTCGAACGCATCAGTGAACTGAAAGTGCTCTACAGCGACGTCACCAAGAGCACGAGCGACAAGGGTAACTACGACTCGGAGTTTGTCGCCCTCACCGCGCAACTACGCTCGAACGCGGCCGAAACCTTCAACGGCATTTCGCTTTTTGGCTCCGCTGCGATCGGATCTGTGCCCGTCACCGAAAACGGCTCGACGACGGTGAGCATCGCAGCCCGCGACCTCACCAGCACCACCAGCGGCGTCGGCACCATCTCGGCCAGCGCCAACACTTCGCTCGGCGATAGCGCAGTCACCTTCGCCGCCATTGCCACCGCGATCGAAAATGTCGCGACGATGCGCGCCACCAACGGCTCCGAGCAGAGCCGCCTCAATTTCGCCGCCGAATTGGTGACGGTCAACAAAGCCAATCTCGAAGCCGCCAGCAGCCGGATCGTGGACGTGGACGTGGCTGCGGAATCCACCCAACTCGCCCGCTGGAATATACTGGTCCAAGCCGGCACCTCGATGCTCTCGCAGGCCAATCAAAGCTCGCAGACCGCGCTCAAGCTGCTCCAGGGCTAAGCCAAGCGCCCCTTCCCGCCGCACGGCCAGACCAGCCCTCTGGCCGGCAGCCGAGACTTCGTTACCGTTGTCTCATTTTGGGGGAAGAGGGTTTCAAAAACGTTTCGAAAATTTTTCCCGCCGTTTAGCGGCGAGAATCCCCTTTGAGGTTTTCATCTCAATCGGCGCGGCCCGCGCTGTCTCAACTGGCCCGTGGCGACGACGGATAGTCGCAATCAGATCAAGGAAAGAAATACCATGTCAGTCGTTATCAATACCAACTACGCCGCGACCGTTGCTTCCAACAACCTCGCTGCCTCCAACTCGATGTTGCAAAAGAGCATTACCCGGCTCTCGAGCGGCTCGAAAATCGTCAACCCCTCCGATGATGCGGGCGGTTTGGCGGTGTCCATGAAGTTGTCCGCCGCGGTCCGCCGTCAAAGCGCCGTAGCCAACAATATCGGAAACGCCGTCTCGCTGCTCCAGACCCAAGACGGCGCCCTCAAGGTCGCCGGCAAGGTGATGGAACGTATCAGCGAGCTCAAAGTCCTCTACTCCGACGTGACCAAAAGCGCCGACGACAAGGCCAACTACGATTCCGAGTTCGTCGCCCTGACCGCCCAGCTACGAGACACCGCCAGCGAGTCGTTCAACGGCATCTCGCTCTTCGGATCCGCCGCCATCGGGGCGGTCAGTGTAACGGAGAGTGGTGCCACCACCGTCTCGATCGCGGCCCGTGATCTCACGAGCTCGAGCGTCGGTGTCGGCACGATCTCGGCCTCAAGTGTGACCTCGCTCGGAGATGCAGCCGTTACCTTCAGTGCGATCTCCACGGCGATTCAAAATGTGGCCACGCTGCGCGCGAACAACGGTTCGGAGCAAAGCCGCTTAGGCTTCGCCGGCGAACTGGTCACCGTCAACAAAGCCAACCTGGAGGCCGCAAACAGCCGGATCGCCGACGTCGACGTGGCTCAGGAATCCACCCAGCTCGCCCGTTGGAGCATCCTAGTGCAAGCAGGCACATCGATGCTCTCGCAAGCCAATCAGAGCGCGCAGTCGGCGCTCAAGCTGCTCGGCTAAACCAGCGTCCAAGGATTGTCCTGATCTGCCCAAACCTGACCGCCGTGTTCGTGCTGCGGTCAGGTCTGGCAAACCGGGTCTCAGTCCTGCGGAGGCCCCCGCTTCGGGAATCGGTCGCAAGACCGGCTACGCAGCCCACTGATCGTTAGAAATAAGTTAGTTCGTGTTTGTGTTAGCAAGGCCCCGGTTGCCCGCCGGGGCCTTCGCATTTTCTACTTTCCGCGGGTCCGCCCCGGAGGCAAGCGCCTCAAGCCCGCGCTCATCCGGTCAAATGTCGTTCCTACCCGCATGGGTCCGACCCGTCGAGAACATCCATCCGGGCCAACAACGTGCAGGATCGAGATGCCGCCGGCCTTGATGCCGCCCGGCTCGGTTCTATCCGGCATGTACTTTGTTGACGCGCAAACGCTGCGGTCGCGACTCGACCTTCCCCCGGAATCAGGTCCCGATTACCGCCCGCTCCGGCTCGAGATTTCCAGCGTCACCGACCGGGTTCGCACCCGCGCTCTCTGATTCATCCCGACAATTTCTCGCCCGCGCACCGGCCCCGCCTGAAAGCCCAGCTCATCGCCACCCCGACGGCGCCATCCGGCGATCCAATCGACCTTGGTCTTTTCCGCATGGGCTACCTCGCCGCGAGGGCTCGCGCGACTCTTCCAAGCCTAAACCGCACCTTCTCCGAAGGTGGACCGACGACCTCGCTGCCGCCTTCCGGCCGCTAATGACCGACCCGGAATTCGGGCGCACCCTCGGCGCCTTCACCCTCACGCTCATTCCTCTCCTTGTGCCCCCTCGGAGGAGGACACGTCGAAGGGTTCGCGTTCCTTGCCGAGCTCTGCGCCCTCGCGGATTTCGTGCGAACCGCAGCCGAAGTGCGCAGGCGGTGTTCGCTCCTTTTAGCCACGCGAGCCTGGGCCGCTACCCACGCACTCCGGCAGGCGCCGCCGCCCCGATCATCTCAGCCACAACCGTGCCCACGGTTTCAAACCGATTAAAATGATCATAGATTCGCCGGCGCTCCACCCGGCCCAACGCCAACGCCCGCTCGGCCCCCTCCGCCAACGCGTTTAGATCCGCGTGCGGATAGCGCACAATCAGCCCCGCTTGGTGCAACGCCTCCAAACGACCGCCCGCCACGCTGTCCTCGCTCACCGGCACGAGCCCCAAGCATCCCGACCAAAACGGCCGGTCCGTGTGCGTCCGGGCCATGGCCGGGGTCGTGAACTTTCGTCCCTCCGGACACAGCCCGACTTTATAGCGATTGAGCGCATCGCGCCCGGCCACGGCGACCGAGTGATCGCACGAGGCGATGAACCGGTCTTTGAATTTACCTTTTAGAAAATCAATCTGTCGCCGCCGGTGCGGCGTGAGCCCGAGTTGTGAGCCGAGGAACAGAATCTTCTCCTCCGGCTCTTCGTTAAACGGGACGGCGCCGGGAACCACGTTCGCCACCCAACTCCGGTGCGAGGTCCGGCAACCCGCCTGCAATCGCTCCGCCCCGGCCGCCGCCAGCGGAGCCTCGTCATGGATCAATCCATCGAGATGAGGCGCAATGTCGTCGAAGCACGGCATCGCCCGGCTGGCCTCGTCGAACGCATAAAACAAATGCCGCACCCCCGCCTTGGCCAACAGGGCAAACACCCTCCCCGCGATGTTACCGAGCGCTTGAGGCTGATGTGCCATCGTCACAAGCCACCGCTCCTCACCCGGCTCGAGCGGTGCTCTGGCGAAATCAAGCAACCCAACGCTCCCCGTGGTCCACGCGGGGAGGAACTCCAACGCGTCGTGCCGCATGGCCGCGAAACACCGGGCATTCTCGGCATACCAATCGCAGTCGAGCCGCGCTTTACGCAGCAACGCCGCATCGCCGGCATCGGACACGAGTGGCTTCAAATCCAAACCCGGCACGCGCGCGAGGTAGGCCGAGACCGGCTCCAATCCCCTCGCCCACGTGTTGAAATAGCACACACGGACCCGCCGTCGCGGCGGTGCGGCGGCCGGCCTCGTGGTTGTCATCCCGGAAGCCTTACTCACGCCACGAGCCGCTGCGCAACCGGTTGCAACTCGGCCAGCGAACGCCGGGCCCGTTCCAGATCGGCCGTCTGGCCGGTCTTCTCGGCCGTTTCCGCAGCGAGATTGAGCAAGTAACGGGCGCGCCCCGCATCGAGCTTCGCAAGGTGGGGGCAGATCGTAAGCAAAGCCTCGAGGATGACCCGCACGTTCTTGCAATTCTGCACGGCAATCACGCCGTCGAGCATCAGCTTGGCCGCGATCTTGTCTTGTCCCTTTTCGACAAAGATGAGCGCAGCCTCGAGCTTGCTCCGCCAGAGGACTTGCATCTGCACCAGTTTTGCCAACGAAGCCTCGTCCACCCCTCGCGTGACCCGAAAGGGCGAGGCGGCAGGATCGTGGCGATACATGTTGGTGTAGCCGTAGGTCGAAGCATCGAGTCCACCGAAGTAAGCCTGTCGCGGCACAAACCCGAAACACTCACGTAGAGCACCCACCGCACTTTGCCGGGCAAGAGACCGCAGGAAAGGCATCCGCTCCACATAATCGACGCGCAGCGCATCGATCAAAAGCATGAGAGTGAAATCGCGGCCCATGGATAGTCCTGATCAGGCGGTTGCAGCCAACGGCGTCGGCTTCTCGAAGGTTAACAGCACTGCGTCGATGAGAGCCTTCGTCTGCCCGACCATACGCTCTTCGCGGAACATCGTTTCGGCGCGAGCCCGCGCCGCGGCGCCGAGTTCGGCGCGCAGGACGGCGTCTCCCGACCAGCGCACCAGTGTCGCCGCCAGCTCGGCCACCAACCGCGGTCGGGCCGTGCGGCCATCGGGCAACAGTTTCCCCGTCCCCCCCAGCTCTTCGGGTATGCCGCTGATCGCCGTCGCCGCCACCGGCAGGCCCTTGGCCATCGCCTCCATGATCGCCAGCGGCATGCCTTCGACATCGGACGGTAAAACAAAAATGTCCGACGCGTCATACCAGTCGGCGACATCCCAGCGATGGCCGAGCAGATGGACCCGGGCCCCGAGTCCCCTCCGGGCAATCTCGCCCTCCAGCGCCGCCCGCTGGTCGCCGTCGCCGGCCCAGACAAAGTGCAGGTTCGACGCCGCTGCGCCCTGCGGCAGGCGCGCAATGGCATCGAGCTGATAGCCGTAGCCCTTGATCGCCGTCAGCCGCGCGGCCGTGAAGCAGACCACGGCGTCGACCGGCAGGTTTAGCTCGGCCCGCAAGCGCTCTCGCACGGCGAAGTCGCGTGGCGCGAAAAATTTTTCCGGACGGCCGTAATGGACGACTTCGCCCTTGTTTGCCGCCAGACCGAAGTGGCGACGCAGCAGATTCAAGTTATCCTGCGAAACCGCGACGACGCGCTGGGCCGCCGCATAGTGCCGGGCCAACGCGGGTAATTGAGCCGCAAAGTTCCGGGCCAAGTAGGTGCCGACAAATCCGACCACGACGACAAACGGAATCCCAAGCCGCAGCGCGGTCTCGCGCGCCGCCAAATTCGACACCGGGCAGCAATCGCTAAAGAGCACCAAATCGGGCCGGTCCGTCTCAAACACCTGTTTGGCCGGCGCGGCGTCGGTGACCGTGCGGGCAAATTCACGGCCGGTGTGATAATCGAGCCAGTGATGCGTGACCCCGAGGCGGCGTTGCTCGGCGATCAGCGGATTATCGCACCGCGACTGCACGCACGAAACCCGGTAGCCGGCCCGCACCAAGCCGAGCAAGATGGTGTGATTGTACTGGGCCACCCCACCCGACTCGGGGTCGTCGGTGTAAAGCAAAACGTGACGCCGCGTCGGTTCGATTGCGCCGGCCTCGACCGCCGTATCTTCGGGCGGGGCGTAGCACAAAACGGCCACTTCGCGGCTCGCTAGCGCGAAACCCGACGGACCAAACGCCGCCTCCAGACCCGGAAAATCCGCGGCGGTCGCATCCCAGCACCAGAGCATCGACGCATTCGTCACCACTCCGGCCACCGCTTGCGCATGGCTGAAGACCGCGAGGTCCGACTCGCCGCTTTCCGCATCGGGCACCTGCTCCAAACGGGGCAAGGTCGAAAACATTTCCCTCAACTCGGGCGGCTCGGCAGGCACTTGTACGCGCACACGCTCTTCGCCCCGGTGGATCTCCTGCACCCCTTCGTAAACCATCGCCGCTTGGCGAACCCGTTGGGCTTCGCCGCCAAACCACACCCGCCCGCGAGTGACCACGGAAAGGTCGAACTCCGGTGCCGCCACGCCGTCAAACGCCAGCGCCTGAAACAACCGTCGGCGGCGCGCCGCATTAAAGTGCTCATCAAACCAACTCGCCCCGGCCGCGCCGATCGCCTTGGTTGCGGTCGGTTGCGCCAACGCCTGCACCGCTCGTTCGACGAGTTCCTCCGGGGAGTTGTAGCTCAGATAGTCGCGACCTTCCGCAAGTAGTTCGTTTAAGCCGGATGCCGGGGCGAGGCGGTCGGTGAGGAGCGCCGCTCCCGCAGCGAGCACCTCAAACACCCGGAGGTTCAGATCGCCGTTCAGACTGGCGTTGAATCCCAGCAGCGACGAACCGTAAAAGAACAGACCGGGATCTTGCTCCAACGCCCGCGCGACGAAGGGCAGTTTTTCGGCTTCTAACGCCGCGATGAGCCGGCTGCGTCGCGGATGGTGCCGCCCGGCTTGGCCGACAAATGCGAGCCGGCTTGCACGCGACCCCGCAGCGCGCGCCTTCCGCACGGTCGTATCGTCGTGCGGCAGCGTCAGACCGGGAAGCCAGAAAAGATTGCGGACTCCCGCCGCGTGAAAAAACGCCGCGTGGTGCCGATCGTAGAGCAGCACGCAGCGGTCGTAGGCCTCGCCCGCGATGTAGTTCAACGTGCCGACCAACGGCGAACTCAAGTGATGGGTATCGGCGATCAGAAGAACCTTCGGGCAACGGAACGCGGCCAAGTTAACCGGCACATTTCTCCAACTGGCGTCCACCAGGCACACCACAAGATCGGGCTCCTGCGCCGCGGGCAGTCGCCGGGCGATCGCGGCCAGATCGTAACGCCCCACCGGGGTAGTCAGCGACAACACGCGACCGTCCGGCCCGGTCGCATCCGGCCAGTCGGGCCCACAATTCACCTGCGCGTCGCTCAACAGCGGCGGGCGCATGTAGCGGGCGTTGCTACCGGTGGCGAAAAGCACGTTCATCGTGCGTAGCGGTCGCAAGATTTGCGCCGCGAAGACCCACCACTTCACAAACTGTTACAAATCAACGTTATTTACACAAATAAAGTCGCGCACATTCGAAATTCCATCGGGGTGCCGAGCATGCCCCCATCATGCAGGCAAAAATTGCCGAACGGGGCCTCACGCCCAAAAAAAAGGCGCCCACAGGACGCCTCCCGAAATCAGGGCGCGGTTCGCCGCGTTCGCCAGGGCCTAATCCATCGCCGCCCGCAGCGCCTCAAACTTCTCCACCGCTACTTGCTCGGCGGCGTCGAGTTGTTTCCGACTGATCCCGGCCGCCGCGAGGCGCTCCGGGGTGAGATTCCAGTAACCCTGCTCGCCGGGCGTACCATGGCCCCGCCGTTCGGCGGCCCCCGCCGCCAGGTTGAGCAATTGGGCGAGGGCAGAATCGTTGGGCTCTTCGGCGTAGTGATCGCGAATGGCGACCACCGTATCGGTCGGAAAGCGCCACTCGCCCAAAATCACCGCCGCGGCCTCAAGGTTGGTCATGCCCAGCTGGGACGACTCCCAAGCGGCAATTCCTTCCGAGCCACCTGCGTCGAACGTGAGACCGCTACCCTTTCCGATGCGATCGATGGCAATTTTGCCGATCGAGCGCAGCAGCCCCGCAGTATATGCTTCGCGTTCATCCAAGCCGGCGGCCGGCGCGGTGATTTCCATCATCAGCGCGGTGAACAACGCATTTTCCCGCAACTGCACGCCGGTCATTCCATAAATGGGCAGGTGCTGGTCGGCGAGCTGGGCCACGGCCGCAAAGCCAGCGAGACGGTAAACTTCCGTGTAGCCGACCCGGGCCAACGCTTCTTCGAGCGAGGCAAGCGGCAGACCGGTGTTGTAGATGGCGCTGTTGCTGATCCGGATAATTCGCGCCGTGAGGGCGGCGTCTCTTTTCAGCAACAACGTGACGTCCCGTAAATCGGAGGTGATATCAAGCAAGAGCCGACCGAGTTGCGCCAATATCTGGGGTGCCGCCGGCAGGGTCTTTACGACGCGGAGCAAGGCCTCGCGAGAAATAGGTGTAGCGGTCATACGGGAGAATGATCGGCTATGGTTTTCGAAAGATTAGGGAAAAGCCTTATACGGGAGAGGAAAGTTCGCTTTCTTGGCGCACACACCAACCGATCCAACACTCCCGTAGCGCAGCTCCAAAGCGCTCTGCTTGGCCGGAGTGGTCGAGCAACGGGCCGCGCTCAAGGTCCGCCCGCAAGCCCGCTCGAATCTCCGCAAGATCCGCCGGGTTGCCCGCCAGCCGGATCACGGTCGCGATATAATCTACTTCCGTAGCCGCGGCCCAATCGGGATGACCGGCCGCCGTCAGAAGGCTCAACCCCACCCGCGATTGATGCCGGTCACCGACCAACGCGACGACAGGCACACCCATCCAAAGCGCTTCACAGGTGGTCGTCGTGCCGTGATACGGAAACGGATCGAGCGCGATATCCACGTCATGGTAACACGCCAAATGCTCCGACAACCCCCGGGGTTGCCCGATCAATTCCACCCGGCCGGCCGCGACCCCTTCGGCAGCGAATCGGGCGAGAAGCCGGGCGCGCGTGTCCTCTTGGTCGAGTCCCTTGCCCTTGAGCCGCAGCGTCGCGGTCGGGATTGCTCCGAGCACCTTTGCCCATAGCCGCACCGTCGCGTCGCTCAACTTCCCCGGATTATTGAAACAACCCAAGGTAACCGCTCCTCGCGCCAAGCATGGTGTCGCCCCGACCGGCGGCGCGCTCGCAGGCGGCGAATAAGTCCATGCGGTCGGCGCAAACCGCACCAGGTTCTCCGTCGCCCAAGCGTCCGCCTCGCCCCCCGGATCGGCCGTTTCATCGGTAAAACGGTAGTCCATCGCCGGCACGCCCGTGGTGTTGGGATAGCCCAGATAAGTGATCTGTACCGGAGCCAGTCTGCGCGCAAACAAGGGCAACCGGTTGGTCAACCCGGTGTGCCCGGCCAAGTCGATTATCACATCCGGCGCGTCCGCCAGAATCTCGGCTTCAACCGCACTCGCGGGCCGGCCGACGAAGTTGCGCCAACCGTCCGCGAGCGCCCGGAGCCGCGCGGTGGTCGCGTCCTCGCGGAAATGATCGTGATAAAGATACAGCTCAAACTGCCGGCGATCCAAATGCCTCAGAATCGGCTCGATGAAGAACGCGCAGGAGTGTTCGCGGAAATCCGGTGAGAGGACGGCGATTCGCAAGCGACGGCCGGGTTCGGGCGCGTTCCGCCACGTCCGTTCCACCGCTCCGCCGACGCTGCGGCCGTAAGAGCCGTGCTCGGCAAAAAGCTGTTCCCGCGAGACCCCTTCCAGCGAGTGCAGGGCGAACAGCCGATGGCTCCTCGCCTCGCAGTTGCTCGGGTCGAGCGCGAGCCCGGCTTCGATACTGGCCACGCCTTCGGCGATGCGGTGTTGTTCGATCATCGCCTGGCCAAGCCCAAACCGGGCGAGCGCGAACCGTGGGTCGGCCGCGATAGCCCGTTCATGGCAGATCAAAGCCTGCGCCGCCCGGCCCGCGAGGCTGAGCGTGAGACCATAGTTGTACCATCCTCGCGCGTAGCCCGGGTTGATCGCGCCGACGCGTTCATGACAGGCGATCGCTTCCAAAAGCCGGTCCTGTAACTTGAGTCCATAGGCTAGATTCTCCCAGCCTTCGGCGTAGATTGGATCAATTTCCACGGCCCGACGCAGCCAAGCCTCGGCTTCGGCGTGACGCTTGGCCGAGACCAGCGCCAAACCGCAATGCATCGCGCAACCCGCGTGCCGCGGATTCAGACCGTGCGCTTTGGTCAGCAACCGAATCGCGTCGTCCGGCCGCTGCTGCTGGTAAGCAACCAGCCCCGATAAATTCAGCACGTCAAAATGCCGGGGAGCAGCCGTCTCAAGCCGGCGATAAAGCGCAGCAGCCTCCTTTAGCCGGTTCGCACGATGATGCGTCACGGCCTGTTGTAGCAGAGTCTGGATTTGGACCGGCGACACGATGGCGTGCGGTGACTATCGGCGCGCAGTTTCTGCCACTTGAGCGAAATCAACCTAAAGAGTTGATCGGTCCGGGCCGATCTTTGGACGGCTGCCTACCCCCACAGATCAATGCCCGCTTCCATGCACAACGCTTCCCAGTCTCCTTTACCCGCCGGTCGCTATAGCGACGAAGAGATCACCGCTCGGATCGAAGCCTGCCCAAAACTCGCCTCGCTCCAAAGCATCAACCGCGCCTTGAGCGAACTCGTGAGCTCGGAGCAGAGCGTGAACTCGCAGATCGCCGAGATCATCCGCCGCGATCCGTCGCTTTCCGCCCGCCTGTTGCGCATGGTGAATTCCGTCTACTTCGGCCTCTCGGCCCGGGTTAACAACATCGAGGAAGCCGTGTTCTTCCTCGGCCTGCGCCAAATCCGCGAACTTTCCATGGCTACTCCGGTGATCGAGGAAATGGAACTGCTTCACCACGGCTCCGCGGAAAATCGCCCCTGGAAAGAACTTTGGAGCCACAGCATCGGCACCGCCATCATCACCCGCGAGATCATCGCGACCACGCCCCTGCACATCGACGACGATACCGACTACCTGGCCGGGCTGCTCCACAACGTGGGCAAGGTCGTCATGGCCTATGCCTTCCCGGACGAGTTGCGCACCGTGATGACCACTCCGGCGACCGAAGCCCAAGATACCTGTCAGCTTGAGCGCGAGCTCATCGGCTGGGACCACGCCAAGATCGGCGCCAAATTTCTCGCCCTCCACAAAGTTTCGGAAGAGATCATCACTGCGGTTCAATATCACCACGAACCCGACCGCGCTCCCCGGCACCGGTTGTTTGCCGCTGCGGTTCAGGTTGCCGACAAACTCGTCCGCCACGCCGGAGTAAGCTGTCGTTTCGAGAACGTGGCGCCCGTGCAACCCGACGCCTGGCTCAAACTCGACGGGTGGCGCATCCTCTACGGTTCAGACGGGCCCGAAAGCCGCCTTGCCCGCGCCTCCATCGCCAACAGCTTGGAGCGTCTGCCGTCGATGTTGCAGGGGCTCGTCAACTGACCGAAGCCAAGTCACTGCCACCGTGACCCCACTTTCGCCCGGTTTCCCCGCGACAAACCGAACCTCTTGCCCCGGCCCGTGCTGCCGCTCGGGCTCCTGACTCAAGCGGCTCAAGTTAACCCCAATCGGGCCGATAGTTTCCCCTATGAACGCCGTGCTCAGCGAAAACCCACTCGCCTCCGCCCCGCCCACCGCCACGGTCGCGCTCGGGCCGTGGGCCAACAGCGCCGATTGCGCCTACGCTCGCGACAAGACCGGTCTGATTCTCGCGGCCAACCAGTCCTTTTGCCGCAAGTTCGGTCGCAGTGCGGCACAGTTGATCGGTACACCCGTCGTCGAGTTTCTCAACCCTGAGGACGCCACCGCGTTCACCGCCGGCCTCGGCCATCCCCGGCCCAACACCGAACAACGTTGGTTCACCGCCCAAGGCATTCGCTGGTTCGCCTGGGAAGAGTCCGCCGTCATGGACCCCGACGGCAACGCGATCGCCATCCGCGCCGTCGGCCGTGACATGACGCGCCAGCGCCTCGCCGAGGAACAATTTTACCGGCTCTCCCGTGCCGTCGAACAGTCCCCGGTCGCCATGGTCATCACCGATCCAGAGGGCCGGGCCCAATACGTGAATTCTAAATTCACCGAGATGAGCGGGCGCACACTCGAAGATTATCTCGACCCCCGCACCCAAGTCCTCCGCGACGGGCATCCTTCGGACGCCGCCTTCGAGGAATTCTGGCAGACGCTGCGCAGAACCGGCGAGTGGCGCGGTGAAATCGGGACCCAACGCCGCGACGGCGACACCGATTGGAAATCGGTGAAGGCCACATGCCTTCGCAGTCCGTCCGGTGAGATCACCAATTTTCTCTGCCTCCGGGAGGACATCACCGAGCGCAAAAAAATGGAGCACGAGCTCCGCCAATCGCACAAAATGGAAAGCCTCGGCACCCTCGCCGGCGGCATCGCCCACGACTTCAACAACCTGCTCGCCATCATCAATGGCTACGCCGAGTTCTGCCAGCAAGGGTCCGCTTCGCCCGAGGTTCTCCAGCGGAGCTTGCGCGAGATTCATCGCGCCGCCCAACGCGCCAGCGGCTTGGTCCGTCAGATTCTCACCTTCAGCCGAAAATCCGATGTGCGGTTCAACGCCGTCGACCTCAACCAACTTATTCGCGAGCTGGTCGCTCTCCTCGCGGAGACTTTTCCACGCACGGTCACCTTCAATCTCTCGCTGCGCGACGATCTTCCGCCCCTGTTGGCCGACCAGAGCCAGCTCCAGCAAATCATCCTTAATCTTTGCGTGAATGCCCGCGACGCCATGACGGGGGGCGGCGTCATCACCCTGCGCACTTTCCCGCAGTCCGGCGCCTCGTTGAATCTGCCCGGCATTGATGTCACCCGGGACTATGCCTGCCTCCAAGCCAACGACACGGGCACCGGCATGCCGCCGGAAATCCGCGCCCGCATCTTCGAGCCTTTTTTTACCACCAAACCCGGCAACCAAGGCACCGGCCTCGGCCTGGCCGTAGTTTACGGTATCATCGTCGCCCATCAGGGTTGCATCTCGGTGGACAGCACCGTCGGGGTCGGCAGCACCTTCAACGTCTACCTGCCCCTCGCAGCCGAGACTCCTGTTATGTCCGCACCGCTCGCCTGCGGCGAATTCCCCGGCGGGCATGAATCGCTCTTGATCATCGACGATGAGCCCGCACTCCGCGCCCTGCTTTGCACCGCCCTCGGCGGCAAAGGCTATCAAACCACGGCGGCGGCATCCGGCCTGGAAGCGATCGATCTTATCAGCAACCCGTCCCTCAAGTTCGACGCCGCGCTGCTGGACCTCAATATGCCCGGAGCCACCGGCAATGAGGTCCTCAAGGTGATCCACCTGTGCCGCCCCAATCTTCCCGTTATCATCATCAGCGGACACATCACGCCGGAGACCCGTGCCGAGTTCAAGAAACTTGGCCAAGACGACATTATCCAAAAGCCCTACACGCTTGACGACATCGGCCGCCGGATTCGCGCCCGCTTGGAAAAGCCCCCCGCAACGGGCTGAAAGACCCCCAACTGCACGTGACGTTCTTTAAGGCGCCTCCGGGCGCCATTTTTTTTGCTCAGGACCGGTGTTTCCGAAGAAATCACTCAAGCTTTTGACGGTGCGCGCCGATAATTCCACCGGGCACGATCGGGGAACTCCTCACCATGAACATCCTCATACGACGAAATGAATCAAAAAAAACCACCGCACCTAGCGGTGGACACATGCCGGGCGCTGCAATTTGCCACGCTTTTGCTCCTCCCGGCTTATGCGCCGACCCACTCCAAGGCCACCGGGCCACGTGGATGGTCGGAGTCCACCCCCTATCTGGTCGCCCTCGGCGCCGCACCTCTTCGTTTCCGGGAAGAAGCTCCGCTGCCGAACTTTTCCAAACGCCTGCCGGTAGAAGTTTCGCCTTCGCCATCCCAGGCAGTCGCCGACTCCGACCAGTCCCGCTTGGGGTCGAATTCGACCGCCGCCGCTCCGGATCGTCCCGATGTGATTTTGCCGGCCCAGCCGCCGGCTTCCGAACTCAACGGCGGCACCGCGCCGTTCCGGGCCAACAATCCGCCTCCGCCACCTCCGTCGATCATCCCCGATGATACTCGTCCGGCCGTACGTCCGGAAGACTTCCTGCCGTTTTTTCAACTCCCAGGTTTCGACCCAAGGTCATCCGGCGTTCGCGTAATCCTGCCCGTTCCCATGAACGCTCCCTCCGCCGCCACTCCGGCTCCGGTCAGTTCCGCCACCTACAATCAGATCCCGTGATGATCCGCTTTTCTCCATCGCGCTGCTCACCTCGCTTCGCCCGGCTTGTGCTCGCCCTCATGGCTGCACCCGCCCTGCGCGCCGATCCTGGGCCGCCGACGGAGACGGCGAATCCGCCGACGGCTCCCGCCATTGCGTCGGCCCCGGAAGCCACGAAATCGAAACCAGTCGCTCCCTTCACCGCCAATTCCCCCGCAGCCACATCCGAGCTGCTCAAAACGGAGACTCCAAGCGCCGAGCCGCTCCTATCGCTTAACGGCCCCCTCCCGGGCGCCGAAATCGAGAGCATGCTCAAACTCGGAAACAGCCTTACCGACCGGAAGGATTACGACGCCGCCACCATCGCCTACCATCAGGTTCTCCGTGGCCGCGGCGTCCCGGACAACGACCTGAAGACCGCCTTGCTCGGCCTCGCCCGCACGCATCGCCGCCAAGGCGCTCTCACCAAGGCCGCCGCCCTTTACGAAAAGTTTCTAAAGGAGTATCCCGAAGACCCCCGTACACCCGACGCGTTGCTCGATCTCGGCCGCACGCTCCGTGGTCTCGGGACCTACAACTTGGCGATCACCCGCTTTTACAGCGTCATCAATTCCACCTTGAAGCTCTCCGGCGGAGGTTTCGATCACTACCAACTGCTCGCCAAAACCGCCCAGTTCGAAATCGCCGAAACCCACTTTCAGTCGGGCAATTTCCCTGAAGCGGTGAAGTTTTTCACCCGTCTGCGGCTGCTCGACCTCGCGCCCGCCGACCAAGCCCGCGCTCACTTTAAGTCGGCCTACGCCCAACATCTGCAAGGCCTCAACGAGCCCGCAGTCACCAACCTCAACACCTTTCTTGAGCAGTGGCCCAACGACGAAAACGCGCCCGAAGCCCGCTACCTTCTGGCGATTTCACTGCGCGAACTCGGCCGCAGCCAGGAATCATTCACGGTCACGCTCGACCTGCTGCGCACCACCCAATCGACGATGGCCGACGATCCCAAACGCTGGGCCTACTGGCAACGCCGCACCGGCAACCAACTCGCCAATGATTTCTTCGCCACCGGCAATATTCTCAACGCCCACGCCATCTATTCCGGTCTCGCCGAGCTGTCGGCCGACCCCGCGTGGCGGCTGCCGATTCTCTACCAAGTCTCGCTCTGTCTCGAGCGCCTCGGCCTATCCGATCGCGCCGCCGAGACCTATCGCTCCATCGTCGAGGCCGGCAAATCCGCCACCAACACCGAACTGAACGAGCTCGCCCGGATGGCCACGTGGCGGCTTGAACACATCGACTGGAACATTCAGACCAACCGAGAAGTCGCAGGCCTCTTCGACACCGCGACCGGCCGCACGTCTCTCCAAAGCAGTCCCACTCCGACAAAAACGGCGGATATCTCCCCGCCAACTTCCTCTTCCACGCCATGACTCAATCGGAAACCCTCCACCAGCATCAGCAGCTCTGCGACGACCTGCACCAGTGCGCGCTCGAGGAAAACCGGTTTCTTCGCCTCCACCAGTGCGCGCCCGATACGGCCCTGCTCGACCGCAAGCGCGCGCTGCTCACCCGCCTCGACGAATCGCTCTCGGCTTTGCGCACCGTCCCCGCGGCCTCCGCGCGGGACACCTCCACCCAGGAACGCCTCGAGCGCTCCCGCACGCGCATCCTCCAAATTCTTCAGCTCGACCGGGAAAACGAGCAATTACTCCTGCGTTGCAGCCTGGCCGGCCCCCGTGCCACGACCGCGCCCGCCGCACCTTCGGCCGTTCTCCTGCAAAAGATCTACGCCCGCTGCACCGCGTAACTCTCGCCAACCCCGGGCGGTGCGCCCGATCAATTGATCGCAGTTCGTTTTTCGAGTGCCCGCGCCTCACGCACGAGGCGTCGTAGCCGCCAACGTTGCCAGCCGCTCACGATGTAGCCCGCGCACTTTGGACTCCCGCAACGACACGGATGCAAACGCCACTCCTTCAGGGCGAAACCGTAGTCAAAGGTCAGTTCCTCCCCCGGCGGAATCTCCCGCCGGGCGATGATCCAGATGCGTCCCCGGATCGTCTCCGCCCGACAATTCGGCGCGCACGAATGGTTGATCAACCGCGCGACATTGCGCCGGGTCCGGCCGTCCAAATCGTGCCGTGAATTCAATTCGAAAATATAGACGCAGTCATCCCCGCCGCGCCGCCCCCGCGCCAATCTGAGTTTCTCCCGCCGATCCGCTTCGGCCTTCGTAATGCGTTCACCCGTGTATTCCACCACGCGCGTGCCGGCAGGAATCAAGACCCGCGCCCTCACTCCACGGCCGTGAATGGACGAAGCCCCGTGACTGATCCAGCGGGACAGCGCGGCCCGAAGCGGTTTCTTGATGGCGCGTTTCGTTTTCAGCCCGACAACGCAGCCCACCCCCGCCCGACAATCAACGCTCAACTCGCCGCGGCTCTTCGTCTCCGAATTCTCCGTGTCTTCCGTGGGTTCCGTGGGCCAATCGCCCGTCTTTCTCTGTTTCAAAAACGCCACGCCACGATCCGGCTTTGCTTTTGACCCTGAGCCATCGGCACCACGCGCCGTTCCGTCACCCGCGCCTGCTCCAACGCCCGCTCAATCAGCGGCAAATGTTCGCCTTTCGAAAGCAGCGTCGTGAACCACCCGCACACCCCCGGACTCACCACGCTCTCCGCGATCATGCGGCGGACAAAATCAACTTCACCACCCGGGCACCAGAGCTCGGTGCTTTTCCCGCCGAAATTCAAAATGACCGCCGTCTCCCGGCCTCCGTTCAGATTACGCACCTTGCGCCTCGCACCGGCCATCGCGGCTTCCGCCGAGGCGTGAAACGGCGGATTACAGATCGAAGCCGTAAACTTCTCTCCCGTCTCCACCACGCCCCGAAACGCCGCCAACGCCGAACGTTGCCGCCGAAACTGTACCCGCCCCGCCAACTCCGCGTTGCGTGCCACGATCGTCTTGGCGTGTTCCAACGCGACCGGGTCGGTGTCCGTCCCCACAAAACTCCAGCCGTAATCATGACCGCCGATGATCGGGTAGACACAGTTCGCGCCGATCCCGACATCAAGAATCTTGACCTCCCGACCCCGCGGGATCTTTGCCTCAATCCCGTCGCTCAACAAGTCCGCCAGGTGATGCACATAGTCCGCCCGACCGGGAATCGGCGGACAAAGATAACCCGCCGGCACGTCCCAAACGCCGATCCCATAGTCCGCTTTCAAGAGCGCCTGGTTGAGCGCCTTGACCGCCGCCGGATCGGCGAAATCGATCGAGACCGTGCCGTGCGCATTCAAACTCACGAAGGGCGCTAAGGCGGGTGAGACGTCCGCCAAGCGCTCGAAGTCATAGCCGGTCCGATGACGGTTGCGCGGGTGGAGACCCGCTTTGATCGAAGGTGTGGGGGACGTGCTGATCCCGGATAGGAAACAGAACCGCGCAGCTTGGAAACCTGATTCTCACGCCCGAGCTCCCCCCTCAAAATTCTGTTTTTTGGCTCTCGCCGCGCGGCCCGTGCCTCCGTAACGACAAAGCCTTTCGGCTTCTTCCTCCCCCCCGCCCCTATGCTACCCTTCGCGCTCTCCATCTTCACGGGAGCTTTTCTATTGTTCCAAGTTCAACCGCTGATCGGGAAATTCATCCTCCCGTGGTTTGGCGGCAGCCCGGGCGTATGGACGACCTGTTTGCTCTTTTTCCAAACGCTGCTCCTCGGCGGCTACGCTTACGCCCATTTCTCTTCGACCTACCTCAAGCCGCGCAATCAGGCCGTGCTTCATCTGGCGCTCTTGCTCCTGTCGCTGGTGTTCCTGCCGATCACTCCGGCGGACAGTTGGAAAACACAAATCGCCGGCGAGCCCACGTGGCACATTCTTCTCCTGCTCACCGCCACCATCGGTCTGCCCTACTTCGTCCTCTCCGCGACCGGCCCGCTCATGCAGCAATGGTTCGGCACCACCCATCCCGGCGCTTCGCCTTATCGGCTCTACGCGCTGTCCAACATCGGCTCGCTCCTCGCGCTGCTGAGTTATCCGATTTTTTTCGAAGTCCGGTTTTCCCGGCATGAACAGGCCGGACTATGGTCCATCGGTCTTGGTACGTTTGTCCTCTTATGCGGCTGGTGCGCGTGGCGAGTGTGGCGCCATCTGCCGGCCCCCGCGACCGCACGCACCGCCGACGAAGCGCCGGAAGCGGCCACTCCTTGGATTCACCGTCTCTTTTGGGTCGCCTTGCCCGCCATCGCCTCCGTCCTCCTCCTCGCGACCACCAACAAGCTCTGCCAAGAGGTCGCCGTGATCCCGTTCCTTTGGGTGCTCCCGCTCGCGCTTTACCTGTTATCCTTCGTCCTCTGTTTCGACCACGCGCGCTGGTATCACCGCGGCACGTTTGCGACGCTGCTGGTGCTCAGTCTCGCCGCCGTCTGCCTCATGCTTGAGACCGGTACCGAGGCACCGATGAAACTTCAAATCGCCGGCTACAACCTCGCGCTCTTCGTCGCCTGCATGGTGTGTCACGGCGAACTCTACCAACTCAAACCGCCGCCCCGTCGGCTGACCGGTTATTTTCTTTTCATCTCGGCCGGCGGCGCTCTCGGCGGCCTGCTCGTCGCGATCGTCGCGCCCGCGCTGCTGCAAGAGTTCCACGAGTTCGAAATCGGCCTCGTCGCTCTCGCCGTCGCGTTTGCCGCGCTGTGTTTCGTCCGCGGCAGCCGGGCCTTGGCAATCGGTGCGATCATCGGCGCTTTGGCCGCCACCGTTGCGATTCCGGGCCTCTTGGCCTCCTTCGACGGTGGCCTCGGTTTCTGGGCTGAATTAGCGCTCTTTTTCCAGGTTCAAAAATGGACGGTTATCTTCGGGATCATCGGCGTGCTGTGTTGCTCGTTTGACTTCACCATCGGCCGCTTCGCCAAGGAGTGGCGCTGGCCGCTCGGTCTTCCGGCCGTCCTGCTCGCGGGCATCTTGAGCCACGTGCTTTTTCAACATGCCACCCGCGCCGAAACGGCCACGGTGCTGGCCGCTTCGCGTAATTTCTACGGCACGCTCAAGGTCTACGATCACTCCGTCGACGAGCCCGATCAACACTACCGGCTGCTCATGCACGGCGCGACCACCCATGGCCTGCAGTTCACCGCTCCCGACCGCGCCATGCAGCCCTCCACCTACTACGGTCCGACCAGCGGCGTGGGCCTCGCGGTCAAGCACCTCGACCGCCCCGCCGGCATGAAAGTCGGAGTCGTCGGTCTCGGCACCGGGACCATCGCCGCTTACGGCCGCGCCGGGGACACTTACCGCTTTTACGAAATCAACCCCGCCGTCGAGCGTCTCGCCCGCGCCCCGTTCACTTACCTCGCCCAAACCCCGGCCAAGGTTGAAGTCATCATGGGCGATGCCCGCCTCGAGCTGGAGCATGAGCTCGACCGCAAGGAGCCGCAAAATTTCGATCTCCTCGCCCTCGACGCCTTCAGCAGCGACGCCATCCCCGTCCACCTCCTCACCGCCGAGGCGCTCGCCCTCTACCTGCGCCACCTCAAGCCCGATGGCGTCATCGCGATCCACATTTCCAACCGTTACCTCGACCTCCAGCCCGTCGTCGAGCGTCTCGCCGCCCACCATGGCCTCGCTGTCGCCTGCATCTCCGACGATCCGGTCGACGACTGGTGGCAATACTCCACCACCTGGATGTTGCTCACCAAAAATCTCCCGTTCCTCGCCCAGTCCGAGATCATGGGCGTCGCCGAGTCGCCCAAACCCGCCGCAAAGACGGCTCCGCTCTGGACCGACGATCAAGCGAACCTTTACAGCATTCTAAAGTAGGCTCGGGGCCAGCCGGCACCCGACCGTTCGTTCGCGTTTGAAAACGAAAGAGCCTCGACTCCCCGGCCGCATTTTGAGCCGCGCGCCGACTGGAAGGCCGGGCTTGCCGAGGGCGGCCGTTCCCACCAAAGCACTCATCACCCCGTGAAATCAGAGTTCCCCTCCGACGCTTTCCCGTCCGCCGACCACCGTTGGTTCAACGACCATATTTTGCCGCACGAACCCCTGCTGCGCGCGTGGTTGCGCAGCCGGTTCCCGCGCGGCGTCGATCTCGACGACCTTGTGCAAGAATCGTTCGCCCGCGTCCTCCGTGCGCGCGCCAACGGCGCGGCGATGCGCTCACCCAAGGCGTTTTTCTTCGCCACGGCCCGCAACCTCGCCCTCGACGTTCTGCGCCATCGCCACGTCTCCGGCCAAGATACCTTAGTGCCTTTCGATTCGTTGAACGTCCTAGATGATAGTGAAAGCATTCCCGAAACCGTCGACCGCTCCGAAAAACTCGAACGCTTGACCTTGGCCATCCAGTCCCTGCCTGAACGCTGCCGTGAGGTCATGACCTTGCGCAAAGTCTACGGACTGCCCCAAAAGGAAATCGCGGCGCGCCTCGGCATTTCGGAGTGCACGGTTTCCGCGCAGCTCACCATCGGCGTGCGTAAGTGCACCGAATCATTCGCCCGCGACCGCCGCGAAGAGGGTCTTCTGTGAATATCCCCACGCCCGATGAACTAGCTGCCGAGTGGCTCGTCCGGCGCGACCGCGGTCTCACGCCGGCAGAGCAAGACGACTTTCTCCAGTGGCTGGCCGCCGATCCGCGCCACGGTGATGCCCTTGCCCGCCAACAGGCGACATGGCGCGAACTCGATCTCCTCTCCGACTGGCGTCCCGAGCACGCGCCGGAGCCGAACCCCGCGCTCCTTGCCCCGCCGCGCCGCGCTGCACGCCGCCCTTTCCGCTGGCTTGTCCCCGTTGGGCTCGCCTCCGCTGCGGCCGTCGTGGCCGTCTTCTTCTTCCACCGCGACGCACGGTCACATTCCCCGATTGTAGCGGAAAAAATCGCCGTCGCCATCGGCTACGAACAACGGTTCCTCGAAGATGGTTCCCTGCTCGAACTCAACCGGGGCGCCTCCGTCGTCGTCGCCTACACCGCCGCAGAGCGCCGCGTGCTCCTCTTGTCTGGCGAGGCTCGCTTCACCGTCGCAAAGAACCCCACCCGCCCGTTTGTCGTCAGCGCCGCCGGCGTCGAGACGCGGGCCATCGGCACCGCCTTCAATGTTCGGCTCGCTTCCGGGTCCGTGGAAGTCCTCGTCACCGAGGGCCGCGTGCAAGTCGCGCCATCATCCCCGACCCCGGCGCCTCTGCCCATGTTGGGGGTCGGCGAAAAACTCACCGTTCCGCTCGAGAACAACCGGGGCCGAAACTCGGCTTCCGCCGCACTGGTGCCAGTGATCGTCGGGGCCGAAGAGATCGCCCGCGCCCTCGCTTGGCAGCCCCGCCTGCTGCAGTTTTCGTCCGCGCCCTTGGCTGAAGTCGTAGCCGAGTTCAACCGGTACAACACCCTCCAACTCGCCTTGGCCGATCCGGCGTTGGCCGCCTTCCCGGTGACGACGTCGTTTCGCTCCGATAATGCCGAAGGATTCGTGCGCCTTCTCGAGGTCACTGCGGGCGTCCAAGCCGAACGACGGGGTGACACAATTTCGCTCAGACTCGCGAATTCACGTTAGTGTCTCCCGGGTCGTGGGCCGTCTTGTTAAAACAATGTTTCCGCTTATGCCCCACCCTACCCGCTTCGCGCGTTGGCTCTTGGCCGCCACCTTGATCTTATCGCTCAACGTTCGCTCTTCTAGTGCGAACCCGTCACCGCAGCGCTTTGATCTTCCGGCTGGAGATGCGGCCACCGCGCTTCGCCTCGCGGCCCAACAGGCCGGCCGCGAGATCATGTTTCCAGCCGCCATCGTGCAAGGCGTACGCGTCGCCGCCGTCCGCGGCGACTTCACGGTTGAAGAAGCCGTGACCCGCATGCTCGCCGGCACCGATTTGCAGCTCGTGAACGACGCGGGTTCCTCGGCCTTGGCCGTTGGCCGCGCCCCGTCGGCTGCGTCCCAACGCAATCCTGCGCCCTTGCGGCCGACCTTGACCGCCCCTCTTGACCCGGAGGTCATCACGCTGACCCCGTTCCAAGTCGGCGCCGGCGACAACACCGGCTGGGCTCCCTCCGAAACGCTGGCCGGCACGCGCTTCAAAACGAAACTCTCCGATTTGGCGTCCCAGATCGATGTCTTCACCCTCGATTTCATGGAGGAGTTTGGTTTCACGAGCATCGAATCGGCCTCCGTTTACTCGCTCAACATTGAGAATAGCACCGAGTTTGTGAACAACGTGGAATCCAAGGGAGGCGGCGAAGGTGACCTGCGGGTGCGCGGCATTGGCCAAGCGCGCAGGACCCGGGAGTTTTTCGCGGCCAACTCCCGTTCGGACAATTACAACTTGGAACGCGTCACCCTCGCCTCCGGGCCGAACCCCATGATGTTCGGCATCGGGGCTCCGACCGGCGCCGTCGATTCGAGCTTGGCCCGGCCGATCATGAATCGAAACACCCGGCAATTGAAGACGCAGTTCGATAGCTTCGGCGGCATTCGCGGCGAGCTGCACCTCAACCAAACTCTGGTCCAAAATAAATTGGCCTTCCGCGGAGCTCTCCTCGCCGACAACAAGAAATTCTACCCGCGCCCCTCCATCGACCGGGAGCGCCGGGGCTACGCCGCGCTGCTCTACAAACCGTATAAAAAAACCCAGTTCAGCGTTCACTACGAAAACGTGACCGGGCACGGCCGGACGCCCTCACGCGTTCCTCCGTTGGACCGGGTCCGCGTCTGGGACCAAGCCGGGAATCTGGGTTCCGCTCTCGGCAACCGCCCGATCTTTTCCAACAATCTCGCGTGGCAAACGGGGCGACCCGCCGGGGGCGGCTTGCCCGCGATCGGGGCGAAGGTGAATCCGGATGACCGGGTTTTCAGCACGTCGGGCGACGGCGCCATCAGCGTAGTCGGCGGCAACAATCCCGCCGGCGTTCGTGCCTTTGGTTCATTCTACTCCGTCGGCGTGCAAAACATCGCCGACAACGGGCGATGGCCAGGGATCGTCGATCCGGTCAATGCCGGCACCACGCGCGGCGTTTCGCTGCTGAATGACGACTATTATCCCCGCGACGCCAGCTACCATTACTTCACCGATTTCGGCGACCGCGACGCGTCGATTGTGAATCTATTTTTCAACCAGGAGATTTTAAAGGATCTCCATTTCGAGGCCGGCTATCAGCGCGAAGATAACAAGAATTTCGGCGCCAGTTACATGGCCGGCGGCAACGGCGGCCTTAACCTGAACGTCGATCCCAACCGATTCCTCGCCGACGGCGTCACCCCCAATCCCTATGCCGGAAAGCTCTACTTCGACGGACTGGCCGGGTTCGATCACGGCTGGGCCAAAAGCGACGAATGGCGCGCCGCGCTCTCGTATGAGCTCGATTTCAAGGAACGCTCCAAGCACCGGTTTTTGCGCATGTTGGGCCGGCACCGCATCGCCGGCATCGTCTCCGCGATCGAGTCCAAGAACCTCAATCAGGAATACCGCTACAACCTCCAGCCAAAGATCGAAAACGGACGGATGAGGGATCCGGTTTTCAGCGGAGTGAACTACAACATTGAGCCCGACGGACGCCGAGGGCTCGGGCCTTTGGGCAGCGGTTACACCGCCGCTTCCAACAACCGCACGGTCAACTTCCGGTCCTACGTCGGCCCAGACTTGGGTTTCGTGCCCCGCGTCGATGGCTACCAGATCGGGGAAGCTTGGAACATCACCGACAACAACCGCGAGGTCTGGACCGTCGATCCGAGGAACGCGGGCACCGGCACCAAGGGCGAGCGCCTCATCACGGGGCGGAATACGGGCGGTACCCACACCGAATTTGGCACCAAGCTTTTCTCCTACCAAGGTTATCTACTCGAAGACCGCGTGGTGCTGACCTACGGGCGGCGCGAGGATTCAAACAACACGGCGCGGTCCGCCGCTCCGGCGGTCTTGTGGCGAAATCCCGAAACCGGGCAAATCGTCTCAGCCGCATCCGCCGGCTACCAAGCCCACATCGATCACTACGGCTTCGACAAAATGGACCCGGCGACTGAGGCCGTCGGAACCACCACGCTGAAGGGCATCGTGGTCCATCCGTTCCGCGACTGGCGCTGGAAGCTTCCCTTGGGCGCAGACCTCTCGTTCATGTTCACCGAGTCGAACACCTTCGCGCCGAACACCACCTCCCGAAATCCCGACGGCAGCTTCATGGCGAGCGAACGGGGCGAAGGCACCGACCAAGGCTTCCGCCTCGGCCTCTTCGAGGGTCGCTTCAATCTCCGGTATAACGAGTATGATGTTTCATCGTCGCCGACGCGTCTCGGCGCGCTCTTCGCCGGCATCCGGGGGGCGATGCGGAATGTGATGAAAGACATCACCCGGGCCATGGTAGCCAACGAGGCTGATTTCCGGGCGAAATTCCCTGCGTGGCCTCTGCAAGGCCAAGGCGAGCCCAAATTCGCCTACCCGTTTGCGTCCACGAACAACGGCGGATTCGAAACGATGAATTTCTTCAATTACCTCGATCCTTACGCGGTCACCGCCGACACCGCCGCCAAGGGTCGGGAGATCACGATGCAGTGGAAACCGACCAGAAACCTTGATCTCCGCCTCACTTGGAATCAGCAGGAAGTCGTCCAGACCAAAATCGCCACGCAATGGATCCAGTTCGCCGACGAGTTCGAGCGCATCATGGATAAAACCCTCTTCACCGAAGGTTACGTACCGGGAGACACGGAAGCCATTTACCGCAATCCCTCCGGCTTCGACATGGACGGAGACGGCGTCATCCGCCAGTACACGTGGAACGCGATTCCGATCGGCGCCGGCGCCGGCCAAACCGTGCCCCAAAACATCGCCGCAGCCAACACCCCGTGGGGCCGGAATGACGACCTCTTCGCCGGCGGTTGGACCGGTCAGACGATGAAGGAGAATTGGATCTCCAACGTGCGCAACGGCAACTCCGGCATCCCCGTGCTGCAGGCCTACAACGGACGCCCCAACGAATTCACCCGCGACAATCGCGCCAACCTCAACGCCATGTATCGCTTCAGCGAAGGCACCTTGAAGGGCTTGCGCGTCGGTGCCGGCTACCGGTGGCGGGCACCTGCGGCCATCGGCTTCGGCGTCAAGCGGATCAACGGCGTGGCCGTGCCGGATGTGGACATCATCCAAAAAGGAAAAGCAGAGACCGCCGTCGACTTGTCCTTTGGTTACGCGGGCAAATCAAAATGGCTCGGAAATCGGCGATACAGTCTGGCTCTGAACGTCCGAAACGCGTTCCCGCAAGACCGGTACGACACCAGAAATCGTGACTTCTTTAACGGGAATTCCCTCACCACGGTCCGCCTGATCCCGCGTCAGTTTATCCTCTCCTACGAAATCGACCTTTAAGCCGAATTCACTGCAACGCCGAGTTCCCAAACGCCGAAGGTAGGAGCCCGCTGGCGGGCGATTCCAGATCTCCGCCCGTCGGCGCACGCTGAATCGCCCGCCAGCGGGCTCCTACCCCAGCCCAATTAAATCTCGATCCAACCCCAGCTCTCCAATGAACGAACCCATCAACCGCCGCACCGCTCTCAAACTGATTGCCACCGCCACGGTAGTCGGTGCGACCTCCGGTCTCAGATCGAACGCCGCGACGACCGCGGCAAGTCCTTCGCCCGATCCCGGCAAGAGCGATCCTTGGCGCCGAACTCACGACCGCGTTTTTCTCGGGGGTGCGTTCTGGGCCAATCCCATGGAGGATTGGCAAATCGCCGATGGCGGCGCGGAGTGCCGGAGCCTGGGCGGAAATCGCAGCATTCACTCGCTGACACATCAAATCACGAACCCGATAAAGGGCTTCACGATGTCGGTCCAGCTCTCGCAAATCGAGGTGCAAGGCATCGACGCCGGCGCCGGCTTCCGCCTCGGCGTGCGGAGCGAGCTCAACGAATATCGCAGCAACTGTTTCGTCGCCCGCGGTATCAACGCCGGGGTCGCCGACGGCCAGTTGCGGCTCGGATCGAAGTCGGCTCCGTTGCCCCCCGGAACCAGCCTCAAGAAACTCGATCTCGTCCTTAACGGCGTCGCCAGCGGGACGGACGTCGCTCTGACGCTCGAAGCGCGCGAGGCCGGCACCGGCGCGAGTCTCGCCAAACTCTCCCACGTCACCCCGACCGACAGCCTGCTGGGCAACGTTGCCCTCGTCAGCAATTACGGCGCGGATGAGTCGCAGAATACGGGCAAGAAAGCGGTCAAAACCGCGAATCCGGGCCGCTCACGTTACCGTTTCACCGATTGGAAACTGGCCGGCGATGCTTTCACCGTTTCGGACCGCCAACGCTTTGGCCCGCTCCTTTGGTCCATGTATTCACTGAGTGATTCGCGGACGCCGGAAGGCTGGGTCATGAAGATCAGTGCGCTCACCGGTCCCATGGGGCGCGACGACAGCCAGTTCGTGGAACTGCACGTGCAGCGCGACGGTGCGTGGCAATCGCTGGGCGAAGCAAAACTCGATCCCGACGCCTGGGTCGCCACGTTCCGCGTTCCAAACTGGGACGAGAAAGCCGCCGTCCCCTACAAACTCGTCTACCGCGAAAAGCACCGCGATGGCACCGTCACGCCGGACGAGTGGACCGGCACGATCTTGGCCAATCCCGTCGGCCGACCGCTGCGCTTGGCCGCGATGACCTGCCAAAACGACTACGGATTCCCCTATGAACCCGTCGCCCGCAACGTCGCAAAACTGAAGCCCGATCTGGTATTCTTTTCCGGCGACCAAATCTACGAGAGCCACGGCGGCTTCGGCATCATCCGCGAGCCGGCGGCACCCGCGATCCTCAACTACCTGCGGAAATTTTATCAATTCGGCTGGGCGTTTCGCGACGTGATGCGCCATGCGCCCACGATTTGCATCCCCGACGATCACGACGTTTTCCAAGGCAACATCTGGGGCGAGGGCGGTGCCAAGATGTCGATCACCGCCGCTGATCCCGGCGCCTCGTCGAAGGGCGGCTACATCGAGCCGGCCCGCATGGTGAACGCCGTGCATCGGACCAACGTCTCGCACCACCCGGACCCGTTTGACCCGACGCCGAGCAAACAGGACATCAGCGTCTACTACGGAGACATGGTCTATGGTGGCGTGAGTTTCGCGATCCTCGCCGATCGCCAGTGGAAGAGCGGACCCGAGCGCGTAAAGACCGGAGGTCCGCGAGCGGATCATGTGACCGACCCTGATTTCGACACCCGCACCCTCGACCAACCGGGCTTGGTTCTGCTCGGCGAACGGCAGGAAGCGTTCTTGAAAGAATGGGCGCAGGACTGGCGCGGGCACTCGCTCAAAGCCGTGCTCAGCCAGACCGTATTCGCCGCCGTCGCCACGCACCACGGGCGGTTGGATGGATTCCTCAAAGGCGACCTCGACTCCGGCGCGTGGCCGCAAACCGCTCGCAATCGAGCCATCGACATTCTCCGCCCGGCAATGGCCCTGCACGTCAACGGCGACCAGCATCTCGCGACCCTCGCCCAATACGGCGTCGGCCAACAGCGCGACAGCATGTGGTCCTTCTGCACGCCGGCGATCGCGGCCGGCTACCCGCGCTGGTGGCGCCCGGACGTTGCGGGTATGCCGCACACGAAACGCCCCAAGCACGGCCTCGCCAACACCGGCGAGTTCTTGGACGGATTCGGCAATAAAGTTTACGTCTACGCCGTCGGCAATCCCGAGGTCGGCCAGGCGACGAATCGTTATGACCGCGCCCACGAGAAGGGCAGCGGGTTCGGCTTCATCACCTTAGATCCGGCAAAAAAAACCTACACCGTCGAATCGTTCCGCTTCCTCATCGATCCCACCGACGGGAAAGCTTCCAACCAGTTTCCCGGTTGGCCCGTGACGATCCACCAAACCGAAAACCGCGGTGAGAACCGCCTCGACTAACCATGGATCGCCGCACCTTCCTGCGCACCGGCTCAACTGTCACCGCTGCATCGTTGTTGATGCCCACCACATCGCTGTTCGCCGCCACGCAGCCGAAATTCTCCCTGAATTACGCGCCGCACCCAGGCACGTTCAAAAGCAAGGGCGGCGAAGACTATCTCGACCAAGTGCGCTTCGCCGCCGACCAAGGCTTCACCGCCTGGGAGGACAACGGCATCAAGCGACAGACTCCTGAAATGCAGGAGAAAATCGGTGCCGAGCTGGCCCGCCTCGGGATGACCATGGGCGTGTTTGTCGCCTACGGCAGTTTTGATCGACCCACGTTTGTCCGAAGGAACAAGGCCGCGTGGGACGAAGTCACCCGAACCGTCAGCGATTCGGTCGCCGTCGCGCGACGCATCGGCGCGACTTGGATGACCGTGGTGCCCGGGTCGGTTGACCAGCAGCACAAGGATGACCCCAAGTGGAACCAATTCGGCGGTCCGCGTCTCGCCGAGGGGTACCAATTTGCCAACGCGATCGAGCTCTTGCGCGGGCTGAGCGCGCTGTTGGAACCGCACAAACTGGTCATGGTTCTGGAGCCACTCAACTGGCACGCCAACCACGGCGGCACGTTCCTGACCCGCAGCGATCAGGCATATGCGATCTGCAAGGCCGTCAACAGTCCGTCCTGCAAGATCCTGTTCGACCTCTACCACCAGCAAATCACCGAGGGTAACCTCATCCCCAACCTTGATGCCTGTTGGGACGAGATCGCCTACCTGCAATCGGGCGACAATCCCGGCCGTAAAGAGCCCGGTACCGGCGAAATCAATTACCGCAACGTGTTCCAGCACGTTTACAAAAAAGGCTTCAAAGGCGTCATCGGCATGGAGCACGGCAACGCCAAACCGGGAGCCGAGGGTGAACAAGCCGTGATTGATGCCTACCGCGCGGCCGACGCTTTTGCCCGTTAGCTCACCCGCTCTTTCCGAAACCCGCGTGGCGAACTCTCTCATGGTCCCCGGATCGAACGCGTCGGGCCTTACCACCTATGCGTCGTCGCCCGCCTATCCCCCAGCCTCGGCGGTGCCCTGATCAGCCTTCTCTTCGGCTCCCCAGCCTAAGCCCTGCAACGAGCCCTTGCATAAACCGCCGCCGAGACTCCTCGCATGCCGAAATTCGCCGCCAACCTCACCCTGCTCTCCACCGAGGCGCCCTTCATGGCACGCTTCGCTTTGGCTCGCGCGGCCGGTTCCGCCCACGTCGAGGATCTGTTTCCCTCTGCTTTCAAAGCCGGGGAACTGAAAACCGACCTGACAAAGCACAGTCTGCAGGAAGTCCTCTTCAATTTGCCCGCCGGCGATTGGGCGGCTGACGACGGCCCGAACGATCACTTCACTTGTAACCGATTTTGAGTAGGTGCGTCTGAGCACCGCTCGGCACTCACGTCGCCCGAATCCTCACTGTTCAACCACGCATCATGAATTCCGACCTTACCGCCTTCGCGCCCAGCCGCCGTCATTTCCTGCGGGCCACCGGCATCAGTCTCGCTCTTCCTCTGCTGGAATCTCTCGGCGGACGCGTCTTCGCCCAAAACTCAGCCGTCGGCGCCCTGCCCGGCAAAGCGGCCGGCACGACCCGGCCCAAACGCATGGTGTGCGTCGGCAACATGCTCGGATTTCACCCGCCGACGTTTTTTCCCACCCAGACCGGCCGCAACTACGAACTGCCCACCGTTCTCGAATTTCTCAAACCGCTTCAGCCGGAGGTCTCCATTTTCTCCGGCCTCGATCATGGCGTGAAAGGCGGGCACTTCGCGATCAGCTCATTTCTGAGCGGCGTGCGGACGGCGGATGCGAAAGGGATGCCCGAGGGCAACCTAACGCTCGACCAACGCGCGGCCGAGACGATGGGCGGCGCCACCCGGTTCCCGTCGCTTGCACTGGGTTCGGAAAGCGGGCTGCACGGCGGTTGCCTGATGTCGTGGACGCGCAGTGGCACGCGAGTGCCGCCCATCAGCACACCGCGCGAACTTTTCCGAAAACTGTTTGTTTCAGACGGTGCCGCCCAGATCGCGAGCTCGACGGATCGCCTCAATCTCAAGGGCTCCATCCTCGACGCTGTGCAAGGCGACGCAAAATCCCTCGGACGCCACCTCGGCCAGCGCGACAAAGAGAAGCTCGAAGAATATTTCACCTCGGTCCGCGACGTGGAAAAGCAGATCGAACTGCGTCGCCAATGGGCGCACGTCCCGAAACCCGATCCCAAAATGAAGGAGCCCAACAACAAGGGCTTCGTCTCCGACCTGCCGCTCATGTATGACCTGATTGCGCTCGCGCTGCAGACCGACTCGACCCGCATCGCGACGTTCGAGATCGGGGGCGACTTCGAGGCCAATGCCTTCGGGTTGAACGGCGGCTATCATGCCTTTTCCCACCACGGCCAACGTCCGGAAGCGATCGCCGCTCTCATCAAGATGGAGCGTTACCAAGTCGAACAGTTTGCCCGCTTCCTCAACAAACTCCGGAGCACCGAAGACGGGCCCGGCAGCCTCTTGGATCATTCGATGGTTCTTTTCGGCAGCGGCATGGGCAACGCCAACTCCCACACGAACGGAAATCTCCCGATCATTTTTGCCGGCGGTGGCTTCAAGCACGGCGAGCACAAGGCCTATCCGGAAAAGGGCCTCGGTCGGCAGCCTCTGTGCAATCTGTACCTGTCCATGCTCCAGCGTTTCGGCATCGAGGTGAACAAATTTGGCACCAGCACCGGCACCCTCTCCGGCCTCACGTGAGCGTTTCCGGACCTGCTGATTTCCGCCCACGCCCCATGCTTCGCAGCCCATTCCTCCTCGCCGCCAGTTTGCTCGCGTTGGCGGCCGTCCCGGTAGCAGCCGCGCCCAACCACGCAGCCGTCAAAAGCTTCCTCTCCACCTACTGCATCGAATGTCACGGCCCGGAGAAACAGAAAGGTGATCGGCGCTTCGACGAGTTGCTCCTGCCGGCGGCCGACGAGGACACCTTGATCGATCTGAAGGACATGATGGACCAGCTCCACCTCGGGGACATGCCGCCGGAGAAAGCCAAGCAACCCAGCCTCGCGGAGCAGAAAGCTTTCCTCGATCAGGTCATCCTCGAACTCGCCCGGGGACGCGAAAATTTAGCCGGCACCGGCGGCAGCGCGGTCTTACGCCGCCTGAACCGCCGCGAATACCTGAACACCGTCGGCGATCTTTTCGGGCTCAACATGGCCGCCTTCGATCCGACGACGAACTTTCCCCGCGACCAAAGCGAGGAGCACATGGACAACCTCGGCGACGTGCTGCAGACCTCCGGCTATCTGCTGGACCAGTACCTCGAAGCGGCGGACCTCGTGGTCGAAAAAGCCTTTGCGGCACAAAAGCAACCGGCGGAGCAATCGTGGCACTTCCGCGGAAACTTTAAACCCCAGCAGGAGATGGGTCGCCCGCACAGCCGGCTAAACAACGCGTTCATCGGCCTCTACGAGTGCATGGACACTCCGCACCACGAGGGCGGTTTCGGCTTCATCAGTGACTTTCAGCAAGGCGTGCCGGTTGACGGAATCTACGAGATTCGCGTGCTCGCTCAGGCCATGAACCGGTTGCATCAGTATGATCCGAAAATCTTTGGCACCGACTCGCGCGAACCCCTCCGCCTCGGGCTTGTACCCGGCGACGCGAAGGCCGGTCCGCTTTATCATCCCCAGCCGCTCCAACCCATGCTTGCCGAAGTGGCGCTGGCCGACGGCGACCCGGCGTGGCACACGATGCGGGTCTGGCTGGATGCCGGGCACACGCCCCGCTTCGTCTTTCCAAACGGGTCAAGGAGTGCCCGGAACTCGTGGGTCAAGATCGTCGAATACCACAAAGACAAATGGCCCGCCGACGCCAAACGAGAGGGCAAGAACGGCCTCGGCATCGTCGAGAATCGCATCATCAGCGTCGTCGAAGGAAAAGTGCCCCACATTCGCATCCATGAGGTAAAGATCCGCGGCCCGCTCGCTGTCGCAACGCCACCCTCGTCGGTGCGAGCGTTCGATGGCGAAACCGCACTTGCGCCCGAGGCCATGCGTCAAGTCCTCCACTCCTTCGCCGACCGCGCGTATCGACGTCCAGCGACAAAGGACGAAGTGGACCGCCTGATGCGTGTCGCAGAGCAACGCATCGCGGCCGGCCGTTCCCCGCAGGAAGGTCTTAAGGATGCGCTCAAGGCCGCGCTCAGCTCACCTTCCTTCCTCTACCTCTCGCAGGACACCGCCGCCGTCGCCGACCGCGATCAGAAGGCGCGTCCCCGCCTCAACGGCTACGCCCTCGCCTCGCGGCTCTCCTATTTTCTGTGGTCCGCGCCACCGGATGCGGAGCTGCTCCAGCTCGCGGCCAGCGGCGAGCTGACCAAGCCCGATATCCTCACCGCGCAGACGCGCCGCCTGTTGGCCAGCCCACGTTCCGACGCGTTCGTGTCGGGCTTTCTGGACAGTTGGCTGCACCTCCGCAGCCTCGGCTCGACGCCGCCGGACCGTCGGGATTTCGAGCGTTACTACTCCAAGGGTCTTGAGCCCGCCTTCAAAACGGAAACTCGGCTCTTCTTTCGCGACCTGATCGAGCGCGACGCCCCGATCCGAAACTTCCTCGATTGCGACTATGGATTTGTTAACCAGCCGCTCGCTTCTCACTACGGGCTCGGCGATCTCGGTGATCCCGCCCGCGCACACGAGTTCCGCAAAGTCTCATTCCCCGACTCCCGGCGCGGCGGACTCCTCGGCATGGGTGCCGTCCTAACCGTCACCGCCAACGGCATCGAGACCTCCCCGGTCGTTCGCGGCGTCTTCGTCTTGGAGAACATTCTCGGCACGCCGCCCCCGCCTCCACCCGACGATGTGCCCGCGATCGATCCCGACGTGCGCGGGGCCAAGTCCATCCGCGAACTCGTCAGCAAACATCGCGAGTCACCGAACTGCTACAGTTGTCACCAGAAAATCGATCCCCTCGGTTTCGCGTTGGAGAACTTTGACCCCATTGGTGGCTGGCGGACGAGCTACGGTAAAACCCCGATCGACTCAGCCGGCGAATTACCCAGCGGAGAAAAATTTTCCGACGTTGCCGGTCTCAAAAAAATCCTCGTTAAACGCCAAGATCTCTTCGCCCATATGCTGACCGACCGTCTGCTCACCTACGCCTGCGGTCGGCGCATCGGCGCCTTGGACCAACCCATCGTCGAAAAAATCGTCGCCGATCTGCCCAGCCGACAGCACGGCCTGCGTTCGTTGATCGAAGCGGTCGTGACCAGTGAACTTTTCGTGGGCCTCTGACTCTTTGGCCGGCGAAAAATCGAAACGAGTCACCTTAGTACAACGTTCTCGCGTTTAGCTTTCACCAACGAGCCCCATTCAACTCCCACGCTGCCGCATTCTCCCAAATGATTCCCCTAGCCTACCTCCGTCGTCTCGCGCCGCTTTTCTTCGCCGCGCTGGCCATGACTTCCATCGTAAATGCCGCCGTTCAGCCGCCGGCGGGTAAGCCCAATATCGTTCTCATTTTCACCGATGATCAGGGTTACGGCGATCTGGGCAGCTTTGGCTCCAAGACCATTCGCACGCCGCACTTCGACCGTCTCGCCCGTGAGGGCCGCAAGTTTACCAGTTTCATGTCCGCCTCCTCCGTGTGCACGCCGTCGCGCGCCGCGCTGCTCACCGGCAGTTATCCCAAACGCGTGGGCCTGCACAAAGGCGTGCTCTTTCCCACCTCGACCACCGGTCTGAATCCCGCCGAGCACACCATCGCCGACCACCTGAAGCAGCAGGGCTATGCCACGGCGGCATTTGGCAAATGGCATCTCGGTCACCACCCCGAGGTGCTGCCGACCGCGAACGGCTTCGACGCCTATTTTGGTATTCCCTACTCGAACGACATGAACCACCCGGACAACCAAGGGAAACCCAAGAGCGGTCCGGTCGGAATGGACGAACTCTGGCTTGAACCGGCCTCGTCTCTCACCAAATGGAAAACGCCGCTGATGGAGAACGAGAGAATCGTCGAACTCCCCGTCGATCAGCGCACCATCACTCGCCGCTGCACGGACCGCGCCATCGTTTTCATCGAAAAAAACCAAAAACGCCCGTTCTTCGTCTATCTGCCCTACTCGATGCCGCACATCCCGCTCTATGTGCCGGATGACGTCCGCGACCCGGATCCGAAGCGCGCTTACATCAACACGATTGAGCACCTCGACACCGAGGTCGGTCGCATCTTTGACCGGCTGCGCGACCTCAACCTCGCCGCCAACACTTATGTTATCTTTACCACCGACAACGGTCCCTGGCTCACCTTCAAGCACCACGGCGGCTCGGCCGGCCCGCTCCGCGATGGCAAGATGAGCACCTTCGAGGGCGGCCAACGTGTGCCTTGCATCATGTGGGCCCCGGGGCGGATTCCGGCCAATTCGGTGTGTGAATCGCTCGCCTCCACCATCGACCTGCTCCCCACCATCGCCGCCCTCACCGGCACGCCGCTTCCCGCCAACCGGCCCATCGACGGTCTGGATATCTCCGGCCTGCTCACCGGCACCGTCAAATCCGTGCGCAACGATTTTCTCTACTACTCCCGCGATGGCACACTCGAAGGACTCCGCGAAGGCGATTGGAAATTCCTCGAGCCACGTCCCGCCGCGGCCAACAAAGCCAAGGCTGCGCCCAAACCCGAGGTGATGCTTTTCAACCTGGCGAGTGACCTCGGCGAAACTCGCAATCTCGCCGCAGAGAAGCCGGAACTGGTCGAACGCCTGCGCCGCCGGATGGTCGAGCTCGACGCTGCCATCGGGGCCGGAGCCCGACCCGTCTGGAAGAAGTCCGGTTCATAAGGGCGTCGATCCCAACACGCGACTTCAGGCCTCCGCTCTATACCGAAGCGTCCTCACCCGTCACGCTCCGTTTGCCCGCAGCCATCTATCGTTCGATGAAATCAAATTGGAATCGGCGTGTTGGCGCGCTCTGCCTGCTTCTCCTGAGTCTGGTCGCCGCCAATCCGGCAAAACCAAAAGCGCTTTGGATCACGGGGATTCACCCCCTTTCGTCCGGGATGATCTACCGGCGCAACGATTCACCAAACTCCCCTCTCCTCAACCCGCCCCACGTCAAAATCTAGATCTCCCCCTATGACCGCATCCCGAAACACTTCCGCTCTTCTCGCGATCGCGTTCGCCACGCTCGCTCTCGCATCTGTCCCGCTGCACGCCGCTGAGAAAGCCCGGGCACCCTACAACGTGTTGTTCATCGCCGTCGACGACCTCAACGACTGGGTCGGTGCCTTTGGCGGTGCTCCACAGAAGAAATCGGCCACGCCCAATCTTGATCGCTTCGCCAAAAACGGCTCCGTCGTGTTTCAACAGGCCAACTGCGCCGGGCCGGTCTGCGGTCCGTCGCGCTCGGCGTTGCTCTCCGGCTTCATGCCGCACCGGAGCGGAGTTTACGGCAACAGCCACAACATGCGCGGATCGGAATTGGTGAAAACCCACCTGACGCTTCCGGAGTATTTTTCGAAACACGGTTACCATACCCTTTCGAATGGAAAAATTTTCCACAAACATCCCGCCGACGAGGGGCACTGGGCCTTCGACCAATGGGAGGATTCCGCGGGCGGGAGCGGTTCGCGGCCCGACCCGGAGCGCCTCACCTCTCGCCGCCAAAATCTGCTTAACGGCAAACCCATTCCCCGGCCCGAGGTAAAGCGCGACGGCCTAAAAGCGGGCGATACCGATGGCACGGAATTCAGTTGGGGCCCCACCAAAGGACCGAAAGAGGATTCCAAAGATTGGAATGCCGCCGAGTGGGCGGCCGCCGCATTGGCCAAGCCGGCGGAGAAGCCGTTTTTCATGGCACTCGGTATCTCCAAACCGCACCTGCCTTTTTACGTGCCGCAAGAGTATTTCGACCGGCACCCCTTGGAGTCGATCACCGTGCCGGAATTTCGCCTCGACGACCTGAGCGACATCGTCGACGGGAAGGGGCGTGCGACGGAGAAGCCTTCCTCGGATTTCCAATGGGTGCAGCAGGACCCCCAAATGCACAAAAGTGCCGTTCAGGCCTATCTGGCGGCGACGAGCTACGCCGATGATTGCATCGGACACGTCTTGGCCGCGCTCGAGCGGAGCCCGAACCGAGACAACACGATCGTCGTCATCTGGGGCGACCACGGCTGGCACCTCGGTGAGAAATTGCGCTTTCGCAAAGCGACGCTCTGGGCGGAATCAACCCGAGTGCCGTTGATCATCCGGCTGCCCGGGATGACGGCGCAGCAGGACAGCCCGCGCATGGTGAATTTGATGGATCTCTTCCCCACGCTCATCGAGGCCTGCGGCTTGCCCGCCAAGCCGGAGATCGACGGACGCAGCATCGTGCCGCTGTTGCGCGATCCGCAGCTGGCCTGGCCGCACGTTTCCATCACGGTGATGGGGAAGGACAACGCCGCCGTGCGCGACGAGCGCTGGTATTTTATCCGCTACAAAGACGGCACCGAGGAGTTCTACGACATGCTCCGCGATCCGATGCAGTGGACCAACCTCGCGACCTCGAAAGAGCCGGAAATCCAAACGCAGATGAAACGGCTCGCCGCCTCGTTTCCCGCTACGTTCGCACCTGAAGTGCCCCAAAACCAAGGTGGCCGCGCCGAGAAACAAGAACTCGCCGGCAAACCGGATCCGACGATCCGCCCCGCCCGCCTCGCCGCCCGGTTGAAGTGACTTCGGGCATGGCAAACAAACCCCATCGCGGCGATTCAACGCCACAATTTGCCCTCGGATGCCGAACCAATCACCGACTACACGTGCGCCGCAGGCGCTCGTTGCCGATCGGTTAAATCCGACAGGAGAACACTCGCACAGGCTGGGCGAAATTCTCCCGGCCAAAGGGCGATCCAACAAGAGCCGGGACCGCCCAGCCAAAGATTCTAAAGCCGTGCGACTCTCTCACGCTGCGTAAAAACGAAACCCGGCGACCAAGAGTTAATTCGTCGCTCAGATTTCGCTTCACCCCAGCGCCTGTCGGCGGCCGGCTTAAACTTCACCCATCCCTCGCTTCAGTTATCGCCGATGTACCTGCGGAAGAACTCTTCGTAGCGCACGAGACTGTCTAGCCGTTGCTTCGGTTCGCCCGACCGACTCATCTCGTGATTCGCCCGCGGATAGCGCACCGACTCCACTTCGCGCCCAAGTTGCTTCAGCGCGCGCAGCATCATCTCGCTCTGCACAAACCCCGTGCGCCGGTCGACATCACCGTGCTGGATCAGCAGCGGCGTCTTGATCTGTGCCACGTAATTGAAGGGCGATTCCCGCTCCAACAGATCGCGCGTCACCGGCTCCCACGGAAACCCGCCGAACGCGATCGGCACCAACCGCCACGCCGTGCCTTCGCCGAAAAACGTCGGCAAGTGATACACGCCTCGCTGCGCCACCGCCGCCTTGAACCGGTGGTCGTGCGCCACGATCCACGCGACGAGATAGCCGCCATACGAACCACCGGTGATCACCTGCCGCTTCCGATCCACGTGGCTCGCTTTCGACGCGAGTTCGGCCGCGGCCAAAACATCCGCCGCCGGTCGGTCGCCCCAGTTTTTAAAATTCGCCCGCTGGAAATCATGGCCATAGCCCGTCGAACCACGGGGATTCGCATAGACGATCGCGAAACCCCGCGCCGCGAAGTATTGAAACTCAAACCACATCGACTCCTCGCCCGGACCCCACATCGCCGCCGGGCCTCCGTGAATTTGGAGTAGCAGGGGATACTTCTTCGCCCCGTCGAACTCGGTGGGCTTCATCGTCCAATACTGCACCGAAAGTCCTTCGCGGCCCATCAGCCGGTTGCTCTCAGGCAGGCTCAATTTTTTTCCCGTCAGCCAACTACTGTTGTGCGCCGTCAGCGCCGCGAAGCCCGCGCTTCCCGTCTCCGACCCGAGCGCCGGCCCCACGAACATCTCCGAGGGGTTCTTCGGCGTTGTGACGATCTGCACGCGTTGGTCCCGCCCGATATCGAAGGCCCGCACCCCGAGCTCCAAATCGGGCGTGAGCCGCTCCGGTGCCCCGCCCGTCCGGGCCACCCGGTAGAGCGGAAACGCGCCTTCGTTCGCCGCCGTGAAGAAAATCGCCGCGCTGTTCGGACTCCACCGCAGATTCTCCGCGCGCCGATCAAGATCGGCCGTCAAAATCTTCGCCCCCGTGCCATCCGCCGCGACCACCGCAACCGTCGCCTGCGTATACCCGGAGGCTTCGCCCGGCGTGGCCTGAAATGCGACCCAGTTCCCATCGGGCGAGGGCGTGGGATCGGTCAAACTGTGCTCCGGCATCGCCAAAAACGGCGTCACTCCACCCCCGCCAGCATCGACGCGGTAGAGACTGGACGAGCGAACCCGGTCCGGATGCTCGTCAAGCCGCCGCGCCCCGACGGCCACGAGGCTCTTCCCGTCGCCCATCCACTCGCCCCCGGAGAAGCCGTTGTAGCCCAGCGTGAGGTTGATCGCCTCGGCGCCCTCGCGCACCTCCTGCACGAAGAGATGGGAAAACGACAGCTCGGGATTAAGATCGGTCTCGTTGAGAAAATTGAGCCGCACCAGCGCCCGCGGGCTGCCGTCGGCCTCGTTCTTCGCGAGCCACTCGCGCCGCTCTTGCAACGTCCCGTCGGGCGATACCGCCGGAGTCGGCGGCGCGGATTTTTCTTCGTCCTGCTTCCCCTTCGCTTTCGCCGCCTTTAGCGCCCAGTTTCCCACGTCTCCGCCCGTCCGCCCGGTCCGCTCCTCGGTCCATTTCGGTTTCGCTTCGCCCCCCGCCTTTTCGAGCGCCGCACGCACCTGCGCCGCGTTGAGACTCGACGTAAACATCAGTCGGGTTCCGTCCGGCGACCAGCGCGGACTCCCCGCGCCAAATTCCGACTTCGTCAGGGCAAAGGCCTCGCCGCCCTCGAGAGGCAGCACGAAAATCTGGGCCTTGTCCGCCGGCGCCGCGCCGCCCCGCACAAAGGCGATCCGCCGCCCGTCCGGACTCCAAGCCGGGGCCGAATTGCTCGTTCCGGCGCGGGTCAACTGCCGCGGCGGAGTTTTTCCGTCCGTCGCTGCGAGCCAGAGATGCTGCTGATAGACCCACTCGTCCTTTGCGTCCGGTTTCGGCTCGATCGAACGCACGACGTAAACGACCGACCGTCCGTCCGGCGACAACGCGGGACTCTCGAGTTGTTTCAATTTCAACAGATCGCTTGCCACCATCAGCGAAGGCGCGGGTTTCTCCGACGCGTGGAGCGGAGTTCCGATCATGAATCCGACCGCCGCACTCCACCCGATCGCCAACATTAGCTTTATCTTCATCAACCCAAACTCCCCCGCCCACCCCGTCGTGTCGAAACGAATTCCGGTTTCAGGCCGGCGATTCCCCATCGGACTTTTTTGTCTGTTCCCGCCCGCCATTTTCTTGTTCGGCCTGAAATCGTCTCCAGATAAACGGCGCCAGCATCTGCCCCCAAAATGTGGCCGGCATCGCCTCGCGAATCCCGATCTTGGCCGGCGGCCGGCGGCGCGTGTCGTCGAAATAGGTGCCAAAAATCAGGTCCCAGAGCACGAGGTTCTCCCCGTAGTTTTTGTTTCCCTCCCGCAGGTCCATGCTGTGGTGCCAACGGTGCAAGCCGGGGGTGTTGAAGACGTAATTCAGCCACCCGAATCGCATCCGCACGTTGCAATGCGTGAGGATACCGATGAAAGCCGTGATCGCGCTCACCCAGATAATGATGTCGCCCGGAGCCCCTGCGAACACGAGCAACGGCATCGCAAACACCATGCTCTTGAGCGTGTCCACGAAGTGGAATCTGCCCGTGTTGAAGAACCAGAGTTTCTTCGAACTGTGATGCACCGCGTGAAACCGCCAGAGCGGCAGCCACTCGTGGCCGAGCCGATGGGCCCAGTAGAGCCCGAATTCCACAAGGACCAAACCGAGTCCCACCTGCACAAAAACCGGCGCGCCTTCCGGCCACCACGCGCCGCCGTCGCGCGCGCCCAGTTGTTGCACGATGCCGAAGTTCGTCAGCGCCACGACGGTCACCTGCACCGCGACCTTCGTGAATAGCGTATGCGCCAAGTCGGGCCCGACCTGCCCATCCGACTCCAGCCACTCGGTTTCATGCGGACGTCGCCGTTCCAGCCAAAAGAGCGCCGAGGCGAGCAGCAAATAGACGACGTTAAACGCCAACGGGCCCCGGCCGTGCGCTATGCCCCAAGCCAGGCCCGTGCACGCACCCGCCATCAAAGCGGGCCAAAGCCCGAAGTCCACGAGCGCGCCCAGTGCTTTGGGGTCGGCTCTACCGGCGTCCGACATAGATCAAATACTCCCAGACGCCGCCATACGCGTTACGCAGTTCGTCGATCGCCGGGGGGAACGTTCGCCGCAAAATCGGCCGGAGCTGGCCGTCCATCCGCACGTGGTTGACGCCCATCCAGCGCGCAAACCCGCGCACCTGCGTCGCGTGAAAATCCACCAGCGCAAACCGCCCGCCGGGCACCAAGTCGCGCTCTGCCGCGGCGATCGCGGCCTCAAATCCCGGATTGAACATCGAGAGCGCATACGAGCACAGCACAAGGTCGAAGCCCGCCGTCGCCCCGAGCGGCGCGTTATAGGCCTGCTGAACCAACCGCACCCGCGGGCCGTAGGGCGCGGACTTGCGCGCCGCCACCGCCAGCATCGCCGCCGAAAGGTCCACGCCGGTGATCTCCGCCTTCGGAAACCGCCGCGCGAGCGAGAGCAGGTTGCGCCCGGTGCCGCAGCCTATTTCCAAAATCCGCGTCGGCGCCGGTCCATCCGCCGCGACCCGGTGCAGCACCGCTTCGCGGCCAAACAAAAAACTCCACCGCGTCGCGTCGTAGATCCGCGCGTGCCACCGATAGTAGCCCTCGATCCCGCCGCGATCCGACTCCGACGGTGACGGTGGGGCTTCAGGCGGAGTCATCGGGCAAGGGCGGCGCAGGGCTCAGATCACCTCGGCAAAGTGCAGGCTGCCGTAGGTGCCGACCCGATCCGTCAGATGCATCGGCGCGGTCTTCTCGGCAAAGAACCGTAACCGGCCCCGCACGTTTTCGGGTATAAAGCTCAGATCCAGCCCTGCCGAACGCATCAGAATCCGCGTGCCCGGCCGACTGTTGGCAAAGATCAACTCCCACTCTTCCGCCAACGCTTCCGGCGCATGCCAGGCGAGCCAATCCTGGTGGTCCAACAGGACAAAGTGGGAATATACGCCGGGGTTGTCCTTGAGGAACTGCGACACGGTGCACGTGTGCGTTCGAACGCGATTCGCCCGCGCGGCGAGAGTTTCCAGATTCTCTTCGCGCAAATAATTCGGGCAACACGACAGCGTGTAGGAGCCCGTCATATAGACGCGCCAAAAGTAATTCTCCCGCGCGGGCAGCTCCGACATCACATGCCGCAGCTTGTCCTTCACATATGCCGAAATACCGCCCGGGTAGTGGTCCTCGATCAGCTTGATCTGCGGCGCCGGCACCCCGAGCAGCGTCATGATCATGCGCTGCCGGATGAGCCAGTGACTGAGCTTCCCCCAGATCTTCGGCTCGAGCAGCGAATAGACCCGCGCCTGCTGCGCCAACGTATCAGCATCAAGCAGGCAGAGCGCGTGATTCTTGATATTCGGTTTGGCCCGAAAAAGCGCACCGCCCAGCAACCACGCCGCCATACCGGCAGCCCCGTGGTAGTAGAACGATTTCTTCAAACTGCTCGGATCAAAGAAGGAGATTTTATCGTCCCAAAACGTCTGCGCCGACTCCGGCAACCCGGACCGGATCGAGCGGTAGACGGCCTTGTAGCGCTCGTGGGAGCCGATGCCAAAAAACTCGAACAGGTCTCCGAAGTCACCACGCCGAATCAGCGCGAGCTTGAGCTCGAGCACAGCGTTTTGGCGGTAGTTGACGTCGACCGCATGGATCTCGGCCGGCCCGTCGAGCAAGTAGTCGAGCGCGTTGCACCCGGCGCTGGTGATCATGACAACGCGGCTCTTGGCGTTGAGCCGCATGAGTTCGCGATCGATGCGCGGATCTTCCCAGCAGGCGTTGTAGATCAGTTGCCCGCCATGGACGTGGTGAAAGACCAAGTCATGCGTGGCTTTGAGGAAACGGCGTGCGGGCGACGGACGAGTTCCAGCGGTCATTTCAGCGAGCAATCCACGCGTTCTGGCCAAGCTCAAGGCCAAGCCCCGCGCGCGCCAACAATGTCACACGTTCGACACATTCATTATCGTGCCCAGCAGGAACGCCGGTCAGCGGGACCGATTGTGGCCCGAGAAAAATTCTGGCATCGGCGACGAATTTTTCTATCGCAGCAGCAACCTCGCCTCCGCCCAACCCACCTGTCCACCCGCGCGAGCCCCCAGGCCTCAGGCCGTGAACCAAGAACCACCGGCCGATAACGAGAGCCGGCAGAACCACGGCACAGGCGACCAGCGCGTTGATTTTTTCGGACCGATCCACCTCCAGCCACGAATTAGCGTGGCGTCGGCGCGGTGCTTTCACCGCGGGCGATGACCGCTTGTGCCCTTTCTCGCCAACGCAGCTCGATCAGAATCATGCGGCAGCTTCGACTCGTTTCCGATCGCGCAGCCTTTTTTGTTCGTCAAATCGCACAACAGACTGATACCGCGGAATCGCTTGGCGGTGAAGCTGGGCAATCTCGTGCCTTCCGTTTCGTTTCTTCGGAAAACAACCTGTTCGCCGCGCAAAACAGTCGTCGCCGAGAACGCCAGGTCCTTCCTTACTCCGACCAAAGATGCGTCCCGTTTTCCTTTCACGAGCCTTCCCTGTCCAAACCCGGAAACCCGGCTCCGCTCTACCGCGGCTTGCCCTGCTCGCCTTGTTTTTCCCGGGCGCGATCACACTTCAAAGCGCCGAAACCCACTCCGCCCCCGCTTCGATCGTTGCCTTCTCAGGCCCCGTTTCGCCTGCGCCCGGAAGCTTGGCCGGGCCCGTCACGGGTGATCGCACCTTAGTCGCGGTCGATCCACAGCGCCTAGACCGCTTCATCGTGACTGCCGCGCGGACCCGACAAGCTCTCGACCGCGTGGCATTTTCCGCCCGTCTGATCGACGGCGCTGACCTTCGCTCCGCCCCCACCGCCACCCTCGACGGCGCCCTCCGCGCGATCCCCGGTTTCAGTCTCTTCCGCCGCAGCGACAGCTTTTCCGCCAATCCCACCGCGCAAGGCGTGTCTCTTCGCGGGCTCGGCCCCAGTGGGGCCAGCCGCTCGCTCGTGCTCCTTGATGGTGTTCCGCTCAACGACCCGTTCGGCGGCTGGGTGCTCTGGAGCCAGCTCCCGAGGGAATCTCTCGCCGGCGTCGAAGTAATCCGTGGCGGCGGTGCCACCGCCTGGGGCAACGCCGCGCTCGGCGGGGTCGTGCAGTTGCTCACCGTTCCCGTGAGCGGCCGTAGCGCCCGTGCCAGCGCCAGCGCCGGCTCCTACCAGACCCGCAGCTTCGAGTTCAGCGCCACCCAACCTGCCGGCAAAGGCGCCGTGCAACTTCTCGGCCGCGCGTTCTCCACCGATGGGTTTACCCTCGTCGCCCCGGAACGGCGTGGTCCGATCGATGTGCCGGCCGCCAGTAACCACCGCTGGCTCGCCGCCCGTTGGCGCACCCCGTTGACCGACCGCCTCGAGGTCACCGTCACCGCCCGGAGCTTCGACGAAACCCGCCACAACGGCACCCCTTACCAAACCAACCGCTCCCGCTCTGATTTCGCCTCCGTCGTGCTCACGGCGGAGCCCGGCAAAAATTTTTCGTGGAACGGCACTGCATACGTCCAAAGCAGCCGATTTGCTTCGACGTTCAGCGCCGTCAATGCCGCCCGCACCGCCGAGACGCCCGCCAGCGACCAGTTCGCCGTACCCGCCACCGCCGCCGGGGCCGCTTGGTCCGGGACTTTGGCTCACGCCGCCGGCGCCCGCACCTCCTTCGGCGTCGATGCCCGTGCGGTCCGCGGCGAAACCCGGGAGAATTTCACGTTCACCAACGGTGCCTTCACGCGCCAACGCTTCGCCGGGGGCACCCAGACGTTTGTCGGCCTTTACGCGCTCCACGAGCAACCCCTCGGTTCAGATTGGACTACGACGTTCGGCGCCCGCCTCGACGACTGGCGCGAAACCGACGGACACCGGCGCGAGTCCATCACCGCCACCGGCGCGATGGTCCGCGACGATCTTTACGCCGACCGCGACGGCCACGAAATCAGCCCCAGCGCCGGCCTGATCTGGCGCGCCCATCCCCACCTCCGCCTCCGCGCCGCCATCCAACAAGCCTTCCGCCGCCCCACGTTGAACGAACTTTACCGGCCCTTCCGCGCCGGCTCGACGGTGACCGAAGCAAATCCCGCCCTTTCGACCGAGCGCGTGCGCAGCGCCGAAATCGGTGCCGACTGGACCCGTGGTCCGGCGACGCTGGGCAGTGCCATTTTTTGGAACGAACTCCACGATGCCGTGGGCAACGTTACGATCGCCCGCGGTCCCGGCACCTTCCCCATCGTGGGCTCCCTCCCCGTCGGTGGCCTCGGCCGCCAACGCCTCAACCTAGACCGCATCCAAGTCCGTGGACTCGAGCTTTCCGCCGGATGGCGGGCCAGCGATGCGCTCCGATTCAACGCCGAGGCGCTGATCAGCGATGCCTCGGTCCTGCGTGCGACCCAAAGTCTTGCCCTGGCCGGCAAGCGCATCGCTCAGGTCCCCCGCCATAGTGCCACCATCGGCGCGACGTGGCGCGTTCCCCGTGGCCTCACCCTCACCCCTCGTCTGCGCTGGATCGGGGCCCAATTCGAAGACGACGAAAACGCCCTCCGTCTCGGTGAGTGCGTAGTCGCCGACCTCGGCCTAGGCTACCCCCTCGGCCGTAACCTTGAAGTGTTTCTCAATCTCGAAAACCTCGGCAACGCCCGCATCGAAACCGGCCGAAGCGCCGACGGCGTCGTCAACACCGGCACACCCCGCCTGCTCCTCCTCGGCCTGCGCGGCGCGTGGTAGACGTTGGCCAAACAAAAAAGCCTCTCCACGAGGGAGAGGCTTTAACAAAAATGGAGCGGGCGAAGAGACTCGAACTCTCGACATCTTCCTTGGCAAGGAAGTGCTCTACCAACTGAGCTACACCCGCAAACTGAGCGGCTAGGAGTAGGCCGCGAAGCGGTCCGGTCAACAGCTATTTTTTCGGGAATTCATTCCTCGGTTTTACCTCCGGCTCGCTTGCTCGGGCTCGTTCGTTCCAAGCCTCGGCCGGCCGGGGAACCTAACCCGGCTGCAACTCGTCGCCCCGCCGCGGCTTCACTCGCCAGATACTTCAACCACGCTCGCACCTGCACCGAAACAGTCGCGCCGATAAAGCACCCTTAGCGCAAGCCGCAGCGGGTAATCACCAACGTACAACTCATGCACGTCGGGCTGATAAGCCGGAGATCGATCATCGGTCCAAACCAGCCCCGCTCGGACCCCGGGCGCCCGCAGCGATCAGAAACTCATTTGTCGGTGACGTCGAGTTCGGGCCATTGCGCAATCTTGCGATGCAGGGTGCGACGACTGACGCCCATCAATTGGGCCGCCCGCGTGCGGTTACCCCGTGACTTGATCAACGCCTCGCGGAGCAGGTGTTTTTCGTTGTCCTCCACCGAGAGCGAGGGCCCGGCGTTGGCCACCGGGCCGGAGGCACCGCCGCCGGTCGGTGCCTGCGACGTCGGGTTAATCACGATCCGGGTGAAGTCCGCCGCCGGAGCGACTCCGCGAAATTTTGGATCAAGATCGTATTCGGAAAGCTTGCCCCCACGCCGCAGCACCACGGCATTTTCGCAGAAATTGCGCAGCTCGCGGATGTTTCCCGGCCAAGCATACGCCTTTAGCGTCGCGATCGCTCCCGGCTCGAGCGAGAGCAGCGGATGGCCGTTCTCCTCAGAGAACAATTTCAGATAATGCGCCAGCAGCAGCGGAATGTCATCCGCCCGCGTACGCAGCGGCGGCAGCTCGATCCGGACGACGTTGAGCCGGAAAAACAAATCCTCGCGAAACTTCCCCTCGCGCACCAGCGCTTCCAGCCGGCGGTTGGTCGCAGCGACCAGGCGCACATCGAGATCAATCGGCTTGGAACCGCCGACCCGCTCGATCGCTTTTGTCTCAAGGAAACGCAGAAGCTTCACTTGGGTCGAAAGCGAAATCTCCCCAATCTCATCAAGAAACAACGTGCCGCCGACCGCCGCCTCAAATCGCCCGATGCGACGCTCCGTCGCGCCGGTAAACGCGCCGCGTTCATGCCCGAAAAGCTCGCTCTCCAGCAAATTCTCCGAGAGCGCCGCGCAATGGACGGCGATGAACGGCGCGCGCGCACGCGGACTGGCCTGATGGATGGCTTGCGCGATGAGTTCTTTGCCCGTGCCGGATTCGCCGTCGATCAGCACCGTCGCCCTTGAGGGCGCGACCAGTTTCACCCGATCCAGCACGGCGGTCAGATTCGGCGAATGCCCGACGATACCGTTGACGCTGAACTTCTCATCGAGGCGTTCGTGCAACTGCTGCACCTCGACCTCGAGCGTCTTCGTTTTCAACGCGCGCTGGATCAAAACTTCGAGCCGCTCAATATTGACGGGTTTCGTCAGAAAATCGACCGCGCCACGTTTCATCGCTTCGACGGCGGTATCTATATTCCCGTAGGCCGTCATCATCAGCACCGCCGGCCGCTGGGGCAGCGCGAGGGCCTTGTCGATCACCTTGAGCCCGGATTTTCCCGGCATCCGCAGATCGGTGAGCACGACATCGAAGGGTTGCGCGTCGAGCAGGTTAAACGCCTCGTCGGCGCTCGCGGCAATGGACACATCGTAGGCGTCGGCCAAGGCCTGTTGCAGACCCTCGCGGGTGTGTTTCTCGTCGTCGACGATGAGCACGCTGGGAACCATTACGCGATTCACACGCCGGCCGCCCGGAGGGTCAAGCCCCGCGCTAGTTGGCAGGCTACTGACATCAGGCGGTCAGACCACTTTGCTGCTTCTCCGCCCATGAAGCTATCCGCCCGTCTGGCCTTCGTCGCCTCCGACCCGAGCGCCCCCCTGCCCGGCCCGCTCCGCCTGCCGGTGGCACCTCGCTCGATTCAAAAAGGCAGCACGCTCACCACGCTCCTCGATCGCGACGCGATCGACTGCCTCGCGCACAATCTCGCACTCGCCTGGCCTGAATTTGACGCCCCTTCGTTTCGTCGCTCCGCCGCCGCCGGCTTGGCGCCCCTTGCTCTCATGCAACGCGGTCAGCACCTCGCGCGCGTGCTGCACGCCCATCTGCCGGCCGACTTCGCGGCCGCGTGCGCCGTGCTGGAGCGCTCGCTCACGCCGCCCCACCGCGAAACTCAGAATCTCGGACTCGGCGTCTTCTTTTACCTGCCGCATGGGTGCTTCGCTTCCCTTTACGGTCATGATCCCGCGCACAACGGCGGGCGCGATCCCTTCGAACCGGCGATGCGGCTCCAATACGCCCTCACCCGCCGCTTTACCTCCGAGTTTTCCATCCGCTCGTTCATCATTCGCTCCCCCGCCCGCACCTTGGCCCGGCTGCAAGATTGGACCGGTGACGCTGATCCGCATGTCCGCCGCCTGTGCTCGGAAGGAACCCGTCCGAGATTGCCGTGGGCGCAGCGTATTCCCGCCTTCATCGCCGATCCCGCTCCGGTGCTTCCGATTCTCGAAACGCTCAAAGATGATCCCGATCTCTACGTGCGCCGCAGCGTTGCCAATCACCTCGGCGACATCGCCAAGGATCACCCGGCCCTCGTTTTCGCGCTCTGCGAACAGTGGCTGGACCACGCCTCGGCCGAGCGAAAATGGGTTATTCGCCACGCTGTCCGCCACCCTTTCAAACACGGCCACCCTGCCGCCGTGAGGCTACGTCGACTCGCGCGGTGACCCTGAGCTAGACGACTTTGCTGTCCCGCGCGCCCCGGCCCCGATACATCAGCAGAAAGAAAATCAGGACCGCCGCCATCGTCGCCGAAAGGCCGCTCCAAAACATCGGCCAGCGCGTCGTCCCTCCCGCCGAACACGCGACGAACCATGCGCCGGAGCCGAGGTAACCGATCATATTTCCGATGCCGCCGTTTAAAAGCGACATCAACGCCTGCGCCCGCGCCCGCCATGCCGGATCGACCCGCTCATCGATGTAAATCTGTGCGGTGATCGACACCAAGGTGAACGATGCGCCATGGAGCACGATCGCCGCCAAAATTCCCCAGGACGAATCGGTCGCCGCCAATCCGAAACGCACCACCCCGAGCGCGAGCCCACCCACAATGATCCACTTCAGCCGAAACCGCAGCATCAGCGCACCGAGCGCCAGCATCGCGATCACCTCCGTGACTTGCCCCAGACTCATCCAAGCCACGGTGTGGGAAAATCCGAGCTCGCGCAGATTCAGCGGCGAATACGGATAAAACGCCGCCACCGGAATCGTAAACAGAGCCACCGTCAGAAAGACCACGCGGTGATCGCGGTTCTTGAGCAGCGACAACGCATCATACCCCATCCGCTGACTCCACGTGAGATTTGCCACCGACTTAGGTGCCGCCAACGCCGGCAACCAAAACGTGATTCCGCTCACCACCAGCCAGATCAGCGCCCCACCATACCCCGCCAGCGTCGAGTCATCCGCACCCACCGCGCTGACGGCCAGACAACCCGCCATCCAGCCCAGCGTCGCCATGGCCCGAATCGGACCGAACTCCTTCTTCCCGTCTGCCAGCCGCGCAAAAACAATCGTGGAAGCGATACTCCAAGTCGGCGCCGAGCAGAACGCGTGCAGTTGGATCAAGGCGAGCACCGCCCATGAGCTGAGCTCGTTCTGAATCGCCGCACTCGCCAGGGCCATGGATCCCGCCGTCGCGAGCGCGAGCCAGCGCAGGACCTTTACCGGTGACGCATGGCGGTCCGCCACCGCGCCGAACAACAACGGCGACACGAACGCCGCCACGCCCGATACCGCAAAAGCATACGGCCGGATGTGGGCGAATCCATGCCGTTCAAGCACCGTGCTGAGCGGCACGAACCACATGCCCAACGCCGCCCCGATCAGAAAAAAAAGCCCGATCAGCTCGGCATACTCCGTTCGTCGGATGGTCGTCAGCACCGGCAGAGCACACACGGACCTCGGACCGGATCAAGCTCCGGTCTGATTTCAACTTCCATCCGGGTTCGCAGTCCTCCGAGCCGACCGTTCACTGAAAAAACCCTTCCGCCCGGATGACCCCGGCATCGTCATCCAAACTCCCCGGCACTTCTTCCCAGCACGACTCCGGAAACGCCGGCTCCCGCCGCATCCAGCGAATCGCGCCCATGCTGTCGGTCAAAGCCTCGTGCAGCGCCGAGCCGAAATCGTAAGCCTGACCGTCAAAACCCGCCTCCGCCACGGCTTGGTCGATCCCGAGCATCACGGCAAACATCCGCCCGCGCACCCCCGGGACAAAGACATCAATCTCCTCGCGCGTCGGATCGAGATTCAGCCCGCACGCCGCCGCGCTGTGACTATGGTGCGACCGACAGGCTTCCGGCCTCGATTCGTAGATCGTGCAACTGCCGGCCTTCAGCATCGGACAAGGCGTTCTCAACTCTGAACGCTCCCGGTTGTCCTTGTTCGCAAACGCCGTGCGATGCGCCGACGTTCGCGCAATTACCGCATCCAATTCCTCCGGTGAAAAGTTTTTCTGGATGAACTCGGCCACGATCAGGACTTCGTGGGCCTGCACGCCCACCGGGACGTGACAGCACGCATCGCAACCCGCCCGACACGCGACCGATTCCCGCGCGGCAATCGGGGCCGCCGCATAGGCCCGGTCAAACCGCTTGTGCTCGCTCCGCAGCAGCGCGAGCAGATCTCCCGGATTGCGGGTTTTGCGCAGCCGCTTGAGCACCGCTCCGCCGGTCTCGTTAAAGAGATCCTCTTCCTCGTCGGTAAACTCGGCGCCCATGGGACCGCGGTGTGATTCGCCGCAGACTACTTCTTTGGCGACGGCTTGGGCGACGGCGTCGAGGCGGAGGCTTTCTTCGCCTGCAGTTTGCGCTGTTGAATCTGTTGAAAGCGCAGACTCGCTTTTTGATCCCGGACGGTCGGCAGGTATTTGGCTCCCATGCGGCAAGGCCGGGGGCATTTCGAACCCGGAGCAACCAGATTCGCGGCGCGCGGTGAATCGTTTGTGTTTCCCGTCCGATCCCGCGAGATTCCCCGCATGGCCCGCCGCACCGCCGCTCAAACCGAACTCGCCCACGAAAATCTGCCCAAGACTCCGCTCAACCGCGAGACGCTGCGGGAAACGTTCGCCTTGGCCCGTTACGTCCGTCCCTACCGCGTGCGGTTCTGCTCGGGCCTCGCGACCCTCTTTCTCAGCGCCTCGCTCGGTCTCGCGTTTCCGTTGCTCGCCGGCTCGTTGATCGATGCGGCGATGAACCCGGGCGGGGTTCAGCTCGGTTGGCTGGGTGCTCCCTCCTTGAACCAAGTGGCGTTGCTGCTCGCGATCTCCGTCGGGTTTCAGGCGCTCGCCTCGTTCAACAGCGCCCTCGCCTTCAACCGTGTCGGCCAGAGCGCACTCGCCGATCTGCGCCGCGATTGCTACGGGCGCCTGATCTCCTTGCCGATGGGCTTTTTCGCCCAACGCCGCGTCGGCGAACTCACCAGCCGCATCACGACCGACGTCGCCCAGATCGAGGGAGCCCTCATCGACGCGCTCCCCCAGATGTGCCGTCAATCCGTGTTTCTCCTCGGCGGCCTCACAATGATTTCTCTCACCTCCGGACAACTCACCGCGGTCATGCTCGGCACCTTGCCGCTGCTCATCGGAGCCGCCGTCTTCTTCGGGCGCCGGTTGCGGAGATTCTCGCGCGAAACCCAAGATCAACTCGCTTCGACCAACACGATCGTTGAGGAAACGCTGCAGGCGATCGCCAGCGTCAAGGCCTTCGCCAACGAAGCCTTCGAGCTCGGTCGCTATGACCGCGCCAATTCTCGCGTGCTGGCCGCCGCCCTCAGCGCGGCATGGTTGCGGGCGGTGTTCGTCGCGTTCTTCATCGTGGCGCTTTTTGGCGGTATCGTGATCGTGCTCTGGTTCGGCGCCGGATTGCTCCAGAGCGGAGGGATCACGCCGGGCCAACTCACGCGTTTCGTCCTCTATACGACCTTTGTCGCAGGCGCGATGGGGCAATCGGCGGAGCTCTTCAGCCAGATCCAAAAAACCGTAGGCGCCACCCAGCGGGTCCGCGAACTTCTCCGCGAGCCCGCCGAGGAAACCACCGGCGCCGCTCCGCTCGCTACCGCCACGCTTACGCCCCTGCCCACCCGGCTCCGCGGCGAAGTCGCCTTCGACGCCGTGAGTTTCCGTTACCCGTCGCGGCCCGATATCACCGTGCTCCACTCCGTTTCGCTGAGCGCGCGTTCCGGCGAGCGCATCGCCTTGGTCGGCCCCAGCGGCGCCGGCAAATCGACTCTCACCGCCCTGCTGCTGCGTTTCTACGTGCCCGATTCCGGCCGCCTGCTGATCGATGATCGCGACGCGCGGGACTATCCGTTGGCGTGGTTGCGCGGGCAGATGGCCATCGTCCCGCAGGATGTGCTGCTCTTCGGCGGCACGATCGCGGAGAATATCGTCTATGGCCGGCCCGAGGCCGATGACGCGGCGGTGCGTGAGGCGGCCCGGCTGGCCAACGCCCATGACTTCATCGCCGCCTTTCCCGACGGCTACGCGACCCTCGTCGGCGACCGAGGCATCCAGCTTTCGGGCGGCCAACGCCAGCGCATCGCCATCGCCCGGGCGATTCTCAAAAACCCCGCGATCCTGATTCTCGACGAGGCCACGAGCTCCCTTGACAGCGAGAGCGAACGCCTGGTGCAGATCGCGCTCGAGCGCCTCATGCAGGGTCGCACGACCTTCATCGTCGCCCATCGCCTCGCCACGATCCGCACCGCCGACCGGATCGCGGTGCTCGACGCCGGACGCATCGTCGAACTTGGCACCCACGAAGAATTGTCGGCCAAATCCGACGGGCTCTATCGCCGGCTAAGCACACTTCAATTCGGCCAGAAAGAGGCTCCGCACTAACGCAGCGCTGCCGGAAGCTCAGGAACCTTCGCGACAACTACCTCTCCGGTCCGACGGATGATCCCGTAAATCACCCGCCGATCAGTCCGGTCCCAGGCCCAGGACTGCCCTTCAAACGGAACCTTGATCATCGTCACATACTCAAGCGTGACGCCCATCTTGGGCAATCGAAGCACGTAAAGTTCCGACGCATCGTGCCCCGTGGTGTAGAGCAGGCCGTCGTCGCCCCAGCTGCCGCCGGAACAACTGCTCTTGCCCCAGCTCGCAACAACCTGCGGCGGGAACAACCATGATTCCAGCAGCTGCCAATTCTCGTCGAACTTGCCGACCATCGTCGATCGGTTGTCCGTGCCGGGCGCGGTGCCTTGGTCATTGTAATGCGCGAAGCACGCCCACCAGAAACCATCTTTCTTTTCGGCCCATGTGAGCGAACCGTGCCGGATGCCAAGGCTAACCGACTTCACCGGCCGGACGCTGGCCGGATCAAAATACTCCAGCGAACTCGCCATCGGCAGTTGAGGGAAATTCGAATGCGCCAGCACCAGTTGACCGTCTTGAATCAGGCCGCCGTTAAGGTGGACCGTCGCCCCGCCCCGCAGCCCGACCCACTCGGCCACCCGCTCCCCGGAAACCTTGTCGTATTTGCCCACGACATAATTTCCGATGCCGTAGAAGTGCTTCGCGTCCACGGCCACGCCTTGGTTGGCGCCCCGCGGCTTCCAGCGTCGCACTTCTTCGGCCACCAAACCATGGTGCGCCAGCTCGGCTTTCGGCGCGGCCGGGAGCGAGGCGAGCCAGACGCGGGTCGCCTCGCGGACCGGGTCGGCGGATTTCTCCGCCGCGTGCCCCGGGGCGAACGCAACAAAACCGAACAAGACGCAGCGTGCGAAGGATTTCACCGGGTTCAGAATTTCTTTGTCACTTCAAACGACCACGAGCGGCCGGCGAGCAAGTTCTGGCTAACGCCCGGGCTATACCCGAACCCACCCGAGGAAATCGGCGGCGCCTTGTCCGTGAGATTGGCGACTCCAAGGCGAACCCGCGTCCCACTCAGCCACGACGACGGCCGGCTCTCAAAGCGATACCCGACCGAGAGATTATAACTGATCGTGGATTCCACGACGTAGCGGTAAACAAATGCGCCGCCCGTGAAGTGCTTGGCGATATAGGCCGGCCGGCCGAGCGCCTCGAAGGTTGCCGCGGCCGTGGCCGCCGGTAGCGCGGCGCCCGAGTCCTGAGTCGGCCCAACGTAATACGCACCGAGATTGGTGGTCCACGCTCCCCGGCGCCACGTAACGTTGGTGGTGCCGCGCCAGCGGGAGACTCCGTTCACATTGAGATCGTCGCTCTTGATCGCCGGGAGATTCGCGGGGCGTTGCACGGAGCGGGAACGGGAAAGGTAAGCCCAGTCGGAGTTCAACACCACGGTGCCGAAAGGCAGCGTCGGCAGCACGTAACGCAGGCCGAGATCAACGCCCTCGTGCTCGCTGGTCGCGACGTTGATGAAGGGTTGGTTCACGGAGAAAATCTTTCCGGCCACGCCTTGGGCGTTACCGGGATTAGCGGCATTATAAGGAGCGAAAGCGGCGGTGTCTTCCGGCGTCACGGCAAAGCGCACCACGTCGGGGTCGCCTTTGTAGGCCGGGGTGCCGCTGCCGAGATCAATCGAACCGATGGGCCGACCCGCCGCGAGTTGCTGCCGGGTGTAAGCTTGGAGCAGCCCGACATCGCTCGCGCGAATCTGCGCCGTGCTGCGTTGGCCGAGAAGATTCGTGCGCTCGATCCGCCATTGGTCGGCGGTCACGCTCAGGCCCTTGATGCCGGGCACGTCGAGCACGAGGCCGTAAGTCTTACCTTCGGACTCCGAGGCCTTGAGGCTGGGATTGCCGCCGAAGTAGGTGCGCTGCACGTAGGCGCCTTCGTTGGTCACGGGATTGCGGTAAGTGTCGATATCGCCGGCTCCGGCGGAGATGGACCAACGCGGGCTGGTAAACAACGCCGCCAAGCTCGGGGCCATAAAGCCTTCGTTGTAGGAGCCGCGCAGCATCAGCCACGAGAGCGGACGCCAGTTGACGCCTACCTTGGGTTTCGTGGTGTCGCCAAAATCGCTGTAGGTTTCGCGCCGGCCCGAGGCGGTGAGATCAAGCGTATTAATCAGCGGGATGCCACGCTCGGCTCCCACCAAGGGAACGACCACTTCCGCGTAGAAACTCGTAATGTCGCGCTGCCCGATCACATCGGGCCGGGGCGGATGGAGGAGAAAATCGTTATCGGTCGTTTCAAGACCCGAACCGGCGGGATTTTCACCGCTGAACGGCGGCCGGAGATCGGCGAGCTTGTCTTGGCGAAATTCACTCCCAAGCGAAGTCATGATGTCGCCGCCCCACCAACGGAACACGCGCCCCGTCACCCGCAAGTCGCCGCTGGCGATGGAGCTTTCCGCCTCGCGCGCATAGACGGCGGAGAACGAATCCACGACCGAAGCCGGGTTGTTGTAAGGACGGTCGGCCACCACGGCTCCATTCTGCACCTTGAAGGTGTAGCCGAAGGGATTGTAAGCGCTGGCATCGGTGCGCTGCAGAGCCCGGAGCAAAAGACTTTCGCGAACGTCGGGGAAGGCCTCGTCCTCACCGTTGACCTGATTATAGAATCCGGAACCTTCCCACGACCACGTCTCCCCGATCTTGCCTTTGAGGCCGGCGGCGAAGCGCACGACATCGGCTGAAGTTGAAATCTTTTCGACCCCGAGGTCGGGCAATGTGACCGAGACAATGCTGACGGTTCGGGGTGCTCCGGTGAGCCGCGGCGATCCGTCGGCGTTGGGAGCGCCGGTAGCGTTGAAGAAACGGGAGCCGTAAGGGTTGTAGGGATTGTCGATCGCCATGACCGCGAGCTTATCGGAAGTCGGGGCGTTGAGCGCGAGCGGTTGGCGAACCATCGTCGAGTCCGCCGTGTAGTAGGAGAAATCCGCGAACGCGGTGAGTTGCTTGCTCAGATCGAACTCGGCTGAAAAGAAGGAATTAGCCCGCCCCATCCGAGGCGACGCCATGCCGAATTCGTTGAGATCGAGGTAAAACTCGGGGTTGGCGGCAAACGTCGGCGCTACGGTCGTCAGCGCGGGCGTGCCGTTAACTGGGCGAAACCAGTTGCTCGCCGTAGCGGTGCCGAGCCGGAAAATCGGGTAGCGACCGCGGGCCGTGCGCGCATCGAAAGGGCCGCCGAGGGTGTTGAAAGGGGCCGGAACCTGCGAAGCCAAGTTGGAGGTCGAGCTAAAGTCGCGGTCGCGCAGGAAAATCGCCTCGCGATAGAGCGTCTCGACGGTGCCGAAGAAACGACCGCGGCCTTGGGCAAACTTGGTCCCAAACGTGAGCGCGACCTGCGTGCTCTGGCCACCGCCGGCCTCGGTAAAGCCCTGCCGCACGACGACCTCGGCGCCGTCAAACTCACGCTTGAGCACGTAATTGATGACGCCGCCCACCGCATCGGAACCATAAATCGCCGAGGCTCCGTCGCGGAGCACTTCAATGCGCTCGATGCCTTGAGTCGGGAGTTGGTTGACGTTTACGGCTTGGGAGAGACCCGCGGTCATCGGATTGATCGCCATGCGGCGGCCGTTAACGAGGATGAGCGTGCCGGTAGCGCCAAGATTACGGAGATTGATGTTCGCGTTATCGCCACGGGCGCCCGACGACCCCAGCCGCGTTTCGTTTTCGGGGAGATTCACCACCGAGGGAAGCGTCGTGAGCATATCGACGGGCAGAAGTGCGTTCCGCACCGACATCGCGTCCTGATCGAGAACTGTGATGGGCACGACTTTCTCCATGTCCGTGCGCTTAATGTTGGAGCCCGTCACAACGAAACTCTGGAGCTCGACCACCTCGCTCTTTTCCGCCGCCGAAATCGGATGAGCCGACAGAAGCAGCAGCCCCGTGAGCAGGATCCGCCGAGCACCCTGGGCCGAACGAGACCGGCTTGAAGACGAGTTTAAGGTCGAAGTTTTGTTTGGTTGTTTGTGGTAAAACACCCCCGAACTGTGACGGCCCATTGAAACAAACCAGCGTCGTTTACGTTACAGTCCTGAAAAAACGCACCGCTCGCCCCGAATTGTTCGGAAGCGTGGCCGACGTTTGATTCCCAAAAGAAACTGGGCACAATTCAGCCTCTTTGCCCATCCACGCACCAAAAATCAGCGTCGTCATTCCGGCCCATAACGAATCGGCATTTTTGCCTTCGTGCTTGGCGGCTGTTGCCCTCGCGATGAAGGGCTCAGAAATTACGGTGGAGGTAATCGTCGTTCTCAATCGCTGCTCCGATGGCACAGAGCAGATCGCCCGGAGTCACGGCTGCGTGATCGTGCGTGAGGATGCGAAGAATCTCTCGACGATTCGCAACGCGGGGGTGGCTGCCGCCCGCGGAGATATCATCGTCACCTGCGATGCCGACAGTCGGATGCACGCGCGCAGTCTGGCTGAAATCGCCCGGCGGCTTGAATCCGGCCGGGTTGTCGGCGGCGGCGCACTCGTTCTGCCAGAGCGTTGGTCGCTAGGAATTATCGCGAGCGGATTTGCGATTCTCCCCTACCTGATTTTTACCGGGGTCAGCTACGGCCAATTTTGGTTTTGGCGGCGCGACTTTGAGGCAATCGGCGGTTTTAATCCGGATTTTGTTTCCGTCGAAGATGTCGATTTCGCGCAACGCTTGAAAGCGCATGGCCGAAGCACGGATCGCCGGTGGAGCACGCTTGTTCGGACGCCCTTGGTCACCTCGTGCCGCAAATTTGATCAGTTTGGCGACTGGTATTTGGTCCGGAATCCCGGGTTTGTTCGCAGACTCTTCCGCGGCGACGATCGGAAAGCCGCCGACAGGTTTTGGTATGATGTTCGATCCTGACCGGGACCCTGCCCCACATTCGGCATGGAGGAGGGCTCAAGCTCTCTTTTCTTTGCAATGACTTATCCCGCCTGCCCGGAAGGCACCCTTAAACAAACACTCAATCACTCAGGTCACTGGGAGTGCTCAATCTGCGGCCACGAGTGGCCCAAGGCGCCCGAACCCGAATCGATGCGTGTCGTCAAAGACGCACACGGCAACATTCTGGGCGAAGGCGATACGGTGACGCTCGTAAAGGATCTGAAGCTCGGCGGTGGTTCAAAGGTTCTGAAAGCTGGCACCAAAGCGAAAAATATCCGGCTCGTGGAAGGCGATCACGAGATAGCGTGTAAGATTGAGGGCAGCCCGATTGCACTGAAGGCCTGCTTTGTGAAGAAGGCTTAATCGGATCTGAACCGCGGATGTTCGCGATTTGCAACCCGGACGAGGGCTTCATCCAGTCGAACTATCTGGTTTGAAGACGCACCCCAACGTCAGGGCAAGGGGCGCACCCAGATGTTCCGCATCCGGATCGGTGGTTCGTTTTTGTGATCCTGAAATCGAAACGGCGCCTTTTCCGGGAATATGCCGCTGTAATCGGTGGTCTTCTTGTGCAAGGTTGGCCCCATGATTGCGGTATTGTTTTGGACCAGCACGCCGTTGAGGAACGTCGTGATCCGAGCCGGTTCGACGACCTTACCTTTCTCCAGCTTGGGGGCCGTGAAAATGATATCATATACCTGCCACTCGCCGGCCTTGCGAACGGCATTCACGAGCGGCGGCGTCTGACCGTAGATTCCGCCCGGCATACCGTCGGCGTAAGTGGGATTATTGTCGGTATCGAGCATTTGGCTTTCGTAGCGGTCCATGAAAAAGACCCCTCCATTACCCTTCTTCTGCGAGTTGCCCTTTTGAGTCTTCGCGTCGCTGCGCCATTCAACATGGAGCTGGCAGCTGGCAAACTCCAAATGGGTCCAACAATCACCGCCATTGACGATCAACTCGCCGTTCTCGATCGCCCAGGGACTCGGGAATTTTCCAGGCGTATCCTTCTTCTTGCTGTAAAATTGAGAGGTATCTTTGCCGTTAAACAAAATGATCGCGTCCGCAGGTGCATCGCCGGGTTTGCCCCCGGGGGCGACGACGGGAGGTGCTGGACGATCTATATCATGAACCTTCCACTTCGTCCCGGGGATTATCGGCGTATCTGTATAGCCCAAAGGGAAAGGTTTGTTTTCCTCAGCCGAGAATAGAGCCGACGAAACGGCAATAAGAAGCAGAGCAAGTGCAGGAGTTTTCATAATGGAATACGAGGGAATCAGGGAGCGGCGCACAAAGTGGCAAGTTACCTGGATCGAATCATCGCTTTAATAGAATCTTACCTGGTCCACTGTGCATTACCTACCTCGGACAAAGGGATGCATGGATCGTAACGCCCTGGAATCGGATCATACTTTAGAACCGTTTTACCCACGAGTTCAGAAGTAAAATATCCGACGACTGTGAGCTCTTTGATTTGAAGAAAAAAAGACTTGGGCAAGGCTTGGGAGGCGCGGGCGATCTCTCGCAGTAAATGGTCCTGCTCTTCGGACGAAAGCTGAGCAATACTCTTGTTATAGAGTTTCAGTGCCTGGGTTGCAACCTCGTCCAACCCGGAAGAAAACATGATCTTATCGTCCTCATTAAGATACTTGCCATAAATGATATTGATGAAATCAGGAACCCCCGCATCGACCGCACCGGGAGTGTCGGTCTTGGGCAAAATTCGCTCGGCGATGATCGCAACCATTGCCCGCTGACTTTCACTTAGATACTGGAGCCCTGGGACCGTCGTAGTTACCCCGCTTTGCGCCTGAAGTGCAGTGGAAAACAGTGAAGGCGTCAGGGCTACTCCAAGCATCAGCGCCGCGCGACGGATTGCTTCCCGCCGCGAAATTTTGAGCGCCCCATCGTCATCTTTGGAGCAAAGGCTAGGATTCGAAAAAATCATCGGGATACACCTTCGGAAATCAGAGGTTTTGCTTCTTGAGCTCACTCACTGCGTGATCGCACGCCCGAGCAGTAAGTGCCATATAAGTAAGCGAGGGATTCACGCATGAGTTTGAGGTCATACACGCCCCGTCCGTCACAAAAACATTAGGCACGGCGTGGACTTGATTCCACTTGTTGAGCACCGAAGTTTTGGGATCACGCCCCATGCGCGCGGTGCCCATTTCGTGAATACACATGCCGGGAGCACTGACGTCATCAAAAGGCGTTACATCCTTCAATCCGGCAGCCTCTAACATTTCTACAGCCGATGCCTTCATGTCTTTGCGCATCGCATATTCGTTGGCCTTCCACTCGCAATCAAACGTGATCGTCGGTTGACCCCATTTGTCGCGAAGCTTCTGGTTAAGCGAGAGCCGATTTTCATGATAGGGCAGACACTCACCCCACGCCCCAATGCCAAAACGCCAAGGTCCGGGGGCTATCATATCGGCCTTAAATTTTGAGCCGAACGCGGTCAATTCCTTGATCCCACGCGCCCAGTCCGTGCGACTGGCACTGCCCTGATAGCCGAAGCCCCGCACATAGTCCTTTCGCGTCGATTGCCGATCAATATTTCGGAAACGGGGTATATAAATACCGTTCGGACGCTGCCCGCGGAAATACATGTCGCCGAATTCTTCGGAAATACCAGCTGCTCCAACCTTAAAATGATGGTCCATCAAGTTGTGCCCCAGCTCGCCGCTGTCATTGCCCAGTCCGCGCGGAAAACGATCAGATACCGAGTTCATTAAGATGAACGTCGAAGCGACCGCAGAGGCACACGAGAAAATGACCTTTGCATAATACTCGATGACCTCACTCGTCTCCGCGTCGATGACCTTGACCCCAATTGCACGTTTTTTCTCCTCATCGTAGATAATTGAATTTACAATCGAGAAAGGTCTGAGCGTTAGGTTACCAGAAGCGTAACCGGCGGGCAAAGTCGCGGCGTTACTACTGAAATAGGCCCCATACGGGCAGCCGCGGATACAGCGGTTCCGATACTGGCAAGTGGCCCGTCCATTGTGAGATTGGGTGAGATTGGCGACCCGACCGATTATGATTGGCCGCCCACCAAACGAGACCGCAACGCGTCGCTTCACGTCTCGTTCAAGGCAGTTCATCTCCATTGGTGGCAAAAATTGCCCATCGGGCAACTGAGGGAGACCGTCTATAGTGCCACTAATACCTGAAAATCGTTCAACATAGTCATACCAAGGCGCCAAATCCCCATAACGAATTGGCCAATCGACCGCTATCCCCTCTTTTGCATTAGCTTCAAAATCCTGCTCGCAGAAACGATAGGATTGCCGCCCCCAGGTGAGCGATCGCCCCCCAACGTGATAACCCCGCATCCAGTCAAAGCGTTTGTCTTCCGAATATGGGCTGTCTATATCATCTGCAAACCAATGAGCCGACGCCGGACTCGTGGTATAGCCGGTCCGATGCTGTTTTGCTTGTCGGTTGACCGCGCCTGGAAGTATCCGGTTCCGACCTTCAAATTCCCAACTCTCTGTGAATGCAGTCGGGTAGTCCCCATGCTTTACCTCTCGGCCTCGCTCGAGAACGAGTGTCTTCAAACCCTTCTCGGCAAGTTCCTTCGCTGCCCAACCACCGCTAATGCCCGATCCAATTACAATCGCGTCAAAAGTATTTTGCTTTTTCGATTTTAATGAAAGGGTGGCCATTATGGTTTGGAAGGAGGTGCTTTTTTACTCAATGAGCTCCAGAACTCAAAAACATATCCTTAGCGGGGAGCTAGGCAGATCGAGGATTTCAACAAAAAAAATGCCGCCTCGTTTTTCGGAGACGGCAATTTCGGAAAACAAATGACTAAAGCTTTCTCTATGTCTTGGGCGCGGTTGGGATGGCTGGCGGCCGAGTTAGGGAACTTTCCGCTGCCCGCCTCGAAACCATCTCGGTCAACCGCTGTATCTCAATCTCAGCATTGCGCCGCTCTACTTTCGCGCGCTCGACCTGTTTGACCAAATCAAACGACTCCCGGCTCGCTGTGTCCTTCGCTTTCTTAAGCGAATCGAGGGTCAACTCGAGAGTAGCAACCTCTTTATTGTAACGATCAGCGTCAGCCTGAGCTTTGTCTATGTCATCTTGAATTTTTTTGCTATCACTTTGCCACTTGGCAATCTTCTCAGCCTCGCGCTTTGCGTCTTCGGCTGCTCGCTCAGCTGAGCGTCGGGCTGAATCTTCGCGAGCCTTGTCCTCGGCAACTTTCTTTTTCGCTTCGTCAGCCGCCTTCATCTTGGCAACTTCTTCCGCTTTTTTTTGCGTCGCCAGTTCAACATCCTTCATCGCTGAAGAATAAATAACCAAGAAGACCGCCAACATGATCCCCGGGAAGATTACATACATCCACTTTTTCATGATATTGTATAAATTTTAAATTACTTCTTCGCTGCTGCAGCTGCCGCTGCGGCTGCAACCCTGGCCGCTGCCTCGGCGGCAGCATCCGCGGCATTGATTCGCTCAATAACGTCAGTTAGCCCCTTAGCATTGCCCTCCACTTTTTTAACGAAGCCTTTGATAAAAGTAACCTCGTCAACCAAGCGCTTCTTATCCTCCTCAATTTTCGCGATCTCCTCTTTGGTTGTCGCGACCTCTTTAGTCAACCGTTCAACTTGCTTTTGCAGTTTCTCAGAGTCACGGAACGCCTTATTCCTAGCTTGGTTGGCGTTTTCGCGCTCCTCTTTATCTTTCCTTTCGCGAGTGTCCTTAATCTCCTTTTCAGCCTTCCTCTTTTCCTGTGAGGCTATAGCGTCCTTGACCGCCTTCTCCCGCAAACGGGCATCTTCGAGGAGCTTGTCGTTCCGCATTTTCTTGAACTCAGCAGCTTTAGCGGCTTGGCGCTGCTCATCACCGGCGTTAAAGTTCCAATATATGCCGCCAAACACAATCATTCCAATTAGCGGGACAAGGATGTAGGATTGAGCTTTTTTCATGGGAAAAGTGATTTAAATTATTTTTTGGTTTCGGCTGTCGGTTTCAACGCTTCGCGCTCCTTTACGGCATCTTCGATCGCTTGTTTCAGCCGGGGAGCCTGAGCGTCCTTTTGTCCATCTGGCGAAGCTATGGTTTTATTAATAGCGGCTAACGCCTCATCAAATTTTTCAAGTTCAAAAGCGGTATAGGCGAGAAACATGTACGCGGAGTGAGGCTTCTCCAAACCACCTTTAGCAACTGCCTTCGAGTAGTAGGCGTAGGCTTCAGCCGTCTTATTATCCATCTGGGAATAAATCTGCCCGATCTGGAACTCTATTTGACCGCTCGGAAACGCGGTGCCCGCTTCTTTCAACACTGCAATAGCCTGGGCGTCGCGCCCAATCTGCTGGTAGGAGTAAGCGAGAAGTTGCCAATTTTTCAGATCCGACTCAATAGCTCCCGACTTAAGCCCGGAATAGAGGAGATCGGTAGCTTTTCCGAACTGGCCAGCATTGTAATACATCGTAACTAGATTGTAATTATCCTTGGGTGTTTGCATGAGACCCAAGGCCTGAGCCCTCTCCATCGTATTGATAGCACGGGCGAAGCTCTCCCGGCTCTTCTGTTCATCTTTCTCGGTTCCGCCACCCAAGTTGAGGTACGTAGCGAGGAGCTGTAACCAATATGTCCTGTTATCAGGTTTAACCTTTACCATTTGCTCCAGAACCTCAGCGGAGCCGGCAAGATCGCCAATCTGTTGGAGCGAGGCCAGTAGCAAAACATAAAACCCCTCTTTTGGTTTCAAAGAAGTAAGCAGTCCTTCCTGAACTTCGGTTTGAACACGTTTAATTAAGTCGAGGTCAACCTTATCTGGATTAACGACTGCCTGATTATAAAGAATCGATGCGTAAAAGAGTGATGCTTCCTGATTCTTCTTAGGAGTTGTCTGTAGCCACCGCTTGATGTATGCCGAAGATTTGTTGAAATAGTTCTTTTGGACGGTTGGATCCTTACTGGAGGTCCCCTCTTGATAATAAATTTGGGCCAGAAAATAGACCACATCTAGAATCGTTTTCTGATCGAAGAAATTCTTATTCGCGTCAGCCAGTCGGAGAGTCGTTTCCATGGGCGCAATGGCGGAAGCGTAATCATTCTTCTGGAGGAAAATCTTAGCCTTAATGTCAGATAGAAAAGCTGTATCGTAACCATTAGGATCAAGACCAACCATCACACTATCGATGACCGCCATTGCACCATCCCAATTCTTGGCATCCAGCAAAGGTTTCATCTTTTGCTGAAGGGCTTCGCCCACTTTTTCATTTAGGCCAGGAGGCCCTTGTTCTTGGGCCGCATCGGATCGGCTTGGTAGGAGCATGACCGTGGTCAGTAAAGCCACCAAAAGGAAAACGGCTCTAGAGCGAAGAGGTAATTGGAAAAAATTAAAAATCACTGTGTAATTCTCCTATCAGGATTCTTCGTTGAGCGTGAAAACAATCGGGACCTGCATGTGCGTGTTCACATTTCGACCATTCTTTTTACCTGGCCGAAACTTCCACTTCGAAACCGCTTGCACGGCAGCAGCTTCAAATTCCCGCTGAGAGGAGCGCACCGCATAAGCGTTTCGAACATCGCCATTCGAATCTACGATAAAGTCTACCAGTACCTCGCCGGCTATCCCAGCACGGCGCATTTCAAAAGGATACTGAGGCCGGGCTTGAAACCGAGCTACTGGCTGTTGATCGAGTTTCGAAATGTCGAAGACCTCGATACCTTTGCCCAAGCCGCCTACTTGTCCTTGCGGAATGGTAATGGCACCTCGGTTAATAGTGAGTCCCTCAGGGGGTGGAGGTTGCAGTTTTTGAACGAAAGAGGTGTCGGTGATAATCTGCGGGACATCGGTCTGCATCGGCGGCGCAAAATCGGCCGGTTTTGGGGGGGCCTCGTTCGTTTCAACAGGCTCGGGTTCGTCTGGCTCCACTTTCGGCATTTCCATCAGTTGGATGGTGGGAGCATCATCAACCACTTTTTTGACATCGGACGCGGGTTTATATTCACCGATCCAAGCCAACCCGCCATGAAGAGCGAAAGAAACCAATATACCAATAATGAGGTCGCGGCGCATTTTTCGAGGAGGTTAAGTTTACTTTCCCGTACCGCGCACGACGGTTTCTACGGAGACTTGTTCAATTCCAGCTTTTCTTACTTCGTCCAGTGCGAGAACAGCGGTCCCGAAACGCGCCTTGTCGTCACCGGCAATTAGAACGCGAGGGGTAGGCACTTGGGTCTTATATTGATTCAAACGGGGACGAATTTCCTGAATTGTAATCAGTTCTTTGTTCCAGTAGCATGTGCCTTGATCAGAAACCTGTAGAGTGACGCTATCTTCATCAGGCTTCGAGGTGGGATTCGGATTGGCCACCGGAAGATTCAAAGGAACAGCTTGGATCTTATTTAACGACAGTGTGAACAGGACGAAAGTCGCCAAAAGAAAGAACACAACGTCGATCAGTGGAATGATTTCAATACGAGCTTTTTTCATACTATGGTCAGTCGCTAAAGTTTAGAGCGTCCAAAAACTGATCGATATGCTACTGTTAGGTGGAAGGCGGTTTGACCCGCGTTTCGATCAACACCTTTTGGATTCCTGACTTCCGAACTTCGTCAAAAACGTAGATTGCTTGATTAAATGGAGCGTTTTCGTCTCCGTTAATCAAAATTTTCGCTTCGTCGGCGTGAGTATTCTTGAAGGATTTCAGACGAGTGAGAAACTCGTCTAACGTTACCGGATCCTTGTCCCAAGCGATCGTTCCCTCTGAGGTCACGGTGATGGTTGCCGTTCCACTTGGATCCCGAACCTCACCGGTTTCAGATTGCGGCAAGGTCACGTTTAAGCCTTGCGACTTATTCAGCGACAGAGTGAACAATACGAACGTAGCCAACAAAAAGAAGACTACGTCGATCAGAGGGATAATCTCAATACGCGCTTTTTTTGGGCCGTCACCACTTGAGGCAGAGCTTGTTCCAGCCATATTGAGATAGGTTTTTAAATTCGGCGATCGCTTTGCTATTAAATTAGCCGTCTATATCAACGGCTCGTCGATGCGTGGGTATCAGACTTCTTCAAGAAAATCTCCAAGGCGTGGGAGGCGTCAGATATCTCCTGTTTGGCCTGCTCGGTGCGCGCGTTCAAATAGTTGTAGGGGAGCAACCCTGCGATCGCGATGGCCAACCCGGCTGCGGTCGCAATGAGCGCTTCAGCAACACCACCGGTGATCGCACCTGCTGCCGCGCTGATGTCGCCCGACATGCTGCCGAAGGTTTTCATCATACCAGTGACCGTGCCGAGAAGACCCAAAAGGGGAGCGGAGGTGATAACCGTGTCCAGCGTCGCCATGCCCTGCGAATAGCGTGAGAGCTCTTGGCCAGAGGCCCGAACGAACGCGTTACCAAGCGAATACTGTTTGTTGTTCAAGCTGTAGACAAGAATCCGAGCGACAGAATCATTGCTCTTTTTGCCCAACGCCAAGGCGCCCGCGACGTCTCCCTTTTCAACGCACTCAAGCATCTTTTCCACGACCTCGGGTTCACGCCGGCCGTTTTCTTTAATGATAAACAGCATGCGCTCGACGATGACGGTGATACCAAGCAACGAAATCAACAAAATGGGCCACATGATGGGGCCTCCATGTTTGAAGAGCTCCATCGTGGTCATGTTGAGGAGGAACGCGAGCGGTAGGCTTGTAATCATATGAGTGTGTGGATTGTGGTGAAAAACTTTTTACGTTTGAGACAGTTCAGTTTTTTAAATCAACGAGCGGATCGGGAATTCAATTTTAGATTTGGGAACACAAAGTAGACGCGTTTTGCAGGAATCATACCGATATAATCGTTCGGAACAAATTCGGTTGATTATCTGCGTAGGTTACGGGGTGCAGCTGGGAAATAACGCAAAGAAAGCGTAAGTGGCCGCATGAAAAGTTTCGTGTCAACTAACTTTCAGTCGGAGTTAAAAAAATCATGCGGAAGCGATGCGGATTCGATTTTGGTCAACCCGTTTTTCGGAGGAGAATGCGCTTTCACGAGTGGTTTTGGTGGAAACGCCCGCTCACTTTTCCACCAAAACTTGAGCAGCGGTGGGGCCCAATTTTCCT
>JBIKWB010000069.1:0-4527 GCA_044356555.1 Opitutaceae bacterium | reverse complement strand
CCGTCGCGATGGTCACGAGCGTCGGCATCGTCGGCGCGTTTGCCACGCCCGAGACCCTCGGCTGTCACCCGGTCTACCTCGCGCTCACGATCGGCTGCGCCTCCAAACTCGTGCCGTGGATGAACGACAGCGGCTTCTGGGTCGTCTCGAAAACCTCCGGCCTCACCGAGCGCGAAACCCTGCGCACGATGTCCGTGATGTTTTCGATCATGGGCACCGTCGGCTTTCTCGCCGTGATGGTGGCTGCGAAGTTTTTCCCATTCGTCTGACCACGAGCGCGGCCGCTCGGGCCGCAACAGCGAGCCCTCAATCGGAAATTTTCCTTGGCCTCGCCCGACTGCCGCTGCCAGCGTCCGCCCTTTCCTCCACTCCGTTCCCCCCATGAAAAACCTCGTCCGCTCTCTCGTCTCCCTCGCCCTCCTCGGCTCCGCCCTCGTCGCCGCTCCCGCCGCCCAGCCGGCGTGGAAGTCCCTCTTCAACGGCAAAAACCTCGACGGCTGGCGCAACCCTTACACGTGGGGTGAATCCAAAGTCGTCGGTGACGAGGTCCACCTCATCGCCGACAAGAAATTTTTCCTCGTCACCGAGAAGTCTTACTCCGACTTCGTGTTCGAGGTGGAAATCCTCCTGCCGGCCGGCAAGGCCAACAGCGGCGTGATGTTCCGCGCGCAAGTTCAGCCCAATAAAGTCACCGGCTATCAAGCCGAGGTCGACGGCGACCCGGTCCGCCTCTGGTCCGGCGGCCTCTATGACGAGGGTCGCCGCATGTGGTTCGCCAGCCCGATCAAGGGCGACGCCGCCAGCGAGAAAGCCTTCCGCGACCGCGCCGGCTCCTCGTTCAAGCGCGACGGCTGGAACACCTACCGCATCACCTGCCAGGGCCAAAGTCTCAAAATCGAGGTCAACGGCGTCGTCACCACCGACATCAAGGATTCCATGGACGCCAGCGGCCCCATCGGCCTCCAGCACCACGGCGAAAAAGGCCAGACCTACAAATTCCGCAACGCGCGCATCCGCGAGCTCTGAGCCGCGGTCATTTTCCGGTAGGGACGACTCTCCGAGCCGTCCGTTTCGATCTGTGTTTTCTCGGGGCGGGGTCGCAAAACCCCGCCCTTTTTTGTGCCCGCCGCCGACTGGCGATCGCTCGGAAAACGTCCGGAGCAGCCGGCTCGGCGTCTTGGTTTTTTCCCTCGTCTTCCGCGCGATTCCGGACGCTGTTTTTTTCTTCAGGTCCGTGCCCCAGCAACCATTGTCCGGTTCTCCTCCGACCGTTTTCCATCCCGAGCCGCTTCTTTCATCCGATCGCCAATCGCCTGTAGCCCTTCGCCCCTCCGCCAGATGCCGCACCCTGCTTTCCTCGATTCCGCCGACCCCGCGATCTACACGCTGCGCACGACCGCGCCCGGCCCCACCGGCAAACTCCCGCTCACCGCGCAGATGCTGCGCAACGCCACCAGCGGGCACATCTTCGGCATGACGCAAAACGCCGGCATGGGCTGGGACCCGCGCAAACTGCTCGGTAAAGAGTTTCTCATTCTCAGCACCCAAGGCGGCATCCGCGCCACCGACGGCACTCCCGTCGCCCTCGGCTATCACACCGGCCACTGGGAAGTCGGGCTGCTCATGGAGGAAGCCGCACGCACGTTTTCCGCCCACGGCGCGACTCCGTTCGCCGGCTACGTGAGCGATCCCTGCGACGGTCGTTCCAACGGCACGCCCGCGATGCTCGACAGCCTGCCTTATCGCAACGATGCCGCCATCGTTTTTCGCCGTCTCATCCGGTCGCTCCCCACGTGCCGCGGCGTGGTCGGCGTCGCCACCTGCGACAAGGGTCTTCCCGCGATGATGATGGCCCTCGCCGGCACGAAGCACCTCGCGAGCGTCCTCGTCCCCGGCGGCACCACCCTCCGCACCGAAGAAGGCGAAGACACCGCCAAGGTCCAGACCCTCGCCGTCCGTTTCGCCCAAGAGGAAATCACGCTCGATTACGCCGCCGAGATGGGCTGCCGCGCCTGCGGTTCCCCCGGCGGCGGTTGCCAATTTATGGGCACGGCCGCGACGTCCCAAGTCGTCGGCGAGGCCCTCGGCATGTCGCTCCCCCACTCCGCGCTCAGTCCCTCCGGCGCCCCGATCTGGCGCGACATGGCCCGCCGCTCCGCTCTCGCCGTCATGGCCATGGAGCAAAAGGGCCTCACCCTCGCCTCGATTCTCACGGAGGATTCATTGCACAACGCCATGGTTGCCCACGCCGCCGTCGGCGGCTCGACCAACCTCGTCGTCCACGTCCCGGCCATCGCCCACGCCGCCGGCCTGCGCCGCCCCACCGTCGACGATTGGACGCGCATCAACGCCCTCGTCCCCCGCCTCGTCGACGTCCTCCCCAACGGCCCGACACACTTCGCCACCGTGCAGGTCTTCCTTGCCGGCGGCGTCCCGGAAATGATGCTCCACCTGCGCGACCTCGGCCTGCTGAAACTCGACGCGCTCACCGTCACCGGCCAATCGCTCGGCGAGAATCTCGCGTGGTGGGAAAAATCTGAGCGCCGCGCCCGCCTCCGCGAGAAACTCCGCGAACTCGACCGCGTCGATCCCGACCGCGTCATCCTCGCGCCGGCCCGCGCCCGCGCCATCGGCATGACCAGCACCGTTTCGTTCCTCCGCGGCAATCTCGCCCCCGAGGGCGCGCTCGTGAAGAGCACCGCCATCGACCCCACGCTCCTCGACGCCGACGGCGTTTTTGCCCACGAAGGCCCCGCCCGCGTTTTCGGCTCCGAAGCCGCCGCGATGGTCGCGATCAAATCCCGCGGCGCCGATGCGCTGCGCCAAGGCGAGATCGTCGTCCTGATCGGGCTCGGTCCCGCTGCCGGGATGCCCGAGACTTATCAAGTCACCTCGGCGCTTAAGTACCTGCCCAAGGCCAAAGGCGTCGTCCTCCTCACCGACGGTCGTTTCTCCGGCGTCTCCACGGGCCCATGTATCGGCCACATGAGTCCTGAGTCCGCCGCCGGCGGCCCCCTCGGCAAACTCCGCGACGGCGACGTTCTCCGCGTGCGCATCGACACCCGCAAACTCGAGGGCTCGGTCAACTACATCGGCGCGCACGCCACACCCGAACTCGCCGCCGCCGAGCTCGCCGCGCGCCCCGTGAGCGAAAAACTCGCGCCCAATCCCGCCGTGCCCGCCGACACTGATCTCTGGGCCGCGCTCCAGAGCGTGAGCGGCGGCAGCTGGGGCGGCTGCGTTTACGACGTGCCTCGCATCAAAGAACTCCTCGCCCAAGGCCTTGCCCATTCCTCTGCTCAGGCTCTCTTCAACTCCCCTTCACCATGATTCTCCTCCACGCCGCCTCCGATCACCTCGTCGCCGTCTCCGCCGGCCGCACCGTCCGCCTTGATCTCACGCTCGACGCGCTCTTTGTCGCCGCCGATCCCGCCGCCCTCCTGCGCTCGCTGATCGCCGCCGCGCCCACGGCCACGTTGCCCGCGCACCCGCGCGCGCCGCTGCAATCCCAGGAAGTCTGGGCCGCCGGCGTCACGTATTTCCGCAGCATGACGGCCCGCAAAGAAGAATCCAAAGACTCCGGCGGCGGCACGTTCTACGACCGCGTCTACCACGCCGACCGCCCCGAAATCTTTTTCAAATCCACGCCGCACCGCGTCGCCGCCCCCGGCACACCCGTCCGCATCCGCGCCGATTCCATATGGAACGTCCCCGAGCCCGAGCTCACCCTCGCGATCAACTCCGCTGGAAAAATCTTCGGTTACACCATCGGCAACGACATGAGTTCGCGCGACATCGAGGGCGAAAACCCCCTCTACCTCCCGCAGGCCAAAGTCTACGACCGCTCCGCCGCTCTCGGCCCCGCGCTCCTCGTCACCGACGAACCGCTCCCGCCCACCACCGAAATTTCCATCGAGATCCGCCGCGCCGGCGCCGCCGTTTTCTCCGGCGCGACGACGATCAGCCAGATCAAGCGCACCTTCGTCTCGCTCGCGGAATTCCTCTTTCGCGACAACACGTTCCCACAAGGTTGTTATCTCATGACCGGCACCGGCGTCGTCCCGCCCGACAATTTCACCCTGCACTCCGGCGACGAGGTCCGCATCACCATCGCGCCCATCGGCACCCTCATCAACTCCATCGCCTAGTCTTCCCTCTCCGCCTCTCCTTCTCTCCCTCTCCTCTTCTCTAACTCTTCCATGTCCTCCTCTCTCCTCGGCCTCAGCCTTCTCGCCGGCCAAACCGGTGCCACCGGCGGCACCGTCTTCCACACCGTCAATCCCACCACCGGCGAAAACCTCGCACCCGATTTCCACGAGGCCTCTCTTACCGAGGTCAACTCCGCGCTCAACGCCGCCGCCGCCGCCTTCGAAATCTTCCGCGCCGTCTCCGCTGAGAAACGCGCCCAACTCCTCGACACCATCGCCGCCGAGATCGAAGCCCTCGGCGACGCTCTCCTCACGCGCGCAAATCTCGAGACCGGTCTCCCGCTCCCGCGCCTCACCGGCGAGCGCGCCCGCACCTGCG
>JBIKWB010000057.1:0-15839 GCA_044356555.1 Opitutaceae bacterium | reverse complement strand
TCACCTACTGCGATCAGCGGACCAACCGCACCGCCTTCAAGGACGCTCCCTCCGCCTTCAACGGCCTCCAAGTCGCCAACTCTGGCCGCGCCACCAAAATCGGTGCCGCCGTCGACGCGGGCGTCGTTCCGTTTCAAAAAGCCGCCGCCGCTGGCGTCGATTTCCTCATTGTTCACCATGGCATGTATTGGGACATGCCCCGCCCGCTCACCGGGCCGGTTTACGATCGCGTGGCCACGCTCTTCCGCGCCGATTGCGCGCTCTACTCCAGCCACCTTCCCCTCGATGCCCATCCCGAGCTCGGCAACAACGCCCTTCTGGCCCGCCAGCTCGGCCTGACCGTCACCCGCACTTGGCTCCCCAACGAGGGCGGCCCCATCGGTGCCATCGCCGCCCAATCCTCACCCCGCGCTGCGCTCCGAGCCAAACTCGAATCACTTTACGCGCGCGTGACCGCCATCGAATTCGGCTCCGCTTCGCCCGCTGAGGTCGCCTTTTGCAGCGGCAGCGGCAACAGCGCCCTCGCCTCTTTGGCTTCGGCCGGCTGCGACACGCTCGTCACCGGCGAACTGCGCGAAGAACACTTCAACTTTGCCCAAGAGCAAAAACTCAACCTCTACCTCTGCGGCCACTACGCCACCGAGGTCCACGCCGTCCGCGCCCTCGCCGCCGAACTCGCCGCCAAGTTCAATCTCCCGTGGGAATTCATCGCCACGGAAAATCCGCTTTAGTCCCGCGCCCTGCTAAACTTGGTCTTCCCCTTTCGCGGTTTTCGTGTGTTTCGTGATGATCGCTCCACCTCTCCGATGAAACGCATCGCTATCCTCCACGGCCCCAACCTCGACCGCCTCGGCAAGCGCCAGCCCGAGATTTACGGTTCAGCCACGCTCAAAGACCTCGAGAAGCTCATCCGTACCGAGGCAAAGAAACTGGGGTTCACGCCCACGTTTTTCCAGTCGGCCCACGAGGGCGCGCTGGTCGATAAAATCCACGCCCTCACCGACCGCGGTATCGACGCCTTCATCGTCAATTTTGGCGCCTACTCTCACACCAGCATCGCCCTGCGGGATGCGCTCGCCGCTTCCGACAAACCCGCGATCGAGGTCCACATCTCCGACATCAAAAAGCGCGAAAAATTCCGTCACACTTCGATGACCGCCGGCGCCTGCCGCGCGATGATTTGCGGCCAGGGATTTCCCGGTTACGTCCAGGCCCTGCAACGCCTGAAGTCGCTCTGATTCCCTCCTGTGCCGTCCGCTCCCGATCTCGCAATCCCGCCCGCTCGGGCCGCCCAAGCCCTCACGTGGTTCGTCTGCCACGCGAAACCCCGTTGCGAAAAAAAATTCGCCGCCCTAATGGCTGCCGAGCGGTTCGACCACTACCTGCCGCTCATCACGAGTGTCCGCCACTACGCGCAGCAGACCAAGAAATTCACCAAACCCCTGTTTCCTGGCTATGTCTTTGCCTGCGTGCCCCTCGAAGAAAAGAGCCGTATTTATCAACAGGATCTGCTCGCCCGCGCCATCGTTGTCTCCGACGAAACAACCTTTCTTCGCCAGCTCGCCGACGTCAAAGCCATCGTCGCGTCCGGCTACGAGGTCAGCGTGATGCCCCTTTTTACCAAGGGTCGCCGCGTCAAAATCATCAGCGGCCCGCTCTTCGGTCTTGAGGGCTTCGTCGACGATCCGAGCAATCCCCACGGCATCGTCCTCTCGGTCGATGTCCTTCGCCAAGGTCTCCTCGTCAAAGTCCCCGTCGAGTCGCTTCTCGCTCTGCCTTAGCGCAACGGCCCGGCTCAAACGAGCTGCCAAATAAGTTGCGCCGCGTGCAATGCCGCGCACGTCGCCAGCGCCGCCGCGATATCGTCCACCACCACGCCCCAACCCGCTCGCAAGCCCTGCAGCCGGGCGATCCCCAGCGGCTTCAAAATGTCGAAGAAGCGAAAAAATCCGAAGCCCAGCGCGAGCACCACCCATGCCGGCCAGACGCCGACCAACACCGGCCAGCCCAGAAAACACCACGGCATCGCGACGAATTCGTCCAAAATCACCTCACCCGGATCTTGCTTCCGAAGCCGCACCTCGGCTTCGCCGCAAATTCCGATCGCCCACCAGGCGCCCACCGCACCGGCCGCAAGCAAGACCGCCGGGCCCATCCCCTCGTTAAACCCGAGCAAAATCCCCGCCACCGCGCCCACTCCGACCAGCGATCCCCATGTCCCGGGCGCCGGCAGCAGACGACCAACCGGACCCAAGGTCGCCGCACCGACCACAAGCCAAGTTGGGAGGGCCCGCGGCCAGTTTGGATGCGCGAGTCCCATAGCAGGGCTCACTTAAACACCAGGTGTCCGTGACGTCGGAAATACGTCACCCCCGAGGTCACCGTCAGGACCGCCGACAGCACAAACAAACTCAACCCGAGCAGATGAACCCCGGTGACTTGCCAGCGCGCGTCGCCGGCAAACAAATCCGCAAAATCCTGCTCAAGCATCCGCGCGCCCAACAGCCAGCCGATGGCATTCAGTTGGATAAACGTCTTCACTTTACCGCCTGCGTCCGCCTCCACCACCGTGCCTTTCGTCGCCGCAACCATTCGCAATCCCGACACCATGAACTCGCGACCGAGGATGCACAGCAGCAGCAGCATCCCGGAGACCTTGTAGCCCATAAAATATCCGTTCCCCGCGACGAATGCGATCATGATACCCAGCACCATTACCTTGTCGATGACCGCATCCATGAAGCGGCCAAACGTCGAAACGGTGTTGCTCTCGCGCGCGAGTTTTCCGTCCAACCAATCCGTGAGCGCCGCCGCGATGAACAGCCAGAATGCAATCGTCGCCGCCCATTGAAACTCCGCGTTCATCAAACCGACGATCGCAAACATCGCCGGCAACCGGGAAAACGTGAGAATGTTGGGCAGGGTCAGCATCGGAATAACAGGACTTCCACCAACGCACGCGCCTTGCCCGAAATCAATCCCGGACCCATTCGCGTGTTTTTTGTTATGGCTTTGCGCTTATTCGAACCGTCCACCGGCGAAAACATCATCGCCAATCTCCCGGACCTGACTTTCGTTTCACGACACCTCCCGCCATGCGCCATTGCATCTATCCCGGTACGTTCGACCCCATCACCTACGGACATCTCGACGTCCTTGCCCGGGCCGCAAAACTCTTCGACCGCGTCACTGTCGCCGTCGCCCACAACGCCGGCAAAGGCCCGCTCTTCACCGCGGAAGAGCGATTGGCGATGCTCGCGCCCAATCTCGCCCCGTTCCCCAACGTCACGGCCACCACCTTCGGCGGTCTGCTCGTGGACTTTGCCCTCGCACAAAAAGCCGACGCGATCATCCGAGGTCTCCGCGCGCTTTCCGACTTTGAGTTCGAATTCAACATGGCGCTGATGAACCGCCACCTTCAGCCCAAAATCGAGACGATCTTCGTCATGCCCAACGAGCAGTTCAGCTACACTAGCTCGACCCTCGTAAAGCAGGTCGCGAAATTTGGCGGCGATATCAGTCATTTCGTCCCGCCCAATGTCGCCGCGGAACTCGCCCGCGCTTTTTCCCGTTCGACCGTAAAGACCGGCTAAACAGTCCGTCCGCTCGATTACCCAAAATCTTTGTTACCTATTGGCCTTCGTCGCGTCTTTGCGCTACCGGACCGCCGGACCTGTTTGGTCTACTCCCGCAAACGGCATAACCCAGCCAGATTATATTTTCCAACGTCACTCATTCCCCCTTTCCCTCCTTTCATCATGGCCAAATCCAAAAGCTACGGCGGTCTCATCATTTTGATCCTTATCCTCGCGGTCGGCGGCGGATTAACTTGGCGCTTTTATGAGGTAAAAACCGACAAGGCACCCGAGTTCCAGACAACCAAAGCAGCCCGCGGAGATATCACCCAATCCGTCACCGCAACCGGCGATCTTCAGCCCGTGGTCACCGTCGATGTGGGCGCGCAAGTTTCCGGTCAAATCAAGGAGGTCTTTGTCGACTTTAACTCCAAGGTGAAAGCCGGCGACCTCCTCGCCCGCATCGACGAAGCCACCCCGACCCAGCGCCTCAAACAGGCCGAAGCCGACTACGAATCGGCCAAAGCGAATAACCGCTTGCTCGGGCTCAACACCGAGCGCGTTCGCGGCCTCAGAGAGAAGAACCTCGTCTCCCAGTCGGAGCTCGACAATTCCGAGGCCCAACTCGCGCAGTCCAACGCCACCATGCTCACCCGCACGGCCGCGGTCGAAAACGCCAAGCTCGACCTCTCGCGCTGCACGATCGTCTCGCCCATCGACGGCATGGTCCTCGACCGCAAAACCGACAAGGGCCGCACCGTAAACGCCAGCATGAACGCCCCGGTGCTCTTTACCCTCGTGAACGACCTCACGCGCATGCAGATCAACGCCGCCGTCGCCGAGGCCGATATCGGCACCATCGCGGAAGGCCAAGACGTCAAGTTCACCGTCGACGCCTTCCCCAGCCGCACCTTCACCGGCAAGGTCCGGATGGTGCGCAACGCCGCCAGTATCAGTCAGAGCGTCGTCTCCTACGCCACGATCATCGACGTCGCCAATGAGGACGGCCGGCTCAAGCCCGGCATGACAGCCAACGTTTCCATCATCGTTCAACAACGCAGCGGCGTCCTCCGGGTCGCCAACGGTGCCCTCCGCGTTCGCATCCCCGCCGAGGTCCTCGCCGCCACCCCCGCAAGCCCAGCCGCCCCCAAATCTACCGAGAAAACGGCCTCTCCGTCCGGCGCCGCGACCAATATGACCGACGACGAACGCATGGCGGCCACGATGGCCATCATGCGCGAGATCGGCTTCGAGCGCGGCACCCCTGCCTCTCCCGACCAAATCGCCAAGGCCAAGGTCCTCGCCAAGGCCAAGGGCCTGGATCCCGAACTTATTGCCGCCCGCTTCGCCACCCCTGGCGGCCGTCCCAAAGGCTCCAAGGGCGGTGGCGATTTCGGCGGCGGCCGCCGTAGCGGCGGAGGCCCCAGCTCTAGCGGTGACCAAGGCTTCAACAACACCGTTGTGCAGCGCACGCTCTATAAATTCGTCGATCCGAATGCTGCGGATAAAGATAAAAAACTTCAGGCGATCTCGGTGAAGCTCGGCGTCTCCGACGGTTTCACCACCGAAGTCCTCGAAGGCCTCACCGAAGGCGACGACGTGATCACCGCCGTCATTATGCCCGGGGCAACTGCCGCCCCAGGGGCCCCCGGCGCCCAAGGAGGCGCCGCTAATCCCTTCAGCGGCCGCAGCACTTTCGGCGGCAGCAGCCCCGGTAGCTCGCGCGGTGGCCGCTAATCCACCGCCAACGCGCTCAACGCTCCGAAATTCGACCCCCGATTCTCGCTCATGCCCCCTGTCGTCCAAATCAAGGACATCCACAAAATCTACGAGTCCGGGGAAGTTCCCGTCCACGCCGTCCGTGGCGTCAGCCTCGATATCCAGCGCGGCGAGTTCATCGCCTTGATGGGTGCCAGCGGCTCCGGCAAATCCACCCTGATGAATATGCTCGGCTGCCTCGATCGGCAGACCAAGGGCTCCTACCTTCTCGACGGGATCGATATCGACAAACTCGACCGCAACGAGCTCGCCGATCTGCGCAACCAGAAGCTCGGCTTCGTCTTCCAAGGGTTCAATCTCCTCGCCCGCACCACCGCGCTCGAGAACGTCGAGCTTCCCATGCTCTACGGTCGCCACCGCAAAGCCTCTGCCGACGAGATTCGCGAGCGCGCCATGCACTGCCTTGAGATCGTCGGTCTCGCCAACCGCGCCGACCACATGCCCAACCAGCTCTCCGGTGGCCAACAGCAACGCGTCGCCATCGCCCGCGGTCTCGTCAATCAGCCCCAAGTCCTCCTCGCCGACGAACCCACCGGCAACCTCGACTCGAAAACGTCCATCGAGGTCATGGGTGTCTTTCAGAAACTCAATGACCAGGGCATCACGATTGTGATGGTCACCCACGAGCTCGACGTTGCCCGCTACTGCAAGCGCAACCTCATCCTCCGCGATGGCGTCGTCGTCCGCGACGCTCCCGTCGAGGACCGCTCCATCGCCGCCGCCGAGATGCAACGCATCCAAGCCGCCGAGACCGCCGCCAAACTCACCGCTAACCCCGCCGCCTGAGACGACTCCGCCATGCGCTTTACCAACACTCTCCGCGTCGCCCTCCGCGCCCTCCGGCGCAATACCATGCGGTCCATGCTCACCGCCCTCGGCATGATCATCGGTGTCGCCGCCGTCATCACCATGGTCAGCATCGGCAACGGCGCCAAGGCCCAGGTTGAGGCCCAAGTTGCCTCCCTCGGCCAGAACCTCATCACCGTCATGCCCGGCAGCTCTTCAAGCGGCGGCAGCCGCGGCGGCTGGGGCAGCTCCACTTCCCTCACCCCGGAGGACGCCGATGCCATTCTCGCCGATGTGAAGGATATCGACGGCCTCAGCCCCGAGATTCGCGACCGTAACCAAATCCTCGCCAACGGTCTCAATTGGAACACCAACGTCAACGGCGTCGGGCCCGATTACGGCTACGTCCGCAACTGGCCGATGGCCTCCGGGTCCATGTTTACCGATCAAGACGTCAAGTCCCTCGCCAAGGTCTGCGTCATCGGAAAAACCGTTGCCGACCAAGTTTTCCCCAACGAAGACCCCGTCGGCCAAACGCTCCGAATTCGTAATCTCCCCTTCCGCATCCTCGGCGTCATGACGCCCAAGGGATTCAGTATCTTTGGCTCCGATGAAGACGATGTCGTCCTCATCCCCTACACCTCGCACATGAAGCGAGTCTCCCGCCGCACTAATATCAGCATGATCCGCATCCAGGCCGATCTCCCTGAAAACATCGCGAGCGTTAAGCTCGCCGTCGAAGACCTCCTCACTCAACGCCGCCGCGGTCGCGAACCCGACTTCGCCGTCCGCACCCAAGAAGAACTCGCGACCGCCGCCACCGCTACGGCGAAAACCATGACGGGATTGCTCGCGGGCATCGCCGGAGTCTCCCTCATCGTCGGAGGCATAGGCATCATGAACATCATGCTTGTTTCCGTCACCGAGCGCACCCGCGAAATCGGCATCCGCCTCGCCATCGGTGCCCATGGCCGAGACGTCCTCACGCAGTTTCTGATCGAAGCGATTCTCCTGAGCTCGCTCGGCGGCCTCATCGGCGTCGGCATAGGAATCGGAGGCTCTCAACTTCTCTCGGCCTACAACGGCTGGCCGGTGGTAGTGCCCACGATGTGGATTGTGATCTCGGTCGTAGGCAGCGCGTTCGTGGGGATTATCTCTGGCTTCTACCCCGCCTACAAAGCCGCTCAACTCGACCCGATCGACGCCCTCCGCTACGAGTAGCCTCGGCCTTGGCCGGCGCTTCCTTCGTCCCGCGCACTTCACCGCGGGCTTGAAACTTTTCCGCTCCTCCGCAGTCGTAGAGAGCCGATGCACTCGCGTTCCTTTTGCTCTGCCTTGCTCAGATTTGCGCTGGTTTTCAGCCTCGTCGTTTCAGCCGCCCGAGCGGCCTCGCTCAGCGAAGCAATCGCGTTGTACGCAGCGAAAAAATACCCCGAGGCCCGGCTCGCCCTTGAAAAAATCACCGCTGCCGAGCCAAAGAACGCGGCCGCAGCCTACTACTACGGCATGACCATCCGCCGACGCGGCGACACCACCGCCCTCGACGACGCTGTGCCTTGGCTGGCCAAAGCCGCCGAACTCGAGCCCACCAATGCCACTTATCTGGGCGATTTCGGTGGCAGCTCCCTCCAACTCGCCGGCAAAACCCGCTCGCTCTCCGCCGCCACCCGGGGCCGCGAGGCCATGATCCGCGCCATCGAACTCAACCCCGACTATCTCGAAGCCCGCGAAGGTCTCATGCAGTATTTCGCCCAAGCCCCCTGGATCGCCGGCGGCAGCAGCAGCAAGGCCTACGCACAGGCCGAGGAGATCCGAAAGCGCGACCCGGCGCGCGGCCTGAGCGCGCTGATTTCACTCAAGTCCGGCGAAAAAAAATTCTCCGAAGCGACCGAGCTGTGTGAGGCCGCTCTTAAGGAAAAACCCGACAACTACCTCGCCCTGTATCAAATCGGCCGAATCGCCTCGACGACCGGGGTCAACCTCGACCGTGGTCTCGAAACCCTGCGTCGCTGCCTCCAACTGACCCCGCCACCCAATCAACCCGGTCACGCCGGCACCCATTTTCGCATCGGCGTCATCTTGGAAAAAAAGGGCGACAAAGCCGCGGCCCGCACCTCCTTCGAGGCCGCATTGAAACTCGACCCAAATTTGAAACCCGCCGCCGACGCCCTCGCCAAACTGTAAGCTCGAACGCCGAGCGCGTTTCTTAACCCCTCACCGAGCCTTCCTTCGGTGTCGCCGACTCCGGAAAAACCCCCGGCGCAAGTCCGCAGGCCAACTCGCGGGGTAACGTTCGATCGCCTTTGCTTTAGATGGCCAAGCCGCCCCGCAGTCCGCAGCGTTGCGTGATGCCCATCATTCCTGCTCGCGCCCGCTTTTTTGAGCTGCTGTCCGCCGCCCTGACCGAGGGAACGCTCATCAAACTCACCCTCGGAAAACCCGCCTCGCCGCCCGCGGATCCCACCCTGCAGAATATCTTCATCCGTCCGGTCGCCCTCAAAACCGGTCCGCATCTTACCTTTGTCTGGCGACACGCCCAACGCGACATCACCAAAAACTTGGTTCCGGCCGAAGGACTCAACCTCGTCACCTATCTTCTCGGCCGCGAATTTCTCGACGCCCACCTCTTTACCGCCACCCACGCGATCCAGCTCGAAACAAAACCCGACGGCTCCGCACGCGTCCGTTCGAAAACCACTGCGCCCACCTCTGCGCCCGTTTCTGGCTCCCATGATCACACCAAGCACTACCCGATCGCGGCCAACACTCCTTGGCTACGCGCACTCGGCGTCACCAACGACCAGGGCCAACCCCGGGCTGAACAGGCCGCCAAGTTTCGCCAAATCCAGAAGTTCGCCGAGCTGATCGAGCCGTTGGTCGCCGAGACCTTTGGTCAGTCTGAAACGCCGCTCCGCATCGCCGACATGGGTTCCGGCAAAGGCTATCTCACCTTTGCGGTGGCCACACTGCTCGGTTCACGTGCGACTGTCTCCGGCCGCGAAGTCCGGACCGAACTCGTCGATCTCTGCAACCGAGTCGCCCGGGAAACCGGCGTCACCAACCTCATTTTTACGGCCGGTCCGATTCCCGCGCCTTCGATCGAAAATGAAAAAACAGAGATCAAGGAATCAACCCACGTGCTCATCGCCCTACACGCCTGTGATACCGCCACCGATGACGCGCTCGCTTTCGGCCTGAACGCCGGGGCCCGCTTGCTGATCGTTTCCCCCTGCTGCCAAAAGGAAATTCGTCCCCAACTGGTCGCTCCGCCCGTGCTCGCCGACGCTCTTCGCCACGGAATCTTTCAAGAACGTCAGGCCGAGTTCGTGACCGATGCTCTCCGCGCCCTGCTCCTCGAGTGGGCCGGCTACAAAACAAAAGTTTTCGAATTCATCTCCACCGAGCACACCGCCAAAAATCTCCTCATCGTCGCCCAACGCACCCGTCCTGCCGCCGCGTCCGACGACCCCATCGCCGAGCGGATCCGCGACTTCGCCCGCTTCTACGGTGTCAGGCACCAACGCCTGGCCACCCATCTCGGTTTTGCGCTCTGAACCGGCGAAAACGCCCGACGCGCAAACGAGGTTGAGTCACCCCACGCCCTCGTTTTGCCTTTTCCACGTGTCGATTCAGACGCCTCTACTTCGACTTATCCTGCTCGTTTTGTTCAGCGCAGTTGGCCGAGGAGACCACCCGCCGCTTCCCCTCGCGCTCGAAAATCCCGACGGCCCATGGCGCCTGCTCCCCCGTGAGCGCACCTTCGACGACGGTCTTAAACTCGTCGCTGTGCTCACGCCTCGCGCGGCCGCCCCGGCCCGTGCGCTCATTTTCAATCGATCCGCCTCCGATTCAGATCCCGGGCCGCTGCCGGCGTTGGTCGACCAAGTCATCGCCATCGTTCTTTCGGCGCCCATCACCGCTCTGGAGACACACGCCGCCGAGCGTCTTGGCTACTCAGGACAACTCACCCGCTTCGAAGTCGGGGCGACCGACGGAGTCTACCGGTGTGAAATTTTCGCGTTCGCCACCGGCGCGGAGCGATGGGGAATCTTGCAGATCATTCGCGAGGAACTCACCGCCCTACCCTCCGCGTTTGCCTCACTGGTCGCCGCCAAACCGGTCGCCGCCGGGGCCGTCGCCGTCGCGCCGTTCCGGGTCAGAGCCGACCCGATCACCAGTTTTCCAATCAGCCTGAAGGTCATCGCCGACTCAAACAATGACCGGATCGCCAGTATTATGGTGACCGAAATCCCGGCCGATTCTTTGACCGAAAGAGCCGGCGTGAAAGCCGGTGACGAAATTCTCTCGCTCGATGATCGGGCTGTCCGAACGTTCGCCCAAGGTGTCGGCCGGCGCAGCGAGCTGGGTTCGGTGCTCATCGACCGGCCTCCCGGCACACGCCTCACACTGGAGATCCTTTCGCCCGGGGATTCCGCCCCGCGCCGCGTGACTATCGAAAGCGCCCAACCGACCGGCGGATTTCGTTGGTGGTAACTCTCCGTTGCAAATCATGACCTGGACCGAACTTGACTGGCCTGCCCTCGACCGCCTCCGCACCGGTTTCCTTTCCGGTACCGCCGCCGCCGGCCCCTACTGGCAAACGCGCTCCGCTCTCGCCAGCTACGACTTTACCTATGGCGCCCGCATCGGTTGGAAGTGGGACGCCGTCCTTGCCGAACTCCGCCTCCGTGGCTGGCGCCCGGCAACGCGCACAGTGCTTGACTGGGGCTGCGGCAGCGGCGTCGCCGGTCGTCGCGTTCTCGCCCACTTCGGTGCGGAAAACTTCGACTCCCTCCACGTTTGGGATCACTCGCCTCTCGCCATCGACTTCGCCGCCGAAGCCGCCCGTCGCCAGTTCCCTGCGCTCAACGTCTCTGGCACGATTCCACCCGATGGCGCCGTCGGGCTGCTCATCGTCAGCCACGTGCTCAATGAACTCAATCCCAACGCTCGGGCCGAGCTGGACGCGCTCGTCGCCCGTGCCGCCGCCGTCATCTGGGTCGAGCCCGGCACCCACGAAGTCAGCCGCCAACTTGGCAGCATCCGGGAGACATTCCGCGCCTCCTTTACCACAATCGCACCCTGCACTCATACCGGCCCTTGCGGCATGTTTCTGCCCGAGCACACGCGCGATTGGTGCCACTTCTTCGCCGCTCCGCCCTCCGAAATTTTCGCCACGCCCGATTGGGTAAAATTCGGCCAACGCGCCGGCATCGATTTGCGCAGCTTGCCCTACGCCTTCTTCGCGCTCGATCGTCCGCCCGCGGTTTCCGCTCCGGCCGACCTTTCCCGAATCATCGGCCGACCTGAACACTTTAAACCCTACGCCCGGTTCCTCAACTGCGACGCCCAAGGCCTCACCGAGTTGGAGCTTATGAAGCGCTCCGACCCCGCGCTTTACAAACAGCTCGATCGCGCCCGCGGTCCCCTGATCTACCGCTGGCAACGCGACGGCGACAAAGTCCATGGCGGCGCCCCGTTCGCTCCCTAACTCTTCCGCAACAGGGACTCCTTTTCGCTCGCGCCGACCGGAGAATCTTTCTCGCTTCGAAGGATGATTCTCCCGCGTTTCGCGTTTTTATTTCTCGCGCTGTTCGTCCCGCTCACTGCCTCCACTCGCAGCAAGCCCACGCGCCCCGACGCCAGCGACCTCGGCACCTACAAAGGGGCCATCGTCACCGACGCCGCCACCGGCGCAGTGCTTTTCGAGAGCAACCCAGACGTCGTCACGCCGCCCGCGAGCATGACCAAGCTCATGACCTACGCCGTGCTCCACGACAAACTCGCCGCCGGCGCCCTCACCCTCGGCACTCCGGTAACGGTGTCGGCGGCCGATTCCCGCATCGGCGGCACTCAAGTTTACCTCAAGGAAAAGGAGGTCTTTACGGTCGAGGAGCTGGCTTATGCCCTTATGATTCAATCGGCCAACGACGCCGCTCACGCGCTGGCCATCGCCGCCGCCGGCTCCACCCAGGCCTTCGTCGAGCTGATGAACGCCAAAGCCCGCGCACTCGGCATGCACAACACCACTTTCCGCTCGCCGCACGGATTGCCGCCCACCAGTCGCCGCCTCGCCGAAGGCGATCTCGCCTCACCGCGGGACTTTGCCGTCCTCTGCCGCCACCTCCTCCGAGAAACCGATATCCTCACTTACACCTCCGCTCGCGTCCGCGAATTTGGGACCAGCCGACCCAACGGCGCCCAGCGCATGGAGAATCACAACAAACTCCTCGGAAAAGTTGAAGGCGTCGACGGGCTAAAAACCGGCTACACCGCCGGCGCCGGCTACTGCCTGAGTGCGACCGCCCAGCGCGACGGCCGGCGGGTGATTGTCGTCATTATGGGTTCCTTCGGAAAAAACGGCGAAGTCGACAAGGGCCGGACCCGCGACCTCAGGACCGCCGACCTCATCGAAAAAGGCTTTGCCGCTCTGCCGGCCGGTTCCCCGCCCTTTTCCCGGTCGGTCGCGACGACCGCCCACACTTCATCCGCTTCGAACGTAAGCGCCGCGCCCCTCACGACCGCGGAAAAAAGCTCCGCTGCCACCGCCGAACCGATGATCAAATTCAGCCTGCCGGCAGCCAAGAAAAAGTAACCGCCCGGCTCAATGCTCGTGCTTCAAAACGAGCATCAACACGCCGAGCACGGTGAATATAACCCCGAGTAAAGCGGCTTCGTAGCGTTCGAATTGTTTCACGGAGAACCGCTCGAAGCCCAACAAGGTCAGCCAGGTGAAGAGCAACATCCCGCACAAGGTCGCGACCGCCAGAATCCCGCTGAGTACAAAAAATCCAGTCCAACCAAACTGCACCCCCGAAAGATAAACCGGCAGGAATCCTTCGCAGGGCGAGAGCGTCAGCATCACAAACAAGCCGCTGATCGCAGCCCAATCGCCCGACTTGCGTGACGCCAACGGGCTCTCCTTCAACTCGGTGTCCCAATGACTGTTGGCCTCCGGATGATCATGACCGCACGTCGCGCTCGGCCGATGTTGGCCGCCGATAAAGTGATGGTGCCGCACGCCGCCCCCCCGCACTTGTTGCCAGAAATAGTAGGCTCCGATAGCGATCAACAGTCCTCCTACGATCCAAGTGAACAGCTCACCGGCATGTTCATCGAGCTGGAAGCCGAACCACGCGATCGCCAAGCCCAGCAAACTCGTCAGCGCCACATGGCCCATTCCGGCAAAGACCGTCACCGCCAGCGTCTTCGCGCGGCTCCAGCCTCGCGCACGCGACACGAGCACAAACGGCAACCAGTGCGTGGGAATCGCCGCGTGGAAAAATGCCACCGAAAAACCGGTGATCGCGATGGTCGTAAGAACGGGAGATTGCATGAGCGGAAAGGACAGCCAGCACGGGTCGTGCGGCGGTGTCGAACGAGAACCCTATCAAAGTCGTCAAGGGCCTGGGCCCCGTTAGCACTACGGCGCACGTCAAGATGCCACGTTCCCCTCGCGGTTTTAGACCCCATTTTCCCGAGGTAGACAGCCGACATGGCCGCCATCCCGCCCGAGGAGGTGGGCAAACTAGCCCCTTAAAATCTCGGATTACCTCTGCGTTCGTCGGGGCGGCCCTGAAGCTAAACCACCGTGCCCGGAGGCAAAGCGATGCCCTTCGGCACGACCAGCACGCCGTCGCGAATCACGACCGATCCACCGACATAGTTGCCGTCCCGCTTACCGGTGGCATCCAGCACGCAGCCATCACCGATTCGGGCATTCTTGTCGATAATCGCACCCTTGATGCGGCAGTTCTTACCGAGACCAAGATGCGGCCGACCTTTGGCGGTGTTGACGGCCAATTGCGCCTCGGTCTCGTAAATATCCGATCCCATCACAATCGAGTCTTCCAGGACGCACCCTTCGCCGACGAACGACCGGATGCCAAACACGCAACGCTTGATCACGGAGTCCGCGAGAATCGACCCGTCGCCAATGACGGCGTGATCGATGCGGCAGTTGTTCAGCTTCGACGCCGGCAAGTAGCGGTCCTGAGTGTAAATCGGGGCCGAAGGATCGAAGAAATTAAACTGCGGCAAGGGCTGTGCGAGCGCCAGGTTGGCCTCAAAGAAGGCCCTGACCGTGCCAATGTCTTCCCAATAACCTTCAAAAATATGGGCGCAGAGTTTCTTCCGCCCAAGCAAGCTGGGGATCACTTCCTTACCAAAGTCGGTCATCGGATTGTCGAGCGCCTCGGCCAACGCTTCACGGTTGAACACGTAGATACCCATCGAAGCCAGGCAGCGCGGCTCAGCCGAAGGAGTTTTCAGTGATTTCTCCAGAGCCGGGCTGAGGGTCAGACTGGCGATCACCGCCGGGTCTTTGGGCTTCTCAACAAAACGTTGAATCGTGAGGTCGTCGTTGACTTGGGTGAGCCCCAAACCTTCGACCTTGCTGACCGGAAACGGAATCACGGCAATGGTCACGTCAGCCTTCGTTTTGACGTGTTGATCGATGATCTCGCGGAAATCCATCCGGTAAAGTTGGTCCCCCGACAGAATCAAAACGAGATCGTGCTCAAAGGAGCGGAAATGGACGAGATTTCGCCGCACCGCATCGGCGGTGCCTTGATACCAATCCACGCTTTTTTCGGTCTGCTCGGCCGACATGATGTCAACGAAGCCACCGCCGAACGGATCAAAATGGTAGGTGCCTTGCACGTGGCGATGCAGCGACGCCGTTTGAAACTGAGTGAGCAAAAAGATGCGGTTGATCTCGGAATTAATGCAGTTGGAGATCGGGATATCGACGAGCCGGTACTTGCCGGCCAACGGCACCGCGGGTTTGCAACGCTCCAGCGTAAGCGGCGACAACCGGGTGCCCCGGCCTCCACCCATGACCACAGCCAAGGTTTGTTTACGTCGTTCGGTCATAGTTCAAAGTGATTTTTGGGAAACGCTTGCGAGAATTCGGCGCCCAAACAGAGTCGCAATTCAATAATCAAATCTATGTGCGGAATCGTCGGCTACGTTGGAAAACAAAAAGCATCCCCGTTTATTCTAGAAGGCCTTAAGCGCCTAGAATACCGGGGCTATGATTCCACAGGTGTCGCGATCCTCCAAGGCGGGGCGTTTAGCCTCGTCAAGAAGACGGGCCGAGTGGCGAACTTGGAACGCGAAGTGGCTAAGTTCAACCTCAACGGCACCTTCGGAATCGGCCACACCCGGTGGGCAACCCATGGCGGCGTGACGGATGCAAACGCCCACCCCCATGTGAGCAGCGACGGAAAAATCGCCCTCATCCACAACGGCGTGATCGAGAACTACTCTTCGATGAAGAAGTTTCTGGTTTCGAAGGGTTACACCTTCTCCTCCGAGACCGACACCGAGGTCCTCTGCAATCTGATTGCCTACCACTACGCCAAGGAGCCCGAGGTCGTGGGCGAGAACCGCTTCTTCGCCAGCGTTCGAAAGACCCTGCTCCACGCCGAAGGCACCTACGGGATCGTGACCATGTGCGTCGATCTCCCGGGCGAAATGGTCGCCGCCCGCAAGGGCTCGCCGCTGATCCTCGGCTTGGGCGACGGCGAAAACATCGTGGCGAGCGATGTGTCCGCGATCGTCGCGCGCACCCAAAACGTGGTGTATTTGAAAGACGGGGAGATCGTCCGCCTCACGCCCAAGGAATTTCAGATCACCACGCTCGACCAAGAACCGGTGTCGCCGTTTGTCGACAAAGTCACCTGGAGCATCGCCGAT
>JBIKWB010000056.1:0-15933 GCA_044356555.1 Opitutaceae bacterium | reverse complement strand
CGGCCCTCGTGAAACTCGCCGAGTTTTCCGAGACCAAACAAATCCAATCCGTCGTCGCGAGCCTCGTGCGCAACCCCGCGAATCAGTCCGACGAATGGCTCCGCGAAGCGACCCGCATTCTCGGCCGGATCCACGGCGCCGCCCTCTACCGGAACGGGGAAAATCTCATCGCCGGCTCCGGCTTCGAAACCTTCGGCGCCGACGGCCTCCCCACCGGCTGGCAACGCCGCGATACCGGCACCCGCGAGGGGAACAAAACCGCCGCTTGGACCGCCGCGAATGGCGAGAAAGAGGCTCGCAGCGGCCGGCAAGCCGTCCGTCTCACCGCCCCCGCCGACTGCGACACAACGCTCAACACCGACATCGCGGTCAAACCCAGCACCCAGTATCGCCTGGCTGGCTGGGTTAAGACCAAAAATCTCTCCGGCCGCATCACCCTCGGCGAAGTCTCCAGCAAAGCCGAGACCGAGATCGTGCGCCGCCGCGACTCCGACTGGGCCGAGATCGAGACCGACTTCAACAGCGGCGACCGCACCCAGGCCGCCATCCGCCTGGTCTTCTCCGGCCGCGGTGAAGTCCTGCTCGACGACGTGCGCCTCACCGAACTCATCCCGCTCGACGATCCCAACAAAGTCATCGTCGCCGACGCCATCCGCGGCGGGCAGCTCTTCTACAAACATCCCGCCGCCTGCGTCCTCTGCCATGCCGTCAAAGGCCAAGGCAGCAACGTCGGTCCCGCGCTCGACGGCCTCGCCTCCCGCAGCACCCCCGCCTCCATCCGCGAAAGCCTGCTCGAACCGAGCAAGGTCATCGCGAAGGGCTACGAGCAATACACCATCTCCCCCATGCCTCCGATGGGCATCATCTTCAGCCCGCAGGAAATCTCCGACATCGAAGCCTACCTCCAAACTCTCAAGTAACCTGTCACCCATTCCCATGAGCAAAAAAATCAACATCGCCATCATCGGTCTCGGTTTCGGCGCCGAGTTCATCCCGATCTTTCAAGCCCATCCCGACGCCAATCTCGTCGCCGTCTGCCAACGCGACCCGAAAAAACTGAAAGCCATCCAAGAGGCCTTCGACATTCCAAAAGGCTACACCGATTACGACGAACTCCTCCGCGACCCGGAGATCGACGCCGTCCACATCAACACCCCGATTCCCGACCACGCCGAACAGTCCATCAAGGCCCTCAAAGCCGGCAAACACGTCGCCTGCACCGTGCCGATGGCCACTTCGATCGCCGACTGCAAACGCATCGTCGATCTCACCAAGAAAACCGGCCTGAAGTACATGATGATGGAGACGGTCGTTTACGCCCGCGAATATCTCTTCGTCAAAGAACTCTACGACAAGGGCGAGCTCGGCAAAATCCAGTTCCTTCAGGCCAGCCACCAACAAGACATGGACGGTTGGCCGAACTATTGGCCCGGCCTCCCGCCGATGTGGTACGCCACGCACTGCGTCGGCCCCATGCTCGCACTCACCAACGCCACTGCGGAATACGTCTCCTGCTTTGGCTCGGGCACCGTCCGTAAAGAACTCGTTAAACACTACGGCTCGCCCTTCGCCGTCGAGACCGCACACATCAAATTCAAGGACTCCGATCTCACCGCCCGCATCATCCGCTCCCTCTTTGACACCGCCCGTCAATACCGCGAGAGCATCGATGTCTACGGCACCAAGAAATCCTTCGAGTGGTCGCTCATCGAGCACGAGCCGCACGTCCTCCACACCGCCAAGCTCGCCGAGCACAAGATCCCTAAAAAGATCACCGTACCCGACTACGCCAAGCGCCTGCCGAAAGGGATTCAGCAGTTCACGACCAAGGGCGTCTACGACCTCGGCAAGAAGACGCACCTCAGCTTCACGCAGGGCGCGGGGCACGGCGGGTCACATCCTCACCTCGCGCACGAGTTCCTCCGCGCGCTCGTCGAGGACCGCGACCCCATGCCGAATGCCGTGCAGTCCGCCAACTGGACCTGCGTCGGCCTGTGCGCCCACGAATCCGCCCTCGCCGGCGGCAAGATCGTGAAGCTCCCCGCCTTCACCCAAGGCTGACCGCTCGGAAGGTAGGAGCTCGCTTGCGAGCGATTCCGAGATTTAAAAACTCCGTCGTAGGAGCTCGCTTGCGGGCGATTTTCAATTTCTCAATCCATCGCGCGCAAGCGCGCTCCTACACTCCGAGCCATGCGCGATCCGACCAAAGGCCACGCCGCCCTGCGCCGTGGCCGCGTCTCGATTCCGCACGCCGAGTATTTCCTCACCGTCTGCACCGACGAAAAACACCCCGGCCTCTCTTCGCCGGCCGCAGCGCCCGCCATTCTCGCCGAATTACGCGCAATGGATGCCGACCTCACGTGGCAACTCCGCTGCGCCGTGGTGATGCCCGATCACGTCCACGCGCTCATCATCCTCGGCGAGCGCCTTACGCTCGGCCAATCCGTCGGCCGTCTTAAAGCGAAGACCAAGTCTTCGCTACTCGGTGCCGCCTTACCCGTCGCTTGGGAGCGGGATTTCTACGACCACCACGTGCGCCCCGAGGAGGATCGCTCAGCGATTTTTCGCTACATCTTTCTCAACCCCGATCGCGCCGGACTCTGCGCCTCCGGCGGCCGCTGGCCGTGGTGTTTCTGCCGCGAAGCAGACTGGTCATGGTTCAAAGGAGAGCTCAATGCCGAGAGCCCCTACCCAGAGTGGCTGCCCTGAGGTAGGAGCCCGCTTGCGGGCGATTCCTTCCGCCCATTTCCCCAGTTATAGGAGTGCGCTCGCGCGCGATTTCCCCCGTCAATTTTTCCGAGTGTAGGAGCCCGCTTGCGGGCGATTTCAGGCAATCCGCCGGCATTCCCCGCCCCACGCCCTCAAACCATCGCCCGCAAGCGGGCTCCTACCTTTCGGCCTCGCGGCTTGCCCAATCATAACCTCCAAGCAGGATCATATTCATCCATGATCGAAGTCCACAACCTGACCCGCGTCTTTCGCACCTACAAAAAGGTCCCCGGCTTCTGGGGCGGCGTGAAAGGTCTGTTCAAGCGCGAGTTCGAGGAAACCGCCGCCGCGAAAGACGTCTCCTTCAACATCGCCGAAGGTGAATTCGTCGGCTTCCTCGGCCCCAACGGCGCCGGCAAGACCACCACGCTAAAAATGCTTTCGGGCCTCATCTACCCGACGAGCGGCACCGCCCGCGTGGCCGGTTACGATCCCACCAAACGAGAAAACGCCTACCGCCGCCTCTTCGCTCTCGTCCTCGGCCAAAAAAACCAGCTCTGGTGGGACCTGCCCGCGATCGAGTCGTTTACCCTGCTTCGCGCCATCTACGGCATCCCCGCCGACCAGTTTAAGACCACGCTCGTCGAACTCGTCGATCTCCTCGAAGTCCGCCCCAAGCTCAACGTGATGGTGCGCGAACTCTCTCTCGGCGAGCGCATGAAGATGGAACTCATCGCCGCGCTCCTGCACCGCCCGCGCGTGCTGTTCCTCGACGAGCCCACCATCGGCCTCGATGTCATCTCGCAAAAAAATGTCCGCCAGTTCCTCCGCGAGTATAACCGCAAGCACCGCGTCACCATTTTGCTCACGAGCCACTACATGGCCGACATCAAAGAACTCTGCGAACGCGTGATCGTGATCCACAAGGGAGCCAAAATCTACGACGGTGCGCTTGATCGCCTCGAGGCCGGCACCGGCAGCCGAAAGAAGATTCTTACTTTCCTCCCCGGCGACGCGTCCTTCCCCGAGACCTGGACTTCGAAACACGGCGAGACCAAGCGCGACGCCACCACGGGTAAGTTCACCGTCTGCACTCCGAGCGATACGATCGTGGCCGTCTCCCAAGAAATTCTCAGCACCGGCCCCGTCGCCGACATCACGATCGAAGACGTCCCGCTCGAAGACATCATCGCTGAACTCTTCGCCACCGGCACCGCCCGGTAATCGCAGGGTCGCTTGTCCCGGTAGGAGCCCGCTTGCGGGCGATCAATCCCCGGCTCTTCCCCCTGCTGCCGGAACTCGCGCGCGAACACGCTCCTAGAGCGCAAATCTAACGCGCACCCGTTAATTCACTCAGTAGCTTCAGCATTGTCGCCTCACTGCGGTCAAGCGCACCGCGGAGCGCTTCGGCTTCGAGGGCCGCGTTGACTGTGACCGCCTCCAGTTCACCCGGTGAAGCGATGCGCTCGATCCTCCGCGCCTCGGGAAAGCTCCGCTCGCCCCGGCGCAATTTGAGCTCGTGCAGCAACCGGAAATTCGTCTCGGCCAACTCCCGGTGCAACATCCGCTGCGCGGCGTTCAGTTCGCCTCGTTCGATTTTCCGCCGCACCCAGAGCGCTTCGCACAAAAAAACCTTGGCCAAGCTGCCGGCAGCCTCGTCACTCAAGCGCGGATCGTCCACCTCGGCCACAACCCGCCGGTAAAATGCATCCCACTCGCGGCCACCCTTCAAAAACCTCCAGCCCGGCCGGATCACCACCGCCAAGTCCTGCAGTCCGCTCCGAATCTTACCTTCGCGCCGATGCCGCCCGAACGCCACGGCCCACTTCGCCAAAGTAAATCGTCGGGCCGGAACGATCACAAAATCAGCCTCCGCATCGGAAAAAATCGCGTTCACCTTGGGCACGCCGCCGATCCGCGCCGTGCGCGTGGCGTAGACTTTGAGCTCCACTCCATCGAGTCCACACGTCCATTCGCCCGTCGCGAAAAGCTCCGGCTCCGTCGTGATAATCTGAAAATCCCAGTCCGACTGCGCGTCCGCTCCCCACACCGCGTCGCCCGCCGGCCGCTCCCTCGAGCCGATCAGCACTAGGCCCTTCACCGTCGGCGTCCGCTCGGCCCACGCCGTCATCACCGCTCCAAAGTCTGACGGCGCGCTCACAAGTTCCGGAGTGAAATCAAAATCTCCATCCCGTCCATGCCGGGACCGGCGTGAATCTCGCCTTGATGCAGCCGCAGGACTTCCTTCGCCAAAAACACTCCGAGTTTCCCTTGGTTCGGCACCTCAAGATCGGTCGGCTCGGGGAAAATTCCTTCGAGCTCGAGATGCTTGCCCTTCAACGAAAGCAGCGCGGTCAGTTCGGCGCCTTTGCCGGTCGAACGCACTTGCAGCACCAACCCGCCCGCATCCAGCGCGGAGCGGTTCTCGATGATCGTCGCGATCAACGCTCTCAGGGAAAACTCCAACAGCCCCTTCGCGACCGTGAGCGGCACCGCATCGGGCCCAACCTCGACTCGCAACCCCAGCGCCGTGCCCAGCGTCTGGGCGATTTCGCGAATATCCGCCGCCACCGGCACCGCTTCGTGCAGCGTCTGCATCAAGCTGATGTCGGCATTCAAGGCCTCCAACCGCAACACGTCGCTCCGCGCCGCTTCAAGCAACTGAGGCGGCAGCGTCGCTCCCGGATCGACCTGGCGCAATGTCGCCAGCGAGACGAGCGAGTTGCCAAATTCATGGCTCAAGGTCAGCCCCAGCTCCCGCAAAAGCGTCCGCCGCTCCGACCGCCGGCGAGCCGTTGCATCGTGACGCTCGGCACTCGCCTCTTCCCAACTTGCCCAAACCCCGCCGGTCTCGGCGATCAGCCCGGCGCTGGCCCGAAACGGTTGCCCCTCCGCGGGCATTGCCCGGCAGATTTCCCGCGAACGCCGCGCCTTACCGATCAATTCGCGCACCAACAACGGTAAATGCCGCGGCGGATTCTCGTCCGGACCGAGCACCAGAGTGCCGGGCAGATACTTCGCCCCCAAAGTTGCCTGCTCCGCGAGGGCATGCAGCCGCCCGAGTTGCGCGGATTTCACCAGCGCATGGCGCAACAGCCGGGCAAACATCACCACGCGAGCCCGATCCGATTCGTCGTAAGCCTGCCCGTCGTCTCTCACGCCCAAGGCGATCAATCCATGGAGCCGGCCATTCTCGTGAATCGGCGCCAGCAAACGTGCGCCCCAAAGCGCCAGCCGGTTGCGCACCGCCAATTCCGCCACGGGATCAGCCGGTCCTTCCCAGTCCGCCCCGTCGATCACGACCGGATGATGCTCCAAGAACGCCACCAAAGGATCCTCCTCGGGCAAAAACGAAGTCCCCCGATCCGCGCGAAATCCCTGCGCTTCCCGGAGAAAAAAGACCGCGTGCGACGCGCGCAGCAAATGCCGCGAGGCCCGGCGAAACTCCGCGATCAGCCGGTCGCGCGTATCCAGGTTCTCGACCGCGCCTTCGAGAAAATCCCAAAGCTCGGCCGCATCCATCGCCGCCGGCACGCGGGCAGTCGGGCGCGCCGACTCCGTGCGCCGGGTCTTTTCCAGCAAAAGATCGAGCATCGACTGTTTTTCCGCCACCTCTTCGACCAACGGCAAAAACTCCCTCAGTTTGGTCACGCTTTCCTCGTAAGTGAGATAGATTTTGGCCCGCCCCGCGATCTTGGCCTGCTCATACGGCAGACTCCGCGATTCACCGACGAAGATCGTCGGACAACGCACCAACGACGGCGGCAAACTCGCTTCTGCCGCCGCATCCAGCACCACGACCGCCGCAAATCCCACTGAAGTTCCCCCGGCAATCGCCTGCGGCAAAAGGCGCAGCCCCGTACGGCCGGGAGGCAGTTGTCGCTCCCAAGCATCAGCCAGCGAGGCATCCGCCGTAGCGAGAATTACGAGGATCGGCATGGAAATATCACCCGAAAGATTGCACCCCGCCCGGGCGCTGGTGGATCGACGTTAATACCGGCATTCAAGTTGCCGAGAATGTCTTTGCAGATCGCGAGTCCAAGTCCAAAGCCGGAGGATTTCGTCGTTTGAAACGGCTGGAAAAGCTTGGCCCGCACCTCCTCGGGGATCCCCGGCCCGCTGTCCGACACCGCCAGCTCGATTCCACTCGAGGTATTGCGGGTCGACACCAGCAACCAGCGATCGCCCGTCTTGAGTTCCGCGGCTTGGATCGCATTAAAGCAGAGATTCAGCAGGACCTGCTTCACCGCCGCCGGATCGACGAAGGCCAGATCCGGCGCGGCGTTAAACTCCCTTTTCACCGCGACCGATTTCGCGGCTGCTCGCGTCATCACGAGCTCAAGACCCGATTCCAAAACCGGGTGCAACGGCATCAACTGCGCCGAGTAAACTTTGGGCGACGCCATATCGAGCAGTTGTTCGGTCAGCCGTTCAATCCGGCCGACCTCGTCGCCGATCAGACCGAAGAATTTTTCTCGAAACGCCGGGTCCTGATAGTGATTGGGCAGCAGTTGGATGAACGTCTTGATCGACACCAGCGGGTTCCTGATCTCGTGCGCGAGACTCGCCCCCATCAAACCGACCGTGGCGAGTTGCTCCGCGTGCTGAGCCTTGGCCGAGAGTTGCGCCCGCTCCAGCGCGCCTTCGATGATCGCCGCAAGTTCCAGCAATTGGGTCACCTGCGGATAGGTATAAGGGGCTCTCGACGCGGAAACGCCGACTCCAACGATAACCCGGAGCGTCGGCCCTTCGTTGCTCACCAGCACCCCGAGCCGGTGATCGGTCATAAACTGCGCAAGGGCGGCCCGTTCGGGCGTCGACCGCTCACGCCCCAACCGCTCGGGCGTCGCCCAACGAATCCGCCGTAACGTGGTCGAGACCGGACTGTCGTCTGGCACCTCCACCCCGCCACCTTCAACACTACCGACCCCGCCGGACAAAATCATCGCCTCATCGGTTTGACCCCAGCCCTTGATAATCGGAAGGAACGCGAGCCGCAACCGGGGCAACTGCGCCTCTTTCCCCGCCGCATTAAACGCAGCCTGACGCGCCCTCGAAGCCTCGGGATAGAAGTGAAATTTCTGATCAAGCCAACGTCCAAAGACGGTCGCGAACCAGAGTGCCAAGGCAGTGGTGACAACTAAGTCCAAGGCCCGGGGCATGATCGGCGCCAACATGAAATCTACGGCAAACGCGATTACCGCCGTTGTCCCGATCAGCAAAGCCTTCTCCGCTGAGACCAAGACAATCTGACGCGCATCGAATATCTTGTGCGTCGTTATCGCGACAACCGTTGCCACGTAAAAAACCAATACCAAAACCGGTTGAATTCGTATTTGAATTTGACCACCGAGCAAAGCCCTCAAAGCCATCAGCGAAATGATTGCTCCAGCGGCTACGCAACCGCCCAAAAGGAACAACTGTAATTCAAGTCGACGCACACCTGATTGACTTCGCATCTCCAAAACAGCCTCCCTCGCGATCAAGACGTAGACCCCAAGAAGCCCCAAAATGTAGGCATAAAAACCAAATCCGAAGAGAGGATTATCCGGCGTCGAGGCTTCTGGAACAAACCAGAAACTAAAACAGACTCCGCCGAAAAGGAGCGAAAAAATCAGAAGAGATATAAATCCCGGCCTCAAAATTATCTGCCGAAATTTGCGGAGCACGATGATCTCCTTAACAAACCAAAGGTGCAGGGGGATGAAGACGCCGACCGCTGACGCCCATCTGACCCAAAACAAACCGTCCTCGCTCACAAATGCGCTGCGTAAGCACAGTAGCCATACCACGGCATGAAGGGACAAAGTTCCAAATACCCGATTGATCGCCCGAGACGGGTTCGCCCAAACCGCCAATGAACCCACTGTGAAGGCGGCAATTGCCGCGAGCATCGTGAAGTCTAATCGCATTGGCTAAGCACGAGACAGGAGTTGGTCCCGGAGAGTCCATGCGAATTGACTAATGCAGCCCGTATCTCACAGAAGCGCGTCTCGGCGGAGAGATTTAGCCGGCACTCAGGATCAGGAAACTGCCAATTGACTGTCGCAGGGACGAAGGAGTCGCGAATGCAAAGTGCGGCGCATCCGACTTGGATCGCTCCGGCCGCTCCAAGAGGGTTACCTATCGCACCCTTGATTGACGATATTGATATTCGATCGATTGAGGGACCGAAAACGTCTCTTAGCACCGAGGCCTCAACCTGATCAATTTCACGGTGCCCGGGCCCCCAAGCACTGACGTGATCTATCTCATCCCTTTTTAGATTGGCGTTCGAGATACACAGCTGGCTCGCCTCTCTTAGACCCTCTCCTGGTCGGTCGCCTGGATCAGTCGCGAACGCGTAACCAGAAACGAAAGCATAACCCGGACGGGGACTTGATTCAGGCTCCAGCACAAGCATACAAGCCCCTTCACCAATTACTCCGGTCGTTCTCCAAAGATCGAAAGGTCGACCCAATTGCTCCGGCCTTTCAGCAGAATCCGGCGACAATCCCGCCATCTTTAGTTCCAACATCGGGTGATAAAAGACCGGGGCCTCAGTCCCGCCGCATATAGCAAGGTCACTCTCACCACTTGCTACCATCGCTGCGGCATGCCCAATCGCATCGCTGCCAGCACAACACGCGCTTTGAAGGGATAAGGTCCGTCCCGCGGTTATCCACTTTGCGATCGCCCCGGCAATCGAGCTTACAGGACCGTGATAAACAACTCGCTTCAGGCCGAAGCGCGGACCTCGTTTTGCAACATTTTCTATTGTTTTATTGATCACATCACTGTCCATCAGCGATGTCCCTACGACGATCAGAGGAGAAGAAGCTTTAACATCTTCGATCGATAAACCCGCATCGCTGAGCGCCAGTTTTGTAGCAGCCAACGCAAACTGAGTATGACGCGGTAATCTTAGCTTAACAACCTCGGGGAGGTAAGACCTCAGATTAAAATCCAAAATCTCCGACGCGACGAAAGGCCCCGCTGCCGGATCAAACCGGGTCACCGGTCCCACGAAACTCTTTCCCGACAAAATCCCCTTCGTAAACGCCTCTTTCCCGATACCCGCCGGGGTTACAAAACCGATTCCGGTGATTTTTACCCGGCGGCGTTTCATCGGAAAAAATCTGCGGCCACGCCGATGGCAGCGTTCATGTCCCCGCCGCTGCCGCGGTCTTGGGAAATTTCAAACGCACCGTCGTCCCGACCCCAACCGTTGACTCCATCGCGAAACTCCCGCCGTGCGCGCTCACCAAGTGACGGCAAATGCTCAACCCCAATCCTGTACCCGTCGCCTTGCTGCTAAATCCTCCGTGCAGCGCGCGCCTCAACCGCTCCGCATCCATGCCCGGGCCGTTGTCGGCGAGCACCAAACCAAAGCTCTCTCCTTCGTCGGCGAACGTTACCGTCAATGCCGTCGCGCCCGACTCCAGGCCGTTCTTATAAAAATTTTGGAAGATCCGCATCAGTTCATACTTCGAACCACGGATAATCGCCTGCGCCTCACCGCGGATGTGAATCGCGGCATTGCCGAAAAATAGCACCTGCTTCACGTCCCGCGCGACCTCCACCAAATCCACCGCGCTAAAGGTCGCCGTATTCCTCGAGGCCACCCGCCAATTCTCCGACAGGTGGTGGCAGTATTCGGCAGCTTTCCCGACCATGTTGGCATAGTCCAAAAGCTTCTGGCTTTCCCCGGGGTTCTTCAGCGCGTTGTGCCGCGATTCCTCCATCAATAGCGACGCATAGCCGATCACCACCGTCAGGGGGTTATTGAGATCATGTACGAGTTCCACCGAGGCCCGCGCCTGCCACACCTGCGGCTCCGTTCGCTCGATCTCCTGTTTCAACGCCAGATTCAGATTCAACGCATCCTGAACCAGCTTCGCGTGATGCCGCCGTAGCTTAGTCGCCTCCACTTGCTGCCGCACCGCAGTCAGCAGTTCGGCCACATCCGGCGGTTTGCGCAGATACTGGTTTGCACCGGCCACCATCGCCTGCTGCGCCGTCGCCAACGTGCCATAGCCCGTCAACATGATCACCGAAACCAAGGGATCTATCTTCCTGAGCTCCTCCACCGCCCGAATCCCGTCCATCTCCGGCATCCGGATGTCCATGACGACCGTCGCAAACTGGGTTGCCTTGATTTTCTTGAGAGCCTCCGCCGCGCGCTCGGCCGTTTCGACCGCAAACTCCGTCGCCAACGTATAGGCGATCGACTCCCTCGGGCCATACTCGTCATCCACCACCAAAACCAATGCTCGGGCTGGCGCACTCATGGCGGTTAAAATCTCTTCTTGGGGGGTCAAAAGTGGAAATTTCCCGCGTATTCTGAAGGATTTCTCTCTCGCGGCTTTTTTCTGATGCAGCGTAGATTTGCCCCTGTCAAGAAACCGAGCAGGCAATCATTTACAGCTAACGTTTCCCCCCCTCCCGCACATGTCTTTTATCATCCTCGCTCTCTTCGCTGCCGTGCTCGGCGCTGTCATCACCTGGTTCTTCTGGCACGGGCGCGCCGCCACGCTCATCGAGCGCGCCCGCGCCCTCAATGAAGAGAACCTCCGGCTCACCAACGAGGTCACCACCCTCCGCACCGAGCTCCAGCAACTCTCCACTCTCAACACCCAGCGCGCCACCGAACTCACCGCCGAACGCTCCGCTCACGAACGTCTCGTGGCCGAGTTCAAAGCGCTCTCAGCCGACGCCCTTCGCGCCAACCGCGCCGACTTCCTCGAGCAGGCCCAGCAAACCTTTGCCCAGCTCCAAACCCAGTCCGCCGGCGACCTCGAAAAACGCCAGATTGCCATCGACGCCCTCGTCAAACCCCTCCGCGAATCCCTTGAAAAAGTGGACGGTAAGATCGCCGAAATCGAAAAGGCCCGCGCCACCGCTTACGGCGCGCTCGGCGAGCAGCTCAAGACCCTCGGCACCGCCCAGCTTCAACTCCAGGCCGAGGCCAGCAAGCTCTCGACCGCCTTGCGCTCGACCTCGTTCGCCGGCAGCTGGGGCGAACTCCAACTGCGCCGGGTCGTTGAAATGGCCGACATGCTCCCCTACTGCGATTTCTCCGAACAGGAAACGTCCGCGGCCGGCGGCTTCCGCGCCGATCTCGTCGTCCGCCTCCCCGGCGGCCAACGCATCGTCGTCGATGCCAAAGCTCCGCTCGAGTCCTACCGCGCCGCCGTCGATGCCACCGACGAAGTCACCCGCTCTGCCCGCCTCGCCGAACATGCCCAGAAAGTCCGGGGCCACATCGACGCCCTCGGCGCCAAAAATTACTGGGAGCAGTTCCAACCCGCCCCGGAGTTCGTCGTCCTCTTTCTCCCCGGCGACCACTTTCTCACCGCCGCGCTCACCGCCGATTCCAGTCTCATGGACCGCGCTCTCACCCGCCGCGTCCTGCTCGCGACGCCCACGACCCTCATCGCCCTCCTCAAAGCCGCCGCCTACGGTTGGCGCCAGGAATCTGTTTCCAAGAACGCCGACGAAATCAGCGCCCTCGGCCGCCAACTCTACGACCGGATCACGACCTTCGCCGACCACTTGGAAAAAGTCGGCCGCGGCCTTGATGCGGCCGTCAAAGGCTACAATACCGCCATCGGCTCCTTCGAAGGCGCCCTGCTGCCCGGCGCGCGCAAGTTTGCCGAACTCGGCGCCAAGGGCACAAAAGAACTCACCGCGCCCTCCGCCATCGAGACCGCCGCCCGCGACCTCACCAAACGCGCATGATCCTACTGGACACCGATACCCCCACGCCCGAGGCGCCCTCGATTCGCGGCACGTGGCAGATGATCCGCGCCGAACTCGCCGGCGAGCCCGCCCACGCCCTCGTGGTCGAGCATACCACCCTTGAGATCACCGGCGACCGCTACTTCGTTCGCTACGACCGCGAGGTCGCCGACCGTGGGCGCATCTCCTTTGTTTCCGGCGAACCGCATTCGACCCTCACCTTGCGGGGTACGGAGGGCCCAAACGCCGGCCGCTCCATACCGGCCATCTATCAAGTCCGCGGTGATCTTCTCCGCATCTGCTACGGCCTCGACGGTGAACCTCCCGCCGCCTTCACCAGCCCGCCCGGATCACCCCGGTATCTCGCCACCTACCGCCGGAAGAAGTAGGGCAAAAGATCTTCGACCTGCCCTCCACGTTTCACGCCTCATCCCCGCGCGCGCCATCCGTGATGCATCTCTCCGCTCTCTACCTATATCCGGTCAAGTCCCTAGCCGGTATCTCCGTCCCCTCCGCGTCGCTCGACGCCCTCGGCCTGGTCGGTGACCGTCGTTTCTTGGTTGTCGACGATGCCGGCCGCTTCCTCACCCAACGCACCCTCCCGCGCATGGCGCTGATCCAAACTGCCCTCGACGCCACCCACCTCACGCTCTCCGTCTCTCCCTCTCTCCTGCCCTCCTTCTCCGCCCCGTCCACCCTTCGCGTCCCCCGCGCCTCCGATCCCACCGCGCCACTCCGCAGCGTCAGCGTTTGGCAGAGCGAAAACCTCCAGGCCGAAGACTGCGGCGACGAAGCCGCCGAGTTCCTTTCCTCTTTCCTCGCCACGCCTTGCCGCCTCGTCCGCCAAGGCCCCGCCTATCACCGCCCGATCTTTAAATCCACCGCCCACGCCGGCGACGTCGTCTCATTCGCCGACGGTTACCCGCTCCTCGTGGTCAACGAATCCTCGCTGGCCGACCTCAACGACCGCCTCATCGCCCGCGATTCCGAAGCGCTCTCAATGGACCGCTTCCGACCCAACCTCGTGATCGCCGACGCCCCCGCCTTCGCCGAGGACACTTGGCCACGCATCAAGATCAACGACGCGATCCTGCGCGCCGGCGGCCCGTGCGCCCGCTGCAGCATGACCACCGTCGACCAAGCCACCGGCGCTTTTGAAGGCCCGGAGCCCCTCCGCACCCTCGCCACTTATCGCCGCGACCCGACCGACTCGACCAACGTCAACTTCGGTCAAAATCTCATTCCCGAGACCAAATCCGCCACCCTCCGCGTAGGCGATTTCGTCACCTTACCATGAGATCGTTTTTTCCGTTTCTCATACTTTTCAGCGTCATGCTCACCCCGATCTCCCGCGCCGACGACCTCGCCCGCTGGCAACAGCACGCGCAGAATGTCACCATCCTCCGTGACACCTGGGGCATCGCCCACGTCTACGGAAAGACCGATGCCGACACCGTCTTCGGCCTCCTTTACGCCCAAGCCGAGGACGACTTCAACCGCGTCGAAATGAACTACGTCAACGCCCTCGGCCGCCTCGCCGAAATCGAGGGCGAGAAGGAGCTCTACCGCGATCTGCGCATGAAGCTTTTCATCGACCCCGTCGAGCTCCGCGCCCACTACGCCGCCAGTCCCGCTTGGCTGCGCGCCCTCATGGACGCCTTCGCCGACGGCCTGAATTTCTATCTGCACACGCACCCCGACGTGCGCCCGAAACTCATCACCCGTTTCGAACCGTGGATGGCCCTCGCCTTCACAGAAGGCAGCATCGGCGGCGACATCGAATCCGTTTCCCTCAAAAACCTCGAAGCCTTCTACGGCCCGCGCCCACCCGCGTCCCCGGCGCCGTCACTCACCCGCTTCGTGCCCTCGCCCGCCAACTCCGACCTCGTCGAGCCCCCCGAGGCTCAAGGGTCCAACGGCTTCGCCATCGCCCCCGCCAAATCCGCCTCCGGCCACGCCCTGCTCCTCATCAATCCCCACACGTCTTTTTATTTCCGCCCCGAGATCCACGCCGTCAGCGAAGAAGGTCTCAACGCCTACGGCGCCGTTACTTGGGGCCAGTTTTTCATCTATCAAGGTTTCAACGATCGCCTCGGCTGGATGCACACCTCCAACGGCGCCGATGTGATCGACGAATACCTCGAGACCATCGTCGAAACTCCCGCCGGCCCCACCTACAAATACGGCACGGAGACCCGGCCGTTCGTCGCCACGAAAATCGTCCTCCCCTACCGCACCGCCCCGGGCCCCGACGGCACCACGAGGATCGCCGAGCGCACCGTCACCGCCTACTTCAGCCACCACGGCCCGATCATCCGCGAAGAAAACGGCCGCTGGGTCGCCGTGAAAATGATGAACGATCCCGTGCCCGCGCTCACCCAATCCTACCAGCGCACCAAAGCCCGCACTTACGCCGAATTCACCAAGGTGATGGAGCTCCGCACCAACACGTCCAACAACACCGTCTACGCCGATGCCGACGGCAACATCGCCTACTTCCACGGCAATTTCGCCCCGCGCCGCGATCCGAAATTCAACTGGAAGAAACCCGTCGACGGCTCCGACCCCGCCACCGAATGGCAAGGGCTCCACTCCATCGACGAGACCATCCGCCTCTTCAACCCCGCCACCGGTTGGATTCAAAACACCAACAACTGGCCCTTCTCCGCCGCCGGTCCAGCCAGCCCGCGCGTCGCCGATTATCCCGCCTATCTCTGGACCACGCCCGAAAATGCCCGCGGCCTCAACGCCGTCCGCGTGCTCTCCGGCAAATCCGCCTTCACCCTCGATTCCCTCATCGCCGCCGCTTACGACCCCGCGCTCCTCGCCTTCGAGCGGCTCTTGCCCGCGCTCTTTGCGTCCTTCGACGCCCTCGCACCCGCCGATCCCCAACGCGCCGCTTTGGCAGATCCCATCGCTGCGTTGCGCGCGTGGGACCACCGCGCCGCCGTCGATTCCGTTCCCACCACGCTCGCGATCCTCTGGGCGCAGTCCTTCGGCGCCGCCATCGCCGAGGCCAAGGCCCGCGACCTTGTCGTCGTGGATCATCTGCTGGCGTCCACGACCTCGGTCCAGCACCTCGACGCCCTCACCCAAGTCGTCGCCCGCCTCACCCGCGATTTCGGCACGTGGAAAACGCCGTGGGGCGAGATCAACCGCTTTCAACGCATCTCCGGCGACATCACCCAAAAATTCGACGACTCGGCGCCGAGCTTGCCGATCGCTTTCGCCCCGAGCGACTGGGGCGCCTTGCCGGCCTACGGCGTCTCCGGTCCCGCCCAGACGACCAAGCGCATCTACGGCAACCGCGGCAACAGCTTCGTCGCCGTCGTCGAATTCGGCCCACGGGTGAAAGCCAAGACCATCCTCACCGGCGGTGTCAGCGGTGACCCGCGTTCACCTCACTTCAACGACCAGTCCGAACGCTACGCCGCCGTTGAATTCAAGGACGCGCTCTACTACCGCGAAGACGTCGAGCGCCACGCGACTCGCACCTACCGCCCA
>JBIKWB010000055.1:0-16127 GCA_044356555.1 Opitutaceae bacterium | reverse complement strand
TTTTGCGTATAGCGAAAGAGACCGATCACGGCCCTTGAGAGCGTGAAATCGTTCAACAAGTTACTCCCAATCGCCGCGTGTTCCGGGGAACCGGCGGCATCGCGTTGGCCGGTTTCGGCCGCAGCCGTGACGACGCCGATCGTCCGGCCCCGCATCCCGCCGGTGCCAAACTCCAAGTAGCGATAGAACCGGTCGTTGAGCTCACCCCACGCCGACTTTGTGATCAGCTCGTCGATGCTCTCGACGGCCCAAACCGGCAAACCGGCGGCAAGAAACGCCGCGATATTCTCCGCGGTGCTGGGCATGATTTGTCCGGCCTTGGCGGCGGCTTGGACTTGGGCGAGAGTGGACATGGTTTTTGAAAGATAAGGGACCGAATCAGGCGAGCACGAGGCCCTCGACGAGGAGAGGTTTATTCGGGAGCCCGGCCCAGGCCTCGGCAAATGAATCCTCGTCGTAACCAAACGACGGAGCGATCTCGAGATTGACGGCCGGCAAGCCCGAGGCATCGGTCGACAACGTCGCGCCGTTAGCCTTGAGCCAGCGGGCAAACTGCCGGCGTTGGTCGTCGCGGCAAGATTGCGGGGAATCGACTCCTTCTGCGTTTTTCACCGGCGAAAAATCGTCCGCCCGACTCGTTTCAATCACCAGTGGATTCTTGGCGAACGGTTGGGCGTCGAACACAAAAAGCTCAAACTTCACGCCGTTTGCCTTGGCCGGTTTCACCACCGAACCGGCGGCGTCGATGGTCGGGATTTTTTTGTCGGCGCGGTGAAACGGCAGCGCCAACCCGGCGTCGCCCGAGCGCGCCATGCGCCGGATAAATTCACGGTCAAGCAGATGAATCGCGATACTGCCCGCGCGGTAGCGCAGTTGTCCGCCAGCCTCCGTTTCACGCTGCATCGCCATCGGCAAATCGGAGTATTCGACCACCACCATTTTTCCGTTCTGCACGCAAAAATGGCCGAGTTTTTCTTCGGCGTAAGCCTTGGGCACCATCTTGCTGGACATCTCCGATCCGTGCAGCAGGTGCCACCCGATGAACGTCGGATCGATCGCCCGCACGAGCGGATTATCGACCTGAAAATAGCTCAGCGTGTCGATGCCTTCACGCTGCATGAGATCGAGTGCGCCACTCCGCTCGAGCGCCCGCAACGAACCCCCGTGCCCGTCGGGCGAGAGCGCGATCGAGCCGATGGTCTCGAGCAGGATTTTCCCCTCAAAATTCACCGCCGGCATCCGCCCTTGGCGGAAAAAATGCACCCGGGCCGGGTCCAGACCAAAACAAGCGTGAGCCTTGAAAAACGCCTCGGTCGCCGCGTGATTCTGATGGCTGGTCATAATGAACCAATGCAGCGGACGCCCGTAGCGCTTCCCCGCGGCAAGCAATTTTTCGGCGAAGACCTGAAAGAGCGTTTTCCCCATCACGGGCGTCACGGGAAACGTGCCTTTCGGCCCGTCGTAGCCGAGGCGAGTGCCCTGCCCTCCCGCGACAGTAAACGCCGCGACCCGTCCGGCCCGCAGCGCGGCTTCGCCGGCAACTTTGGCCCGTTGCCACGCGGCGGCATCGCCGCCGTGGGCGATTACCGGTTGATAGGGCGCCGGCGCCAGCCCCGTCAGATCGACTCCCGCGACGGCTCCGGTCGGCACGACCAAAGTGCGATTCAGACGATCCACTTCGGCCAGATCGATTTCAGCAGCTTCGCTCAACAACTGGGCTTGTTCGTCCGGGCTCAGCCGGTCGAAGAAAGCAAATACGTGGCCTTGTCCGGCTTGCTGGAATGTAGCGAAGAGAGGGTACTGGGGCGCCATACAGAGGGATTTGCGGTCAAAGCAGTTTCAATTCTCCGAGAAACGAAAGACAAACTCCTCCGGGCGCGCGTAGCCAAGCTTTCGCCGGATCACCTTGTCCACATAGCTGGGATCGGAACTGAGGCGTTCCAGCACTTTTTCCTGATACTTGAGTCGCAGCTCGGCATCTGCCACCAGACGACGATTCTCCGCTTGGATCGACTTTAGCCGGGCGTATTCCTCGCGTGCTTCGACAAAAAAAACGGCGGCAGCCAAGCCGATTCCTCCGATCAACACGAGGTAGAGGGCGAGAATACAACGGCGGAGATTCACAGGAAGGAAGCGGATGAAACGCGGCGGGGCCTTGGCGAGTAAAGGAGATTTCAAATGCGTTTTCCCGGCGTCTCAGCGCGAATTTAACGTGCGTTTTCGCCGAAGCCCTCTAGTCCGTGAGTCTGCATGTATCTGCGCTATTACGGGTTCAAAGAGATGCCGTTCAACATCACACCGGACCCGCGTTTCCTTTACCTCAGTCCGACCCATCAGGAAGCCCTCCAACACCTGAAATTCGGCGTGCAGGAGCGCAAAGGATTCATCGCCCTCTTCGGCGAAGTCGGCTGCGGCAAGACCACGATTTGCCGGCGCTTCCTCAACGAACTTGATTCCGCACGTTTTGACACGGCCTTGATTCTCAACCCCCGGGTCACCGAGACGCAGATGCTCAAGGCCATCCTCACCGAGCTCGGCGAAACCAAGCTCGCCCGCAGTCAAAATGACCTCGTGGCGCAGATCAGCCGCGTGCTCCTGGATCGGATGCAACGCGGCCGCGATATTGTCCTCATCATCGACGAAGCCCAAAATTTGTCGTTCGAAGTTCTGGAGCAGATTCGCCTGCTCTCCAATCTAGAGACCGATCAGCAAAAGCTCCTGCAAATCGTGCTCATGGGTCAGCCCGAGCTCAAAGTTATCCTCGCCCGCGAGGAACTGCGGCAGCTGCGGCAGCGCATATTGGTCCACTACGAACTCAATCCCCTCTCTCTCGCCGACACCCGCCACTACATCCAGCACCGCCTCACCCTTGCCGGCAGCAGCGGGCGCCCGACGTTTACTTCGTGGGCCTACCGCTCAATCCACGGCTTCAGTAAAGGCGTGCCCCGCGTAGTGAACAACCTGTGCGACAAAGCGATGTTGGCGGCATTCATTCAAGAATCGGACGAAATAAACTTTTGGCACGTGCGACGCGCCATCCGCGACCTGAAACGTCTGACCGACTAAAGCGCCCCGCCATGAGCCTCATCAACGAAGCCCTCAAGCAAGCCCAGCGCCAGCGCGCCAAGGAACAAGCGGACTTGGCCGCGCCGATGCCCGGCAGTGGCGGTCCGACCATGCGCCGCACCGCACCGGCCTTCTCAAGCCAAACTCTCGTGCTCCTCGCCGGCGGCGGCATCACGTTGTTCGTTGTTTGCGTCGTGGCGGCCGTGCTCTGGATCAACCGCCCCGATCCAGCCAAGCCCGCGTCGGCTAAGAACGCCCAGGCGGCCACAGCCAAGTCGTCGGCCACTGCAGGTAACATGATCACCTTGCCAGCGATGTCCAAACCCGACGCGTCCGGGGCCATCGTCACGCCTTTGGCCGCCGGGCCGGCTTCGCTCACTCCTGCTTCCGCCGCTTTGGCGCTTGCTCGCGCACAGTCTCAATCACCCAACCTCGTTACCGAGGCGGTACCAGCGCCGGCTCCACCCACCCGTCCGACCGGGACATTTAAAGAGCATATCCAAGTCATGATCGACGCCTACCGCGTTCCCGGTCTCCGCGCCGAGGGCGACGATAGCAAAGTTCTGCTCAACGACCGCGTCTATAAGCTCAACGACATTGTCGACCGCGCCAACAGCCTTCGCCTCACCAAGGTCGCCTCCGACGGACTCGAGTTCACGACCCCGGACGGTTTCGTCTACGAGAAAACATTTTGAGGCGTCCGCGCGGTCCGAACCGCCTCAGCCTCGATCAGCCGTCCCCGACGGCCAGACTACCCGCCGATAGGTTCGCCCCGTGATTTGCAGGTCCGGCCACACCGTCCGCTGCATGACGCAGTGGATTTCCCGGTGAACCCGCCGGAGCCGCATTTCTTCACCAAGAATACCGCCCCGGTCCCCCGGGGACAATTGGTTGTCGCTCCGATCCAGCGCCACAAACATCGTCCTGAAAATCAAAAGAGCCATCAGCCCGACTCGCAGCGCCGCCAGACGTGCGGCGCCATCGAAATCCAGCAGATGAAACCGCGTCGCCTGCGGGGAGAGCTCCCGCCACCAGATCGCCACGCCACCCACGACGCAGAGAAAGCACGGCAACAAATTCACTTCGCGAATCGGCCAAACCATCGGCCCGAGGCGCGTGATCAGTTCGGCGTAAAGTCAGAAAAACGCTGATCGCCAACACCGTCAGTCCGGCGCCAACCGAATGGACCACGGCCCATGCTCCCGCACCGACGTCCGCAGCCCGTGGAGCCGCTCACCCGCAGATCTGTTCGAGGTCTCGATCAACCGTGTGACTTTCGGCACTTTCTTCATCGCCCCACTGACCGGCCACTTTGCAATCGCCGTTCTTTCCCCCGATCTTCAATCGTTTTTTCACCCGCCGACTGGGCACTCGCCCAAGGGCCCCTGCGACGCAATATCGCAGTTTAAATGTGGATTAACTACTGACCTTAACCCCTGCTTCCTGTTGCCCACTTACCTGCATGTTACCCCTGTTTAAGATCGCAATCCTCGGCGGCGATGGAATCGGCCCCGAAGTCGTGGCCGAAGGCGTCAAGGTCCTTCGCGCCGTCGAAGCCCTGCTCTCCGGCGTTCAGTTCGACCTCGTCGAACACTCCGTCGGCGCCGGCGAATTCCTTCGCAGCGGCGACCCGCTTCCGCCCGCGACCCTTGACCGCATCCGCGAGGCCGATGCTGTTCTGCTCGGTGCCATGGGGCTGCCTTCCGTCCGTTGGCCAAGCGGGGTCGAGATGACGCCGCAGATCGATCTCCGCGAGCAACTCGATCTGTTTAACGGCATCCGGCCCATTCGTCTCTTCCACGAAAGCCATTCGCCGCTCAAGGGCTACGGCGGCGCCGGCGGTGACCCCATCGACTTCGTCATCATCCGTGAAAACTGCGAGGGCCTCTTCTCCGAGCGCCGCACGCCGCGTCCTGCGGGGCGCGACTTTGAGACCGACACGTTGACGATCACGCGCCGCGGGGCCGAGCGCGTCTGCCGCGAGGCCTTCAAACTCGCCCTCAAACGCCGGAAACACTGCACCCTCGTCGACAAGGCCAACGTCCTCCCGTCGATGGCGTTCTTTCGCAAAATCTTCGACGAAATCGCCCTCGAATTTCCCGCCGTCACGACGGACCGGGTCTACGTCGACGCGATGGCCCTCTTCGTGGTGCAGCGCCCTGAATCGTTCGACGTGATGGTCACCGAAAACATGTTCGGCGATATCCTCTCCGATCTCGCGGCTGGCATCATCGGCGGCATGGGTATGGCGCCTTCCGCCGACGTCGGCGAGACCTACGGCGTCTTCCAGCCCTCCCACGGCACCGCGCCGACCATCGCCGGAAAAGGCATCGCCAACCCGATCGCCACCATTCTTTCCGTCGCGATGATGCTCGACTGGCTCGACCACCCCGAGACGCTCCGCGGCGCCCGCCTGATAAGGGACGCCGTCGCGCGCGTCTTGGCCAAACCCGACCATCGTACCGCCGACCTCGGCGGCAAGACCTCCACCACCCAGATGGGCGATCTCATCTGCCAAGCTCTCGCTTAATCCCGTCCTACCTCCGCCCAAAAAAATTATGATTCCCCGGCTCCTCCTCCTGCTGCTTGCCACCGCCACCGCTTCCTTGGCCGCCGAATCGACACCTCCGTGGCGCCAACTTTTCAACGGCCGCGATCTCCAAGGCTGGAAAATTGTCGGCGCCACGCCGAAGGCCGCCGCCTACGTGGACGAGGGCGCACTCACCGGTCACATGGTCCGCGGCACGCCTGAGCACACGTTCTTTTGCACCGACGATAGCTTCGGCGATTTCATCCTCGAAGTAGACTGCTATCAGACCGGCGGCTTCAACACCGGCGTCCTTTTCCGCTGCATCGAAACGCTTCCGAGCGCCAGCGTGCGTCTCCACGGCTACCAAATGAAGATCGATCCGTCCCCGACCCGCCAATGGACCGGCGGCATCTTCGATGACTACGGCAAGAACTGGCTGTGGCTCCAGAATCTAAAGGCCAATGACCGTGGACGCACCGCTTACAAATTCAACGAATGGGCCCGCTTCCGCATCGAAGCCGTCGGCTCGACCGTCAAAATCTGGGTCAACGGCATTCCCACCGCTCACTTGATCGACGACAAATACACCCGCGGACCGATCGCGTTTAAAATCCACTCCTTCCCCGCCAAGGGCGACGCCGCGCAGGAAAAAAATCTCATTCGCTTTAAAAACATCCGCATCCTCACCACCGACCTCGTTCGCTACGCCCAGCCCATTGACTTACCTGCCTTGCCTCGCGACCCCACGCAAACCGTCCTCCCCAAACCCTAGTCTCGGATCGGCGACTTTCCCGCCGCCCAGTCCCCCCGCCCCATGCCCCTGCCCCGTGTCGTTGACCTCACGCTGCCGCTTACCCCCGGCCAACGCGGCGTCACGATGGAACCCAAATTCACCGTGGTCCGCGACGGCTGGAACGCCGCGACCTGGCACCTCTACTCGCACGCCGGCACCCACATGGACTCTCAGTTTCATTTCGGCGCTGGCCCCGAGACGATCGACACCAAGCCCCTCGAAAACTGCCTCGGTCCCGCGACGGTCGTTAACCTCACCCCAATCGCTCCGGGCTCACTGCTCACCGTTGCTCACCTCGGCCCCGTCGCAGCCAGCTTCACCGACGGCGAAAGCCTCCTGCTCCGCACCGACTGGCACAAACATGTCGCCGATCCCGCGATCTACCGCGATGGCCTGCCGAGAATTTCGGAGGATCTTGCCCACTGGTGTGTCGCACGCCGCGTCAAGATTCTAGGGGTTGAGCCGCCCTCGATCGCCGACGTGAACAACCTCCCGGAGGTCACGCGCATCCACCGCATTTTGCTCGGCGGCGGCGTCACGGTCGTCGAGGGTCTCGCCTACCTCGATCAACTCACGCAACCCCGCGTCTTCTTCACCGCCCTTCCTCTCAAGCTCGCCGCCGGTGACGGCTGCCCCGTCCGCGCTTTCGCCTACGACTCGCCCTCCGACTCGTGGCCACACGGCTGAGCGCCACCTTACTCCGCTTTTCTCCCCACCCCAACCCGTGATTCCGTCCCGTCTTCCCGTTCTCTCCGCGCCATGAAGAAACTCCGCGGCATCTGTCTCGGCGCCGGTTACTTCTCCCGCTTCCAATACGAGGCGTGGGCACGAATCCCCGAGGTCGAAATCATCGCCCTCGCCAACCGCTCGCTCGACAAGGCCCGCGAAACCGCCGCGCTGCATCGCATCCCGCGCGCCTACGCCTGGGCCGATCTCGCCGCGATGCTCGACGCGGAGAAGCCCGACTTCGTCGACATCATCACGCCCCCCGAGACCCATCTCGAAGTCGTCCAACTCGCCGCCGCCCGCGGCATCGCGATCATCTGCCAAAAGCCCATCGCGCCCACATTTTCCGAGTGCGTCGCGCTCGTGGAGGCGGCCCGTAATGCCGGCGTGCGCCTCGTGATCCACGAGAATTTTCGCTGGCAGCCATGGTATCGGGAAATGCGCCGCCTGCTCGACGCCGGCACGCTCGGTGAACTTTTCTCCATAAACATCCGCACCCGCCTCGGCGACGGCTGGCAGGAGGACGCCTACCTCGCGCGGCAGCCGTTCTTCCGCACTTACCCGCGCCTGTTCTGCTACGAAACCGGCGTTCATTTCCTCGATACCTTTCGCTACCTCGGCGGCGAAATTTCCTCCGTGTACACGCGTTTCCAAAAACGCAATCCCGCCATTCTCGGCGAAGACGCCGCGCAGATCGTCTGCGGCTTCACGAGTGGCGCGACCGCAATTCTCGACGCCTCGCGCTACAATGAATCCGACGCGCCCAACCCTCGCTACACCTTCGGCCTAGTCCGACTCGACGGCCGCAAGGGTCACGTCGAACTCGATCTCGAGGGTAACCTCACCCTTAAACTCCTCGGGCAACCCACCCGCCTCCTGGACTACCCGCACACCCGCGAGGGCTTTGCCGGCGACTGCGTCTACGCCCTCCAGCGGCACTTCGTCGATTGCGTTTTGAGCGGCGCGCCCTTCGAAAGCTCCGGCGAGGATTACCTCAAATCCACCGCGCTGATGGAAGCCTGCTACCGCTCACAGGCCACCAACCAAGTCGTCACCCTCCCCTAAACAGACCGGTGGCTTTTCGGCCGCCGACATCATCTCCGTCCCATGTCCACCCCAGCCCCAACTCCCGAAACGACGCCCCGCGAATCCCGCACCGGTCTGCTCCCTTGGACCGTCGGCGAACTCGCCGCCCCGCCCCGCCGTAATTGGCGCCAACTCCTCGGCCCCGGCATTGTCATGGCCGGAGCCTCGCTCGGTGCCGGGGAGTGGCTGATCGGTCCCGCCATCACCGCCCGCTACGGCGGCGCGCTGCTTTGGATCACACTGCTCACCTTGCTCGCGCAATACATCTACAACGTCGAAGCGAGCCGCTACACGCTCGCCACCGGCGAGGGCATCATGACCGGCAAACTCCGACTGAAACCGGGCTCGCGATTTTGGACTTTCACCTACCTCGCCATCGACTTTTGGACGATGCTGCCGTTCCAACTTTCCGCCGTCGCCGTCACCGCCGCCGCCGTGATTTTAGCGCGTATTCCCGACCCGGCGACCGAGACCGGTCTGATGCGCACCGTGACGTTTGTCCTCCTCGCCCTCGTTCCACTGCCGCTCATTTTCGGCGGGACGATCTACCGCTTCGTGAAAGGGCTCGTGATGGTAAAAGTGTTCTACGTGCTTGGTCTTCTGCTCGTACTCTGCCTCGCACTCACCTCTTGGCGTACGCTCGGCGAAGTGCTCCTCGGTTTTGTGAGTTTCGGCTCGCTCCCCGCCGCGGACGGCAAAGTGGTCAATGTCTTCGCGCAGCTTTTGTCCGGCGGCCCGTGGCCCAGCCTCGACCTCGAGTCCATGAAGCTGTTTACCACGCTCGCCGGAATTGCCGGCGTCGGCGGCCTCACCCAAACCGCCATCTGCGCCTACACCCGCGAACAGGGTTGGGGCATGGGTGCAAAGGTTGGCGCCATTCCCAGCATGATAGGCGGCGAACCGGTCGCCCTTGCGCACACCGGCACAATCTTCCGGCCGACACCTGACGCGCTGACCCGCTGGCGCGGTTGGCTGCGCATGGTGCATCTCGACCAGTGGCAAGTCTGGTTACCCGCCTCGCTCATCGGCCTCGCGTTGCCCGCGATCTTGTCGATGGAAGTGATCCCGCGCGGCACTACCGCCGACCGTTGGGTGCTCGCCGGCCTCATGGCCGAGGGCGTGAATTCCCGCCTCGGCGGCCTGCTCGGTCACATCTGTTGGTATCTCATGCTGGTCGCCGGATTCCTCGTGCTCTTCCCGGTCACGATCACCACGGTCGACGGCTTCCTTCGCCGCTGGGTGGACGTGGTGTGGACTTCCTCCGGCCACGCCCGGCGCCTCGATCCCCGCCACGTCTTTCGCATCTACTACGGCTTCCTCGCCGGCTACGTGCTGATGGCCGCGGGGTTTCTCTCGTTCGCGAGTCCGCTCTGGCTCGTCGTGGTGGCGGCCAACGTGAACAACTTCGCCCTCGGCCTGAGTTGCCTGCACACGCTCGCCGTCAATACCCGCCTACTTCCCGGCGAGCTCCGCCCCGGCCGTGTCTCTCGCTTGGCGCTTGGCGCCTCCGGCGTTTACTTCCTCAGTCTCGCCGCCCTCACGGTGTGGCTGATCGTAATCGCCTAAACAAAACGCATGTCACCGGTGCCCGATTCCGCGACCCTTTCAAAAGGCGCGACCTTCGCCGCGCTCCCGCCCGTCTGGACCGACGATGTCCTCTCGGCCAACGCCGCCGCCGCGTCCGCCTCCGGCCGCACGTTGGTCGTCCTCGACGATGATCCCACCGGCACGCAGACCGTGCGCAACATCGCCGTCGTCACCACGTGGGACGTCGCGACGCTCACCGCCGAACTCACGGCCGCGCCCGCTTGCTTCTACATCCTCACCAACTCCCGCAGCCTCACCACCGCCGGCACCCGCTCGCTTCACGTTGAGCTCGCGACAAATCTCCGCGCCGCTTCCGCCGCGACGCGTCGCCCGGTCGTCGTCGCCAGCCGCAGCGACTCCACGCTTCGCGGTCATTACCCGCTCGAAACGGACACACTCGCGGAAATTCTCGGTCCCTTCGACGTCACCTTTCTCACGCCTTACTTCGAAGCCGGCGGACGCTACACGCTAAACGACACCCACTATGTCGCCGAGGGCGACCACCTCGTCCCTGCGGCCGAGACGCCCTTCGCCCGCGACGCCGCCTTTGGATATCGACACTCGCATCTTCCCTCGTGGGTCGAGGAAAAGACCGCCGGCCGCACCCGTGCCGCCGATGTCACGACTATCTCCATCGACCTCCTCCGCGCCGGCGGCCCGATCGCCGTCGCTGAAAAACTCCGCACTCTCCCGCGCGGCTCCGTCTGCATCGTCAACGCCGCCGCCCCCCGCGATATCGAGGTCTTCGCCGCCGCTGCTCTCGCCGCCGAGTCTGCGGGCTCACGTTTCCTCTATCGCACCGCCGCCGGCTTCGTCGCGGCCCGAGTCGGCCAATCGCCACAACACGCCCTGCTCGCGCCGTCCGCGTTCAGCACCCCCACGACCCACGGCGGCCTTACGATCGTCGGCTCGTACGTCCCAAAAACCACCGCGCAACTCACCGCCCTCCTCGCGACGCCCGACCTCTCGGCGGTCGAGCTCTCCGTCGCGGATCTGATCGATGAAACCCATCGCGGCCCCGCGCTTGCATCCGCCATTGGCGCGATAAACGCCGCGCTCGCTGCCGGCCGCGACACCGTGGTCTACACGAGCCGTCAGCTCATTACCTCAACCGACGCCGCGGCGAGCCTCGCCATTGGCCGACGTGTTTCCGACGCGCTCGTCTACCTCGTTCAACATCTCGCCGTCACCCCGCGCTACTTGATCGCCAAAGGCGGCATCACCTCCAGCGACACGGCGACCCTCGGCCTCGGGGTCCGCCGCACCGTCGTACTCGGCCAAGCCCTGCCCGGCGTCCCCGTTTGGCAACTCGGTCCCGAGGCCAAATTCCCCGGCCTCGGCTACGTCGTTTTCCCGGGCAACGTCGGATCCGACAACGCCCTCGCCGAACTTATCGGCAAACTCCGGTGCCCGTAGCGTGTCGTGCAGTTTCAATCCACCCTCACTCCGCCTTCAGTCCCTCCGTTATCATCAATGAAAATCAGCCAACTCCTGCCCGGAGCCGCCCGCTCGGCTCTCGTTACGCTCGTCGTCTTTTTGTCGCCTTTGCAGGGTGCCACCACCCCCAAGGCCGCATCAGCCCCCGCTGGCGCATCCGCTGATTCTGCCGCCGTCAGCACCGTCTCCGCTGCGTCCCTCAAACTCGCCGGCACCGGCTTTTACCTCGACCAAGGCAAATGGGCCGCGGTCAACCCCAACGAGCGCAAAGAGGCCTCGGTCAAGTTCACCGTTCCCGTCCGCAACGGCATCTACCGCATCGAACTCCACACCGTCGGCGAGAACGACGGTTCGTCGAGCTACGAAGTCTATCTCGCCGACAAACTGCTCGGTCGCTTTACGCCACCGCTATCCAACGAGCAATTCGCAGAAGGTGAGCGCTACAACACCGCGTGGTTCGACGTCGATGTGAGCGAGGGCACGTTCATCGAAGTGCGTGCGCGCATCGGCTCCGCCGACGGCCGAGAGTGGGCACGCGCCCGTTGGTCCAAGCTCGTCTTCCGTCCCCGCAACGCTGCCAACGTCGGCCACGGCCTGTCCCAACTCGCCCTCGCCGCCGCCCAGCGCGAAAAACTCTTTCGCCCTGTCCCCCGCCAGAGCGACGGCAACGCCAGCGTGCAGATCGGCGGCGAACTCCGCCAATGGCACAAGGTCACCCTCGATCTCGCCGGCCCCTTTGCCGCCGAGACCGACACCGCGCCCAATCCATTCACCGGCTACCGCTTCGACGTTACGTTCACCCACGAGTCCGGCGCGCCGTCCTACGTCGTGCCCGGTTACTTCGCCGCCGACGGCAATGCCGCCGAGACCTCCGCCACCGCCGGCACGGTCTGGCGCGCGCACCTCTCGCCCGACCAGCCCGGCAAGTGGAACTACCGCGTCTCCTTCACCGCCGGCCCCAACGCCGCCACTTACGGCACCGGCCAAGCCCTCGCTCCCTACGACGGCAAGACCGGATCCTTCACCGTCAGCGCCACGAACAAAACCGGCGCCGATTTCCGCTCCGGCGGCCGCCTCACCTACAACGGCGGCCACTACCTCGCCGCCGCCGGCACCGGCCAGGCTTTCTTGAAGGCCGGCGCCGATGCTCCGGAAACCCTCCTCGCCTACACCGACTTCGACGACACCCTCGCGCTCAAGAAGGAAGTCCCGCTCAAGACTTGGGCTCCACACGTCGCCGACTGGCGCCAAGGCGATCCGTCGTGGCAAGGTGGCAAGGGCAAAGGCCTCATCGGCGCCCTCAACTACCTCGGCGCGAAAGGCGCCAACGCCGTCTCCTTCCTCACCTACAACGCCGCCGGCGACGGTGACAACATCTGGCCCTTCGTCGCCCGCGACGAGAAATTCCACTACGACTGCTCCCGCCTCGACCAGTGGGGTATCGTCTTCGAGCACGCGCAGGCCCGCGGCGTGTTTCTGCATTTCAAGCTTCAGGAAAACGAAAGCGACGACGACCGCATCGGCGCCCAACGCAAACCCGGTCGCGTGCCCGAGTCGCTCGACGGCGGCGCCTGCGGCCCCGAGCGCCGGCTCTACCTCCGCGAGCTGATCGCGCGCTTCGGGCATCTCCTCGCACTTAATTGGAATCTCGGCGAAGAAAACACCCAGACCCCCGATGAGCAGCGGGCGATGGCGCAGTTCATCCACGACACCGATCCCTATCGCCACCTCCTTGTCATCCACAGTTTCCCCAACCAGCAGGACGAAGTTTACGGTGCCCTCATCGGAAAACAATCGGTGCTCACCGGCGCCTCCACCCAGAACAGCTGGAAGGCCGCCCACCAGTGGACCCTTAAATGGGTCCGCGCCTCCGCCGCCGCCGGCCGCCCGTGGGTCGTCTGCAACGACGAACAAAATCCCGCCAACCAAGGCGTGCCGCCTGATCCCGGCTACAAAGGCTTCGCTGGCCTCAACACCCTCGGCAAGCCCGTCGGCTACGATCTCCACGACATCCGTAAAAACACACTCTGGGGTACCTTTATGGCCGGAGGCGCCGGCGTGGAGTACTACTTCGGCTACCAACTGCCCGAAAACGACCTCCTTTTGGAAGACTTCCGCAGCCGGGACAAATCCTGGGACTACTGCCGCATCGCGCTGGGCTTTTTCCGCGATCAAAAAATCCCGCTCGAGAAAATGAGCAACGCCAACGAGCTCGTCGGCAACATCGCGCACGACAACTCCGTTTACTGCTTCGCGCAACCGAACGCTCTCTACCTCGTTTACCTGCCGCAAGGCGGCTCAGCCACGCTCGACCTTACCGCCGCCGCGGGCGACTTCGCACTCGCGTGGTTCAATCCCCGCGACGGCGGCCCGCTCACCGCCGCCATTCCTGCCACCGGCGGCGCGAAACTCACGCTCAACGCTCCTTCCGCCGACGATTGGCTCGCCATAATCCGACGTCGTTAACCTCAAGCCCCCTTCCAACCTCATGTCGCACTCCCTCGTCCTTCGCGCCGTCTGCGCTTTGCTCATTTCCTCGCTGCCCAGCCTAAGCGCCACCCCTCCACGCGACGAGCGCCCCAACGTTCTCCTCATCGTCGTCGACGACCTCGGCTACAACGACGTGGGCTTTCAGGGCGGCCGCGACATTCCCACGCCGCACCTCGATCGGCTCGCCGCGAGCGGCGTGCGCTGCACGAGCGGCTACGTCAGCTATCCCGTGTGCAGTCCGTCGCGGGCGGGGTTTATCACCGGACGCTACCAGCAACGCTTCGGCCATGAATTCAATCCACGCTGGGATCCGGCGAGCCAAATTGACGGCCTGCCGCTCTCTGAGAAAACCATGGCCGACGCCCTGCGCGATGCCGGCTACGCCACCGCCGCAATCGGCAAATGGCACTTGGGCGCGCACCCGCAGTTTCACCCCAACCGTCGCGGCTTCGATGAATTCTACGGCTTCTTGGGCGGCGGCCACCGCTTCCTTCCCGGCTCTCACGTCGACGTCGAAGTCGGCGCGGGCAAAAAGATGGAAACCCACGCCAACGCCGAGCACGCCTCGCCGATGCTCCGCAATGCCACCGAAGAACCGGAGCCGCCCGAGCTCACCACCAAACTCGGCGAAGAAGCCGCCGCCAGCATCACCCGTCATGCCCGCGGCACCAAACCGTGGTTCCTCTATCTCTCCTTCAACGCTCCGCACACGCCCCTGCAGGCGCGCGCCGATATATTGGAGAAGTTTGCGCACATCGCCGACGAGCGCCGACGCACCTATGCCGCGATGGTAGCGACCGTGGACGAAGCCGTGGGCCGCACCCTCGGCGCACTGGACGCCACGGGACAACGCTCACGCACCCTCGTGTTCTTCTTTTCCGACAACGGCGGCCCGATGACGAAGCGCAACGCCAACGCCTCAAACAACGGCGTCCTTCGCGGTCAAAAGGGCGATGTCTTCGAGGGCGGTATTCGGGTCCCCTTTCTTGTGTCTTGGCCCGATCGCTTGCCCGCCGGCGGCACTTACGACGCGCCGGTGATCGCGCTCGACGTGCTGCCGACCGCCCTCGCCGCCGCCGGCACGAAACACGCCCCCGCGCTCCCACCGCTCGACGGTGTAAATCTGATTCCTTTTCTCACTGGGGAAAACAAATCCGCTCCACACGACCGGCTCTTTTGGCGGATGGACCACGGTGCGGCCTTCGCCGTGCGCGAGGGCAAATGGAAATGGTTCCGCACCTACGGAAATCTCCCGCAACTCTACGATCTTGACGCAGATCCCGGCGAAAAAACCGATCTGGCGTCCCGCCACCCTGATGTTGCCACGCGCCTCGCGGCTGCCGCTGCCGACTGGAATCGCGGCCTCGCCACGCCGGCATGGGTGAACAACCCCTTTGGCGGCTTCATCAATCTCCCGGGCCCGTCCCCCAAACCCGCCGCGCCTTAAAGTACTCTTCCCACTTGTAAGCGACGAGATCGACGCGCCATGCCTGCACTTGCGTTTCCGATCAGATCGCGTGGTTTCGACCATCTTCCCCCCATGAATACATTCTCCCGCGTCGTTCTCTTCGCCAGCTTTCTGCTCTTTTCGAATCCCGATCACTTACACGCCCAGCCGGACGCCCTTGGCGCACCTCCGGTCAAAGCCCCCTACCTCAAGGGCGAAGACAGTCTCTGCGTGAACGACTGGTGGAACCGCCCGAAGAATCCCATCATTGATCTCAAGGTTCCCCGCGACCAAGCCGTCGCCTTCGGCCTCTACACGCTCTCCGGCCGTATTCTCAAACTCAGTGCGCAGCTTTATCCGCTCTATCCCGCCGAAACCCGTGAAGTCCGCCTTGAGATTGAGCGCGACGGCCGGTGGACCGAGTTGGCGCGCCGGCCCGTCAACGATCTTGGTTGGTCAACGGTCTTCCGCATCGAGCGATGGGACGACTCCCGCGATCACAAATACCGGCTCCGTCATGGCGAAAGCGCCGTCTTCGAGGGCCTGATCCGCAAGAACCCAACGGCAAAAGACGAAATCAAAATCGTCGCCTTGTCGTGCAACTCGAATCGCGACCGCGGCCTCCGCCCCGAATACACCCGCAACATAAATCACCAGGATCCGGACCTTGTATTTTTCTCCGGCGATCAAAGCTACGATCACAAAGAACACACCGCGGCCTGGCTGAAGTTCGGCCTCGCCTTCAAAGAAATCTTCCGCGGCCGGCCCTGCATTTCTATCCCCGACGATCACGACATCGGCCAAGGCAATCTCTGGGGCGAAAACGGAAAAGTCGCGACCGTGCCCACCGGGGATAGCGGCGGTTATTTTTTCCATCACGAATACGTCAAGATGGTCGAGCGCCAGCAGACCGGCAACCTGCCCGACCCTTACGATCCCACTCCGGTCGAACAAGGCATCGGCGT
>JBIKWB010000026.1:0-62242 GCA_044356555.1 Opitutaceae bacterium | reverse complement strand
CAAGGGCGTTGGCGACCATGCCGAAGACCAAGGTGTCGATGTAGCGCGAGGCCGGCGCCGGGCCGCCGGCGCCGCGGGCGTAACCGGTGGCGACGAGCTGGAGCCAGACCCAGACGCCGAGGCCGAGTATGAAATAGCCGAAGGCGCGGGAAGGAGCGGTGAGCGGACGCGGGGAAAATACGGCGCGAAAAACGAGCCACGTCCACGGTAGCCAAAGCACCAGAGCAAACCAAGGACTCGACGGCGCGGGCCATTGGAGACTTTGGATAATCGTGAAGGCGAAGTCGGAAAAATTTTTCGCCTTCAGCACATCGTGCGGAGGAAACTCGTAGCGGCTGAACCAGCCCGCCAGCGCGACGGCGGTGCACAACGCGAGTGTGGGCAAGGCAGAGTTGAAGGTGCGCTCGCGCCGAAGCCATTGGACGCCGAGCAAGCCAATCACGACGACGGCGCCGAAGAGACCGGAAGCCATACTGAAGAGGCCGAGAGCGGCGGCAGCAGCCCCGAGCCACCAGCGGCGGGAGAACGGGGCGTTAAACGGCAACAGGGCGATGGCGATCAGGGCCAAGCCGACCAAAAAGAACTGCTGCGAATGGAAGCCGCCGAGGACGTTTTGCCACGCAAACGGGAAAGCGAAAATGAAGCCGAGCAAGACGGTGAACGGCGCGAGCCAACGGCGGTCGAGGTGGCGACGGGCGAGGATAAAAAAGGAGACGGCGATCGTCGCCGGGAAAAGGGCATTGAACACCGCTTCGAGGCGCTGATCCCAATGGCCGTTGGCGAGGGTGAGGCCGAGATTGAGGAGCTTGGTGAGGACGACGCGGTGCTCGTTGTGCGGAGTGAAAAGAGCGCGGAGGAAGTGGTCGTTGTTATACCACGGCGCGAGGAGCTGGAGGCCCTCGGCGTCCCATTGATCCCACTCGGGCATCGTCATGCCGTAGCGGTGAAACACGGTCCAGCGCACCCCGAGGATGAACGCGAAAAGACAGCAGGCGAACGCGGCTGGCGAGAACGTGGCGAAGTGTTTTTTGAGCACGGACGAAGCGGGGGACGCGATCAAAACGGTCAGGACCGCGCGACGGCGAACAGATTGTAGTAGGTTGGGGTGCCCTCGGGGGTCTTGAGCGGATGGGCGGTGTGGAAACCGACTTCGACGTGAGGGTAAAACTCCCGGAGCAACGCGCCGAGACTCCAGCGCGTGAAGAAATTTTTATGGTCGGCTTCGAGCATGTGCCACGGCACCGCGAGGTAGTTGTGCAGGTACGCGATGAGCTCGGCGTTGGGCACGGAGACGATCAGCCGGCCGGGGGCGACGCGACGGATCTCGGCGAGGAAGGCGCGGGGCTCGGCGATATGTTCGAGCACTTCGATACACAGGGCGGCGTCGAACGCGCCGTCGGTGAACGGCAGGCCGGAACCATCAACCTGGGTGTGCGGCAAACCGGCGGCGGCGAGGGCGGCGCAATCGGAGGCCTTCATCTCGGCGCCATGCCAGTCGTAGCCGGCGGCGCGGAGTTGGGTGCCATACCAGCCGAGGCCGCAACCGACATCGACCACGCGGACGGGAGGTGATCCGAGGTAGCGTCGAGCGAGGTCGAGGACTTCGCCGCTGCCGACGGCGAGCGAGGGACCGGAGCCGTAGATGTGTTCGCGGTTGTGGAGGGCGACGAGCTCAGGCGTGAGGAGAACGCCGAAGGGATTCTGGCGGTGGTCCTGGTAGATCACGTGAATCGAATGCTCGACGAGCGTGATGGGCGGGCCGCCGTCTCTGAGGTGCACGAGGACGGTGAAGCGACCGGCGCCGCCGAATTTGGCCCGAGCGGCGTAGCCGAAGAAACGAAAGGCCGTGGCGGTTGTCGGGGGTAAGGCGTGGGTGGCGTTGACGTCGGCGCGCACAGTGAGCTGCGTGGTCGAACCGATGGAGGCGCCGTTGAGCAGTGCCTCGACGGAGACGATGTTCGGCTGGTCCGCGCCGAGGTAAACCCAGCCCTCGACCGGCAGAGCGAGCGGGTCGCACGGAGCGTCGGCGAGCGGGGTGTCGATTGAGCAGAGCATCGTGGGACGGAGGCGGTTCAACTCAGGCGGGCGGCCAATTGCGGGAGTTGCTGGGAGGCGAACCGGCGGATTTTTTCGTGCGGGGAAGCGGCGAAGGCGGACGGGAAGATGGTGAGGAAATGAAGACCGTGCCGGCTGGCGACGGTGCGGGCGTCGGGGGAAGTGATAATCTCGGTGGCGTAGGCGACAGCGCCGAGGAAATTGCGCTCGGACATATCGGGGCGGCCGATCGCGGCGTGCAGTTCGAGAAAGTAAGCGCGGCAGATGGGGAGCAACATGCGGGCGTGCTTGAGATCTTGCGGGCGTTTCTCGACGGAGAGGTGGGCGACGTTGGCGAGCTTGGCTTTCAGCATCACGAAGGGCGCGGGAATGCGGTAGTGCTTACCGGGACGAATTTCGCGCACTTGGTTTCGAGTGAGATCGTCCGAGTTGAGGCCGAAGACAGACCGGATGACTTCGACGGTGAGCGTGGGAGCTTCGGCCTCGCCCGATTTTGTGAGAATCGCGACGGCGGTTTGGCGGGGTTCGTCAAAAAAACGGCAGGTCCAGCCGGAGCGACGCTGAAGGATGGAGGCGAGTTCACGGTTGCCGTGGATGTCGGCGTCTTTGCTGGTGAACGGTTCGAACGCGTGGAGTTCGGGTTCGGCGGCGACGTAAATTTCGGCCCAAAGGTTGACCGCCTGACCGCCGACAATGAGCGGGTGCGAAAGATCGGTTAGCACCTCGGCGAAGGCGGCCGGCGAGTGCTGCTCAGACATATTGCTCGTAGCGGACCACGCGGTGGGCGGTGGAGTGGTCCACTTGCACGGCGGAGTTGATCCGTTGCATTTCCGAAGGCGTGAGGATGCCGAGGTCGAGCTGGGCCTGATCGTAGGCGCGTTGGAGCATCTTGGACTCGTGGAGTTGATCCACGGTTTCGCAGACAAAAGCCGGCCTCGGCGCCGCGGCGTCGGCGCGGAGCTGGGCGGTGAAACGGGCGAGGGCCTCGGCGAAGGTCACGGGCGGAATGGTAGCACGGAGGGGAGGGGCGTCAATCGCACGGGAGGGGCGCGGGCCTGAGTTGACCGGCTATGGCGCCCAGGGGCGTGGGGGCGCGGCGAGGGTGAAGTCGGTCAATTCGAGCGTGAGGTTCGGATTGTAGGCGGGGTCGTGCTTCAGCTCTTTCTCCCAACGCTTCATCATCGTCTCGACCTCGCCGCGGAAACGCTCGTGTTTCTCGGGCGTGTCTTCGACGCCGCGGCTCGCGGATTCGTGGTGGTAAAGTTCGGCGAAGGGTGTCCAGAGATTGAGGTAGCCGGCGGCGCGGACCTTTAGGCAGAAGTCGACGTCGTTGAAGGCGACGGCGAGGGATTTTTCGTCGAGGCCACCGACCTGGTCGAAGACGGATTTGCGGATGACGAGGCAGGCGGCGGTGACGGCGCCGTAGTTTTGGACGAGACGGGCGCGGTTGAAGACGCCTTCGGTGTTGCGGGGGAAATCGCGGAAGGCGTGGCCGGCGACGCCGCCGAGGCCGATGATCACGCCGGCGTGTTGGACGGTGTCGTTGGGGTAATACAACATCGCGCCGACGCAGCCGATCTGCGGACGCAGGGCTTGGGCCACCATCTCGTGGAGCCAGTCGGCGTGGATGACTTCAAGGTCGTTGTTAAGCAGGCCGAGGATGGTGCCGTTGGCCTGCTTCGCCGCGAAGTTGTTGATCGCGCTGTAATTGAACGGAGCGTTGAAGGGAACGACGCGGACGGATTTTTTGACGGCGACAGCTTTGAGATAATCGAGCGTGGCCGGATCGTCGGAGCCGTTGTCCACGATCAGGATTTCATAGTTCGAGTACGTCGTTTTTTCGAGGATGCTGTCGACGCAGCGCTGGAGAAATTTCAGGCCGTTGCGCGTGGGGATGAGGAGCGAGACGAGCGGCGGTTGGGCGGGCAGCGGATATTTGACGCGCCAGTGATCGCCGGGGACGGGGATGAGTTCCACCGGTTGTTTGAGGCGGGCGAAGTGATCGGTGAGGGCTTTGTGGGCGGCTTTGACCGGATAATTCTTCTCGCTGGAGAGAAGGGCGGTGGAGCCGGGAATGGCGCGCCAGTGATAGAGGATTTTTGGGATATGCCGGATTTTGGAATGATCGGGCATGAGGCTGACGACACGGAGGGCGAGGTCCCAGTCTTGCGAGCCCTCGTAGCCGACGCGGAAGCCGCCGGCTTTACGCATGAGCGAGGCGCGGTAGACGGTGAGGTGCGACGTGTAGTTTTGCGCGAGAAAGAGGTCGGGCAAGAAGTCGGGTTTGAAGTAGGGCTCGTGGCGGTGGCCTTCCTCGTCGATTTTGTCCTCGTCGGAGTAGAAGAAATCGGTGGTGGGATCGGCGTTGTGCGCCATCGCGATTTCGTAGAGCGCGTGAGGCGTGAGCTCGTCGTCATGATCGAGCAGGGCGATGAAGTCGCCCGTGGCGAGGGCAAGGGCGGAGTTCGACGCGGCGGAGATGTGACCGTTTTTTTCACGGAAGCAGACTTTGATGCGCGGGTCGGCGGCGGCGTAATACTCGAGGAGCGGGCGGACGTGGGGCGCGGTCGAGGCGTCGTCGGCGAGACAGAGTTCCCAATTGGAGTAGGTCTGCTCGCCGACAGAGGCGATGGCCTTGGTGAGCCATTTTTCCGGGGTGTTGTAGACGGGAACAAGAATCGAAATCAGCGGGCGGAGCGGGAGGTGGCGGCTGCTTTCGCGTTGGGCGCTGAGACGGTCGTTGGTGAGGGTGTCGTAGGTCGTCACCCAGCGCTCGTAGGAGGTGAGCTCGGCGACATCGAAGCCGGCGCCGACGTTGAGGTCGTTTTTGAAGAAAACCTGCCAGCGGCCCTCGTGGTCGCCGACCTCGAGGACGATATGCGTGTCGCCGTCGCGGAGTTCGACTTCGACTTTCCAGCCGCAGTATTCGGCCTGGGGTCGGTCGCGGACGGAGGCGAGGACATCCATGCGCTTGAGACCGTAGGTGCCGGGGTAGGAGCGACCGTTGATGATGGCGCGAATGTTTTTGAGCGAAGTGCCATCGTCGGCGAAGCACCAGCCGCGGAGGGAAAGCTTGCGGGGAGCGAAGCCCCAGCGGTTGGGGTAATCGACGCTGAAGGGTAAGGCGCGCTGGGCGGGCGCGTGGAAGGCGGTGAGATGCGTGGGCAGAGCGGGCAGTTCGGGCGGCGGGAGCGGCGAGGAATCGGCCGGCGCGAGCGGGGCGGCGGTGCGGCGGGGATCGAGGAACTTGCGGCGGAGGGAGCGGAGCGGCGCGGTTGCTTTCCAGGAGAAGGTGGACTGCAGGTGGCGGATTTTCTCGTCGCGTTGGCGGATGACGTCTTCGCGTTGGCGGATGGTTGCGAGTTGGTCGCGGAGGCGTTCGCCGACTTGGGCGATGGCTTGGGCGCTGGATTCGGCCAGAGCGGCACCTTGGGCGCGGAGCTCGTTGATCTGATGGTGGGCGAAATCGATCTGGTTATGGAGTTGGCCGCGGACGCCCTCGAGACGATCGATCTCGAGGTCGAGGGCGGTCATCTGTTTGCGGGCAGAGGTGAGCAGGGTCTCGGCTTGATGGCGGAGCGTTTCGCTGCGGGCGAACTGAGGGCGAAGGGAATCGAGTGCCTTTTGAAGATTGTCGGCGTGTTGGCGAGTGGCGGCCTGTGCAGCTTCGAGCCGGGAGGCGTGAGCGTCGGCGTGGTGGCGCGTCTCGATGATAGTACGTTCGAGATGCTCGGCGGCGTGGCGGCGGGTCTCGATGATGGTTTTTTCGAGATTGGCGGCGTGGGCGGCGGTTTGGTCGCGGGTGGCCTCAAGCTGGGCGGCGTGGGCGGCGGCGTCACGGCGAGTCTGGGTGAGGGCGGTTTCGAGATTGGCGGCGTGGGCGTGGGCGGCCGAAAGCGCGGTCTCAAGGTTATCGGCGTGACCCTTGGAAGCGGAGCGGGCTGCCTCCATGTTCTTCGCGTGGGTCTGGGCGTCGCGGCAGGCACGTTCAAAATTGAGGGCTTGGCGCTCGGCGAGTTCGGCGCGGAGGCGCTCATTGGCGACGACGGCCTGTTGCTCTTCAAATCGGCGGGCGATGGGGCCGCGGGCGGAGTCGAGCGAGAGTTCGAGTTGGCGAACGAGGAGATCGAGGCCCGCGAGTTCGGCGGCGGCGGCGGGTGGAAGTTGAGCTTGGATGCGGGCGGCGAGGAGGGAGGTCTCGGTGGCGAAGGGATCGCGGGCGGCGGACCAGTCGGCGAGGGGCGGGCCAGCGAGGGTCGCGTCGTAGAAGGCAGCGAGGGCTCGGGTGTTGGCCACCGAGTCGAAGTGGCGACGGGCGAAGGCGGCGGCGTTTTGACCGAGAGTGGCGCAGAGTTTGGGGGCGGTGAAGAGGCGTTGGCAGGTGGCGGCGATTTCCTCGGGCGCGCCGGTTTTCAAGAATACAGCTTCGCGCCCGTCCTGCATCAGCAGGGCGAGGTTGGTGCGCGGGAGCACGACAGGTTTGCCGGCGGCGAGAAACTCCGGGAGTTTTGAAGGGAGGCGGAAGTCGTTAAACGCGCCGGCGCGGCCGGGCTGCACGAGCACATCGGCGAGGGCGAGCAGCTGCGGCAGTTTTGATTTCTCGACGAAACCGAGATCGAGGACGAAGGCGTTGTAGTCGAAGGCCAGGGAGGCGAGAAAAGTCGGTGAATTGAAGCCGGTGCGGATCAGGCGGGTGGGCGTGCCGCGTTGGTTGAGCAGGGCGACGGCGAGGTAGAGTTCGCGCATCTCGGGCTCGTTGGCGAAGGTGTTGGAGCCGGTGAAAACGATGATTTTCTCCTCCGGGCGTAAGCCAAGCTCGAGGCGAAGCGCGGCGTCCGGGGCGGTGGGCCGATAGAGGTTGAAATCGACCGGCGGCGGCAGGAGTTGAGTGGGGATGCCGGCGGGAACGTGCTCCTTCAGGCGGTCGACGATGTGGGTGATGCCGTCGGCGACGCGGAGAAAACTTTCGTGGCGAAGCGGGTGAGGCAGGCCGTCGACGAGCCAGCCGTCCGTGTCGTGCGGGCTGGCGGTGCGGAGCTCGGAGAACGGTTTGCCGGTGTAGGCCTCGATGAGATGGCGCTCGTTGTCCTCGAGGTGGATGATGACGCGGGCCGGGGTCGTTAGCAGCCGTTGGTAGGCGAGGACGAATTTGCGGACGCCCTCGCGCGGGGTCCAGGCATGGATGATGTCGGCGGGGCGGGCGTCGGGGAAAAGGCCGGGTTTGGCGAGGGCGGCCGCGTAGGTCGCGGGAATAAACAGCGGCTCGCAGATCGCGGAGATCGTCTCGGGGCCGGAGGGCACGGCGACGACGCAGGCGTGGCCGGCGGCGCAGAGGGCGTTGGCGAAGCCGGCGATGTGGTTGAGGCTATTTGTCTTAAAGTCGCCGTAGTTAACAAAGAGGATGTTCACGCGAGGAGAGACGGAGGAGGAGAGCGGGAAAAAGGAAAGCGGAGCGAAAAACGGGCTCAGTAGGGCTTGAGGGCGCTGGAGGCGTCGCGCACGGCATCGGACTTGGGTGCGGGAATATCAGCGAAGCCCGGGAGGAACTTCCGGACGACCGAGTCGTACGGAGCGGCGCCGCGGATCGCTCGATTGGGCGTGAGGCTCCACTCCATGATGGCTTGGGCGAGCACGCACGGATCGGTGATGGAAAGGTCGGAGAAAGTGTTGGGCTGAACGGTGAGCGGCTTCTCCAAGGAGTGGATTTGACCGCGGAACTCAGCGAGGACGGCGCTTTGGGCGTCGGCGCCGCCGGCGCGGATGAATGGAGCGCGATGGCGAAGAGCGTCGGCTTCGCGTCCGGCTTTGGCGTAAAGCTCGATCGCTTTTAAAGCGGCGGGTTGACGGGCGGCGGCGGGCAGCCGCGCTGAGAGGTAGGCTTCGAGCTCGTCGAATTTCTCGAAGGCGGCTAAATAGTCCAAGTATGCCAGGTGCACCGAGGTCGGTGCCGAGGATGCGGGTTGAGCACCGAGAGCGGCACGGTAGGCATCGACACGTTCGCTGGAGGCGGCGGAGGCGGTGGGAAAGAAGGTTCGCGCGGTCGCGAGCACGTCGTCGCGCACGTCAGGGCGTTGGAGGGCGGCACCGGCGAGGAAGATATTCTTCGTCGGCGTGCGGAGGGCGGCGGCGCGCTGGATCGCGACCTCTCGCTCAATCATGCCGGAGAGGACGCCCAGTTTGACGATGTCGGAGGAATCTTGGTCGAGAAGTTGGGTGATTTCGGTGCGCGGACGGCCGCGCAGGGCAAGCGCTTCGCCGAGAATTGCACGAGTGGCGGTGAGGTTTTCCTTGGGCGTGGCGGCGAGGAGTTGTTTCACGACTTCGTTGGCCTCGAGCCGGGCCGCCACGCGAAAAATCGCCGCGGCTTTAAATGCCTGCTCGTTTTCTTTGGCCGGAAACCGGAGCGCTTCTGCCCAGCGTTTTTGTTGCGACAAAACTTCCAGGATCCGTCCGTAAGCGGCAAAATGGTCAGCATCTTGGCGATTTTCCTGAAAGTTGTATAAGAAAATTGCGCAGTTCACGGCGTCGAAGGCGGCGATGCGTTTTTCTTCCAAGCGGGACAGAACGCGGTCACGGAAGTAAGAGAGTTCGAACTCGCCGAGTTTGAGTTGGCCGCTCGCGAGGCTCAGGGCCGTGGGTGTTGCTGGATAAACCCGGAGGATGCGCTCGATATTGGCTTGGGAGCGCTTCCAGTGGAACTGGATGTAGGCGTAAGAATAGGGGCCTTCGCCGATATTCGCCACGTAGCTTTGAGCGTTTTCAAAGAGGCGTTTGGCCTCGGCGGCATCCTCGGCGGCATCTGAATTTTTGGCGGCGTGAAGGCCCGGCGCCAACAGGGCCAGCAGAGCGAAGAGAGCGAGGAGCGTCAGGCGAGGGCGCAGGAACATAAATAAAAAAGGCAGACCCGCGACGTTGCGCGGGTCTGCCGGGGAGGTAAATGCGGATTTTTTAGAGTTTGAAACCGGCGGCGTTCGAATCGGCGACGAACATCTTTACGGTGTCCAGCGAAAGGGCGGTCAGGTCGAAGCCGATCATTTTGGCGGCCTTTGCCAGAATATCGTGGGGGACCGTGATGATGGCGCACCCGGATTCCTCGGCTTGGAAAAGATTCAGCACCTCGCGCGTGCTGGCCCAGAGGAGCTCCGCTTTTGGCAACTCGGTGAGCAGGGCACCGCTGGCACGCATGATGGGCATCGGATCGACGCCGGTATCGGCGATGCGGCCGGCGAACACCGAGACGACGGCGGGCACGGCGGGATTGAGGGCCTCGGCGACACCCCGGACTTGGGCGAGGGTGAGGAGGGCGGTGACATTGAGTTTAACGCCGAGCAGGCCAAGCTCCTTGATGAGGGGCAGGCAGGATTCACCCTTGGAGTTGGTGATTGGAATCTTGGTGTAAACGTTGGCGCCCCAAGAATTGATCATGAGGGCTTGGCGTTTCATATCGACGATGTCGTCGGTGAAGACTTCGAGCGAAATGGGTTTCGCCGTGACGGTCTGGAGGATGTCTTTGGCGAAGGCCTCGTAGTCTTTGATCCCGGCCTTCTTCATGAGGCTGGGGTTGGTCGTGAGGCCCTTGATGTAGGGCTTGGCGTAGAGCTCGAGAATGCCGGCTTTATCGGCACCGTCGGCGTAGAGCTGAACTTTGAGATCGGCGAGGGATTTCATGTTTTGGTTTTTGAGGGCAGTCAGGTTTCGGGGTTCGGCGCGGGCAAGGATTTACTTTCGGGCAGAGGGGTGGATCGCAGGATTACGGCGGCGGCGGCGGTGAAGTCCTTGACGGTGAAATCGGGGGCGGCGCGGAGGGCTTCGTCGTAACCGAAATCGATAAACACGGTGCGCAAACCGGCGCGTTGGCCGCAGTCAATGTCGCGCCAACGGTCACCGACCATCCAAGAACGGGCGAGGTCGAGGCCGAGATTGCTCGCGGCGTCGGTGATCATGCCGGGGGCGGGTTTACGGCGATAGTCCTCGGCGTGCGCGACGCCTTGGCCGGGAGCGTAGCAAACCTCGATGTGGGTGATGGCGGGGACGAGTTCGCGGAGCCGCGCGTGCATGGACTCGACGACGGATTGGGCTTGGTCGCCGCGGCCGACGTCGGGCTGGTTGGTGGCGACCACGAGCACATAGCCGGCGGCGGCGAGTTGCGCGCAGGCCTCGGGCACACCGGGGAAAAGCGCGAATTCGGCGAGGGTAGCCGGCGGGTAGGGTTTGCCGGCGCGGACGACCTGGAGGTTGAGCGTGCCGTCGCGATCGAGGAAGACGGCGGGGCGAAGAGCGGACATCGAGTAGGCGGAGGGAGATTCGGAACGGTTAAAAACAAAAAAACGCGGCGAGGTCATCGCCGCGTTATGGAAGATTAACAGTTCAGCGGGCTGGAGCCGCTACTACGGATTCCCATTTTGTTTGATTCACTTTCACGTCGGGGTGGGAAACCCACAGGTGCCAGACCACGGCTTGGAAGGCTTCGGAGTGGGGGGTGATATTGTTGGGGTTTACCGTCGGGATGATGACGCAGGCATCGGCTTGGGTGGCGGTGTAGCCGCCGTCTTTGCCGACGATGCCGATGACGCGGGCGCCGACTTGCTTGGCGAGCTGGATCGCGGAGATGAAACCGGGGGAGACGTTCTTCTCCAGGTTGCCGCCGCCGACAGAGAGAATGAGGAGGGCGTCTTTGGCGTTGAGGCGGGAACCGCGGAGCCATTCGACGAACACGCTGGCCCAGCCGTCGTCGTTGGTGCGGGCGGTGAGTTCCGAGACGTTGTCGGTGGGCGCGTAAACTTCGAGGCCGGCGATTTTGCGGAAATCGTTCACGGCGTGGGAGGCGTTGGCGGCGCTGCCACCGACGCCGAGGATGAAGAGACGACCGCCACGGTTGCGGACGCCGACGAGTTCCTGCGCGCCCTTTTCGATGGCGACGGGATCAAGCTTGGCGACGATTTCGGCGGTTTCTTTGAGATGTTGGATGGCGTAGGACATGAGTTTTTTAAGACGCAGAATGGAGCGCCAAAGCAGTCCGGTGGCGAGCGCGGTTTTCGCGAAATCCCCCCGGGCGGTCAGGCGAACTTTCCGGCGCGAAGCAGGACGTCCAGTTCGTTGAGGCCCTCGTGGGAGCCGATTTCGTAAAAACGCTCGCCGATTTCGTAACCGACAAGCTGGTGGCGGGCGACGAGAGCTTTTTGGACTTCGGAGAGATCGACGACGGTGTCGCGGGGGAAACCGTCGAAGGCGGCGGCGCGGAAGAGGCCGAGGCCGTAGTCGATGTGGTGCATCGCGGGCGTCTTGTGCTTCTTGTCGTAAACTTTGATTTCGCCGCCGGAGAACTCGACGTTGCTGGCGTCGTAGCGCTCGTGATTTTCGAAGACGGTCATGAGACCGAGGCGACCGGACTTTTGAAAATGGTCGCCGACCGCGAGGTAATCGATGGGAAGGTAGCTGTCGCCGTAGAGAACGTAGAAGGCGTCGCCCAGCTTGGGGAGCGCCTGAATGAGGGCGCCGCCGGTGCCGAGGAGTTTGGGGCCGTCGAACGAGTATTGGATGTCGATGCCCCACTTTGATCCGTTGCCGTAGAGCTCGACGATCTTTTCGCCGAGGTAGCCGACGCACAAAACGATGTGGGTGAGGCCGGCATTTTTAAGCAGGCGGATTTGGTGCGAGAAAAAAGGTTCGCCCGCGACCTCGATGAGGAGCTTGGGCACTTTCTCGGTGATGGGCCGCAGGCGGGTGGCAAGGCCGCCGGCGAGCAGCGCGACGGGGAGTTGGGCGACGGGCGAGGCGGGCATGGTGATGAAAAAGCAGAAGTAGAACGGGGAATCAGGCAGTTCGAGTTCGACGCGGGAAGGGGAAATTCAACGCGAGAGGCGACGGGCTAGAATGCGACGTAGATGAAGGGCTGCACGGGAAGCGAGAGTCGGTAAAGGAGGTAGTGCAGGAGAGACCCGATGGTGAGACCGATGGCGAGGCGGGCGGTGAGCGCGCCGCATTGGCGGAGGCGGGAGGGCGTCATGGCGGGGAGATTTGGCGGACGTAGTCGGCGGTGAGGCGGGCCAATTTGCGGCCGCCTGCGGCGGCGAGATGCGAGCGGTCGTAGTAGTCTTCGTCAGTGAAATCGAGGCCGACGACGTGACCGGCGATGCCGTGTTTGCGCCATTGTTGTTCGTAGGCCGAGAAAACGAGATTGTCGCGGGCGAGCTCGGTGGGAGTGAGGCGGGTGCGGTAAAAAGGAGCGTTTTGCGTCAGGAGCATGACCATGTGGCGACGCATTTTGAGCGGAATCATATCGTCGATGAGGTCGCTGACGATCTCGGCGGGTGGGCCGAGGATGCGCCAAGAGCCGCTGCCGTCCGGCTCGGCGAGGTTGACGCTGAATCCGCGGGTGATGGCGAGTTCCGAGGCGAGTTCCGTGCGGAAACGCTCGGCCAGCGGCGGTGCGACGGGCAAATCATCCTTGGCAGAAGCGCGGGGTTGCCAGAATTGCGGACGGGACCGCGAGTTCCAGGTGGTGAACAGATGGCGGTAGCCGACGTGATGCCAAAGCGCTTGGAAGTGGAAATTGGCATCGAGGCGGGCGGCGCGGCGAAGTTCGTCCTGCTCCGCGCGCACGGCGGGCGTGGCGGTGGCTTCCCACTCGGCGATGTTGGCGTCGCGGGCCGGGTGATTGAAGAGCCGGCCCTTGTAGAGGGCGTCGTAATAAAGGTAGCCGTAGGCGTTGCCGGCAGCGCGTCCGACCGTCCCGGGGGAGGTGTTGGAGACGAGGACAACGGGGTAATTGCGCCGCAGCAAAGATTCGGCGACGAGGGCGCCGGCTTCGTAGGGTAGCGCGCCGCGGAAGGCGAGGTTGACCACGACGTAGCGGTCGCCGAGTTCCTCTTGGAGGCGCAAGGTCCAGACATCGCGTTCGGCCTGACCATAGCCATTGAGGATGGAGTTGCCGGCGACGATGACGATCGTTTTGCCCGGCGCCCACCGCGCCAAAGCGACATTCTCAAGCATCGAGAAAGGCGGGTAGTAGAGGCTCTCCGGCGAGATCCCGTAGTGGAGACGGATAAATTTTTGGGGTTTGGCGTAACCTTCCGCCTCCTGACCGAGCCGGACGGCAAGGGCAAAACCCACCGGGATCGCGAGGAGGAGGACGAGAGCTTGGAGTTTGGGGAACGTCATGGCTCAGCGAAACGTCAGGAGTTTGACGGCCATGGCCCACGCCTGGGCGGCGGGATAAAAAAAGAGCAGCCAACCGAAGGCGACGAAGAGCAACGTGACGAGCCAGCCGAGGAGGGGCACGCGATCGAAGCCGGCGCCGAGCTTGGCGCCCAACGGGCCGAGGGCGGTGCGGTAAGTGGCCTGCACGACGAGGCCGCCGCCGTGCCAGAGTCCCCAGAGTAGGAAATGGCCGGCGGGGCCGTGCCAAAGGCCACAGAGGGCGAAGGCGACGACGAGATTGAGGAAGCGCCGGAAGCGGCCGTGGCGGCTGCCGCCCAGGGGAATGTAAATATAATCGCGAATCCACGAGCTGAGCGAGATGTGCCAACGGGCCCAGAAATCGCGGAGGCCGGTGGCAGCGTAGGGGTAGTTGAAATTTTCGGGCAGGCGCACGCCGAGCATTTGGGAGAAGCCGAGGGCGATGTCGGTGTAGCCGCTGAAATCGAGGAGAATACGGGCGGCGAGCGCGGCGAGAAAGAGCCAGGCCTCCGGGGCGGTGAGGGCGAAGAAATCCTTTTCGTAGAACGCGAGAGCGACCGTGAGGTTGTCGGCGAGCAGGATTTTTTTGCAGAACCCGAGGGCCACGCGTTGGGCGCCGGCGGCGATATCGGCGAGTTCGACGCGGCCGAGGGCCTGGGGCAGGGCGGCGGTGAAATCCTGAAAGCGTTTGATTGGGCCGGCGACCAGCGAGGGAAAATAGATCGCGAAGAGCGTAAAATCCTTGGGGCTGCGGATCGGCGCATGGCCGCGGGCCACATCAATGAGGTAGTGGACGAATTCGAAGGTAAAGAAACTCAGCGCGAGCGGCGGGATCGCCGGGAGCCAAGTGGCGGCGATCGCGTTGGTTTTTGCGCCAAGCTCCGGGGCGACGGCGGCGAGGATCTCGGAGCTCAAAAAGTGCGTGTATTTGTAGCCGACGAGCGCGATGACGCAGGCGGCGACCGCGCCATAGCAGAGCAGACGGTTGCGGCTCAGGGCACAGGCGTAGGTGAGCGCGCCGAGCGCGACGATGGGCACGACTCCGGCTGGCCCGGCGAAGTGGGTATGAAACACGGCGCACCCGCAGAGCAGCCACCAGCCTCGGGCGGCGGGCCACCTGATCAGCCAGTAGCCGGGAAAAAAAACGACCGCGAAAAAGACGAACCAGTAGGTGTTGAAAATCATGCCGCGGTTAAACCGGGCTCGCCGCTAGTTTTGGGCGACGACCTTGGTGCCTTCGAAGTCGAAGCGGAAGCGGACTTCCTGGAGACCCTTCTCGCGCATGGCGTGGCGGAGTTTCTTCTTGTCGCCCGCGTAGAACATAAGGAAACCGCCGCCGCCGGCGCCGATGAGTTTCCCGCCGAGGGCGCCGTTGCTCATCGCGTGGTCATACCAGTCGTTGATGACGGGGTTGCTCATGCCGGCGCTGCGGATCTTTTTGCGCTGCCAGTGCACGTCCATCAGGCGGGCGAATTCGTCGAGGTTACCGGTTTCGAGGCACTCGAGGGACTTGTAGCCGAGCTCTTTTGTGAAGTGCATGTTGTCCAGCATGGCCTGATCGTTGGCCTTGGACTTCTCGTTCTGGTCCTTGAGAATCGCCGAGGCACTGCGCGAGTAGCCGGTGAAGAAGAGGAGGAGATTGTCTTCGAGATTGAAGAGCGTCTCTTCCGAAATGCGGGCAGGGCGGTATTCGACGCGGCCGTCTTTGTGAAACGTGAAGGCCGTGATGCCACCGACGGCGGCGATGTATTGGTCCTGCTTGCCGATGGGCTCGCCGAGTTTGTTGAGCTCGATATCGCAGGCCTGCTCGGCGAGTTCGGCGGGGGAAACCAAGCTCTTCTTCGATGTGTGCAGCGCCTTGAGCAGGGCGGTGGTGAAACTGCCTGAAGAACCGAGGCCGGTGCCGCCGGGGATGTCGGCCATCGAGGTAAGCTCAAGGTGGGGATCGGTCACGCCGGTGAGTTTCAGGGCCTCGCGGACGATCGGATGCTCGATTTGATCGACGTGGTCGGCGCGCTCGAGTTTGGAATATTTGACGATGATCCCCGGTTGAAACGTGCGGTGTTGCGTGAGGTAGACGTATTTGTCGATGGCCGCCGCGACGAGGAAGCCGCCGAATTCGCGGTAGTACGACGGCAGATCGGTGCCGCCGCCGCCGAGGGACACGCGCAAGGGAGAACGGGTGATGATCATGAGATTATTTTGGATTTTAGATTCCCGATTTTCGATTGGCGCAAGCGTGTTGGCGCGGGTGCGATCGCCGGGACGACACTTTAGGCGGGGAAACCCGCTGCCGAAATGGGAAAACCGCTCTTTTGGTAGATGGCTTCGACGATTTCGAGGGTGCGGATGCCCTCGCGGAGACCGGGCGCGGGCTCGCGGGCGAGGCGGATGTCATCTAGAAAGATGCGGGTTTCGAGGCCCCAAGAATCGTCGCCGCGCACGTATTCAAAAATGGTGGTCTCGGGCGGACCCATCTCGGGGAGCATCTTGTAATAGGCGAGGCGCTCCGGGCCGTAGCTGCCGCCGAGGCCGTCGATGGCGAGCTTCGCATCGCGACCGTAGATTTCGAGGGAGAAGAGATTCTTCCATTCGGTACAGCTCGCGTGGAGCCAAGCGGTCTGGCCGGTGGCGGTGCGGAGGCTGAGGAAGGCGTTGTCATCGACCTTCATGTCCCAGAACGACGTTGAGGCGTGGCCTTCGACGGTCGGGAAATCGCCGAGGAACCAGCCGGCGAGATCGATGAGGTGGACGCCCTGGTCGATCAATTCGCCGCCGCCGGAGAGGGCGGGATCGGCGCGCCACTCGCGGTCGTAGCCCTTGCGGCCGCCGTGCCCATAGCGGGCGCGGAGGAACATGAGCGGCCCGAGGGCGCCGGCTTCGAGCAGTTCGCGGGCTTTTTGGAGGGCGGGATGGAAGCGGTGATTGTAACCGATGCGGACGCGGGCACCGGTCTTGGCGGCGGCCTCCTGGATGGTCCGGAGCTGGGCGGCGTTGAGGGCGCCGGGTTTTTCAACCAGGACGTGTTTGCCGGCCTTGACGGCGGCGAGAGAGATGGGCGCGAGGGCGGCGTTGAGCGTGGCGACGATGACGGCATCGATCGCGGGATCGGCGAGCACGGCGGCGTAGTCCGTAGAGGATGTGCAGCCCGGAACGAGTTGGGCGAGGCTGGCGGCGCGGGCGGCGTCGAGGTCGCAGGTGGTGCGGAGGGTAACGCCGGGGATTTTACGGAGGGCCTCGGCGCGTTTGCGGCCGATCAGGCCGCAGCCGATGATGGCGAAGCCGGTGGGACGGGACGGGGCGACATTGGACGTAGACATTGACGGCGTAAGGCTGGGGTGGGGATTGGCAGGATGTCGAGTCTGAGGCAGATGTGAAGGGTTCGGAACTGGGAGGAGGCGGTCGACGGTGGCTGGGCTGTCGCGTGCCGTCAGCGTGACGCCCGCTAAAGCCTTTTCGTTTCTTTCGGCAGAGCGTTTGGTTGTCGGGTTGGTGGCGGCGATGATCGTGTGGTGTCATGGTTGGACGGTTGATCCCGAATGGGATCGGGCGGCAGTGGAGCCCATGGGCGACGGCTTCGAACTGACGTGGCCGCCGTTTGGCGGGGTGCGCAGACAGCGGTTGGTTTTTTCCGAAGAGAGCAGAAAGGGCGATCTGCGCTAATTGAAATACCCGGGCGAGCGTGCGGTGGCCTTCGGCTACGACCATTCGGGTGTAGGTGGTTTCGAGGCCAAGCCGATCACGGTGGAGCCGGGGGCCGAACGTGGCTTGGGCGTGGATGGTGGTGCCTTGCAGCTCGGCCGGTGAATTTTACGCCTGCGTGCCGGATCCGGTGAAGATGAGGGTGCGAACACGATCGGCGGCGTTTGGCGGCTTAAGTCTTGATGCCCCCGCGGCGCCCGTCGCATACCGACGGCCGCGATGAAACCGACTTCTACGACCCTGCCACTTGGCAAACTGCTACGTTTCGGCAGCGTGGGCTTATCGGTGATGGGCGTCTTCATGACGCTGAATTGGCTCCTTGGTCGATTGATGGGCGAGCAAGCGGCGTTTTTGTGCGCCTACCCGCCGGCCCTACTGCTGCATTTCCTGCTCAATAAGCTGTGGACGTTTGAGAATCGTGAGAAAGTGAACGGGCGACAGGTCCGCGAATACGTCTTCATGGTCGGTCTGACGTTTGGCATCCAATGGGGCGTATTCACCGCATTACGGATCTGGACGGAGTGGCCGGGGTGGGCTGCGGCGGGTCTGGCAAACGTAGCGCAAATGGCGGTGAGTTTCGCTCTCATGCAGGCGAGGGTTTTTGCCGTTAAGTCCGGTCGCGGCTAAGCTCGGCTGCGGTAAAAGTGTCCGCTTCTCAATTTACCACGCGATGAGTTTTGCAGTCGTGCCAGCCGGAAAGAAATGTCCTCGTCCTTCATTGTTCCCGCCACACTAACGACGTATGGATTTTGATCCCGCCCCTGCGAACCGACTCGCCGCCCCCGCCCGGCGGGAGTCCTTTCTTTGCCGGGTAGCGCTCGTGATCGTCATGGCGTGGTATGCGTATTCCAACGTCCGATCGAACTCGGAGTGGGTGAAACCCGGGCCCGGGGCGTATTACGAGTTGCTCACCGATGCGATCGTTTCGGGTCAGACGCATTTGAAAATCGCGCCGGATCCCCGGTTGAAGACGCTGCCCAATCCGTGGAGCGGCGGGCAAGGGATTCCGCGGGCGCACGACGCGACGTATTTCAACGACCGCTATTATATTTATTTCGGCGTGGCGCCGGTGATTTTGCTCTACGCGCCGTGGCGGTTGGCCACCGGCACCTATTTGGCGGACGGCGCGGGCACCGGCGTATTTTGCGCGATAGGATTTCTGCTGGCGGTTTGGTTTTTCCGGCGCTGCCAGCGCCGTTTTTTTCCGATTCCGCGACCGCTGTGGACGTTTGTCGTAGTGCTCACCCTCGGCTTGGGCTCGTTCGTGCAGTTCGAACTGCGCAGCTCGGAATTTTACCAAGTGCCGATCGCCTGTGCGTTCGCGTGCGCGATGGGCGGGGCCAACGCGCTCCTGTTGGCGGCGGGCAGCGCGAGGTGGCGGGTTCAGGCGTTGGGAGTTGCGCTGGCCTGTGCGCTCGGAGCGGTGGCCGTCGGGGCGCGCCCCAACTATCTCTTCGCGTTACTGGCCACCTTGACCGGGGTGGTGTGGCTGTGGTGGGGATGGGTGCGGACGCGGGGTTTCTGGTCGCGGGAAGCCCGAACGATCCTCGCCGCGGCGGTGGTCCCGGTCTTCGTCGTCGGTTCTGCGCTCGCGGGTTATAACTACGCGCGCTTCGGGGACGTGAGTGAGTTCGGGATCCGCTATCAATTCGCCGCCGTCGATATGCGGGAAATGAAACTCTTGGGGCTGGAGCATATGCGGCGGGCGTTTGAGGGCTATGTTTTGGCGGGGCGCGAATACAGCCTCTATTTCCCGTTCATAAGACAGACGACGGAGAACATCGGACTGTTGCCCTGGGCTCCTTTCGCGCTCTGCGCGTTGGCCTTTCCTTTGACTTGGCGCGATCCGCGGTGGCGCAACCGGGCGTGGGTGATGGGCGTCGGTGTGCCCCTGTTTGCGGCCTTGGCCAATTTCGGAACGTTGCTGCTCTATTTTTACGTTTTCGACCGCTACGTCTTAGATTTTTTGCCGATGATGATGTTGGCTGCGTGCCTTTCGGTCTCGGTGCTTTGGGTGACAGAGTTTAGGGTGCGTTTTTTGGGTCGGGTTTTGCGGGGAGGCGCAATGCTCCTGCTGCTTTACACCGGGGTTCACTCGGTAGTCCATGGACTGCCGGTGGGAACGAGTCGGCCGGAGATGTCGTGGCTGGCGCGGCTGATGAACCACGTTCCTTATCTGGTGGAGCGTCTTTCGGGCGTGGAATACGGCGCGGTCGAGGCTGAAGTGACGTTTGCCCCCGGGACTGCGGGCGTGACCGAACCGCTGGTCGTATCGGGTGGCGGCCGCGATCTGATCTACGTGCGCTACCTCGGGCCCGAAAGCGCACAGTTGGGTTTTTTTCACACCGGGTCGGGCGGACCGCTGAGTGAACCATTCCAAATCGAGCCGGGAAAAACGCGGCGCCTGCGCGTCGATCTTGGCTCGCTCTATCCACCGGAGTCCCACGCGGTCTACGCGGGTTGGCCGGACTCCGAAATTGCGGCGGTGCAGCGGCGGGTGGACGTGAGACTGGATGGGCGGAGCCTGCTGCGGTTTGCTTCGGCGATGCACCAGCATGAGCCGGAGAATCTGCAACTGGGCCGCAATCCCGCTTCGGCGACGGATCTGATTTTTCGCGGGCGAATCGCCGCGATCGGGCGCGGAGGCTTGCCCGAGCAGGCGTCGATCGCCGCCGAACTTGGCACCGGGCCGCTGCGGTTGAAACTCCGGCTCCCGCCTTTTGCCGCGACGTTCGCCCAGCCGCTCCTTTCCACCGGACATATGAACGCCGGCGACCTTGTTTACGTTTTCTATGTCGGCCCGAACCGCGTGCGGTTCGGGCATGACTGCTGGAGCCGGACGCTCGTCGAAACGCCGGTGGTTTACTACAACCCCGATGAGGATCAGGAGATCGAAATCGACATGGCGCCGCTGCACCCCGGCAAATCCGACACCCTGGCCGGGCGCGAACATCTCCGGATCCGCTTCAACGGCCGTACGCTGATCGATACGCCACGGGCGTTTCATCCGGCGGAGCCGGCGGAAGTCTTTGTCGGCCACAACGGGATTTCCTCGAGCAGTTCGGAAGTGAATTTCAATGGCCCTCTGCTCGAGTCGTCTCGCCTGCCGGACTGGCCCGAGGCGCCGACCGACGGTGCCCGCCTGCTCCGCGTCAAGCTCCCGGCGGACCGGGCGGGACGTCGCGAGCCCCTGCTGACCACCGGCGTGACCGGGGCCGGCGAAGTGGTCTTTATCCGCTTCCCCGACGCCGGGCATTTTGTGATTGGCTACGACAAGTGGAGTGTCGGCGGTCCGGTGAGCGATCCGATCCCGTGCAACGACAACAGCGAACTCGAGATCGAGATTTCGCTCGGCTCGCTCTACGGCGACCGCAAGCCCGAGCCGGGTTGGGACGAGGCCGCGCTCAAGCGACTGCGTTCCACGGTGCGGGTGCGGGTGAACGGTCGCACGGTTCTCAATCATGCCGGCGAGAGTTTTCCGACAACGGCGGCACAGATTCGGATCGGGGAGAACCCGATCGGGGCATCGAGTTGCTCCGAAAAATTCACCGGGCAGATCGAGCAGGCGATCCCGGTCGGGCCCGTTCGGCTGCGGTAAAGGAGACGCCGGAAGCCGGAGCAATCGCCACGCGCGGAAAACATCGATCATGGTCGGCACGAATCGAAAATCACCGGTAACCGGCGGACCGCGTCCCGTTCGCTGGGCATGGGCGGCCGTCGCGCTGCTGACGTGCGGATTCGTGCTCGGATTCTATGGGTGGATCGTGCGGCCCGCGATCTCGCAACTTGGCAACGTCACCGCCCGGACGGCGCACTACAACCTGCTGACCGACGGTTTCCTGGCGGGACAACTGCACCTGAAAAAGGACGCGGCGCCGGAGCTGGCCCGGCTGCAAAATCCCTACGATCCCGAGCAGAACGCGCCGTATCGGCTGCACGACGGCAGCTATTTTCAGGGCAAGCTCTACCTCTACTTCGGCGTGACGCCGGCCCTGACGTTGTTCATGCCCTACACGCTGCTGACCGGGCGTTATCTTTGGCACAATGAAGCGGTGGCGATTTTTGCGGGCGCGGGTTTTCTGGTGGGCGTTGGTCTGGTCGCGGCGGTGCGGCGACGGTATTTTCCGAACATCGGTGGTGGCGTGATGGCGCTCGCGGTGGCGGTGCTCGGGCTGGCGAACGGCGTGCCGGTCCTCCTGCGTCGGCCGGACGTGTGGGAGGTGCCGATCATGGCCGCATCGCTGTTTGTGCTGCTCGCGCTCGCGGCGATGTGGGCGGCGCTACACGCGCGGCGCGGGCGAATGTTTTGGTTGGCGGCGGCGAGCGCGGCCTACGGATTGGCGCTGGGCGCGCGGCCGTCGGTCCTGCCCGGTGCGGCGATGCTGATGGTGCCGGTCTTGCTCGCGTGGCGGGACGCGGGGCGGCTTGACCGGAAGCTGCTGGCGGCGGCGGTGGTTCCGATCACGGCTGCGGGACTCGCGTTGCTGGCGTTCAATTATGCGCGGTTCGGCAACCCGGCCGAGTTCGGGCAGAACTACCAGATGGCCGGCGACAATCAGAACGCGCTGCGGCACTTCGGCCTCGATTTTATCCCGTTTAATCTGCGGGTTTATTTTTGGGAGCCGATGCGCTGGATCCGGTATTTCCCGTTTGTGACCGGCATCGAAATTCCGCCGGCGCCGCCGGGCCAGTTTGGCGTGGAGAACCCATTCGGGGTGTTGACCAACGTGCCGGTCGTGTGGTTCGCGCTGGGCGCTGCGCTCGTCGGCTGGCGGTGGCGCGCGGCAGGCGAGCGGGCGCTGCGGGGCTGGTTGGCTGCGGCCGCATTGGTCTTCGCGCTATGCGCGCTTTTTATCTCCTGCTTTGGCGGCGCGTGCAATCGCTACGAAGTCGAGTTCTTGGTGGTGCTCGTCGTGTTGGCGGTGGTCGGGATTTTTGGGGTCGAGCGGGCGCTGGCGGCGCGGCCGGCGTGGCGGGCGCTGGTGCGGGCGGGATGGATCGCGGCGGCGGTTTTTTCCATCGGTTTCAATTTTTTCGCGAGTAGCGAGAACTGGGGCTTGCTGCGGTTACGCGATCCGGCCGGATTCAGCCGGCTGGCCCGGTTTTGGAACGCGCCGGCCGCTTGGTTGGAAGCCCGGCAAGGCGTGCAGCCGGGACCGCTCGAGCTCACGTTGGTTTTGCCCAAGTTTACCGAAAGCCGGTTCGAGCCGCTGCTGGTGACCGGACTCAAGGATCGCGCCGATTACGTTTGGATTCACTACATTGATGCCGGCCACGTGCGCTTCGGCTTCGAGCACACGAGCTACGGTGGACCCGTTTCGCCGCTCATTCCGGTCGACTATGCCCGGGAAAACACCGTCCTGATCGAACTCGCGTCGCTTTACCCGCCGCCGGAACACGCTTTTCACCGCGGGATCGACGAAGACGAAGCGGCCCGCATCCGACGGGTGGCGCGGATCGCGCTCAACGACCGAGAGGTGCTGAGCGGGCAGGTGGAAGCCTACGACGCCGCCCCGGAAACGCGGTGGGTCGGGCGCAATCCCTACGCGCAGCATTTCGGGGGCGCGTTCACCGGCAAGATTCTGCGGCAGCGGACGCTCATCCCGGTCCCGGAGGCCCAGCGCCGCGGCCCCGGCGCCGCCCATCTGAAGCTGTGGTTTCCGACCGGTCGACCGCCGGGCCTGCAGGAGCCGCTGGTGGCGAGCGGAGTGACCGGCGCGGGCGACCTGATCTACGTGCGTTACCTGGATGACCGGCGCGTCGCGTTTGGCTTCGATCACTGGGGCGTGGGCGGCATCATGAGCAAGCCGGTCGAAATCGATTTTCGGCAAGCGCACCAATTGACGGTGAAGATGGGATCGCTCACGCCGGCGCCGGTGCCGGGCAAGCCCGCCCTCGGCAAACTTGAGGTGACCCTGGACGGTACGGTGGTGCTAGCGGGGGAATTTGGGTTTCATCCCGCGCAGTTGGAGCAGGTTTATTTTGGGGCCAATGTCATCGGAGGCTCCACGGCCGTACCGAAGTTTAGCGGCCGGATCGTGGACCTCCGCCGGGGCGATTGACGGGCGGTCGGCCGGTGCGGGCTGCGCGCTTGTCACGCGCCGCGCCGGAAGTTCTGCTGCACGGGTTATGCCGACCCGCCCGCACCGAACCGATTTTTCCCGCCGTCACGCGCCGTGAAGCCCACGACGACGACGGGAGCAAAACTCGGTTGGGTGACGGCCACCGCCTTGGCGGCGGTGATGGTGGCGGTCGGTTTTTTCTATGGGTGGACCGTGCAAACGACGTCCGCGGAGATGCGCCCCAACGGGCAGAAGTCGGATTATTACAACCTGCTCGTTGACGGGTTTAGGGACGGGCATCTTCACATGAAGGTCGCCGTGGACCCGCAGTTGTTGGCGCTGCGGCCCGAGCAACGGCCCGGGTCGGCGCCCTATCTGCTCGATGCCTCGCTTTACGAAGGGCGCTACTACCTCTATTTCGGGGTCACTCCAGCGGTGTTGTTGTTTTGGCCGTTCGCGGCGGTGACGGGCCACGATCTGCCGGAGGCGACCGGGGCGCTGATTTTCATGCTGCTCGGTTTCGGTTTGGCGACGGCCTGGTGGTTGGATGTGCGCCGCGCGTATTTCCGGCGGCTGGCGGGCGGCTGGACGGTGCTCGCGGTGCTGGCGATCGGACTCTGTACGGCGGCGCCGTCGGCCTTGCGGCGTCCGATGTTTTACGAGGTGGCGATCGGCAGCGGCTACGCGTTTTCGATGCTGGCGCTGTGGGCGGCGACGCGGGCTTGGCAACGGCCGGAGCGCAGCCGCGGTTGGTTGCTGCTGGCGGGCGTGGCGGTGGGATTGGCGGTGGGCTCGCGGGCCAATTTGGCCCCGGCGGGTTTGGCGCTTTTGGGGCTGGCGTGTTGCGGGGTGGCTTGGCCGAACGGGCGCGCCGGACGGGCGCGTCGCCTGGCTTTGGCCTTGCTCGCAGCGGGCAGCGGGGCGGGGGGAATCGGCGCGGGACTCGCCGCCTACAATTATGCGCGCTTTGGCAGCATCGTGGAATTCGGCCACTCCCACCAACTCGGGCAAAACCCCAAGCAGATGTTCCGGGCGGAAAATCTGTGGCACAACGTGAAGCTCTATTACCTGAAACCGCCGGCCCTGAACGGGTATTTCCCGTTCGTCGCGCCGGCGGACGAGAGTGCTAAGCCGGCCGACTACATCGGCCGCGAACATGTACATGGCGAGTGGCTGTGGACCCTGATCTTCGGGGTGGCGCTGGGGTCGGGCGGCTGGGTTGCGCTGCGGCAACGCGGTGCCGACGCCCGGGTGTGGTGCGGAGCGCTGATGTTGCCCGCGCTGGCCTTCATCGTGAATGGCATCGTGGTCGGGATGACGGGGGTGAGATCCAACCGTTACGTGTTGGATTTTCATCCCGCGCTGGTGCTGACGACGTTGGCGCTGATCGCCTTGGCCCTCGATGCTGCGGGGCGCGGCCGGGCGGCGCGGCTGCTCGGGTGGTGCGTTGCCCTGCTCATCCCGATGGCCTCCGCGTTCAACGTGCTGGCAAGTATGCAGGTGCATGGATTTTTCGCCCGCACGGCGCCCCAAAGTTACGCGACTCTGGCGAGCCTCGCCGACCGCATCGTGTGGCCCGCCTTGCTGACCGAGAGAGCCGCCGTGGGTGATCGGCAGATTAATCTGCGTTGGCCGGCCGGTGTGAACGGGAGCTGGCGGGAACCGTTGCTCTCGGCCGGCACGATGGATTTCACCGATATCTTGTGGATCGAATACGACGGGCCGAAGCGGGCGCGCTTCATCTTCCAACACGGCGAATACGGCGACGCCCAAGGAGAGTGGTTTGACTATGAATCGGGCAAACGGGCGCGGGTCGAGATATCCGGCGCCCTGTTGCTGCCGGGTGTCGCACATCCGTGGTATGGCGAGCGGCCGCCGGAGGAGAGGCTAGCGCTCAAGCGCCGGTTGCGGATTTTGGTGGATACGAAACCGGTCTTTTCACGCGACGTAGTCAGCTATGATTCCTCGCCGCGACTCCAGCGTTGGGGCGAGTGGCGACGCTCGGACGGTCAGGTGTTTAAGTTTCGCGGTGATTTTCTGCGGGTGCTGCCGGTGCCGGTGGGCGACGACGGGGTGCGCGAGCTTGATCAAGCCCGCGGGCCGGTGCGGCTGCAGCTACAACTGCCGCGCGAGCGTATGGGCGTGATCGAGCCCCTCTTGCAGAGCGGTGGGCCAACAACGTTTGATACCTTGGCGGTGCGCTACGTGCGCGACGGCGTGGTGCAGTTGCTCCACGATCAGGCGGGAGGCGGCGGCCGCTGGTCTGATGAGTTTCCCGCGGACTACGCCAAACCGCACTTGGTAGAGGTGGAGTTACCGTTTGCGACCGATGGAGTGGTCTGGATGGAGAAAGGTCCCGTTGAGACGCGAAAACCGCCGGTCGCAATGCGGGTGCGCTGGAATGGGCGGGAGGTTTTTGCGCCGCTGTTGGCCCCGGTGGCGGCGGAGCGCAGCAGCATCTTTGTCGGCGTAAATTGGTGGAACTCGTCGGTCACGCGGGCGCTTTTCGGCGGAGCGATCTCGGAGTTTCCGGCTTTGTTGCCGTTGAAACCGGTCGGCAGCGGCGCCTTGGATTGGGATTGGTCGGTCGCCGGGGCGCTGGCGGGCGAGCGCGGAGTCGCGGTGCAGTTCACCCGCGCCGACCGCGAGACGGCGGCGCTGGTGTGGCAGCGCACGGGCGACCCGGAGCGCGGGCCGCTGCGGTTGGGTTGGGTGGAAGCCGGGCAGGTGGTGTGGTCGCCGGAACTCGACGGGAGCAGCCCGACGGCGGGAGCGCCTCGGCTGCAAATCCCGGACGGCGTGGCGGGCGCGGCCGAGGCGGTCGCGGGTTGGCTGGAGGTCGAATCGGGCGGGCGTCCGCTCCTCGCGCACAAGACGACTTTTTTTGGAAACGGGCCGGTCGGGGCGCGGGCGCTGTTGCCGGAAACGTGGTCGGGATCGGCGCTGAGACGGATTTCAGCGCCGGGCGTTGCCGAGGCGCCGCGGCTGCCGGGGCGGGTGCGGATCCGCTTCCTGCTGCCGGCGGGTGGCTATGTCGGGAGCGATCCGTTGTTCTCGGCCGGCCGGACGGGCGCCGCCGACTCGATTTTTATGCGCGGGTTAGGGAACGGCCGCTATGTGCTCGGGCTGGATCACTGGTCGGTCGGTTCGACGGAGTCACAGCCCGTGATGCTTGCCGCCGGCGAAGTCCATACGCTCGTGTTGGAATTGGGCTCGCTGGCGGCCGCGGGGGAGTTTCCTCCAGACCACGTCCGTCTGATTTTGGATGAGCGCGTGGTGCTCGACACGAAGTTGTCGCTCTTTCCCACGAAGCCCGAGGAGATCGTCTACGGTCGGAATCCGTTGGGCATGTCCACGAGCAGTCCGGAGTTCCGGGGGGAAATCGTTTCAATCCGCACGCACGTATCGGCGGCCGAGTTGCGTTAGGCGCCGAAGTTGAGGCTGCGTTCCTCGGGCACGATCCGCCGCAGGGTATAGACATCGGACTTGGCTAGCGCCGGGGCGTGTCGGTCGAGGGTGGACCAAGGGTCCCACGGAGCGGCCAAGAGACGTCCGCTCACGCCGTCGGAAGCGGGGGACAAAAGCCACTCGACGAGACCGAGGGCTTTGTCGAGCGAGGCGCCGCCGGAGGCTTTTTGTTTCACGGCGGCGGCATATTCGGCCGCGCCGGCGATGGTCGGGCCGAGAGCGAGGACTTCGTCGGTGAGTCGGGTGTTGATGGCGCCGGGCGCGATGGAGTTGAGGTCGATCGGCTGCTCGCGGAGTTCTTCGGCGAGAGTTTCGATGAGGCGGACGACGCCGGTCTTGGCGACGCCGTAAGCGGAGAAGTTGACGCGGGGCTTGGTCGCGCCGCCGCCGGAGAAGGCAACGACTTTGGCGCGGCGTGGGGCGCGCGCGAGCAGGGCGTGGAAGGCGCGGATGGGGAAAAACGTGCCGTCAAGGTTCGCGCGGACGGTGGCGCTCCAGTTGACGGGATCGGCGGTGATGGCGGGGCCGACTTCGCCTTGGAGGCCGGCGCAACAGATCAGGCCGTCAAGGTGTGGCCAGGCAGCGGCGGCGGCGGTGGCGGCGGCTTGAACCTGCGCCCAATCGGCGACGTCGCAGCGGGAAAAAAAGAAGGCGCTGGGATATTGGGCGGCGAAGTCGGATTGATCGGAGCGCGCGAGGCCCCAGACGCGGTGGCCCCGGGCGAGCAGGTGGGTGGCGAGGGCGCGACCGATGCCGGTGCTGGAGCCGGTGAGGACGAATTGCATACAGGTACGAACTAATGTTTCACGCGCTCGACGGCGTAGGCGGGCAGCAGGCTCGGGGCCTCGCCGCGGGCCTCGGGCGTGTGGTCCATGATGAAGTAGGCGTCGATGCGCGGGTATTTGCGTTGGTCTTCGTCCACGAAGAGGAGCTCGAAACTAATGGAGGTGCCGTGACGGCTTTCGTCACGGCGGACGGAGACGAGTTTGAAGCGGGAGCCGGTGCGGACGACGTCGATCAGGCGGCCGCCGGGGTAATTGACGCTGAGGTGCTTCGGGTCGACATCGGCGGGCAAGGAGGCGACGACGGCGTGGTCGCCGACGTAGGGCCAACTGGAGGAGCGATCGTCGAGGGTGAAAAGGTAGCAGTCGCGTTGGAAAATATACTCACGGTTGGGTAGGGCGGAGTAGGTGGGGAGGCCGTTGACGTAGCTGACCTTCACGCCTTGGCGTTGCCAGTAAACGAACCCGGCGATGAGCACGGCGCAGAGCAAAGCGAGAACCCATTTCATGGCAGCGAAGGTGGGGTTGGGGCCCGAGGATTTGCGATCTTGTTTTTCGAATCCATAGCCCGCGACGGGGCGAGGTCGTAAATCTGCCCGGTGAATTTTTCCTCGCTGCTCGAGCTCCCGATGTAGTGCTCACCGACGGCGATGTCGGCGGGGCGGGTGGCGTAGGTGCGAGGCGTGAAATTCCAAACAGAAACTCCATCGAGGCGAATTTCCATGCCGGCCGGACCCTCGGCTTTAACCGATCAGCGCCGGCTCTCGTAGACCCAGCGGTTGGCTTCGAGCCAGCGGAGAGTGCGGATGATGCCCTGCTCGATCGTGAGCTGGGCTTTCCAGCCGGTGGACTGGATTTTTTTCGTGTCGAGGAAGATGAAGGGATTGTCGCCGATCCAGCCCTTGTTGCCGCCGGTGTATTCGAGCTTCGGGGTGAGGCCGAGGGCTTTGCAAATGGCGGCGATGCTGTCGTTGACCTGCACGTATTCTGGCGTGCCGAGGTTGTAGACCTGCGTGTGGTGTTTGGCGTCGCGGGCGGTGTGCTGGCGCGTGACGTGGAGGAGGGCTTCGACGCAGTCCTGCACGTAAAGGTAGCTCTTGCGCTGGGTGCCGTCGCCGAGGACGCGGAGGCGGTCGGGGTGTTCGATGAGCTGCTTGTAGAAGTCGAAGACGTGGCCGTGCGTATAGCGTTCGCCGAGGATCGAAACGAAGCGGAAGATGTAGGCTTCGTCGATCTGGCCGCCTTCCGCGTAGGCGCCGAGCAGGCCTTCGCCGGCGGCCTTGGAGGCGCCGTAGAGCGAGGTCTGAATTGGAAATAGATCGGTTTCCGGGGTGGGGCGCTCGGGGGTGACGAGGGCTTCACCGTAGACGGAGCCGGTCGAGGAGAAGCCGATGCGCTTCACGCCGTTGGCGCGCATGGCCTCGAGGACGTTGAAGGTCGCGATGGTGTTTTGTTCGAGGTCCTTCCGGGGATGCTGCCAGCCGTCCTTGATGTCGGCGTTGGCGGCGAAGTGGAAGACGAAGTCGGCGCCTTTCATGGCGGACGTGAGCGCGGGCAGGTCGAGGTTGTCGCCGCGGACGAGTTTGAATTTCGGATTCGTCAGGGCGCCGTCGAGGAAGCGGATCTGCCCGGTGGAGAGGTTGTCCCAGCCGGTGACTTGGACACCGTCCGCGAGGAGACGGTCGGCGAGATTGGAGCCAATGAAACCGGCGACGCCGGTGATGAAAACGTGATGCATGGAGTGAAAGTGAAGGTGAGAGTGATAGTGAACGAAGGCCCTAAGAGGAGGTTTTTTCCTGCTCGCGGAGTCGAAGGATACTGGCGGTGAGAATGGCGATAATCTCCCCGCAGAGGGCGGCGCGCTGCTCGGTCAACTCGACTGGCAGCCAATGGCGGAAGCGTAGATAGCGTCCGGCGGTCTCTTGAGCCGAGCCACGAGCGATCACGAGAAAGTGAGCGTAGTCTCTGCGCGAACCGCGACCATAACCCTCTTCGATATTGGAAGCGATCGAGTCCGCGCTCGCGTAGTGCTGTGCGACCAAGCGCTGGCATTCGGTGCGACCTGCGAGCAGAGCGAGATCGGCAACGACATGGTCGAATAATTGAAGGGCCTTTTGGTGGGCCCCGTAATTCTGGAGGCGTGAACTCCCGGCCGGCGTCGTCACTTTCACTTTCTCTTTCACCTTCACTCCCGCCTCAAGGGCGCGGGGCGGGGCTTGAGCGAGAGGCCGATGCAGAGATTGCAGAAGACAAACGGCACCTTGAGCGGGAAGAAGCTGCGGGCCTCGATGGTGAAATACGGATCGAGCTCGGCGAGGATCTCGTGAGGGAGATTGATGTGCTCGCGGCCGATAAACTCTTTATAGGGCACGTTGAAATGTTTCTTCCAGACGCGCTCGGCCGAGATCATGCGGGCAAAGGTGTAAGCCGGGCTGCCTTCAGTCGGGATGACGATGAGTAGCTGGCCGCGGTCTTTGTTGAGCAGGCGGTAGGCTTCGCGGATCGTGGCGGGTAGATTCGGCAGATGCTCGAACACATGGACGGCGATGACGCGGTCGAAGTAGCCGTCGGCAAAAGGGAAGGGCTTTTGGCAGTCGCCGACGACCGTCTGGACGCGGGGGAAAACGCGCCGAATATCGGCGGCCATGTTTTCGCGGTATTCGTTGGCGTAGTAATTTTTCTCCTGCTCGGGGGAGAGTTTCTCGTGGTGGATGTGCTCGCCGAGACCGGCTCCGACCTCGAGGGTCGTCTTGAAACCGGGGTTCGAGAATTTGACCGGGAAGGAGTGGTTGAATTTCTCGATGGTGCCGTAGCGGTTGGGCAGGAGCTCGTGCCAGAGTTTCATAAACTGGTCGCTGCGCTGCTGTTGTTCGGGCGTGAGGACCGGTAGAACTTTGGGCCACTTGGCGGTTTGCATATGGAGGGAGGGAAAAGGGAAAAGCCGGACGCGGGAAGACGGAAATTGCACCGGGTGGGCCGGCTGCGACTGAGGTGGGTATGCGTTGGCCTACCAGGCGAGGCGCTCGCGACGGAGGATCTCGCCGCTGCAGAGGCGTTGGCAACTGGAGGCGCCGAGGTCGTTGCGGCCGAGACCGACTTGGCTGGGGCGCGAACCGAGGGCCCGGCGCTCAAACTGGGAGCGGGGAGCGCGGCGTTGAGGCATCGCGGGAGAGGGAGCGCCGATGAAGTGAAATGGAAAAAATCAGCCGAAAACCGAAAGTTGAGGGCTGAGAGGCTTATGCTCCCAGCGCGGAAGCGGGCTTGACCGGGGAATAAGGGCGTTCACTGGTCGGTGTTTCGCGGCAGGCCGGACTTCGGAGTTCGAGTGCATGGACTCGCTGGCGAGGGAGTCGCTACGGTCTAAAACGCCACGTAGATGAACGGACTGCTCGGGAGGCCGATGCGGTAAAGCACGTAGTGGATCACAAAAGCGGCGAGCAAGCCGGCGGCGAGCGAGCCGACGTGGGCGAGGGCAGTCGCGACGGGGGACGGAAGGTTCTCCCAGAATTTGCGGAGGGCGGTGGTCACGGCGGGGAGGTTATTTGACGTAGCCGAGTTTAGTGGCGAGCGCCTCGATCTTCGGGGCGACGACGGCGGCGAGTTTGGCTCCACCGGCCGACGTGAGGTGCGTGCGATCGCCGTAATCTTCGATCGCGTAAAGGGTGCCCGTATCTAACGCAGCATAGCCGAGCTCTTCGAATCCGGCGATGGTATCGCGAACGGCGACATCGTCGCGTTCGCGCAATTCGGGTTCGAATTTCTGAGTGTAAAAGGGACTGTTCCGCGAAATCAGAATCAAGGTGCGGGGCTTGAGCGGATCGGGAAAGGCTTTGGCGGCGTAACCCATAAACTGCTCGCGGGCCGCGGGCGCCAGCTGCCAGCGACCGCTGGCGTCTTTGGCGTAGCCGGCGGCGCTGTAACCCCGTGAAATCTCGGTGTCGGCGGCGATGGTCGGCGGGGTGAAACGCTGCTCGAAGGGAGTTCCCTCGTAATCGTTTTCCTCGTCCTTGAAGTAGCTGCGGGGTTTGTAGGCGAGTTTCGGGCTCGGTTGGAAGGACGTGGCGAAGGTAAAGAACTTCGTGGCGGACCACCAGTTCCAGAAATCACGGTAGTGGAGGACGGAGTCGATTTGGGCGCCGAGGCGGCGTTCGAAGCGGGCCGTGCTGGAGGCGGGGTCGGCGAGGTAGTCTTTAAACTGCTGATCGCGGGGTGCCCACGGCAGCAGCATGTTCTTGTAGTAGGCGTCGAAGAGGATGAAGCGGTAGGTTTCGATGCCGATGGCGTCGGCGGCTTGGAGGGCGGCAACGTTGGCGAGGTAAATTTGCCGTGGGAATTCATCACGGAGGGATTCGGCGACGAAGGCGCCGCCATCGGTGGGGCTAGAACCGCGAAAGGCGAGATTCACCACCGCGTAGCGGTCGCCGAGGATTTCCTGGAGACGCTTCGTCCAGACGCGGTCGGCGGGTTGGCCGACGCCAAGGAGAATCGAGTTGCCGCCGACGATGACGAGAATCTGGTCGGGGCGACAGCGGGCCCGGACGAAGGCGCGCATCTCGCCCATTGTTGGCTCGTATTGCGAGTCGGGCGCGATCATCGGATGAAAACGCACGGCCGTCGGATGGAGGTCGCGCTTGATGACGGTGCGGCCGGCGAAGGCGAGGAGGACGAGGCCGGCAACGAAGCCGAGGAGCAGCGTCCAAGGTTTGAAGAAGGGGCGCGGGGCTGCCGTGGGAGCGACGTCGGGCGACGGTGGGTTGGTGGGCGTGTCGCTCATAGGCCGAAGAGGAGGCGGGCCATTTTAAGGGCTTCGGCGACCGGATAGAAAAACACGAGCCAGCCAAGCCAGACGAAGAGTTGGGTGAGGACGAAGCCGACAGCCGGTTCTTTTTTGATGAGGCCGGAGATGGCGGGGCCGATCACGGGAATTTTTTCGTAGGTCGCACAGAGTGCGAGGCCGATGCCGTGGTAGAGGCCCCAGACGACGAAGTTCCAAGCGGGGCCGTGCCAGAGACCGCAGAGGCCGAAGGCGATCAGGCCGTTGGTCACGCGGCGAACGGGGCCATGACGGCTGCCGCCGAGCGGGATGTAAATGTAGTCGCGGATCCACGAGCTCAGCGAGATGTGCCAGCGCTGCCAGAAGTCCTGAATGTTGCGCGCGAGGTAAGGCCAGTTGAAGTTCTCGGGCAGATCGACGCCGAAGAGTTTGGCCGTGCCGATGGCGATATCGCTGTAGCCGGAAAAATCGAAGAGGATGCGGAGGGCGATGCACGCCAGCAGGACCCAGCGGTCAAAGAGACCGATGGTCGCGAAGTGAGGTTGTTGCTGGTCGATGTAGAACGTGAGGTTGTCGGCGATAGCTACTTTCTTGGCGAAGCCGATGGCGATGCGGCTAAGGCCGATCGAGAAATTGCTCGCGACGATTTTGCGGCTGCCCTCGGTGAGGGAGGCCAGAAATTGGGAGTAACGCTTGATCGGGCCGGCGACCAGTGACGGGAAGAAAATCGAGAAAAGGAGAAACTTGACCGGGTGCCGGATGGGGTCACCGCCGCGGCGGACTTCGTAGAGGTAGTGGACGAATTCGAAGGCGAAAAAGCTGATGCCGAGCGGTGGTGCGCCGGGCATGAGTTTCTTGGCGGCATCGGTCAGCAGGGCGGCGTAGGTGCTGCTGATGGGCTCAATCGCAACGCCGATGAAGAAGAGGGCGTATTTGTAAAAGCAGAGGGTGACGACGCAGAGGACCATCGCCGCCAAGCAAATCCCTCTGCGGCGAGTCAGGCCGGCTGCGTAGGTGATCGCCATCAAGACGACGATCGGGGCCATGCCGGCGGGACCGGCGAAGTAACCGTGGAAGACAGTGCAAGCTGCGGCCAAGAACCACCAGCGGAGCGTCGCGACCGGGAGCAGCCAATAGACCGCGAGGGTGATCGCGGTAAAGGCGAAGAACCAGTAGGTCGTGAAGATCATGCGGGAGGCGCGGGATCGCTAGGCGGTAATCAATCGATTTTGAATCCTTCGGCGCGGTCGACGATAAACTTGGGGCGGGAGCGCACTTCTTCGTAGATGCGGCCGATATACTCGCCGAGGATGCCGACGCTGATGAGCTGGATGCCGCCCATGAACAGGATCAGAATCACCATCGTGGGGTTGCCGATCGGGAACGGGAAACCGGCGAGCTTCATCACGAAGTAGGTCACCGCGATGAGAAACGAAGCCATCGCGGTGATGAAGCCGAGCTGCGTGCTCAGGGTGAGCGCGTAGGTGGAGAAACAGAAGATGCCGTTGAAGCCGATGCGGAGGGAGCCGAAGAAGCGGTTGTAGTTGGTCTCGCCGGCGAAACGGGCGGGACGGTCGAAGGGGATGAGGCACTGTTTGAAGCCGACGACGGCGACCATGCCGCGCAAGAAGCCGTGGGACTCCTTGAGCTTCACGACTTCGAGGATGACCCGGCGGGTCATCAGGCGGAAGTCGCCGGTATTGGGCGGGATCTTCACGTCGGCGATTTTGTTGATCACCTTGTAGCCGCTGCTGGCGACGAGCTTCTTGAGCCACGGCTCGCCGGTGCGGGCGCGGCGTTGGGGCAGGACGACGTCGTAGCCCTCGCGCCACTTTTTGATCATCTCATGGATGAGCTCTGGCGGGTCCTGCAGATCGACGTCCATGACGATGACGGCGTCGCCGCGCGAGTACTCCATGCCGGCGAGCGTGGCCATCGGCTGGCCGAAGCGGCGGGAAAACTTGAGGAGTTTGATGCGGTCGTCTTGGGCGCGCTCGGCAAGGACGACTTCCTCGGTGCGATCCGGCGAAGGATCCATCGAGAAGATGATTTCATAGTCTTGGGTGATCTCGCCCAAGATCGGCCGAATCCGGCGAAGGAACTCGGGGATGTTTTTCTCTTCGCGGAAGACGGGGACGACGATGCTCAGGAGCATGGGTAATAGTTAACCGCTAATGGGCGCTGTTGAACGCTAATTTTTTGGGGATGAAGCGACGGCGAGGGCCGGTCGCATCACTGAAAGTCGATGTTGACGATACGGAAAGAGCGGAGGCGGGTGTCGGGCGCGGCCAAGGCGAAGTTGCGCGGGGCATCCAAGGTGAGGGCGGTCGCCTGGTCGGCAGAGAGCGGGATGGTGATGCGCTCGGTTTTTTCGAGCTCCAAGTTCAGGGCGGGTTGGGCGGCGCCGTTGATGCCGACGGATAGCGGGAGGTCGGCTTTGGCCGGGAAGCGGATGATTTCGACGACGGCGGTTTTGAACTGCGTGGTCGCGGGAAAGCTGAAGGCGATCTTGCGGTCGACCCAGCCGTCAACGTCGGCGCGGTCGATGCCGAAGAGGTAGCCGGAGCGGTGCCAGCCGCGGGCGAAGAGATCGCCGGGGCTCAGGTTCTCGAAGGAGATGTTTTTGATGAGGAAGGCGCGTTCGCGTTTCTCGTTGGGCAATGGGAAGACTTGGGCGGCGTCGAGTCGCACGGCGGTGCGTTGACCGGCGACCAGGGGAATCAGGAGGCTGCTGTAGCTGGTGCGGGCGACGACTTGGCGATCGGTGGCTTTGCCGTTCACGGAGACGTCGAGGGTGTTGCTCTCGACGGGGGCCCAGCCGGGCATCTCGAGATCGACCTTGAGGACCTTGAAAGCGTCGAAGGCGGGCGCGTTGAAGGTGGCCTGGCGGGCGATCCAGCCGTCGTCGTCCACGCCGGTGAGGTCGAATTTATCGCCGCTCTGATTGGTGAGCTTGCGGAAGGAGGTGAGGTCGGGCAGGTCACCGATCGAAATCTCGGACACTGAGGCCGAGACGGGGCGGGGATCGTCGAGGCCGTAGACTTGCGCGTCGGAGAATTTCAGGCTGATCGAAGTGATCTGGGCCGCTTCCTTGATCAGGCGGGTGAGGGTGAATTCGCCGGATTTGAGATTCACGATCTCCGTGGGCTTTTCGTTGATGGAGACGGTCACATCGATGCCCTTGGTGCGGAATTTCTCGGTGTCGGGGATGACGCCCTTAAAGGTGAGAATCTGGCCGGCGCGGGAGGGCCCGAGCTTGAAGAACGCGTCTTCGGCGACCCAGCCGTCCTCAAAGAGACCGGAGTATTCGAGGCCGGGGTAGCGGGAAAGGTCGTTGGGGAAATCGCCAATTCTGGTGGGGCGGGGGAGGGCGAGGTATTGCTCCTCGGTGATGACGGAAGCGTCGCGCATGAAGCCGACGAGTCGGCGGTCATCGAGGTTGAATTTCAGACCCCAGAGACGCATGAGGCCGGTTTTGTCTTTCTCGATAGGGCGGGGGACCTCGCCGAAATCGAGGGTGATGTAGGCGTTTTGCTCGAAGTATTCGGGTTTGATCGGAGGCGAGACGACGCGAGCCGAGCCGTGGCCGACGAAGGGCAGCGGATAGTCCTTTTCGCCGACGACGAGGGCTTTCTCGGGCAATTTCGAGCGGCCCTTGCCGAGCGAGGTGCGCGAAAAGTCCACGATGAGGCGAAGATTCGGCGAAGGGTGGACGATGTTGAAGAGGTTGTAGCGTCCGCTGCCATGGAAGTAGACGTCGCCCTTGGTGATGGGCTCGGGCTCGCGCTGGAAGAAGGCGGCCTTGAAACGCGCGGACGAATAGTAGTGGGGACTGAGCTCGGAGTGGATGAAGACGAGGTGGTCCTTCACCTGGCTCTCCAGCTTGTATTGAAACATGTTTTGCGTGACCCAGCCGGTGCCGGGGTTGGCCTTGTTAAAATGGTCGAGCTCGCGGCGGACGGAGACGAAGAGTCGGTCTTTGTAGGCGAGATGGCGCGAAGAGGTTTCGGTCCAGTTGTTGTCCAGCTTCTGGATCGTCATAACTTTGTAGTCGGGCACTTCGCCGGTCATGATTTCTTCGGGCAACAGGCCGCGCAACAAGGAGAGTTTTTCGATGATGCGAGCTTGCGGGCCGAGGTCGGGATCGGGCGTGCGCAGGAACTTCAGCACCGCGATGTTGGCGATGTTGTCCATGTAGCTGCGGGACAGGAAACGGGTGTCGATGCCCTGGGTGTATTGGGCGAGCATCTTGGCCGTGACGACGTTGTTGATGTCGCTCTCGATCGCGTCGAACTTGAGGTCCTTGGGCGGCGTGAAACTCACGCCGAGGCGGGAGGCTCCGACGACTTCGGTGAGTCCGCCGCCGTAGGTGCCGAGAGAGGCGTAGGTGTAGTAGGCGTGCGGCCAGATCGTGCGGGCGAAGAAGAGAACGAGCGCGAGGGCGGCCCAGCGGCGGGTGGTGGCTTTCGGGCTGAAGAGGAAATGGGAAAAACCTTGGGCGAGAAAAAGTGCGACGACCGGTTGGGCGAACATCGCGAGCTTGAAGAGACCGAAGTCCTGACCTTTGGCGAAGAGGTAGGATCCGAGGAACAACATCAGAGCCCCGACGTAGCCGGCGGGGGCGCCCTCGCGGACGTTTTTCCAAGCGCGGACCACCATCAAAACGAGAAAGCCGAATGCGAGCGCGATGAGGATCGAAATCAAAGGATCGACGCCGACGACGCCGAAGGCATGCAGACCGAAGATCATCGGGACGAAGGACGGCACGAGCGTCCAAGGGAAGAGCACGAGGCCGCCGCTTTGATCGTTGATTTCGGCCATCGCGCCGAGACCGGCGGAGCCGACGGACTGCATCACCAGCGTGTTGATGAACTGGTAGGTGTTGGTCGCGATCAGCGTGAAGGTGAGCAAGGCCACGCCGCCGATGAACAAGGCGTAGCGCTTGAACAGGGTGCGGTCGGTGTAGCGCAGCCGCAGGGCGCAAAGGATAATGCCGAGGGCGACGAAGGGGGCGACCTCGGGGTAGTAGATCGCCAAGCACCCGGTGATGAGGCCGCCGAGGGCGAGCTTGCGCCAGGTCATGTGCCGCGTGGCGAAAAGGACGGAAGCGGTGGCGAGGAGGAGGGCGATGCCACCGACTTGCGCGATGAGTTGGTAGAGCGTGCCGAGGCCGAAGAGCGGGCTGGTGGCGAAGAGGAAAAATGCGACGAGCGTGACCTTGCGGTAGCGGCCTTTAAAAATCGAAACGGCTCCGAGGGCGAAGATCTGGAGCATGCTGAGCATGAGGATCGTCGGCATGAAGGTCTGGTGCGCCTTCAGCCCGGTGAGCGAGGCGACCCAGGCGATGGCGAGTTCCGAGCCGGGCCGGATCTGCTGCAGGCCGTGCATGAACCAGTAGTGCTGCGTGTAGTTGCGGCCCTCGAGGTCGGTCTGGAGCGGCAGGTCGTAGTAGCCGTGGTTGAGGAAACGCTCGGCCGCCAAGCAGTAGTTGGCCATGTCGTCGTTGCCGTAGGAAATCCAGTTGAAGCCGAAGCGTGCGGCGGGCCAACCGACGTAGAGGAGATAAACGCAGACGATGCCGAAGAACGGGGCAAGTTGCCGCCAAGGGAGCTTGGGGCGGCGCCAGATGAAGATGCCGACGGCGGCGACGAAGAGGCCGAGAGTGAGCCAAGGACCGGCGACGCGCACCGGCATGCCCCAGACGTTGAGGCGCGTGAGAATAACGATGATCAGGGCCAATCCAACCGTGGGAGCGATGAACCAGCTCCAAAGCACGCCGAGGCGGGGACGCAGAAGGCTGACGACCGCTTGGCCGATGAAAGTGAGGTAAAGGAATGTCCCAAGGACAAGGAGCAGTGCGATCATGCGGTCTTGAAAGGAGAGAAGCCACCAGACTCCAAAAAGGCAGGGGATAAAACAAGCCCGGTTTACGACGTGGCGGGCGAAGTATTTATCGACCCGGATGGCGGGTTTGGACGGCCGGATTGTCGGGGCCGAAACGGCGCGCGGGCGAGGGCCGAAAGAGGCGCGCGGGAGGTAGCGGAAGGCGGCACGTATCGGAAGGAAGGGAAATACTGGCGAGGGTGCCTCATATAACGCCGACTACTCCCAGAGCTTTCGGCGCTTGCCGCGCTTTGCAGTGACCTCGGTTGCCAAGCTATTCGCAACGCCGAGATGAACCGCCGCTGCGCGCTCCGTGGCGGCGGCGGGAAGCTCGGCCGCAGCGGCGAACTCGGACCAGCGCTGGATCACGGCCGAGACTTCGGCATCGATCTGATCGAACTCGTGGCGTCCTATTCCGGCGTCGGCCGCTACGGCGGCGAGCGTGGTTAGCCTGGGTGCCGAGCCGAATGTGCTGGGTGTGAGCCCCAGATAATCGCGCCCTTCATCGGCATTGAGGGTCAGGTCGTAGGCCGGCGAGAGCGTCCATTGCGCGGTGGCCTCGTCGAATAGAAAACTGTGGTTCTTTCCGTGGTCGTCGGCGTTCGACGCCCGCACATTGAAAATCATCCGTCGGACCGCTTCGGCGACTTCGGTTTGATCGCGGGTCAATTGCCGCGTCGTCAAAAGCAGGTGCCGGTAGTCCAGCCGGTGCGTGTGCAAAGCGCCCGCCAACGTCATGAGATGAAAGCATCGCGACGATCCGGGGATAGTGTCGAACCGTTCGACAAACAGGTGGTAGCGCGTCCGCTTGGCTGCGGTGTCTCGCATGATCTCGGTCGTCGCCGTCCGAATTCCGCAGGCCCGCGCCATGGCCATGGTGGCATGTTCCAACCGCCCGTCGGTTTCGCGTCCCGCTGAATCTCCGTCGCAATCAAGCTTGAGCAGTCCGAGTCGCGCATCCGGATGCGCGCCGACGGCCGCGGCTACGTCACCACCGACCAAGACCGAGCCATCCTTCAGTCGGGCGATAGTCGCTTTGGGCAGTGCTCCACCGGCGGTACCGCCGCGTTGCAAGTGGACGAAAGCGTGGGCGGGCTCCTCTCGCATGACCGCTTGCGCTTCGCGCCTGAGCAGCGCCGGGGTTACCGCGGCCCAACTCGACGCGCGTTCGTCGTCGCCGAGCGCCGGCTCGAACGTCAGGGCACCGATGCCGCGTCGCCCCACCCAAGCCAGCATCCGCATGGGTGTGGCCCGAACATCGAGCGCGCTGAATTCGCGATCCATGATCCGCCGGCCCCATTGATCGGGTAGGCAATCCGAAAGAAACCCGGGCAATTGGTCGAATCCATCGACCCGTTGGCGAAACGTCGCGTTCGTGAACGGCACGGTGATCGGAGCCAGATTGTGGCCACGAGCGAGCCAGGCTTCGTCGTAGGCAAAATAGGTCGGACCGTTGGTGATCACCCGGCCAACGAGACGTCCATCGTGCCAACGGACGTTGAGCGCCGGGATTGTGGCGCGACTCATTTTGAGGTGGGCGACCCGACGGTTGGGCGCCGGCGCCGGGCGCGTTGGCGAACCGGCTTCGAGAGCGCGGCGAGCGTAGGTTCCTCGGTGACGGGCGGAATCATTTGGGCGAACCGCTCCGTGAGGCCGAGCACCCCGAGGATCTTCAGGAGATTGCGCAGGGTGATATTGCCATAGCCGTTTTCAAAATTCTGGTAGGCCGGCCGGGAAAGACCGGCCCGCCGCGCCATTTCGACCTGAGACCAATTCTGTTTGAGACGGTGCTGCCGCAGCCCGTCTAAGAATAAGCGGACGGCCTCTCGGTCACTTTGCAGCATGGGATCAGGAGACGCCGGGATTTTGTTCATCACCTGCTACATTAGGTGATAAAAGCCATAAATCGAACTAAAAGCATTTTTAAATAGGCGTTAAAACTAGGGAGTCCTTCGTCATCCTGCGCTCCATCCGAATCTCACGTTTTGTAGTGTCCAAAAGCTATGGGACGTTGGTCCCACCGGGCCTAATCACGGCCGAGATACGCGGGGCACACGCGGATGGCGGGTCGGAGAACGCGCCCTGCTTTCTTCACCAACGAATGCCCAAGGCGTGGAGGCGGGCGGTGAGGGCGCCGCGGAAGCGGGTCGAGCGGGCGAAGCGGTTGATCGTATCGCCGTCGTTTTGTTTCTCACCGTGGAAACGGGTGCGGATCCGGGTCATCTCCTCGGCGCCGATGGTGTGAATCGCCTGGCTGGTCTTTTGCTCCGCGTGGACGCGGAAGCAGCCGAGGAAATAAGGGAGGCGTTTGATTTTGCACCCGGCGCGGTGGAAGCGGGCGAGCAGGTCCCAATCGAGGGCGAATTGAAAGCTGGGATCGATGCCGCCGGCGGCGTCCCAAGCGCGTTTGCGCCAGAAGAGGGTTTCTTGGGGAATGTAGTCGATCCACTCGATCGAGGGCGCGTCGTGCGGCGGCATGACCCAGCGGCCGACATCGCGGTCTTCGGGATCGATAATGATGCGGTGCCCGTAGATGACGTCGACGTCGGGGTGGGTCGCAAAATACTCGGCGACGAAGCGGAGGACGCCTGGCGCGATGAGGTCGTCGGAGTTGAGCCAGGCCATGACGTCGTCCGGCCCCAGCGTCGATTCCAGATGGGCGAAGCCGATCCGGACGGCGTCGGCTTGGCCTTTGTCTTTGGCCGATTGCCAATGGTGCAGTTGCGAGGCGTAGCGGGCGATGATCGCGGGGCTGTTGTCTTTGGAGCCGCCGTCTTGGACGACGTAGCGGAGGCGCGGGTAATTTTGGTTCAGGATGCTGAGCATCGTGCTCTCGATAAACCGGTCCTGGCCGTAACTCGGGGTGACCATGCCGATCTGGGGCAGCTGGGACTCGGGCAGCCGGGCTTTGGGGATGCGGGCATCCCACACGAGGGGGCGCGGGTCGTAGTGGCGGAGGATGCCGATTTGCATCCAGTACTCTTCGACGACTTTTTTGAACAGCCACGTGTCGAACGGCCGCCACCATTCCTCGCGCACATAACCGCAGGCGCCGAGGTAGAGTTTCCGCAGTTTGGCGGTGAAGGTCGTGGTCTCGGCGGAGAGCTGGGCGATGATGGTCGCGCGCTCGACGCAGGCGCGGTGGAGCACCTGGATAACGCCTTCTTTTTCGGCGAGGAGTTTGCCGTAGTGTTTGGCCTGCTCGAGGCCGGCGAGACCGTTGGCGTAATTGGCGAGCGATTGGTCTTTGTCGGCCAGCCGGGCTTTGATTTCTGCGATCTCACGATCGCGCAACATGACGAGAGCCTCGACGTTGCGGATGTGAACTTGGGAGGCATCGAGCGTGGCGACCCAGTTGGGGTAATCGCCGGGAAGTTTGGCGAGCGTGGCCTCGGCTTCGACGCGCGCAGCGGTCGCGGCGGCGAAGTGCTGTTCGATTTGGGCGCGCTCGTGGGCCGCGGCGGTGAGGGCGGCTTGGGCGATGGCGAGGGCGGCGACGTTCGCGTTTGAAGCGGCTTCGGCGGCGACGCGGGCGGTGGTGAGTCCGGCGATGTGGCGGTCTTTTTCGCCGTGGGCGGCATTGAGTTCGCCGACCATGCGTTGGAACTCCTTCACGTGTCCGTCGAGCTTGATGATGACGGCCTCGCGCTCGTTGCAGACGGCTTTGAGTTGGTCGATCTCCGCGTCCTTGGTGTCGGTCTCGGATTTGAGTTCGGCGATCTCGGTGTCTTTCGTCGCGCACTCGGCTTCGAGCTCGGCCTTGATGGCTTCCATCTCGGTCTTGCGCTCGGTGGCGGCGGTCTTGAGGGCGCCGATCTCGGTATCCTTGGTGTCGGTCTCAGCTTTGAGTTCGGCGATCTCGGTGTCCTTGGTGGCGCACTCGGCTTCGAGCTCGGCTTTGATGGCCACAGTAGCGTCCTTGAGCGCTTTGATTTCGACGTCTTTCGTATCGGTCTCGCGTTTGAGTTCCTCGATCTTGTGCTGGCGGTCCAGCCGATCCTGTTGGAGATCGGCAAAGCGCGGGGCGGAAGCCGCAATGAGGGCGAGCGCCTCGGCGGGCAGGTTGCGGACTTCGAGCACGGTATCGAGAGGAGCGTCGGGGGCGGTGGCGAGGAGCTGCTCGACGGCGCGCCGGACATCGGCCGGGGCGAGGGTTTTTACGCACGGGCCGTCACCGAAGTAGCAATCCCAGTTGCAACCGAAGCACGGGAGCGGCTGGACTACGGAAATGCCTTGGCGGGCGGCCGGACGGAAACGGGGCCAGTGACCGCCGCCGAAAATTCCAACCACCGGCCGGCCGACCGCGGCGGCGAGATGGAGGGCTCCGGTATCGTGGCCGACGTAGAGGCGGGAGGATCGGAGCAGGGCGGCGAGCACGGGAACTTCGCCCTCACGACCGAGCCAGGCCGCGGGCCGGACTCCACCGAGGCGGACGGTTTCGGCGGCGACGGCTTCAAGCAGGGCGTTTTCCGATTCGTGGCCGAGGAGAAGAACGGGGAGGGAGCGCTCGCGTTGGAGCCAGAGGACGATCTCGGCGAATTTCTTGGCGGGCCAAGATTTGACCTGCACGTTGGCGAGGCCGGCGGGGAAGACGGCGGCAAAGGCGCCGGCCGGCAGCTTGGCGGCGCCGAGCACGGTGGCGGCTTGGGTGTTGGCCGTCGCGGAGATCGTGACGGAGGGCAGCGGGCGGGCGGCGGGGCGGGGGCGTGCGAGCAGGTGATCGACGAGGCGGTGCTGGTTTTCCCAGTCGGTGGTGTGCGCGGCCGCGGGCACGGTTTCCGAAAAGGCCGTGGCGACTTCGACGCCGAGATCGAGGCGGAGGGCGGCGGTAAAGATCGGATCAACGTCTTGGGCGCCGAGCATTACGCTACGGACTTTGGGGAAATGCGCGGCGACGGCGGCCTCGAGCCACGTGCGGTTGAGTGTAGGGGCGAGAACGAGATCGGGCGCGAGGGCCTCGATTTCTCCCAAGAGCGCGGTGAGTTCGGCGCGGCATTCGGAAGGCTTTTGTTTAAACGGATTGAGGCGGGCGACGTGCCAGTGGAGCGACGGCGGGAACAGCGGGGCGAGCGTCTCGTAGCCGGCGCGCACGACGAGGGTGTGGCGGGCATCGGGCCACGCGGCTTGCAGCTCGGCGAGGGCCGAGGCGAAGATGATGAGGTCGCCGATGGTATCGGGACGCAGATAGACGATGCTCTTGGGCGTTACGGGCACGGCAAAAGGCTGAGGCAACGAAAGGGCGGAGACGGATGCGAGCCTGATTTCAAAGGATCCGGCGGAGCTTCAGCGCGGGGACTTCAGCGCGGTTTCAAAGCGTTGGATGGCCCAGCCGCGATCGGTGGATTCGGCGGCCTTGTCGAGGAGGGCCTGGACGAGACGGCCGGTCGGGCGGGCGGTGAGGGCGGTGCTGATTTCTTCGGGGGAGTGGAGCGCGAGCGGCGCGCGGGCGGCGGTGAAGAAGAGGTCGTAGCTGTAGACGGGGTTCGCAAAATCGACGGCGGGGAAACCGAGGCGAGAGAAAAACTCGGCGGCGCTGCGGCGGCTGTAGAGGTAGAGGTGCTCGTCGTTGTTGCCGTCCATGTGGCGTTGGAAAATATCGCCGGTGGCGACGAGGTCGGCGTGGGTGAGATGCTCTTTGTATTCGGGCGTCTGGATCACGAAAAACCCATCGGGCGCGAGCAGGCGGGCGCACTGCGCGAGGGTGGTCGCAGGCGTGGGCAGGTGTTCGAGGACGTCGTTGAGGACAATCACGTCGAAGCTGCCGGGGGCGAAGGGCTGGGTCTCGATGGGGCCGGCCAAGGCTTCGATGCCGAACGACTGGCGGGCGAATTCGACGACCCACGGGCTCATCTCGGTGCCGGTGGCGGTGTAGCCGGCCCAGCCGAGGAGGGCGACATAGGCGCCGTGGGCGCAACCGAGCTCAAGCACGTGCGCCGGGGGGAGGCGCCGCGCGAGCAGGTGGCTGAGCCAGTGGGTGCAGCGCTCGGGCAAATCGAGGCGGGCGCGGCGGGTGATGTCGGGCAGTCCGTGGTGCTCGGTCTGGCGCTGGTGCCAGTAGTCCTTCGAGTAAAGTTCGCCGGAGTCGGCGCTGACCGTGAACGCCTCGGGCGGCAGCGGGGCGCGGCTGACGAGCGTGCCGCAGGCGCGGCAGACGTGATAATCCGCCGAATAGGGCGCGAGTTCCGGGTGGCCGCACCAGCAGGCGCGGGCGCGGGGCGAAGTGGCGGAGGGAACGTCGCCCGCGCTCATGCGTAACTGATTTCGAGCGGGAGCTGGGCCGCACCGTAAAACGGCAGCACCCCCGCGGCGTGATGCGCGACGCTGAGCGGGCCGAGTCCGCCGACCCGGTCGTGAAACGTGCCGACGTTGGGATCGGTGGGATCAGCTTCGGCGGCGTCGAGCGAGAGCGTGTAAAGCCCCGCTTGGGCGGTGAGGGTGACGCGGAAATCGAGCATGATTTCCTCGCCGGCCGCCAGGGGCGGGAGGGGGAAACGGAGCTGGGAATTCCCGGCGGCGAAGAGCAAATTGCCCATGCGGTCGTGGAGTTGCAGGCCGACCGAGGGCAGCGCGATCGGTGCGTGGGCTTTGAAGAGGACGCGGATCGTGGCGCGGTGGAGCAGCTCAAAATCCCACGTGGCGGCGCCGTGACCGTCGAGGACCGCGGCGGCGAGGAGTTCGAGTTTGCGGTCGCCGTGGCGAGACTTGGCGCTGGGGAGGATATCGGCGGCGACCAGAGCGGTGCGGAGGTTGGGCGCGACGGGTGCGTGATGCCCGGCGGCAACGGGGCCGGCGGCGGAGGCGGCGGTCGGCTGGTGCAGGTTGAAGTAGCGGCTCACGCAGTCTTCGGGGGCGCCGTCATGGATGAGCTTCCCCTGCGAAAGAAGCAGACCCCGGTCGCAGAGATTTTGAACCGAGCCGGTGTCGTGGGAAACGAAGATCAGCGTGGCCCCGCGATGGACGATTTCGCGGATACGTTGAAAACACTTCTGGGTAAAGAACACGTCGCCCACGCTAAGGGCTTCATCAACAATCAGGATGTCGGGTTGGACGCTGACGGCGACGGCGAAGGCGAGTCGCATCATCATGCCGGAAGAGTAAGTCTTCACCGGTTGTTCGATGAAGGCGCCGATGTCGGCGAAGGCGGCGATTTCATCGAAGCGCCGGGCCATCTCAGGGCGGGACAAGCCATAGATCGAGCCATTGAGAAAAACGTTCTCGCGGCCGGTGAACTCGGGGTTGAAGCCGGAGCCGAGCTCGAGGAGGGCGGAGACGCGGCCGTTGACGTGGAGCGAGCCGGAGGTGACGGCGAGCGTACCGGCGATGAGTTGGAGCAGGGTGGATTTGCCGGAGCCGTTGCGACCGATGATGCCGGTGGCCTCGCCGCGGCGGATTTCGAACGAGATGTCGTCTAAGGCGTGGAAATCACGATAGCCGCGGGCGGCACGAGCCGTCAGCGCAAGGTGCGGTGCGCTCGATCGGGGGAAAAGCGCGCCCGCGGCGGCAGCGAGCGGAGAGCCGAGGCGGGCGGACGGTGACGACCAAATGCGATAGGCTTTTGAGACATTCTTGGCCGAGATGATGACGTCGCCGGGCATGGATCGGATTGGGCTCCGGAGGCAAGCGCCAGCCGCAATCACTCGCAAGGCCGGAGTTGTCCCCATCAGGCCGGCGCGGACAGAATCGGAGCGAAGACAAAACGATCAGTCGATGAACTCGTCCGCGGGGCCAACCCGGTGGATTTTGCCCTGGAACGGACCGATGGGGACCACGCGTTCTTTGGGGTCAGGCTTAAGCAGCGAATCAAGCATCAGCTGATTGTTGAACCAGATCTTGAGGCGGGAATGATTCTCACCCGGCTCAGTCGTGAGCTTGGCGACCACCTCGTGATCGCGGAGGTAGTTGATCGTAGCCAGATTGCTCTCGGAGTGCAGTGATCCGTCGCGGGCCAAGCCCACCCGGATCTTTTTCCGCCCGACTTCATAAAAGAAAAAAATGCTCCAGGTTTCATCCTGATGTTTAAAGTGCCACACCGGTTCCCAAGCGTTCGTGTCCTTCAGCGGCAGGGTGATTTTGATGCCGAAGGGAATCGCGGTGAGGTCGGTAAATGGCTGCGCTGGGTCTAACTTTGTGTAGCCACGGGCGACGCCCAGCAGCAGCACCGCGAGCATTGAGCTCACGACGGCTCCGCGGCCAAAAATATGCAATGCCCGATCAAGGATCGTGGGTGAACGCCAAGACCAGCCATAGAGCCCCAACACGGCGATCCAGCTGAGCAAAGTGACCCAAAAGGCGACGCGCAATGCGGTGGGACCGACATAGGATATATCCACCCGACTCAGGCCCGCGGAAACCGGAACCATGGCGAGTCCATCGGGCGAACGCATGACGGGAACGGCGCGGCCGTCGACCTGAGCGCGATAGCCGTCGATGAAAATTTTGGGAGTCTCCAGCCAAGAATCCTCAGCGCTGCGAACCGCGACGCGAAAGGGGTTACCGCTCAGCGTCTGCAGGGGGAGGCGGCTGGGACTGAGGGAAAGAAGCTCGAGTTTACCGAGGTTGCTGATCGGGGGTCGTCCGGGTTGGGCGTAGAAGCGAACTTGAACTTCGTCCGCTTCTGGACCGGTGGTCCAAAGGGTGAAGCCATCCCGGCTGCCGGGGCGGGTGCCGAACGCCATCGGAGCTCCTGAAAGCGGAAGTTCATACTCCCGGTAGATGAATTTCCCGAGCAGTTGCAGGGTTCCATTGACCTCGGGGTCCGTGAACTGAAATCGGGCGAAATAGACCTGTTTTGAATCTAAACGAACGGGAGGATTAAAATAGCCGCCGTAGTCGGTTGGGACAAAAACATGTTGGGTGCGGAGGCGGGGCTCCCGGTCGGGGACGGCGCGATTTAAGGCGAGTCGATTCAGGTCGATCGGTTCAAGCGAGCCGCGGGCGAGCAGCCGGTTCTGCATGATGGGGTTCATCGTGCCGTGGCTAAACCCGCTGGGGAGTTGGCCAAAATATTCGTAGGAGTAGCGACTCATGAGGGCGTTCTCCGGCCGCATGCGGAGGTCGCTCATCAGGGGGCTACTCGTGATTGAATATCCGCGCGCCACGAGTTTCCGGACATCAAAAGCGCTGTAGATAACTCCCGCAGCCAGGCCGGCGACCAGAAACTGCGGAGCGCGCTGAAACAATCCTCGCCCGGCGCGAGGCCACGCGTGGAGTGCGAGAAAGGGCACCAAGGCAGAGAGAATCGGATAGAATCGCTGCATGGGCCACTCGTGAGTGGCGTTGATTACGATCTCCGGCATGATCGCCCAAATCCCGCCGGGGATGAAGGGGGAGGGGACCAGCAGCAGCAAAAGACCTACTGCACCCAGCGTCAGCAGGCCCACCGCCCAATGCCGAGCGGGCCGGGCGATGATCGCGATTAGGGCGACGAGGAAAGCGAGCCATAGGGCAGGACCGAGCTGTAGATTTCGGATGAGATCTGCTCCGGCTGCGTCGATCGGTTGACCGAGACCGGCCCAACCTGCCTTGAGCGTGGCGAGGTTGGCTCCGCTGCGGACATTGGCGACCAAGTTGGGGTCGCTGGGTATCTGCAAGGTATACACCGAAACAAAAACGTAGCCGCAGAGCATGAAACAAAGGGCAAGGCCGGCGAAGGTCTGCGTCACGGCCCGGCCTTTTTCCCGGTGCATGACCAAGCGCGCTGCAAGGACAAGGCCCACCAGGAAAGACGTCCACAACGCCACCGGGGGATGCGCGAGCCAGACCATCGCGAGTGCCGCCGCCAAGAGGCCAAAGGTTGGAGCAGGATGGGGTGTATCCCAGAGCCGAATCACGGAGTAAAAGACGATCGGGAGCCAGGGCAGGGTCAGCCACGTGGCGATCATGTCGCCGCTGTAGATCAGCGCTAGAACGCCGGGGGAGGTGCCGTAAGCGCAGGCGAGCCAAAATGCCGCGCAAGCAGCCGACGGTCTCAGCCGCGTGAGCAAAAGATAGATGCCGGCCACCGAGGCCGCGAGGCTGAGGACGATCAGGAGATTTTGCACCGCAACTGCGGTAAGGGTGGGACCTGCAAAAAGACTGACCACCGCGCCGAGGTAGGAAAAGTAGGGCGCGGTGCGCAGCGGATGGATATCGCCGTTGAACGCGTGGGCGCTGTTACCCACATACATTTCATATTCACCATTGCGGAATTTTTCGGCAGCGTCGGTGAGTTGCTGGGCGTAGTGGTGGGCGTCGCCGCCGCCGACCAGTTGCGTCGTGGCGTAGGGGTGGATCACCCAACTGCAGACCCCGATTAGGCCCAACCACCGCAGTGCTTCACCCGAGGTCGAGCGGGTGCGGCGGGCCTGGCGCAGGAAAAATCTCTGGGCTAAACCGCCGACCGCACCGGTCGCCGCCGCGAACGCCAATTGACGGTAGTCGAACGCTTCCGGTGTGTGCCGCAACCAGACCCAAAAGAAAACGATACACGTGGCCGCCACCGGGTACTGGGGGCGCCGCATCCAACGCTTAAGCAGCCGCCGCAAACCAGAATCACACAGGTAAACGCTCAGCAACCAGACGGTAAGGAATCCAACGACCGTTGCCATGTTCCAGTCGCCCGAAAGCTTGAAGCGGTGGGCGAGCGGGAGCCCAGCGGCCAAGACGACCAGAGGGGCGGCGAATCGAACCGAAAGCTGACGGAATAATTCTAAATGGCTCCGCCAACGGAGCAACATGCGGGGTAACATGGATCCGGCAAGACGCCGGATAAAAAATGCCGGGTCAATCGAAAGTTGACCGAGAGATCAAATCACGTCCGCGAAGGTCGTCTGAAGTTTTAGAAAAACCCACCGGCCGAAAAGAAAAACGGTGATCCCTGCGGCGTAGGTGTAACCGAGGTGAGTCAGGTTGAGCGCGGTGTCCCACACCAACGCATCGCGGGCCAATTCGATCGAGTGCAGCAGGGGGTTCCATTTGAGAAACGCCCAGATCTCGGCTGGAATTTTCGCGATCGGATAAACCACGGCGCTCGCATAAAGCACGACTTGGCCGACGAAGGGCATGATTTGGCCGAGGTCGCGAAAAAAAACTCCCAGGGCGGCAAAAAGCCAGCCGAGCCCGGCGGTGAGCAGCAAAAGCGGGAGCAGAATCACCGGTAGCCAGACGAGGCCGGCGATGGTCACCCCACGGCCCAACGCGACGGCGCCGATCACCATCAGGGTGATCGAAATCAGGAGATTGAACCAAGACGCGCCGAGCTGCGCGAGCGGGAGCAGATCCAGCGGGAAGACCACTTTTTTCACCAGATTGGGGTTGGCGAGGATGATCCCCGGAGCGAGTGAAAGCGTCTCAGACGTCACTTGGTGCAGAATGAGCCCGAGAAAAAAAGCGAGGGCGTAATCGGTGCGAGTTTCGTCGGGCAGGACGCCGAAACTCCCGCCAAAAATCTGCCCAAAAACCACGTAGTAAAGCCCCAGCATCAGCAAAGGGGTGAGAACGGCCCAGACGATGCCGAGGTAACTGCCGCGGTGGCGTAGCTCGACCGTCCGAATGGTGAATTGCCACCACAGATCCCGCTTTCGGGCGAGATCGTGGAAAGGAGTGGCCATGCTGGGTGCGCTCATCGTTGACCGAAGAACGAGCGCACGGCGGTGGCCACAGAGTCAATCTGTTCGGCGGTGTGGTGCGGACTGATCGGCAGGCTCAGGACTTCTTCCGCCAAGCGCGCGGCGATCGGAAAATCGTCGGCGGTGTAGCCAAGATTGCGATAGGCTCCCGAGCGATGGGGCGGAATGGGATAGTGAATCTGGGTGGCGATGCCGTGCGCGGTGAGATGTTCGCGGAGGGCGGTGCGGTGGGCGGTGCGCACGACGAAGAGGTGCCAGACGGGCTCCGCCCACTCCGGCACGAACGGCAGCACGAGATCGCCCACCCCGGCGAGTTGGGTGAGGTAACGCGCGGCGAGGGTGCGGCGGCGGGCGTTCCACGCGTCGAGGTGGCGGAGTTTGACCGCGAGGAATGCGGCGGAGAACTCGTCGAGGCGGGAGTTGAGGCCGGGCTCGTCGTGGTGGTAGCGCTCACGCGAGCCGTAGTTGCGCAGGGAGCGCAGGCGTGCCGCCAAGACCCCGTCGGACGTGGTGATGGCGCCGGCGTCGGCGAGGGCGCCGAGATTTTTGGTGGGATAAAAACTGATACCGGCCGCGTGGCCGAGGGCGCCGCTGGCGCGACCATGGCAACGGCCGCCGTGGGCTTGGGCCGCGTCTTCGAGCACGAAGAGACCATGCTGGGCGGCGACGGCGTTGATCGCCGTCATGTCCGCGCATTGCCCGTAAAGGTGAATGGGCAAAATGGCTTTCGTGCGCGGCGTGACGAGTGCGGCGAGGCGGGCGGGATCGAGATTGTAGGTGCGCGGATCGGGCTCGCAGGGAATCGGCGTGGCGCCGACGTGGGTGACGGCGAGCCAAGTGGCGATGTAGCCGTTGGAGGGGACGATGACCTCGTCACCCGCGCCGATGCCCCGGGCGATGAGCACCAGTTGCAGGGCTTCGAGGCCGTTGGCGACGCCGATGCAGTGGGCGGCGCCGACCGACGCGGCGTAGTCGGATTCGAAGGCCTCAAGCTCGCGGCCGAGGAGAAACCAGCCCGAATCGGCGACCCGCGCGTGCGCCGCATCGAGTTCCGGGCGAAGCTCGGCGGTGGCGGCTTTGAGGTCGAGGAAGGGGATGGTCATGGACGAGGACGGGGACGAAGTTTGCGGTAGGCGAGCGCCACGCCAAGCCCCGTCGCTCCACCGATCCAGGCTCCAAAACTCAGCCAAAAAGCGATGCGGAGGGCCAGAGGTCCGACGAAGCGGAGTTCGACCCTGCTCTCGCCGGCCGGAACGGGAAATGTAACGAGCCCTTGTTGGGACTTGTGCACCGGCGCGTTCACTCCGTTTACGGTCGCGACGTAGCCGGGGACCGACATGCGGGGCGTTTCCAGCAGCGCAGGAGCCGGGCTTTGGACGCGGGCGCGCAAGGGCATCAGTGAATCGACGCGGAACGGCAATTTTTCGGGGTCGTAAGCCGCGAAACGGTAGCGGGCAAAGGGAATGTAGTTGGCGGGGACGGCACCGGGGCCGGTGGGGATGAACCGCAGGTTGATGGTTTGGGCGGATGAGGTGGTCGTCCACAGAGCGATGGTTTTTTCCGCATCGGGGCCAGAGCCGAAAGCTTTGCTTTCGCCGGAAAGAGGCAGGACGTATTCGCGGTAAAACGCCGGGCCGTTGATTTGGAGGATGCCCGTGGTGTCCGGGCGGACGAAATCGAAAGTCAGAAAATAGTGTTTGCCGGGATCGAGCGTCAGGGCCGGCCGGAGATTGATAATGCCAGGGTTGGCATCGATGACGCCGCCAAACTCGTCGTCGAAAGTGCGGTTGGAAACAGGCGGGTAATTTGAAACGAGCACATGTCGATCGCCCGGATCGAGCAGGCGGAGTTCAAGGCGGGGATCGACGACGCCGTGCGTGAAGTAAGCTGGGCGACCCGGGAGCAGGCCATAGGTGTGCCGCTGGATGGCGACGTTTTCGGTCATCGCCCAACGGCGAGAGTGTTCGACGGTATCGGACTGAGAACGGGCGTTGCGGGTCAGCTTGACGGCTTCGGCTGCGCTCCAAACGACGGCAAGGAGCAGCGGGAGCGCGATTGCGAGCCTTCGGGCGGAATCTCGGGACGGCGAGAAATCGGCGAGATTGCGTTGGGTGCAGACGATGACCAGCGCTGCAATCACGATGCCGAGGCGCTGGATGGGCCAGTAAAGAGTCATCCCGACGAGGGTCTCGGGAAAACTGAACCACAACGCTCGCGTGATTCCCGGTATGGGCAAAACCAGAACCAAGAGCAGGGTAGCGGCGCCGATCAGCAGCTTGGCGCCCCGGTGACGACCATAGAAAAAAGCGCCGACGGAGACGAAGAAAGCTGCCCAAAGACCATAGCCAAGTTGGAGGTGGTTGAGGGTAGCTGCGCCCCGATCAAGAGGCAGCAGCGAGGCTGGAAAGGTGGCGCGCACTTCGCGGAAAAGTTCAGCCCGGTCCATGACGTAGGGCACGATGGTTTCGCCGGGAGTGCGGAGCAAAAAGACGGAGATGACAGGATAGACCGCCAGCACGGCGAAGATCGTCGCCGACAGTAGGGCGCGACGAACGGCGGAAGGCTTGTCGGGCGAAACAAGCAAAACGGCAATTTGAGCGACGAAAGCGACCATGGTCACCCAAAGGGCGATCGGCGAATGGGCCCACCACAGGGCCGCGAGACTCACCGCGAGCACGACCAACGGAGTGGGGAAGTCGTCGTCGAAGCTGCGCACAAGGGCCGCGCAGGCGAGCGGGACCCACGGCAGCGTCATGCCGCTCATGTAAAGATCCTGCGCGTAGAAGAGGCCCGCGACCCCGGGGCAGAGCACGTAGAGTGTCGCCAAAGCGGCGGCCGGCCACCGCTGCGCCGGGGCCACCCAGACAAGGGCGAAATAAGCGCCCAAGATGCCGCCCAAAAAACTCAATACGGCCGTCAGATGCTGCAGCGCAAAAAAACTGAGAGTCTGCCCGGTGATGAGATCGAGGCCGATGGCAAGATACTGATAATAGGGCGCAGCCCGCAGCGGATAAACCGCTCCGTTGAAGGAGTAATCAGATTGTCCGACGAATACGGGGAACACCCCGGCGCGGAATTGGGTGACGGCATCGGCGAGCAGGTGATGATACCACAGGGCATCTCCGGCGCCGATCAGTCGCGGCGAGAAATACGGCTGGGCGATGAGCAGGGCGACGGCGGCGAGCAAGGTCAGCCGCAGAAACTCGGTGAAGGTGTCACGAGAGATGCTCATGCTCGACGTCTCGCTCGCTGCATCATGGCTGGGCCGCACGGGGTTTCCAGATACGAATATCCATGGCGGTCGCCGGGTTTTTCAATTTTCCCACCTCCACGTAGCCGTCGGGAAAATTGAAGTCGGCGTTCAAATAGTGTTGGCGAAAATCGGGAGCGTCGGCCTGCGTGATGACCCAAGCGCGCGCCCGCCGCAGCGCCCCGGCATTCCGAATGTAGATTTCTTCCACCGGGTTGTTCACGTAGATGCGACCAAAGTACCAGGGGATGACCGGCGATCTTCCTCCGACGGCGTAAACCAAGCCGGGCAAATTAAAGAAAGCAAAAATGTCGCCCCCGGGCTGAAAGCCATTTTTTTTCAGAATCTCCTGCGTCGCCTGGATGAAGTGGGCGTTAGGCGTATCCAGCAGCAGCACTGAGCCCGATTGACCGATTGAGGTGGGCGTGGTTTGCGTCCGCAGATCGCTGGTCATGCTGTAAGGGTGGGCGATCTGACCGTTGAATAGCTGGGCGGTCGCGATTCCGCTGCACGCGACCAGCAAGAGCCCGGTTGAAATCAGGCCAAGCCGTCCTCCGGCCAATAATGGCAACGTGGCGGCGGCGAACCACAGAGGCGCCTGCAAACTGCTGTTGAGATAGATGGGATTGGTGGAGCCAAAAGCGCCGGCAAAGGGCAGGATAACCAGCAGCGCCCACAGCAAAACGGAGTGGAGCGTAAGTCGCCAATTTTGAGGTTTCTCCATGGTCAGGAGAGTGGCGAACCCTGTGATCAGGACGGCTTCAAACCATAGCCGGGTAACGGCGGCTTCCGCGTAGAAAAGATGGGCGCCGTGCCAGATTTTCGCCGATAGCAGCAGGACCAGCCATGAGGCGATCACCGCGGCAAAGCCCCACTGGGTTAAGGCGCGGCGGATCGGTGGCGGAACGAATCGTGCGGCTATGCCGAGCACTAGAAGGAGGGGCCCCACCCAGCGAAGATCATGCGCCAGCATAACGGCCAGATCCGATGAATTCTTGGCCAACCGGGTTAACAGTTCGCCCGTGAAGGCAGAGTTTTTTGAAATCGAAAAAAAAGTGGCGAAGCGCGCGGTGAAGGCCGTCCAGCTCCCCAAGACCAGAAGAAACGCGGCGAGACCGAGGGCCACGGCACCACAGGCGAGAATGAGCACGCGCTGTTTGAGGCGGGCACCAATGGCGGGGCTTAAAAGGAGAAAACCAAAGACCCCGCCGCCAAATAGGATGGCCGTCGGAGGCTTGATGAAAAGTTGCACGGCCGCCACGGCGCAAGCCGCGGCCAACTCGATCACGGCGAATCGCCGGTCGCCCGGCTCCGCGCTGACGATTCGCCCCGCGCCATCCAGCAGCAGCGCGCAACCGAGCACGAGCAATATGGAATTGAGGGAATTGTAAGTGAGCGCGGCCGGCACCGGGGTGTAGGTCGCAAAGGCGCTGATCACCGCCGAAAAAAACACGGCTGCAGTGGGCAGTACGGCAGATTCGCCGGGATGGGCGCGCCGAATGTAGTTCACCAAAGCGACACCCAAAATCCCGGCGCTCCCGAGCGCGAGGGCCCAACTGGTGAGCCGAAAGGCGATGATGTTTTCACCCAGCCCTCGAAAAATCGCGCCCGCAATAAGGTGGAATGACGTATGCGTGTCGGCGACGTCCGAGGGAAATTTATAGGTCAGATAATAGTAACCGCCATCGATGAGGTCGAAGCCGCGACTCGACGCCCAAATCGCGATCGCAGCCCCGAGCACCGCGAAGGCGCCCAGCACACTCACGAGAAACCAGCCCGACCAAACGTGCAGCCGTGCATTCCACGCACGTGCCGGCCGCGGAGCTTCGACTGGAGAGGGCAATGATTGCAACCGGGGGACTTTGGTGGGCTGCTCGCGGATTCGTCAATAAAAGTGGAAAATCGTTAGCTAGCCGGCCATTGGATCTCGAAATCCCCAAGTCCCACAGGCTGCTCGTGCGCCGTGCAGGTAAGTGGGCACACAGGTTGCGCCCCCTGGTTCGGCTATATATGCGCGTGAAAACGACACGAAAAAGAAAACGCGCTGACTATTTTCGCCGAAGCCCTTCGACGCTTACTCGGACCTCAACCGTTTAAACCAAGCACGAACCATTGATTGTCTACCGCGCCAGCCCTGCTAGGGCCCGTTCAAAATTGTCGACTAAGGCGGTTGTACTAAATTGCCCGGTCACTCGGCGACCAGCTCGTTCCCCATAGCTTTGCCTGAGCGAAGGCTGGCCGCAGGCAGCCTCGAGCGCGTTTGCCAAAGCCTTCACGTTTTCCCCTGGCACAAGCCAACCCTCCCTGTTAGGCTCGACCAGCTCGGAAATACCGTCGACCGCCGTGGCCACCACAGGCAGGCCAAGCGCCATTGCTTCCATCAGCGCATTGGGCGTGCCTTCCGCGCGCGAGGGCTGAACGTAGAGGTCCATTTTTTCCAAAAGAGACCTAGTCTCAGTCCGCTCTCCGGCCAACCAGACCCGCCCGCTCAGACCAAGTTGGTGCGCTTGATTGAGCAACGCTTCGCGCTCCGGGCCTCCACCCACCAATAACACTACCCATTCGGTATATTTCTCAGCGATCCCGGCGAATGCCTCTAACAATATGTCGTACCCTTTTTGCCCGTGCAGCCGACCGAGCGAGCCGATCACCCTCCTCCCCTCGAGTTGTGGAAACCCCAACGCGGCCCAAGTCCTTACCGTCTCCCTTTCGGCCGCCGCGCAAGACGGAATTGAGTCTAGCGCATTTGCCACAAACACGCAATTTCTCGCCACTACACCTTCGTGCTGGGTAGCCCACGCGATGGCACTTCGGCTGTTTGAAATCGTCAGGTGGGTGAGCCCTGCCGTGGTTCGGAGCAAGAGTTTCTGCGCAGCCGTGTAATCAATGTTCCTTGCTTGCAGGCAGGTAACAACCGGTACGCCCCCAAGCACAATCGAAAGCGCGCGGCCGAATAAAGTGCTAACATACAAAACTGTTACAATCACATCGCAGCCGTCGCGCCGCAACCCCACTGCTGCCTCAAAAAGGCCCCAACCGCTCACCACTTTCGCCTTGCCCAGCACTCGTACGACCACGCCGCCACGCTCCAGTGCTTCCTGGTATAGCGGGCTTACCACAGCGTTGAGTACATAAACGACCACTGGGTGCCCACGCGCCGCTAGGCCGCAGGCGACTTGCCGCACGTGTTTTTGCGCGCCTCCAAGAGCCAAGCTGTCAATAAAGAGAGCGATCTTCACAGCCGTTCACCCCAAATTTTTTCAAGCAATGCATTCCAACCCGCCATCGTGGGGCCCGGCCCAAACTGAGGCCCGCTAGACCGAGCCGCCTGCCCGAGCTTTTCCCGCAGTGCCGGATTCGTCGTTACTCGCTCCAGCGCATCCGCCAAGGCGACGCTATCTTCAGGTGGGACGAGCAATCCTACTTCCTCGCCTGCTGCGGTGAAAATCTCCCGCGGCCCGGTCGGACAATCCGTCGCCACCACGCAACAGCCAGCTGCCATGGCCTCGCACAAGGCCATAGGGAATGCTTCGTGTCTTGAAGACAGCGCAAATATCGCTGCTGTCTGCAATCGCGCGGGAACATCATTCACCTGCCCTAGTAGTCGAATCCGCTCGCTCAAGCCTGCGCGCCGAATCTGCTCCGTTAAAGCCCTGCGCTCGGGCCCCTCGCCCGCGATTTCGAGTACCCATTCCGGCCCGCCGGGTGCGATCTTGGAGAAGGCCTTGATCAAAAGATCAAAACCTTTCTGTGGAACTAGCCGGCCCACACCCAAAATAACGGAGCGACGTTCACTCACGCATTGTTCCGGAGTTTCAACATATGCCGGATAAGGCAGAGTCACAAAATCACCGACCACGCGCGCCCGGAACCAATCGGTGATTTTAGTAGTCGGCGAGACGACGGTCACCGCCCGGCGATATGTCAGCCGTCGCATACTTTCCCACATCGCTCCCAATGGATTCATCCACGGAGCCAGATGCTCTGTCGCAATCACGGGAATTTTCGTCCCACTCAACGCCAAGAGCACAGCCACGTTTAACTTGTCAGTGAACGATACGACGACATCCGGCCTCAGATCCCGCAGTGCGCGGCGGAGACGCAGGAGCCGCAAAAACTGTGCAGGACTCCACCAAACGTTGCGCTCGCCAATCAAATTCAATCGTCGTACCCCGATGCCCTGCGGCACATCATATTCGCGAATGTTCACATCGCTTCGCAGCACTAAAATCGCGACCTCATGCCCCTGCTTCCTCCACTCTTGCGCCATGGTCAAGAGCACCCGCTCAGCACCACCGCCGCCAAGCAGCGAGGTTACAAGGATAATTCGATTTGGAAGTGCCATTGGCCGTGACCTCAACCGCCAAGCGCCGACTCGGCGACTTCTGCTGTCGCCGTGACCCTGCCGGCGTGGGCGGTCGACTCTTCATCCACGACCCACAGGCCCCAATCGGGGAAAAACTGTGCGTACACTCTCGCTTTCGTCTGCCTAATTGCGGCAGCCTTGTAAGCGGGCATTATCACCGTGGTGCTTGGCATAGAAAAAATCTGGTGTCCCAGTTGTGTCCGTCAAGTTCCGCAAAAAAGGGCTATTAGCAATATGGTTGGATGAGATCAAAAGGTAGGCCCTCCTAGCGGCGGAGAGCAAAAATTATTCAGCTACGAAAGAAATTAATCTTTCAGCGGTGAAGTATGCGGGTTAGCTATTGACACTATCTTATGACCAAACGCTGGTTTATCGTGCTCGGCGCTAACTGAGCGACGAAACAAATCCCCCATGTCAATCGATCCCTTGCTCTCGGAGAGTAATTAACTGGTGCCGTTCGCCTTGCAACATCTGGTTGGAATGGACCGCCAGCGTTTGCTGGCGACCTTGACGCAGCCTCGATCGGGAGAGATTGAAAAATTTTTCGGACAGCCTCCCGACCACGCAACTCAAGCCCGCTTCACGGGTTTGTCGTCAGAGCAGACTTTCCAGCAAGCACTCACTTATTTGGAGGTCTGCGCAGATTCGGCGAAACGAAATGGCCTGCCGCTCGCACCTAAGCAGGGTGTAGCGCTCGATGTTGGATGCGGCTGGGGGCGCGTAACCCAGCTCTTGAAGATGTTTTTCGAGGTTGATCGTCTGCACGGTGTGGATGTCATGGACCAAGTCCTCGATCTATGCGCAAAGTCGGGGATCGGAGCCCACTGGCACCACACTAATTTTTGGCCACCTTCCGGCTTCAAAGACGAATCGGTCGACCGGATATTTGCGTACTCCGTGTTTTCCCACCTTTCCGAGGACAATTCCGATGCTTGGGTCCGCGAGTTCCAGCGTATCCTTCGGCCCGGCGGGATAGCCTTCCTGACGACCCGCCACCCTTCGTTTTTCTCTCACTTGCAACAGTTGGAGAAGGATCGAGCGAATTTGCCCGACTTTGCACGCGGCGCCGCGGCTGCGTTCGACGACTTGCCTAAACACCTCGACCGTTTTGAGAGGGGTGAGTTTTGTTTTGATCCGATGGGAAGTGGCAGCAACGGCCTCACCGCGGTTTATGGCGAAGCCGTGATCCCACCTGACTACGTGCGCTCCCGCTGGGGAAAATACTTCAGCCACACAGAATACATCGATCCACCGGGACGTGGATATTTTGATCAGTCTACGATCGTACTGATCAAGCAGTGAGTGTTGCACGGCCCGTTCTCCATGCCGAAAGTCAGTGTCATTGTCCCTAATTACAACCATTCCCGCTACCTGACATGGCGAATTGATAGCGTCCTGAATCAGAGCTATCGAGACTTCGAGTTGATCATTTTGGATGATTGCTCGACCGATTCGAGCCGGGAAGTCATTGAACGTTATCGAAACCTCACGAACGTGCGTTTTCACCCGAACAGCCGCAACTCCGGTTCGGTTTTCGCGCAGTGGGAAAAAGGAATCCAGCTCTCAATCGGCGACTATATTTGGATTGCGGAATCCGACGATTGGGCCGCCGATTCTTTCTTGGAAAAAACAGTGAGGGTGTTGGACGAGTGCCCGAACGTTGGGGTCGTTTATACCCAGTCTTGGCTTGCCGACACCCAATTCAAAGTCACCGGTGATGCGATCTGCTGGACCGAGGATCTGGATTTGACGCTCTGGAAGACAGACTTCTCCATGGCTGGAGCGGAATTCATCCGACGTTTCCTCCTGCGCAAGAACGCCATTCCGAACGCGAGTGCCGTCGTCATGCGACGCACCAGTTTGGAGAAAGCGCTGCCAATCGAGAAGAACTTCAAACTCTGTGGTGACTGGCACCACTGGATTCGAATCCTCGCTACAACGGATGTAGCTTATTTATCTGAACGTCTGAATTTCTGGCGTCTGGATTCATCCAATGCTCGGAGCGAAGCGCCGGGAGTTTTGGAATGGATCGAAGGGGAACGCATTCTAGCCGAAGGATGCCGTCTGGTTGGCCTGCCCGAATCCGCTCAAGACAAGGTGCTTCTCACGTTCCTGCGCCAGTGCTGGCAATGGCAGCGTGACTACATCGCGAAGCAGAAAGCAGCGTCCCCCTCCTCCCCGTCCAAATGAAAGGCTCCGCTCGCCCGCGCTATGAAGAGCTGGACGTCCTGAGAGCTGTTGCTGCTTTCTCTGTTTTGCTTTTTCACTTGTTTGCACTGTCGCCCGTTGCCGTGCCGGCGGGTCTCTCGGGGTTCGGTTCCTTTTGGAAAAGCTACGGTGGCATGGGCGTTCCGCTCTTTTATGCCCTGAGCGGCATTTCGCTGTATCTCGGCTTTTTCAGTGAGCGTGAATCCGAGGGCTTCGTTCGTCGTTTTTTCATCCGTCGTTTCTTCCGGATTTACCCACTTTTCATCGCGGCGCTACTTGTTTGGCTCTCGATATTCGTTTCGCGAGGCGCGGCGATCGATTCCCCCAAACTGCTTTCCAGTCTGACACTCAGTTTCAATCTCTTGCCGGGAATGCACGGCAGCTACGTGGCCGCAGGTTGGAGCATCGGCGTAGCGATGATTTTTTATCTCTTATTTCCGGTGATCATAGCGTTTGTCATCACGCTCGAAAGAGCCGCCTTTGCGTTCATCGCTTCGCTCCTAGTCGCGATCGTTGCACACGGATACCTCAGCGCAAAAGTCTCCTCAGATTACGCCGGCATGGCGTTCATTTCTCATATCCATAATTTCGCAGGTGGCATTTTGGTCTTCTTCATTTGGCTAGAAGCGAGCCGAGGTGGAAGCGCCACCAAAAACGCATTTGTCGCGCTCCTCTATTTGTTAATCGGCGCAGGGGCCCTAATTGCGATCAAGAGCTCTTTCTTGTACCAAATTCCTATTTTCCAGAGCAACTCGGTCCAACGAGCGCTTTGGTCGATTCCGTTTCTCGCCCTGGTCGGCCTCACCTTCCACATCGGCGCTCCTCTCGCTCGTTTCCGGGCTTTCGTAAGCCTCGGCCAATGGAGCTTCGGCATCTACCTCATCCATCCGATCGCCCTCTATTTTTTTACCGAGTTCTCGAAGTCAATCGGTGGTGACGCTCGATTCTATCTCTACGCGGTGGGGAGTATCGTTCTCACAGTGGTTGCTGCGGCAGCATCCTTCAGATGGCTCGAAGGTCCATTCATGGCAATGGGTCGCGAGCTTTCCACCCGTCCGAAGCAAGTTGAGAATCCGACGGTCAAAGCGAATTTGGGTACGGAGCGCGTTCTCAGGTTAAGCATCGCCGGCTTCGTCTTGGTCGCGCTGCTCTTCAACGTGTATCAATCGTCCAAAGGTTGGCACGTTGCACTGGATACCCATCACGGATTCCGACAAGCTCAGACGGCTCTCACCACGGAGCAGATCGCCAAGGGTGGGCCCGTTATTGCCTACCACACGCCCGTCTTCGGCCCGCCTTGGTCTATCCCGATGGAGTTTCCGGTTTTTCAGTGGACGGTGGCCAAGTTGCACTCTGTCCTCCACTCCGATCTCGTTTCGACAGGTCGGGCGGTCAGCTATCTTTCATTCCTAGCAGCGGTCTTGGCGATCTATCGTCTCTGCAGAATTCTGAAGTTATCGAAGCAGGCCGGTCTCTTTGCCGCAGGCACGATGCTGCTTACGCCCCTGTATGTTTTCTGGTCCCGCGCCTTCCTGATTGAGTGCAGTGCCTTGGCGTTGACTTTGTGGTTTCTAGTCGTGGCGGCTCGGGCAGTTCCTTCGAAAGATAATACCCGTCTCGTGCTAGCGATCCTGCTTGGGACGATCGCAGGTTTGACGAAAGTGACAACATTTCTCGCGGGGGCTCCTTTGCTTGCGGTGCTAGGATTTGTCGCCTTTCAAGAACGGCGATTTGCCATCAGAGAATGGGTGCGCGGGGCGTTGATCGTCCTCATTCCCCTCGTTATCTCCGTTCTCTGGGTCCGCTACTCTGACAGTATCAAGGCGACGCAAGGAACACCGATGGCCAACGTGATCCTGTCCGCGAACTTGAAATCATTCAATTTTGGTAGCCTCGCACAACGCTTGAGCCCTGATTTCTGGATACGCATTAGTCGCTACGTCATAGACAACATCACTATGGCTGGCGCAACGCTCGCGGTCGGAAGTATTGGCCTTTTGTTCGGTTCAAACCGAAGATTGGCCCTTGGAGTGTTGCTGACCGTGGCAGCAGGCCCTGCTCTGTTTGCAAATCTATACTTCGTCCACGATTACTACTGGTGCGCAAACGCTGCCTACCTGACCTTGTTCGCGGCTGTGGGCTTCCAGGCGCTTTCGGAACGAAGTCGTGTTGCTGGAGCAGGAAGCGCTTTCTTAATCGCCTTCATCAGCCTTTTTTCGTTTCCCGCGCACGAATATGCCACGTATTTGAACAAACCTGCGACCCAATTGGCGCAGTTCGGCAAGGCACTCGAGAACGTGTCCCGTGAGTCAGATGTCGCCATGGTTATCGGAGGCGACTGGAGCTCCGAGTTCGCCTACTACTCGAAGAGAAGGACGATCATGCCGTGGGTTCAGAGCTTTGTGGATGCGCCCGGCACGCAGGCCGCTGTCCAACGCATCTCGGATTCCGGAGATCGGCTCGCGTGCCTGGTCGGTGTCGGAGCGGCAAGGGGCAGCGAGCAACATCTGGGCGTGGCCCGGAAGCTTTACGGGTTTGCGGAGATTCCCGTTTATGATGATGGCTATTGCGCCATCTACCCACGCATCGCGATTCGCCCTGAAGAGGTGAATATCGGCGCCCGAGTCACCGCTTTCTCCTCGGGCATCCCTGCACAGCCGACCGAAGCAATCGACGGCAAACATTGGCTGTTTCATGCGCCAGCTACCGTCTCGTTCGAAGTCGAACCTAGCCCGAGTTCCGCAGTTGGAGCAGGGAGTGAAAATAGTTTCAGAGGAGAGCGGTTTTTCCAGCGGGGCGGTTTACGAGGGAAGTTGATTTTTTTGAGCGATGTAGTGCCGAACACCCCGTTGTGAGGTGGCGGGTTTTCTGCGAGGGTGCCGGGTATGTTCCTGCGACGTAAAACGAA
>JBIKWB010000006.1:0-191861 GCA_044356555.1 Opitutaceae bacterium | reverse complement strand
TTACCAAGCGAGGCGACCACCTGTTGGCGAGGCCCGCGCGCGGTGCGCACCGTCCGGCACAAGTGCCAATAACTGTAACCGACCCCACGCACCGACTTCGTTTTACGTCGCAGGAACATACCCGACACCCTCGCAGAAAACCCGCCACCTCACAACGGGGTGTTCGGCACTACATCGCTCCAAAAAATCAACTTCCCTCGTAAACCGCCCCGCTGGAAAAACCACTCTCCTCTGAAACTATTTTCACTCCCTGCTCCAACTGCGGAACTCGGGTTAAATTCGGAGTATCGAATGGCTTCCACGGTTGCACGTGCGGCTGCCAAGTCTCGGTCGACGAACCAAACGACAGCGCCGTTGCGAGCGGAGGTGTGCGCAATGGCCCGCCCGATGCCGGAACCGACTCCAGATCCGAGAGCTACTTTTGAGTCGAGATTGAACGCGGCGGTAGGTCGGAACGGCATTGCGGTTGCTGCGGTACGGATCCCCTCGCGGCAACGGTTCCTTGGTTTCCGTTAGCCTTTGGTCTGCGCCCGGGTCACGCCCAAAGCGGCTTGGATCTCGGCGATACGTTGCCGGTTCAGAGGGTAACCGCGAAGCAGTAGCAAGGCCGTGCCGGTGCCAAGAGCGGGGATTGCGCAGAAGAGGATGCGCATCCAGAAAACAGTGCCGGGCGGTTGGTTGTCGCCGAGGGCGGCGTCGAACCCGGTGGTGTTGAGGACGACGCCGGCGAGGATGAAAGAGAGCGAGACGCCCATCTTGGTGATCCAGCCGTTGGCGGCGGAGATGAGCGCTTCGCGGCGTCGGCCGTTGAGCGATTCGTCATAGTCCACGATGTCGGCGGTCATCGAGTTTACGAGCACCAGGTAGGCCGCGAGGCCCGGGGCATGGAGGAGTGCGGTGGCGAGTTGCAGGTAGGGCATCGCGGGCGTGTAGAGGAAAAACTTCACCAGGGCCGACACGCACACCATCCCGAGTGCCACCATAATGGCGCGGTGTTTGCCGATGCGGTTGGCGAGCCACATCACGCCGGGAATCGAGAGCATCGCGATCAGGTTAAACGTCGTGCCCCAAATCCCCATCATCGTCGCGGCGGCGACTTTGTCGCCCTGGAAGATGTGGTAGATATTGATGTAAAGACCGAGACTCGAAACGGTATAGAGCGACATCATCGTGACGAGGCACGCGGCGGAAAAAACGAGGAGCACCCGATTGGAGAGGACGACCTTCATCGCGCGTAGAAAAGGCTCGGGGCGCTGCGCGGCGGCCACTGCGGTCTGGGGCGCCTCCTTGAGGGTGAGCGCAGGGATGAGACAGACGATCGTGATGAGGGTGCCGCAGACGCAGCCGACGACGCGCACCCCTTCGATCACGTCTTGAAACACCGCGATCTGGCAGAGCGGGTAAAGCCAGCCGGTGCCGAACCCGACGATTTTGTGGGTGATGCCGGCGTAGGCGAAGATCCGCGTCCGTTCGGCGTAGCTGGTGGCGAGGGAAATCCCGAGCGCGTTCCACGGCACGGTGAAGAGTGTGGTGCCGGTGAAGAATGCGAGGACGGTGAACAAAAAATAGCCGAAGTAAAACGTCTGGCTAGCGTCGCGCGGGAGCCACCACATCGCGGCAAAACTGGCGCCGGTGAGGATCGCGCCCGCGACCATGAAGGGCCGGCGGCGACCCCAACGCGTGCGGATGTTGTCCGACCAATTGCCCACCAGCGGGTCGGAGATCGCGTCCCAGAGCCGGGCGATCGCGAGTACGATGCCGATGAACACGGGGTTGAGGCCGAGAGCGAGGTTGAAGATCGGATTCGCGAGGTATTGGGGCGCGGTGTTGGCGAACTGCTGGAGCCCGCCACCCGTGGAGAAGACGAGCGCGTCGCGCACCGGGATCTTTGGTTCGGCCGCGGGCGGCGTAGGGGCGGGGTGGGTCATGGGGGTGGGGTTGCGAAAGGGCGGGCCAGAGACCGCGCCCTACTTCGTGCTGTGGTAAATCGCGAGCGCCTGATCGGCGGTGGCGCCGCGATGGATCATCGCCATGAACGCTGCGACGATGCGGGCCGGATTGGGGTGCTGATAAATGTTGCGGCCGTAAACGAGGCCATGAGCACCTTGGGCGAGATAGGCGGCGGCTTCGGCGAAGACTGTTTCGATGGGTTTCTTGCCGCCGCCGCGCACCAGAATCGGACAGCGCGCGGCCTGTACGACCTCGTGGTAGTCGGAAGCGTGGTCGGTGGGATCGGCTTTGATGACATCGGCGCCGAGTTCCCGGGCTTGGCGCACGAGGGGGACGATAAGCTTTTTGTTACCGTCCACCTGATATCCGCCTTTGGCCTCGTTGGGCTTGAGGACGAGCGGCTCGATCATCAGTGGCATGCCGTAGTGGTCGCACGCGGCGCGCAGTCGGGCGGCGTTGAGCGCGGTCTGGCGATGAAGGTCGGGCTCGCCGGGCATGAGGAGAAGATTGCAGACCACGCAGGCTGCGTCGGCTTTGAGCGCGCCGATGATGGGCTCGTCCCAGTGCACGAGCTGGTTGAACATCACCTTGTGCGTGGTCGCGTTGTAGAGGTTGCCCACGTCGGTGCGGAGGACGAGGGCGGGCTTGCGCGGGCCGGAGATCGTCTGGAGGACATCGGCCTGACCGATGTTCATCTGGATCGCATCGGGACCGGCCTCGACGAGGGAACGGACGACGGCGGGCAGGTCTTCGAGGCCGTCGAGGAAGGCGTGTTCGTTGAAGACCCCGTGGTCGATGGCGACGTCGAGGCAGCGGCCGTCGGCGGCGAGGAAGCGGTTGAGGCGGACTTTATGGGCGGAGAACATGGAGGGAAGAGAAGCTGAGAATTTAGAGCCGTGAGCTGAGAGAAGTGCCGGAGAGCTGCACGCCGTGGCGGGTGGCGAGCAGTTCGCGCGTGCGCGTGACCTCGTAGGCGAGATAATCGGCGCTCCAACCGAGTTCGCGGGCGACAAGTTCGGTGGTGGCGGCGAAGCGGTCGGGCGTGAGTTGACCGAAGAGCGCGAGCGGCGAGCGACGGAGGAGGAGATCGTCGAGATGGACGACTGCTTCCGTGCGTACGAGATGGGCGAGGGCGGCCGGTTCGTGATAGGCGGGTTCCGGTTCGCGCCCGCCGATAGGGGTGTCGTGCGTCTTGGTGCGGCGGGCTCGGCCGAGATCGGCGAAAATCTTGTCGGCGACCTGCTCGGCGAAGGCGCGGAAAGTCGTCCACTTGCCGCCGACGAGCGAGTAAACGGGCCACGGGCGCGCGGGTGGCGCGGGCGGAAGGTCGCGCCGCGCGTGATCGCGGCTGATGCGCCCCGTGAATCCGTCTTCGCTCGCGGGCAGCGGGCGCACGCCGCAAAAACGGGAAACGATGTGCCTGCGTCCGATCTTGATCGCGGGAAACACGGTGCGCACCGATTGGAGCATGTAGTCGATTTCGAGCTCGTCGCAGACGGCCTCGTCCGGGTTCTCGATGCGAATGTCGGTCGAGCCGACGAGGACCTTGCCGTGCAGCGGAAAGAAAATGCAAATCCGGCCGTCTTCGTTTTCGTAAAAGAGCTGGTGGCCGGCGGTGGCCGCGAGCAGTTCGGGATGATCGACGATGAGGTGCGAGCCTTTGGTCCCGCCGATAAAACGGGTCGGCTGGCCGAGCGCCTTGTTGGCAAAATCGATCCACGCGCCGGTGGCGTTGACGACGACGCGCGGGGTTACCGCGAAGTTCTCGCCGGTGATTTCGTCGCGCAGGTTCACGGAGCCGTCGGAGGCCGTGCCGATGGCGGCGACGTAGTTGAGCGCTTGCGCGCCGGGGTGGGCGGCGAGCGCGTCGTCGATCAGTTCGAGACAAAGACGCTCGGGCAACGGAATCCACGCGTCGTAGTAGGTGGCGGTGCAGACGATGCCGGGGTGCAGCAATGGGCGGGTGCGGAGCGCGGCCGAGCGGCCGGCAAACGAGTGGGTCGGCAACACACGGTCGCGGGCGGTGAAGAGATCATAGAGCGTGAGCCCGATCTTCACGAGGGCGGAACCGCGTTTCGATGGCTTCGACGTGCGGTCGAAGAATTTCGCGGTGGCGTTGGCGAAGCCGGACCAGCGGGAGAAAATCGGAATCGTCGTCGGCAGCGGCTTGACGGCGTGCGGCGCGTTCTTGAGCAGGCGATTGCGTTCGTGAAGCGATTCGCGGACGAGGCGAAACTCGCCGTTTTCGAGGTAGCGCAGGCCACCGTGAATCATGCGCGACGAGGCCGACGTGGCGCCGGCGGCGAAGTCGGCTTTGTCCACGAGCAGGGCATCGACGCCGTTGAGCGCGAGTTCGCGGAGGAGGCCCGCGCCGTTGATGCCGCCGCCGACGATGAGCACATCGACGGCGCGGCTGGCGCGCAGGCGATCAAGGGCGGCGGGGCGAAGCGGCAGGCGCATGGGCGGTCAGGCGTCTTCCGCGGCGAGATGGGCGAGCAGTGCGGGGGGGCGAGGCCACGCCAGCTCGACATTCTGCGCCGTGAGACTGGCGCGCAGCTCGGCCGGTGAAATCGCGGCATACGAGGTTGCCGCGCCACGCACGGCGAGCGCGGCGGCGGTGCCGGCGGCTTGGCCGAGCTGCATCATCGTGCGCGAGAGCCGGCAACTCGACGCGGCGACGGAGGAAAAACTCGCGCCGCGGCAGGCGACGGCGAGGTTGTCGAATTCCCTCGGCAAGAGGCTTCGGAACGGCACGCCGTAGGGCTGGGAAAGTTCGCCGGTGCCGGCGCGGCCGGTGTCGGCGCCGTGCGTGTCGCGCGCGTGGTCCGCGATCGTGATCAGATCGTCATGCTTCTGGCCGGAGAGACCGGTTAGGAGATCGTGCTCGGTGAGGACGTAGCGGCCGACGAGGCGCGGGCCCTCGCGCACTCCGAGGCCCGGAGCGACCCAGGAGAGCCGGAACGATTGGAACTCGGGAAACACGGTTTGCAGATGGTGCCAGTGGGCGCGGATCCGGCGGGCGCATTCGGCGTAGGCGCGGGCGAAACCCAGCGCGTGGGCTTCGCGGCCGGCCATAACGGGCAGCGCATTGATGTTGAAATCGCCGTTCGGATATTGGGTGCAGGCGGCGACGGGAAATTTTTCCGCCCACCAGCACGCGGCGGGAATGTCGGCTGGCAATGGCTCCACGGTGGGCGTGGCGACCCGTGCGACGCGGTAAATAAGCGTCGTGCCGTTGAGCTTGTCGGTCGGCTCGCGGGGCGCACTCGGTTCGTCGTAGAGCGGGCGTGGTTCTTGGCCGAGCGAAGTGCGGCAGCCCAGTTGCTGGGCGAGGAGAATATCGGCTGTGGCATCGACGAAGAATGGGGCGGTGACCGAGTGGCCGTTACTCAGGACGAGAGACACCAATCGCGAACCGGCGGTGTGGGCGCGCTCAAAGGCGGTGTTCTTCCAAACGGTGCAGCGCCCGGTTTCGGCGAGCATAGACTCCATTTCGGCGGCATAAACGTCGGGTTCGTAGGGCACACCGTGCCAGTGCTCGCGGCGGAAAGCCTCGGCCGCAGCAAGCGGCGGTGCGCCGAAGCGACGCAGGGTGTCGGCATAGCCTGCGGCGGGATCGATCACGAGTTCGCCGCCGGGATACTTCGGCGAAACTTCGGGTCCCTGCCACGCGAAGTGTCGGCCGAATTTGTAGATACCGACGGCCTGCGGCGTTTTTTTCAGCCGCTTGTAGAGATCAAACGGGATGCCGGTTCCGCCCACGCCCGGCTCCCAGTTATTGACGCCGCCCCGCGCAGCGTTGCCGCCGAGGGAGTCGGATTTCTCGACCAAAAGGACGCTCGCGCCCAGGCGGGCGGCGGCGAGGGCGGCCCCAAAGCCGCCGGAGCCGGCCCCGACGACCACGAGATCGAAGTGAAACGAGGGCATGGTCGCGACCGGAGCGATGGATCAGAGGGGCGAAACTTCCTGAACCATCGGCCAGAGGATGGTTTCCTGGATGCAGAGGTGCGGCGGAAGCGCGCAGACATCGGCGACGAGTTGGCCGATTTCCGCAGGCTTAATGCACTTCGCGAGCGTCTCGGCGTCGCGCGGGCCCATGCCGGCGGCGTCGGTAAACGTGGTGGCGCCCCAGGACGGGGTGATGGTGGTGACGCGGACGCCGTGCGGGCGCAGTTCGAGGTAGAGCGACTTGGAAAAATGGTTTAGCCCGGCCTTGGCCGCGCCGTAGATGCCCCAAGTGGGCCACGCGTGGTGACCGGCGACACTGCCGATGTTGACGATGATGCCGGAGCCCTGCTTCCGCATGATCGGAACGACCCGGCGGCAGCCGTAGATCACACCGTTAAGGTTGAGAGCGATGGCGGCATCGATGGCTTCGTCGGTCTGTTCCTCGGTGGGGGCGATTTTCACGGCGCCGCCGGCGTTGTTGACGAGAATGTCGATCCGGCCGGCTGCCTGCGTGACGGAGGCAACGACGCGGTCCCAGTCGGCGGCCGAGGTGGCGTCGGCCCGCAGCGCGATTAAGCCGGTGCCCTTGGCAGCGACGTCGAGCGCGGCTTGGTCGCGGCCGGTGATCCAGACGCGGGCGCCGGCGGCTGCGAGTTTTTGGGCGATACCGAGGCCGAAGCCTTTGGCGCCGCCGGTGACGAGGGCAATTTTGCCGTGGAGGGGGGTGGACATGGGGCGAAGGACGGAAATCAGAGAAGTTTGTAGCCGAAGCGGCGGGAAATTTGTTCGGCAGCGGCAGCCACCTTGACGCCGATGGCCGGCAGATTGGCGGCGGGGAAGCGGAAGCTCGGACCGGTCACCCAAATGGCGGCAATCGGATAGCCGCGATGGTTGAAGATCGGTGCGCCGACGCAGTGGAGGCCTTCGATTTGTTCGGCGCAGTCGAGACCGTAGCCGGCGGCGAGCACGTTCTCGATTTCGGCCTCGAACTTGGCGCGGGTGTCGAGGGTGCGCTCATTGTAGCGGGTAAACTTCATCCGGCCGAGCAATGCGTCGCGTTCATTCGGCGGCAGGAAGGCGACGAAAACTTTTCCGGGGGCCGCAGAGTGCAACGGGAAGTGCGTGCCGGGATCGATGAGGAACTTTACGGGCTGAGTGGCGGCGACCTGCTCCAGCACCACGCCCTGCGTATCGGAACGGACGCCGATGAGGACCGTCTCCTGGGTTTCATCGCGCAGCCGCCGCATGACGTCCAGCGAGTGCTCGACCAGCTTGTCCTCGCCGATAGCGGCGTAGCCGAGGGAGAGCAGTTTGCGGCTGAGCGTGTAGCGCATGTCGTCGCCTTCGCGGAGCAGGTAGCCGCGCTCTTCGAGCAGGCCGGTGATGCGGAAGACGCTGTTGGCGGGCAAGTCGAGTTGCTCGGCGATTTCGCGCATCCTCATGCCGTCGGGATGGGTGGCGAGGAGCTCAAGGATGGTGAGCGCGCGGGCCAGAGCCGGAACTTGGAAGGCATCCGCGTCGGTTTGATTTTTTAAGAGCTTCATTTCGATACTTGACTAATAGAACACTGGTTTACTAATAGATTATTTGTAAAGGCTGTTTTTCGTTCTTCGTGAAGCGGCCTGACGAATCGGCGAGTGACTTCGCCGAGTTTGATTTCCCCTCAAAACCTCCACCCAAAATACCCATGAATCGAAAGACTCTGCGGGCCTTCACTGCGCTTCGCATTCTCACCGTTAGTTTTGTTTCAGGCTTCGCCATGCCGGCTTTGATGGCGCAGTCCGCTCCCTCCGCCAAGCCTGCGGCTCAACCCGCCGACGAGGCCGTCGTGCTCAGCCCCTTCGTGATCTCGACGGACGCCGACGACGGCTACTCTTCAACCGAGAGTGCGTCCGCATCGCGCTTCAAACAAAAGCTGAAGGATATCCCTCAGACGATTTCGATCATGAGCGGCCAATTCCTGAAGGACATCGGCGCGGTCGATCTCGCCGACGTGATGCCGCTGGTTGGCGGCACAATCTCAGGTGCCGCGCGCAATCAGGATACTTTTTCTATTCGCGGTTTCGCGGTTCAGGAGTCCTACCTCGACGGGTTCCGCGACGTCGTCGAATGGGGCGGCGGTGACTTCGTGCACGTGCAGCAATTGGAGATCATCAAGGGCCCATCTTCCAATCTCTACGGCAACCCCAAGGGACTCGGCGGTATCATCAACCGCATCTCGAAGACCCCGCGCACCACGCAATGGCAGCAGGTTTCGGCCACGATCGGCGACTACGCGAACTACCATTTCACCGCAGACGTGACCGGCCCGATCACCAGCGACAAAAAGCTCCTCTACCGCGTCAACGCCGCCTACCGGAATCTTGAATATAACCGCGACTTCAAGGATCTCCAGCGGACCTTTGTCGCCCCGGTCTTCGAGTGGCGCCTCACACCGGCGACGAAGATCAGCCTGCTCACCGAGGTGCTCCGCCAGGACTATCAGGAGGACAATTGGATTCCCTCCGCGCTCATCGCCCCTGGGGTGCGGGCGCTCACCGTCCCGGAAACGCGGCGCATCGACGAACCGTGGGCGAAGTCCCGCGTCGAGCGCGAGCGCGCCCGTATCACGGTTGAGCACAAGATCAACGAGCACCTCACGGCCCGCGTCGCCGCCCAGCAGACCTACATCAACAATCCGATCACGCAGGTGGAGTTCCTCTCGCTGCAAGCCGACAACCGCACCGTCGATCGCCGCGCCTTCTGGCTCAACCGCTGGGAAGACTACACCTACACCGAGGCGAATCTTTTCGGACGCTACCAAGTCGGGAAGATCGAGCATTCGTTCATCGTCGCGGCCGACTACTATTACACGAAGTTCCGCAGCAACGTCCGCCGCACCGCGCTCGGAACGATCGACCTCTTGAATCCCGTCTACAGCAACACCGCGCCGGTTTTCCCGGCGAGCGGCGTCGCCACCAACACGCTCGGCGAGAGCACGACGACCGGCTACACCGGCACCTACCAGCTCAATGCCTACGACGGTCGCGTGATCCTCATCGGCGGATGGCGCGACACCAAGGTGGAGAGCTCGCGCCGCGCGGAGATCGGCACCGGTCCGTTTCCGCTCATCACGGATCCGGTGACCAAAGCGGAGCTGCCGCGCTATGGCGCGATGGTGCGCCCGCTCAAGAACGTCGCACTTTACTACCAATACAGCGAGGTCTTCCAACCGCAGACCGGCGGGGCGCTGCGCCTCGACGGTTCACCGCTGGCGCCGGCCATCGCGTCCTCCGAGGAGTTCGGCCTGCGGCTCTCGTTTCTCGGCGAAAAGCTGAACTTCGAGGTTGTGAAATACGAGATGATCGCCGACGGCCTCGCCCTGCGCCTTCCGCCGCCGAACAATTCCTTCTTCGCCAACGGCGGCCAGACCACCTCCGACGGCTACGAATACACGCTCACTTACAATGACCGGCGGCTCACGCTGCAGGCCGGCTGGGTCGATGTCTTTGTGCGCGACACGACCCCCGGTGTGCTCGGCGCGCAGCAGGGCGGCCAGCCCCGCTACCGCGGCCAGTTGCACGCCCGCTACAAGTGGCCGGAAATCGGCCGGCACGGCGGCCTCTCGGTCGGCGGCAGCGTCATCCATACCGCCGAGCGCCCGCTGTCCGCGACGACGACCGGACAGTTCATCCCCGAATATCAATCCTTCAACCTCAACGCCAACTACGGCGTGGCCAAAGGTATCAACGTCGCTCTTGCCGTCGGCAATGTCTTCGACAAGCGCACGATCGTCGCGAACGCGGGCATCCTCTGGCGCCCGCTCGATCCGCGCACGATGAAGCTGACGGTCACGAAGAGCTGGTGATCGCCGGAGGCGAACGTATGCCGCTTCTGCTGGGCCTCGATGTGGGTAGCACGTTGGTGAAGGCGGTCGTGTTTGATCGCTCCGGCCGCGCCCTGGCCGCAGCGACGCGAGGTGTACCGGTGCGCCGGCCGCAGCCGGACCGGGTCGAGCGCGACGCGCACGCGACCTGGCGTGCGGCGGCGGACGTGGTCCGCCGCGCTGCAGCAGGCCGTGAGATTGCGGCCGTCGGCGTGACGGGTTGCGGCAATGGGGCGGTGTTCGTCGATGCGCGGCTGCGGCCGTTGGCCCCGGGGATTCTTTCGAGCGATGGGCGCGCGAGTAAATTTGTGCAACCCAAGCGGTGGGCGTGCCAAGCCGCTTATGCCGGGCAGACAGCATCGCTGCTGCGCTGGTTGCGAAGTGAAGCCCCCGCGATCGCGAAGCAACTGGCCCACGTGCTGCCGTGGAAAGATTTCATCCGCGCGCGGCTCACCGGAGTGGTTGCCACCGATCCCACAGATGCGGGCGCGGCGGGTTGGCTCGATCCGGTTACGCGGAAATTGCGCGCGGTCGATCCGGCGATCCCGTCGTTGCGCGAAAGCCTAGCCGAGGCGGGCCGCGTCACGGCCGCGGCGGCACGAGTCACGGGACTTCGGCCGGGCACCCCGGTATTCATGGGCTGTATCGACTGCGAGGCGGCAGCCATTGGCAGTGGGGTGAACGCGCCGGGAGAATTGTCGGTGGTTGCTGGCACATGGTCGATCAACCAGAGCTATTCCTTTGCTCCACCTCGTGCGACCGCTTCGCGCGATCGGTTTTTGAACATCCCCTCCGCTCATCCCGGCCGGTGGCTTATGCTCGAAGGTAGTCCCACCTCTGCCGCCAATCTCGACTGGGTGGCGCGGGCGTTCGGAGGCGACGCCGCCGGTGCGCTGCGGCTGGCCGAGCGGACCCGCCGCACGCGCCTGCTTTTTGTGCCGCGCGTGCTGTCGGGCGCGGGCGCGTTTCACGCCCTCGGGGCCACGCACGGGCGCGGTGAATTTTTCCGCGCAGTTATCGAGGGCGTGGTGTTTGCGCACCGCGCGCACGTCGAGAAACTCTTTGGCGCGGGGCGTGCGCCGAAGAGCGTGCGGCTCGCCGGCGGAATCGCGCGCAGCGATTTCTGCGCCCAACTCTTCGCCGACGCGCTCGGCCGCACCGTGGAGGTGCCGGCGGGCGAGGAAATCGGTGCGCTCGGCGCGGCGTTGTGCGCTGGCGTTGGGGCAGGCCTGTGGCCGAATCTCTGCGCCGCCCAGCGGGCGACCGTACGCGTGGATCGGATCTTTGAACCAGATTCAGCTCGAGGCGCCGAACTCTCTCCCGATTACCAACGCTTCCTCAAAATTTGGACCCAGTCTCCACCATGAAATTCCGATCACTGCTGCTGTTCACGGGCCTGCTCTTGGGCCTCACCGCCCGCGCCGGCTCCACCGTCTTCTGGATTGCCCCCGATGGCCGCGACGACGCGACGGGCACGCAGGAGCAGCCCTTTGCGACGCTCACACGCGCGTCTGAGGCGCTGCGCGCGCACATGCAGAAGCCTCGTACGGAAGAAGTGGTGGTGCGGCTGCGCGAAGGGATTTACCGACTGGACCGCCCTTGGGAACTGACCGCCGCCGAACTTGGCGATGGGCGATATGGAGTCACGTTCATGGCGCACCAAGGCGAACGGGTTGTGATCAGCGGAGCGCGAGAACTGGGCGGCACTTGGCGTCGAGTGCACGAGAACCTTTGGGCCCTAGCCGTCCCCGCCGCGCGCGATAACGGATGGGTGTTCCGATCGTTGTTCCGTGCAGGCGAAGCGCAGCCTCGCGCGCGCGAGCCTAACGTTGGGTACTACACGGTTGCGGCCGTCGAGGACAGCAGGACGCGGCTCCTCCTCCACCAGCGCCTGCCCGAGAGCTGGGGCCGGCTCTCGGGCGTCGAGATCAACTCCGTCGCCCATTGGCATTTCAACCGCCAGCCCGCTGCCAAAATTACGACCGACTCGGTCGTCGGACGGCGTGGAATCGGTACGGATGTGAGTAGCTCCAGGATTACCGAAGTATCGCACAGTCGGGTGTGGCTGGAGAACGCCCTGCCCTTTGCCGACTCGCCCGGCGAGTGGTTTCTTGATCAGACGGCCGGTGAACTTTACTACGTCGCGCAACCAGGGGAAGAGCCGAGCCGTAGCCGGTTCAGCGCGCCGGTCGCGCGCGAACTCATCTTCGTTCGGGGCACAGCGGAGCAACCCGTCCGTAACGTCCATTTCCGCGGTCTAGAGTTCGCGGAGACAGATTGGGAGATGCCAGCCGAGGGCCGGCTCGGTATCCAGGCGGGCGCGTGGGCGGTGGATCGCAGCCGCACCTTTTCGCCCGCGGCAGCCCTGCGTTTCAGCTATGCGCTCGGCACGTCGGTGCAGGGTTGCCGCTTCCGCGACCTCGGCGACGGGGCCGTGAGCTACGAGATCGGCGCGGCCGACGGCTTGCTGACCGGCGGTGAGTTTCTCCGCATCGGCTCAAATGCGGTTCAGGTTGGCCGGATGCCGGAATACGTCGGGGAAAAACACCCGCTGCACCGCGATTTTAAATCGTCAGCAGACTGGGTCGCGGCCCAGGCGAAGCTCCCGAATTCGGATGGGATGTGGCGCTACGCGAGCACAACCTTGCCCGAGGCGCCCGCCCGGATCGTGATTTCGGACAACACATTTACTGACTGCGGCCGGCTCGACTATGGCAGCGTAGCCGTCGCGGTCACCTACGCGCACCACATCACCATCGAGCACAATCTCATCACGGGCCTGCCCTACTCGGCGATCAGCGTAGGCTGGCGCTGGGCGCCGGGCCTGACGAGTTGCCACAGCAATTTGATCCGTCGGAATCGCATCGAGCGCATCATGCTGCAGGCCGGCGACGGTGGCGGCATCTACCTCGTTGGCGAGCAGCCCGGCACGCGCGTGCTCGAGAACTACATCACCGACAGCGGCCGAAACTACTGGGCACACGGCATCTATCCGGACGAAAACAGCGACCACATGGAGATCGCTGGCAACTACGTCACCAACACCCTCGACCACGCGATTTTCATGAATCGGAACGGCCCGAACCAGAGCCTCCACGACAACAACGGTGAACCCGGCCGCAACGCGCCCACCGTCTCCGGCAGCGGTCGCCGCTGGCTCAATTTTACGCCTCAGCGCGCCCCGCCTGACCTGTCGCTCTACGGCCCGCGCCGCTCGACGCCGTGATCGCACAAATTTGGCGGAGGGCCCTTCGAGGTGACGAATTACCGCGTGGCTGATGGGCCGCGTTAGCCCGCGATTCTAGTCGGAAAAAATTCATGAAATCCTTCGGCCTCGCTTTGGTGCTCGTCGCCGCGCCGCTCGGTGCCGTTGACCGGCCCAATGTCTTATTCGTCCTCGCGGATGATCTTGGTTGGGGTGACTTAAAATCCTATGGGCACCCGCAGATTAAGACGCCGCACCTTGATCGTCTTGCACAACAAGGCACCCGCTTCACGCAATTCTACGTGGCCTCGCCGGTATGCTCACCGAGTCGTGCGGCTTTCTTGACGGGCGAGTTTCCTGGGAGGGAGGGCATCCACGGACATTTTGGATCAATCGCCGAGAACGCAGGACGTGCGATGCCCCAGTATCTCGATACAGCGCGTCCGCAAGTCGCCGCAGAACTGAAGCGCGCCGGCTACGCTACAGCGCACATCGGCAAATGGCACCTCCGCAACAACGTCTCGGCGCTGCTGGGACGCGAACCCGCCGACGACCGCGGCCAAGGTCCGACGCCCGCGGCCTATGGCTTCGATTATGTCGGCAGCGGCGAACCTTTTGGCGGCAGCGGACCGAAAGATGATCCGTTTTATCGCGCCCGTTCATCCGGGGTGTTGGTCGACGAAGCGATCGCCTTCATCAGGGAGCATCGGGCTCAATCATTTTACGTCCAACTTTGGGCACTACTTCCTCACGCTCGATTGAATCCAACCGCCGAACAGCTGAAGCCCTACGCAGCAATGCGACCAGGGCCGGATTTCCCCCACGCCAGCGCAGCCGAAATCTATTTTTCATCGGTGACAAACCTCGATGCGGAGCTGGGGCGTCTCTTTGCCGCTCTCGACGATCTGGATCTGGCGAAAAACACCCTGATCGTGTTCACCAGCGACAACGGACCGGAGGATATTCACGTGCTCAATGCCGGCCACAGCGGGGTCGGTAGCACCGGCCCCTTTCGCGGGCGCAAGCGCAGCCTCTACGAAGGAGGCGTCCGCGTTCCGTTTATTGTGCGTTGGCCCGGTCGTGTGCCGGCCGGGCGGGTGGACGACGAGTCGATCATTTCAGCAGTAGATTTTCGACCCACCGTGCTGGCTTTGGCCGGGTTGACGCCCGCGTTGGGTCGGGTTGTGGATGGAGAAAACATTGCCGACATTTTTTTCGGTGCTCTGCGGCCGCGAACTAAGCCGCTTTTCTGGGAGTGGCGTTTTCCGACGATTGGCCACGCCGTAAATCGAAGTCCGCGCCTCGCGGTGCGCGAAGGAAAATGGAAGCTGCTCTGCGATCCCGACCTAAGCCGAGTGGAGCTCTTTTTGGTCGGTGAAGACCCCACCGAGCTCACCAATCATGCGCGCGAACAACCGGTGGTCGTCAACCGCCTGTCCGACTTGGTGCGGGACTGGAGCCGCACGCTTCCGATGGATCCGGTCGATAAAGATGCGGGCGGCCTGCCGTCGTCGTGGTCGAGAATAAAAGCCGGCGAAACACCGCGATAGCTCACTTTTCAAATATGAACGTCTCTAATTTCTTCGGTGGTCGTTGGACCCTTCCAGTCCATGCGGATTTTGCCGATGTCTTTAATCCCTCGCGCGCCGAGGTCATCGCCCGCGTCCCGCTTAGCGGGCCGGCCGAGGTCGATGCCGCCGTGCAGGCGGCGCAGAAGGCCTTCGAGACTTGGGGCCCGACCCCGGTCACCAAGCGCGCAGCGGTGCTCTTCCGCTACAAGCAACTCCTCGACCAAAATTTCGAAGCCCTCGCCCGGCTCGTCACCTTGGAGAACGGCAAGACCCTCGACGAGGCGCGCGGCGATGTGCGCCGCGGCATCGAGGTGGTGGACTTCGCCTGCGGCATCGCCCACCTGCAAAAAGGCGAGAGTCTCCCGCAGGTCGCCGAACAGATCGACGCCGTCACGATGCGTGAACCGCTCGGAGTGTGCGCGGGCATCACGCCGTTCAACTTTCCGGCGATGGTTCCCATGTGGATGTTCCCCTTGGCCATTGCGTGCGGTAATACGTTCATCCTGAAGCCGAGCGAGAAGGTGCCACTGACGGCCAATCGGCTCGCGGAAATTTTTGCCGAAGCCGGCTTGCCGGAAGGCGTGTTCAACGTCGTCCACGGCGGTCGCGAGGTGGTTGATGCGCTGTGCACCCATCCGGATATCGCCGCGGTGAGCTTCGTCGGCTCGTCGCGGATCGCGAAGCACGTTTACAGCCTCGGCTGCGCGCACGGCAAACGCGTGCAGGCGGCCGGCGGCGCGAAGAACGTGCTGCTCGTCATGCCCGATGCGGAAGTCGATTCCACGTTGCGTGCGATCCTCGGCTCGGCGTTCGGCTGCGCGGGCCAACGCTGCATGGCCGGCTCGGTCCTGATGGGTGTGGGCGAAAAAACCGCCGACGCGTGGCGCGAGCATGTCGGCGGCGCGCTCGCCAAGATGAAAATCGACGACACGTCCGCGAACGACGGAGCGGAAATGGGACCGGTGATCGATGGCGCGGCCCAGAGCAGAATCACGCAGACCATTGCGACGGCGACGGCGGCCGGTGCTGAGGTCGCCTACAACGGCGCAGCGCGCGTGCCATCGCGGGGCTTCTTCGTCGGGCCGACGTTGCTCGACCGTGTGGCGCCGACGATGAGTCTCTTCCAAGACGAGATTTTTGGCCCGGTCCTTTCGATGGTGCGCCCCAAGACGCTCGACGAAGCCATCGCGACGATGAACACCCTCGGCTACGGCAACGGCGCGACGCTCTTCAGCGCCAGCGGCGCGGCCGCGCGACAGTTCACCCGGGAAATCCAATGCGGCATGCTCGGGATCAACATTGGCGTGCCGGCGCCGATGGCGTTGTTCTCGTTCTCGGGCTGGAACCAGTCGTTCTTCGGCGACCTGCATGTCCAAGGTATCGAAGGCGTGATGTTCTACACGCGGCAACGCGTCGTGCTCTCGCGTTGGGATAAGAGCTACGTCCGGGCGCAGGGTTGGTGAACGGACCCTCTGGAACATGATTTCCCAATTCAACGTCCCCGCCACGGTCATCACCGGCGCCGGTGCTTCGCGCGAACTCGCGCCCCAACTCCTGCGACTGGGCGCCCGCCGCGTCCTGCTGGTCACCGACGCGTTCATGGAAAGCTCCGGCCTCGCCGAGGTTTTCCTGCGCGCGATGGAGGGCGCCGGTATCCGCGTGGCGCTCTTTACCGGCGTGCAGCCCGATCCCACCGACGCAAATGTGCGCGATGGCCTCCGGGTTTACGTCGGCAAACAATGCGACGCGATTGTCGCTCTCGGCGGCGGCAGTCCTATCGACGCCGCCAAAGCGATCGCCGTGCTCGCGACCAACTCCGAGCCCCTCAGCCAGTATCAGGGCTATCACAAAGTGCCCAAGGCCGGGGCGCCGCTAGTTGTAATCCCAACGACGGCCGGGACCGGCAGCGAAGTGACCAAGGTGGCGGTTATCACCGATACCGTGCGCGACGTGAAGATGATGATGCTCGACCGCCATTTTTTGCCGACGGTGGCGCTGGTGGATTTCGAGCTCACGCTGTCGATGCCGCCGGCGCTCACGGCGCACGTGGGCGTCGATACTTTGACGCACGGCATCGAAGCGTATGTCTCGCGCAAGGCGACCGCGCTGACCGATCCGCTTGCGCTCACTTGCATCCGGCTCGTGGCCGAACATCTGGAAACCGCTTGGCGCGAGCCGGCGAACCGCACGGCCCGCGAGGGCATGATGCTGGCGGCCACGCTCGGCGGGATGGCCTTTGCCAACAGCAGCGTTGCGCTCGTGCACGGCATGAGTCGGCCCATCGGCGCCGTGTTTCATGTGCCGCACGGTCTTTCCAACGCGGTGCTGCTCCCCGCGGTGACGCGCTTCTCGATCGCCGGAGCGCCGGAGCGCTACGCCACCGTGGCCCGGACGATGTGCCTCGCCGCGCTCGCCGATAGCGACGCAACGGCGGGCGAAAAACTCGTCGCCGGCCTCACCGCGCTCAACACCCGCCTTCAGGTCCCGCGCCTCGGCGGTTGTCGCGGCGTGGAACGGACGCGTTTCGACACGACCAAGGAGAAGATGGCGGCGGACGCCCTCGCTTCCGGTAGCCCGCAAAACAACCCCGTCGTCCCGACGGCGGAGCAAATTGTCGCGCTTTACGAGGAGTCGTGGTGAACGTGCCCAAGCAGATTACGCATGGATCAATGCCAACTTCTCCGATAGTATTCTGCCTCGAAAAGAAACGCTCTGGTTAACGGTGTAGACCCCGGTATGGGCCAAACTATGGCTCAAAATCTCTTCCAGCAGGGTGCAGCGGCGCGGGTGCGTGATGGTGATGAATTATCTGGAATCGTCACGGTTTCCGGCATGAGCAGCATCACGATACTTCTTCGCCTACGTGCCAGTGCAAATGGGACTTGTCGCGGCGCCGGCCAGGCCCGCTGGAGGAGCGCTCGTCGACTACGGCCGCGACGTGTGGCCGATCCTGTCGAACAACTGCTTTTACTGCCACGGCCAAGATCTCTCGGGCCGCAAGGGCCGTCTCCGCTTCGATACCGCCGAGGGTTAGGCTAAGGGGAGCGTGATCCTCGTGGGTAAACCGAACGCTCGATGGCTGGGAGTGGGGCGAGGGAGCGAATCGGTTTGCCGGGGGCGGGGCGGGGGCGTTGAACGGCGCGGATGAAACTACTTTCTTGGAACGTGAACGGAGTGCGTGCGGCGCATGGCAAAGGACTGCTCGATTGGATGGCGGCTTCGCGGGCCGATGTGATTTTCCTGCAAGAGGTGAAGGCGCTCGAGGCCGATGTGGAGCACATCGTGTGGCCGGCCGGTTACGAGCGGGCTTGGAATGCGGCGGAAAAAAAGGGCTACAGCGGGACGGCGTTGTTTTCGCGGACCAAGCCTTTGTCGGTGGTGCGCGGGATCGGCTCGGCGGCGCATGATGCGGAGGGGCGGGCGATCACGGCGGAGTTTCCGGACTGCTACGTGGTCGGCGTGTATGTGCCGAACGCGCAACCGGAGCTGGTGCGGATCGGTTTCCGGCAGGAATGGGATCGGGCGTTGCTCGGCTACATGAAAAAATTGGAAAAGAAAAAACCGGTGCTGTTGTGCGGCGATTTGAATGTGGCGCATGAAGAGATCGACCTCGCCCGGCCGAAAGAGAACGTGGGGAGTCCGGGCTTTTCAGACCAAGAGCGCGACGGGTTTCGGGCATTTTTGAATGCGGGGTTTATCGACACGTTCCGCGAATTTGAAACGGGTGCCGGGCATTACAGCTGGTGGACCTATCGGGCGGGGGCGCGGGCGAACAATGTCGGTTGGCGTATCGACTATGTGATGGCCTCGGCGTCGCTGCGGCCGCACTTGAAGCGGGCGTGGATCGAGCCGCAGGTAATGGGCAGCGACCATTGTCCGGTGGGAGTAGAGTTGAAATTTTGAAGGAACGATTGAGCGTGTTGGAATGAAGAAGCACCGATCATTGTGCCGTTGGATCGTAATCTGCGTCTTGGGACTGACAGCGTGGGGCGAGGAGCCGCTGAGCGCTGCGCCGGAGCGGTTCACGTTTGTGGCGATGGGCTGCATGCCTTACGGGGACGAGAATTTCACCGCGTATGAACGGTTGCTCGCCGAGATCAACCGGCAGCGACCGGCGTTTACGGTGCATTGTGGCGACACCAAGGGCGGCGGGGTGCCGCCGACGGAGGCGTTTCTCAAGCAGGTGCACGGTTGGTTTGATTCACTGGAGGGAGCGGCGATCTACACGCCGGGCGACAATGAGTGGACTGACGTGCATCGCGCGAACAACGGGAACCAAGATCCGGCGGTGTGGTTGGCGAAGGTGCGGACCGAGTATTTTTCCGCGGAGCGCAGCATGGGACGGGCGCCGATTCCGCTCGTGACGCAGCGGCGCGAGGCCGGGTTTGAGAAGTTTGTGGAAAACGCGCGGTGGACGCGGGGCGGCGTCGTGTTTGCGACGGTGCATGTCGTCGGCAGCAACAATAATAACTCGCCGGAGATTCCGGGCGCCGTCGCGGAGTTTCGCGAGCGCGACGCGGCGAACGCGGCGTGGGTGCGGGCGACGTTTGCCGAGGCGAGGGCGACGGGCGCGGCGGGCGTGGCGTTCTTTTTTCAGGCGCAGCCGTTCGCGCAATCGGCCGGAATCGCCGGGCGGGTGTCGGGTTTCAAAAATTTCCTCGATGTGATGGAGGCGGAGGCGGTGGCGTGGAAGAAGCCGGTGCTGCTGGTGAACGCGGACGAGCATCGCTACCGGCTCGAGATCGGGATGCCGTTTGAAATGGGTGGCGAGGTGCGGGCGAACGTCACGCGGCTGGCAACGTTTGGCGCGGGCGACCTCCACGCGGTGAAGGTCACGGTGGATGCGAGTTCGTCGCAGGTGTTTTTGTGCGGGCCGTTGTTGGTCCCGGGAAACGCGTTGCCGGTGCTGCCGCGAGCGAAGAAGGCGTCCGAAGCAAAATGAAAGCGGCGCAAAAAGCGGGGGTCGCGGCGGAGTTGAAGGCGCTGATGTTGGCCGAGCCGAAGCTGACGCTGGCGGTGGCGGAGAGCCTGACGGCGGGAAACGTGCAGGCGCAGATCGCGGGTGTTTCCGGGGCGTCGGGTTATTTTCTCGGGGGCGTGACGGCCTATTCCATTGAAGAGAAGGTGCGCTTGCTCGGCGTGAATCGCGCGGGCGCGAAAAAAGTTAACTGTGTCTCAGCGCGGGTGGCGGAGGAGATGGCGCGGGGGGCGGCGGAGCTTTTTGGCGCCGATTTGGCGGTGGCGACGACCGGGTACGCGGAGCCGAGTGTGGCGGACGGGGTGGCGTCGCCGATGGCGTGGTGGGCAATCGCGCATCGTCGGCGCGGGCGCGTGGTGAAGATTCTCAGCGGGCGCGTGGAGTGTCCGGGCGAGCGGCGGGTCGCGGTGCAGCAGATCGTCGCCGGAGCGGTGTTGGCGGAGTTGGCGGCGTATCTGCGGGTGTGGCGGACGTCGCGGTAGAACGGAGATCAGGTCAGGGAGTTCTGGAAGAACTCGATGATTTCGCCGTTGGGGCCTTCGCAGAAGAAGATGCGGATTGGCACGGGGGCGTGCTCGTTGGTGGTCGCGATGGTGACGTCTTTGGGCTCCATCGTGATCTTGGCGCCGGTGGCGCGGACGAGCGCGGCGACCTCATCGAGGCGGGCGGTGCGGAGCGCAAAGTGGATCACCGCACCGTTGGGCGCAGAGGTGTAGGCGAGGTCTTCGAACACTTCGAGGTAGTTGCCGTCGCCGGTGTCGAGCATGGCGGCGCGATTGGGGGCGGTGCGCCAGGTGATTTTTTCGGTGAAGCCGAGGGTGGCGCAGTAAAACGCGAGGGTGCGGTCCCAGTCGCGGGTTTTGAGGCAGACGTGGTGGAAACCTGAAATGAGTGCGCTCATGGATGCGAGTTGAAGGCCGGACGTTTAAGTTGGAAGCAGAAACCGAGAAACGCGCGGACGTAATCCCGGAATGCGGGCGCAAAAAAGGGCGGATCCGGAGACCCGCCCTACGTTCGGAAGAAGCAGCCGCGTTTAGGGCGAGATGCTCTGGACGAGATTCATGAGGGGCTGAACTTCGGCGGGAGGCTGGACCCAGTTGCTGTAAAGCAGCTCGGGCAGGGTGTAGCGGGTGTTGTAGAGAATGGCGTTATCGTCGTCGTTGCGGGCGATGTAACCGGCTTTGACGGTGGCACCGGCGAAGACGCCGGCGGTTTTCGAGTAAACCAGCACCGGAGCGTCGATGACTTTGTAGTCGGGGTTGTTGGCTTCGGCGGCCTTGGGACCGATGACGGCTTTGGCGTCGACGCCGAGACGGAAGCGCTGCTTGAAGAGAAGGCGGGCGGTTTGGTCGTCGGTCAGCACGTAGATGGTCTCGACGTCGTTGGCTCCGATTTGGAGACCGATGCTGGTCTCGCTGGCGGTGATGAGGACGGGGAGGCTCCAACGGCCGGTGGCCTGTTTGACCATGATCACACCGTGGCCACCTTTGACGCCGAAGATGAGGCCGGCCTTGAACTGGTTGATAATCACGAGACCCTTGGCCTTGGCGAGAACGCTGGCTGGAATCGCGGTGCGGGGATCGCGTTGAAATGATTGGAGAATCGCTTCGCAGGATTCGACTTTGGTGACGAGGTCGGCGCGTGAGGCCTTGGCAAAGGCGTGCGCGGGCGCGAGGGTAAAGAGCGCGGCGATGAGCAGAGGAAGGAGTTTTTTCACGGTGAAGAGCGAAGACTGCATGGCGGAGGAACTAAGCATGGTGGGAGGGAATTGGAAAGCGCGGAGTGGGCGGAGTTCCGGCCGAGTACGAAGGCGGTAGCGACCACCCAAGCTCCGGCGCCGGGAGGACTCACTCTAGGCCGCGGTTGGCGAGTTGGTCTTCGTCCCAGCCGAAGTAGTGGCCAAGCTCGTGGAGGTAAGTGAGGCGGACTTCGTCGCGGAAGTAGCCGGGATCGCAATCGGCGTAGTCCCAAAGGTTTTCGAGATAGAGCAGGATCTGCGGCGGGGCGGGTTGGTCGTGGGTGAGCTCGGTACCGTGGGGACTGCCGGTGAATAGGCCGAGGATGTCCGCGGGGAAGCCCTCGGCGAGCAGGTCGGCGTGGGGCAGGGCCTCGTAGTGAACGGGCACGGCGGCGGCGAGAGGGCGCAACGGGGGCGGCAGGGAACGCTGCGTGGCAGTGACCGTGCCGGCGGCGAGGGTGGTGAGCTGGTCGAGAGTCATGGTAGACGCGGAAGGACGGTTAAGGCCGGAGCTCGGTGGCGAGATCGAGTTTTTCGAAACGTTCGCCCAGCCACCAAAGGCCAACGGCGATCTCGGCGGCCAGAATGGCAAGTGCGAGCAACGTGGCGAGGACGACGGCGGCGGTCGGACCGATCAGCCACTGGGAGGCGAAAATTACGAGGGCGCAGCTCAGGACCACGGGGAGCAGTGAAATCAAGATCACGAACAGTTGTCCGATCACAAAAATCAGCCGTTGGCCCATCAGCTCGATGCCGCCCCCGCGGGTGCGCGTGGATTGAAACCACGCGGGGAAGAGCAAGGCGGCGGCGTTGGGAATGAGCAGTTGCAGCGTGCAAAGGGCGGGGATGACGGCGGCGGCGCAGAGCCCGGCGGTGAGGCGGAAGCCGGGGGTCAGCCAACTGACCGTCTCGGCGCGGGGCGCGAGGGCGAGCATCACCGCCAAAAGGGAGAGCCACAACAGCCCGGTGAGAATCGCGATGGGGGTGAGCAATTGGCCGAGTAGAATCTGCCAGCCGGTGAGCGGATAGGTTTTCAAGATATCGGCGTTGGGCAGATCGCTGCGCAGATCCTGCCGGGCAAGTTGGGGGCCGAGCAGCAGCGTATAGATCGCGAAAATCGTGGCCACGACCGCGATGATGGCGGCGAAAGGAGTCGTGCCGCCGGCGCGGGTGATCCACGGCACACCGATCATGATCGCGACCGCGCAGCCGGCCCAAACCCGCCAGTGAAACAGGGCCCGGGTGCCGAGCAGATTCTTCCAAAGAAACGCCAATTCGGGCCGGCCGGGCACGCGGAGCGGGAAGGGCTCGCGCCGGGCTTTGACGGGGGCGGAGCCGAGGCGATAGTCGCCCGCTTGAAAGCGCTCGACCCGGGCGGCGCGTTTTTCCGCGTGAGCCACGGAGGCCTCTTCGAAGGAAACCTCGAGCCGTGATACCCAAAAATAGTGGGCGGCGAGCAGCAGCGCGGCGGGACCCAGCGCGAAGAAAAAGGTGCCGATATCGGCGGCGAGAAACGGGGCGAGCAGCAACTTGCCGGGGAAGAGCAGCCACGAGAGCAACCCGGTGTCGATCGTGCGGGCGATGGCGCTAAAAAATGCGCCCGGACCAAAATTTCCGGTGGGAAAAGCGGGTGCATTTTGCCAGATCGGAATCGCCGCGGCGACCATCAGGACGGCAAGGCCGCCGAGGATCACGAGCCGGCGGCGCCAGACGGAGATGCCGGCATCGAAGATCCGGTTGAGGGTGAGCGCGGCGCCGGTGAAGTGGAGATTTACGACGGTAAGAACCAGCCACCAGCCGACGATGTGGGTGAGGACGTGGCCGCCCAAAAAACTCCAGCCGCGGGACAGCAGCGTAAAAAAAATCGCGGACAGCAAAATATGCAGCTGGGCTCCCAGCAGGCGGAAGTGGATGAGACGTCGCCGCGAAATCGGCGCGGGAAAGAGAAACGCGACCTCGGCCTCGCTGAAAGTTAAGCCGGGTTTCTCCGAGGGCACGAGCCAGGTGAACAGCGCAATCAGGACCAAGGCGAAGGCGCCGAAGACACTGAGCAGCGGCAACAGTTCGGCCGACGAAAGCGTGAAGGACGCGGCCGTCGCCGAGCCCGACGAAGTCGAAGGACGGCCCGAGCCGCCGAAGGGTCGGGAAAAGATAAAATAAAAATACGCCGCGCCCACGGCGGCCCCAAGCAGGTATTTGGGTTGTCGAAGCCGGCGCAGGCGGGAGAGCAGGAGGTTCTTGAGCGACGTGAGCCGCAGATAGAGCAAGGCGCCGAGCATGAGCGGAAAGAGACGGGCCCGGCGGTTTAGTTTTCCGAACCGCCGGTGGCGCGGATGAAAATCTCTTCGAGGCTGACGCCGGTCTCGCCGTGCGCAAATTGCGCGGAGATCTCGGCGAGCGAGCCATGGGCGATCTTCTCGCCCTTTTTAAGAATCAGCACGTGGGAGCAGACCTCCTCGAGCAAATGCAGCAGGTGCGAGCTGAGGACGATGGCGGCCCCGTCGCGGGCGCGGCGGAGAATGGAGTCCTTCATCCGGCGGATGCCGAGCGGGTCGAGACCGGTGAGCGGCTCGTCGAAAAACATCACGCGCGGGGAGTGCAGGAGCCCGCAGGCAATCGCGAGTTTCTGTTTCATGCCGCGGGAAAGTTCGCCGGGGAGTTGGTCGGCTTTCTCGGCGATCTCCAACTCTTCGAGCAACGATTGCGCGAGAGCGGCGTGGTCGGCGACGCCGTAGATGCGGGCGACAAAGTTGAGGTGCTGCCGCACGGTGAGGTAATCGAAGAGGCGCGGTTCGTCGGGAAAGAAAGCGAGCAGGCGTTTGGCCGCGACGGGTTCGGCGGCGAGATCGATGCCACCGATGCGCACCGTGCCGCCGCTCGGCGGGATGATGCCGGCGAGGCTGCGCAGCGTGCTCGTCTTGCCGGCGCCGTTGGGCCCGACGAGGCCGAGGACCTCGCCCGGTTGCACGGTGAACGACAGGTCACGCACCGCGGTGAAATCGCCGTAGCGCTTGGAGAGAGCCGAAACTTCGATCATGGCCGGCGACGGTGCGGGGCTTCGACCGACGCCGCAAGCCCGGCGCGGACGGCGCGTAACCGGCGGTAGCGCCCGGCGTCTTGGTGGCATCGGACACATCGTCCGACTTAAAACCTCAAAAAACTAATCATCATGAAATCTACCGTTAAACTCCTGTTCACACTTCTCACCCTCGGCCTCGCCGCCGCCGCGCCCTTGGCACACGCCAAAGAAAAGCCGGAAAAAGTTGCCCAAGCCGGCCAGCGGATCAAGGGCGCGGTCGATGAGCACGACAAGATGCTCAACGAGAAATTGAAGCTCACCGCCGAACAGCAGGCGAAGCTCGCGACGATCCGTAAAGAACAAGCCGCGGGAATGAAGGCCAACCGGGGCGACCGCGCCAAGATGGCCGACGCCATGAAGACCGGCCGGGAGCAGATCCGCGCAATGCTGACGCCCGAGCAGCAGACCACGTTTGACTCGATCAAACCCGAAGGCCGCGAAGGCAAGAAGGGCAAGAAAGGTAAGAAAGAAGACGCTTCCTGAACGATCCGTTGAACGGGTCCTCTAAACCGAAACTCCCTCTCAAATTCTCCAACGCTTAAAAATTCCGATCCTATGCAATCAATCCTTCGTTCCTTTATCGGAGTGCTCGCCCTCGGCGCCTCGCTCCTGCCAGTCGTGTCTGTTGCCCAGAATGGTCCGCCGCCGGCGGAGAAGCGCGGTGGTCCCGGCGGCGGGCGGATGGGGCCCGAGCAAATGATGGCCCGGCTTGATGAAGTCGTGACTCTAACCGCCGAGCAAAAGACGAAAGTCACGGCGATCTACAAAGAGCAGATGGCGGCGATGCAGGCGATTCCCCAAGAGGAGCGCCGTGAAAAGATGCGCGAGTCGATGACGGCCACGCGGGAGAAAGTTCGTGCGGTGCTCACGCCGGAGCAGGCCAAGAAGTTTGATGACATGCCGGCTCCGGGGCGGGGCGGTCCCGGCGGTCCGGGCGGCGAGAAGAAGAAAAAACAGAATTGATTGTCGCGCCCGACGAGCGAGCCGTCGTCTGCCCTTCGGCGGACGGCGGTTTTTCTTTTCGACTCGGCGGGCGGGGCGGGGCGGCCCAAGGTGCGGAGATGGCGGCGCAAAAAAGCATCGTGGTGGTGGGCGGCGGGGCGGCGGGATTTTTCGCGGCCATCACGGCGGCTGAAACGTTGCGGGCGGGGGCCGCTGAGGGTCGTGATGGCGGCACGGTGACGCTTTATGAAGCGACGGCGCATCTGTTGGCGAAGGTGCGCATCTCGGGCGGCGGGCGGTGCAACGTGACGCATGCGTGTTTCGAGCCGCGCGAGCTGGTGAAGAAATACCCGCGCGGCGGGCGCGAGTTGATCGGGGCGTTTTCGCGGTTTCAGCCGCGTGATACGGTGGCGTGGTTTGCGTCGCGCGGGGTGGAGCTGAAAACGGAGGGCGACGGGCGGATGTTTCCCGTGACGGATGACTCCGCGACGATCGTGGCGTGTTTGCAACGTGCGGCGGCGGATGCGGGAGTGCGGGTCGTGACGGGAGTGGGGGTGAAAAACTTAAGCAAGCACGCGGCGGGCTTTGAGCTTGAACTCACGACGGGCGAAAGCATCCCGGCGGACCGGGTGTTGATCGCGACCGGCGGAAATAAATCTTCGGCGGGGTTGGCGGTGGCGCGGGCGTTGGGGCACGAGATCGAGCCGGCGGTGCCGTCGTTGTTCACATTTAACATCGCGAAGGATGCGCGGCTGGAGGGGCTGGCGGGTGTGGCGGTCGAACGCGTGGAGACGAGCGTGCGCGGGATGAAGTTGAAGGAGCGCGGACCCTTGCTGGTGACGCACTGGGGTGTGAGCGGTCCGGGGATTTTGAAACTTTCGGCGTGGGGTGCGCGGGACCTCGCGGCGATGGATTACAAGTTCACGCTCGTGGTGAATTTCGCGCCGGAGCATTCGCGGGAGACCCTGGTGAAAGAGCTGGCGGCGGCGCGGGAGAAAAATCTGAAGAAGCAAGTGACAACGTGGAGTCCGGTGGCGGGGGTGCCGCAGCGATTCTGGGAGCGGCTGGTGGTGGCGGCGGGAATCGGGGCGACGACGCCTTGGACGAATGTGGGCAATGCGGGAATCGCGGCATTGGCGGCGCAGGTGGGCGCGGCGGAGTTTGCCGTGAGCGGGAAGAGCACGAACAAGGATGAGTTCGTGACGTGCGGCGGCGTGCGATTGCGCGAAGTGGAATTTCGGACGATGGAGAGCCGTTTGTGTCCGGGGCTGCACTTTGCCGGCGAGGTGTTGGACATCGACGGGGTGACGGGCGGGTTCAATTTCCAGGCGGCGTGGACGACGGGGTGGCTGGCGGGGAGGGCGATGGCGGGGGCAGATGGAGCGTAATCAGTTTGAACACAGCGAGAGCCCGGTTTTCGTCGTTTCATATGAAGCACTTCAGGAAGCCTCTTGTGCTCGTCGTAATCGGTTTCACGGGGTTGCTGTTTTCGGCGGGCTGCGTGAGCCAGATTGTAAGGAGCGAGATGACGCGGCGAAACGAAGCGGAGCTTAAAAAAGGCAAGATCACGCCGGCGCAGTACCGGCAGCAGCGGGATGAAATTGATCGCAACTTAAAGTGAGTGTCGCCGGCCTGAAATCCATGAGCACACCCCCAAAAAACTACTGGTTTCCGGCGAAGACGTTTGGCTGGGGCTGGGGCTTGCCGACGTGCTGGCAAGGTTGGGTGGTGACGGTGGCTTACGTCGTTTTTTTGGGGGGCGGGGCTTTTGTGATCGAGCACTCGAAGCGGTTCGCGCCGTTTTTTGTTTTATACTCGTTGGCGCTGTCGGCGGTGTTGGTGGCGGTGTGTTGGTGGAAGGGCGAGCCGCCTCGGTGGCAGTGGGGCGGAGATGACGCGGCGGGCGGGAAAAAATAAGCGTCGCGTCTGAAGCGCGCGCGTCGGCTTGGCGCTTGCTGAGATTGGACACGGGATCTGTGATTCAAGCGCGCCCGCTTATGACCTCCTACTGGGAACTCCTGCAGCTGATCCTTCCGGTGTTTGCGTTGATCGCGATCGGGGTGGTGGTGCGGCGGGTGCATTGGATCGAAGGGGAGGCGGAGGCGAGTCTGTTGAAGCTCGTCGTCAACGTGCTGTTTCCGTGTCTCATTTTTGAGTCGATCACGGGGAATGCGGCGTTGCAGGACGCGGAGAACGTGCTGCTGCCGCCGCTGCTGGGCTTTGTGGTGACGGCGGGGGGATTTCTGTTGGGACGGGTGATCGGAAAGGCGGCGGGCCTGACGGTGGGCACGGGGCTCCGGACGTTTGCGCTCACCGTTGGGATCGCGAACTACGGCTACTTGCCAATGCCGATCATGGCGGGGATTTGGGGGCCGGAGAGCCGGGGGGTGTTGATGGTGCACAACGTGGGCGTGGAGGCGGCGCTTTGGACGGTGGGCGTGCTCGTGTTGAACGGACTGTCGCCGCGCGACGGTTGGCGGAAGCTGGTGAATCCGATCATGGTCACGCTGGTGGTGGCGGTGGTTTTGAATCTCGCGGGGGCGGCGCCGCTCTTGCCGAAAATTTTCACCGATCTCGTCCACTCGCTGGCGGTGTGCGCGATCCCGCTGGGGATTCTGATGACGGGAGTGAGCCTCGCAAACTACCTCGGCGAGGTGCGGGCGCTTATGCAGCCAAAGATCACGCTGCTGGCGTGCGTGGTGCGCTTGGGGATTTTTCCGGTGTTGATTTTGGCGGCGGCGAAGTGGCTCCCGCTTTCGATTGAGCTGAAGCGCGTGCTCGTGGTGCAGGCGGCGATGCCGGCCGGCCTGATGCCGATCATCATTGCCCGGCACTATGGCGGTCAGCCGCTCACGGCCGTTCAGATCGTGCTCGGGACGACGATACTCGCGCTGCTCACAATCCCGCTGTGGCTTAAGGCGGGATTGGCGTGGGTGGGTGTTTAGTCTTCCGCCGCGAGTTCTTTGCGGAATTTGCCACCAGTCCGATCATTGTTGCGGCGGTCGGTGCGGGTGCGGGAGCGTTCGCGGAGCATCCGGTCGAGGCGGTCAGAGAGGAGGTCGAGAGATTTGTAGGCGTCGTCGGAGCGGACGCTGGCGATGAGATCGGGGCCGCCGATCTCGATATGGCCTTTGGCGGCAAACTGGTCGCCGACGCCGCGGGTGTGATCGTGCTCGAGGTCGATACGCACGCGCACCAAGTGATCACTGTGCCGGAGCAGGCGCTCGGCGACGCCGAGGGCGTGGTTGCGCAGGGCCGGGGTGATCTCGAGGTGAACCCCTCGGACGATCACTTTTTCAGCGAGATCGGTGGGGGCGGTAGGGCGGGTGGGGTTGGCGGCGAGTTTGAGTTTCATGCGCTCGTTTCGACGCGTGATTCCCCGGGATGTTCGGTGGAAAATCCCCCAACAATTCAAGGTGTGGTTTTCCAAGGCGCGGCGAAGAAGAACCTTCCCCGTTTGGATCGCGGTCTGCTCAGCGCTTTTTGTTCAGCGCGGCGGCGAACCAGTCGTTGTTCACGGGCGCGGCGGCGCGCGGTGCGGCGGGGGCGACGGCTGGACGGGGGCTTCCGTTGCCGAAGGCAGCGCGCGGAGCGCCCGGGCCGTTCGGGGTCTTGGGGCCGATCACGGGGTTGCTGCGCATCGAGAGCGCGATGCGCTGGCGGGGAAGATCGACCTCGGTGACGGTGACGGAAACCTTCTGGCCGGGCTTCACGACGGCCGCGGGCTCTTTCACGAAGCTGTCGGCGAGTTGGCTGACGTGGACGAGACCGTCTTGGTGGACGCCGATGTCCACGAACGCGCCGAACGCGGTGACGTTGGTGACGATGCCGGGGAGCTTCATGCCGGGCTTCAGATCCTCGGGTTTGTGGACGCTGGCCTCGAAGGCAAAGACCTCGAATTTCTCGCGCGGGTCGCGGCCGGGTTTGGCGAGCTCGGCGACGATATCGGTGAGGGTGGGCAGGCCGACGTCGGCGGTGACGTAGTTCTCCAATTTGATTTTCGAACGGGCGATGCCGTCGCGGATGAGATCGGGCACGGTGACGCCGAGATCGGCGGCCATTTTCTCGACGAGGGCATAGCGCTCGGGATGGACGGCACAGGTGTCGAGCGGGTGGGCGGCGTCGCGGATGCGGAGGAAGCCGGCGGCCTGTTCAAAGGCCTTGGGCCCGAGGCGAGGGACGGATTTCAGCTCGGAGCGGGATTTGAAAGGTCCGTTTTCGTTGCGGTGGGCGACGATGGCGGCGGCGGTGGTGGCGTTGAGACCGGAGACGTAGCTGAGCAGTTGTTTTGACGCGGTGTTGAGTTCGACGCCGACGCCGTTGACGGAGCTGACGACGGTGTCGTCGAGGGAACGTTTGAGCGCGGATTGATCGACGTCGTGCTGGTACTGGCCGACGCCGATGGATTTCGGGTCGAGTTTCACGAGTTCGGCGAGCGGATCCATGAGGCGTCGGCCGATGGAGACGGCACCGCGCACGGTGAGATCGTGGTCGGGAAATTCTTCGCGGGCGACGTCGCTGGCGGAGTAGATCGAGGCGCCGGATTCGTTGACCATCACGATGGGAATCGAGGCGGGCAGGCCGAGGGTGCGGACGAAAGACTCGGTCTCGCGGCCACCGGTGCCGTTGCCGATGGCGACGGCCTCGACTTTGAAAAACTTCACGAAGCCGAGGAGCTTTTCTTTGGCATCGGCCTCCATGCGGTCAGGGAAAACGACGTCGTTGTGGAGCAGCTTGCCCTGGCGATCGAGGAGGACGACTTTGCAACCGGTGCGGATGCCGGGGTCGATGGCGAGGACGGCGCGCTGGCCGAGGGGCGCGGCGAGGAGGAGCTCGCGGAGGTTGGAGGCGAAGACCTTGATGCCCTCGGCGTCGGCGCGTTTTTTGGATTCGAGGCGCATCTCGGTTTCCATCGCGGGACAAAGGAGACGTTTGCAGGCGTCTTGGACGGCGAGACGCACCTGGGCGGAGGCGGCGTTTTTGGTTTTGGCGAAGAGCGGTTCGACCTCGGCGGGCGCGGTGGCTTCGTCGGGGAGTTGCACGCGCATCATGAGAAACAGCTCTTTTTCACCGCGGCGCATGGCGAGGACGCGGTGGGACGGGGCTTTGGCGAGAGACTCGCTCCATTCGAAGTAGTCTTTGAACTTCGCGGCTTCGGGAGTGGTGTCTTTGCCGAGGAGAACTTTGGACGAGACGATGGCGTCGCGCTGGTAGATGACGCGGAGGCGGGCGCGGGCGTCTTTGTCGTCGCTGACGCGCTCGGCGATGATGTCGCGGGCTCCGGCGAGGGCCTCGGCGGAGTTTTCAATTTTCGATTTCTGGTTCTTGCCGTCGTCGGCGGTGTACTCGTGACCGACGAGTTTCTCGGCTTCGGCGACAGGATCGGTGGTATCGGCTTGGGCGAAGATCAGCTCGGCGAGGGGCTCCAGGCCCTTCTCTTTGGCGATGGTGGCTCGGGTGCGTTTTTTCGGACGGAACGGAAGATAGATGTCCTCGAGGACGGTGAGTGAATCGGCGGCGTTGACGGCTTTTTCGAGGGCGGGAGAGAGGAGGTTGCGTTCCTTGAGCGAGGCGAGGATGGAGGCGCGGCGTTCGTCGATGGCGCGCATTTGCTCGAGTCGGTCGCGGATGGCGGTGATCTGGACCTCGTCAAGTTCGCCGGTGGCCTCTTTGCGGTAGCGGGCGATGAACGGCACGGTGGCGCCCTCAGCAAAAAGCTGCGCGGTGGCGGCGACTTGGTGGACCTTGAGGTTGAGTTCCTGCGTGACGCGGAGGACGTGGTCGGGGTTGGGCAATTCCATTGGTTTTTGAAAAAGAGAGCCGAGCAGAGAGGGCGGCGGGGGGCGGGCAATCACGAAAGTGATGCGAAGCGCAGAAGAAACTCCGGGGGTTGTCAGAGCCGTTGAAATCTGCCGGCGTGGGGGCGCTTGAAGACCGATTCCATGGATTCGTGTTGCGCGCCCGGGCGCCCCAAAACCTCTGCGGCCGGCGCGGCGGTGGGGCCAAAACTTGCGGTATCGCCGGCGGCGGGGTCGACGACGGGTATGGCCCTGATTCCGGCGGGCGAGTTCCAGATGGGGACGGATGGCGATTACGGATTTCCGCTCGACGGCGAAGGTCCGGCCCATGCGGTGAAGTTGGCGGCATTCTATCTCGACGCGACGTGTGTGACGAACGAGCAGTTCAACGCGTTTGTGAACGCGACGGGGTACAAGACCGAGAGCGAGCGCTTCGGTTGGAGCTTTGTTTTTTTCGGGCATCTTTCGCCCAAGCAACAGGCGACGGCGGTGCGGCTGCGCGTGTTGGGGAGCGAGTGGTGGTGTCGGGTCGATGGTGCGACGTGGCGGCATCCCGAGGGGCCGGGTTCGCACATCAAGCAACGCTGGGCACACCCGGTCGTGCAGGTGTCGTGGATCGATGCGGTCGCTTACGCAACGTGGGTGGGAAAACGCCTGCCGACTGAGGCCGAGTGGGAATACGCCGCGCGGGGTGGGCTCGCGCAAAAACGGTTTCCGTGGGGCGACGAACTGGAGCCGGAGGGACGTCACCGCATGAACGTCTGGCAAGGGGTGTTTCCGACCGCGAACACCGAGGCCGACGGGCATTTCGGCCCGGCCCCGGCGAAGAGTTATCGAGCCAACGGCTACGGCCTTTATCAAATGACGGGCAATGTGTGGGAGTGGTGCGCGGATTGGTTCGACGCGGCCACCTACCGGCGCAACGCGCGCGGGCAGCCCTGCGTGAATCCGACGGGGCCCGGAACCGGCGACCGGCGGGTGATGCGTGGCGGCAGCTACCTGTGCCATGCGAGTTATTGCAACCGCTACCGCACGGACGCACGCAGCAGCAACACGCCCGACAGTGCTACCACCAATCTCGGCTTCCGGTGCGCGCGTGACGCGGCTTGATCGGGACTGGCAGACCGTTTTCGCTCACGCTTCTCCCCAACCAAAACTTCATGTCCGCCATCAACACGTTTCTCCTCCAGCACAATCTGCGCATCGCGACCAATCCCTGCGTGTCGCCCGATTTTTGCCTCGATTGGGCGGGATTGCGGGCCGCGATTGAAAACGCGCAGCCGATCCACGTCTGGCCGCACAGCCGCTTTGAAACGGCGGCCGGCTCCTGGACGTTGCTGGAGGACACGGCCACGGGCGATTGCGCATGGCGGCTCGACGGCCGTTCGGGCGCGGCGGCAGTGACCGCGCTCGGCGACGGCACGGCGTTGAAGGACGGCGCGGTGATTTTTCCCGCGACGTTCGCGAATCTCCTGCGCCTCAAGAATCTCATCCAAGAGCACAACCCTACCTCGACGATTTTCCCGAGCGCGACGGAGCAACTCGGCCGCAGCACGCTGGGGGTGGGTGCGCGGTTCACCACGCTGCACTGGCCGGCGGTCGAGTGGGCGATGGCGCAGCTCGGCATCGGCGTGACGGCCAACCAGAACTCGATCCCGCGCGAACTTGTTTACGACACCGATGTGATGCTCGCGGGCAAACTCGACTCGGTGCCCTTTCCTTTCATCGGCACCAACGTACCCGAGGGGCACCAAGGCCAGAGCGTCGAAGGCATGAGCCACGGCTGCGTGCTCTCGAAGTTGAAAACAGGGTTTCACACGCGAGGGATCGCCTGGTCGTTCAACGCCGACCACCAGCCGATCGGCGGGAAATTCGACTCACGTGAAGACGCGCTCGTCACCGGCTGCGTGCTGGCGAGCTATATCACGTTCGATCTCTCCCCGGAACTCGCGCAGACCAAAGTCGCCGACGATGCCGCCGCTTGGTGTGCGGCGAACGTTCCCGCAGCGCTCATCGCGACGGTCAAAGCCCGGGTGGCCCAAGCGGGGCTGACGTTGAATCCGGCGGATTTCTCCAAGCTGCTCGCCTACGTGTGGCCCTCGTTGCAAAAGATGAAAGCGCGCGACGACAAATATGCCGCCGCCCGGGCGAAGCTTTTCACGACCGACGCGGGCCGCGCCTACCTCCGCGAGTTGTCCATCGACGAATTGCCCGGACTGACCACGCCCGAAACCACCGCCATCATGCTCGCGCTCTGCGAGGCGTTGGCGATGAAGATTCACTTCGTCGCGCCGGCGTTTGGCTTTCAAAAAAATATGCCGTATCCCGACAACGTCGCGTTGCGCGGGCTCATCGAGAAGCAATGGGCGGTGTGCAAAGACTTCGGCGCGAGCATCGGGTTTCACTCGGGCTCCGGCAAATCCGCCGAGAATTATCAGGTCATGGGCGAGGTCACGGGCGGACGACTCGAGATCAAGACCAGCGGCCGCTACACCTACGAGATGGGCCGCGCGCTTTTTGCTTCGAAAAACCCCGCTGACCAGGCGCTGTGGCGCGACTGGTATAAGTTTACCGTCGAGCTCGCGATCCTCGGGGCCTACAGCGCCGATGCGACGGAGCAGAAAATGGCGCGGGTCTTCGTCACCGATGCGCTCTCGAAGTGTGGGCGGGGCGTGGATGTGTTTTCCAGCCCGACGGTCACGCGCTCGGCGATCGAGTCGCTCGCGCCAAGTCCGGAGCATATGTTTTGGTTCGAGTACAATTTTCTCCATGTGCTCGCGGCGGGCGGTCGGGCGGAGAAGGCCGCGCTCGGCGACCACACGCCGGCGGGTTACCGCCAACGTGCGCGCTTCTACGCGATCAGCGACGAAGGCCGGCTCAATTTCGCGAAGAACATCGCGACCTATCTCGTCTTTCTTGCGCAAAACACCGGACTCGCGCCGGCGGCCGTCTGCGCCACCGCCTCGGCCAAGCTTGCGGGTTACACGAGCCTCGGGGCGATGCGGGCCGACATCATTCGCGCTTGAGTGGGATGGAGTTGGAGGGAGCGTCGGTCGACGCTTGTTGGAAAATCACGCGCACTTGAGCGCCGCCCCATTCCGATACGCCGCGCTGCACTTCCCAACGGTGGAGGCGGCAGAGGCGTTGGATGAGCTCTAGTCCCACACCATAACCGGACGCTCGTGTTGCGGCTTCTGATTGTCGCTTTGGGGCCAAGTCGGCGAACCCGGGGCCGTCGTCGTCGATCTGCAACGTGTCCGGTGTGGTCCAACTCAGCCGGATCCGTCCGCTCGGGCTGTGCTTGATGGCGTTGCCGACCAAGTTGTGGACGAGGGTGAGCACGACATCCCGCGCGGCTTGGACGTTGGCCGTTGCCGGCACGTCTATCATCCAACGGGGCGCAGGCGGCGCGGCGAGCGCGTCGTGCTCATCTACGACTTCACGCACTAGCGGCTCGAGCTCGACCCGGCCGGTTTCAGCCGGATTCCGTCCTTCGCGAGCGAGCACGAGAAAGAAGCGCACGAGTCTTTCCATGCGCGCCACCGAGCGAGCGACCCGGCCGGTCACCCGTTCCCGGGCTACCGGGTCGGCGGATACTTCGGGCAGAAGGGTCAGAGCGGATTGCAGCGTGGCCAATGGCGTCCGTAGTTCATGGCTGCATTCTGCGAGGAAACGCTGCTCCCGCTCAAGGGCGGCAAGCGTGCGCGCACGCGAGTCCTGCAACGCTCGAGCTAGTGCGCCCACCTCGTCGTCGGCCAACCCGTGCGAAAAATCGGCCGCCTGATCGGCGGGCGCTTGGCTTACCCGCTCGGCCAGCAAGCGCAACGGACGCACGGTCCAGCGCAGGATCACGGCGCTTGCAGTCAACGCGAGGACCGCCACGGCTCCGGCCAGAATGAGCACGGTCCAGCGGATCGGCGCGGCTTGCCCCTCGGTGTATTCGAGCCGGCTCACTTCGACCCACAAGCAGCCGGTGAAAGCCTCGCCTGGTCCGGGTAGTCGCACCCGATACTCGCTCTCCAAGTTTTCGTGCCACACGCGCCAGCGGCTGAGCCAATTGTCCGCCAGTATCGCCGGCCCGGCGGCCGAAGCCGCGAACGCCTCGTGCCATTCGCCCCGGGATGGTAGGCGATCTAGACCGGTCGCTGCCCGCAATGCCTCGGCGTCGGAGAACGCGCGCATCCAATCGACGCGTGGCGCGCGACCGTTCGCGAGCGTTTCCCGTGCGGCTTCGGCAATGACGGCGTCGACGATAGTGTCTTCTGCGTGCAACACGATCCAGCCGCCGGCGACCACCACCCCTCCAAAACCCGTCAGCCCGAGTAGGACCAGTAGCAACGCGATGCGAGCGCGCAGGGGTAGCGGCCTCAACTTCGACCGTGACGTGGCGGTGGAGGATGTTTTGGGATTCAAGCGGGAGACTCTTCTTCGGGCTGCGGTTCGCGAATTTGGAAACCGACGCCCCGGTGAGTTCGCAGAAGTGGTTTGGAAAACGCCCCGTCGACCGCCGTCCGCAGCGTGAAGATGTGCGAACGTAAAGCATCGCTGCCCGGCGGTGCATCCCGCCAAAGTGCTTCCTCCAACTCCTCGCGGCGCACGACCTCGGGGGTGCGGCGCAGGAGCAGTTCAAGAATTGCGAAGCCCATATTGGTGAGCTCGAGCCGACGACCTGCACGGCGCGCCTCTCGAATGCCCGGCCTCAGTTCGAGATCGGCGCACTTGAGCACTTCGTCCTCGGCGGCCGGCGCCGTGCCACTACCTCTCCTTTGCAGCGCGACCAATCGCGCTTGCAGTTCGGCCAAAGCGAATGGCTTGACCAGATAGTCGTCCACTCCGGCGGCGAACCCCTCCAACCGTTCGTCCAGTCGATCGGCGGCGGTGAGCATCAACACTGGCACGCGCCGTGCCGGCCCTTGCCTAAGGCGCCGGCAGACTTCGAGGCCATCAATAACCGGCAGATCACGATCAAGAATCACGACCTCAAAACGCTCCGACTGCAGAAGGTGCAAAGCCAGTGCTCCGTTAGCCGCATGCTGCACCTCCCAATGTCGCGCTCCGAGGTAGTCGGCGATGTTGCCGGCCATATCCCAATCATCTTCGACGAGCAGCAACGGAGACTTGGGGGACAATGACATGGAAAGGAGGGAAGTGCGTGCGGCGCTCTGAGCATGGCTCGGCGACGGCGGAGAATTGTCCGGGTCAGAATAACCAACGCAATCCCGCGATGATTCCCCACGTGTCGTAGTCGACGCTGAGTTTGCGCCCTCGGGTAGAGCTGGTCAGGTCCTGACTACCGGCGGCGACCGCCCGCCCTTCGATGAAGATTCGGCCTTTGGTTCCCGCCGCGCGCTCAAGCCCGATCAACCATTGATAGGCAAAGCGACTGCGAGCGGAGAACTCCTCACCGCCGAAGCCCTCAAGATCCAGATCAACTTCCTGCAGAATTCCCGCCCCAAGACCGGCGTAAGGTGCGATACCCCAAACTTCGAAACCGGGTCCGAGACGATAGGTCGCCGTGACGAAGGCATTGGTCGACGCCAGATCGCCGCCGCTGATGCGCGCATTTTCGGCCACGAGCGATCTTACCGAGTTGGACCGGTAGAACCATTCCAGTTTGGTTGAAAACTGCGGTGTCCAAGCGCGCCCGAGCGCTCCCTGCAGAATCGAACCGGTATTGTATTTGGCCTCATACCGGACGCCACCGAGTGTGATGTCTCCCCCGGGGACGATGCCGACGCCGGCCGAGAATTCGGCAAACCACCCCTCGGCCCAGCTGGGCTTAACCGCCGCGGCGTCACTGGCCCGGACTTGAGCGATGCCGGCCAAGCCGAGCAGCACCAGGGCGATTGACGCCGCGGAGCGGTGCACACGTTTTTGAAATCGAACTGAAGCGATCATGATGGAGGACGTGTCGGCGATTCGGGAGCCGGGGATGAGACTCGGCTCCGCCGTAGGACGGCGACGGAATGTCGCGAAGCGACGAACACGCCCGCAGACTAACCGATGGCGCGTGAAGCGAATGTGAAACCAAGGTCGGAGTTCCGCGAATTCGCGTTTTTCCAGGGGTTCGCGACGCAATTTCTGGGCGCTGTCTTGAACACGTTTCTTGCCTGTGGCCGCGCCACGACCCAACCTCGCGATTTTACTCCATGCCCGCCTTCATCCACGACGATTTTCTGCTCTCAAATCCGGCCGCCCGCGAACTCTACCACACCTACGCGAAGTCGGAGCCGATCTACGACTACCACTGTCACCTGCCGCCGGCACAGATCGCGAACAACCACCGCTTCGCCGACCTCGCTGAAGTTTGGCTCGGCGGCGACCACTACAAATGGCGTGCGCTTCGCACCAACGGCGTGGCGGAACGATTCGTCACGGGCGACGCTTCGCCGCGCGAGAAGTTCGACGCGTGGTGCGCGACCGTGCCGCAGACGCTGCGCAATCCGCTCTACCACTGGTCGCACCTCGAGCTGGCGCGTTATTTCGGCGTCACCGACATCATCAACCCCCAAAGCGCCGACTCGATATGGGAGCGGGCCAATCCGCAGCTGGCCACGATGCGCGTGCATGATTTTCTGACCAACTCCAAGGTCGCCGTGGTCTGCACGACCGACGATCCGGCCGACTCGCTCGAGTTACACCAGAAGATCCGGGCGAGCGGTTTGAAGACGCGGGTCTACCCGACTTTCCGCCCCGACAAAGCCTTCGCGGTGGGTGCGCCGGCGGTGTTCAACGCCTACATGGAGAAACTCGCCGGAGCGGCGGGCGGTTCATTTGCGGCGAATGGCATCCGCACTTTCGACGATTTCCTCGGGGCGCTGAAAAAACGGCACGACGACTTCCACGCGATCGGTGGGCGCGTTTCGGATCATGGACTGGAGTCGGCGTTGGCCGAGCCCTGCACGCACGCGCAGGCGCAGGCGGTGTTCGATGCGGCGCGGGCGGGCCGCGTGCCCTCGGCCGAGGACATCGCGCGCTATGGTTCGTATCTGATGCTCGAGCTCGGGCGCTGGGACGCCGCGCGCGGCTGGACGAAGCAACTCCACCTCGGCGCGCTGCGGAACAACAACACCCGCCTGCTCGGCAAGCTCGGGCCGGACACGGGTTTTGATTCGATCGGCGATTTCCCGCAGGCGGTCGCGCTTTCGCGTTACCTCAATGCGCTCGATGCCACCGACCAACTCCCGCGCATGGTCATCTACAACCTGAATCCCGCCGACAACTACGTCTTCGCGGCGATGGTCGGCAATTTCCAGGACGGCACGATTCCCGGGAAAATCCAGTTTGGCAGCGGCTGGTGGTTCCTCGACCAGAAGGAGGCGATGGAGTGGCAGCTCAACTCGCTGTCGAACCTCGGCCTGCTCTCGCGCTTCGTCGGCATGCTGACGGATTCACGCAGCTTCCTGAGTTATCCGCGCCACGAGTATTTCCGCCGCACGCTGTGCAATCTGCTCGGCGGCGACATCGCCCGCGGCGAAATTCCAAACGACATGGGCCTCGTCGGCGGGATGGTGAAGAACATCTGCTTCGCCAACGCGCGGAATTATTTCGGCTTGGAGTTGGCGCCGGAGTTTGCGGCGAAGTAACGGGTCGGGGGCCGGCGTTCGGAGCTGGCACCCCCGGGCAAGATTCGGTGGGCTGGCGCGGTGGAGAAAGAGCTCATCATCTCGTCGATCGCGCTCGCCCTGAGCTGCGGCGGTTGTCTGTGGGGTTGGGCCCGGCAACTGCGGCGGCGGCGGATCATGACCGATACGCCGACCTCGAAGACGCAGGGCGTCTTCATCGGCGAGGTCGAAGTCAAAGGCACGGCGGAGGTCGTGGAGCCGCTGGCAAGTTTTTTGGCGGGAGCGGCGTGCATCCACTACGCTTGGCGCGTCGACGAGGCGTGGTCGCGCTGGGTCACGGAGACTTACACCGACAGTAAGGGAAACACCCGCACGCGTCAGAAACGGGAAAGCGGTTGGGCCACGGTGGCAAAGGGCGGCCAGACGATCCCTTTTTACCTGCGGGACGAGACCGGCGTCTTGTTGGTCCGTCCGGCCGGGGCGAAGTTTGAGTCGCAGGAATTTTTCGACCAAACGGTCGGGCGGAGCGACCCGCTTTATTATGGCCGAGGGCCGGCGACGGGTGTGCCCGATTCAGACCACCGCCGCCGGTTTTCCGAGGTGGGAATCAGGTTGCACGCGCCGCTGTTTGTCGCGGGCCGTGCGCGCGAGCGGGCGGACTTGGTGGCCCCGGAAATCGCGGCCAGCGAGCAGGCAGATTTTTTCCTCATCTCGACGCGCACCGAGGAGAAGATCAGCGCGTCGCTCGGCCGGTGGATGTGGGTTTGGGGACTGCTCGGCTTGCTGATCGCGGCGATTCCGTTGATCGTGATGCTGGGCCAGCAGACGCAGTCGTTTCCGATGGAAATGGTGCGGCTCGGGTGGATACCGCCGGCTGCATATCTGGTCGCGGGAGTGATCGCGTGGGTGTGGCTGGTTTACAACCGGTTGATCGCACTGCGGCAGCGGGTGCGCCTGGCGAGTTCACTGATCGAAGTGCAGCTCAAGCGACGGCATGATCTGATCCCGCGGCTCGTGGCCGTGGTCGCGGGCGTGAAGGATCACGAGGCGCAGGTGCAGACGGCGTTGGCGGCATTGCGGGCCCAGGCCATGGCGACACCGATCGGTGTGGCGGGTCCGGATTTTACTGGGCTGGCGGTTTCGATTCGGGCGGTGGCCGAGGCTTATCCGGAGCTGAAAACGCAGGAGAGTTTCGCGGCGCTGCAAAACCAGCTCGTTGAGACGGAGCAGCGGGTAGCGTTGGCCCGGGCTTACTATAATGACATCGCGACGCAGTGGGCGACGCGGCTGGAAATCATCCCCGACTGTTGGGTGGCGGCGCTCGGCTCGATGAAACCGGAGCCGCTCTTGGTTGCCAGTGACTTCGAACGGGCAGCGGTCAACGTGGAGTTGGTCTGAAAGGTGGAGCCCGATGTCCCTATCGGGCCAAAGCGTCGGTGAACAGCACGCGCAAGAAAGCCCGATGGGACATCGGGCTCCACCTCGGCGGCTCACAGCTTACGGGAGAGTCGCTTTGGCTTGTTCGTAGAGCGGCAGAAGGGTGAGGGCGAGTTGCTGAAGGCGGGCGATGCGTTCGCGGGAGGGCGGGTGGGTGGAAAGCCACTTGAGCTGGCTGCCTCCGGAGTTTTTGGCCGCCATTTTTTGCCAGAAGGTAACGGCGGCGCGCGGATCGTAGCCGGCGCGGGCGGCGAAACGCAGGCCGATTGCGTCGGCTTCGGTCTCGTGTTCGCGAGAGAAGGCCAAAGTCCCGATGGTCGTGCCGGCGCCGTAGGCGAGGAGAAAGGCGTCGCGGTTCTTGTTCTCTTGGGTGCCGGCATTGAGCAGCGCGCCGCCGAGCCCGACGAGCATGGCTTGGGATTGGCGCTCGGCGCCGTGCCGGCTGGTGACGTGGGCGATCTCGTGACCCATGACGGCGGCGATTTCGTCGTCGCTGCCGGCGAGGTTGATCAGACCGGTGTAGAAGCCGACCTTGCCGCCGGGCAGGGCGAAGGCGTTGAGCTGAGGTGAGTCGAAGACGACGAACTCCCAGTTGGCATTGGGCAGATCGCGGCCGACCACGGCGGCGATGCGCCGGCCGATGCGGTTGATACGGGCGTTGACGGTGGGCTCGGCGGCGACCTTTTCCTTGCCCTTGATCTGGAGAAACGCAGCCGCGCCGGACTGCGCCTCCTCGGCGGGCGTGATCAGCAGAATTTGAGAACGCCCGCTCTCGGGGACGGTGGTGCAGCCGGTGAACGCGGCGACGAAAGCCAGTAGGAGCAGAGGGGTGAGAAATCGGCGGTTCATGTGAAGATTGTAGACGGGCGGAAACCGGTCGCAACTCCGCAAAGGCCGGGCTCGACGGGCGGAGGGATTCGCGCTTCATGGGCGGCTCGGACGGTTTAATCCCTTTTCGTTTTTGAACATCTGTTTCGTTTTTAATCCTCAGGCGGGCCCGGCGCGGGATCGGTCCAAGCTGCTTCGATTGATCGAGGAGTTTTTGAAAACGACCAAGGTCACAGGGTCGGTGTATTTGACCGAGCGACGGGGGCACGCGACGGAGCTTGCGGCGGCGGCGGTGAAGGCCGGAGCCAACGTGGTGGTGGCGGTGGGCGGTGACGGCACGGTGAACGAAGTCGCTGGTGCCTTGGTCGATTCGACGGCGGCGCTGGGCATCGTGCCTTGCGGTTCCGGCAACGGGCTCGCGCGGCATCTGGGGATCTCACTCCGGCCGGCGGTCGCGTTGGCGGGATTGGCGAGCGGGCGAGTCCGCCGGATCGACGCGGGTGAGGCGAATGGCCGGCTCTTTTTCTGTGCGATGGGCACGGGTTTTGACACGGCGGTGCTGACGAGTTTCGAGCGGTTGGCGCGGCGCGGGTTTGCGGCGTATTTTGTCGCGGCGATGCGGGCGTTTTCGAGTTACCGGTGCGAGGCCTACGGCTTGCGGATCGGAGCGGGCGAAGTCGAGGTGAGGCCCGCGCTCTTCGTGACCGTCGCAAATTCCGACCAGCTCGGGAACAACGCGCGCATCGCGCCCGGCGCACGGGTGGATGACGGGCGGCTGGATCTCGTGGTGATTCCGCCGGTGGGCTGGCTGTCGGGATTGCCGTTGGTGGGGCGACTTTTCGCGGGCTCGCTAAACGGCGGGGCTGGCGTGGGACGTTGGACGGGTGAGCGTTTTGTAGTCACGCGGGCGGCGGCGGGGCCGATCCACGTCGACGGGGAGTTGGTGGAGACCGCGGCGGAAATCTCCGTGCGCGTGCGGCCGGGTTGCCTGCGGGTAATCGGGCCGGTGCGAAACGATTAGGGATGAATCAGGAGCAAGGCCTCGTTGCGGAAGCGGCGGTAGACGGTGAAGTCGCGGACGTCGGTGGTGATGATTTTGGCTTTGGGGAAGCGTTCGGAAAGGACGACGAGGGAGGCGTCGCCGGCGTCCATTTGGGGGTAGCGTTCCATCAATATTCTGATTCGAGCGGCGCGATCCCAGACGGGGAGTAGCACGATTCGGCCGGTCTCAAGGGCCTCGATGGCGGCAAAGAGGGCGATACGATTCCTGCGGAGCAGATGGCAGATTTCGCCCCAGACCGTCTCGGTGGTCGCGAGCTGCACGTCGATCACGGTCAAAACCGAGTCGCTCCACGCGTGCCATTGGTCGGTCTCGCTCAAAAGGCCGACGATAGGCCCGGCATCTACGAGATAATCAATCGCCGAAGCCTTCACGCATGGAAAGATCGGACGGAGCGCCCTTCATAATGCCGGAATATTTCCTCGCCCACTCGCCGAAAGAGGGGCCGCGATTTTTTTGGCGCTTTTCGGCGGACTTGGCGGGGGCGCGGCGTGGGGCGGACTTGGCCTTGGGTTTGCGGGCGGTGACCGTGGGCATGAGGGGAACGTCGCGGATGAAGGGGCGGAGTCAAGGAAGGCCGAGGGCGGCGCGGGCGGCGGTGGCCATCATGGGGGCGGTGGTGGTGGCGGGGACGCCGGTCCAGATTTCGAGGGCTTTGGCACCCTGATGGACGAGCATCGCGAGCCCGTTGGCGTGGGGCAGACCGAGGGCGGCAGCGCGGGCGAGGAGCGCGGTCTGCGGCGGATTGTAGATCATGTCGAAGACGGCGGCGACATCGGGCAGCGAGGTGAGATCGACGGGCATCTCGTCGGTGGGGCGGAGGCCGGCGCTGGTGGCGTTGATCAGGAGCGTGCCTGACGGCAGATCGGCCGGCGGCGCGGCCGGAGTGAAACCACGGAGCGGAATGCCGGCTGCGAGCGGGGCCAGATGGGCGAGCAGGGTGTGGAGATTGGCCTCGGTGCGGTTGGCGATCCAGAGTGAGGCGCAACGGCGTTGGAGACATTCGACGGCGGCCCCGCGGGCGGCGCCGCCGGCACCGAGCAGAACGACGTGGGCGCCGGTGAGCTCGAGGCCGAGGGTTTCGCGGATGGCCGCGGCCAGGCCGTAGCCATCGGTGTTGTGTCCGCGCCAGCCGGCGGGCGTGTGCAGGAGTGTGTTGATGGCGCCGATGGGGTGGGCGGCGGCGTCGATCGCGGCCACGCGGTCGAAGGCGAGAACCTTGTGTGGGACGGTGAGGTTGAGGCCGTGGAAATTTTTCGCTTGGAAGAGATCGAGGGCGCGCGGGAGGTCATCGGGATGAACCTCGAAGCGAAAGTAACGCCAGTTGGAAAACCTGGGGGTCGCGACGGCGAGCGAGGCGAGGGCGGCGTTGTGCATGGCCGGGCTGATCGAGTGCTTGATCGGGTGGCCGACCACGGCGAGAGCGGTGCCGGGGAAAGACCAGCCGTCGAGATCGGCGAGACTGCACGTGGGATCGGATGGCGCCATGCAAACAGCGTGGGGTTTGGGGCTCGGCGGCGAAAGCAAGAAACGCGGCCCGTCGGTCAGGCCGGACTCGCCGGAGGAAAGAAATTGGGCAACAGATGCCGGTCGGTCATGGGCAGGTGAAATACCGGGGTGGTGGAGCCCGACATCGGCGGAACAATCCAATCCCATTGCGCGGAAAGCGGGCGGCCGGCGCTTTCCTCTTGGGAGGCGAAGCGCATGAACTGGGCGCTTGCGGTGTGGTGGTCCACGAGGGTCACGCCGGCGGCCGCGTAGGAGTGGAGGACCGCGACGTTGAGCTCCAGCAGGGCGCGGTCGCGCCAAAGGGATTGAGGGGATGAAAGGTCGAGTCCGAGCCGGTGTGCGATGGCGGGCAGTCGATTGTAGCGGGCTTCGTCACCCAAGTCGCGGGCGCCGATCTCGGTGCCCATAAACCAACCGCTGAACGGTGCGGCCGAGAACTCGGTCGAGGCGGCGATCAACCGGTGATCGGAAATGGTGGGCAACGCATACCAGCGGAGGCCGAGATCGCCGAACCAAGCCAGCGTGGGGTGGGTGAGGTGAACCTCACGGATGAGCCCGGGTGGCAGGGGGAAGAGGCGGGGTTCTTCGCCGGCGCCGGTTATGATCCAAGGGAGCAGATCAAAAGGAGTCTTGGTCGAGGGTGGGGTCCAGCCCATGGCGAGGGCGCGTTCTGTGAAGGAAAGGTTTTTGGGGTCGCCGAGAATCTGGGCTCCGTCGCGATAGCCGGCGTATCCCGCCAGCTGGCGATTTTCGATCCGCGGACCGGGCAGGCGCGCGGTGGAGGGGGCGAATACGGTCATCGTCGGACGGATCGTACCGGAATTGGTGGCCTCGGCGATGTGCGCGCAGAGCTCGGAGAATATGGCCTCGGCTCCGGCGAGGTGGCGGCGGTCGCGCATTTTTAGACCGCGCCAGAAGAGCCGCCCGATGCAGCGGGCATTGTTGCGCCAGGCCATGCGGCCGGCATGGGTGAGTTCGTCGGTGCTAAACGGGGCGGGTTGGCCGGCGGCGAGGGCGGCGCGGTAGATATCGGTGCGCTCTGCGAGGGGCGCGGCCAACATGCCGAAAGCGGAAGCATCGCTCAGGAAATCCGTGATTTCTTCGGTTTGAAGCGGGGGCGGCGGGCCGGGGAGGGGCGGATTCGAGGGCGCGTGAAATGGGCACTTCCGGAGGGACATAGGTTAAAAAGATGCCGACGGGCGACGATGGCGCAAATGCGGCGCGAGGAGCGACGGGCCATAGGAAATCAAGTCAGTGGCTGCGGTTGCCGTGGGGCGAGGAGAAGCCCAACGGTGCGATCGGGCCGCCGGGACGACGGGCTCCACGGGGATGGCGAGAGGTCACTCGGACTCGCGGGTGTGGGTGGTCTCGAAATCGGTGATGAAGCTGGCGAAAAGGCGGGCGCGGGCGGGTTCGCCGGAAACGGTGTAGTGGTGCACGAGGTTACGGCAGCAGCGGCAGAGGACCTCGTGGATGGCGGTGGGCATGAGATCGGCGGGCTGGGGTGAGGTGCCTTGGGCGAGGAGGAAGGCGATGACCTCGTCGGGGTCGCGAAAGAGGCCGCGGTCAAACGGGTCGACGTAGAACGGAATCTCATCGTCGAAGCAGCCGACGAGGAAGTGGCCGGGCAGGCCGACGGGCTCGAGCGCGAGGCCGAGGCGTTCGGCGACCAGCAGGTAGACGAGGCTGAGAGAAATGGGCAGGCCGATACGGCGCGTGAGGACGGTGTTGAGGAAGCTGTTTTGCGGGTCGGTGTAGTGCTCGACGTTGCCGCGAAACCCGTATTCGTGGAACATCACGCGGTTGATGATGCGGCATTTCTCCCGTGAGCTGGCAGGTTCGGCGATGAGCTCGGTGCAGCGGGCGGCGATGGCGTCGAGCTGCTCACAGCAACGGCCCACGTCGAGGCCGGGATTGACGGTGCGGGCGAGCAGGAGGGCGCCGGTTTCCAGTTCGTAGTGGAGTGAACCGATAAAGGTGCGGAACTCGGCGACGGGGTCGGAAAATTTCAGCTCGTTGAGAAACCAGGCGGCGTGAGCGGCGAGGACGGGGTCGGGGCCGTGACTGAGCTCGCGCAGAAACGGGGCGGTTTCAGGGCCGAGGGCCGTGAACCGGGCGAGGAGGGCGCGGCGCACGGACGGGCTGGGGTCGTCGAGCAGACGCAGCAGCGCGGAGAGTTGGGCGGAGCTCGGCGCGGTGGTTTCCAAGCGGGAAAGGCGAGAAGGAATTTTCGCGGGAGGCAATGCGGAAGGCGGCGCGCGGGCGGCGCCCTACTTTGCGGAATTGAAGCGAAGTTTTTCTTCTTCGCGGTCGATGAAAGGGACGCCTTTTTCCATCCACTCGGGGGCGGGGGCGCCGCGGAGGTAGTGCTCGAAGAATTGCCAGGCGCGGCGGGCGAAATCTTTTTGGTCGGCGCGGCGGCGGAGGCCGTGGAGCCCGCCGTTGTAGTTCCAGAGCCAGGCGGGTTTGTCGTAGCGCCGGAGGGCGAGGAAGAGTTCGATGCCTTGATACCACGGAACGGCGTCGTCGGCGTCGTTGTGCAGGAGCAGGAGGGGCGTGGTGATGCGCTGCACGTGGAAGATGGGGGAGTTTTCGATGTAGAGGTGCGGCGCTTCGGCGAGGGGGCGGCCGAGGCGGCTTTGGGTTTTCTCGTATTGGAACTGACGCGGCATGCCGGAGCCCCAGCGGATGCCGGAGTAGGCACTGGTCATGTTGCCCACCGGGGCGCCGGCTTCGGCGGCGCGGAAAAGCGAGGTCTGCGTGAGCATGTAGGCGATCTGGTAGCCACCCCAGGAGTGCCCGGAGATGCCGATGGCCCGCTCGTCGACGAAGCCTTGGCGGACGAGGCTCTCGATGGCGGGGAGCACGGCGCGCAGCGCGCTTTGGCCGGGCTGACCCTCGGTGTAAACGATGTCGGGGGTGAGGACGAGGTAGCCGTTGCTGGTGTAGAGGGGGAAACTGACGTTGTGGCCGGGCGCGGGGGTTTTGAAGGTGTGGACGTCCTGCGACAGGCGCTCGTAGATATAGACCATGAGCGGGTATTTTTTCGTGGGATCAAAGTCGGCGGGTTTGTAGAGCGCGGCGCTGAGCGGGACGCCGTCGGTGTTGCGGAAGGGGACGAGTTCGGCGCGGCCCCAGGCGAAGGGCGTGAGCTGGGCGCCGCCGGCGGTGACTTGGGCCGGGGCGGCGAAGGCGGAATCGGTGGTGTGGTAATCGGGAAATTCGTCGAAGCGGGCGGCGCTTAGGAGCAGGACATCGGCGTCTTTGGCGCGGGTGACGTAGCGGTAGTTTTTGTCGCCCCAGAGGAGGCGGCGCGGGGCGGTGCCGGGGGCGGCGTCGAAGCGGGTTTGGAAGAAACCGGAGGCGCGCGTCTCCTCGCTCTCCCCGCGGAGGGTGAGGGGCTTGGCGGGGTCGAGGCCGCGGTCGTCGGTGTCGTCGTCGATGGGCTCGATGTTTTGGACGCGGAGCTGGGTCTTGGTCGCGCGGCCGGAGGCGGCGGTGAGATTTTTGGCGGGGCGGGCGTCGGCCCAGAGCTGCCAGACATCGTAGCGGTCGTAGATGAGGAGCGATTGGCTGTCCTTGGTCCAACCGGCTTGGCCATAGGGACCGGCGGGCGAGGGAGAATCGTGGTCTTCGTTGTGGACGGCGACGCCGAGGGTGGAGGTGAGGTTGCGCGTGGTGCCGTCGGCGGTGTTGAGCACGTGCCAGTGATTGGACTGGTAGTAGAAGGCCCAGCGGCCGTCGGGTGACCAAACCAAGGCGGTGCCGGCTCCGCCGTTTTCGCTGCGGAGTTCCTTGAGGGCGGGTTTGCGGGCGCCGGTGAGGGGATCGACGAGGAGGATGTCGGTGTAGCGGCCGTCGTAATCGGCGCGGCGGCGGTAGGCGCGGTCGTCTTGGCCGAGGGCGCGGGTGCCGTCGTCGCTGAGTGTGACAGTGGGCAGGGTGACATCGGCGAGCTGGGTGTAGCGGTTGTTGGCGAGATCGAGCACGCCGCGATAGGTGCGGTTGCGCTCGAGGGTCGCGCGGACTTTTTGCATGGGCTGGACGACATCGTCGTTCCAGCGCCAGAGATCGGCGGAGACCCGGGATTCTGCGTCGAGGGCGGCGTCGGGATCGCGGGCGGGTTTGGGGTGCGGGGCGGCGGGGACGTAGAGTTTTTTGCCGTCGCGGGAGAAGGCGACGGGGCCCTTGTCACTCACCGTGAAGGCGGCGGGGAAGTGGGTAGTCGTTGAGGAGACGAGCTCGGTGGCGGCGGCGGTGCCGCGTGGCCAGTGGTAGAGTTTGAAGCGCGCGGATTTCGGGGCAGGTGTGGCGGCGACGTCGTCGCGGTCGCTGACGAAGGCGGCTTGGGTCTGGTCGCGGTCCCAAGCGAGCTTCAGGTATTTGCCTTTGCCGGCGAGGAGGGCGGCGGGGGCGGTGTCGGCGGGGGCTCCGGGAGTGAAAACATAAACGCCGTTGGTGGTGCCGATTTTGGCGGCGATGGTGGTGAGGAGGGTGCGGCCGTCGCGGGCGAGGCTGTAGTCGAGGACATCGGCGAAGGTGCGCTCGGCGGGGGTGGCGGCGGCGAGGTCGATGAGGACGAGATCGGTGCCGAGGTCGGGTTTGGCGGCGGCGGAGCCGGTTACGGCTCGAGGGGCGGCTTGGTCGGGATCGGAGGCGGGAGTGGTGACCTCAGGCTTTTTTTCTTCGGGTTTCGCCTCCTTCAGATAGGCGAGCCAGGCGCCGGTCCTAGTGGAGAGCTGGTAGCTTTTAACGGAGGCAACGGTGGTGGATTTGCCGGTGGCGAGGTGGAGATAGAGGAGGCCGGGTTTCGGCATTTCGTCGGGCTTTTTCTTGGCTTTGCGGGCGGCGGCGAGGTCGGCCTTGGCGGGGTAGGTGCTGGCGACGAGGTGCGCGGAGTCGGCGGTGAAGGCGAGGCGGATGGTGGGCAGAGTAGGGGAAGCGTCGGGGTTGGCGGAGTCGGGCTGGGTGGGGGGCGGCGGGAGGGCGCCGACGGGGAGGCGTTGCTCGCGACCGGTGGCGAGCTCGCGCACGATGACTTCGCCGTCGCCGTCTTGCGGCATGAAGGAGTAGGCGAGCCAGCGGCCGTCGCGGGAGAGAGTGGGTGAGGCGAGGCTGCGCCAAGCGTCAAAATCGTCGAGGGAGAGCGGGCGTTTGGCGGCGGGGGTAGCCGGAGTGGATTCGGCGGCGAAGGCGGCGGTAGTAAGGGTGAAGGCCGCGAGCAGGGGCAACGTGAAGCGGAGGAGGGATCGCATGGGTAAAGGGAGGAGAAAAGAGAGAAGGACTGCTTATGAAATTCGCCACGGGGCGAATTTTTGGAAGTACGGCGGCTGATGGCGGACGGATTTCGAAAATTACCGCGCGCCGTAGAGGGCGGAGCCGACGCGGACCTGGGTGCTGCCGGCGGCGATGGCGGGGGCGAGGTCGTTGCTCATGCCCATGGAGAGTTCGCGGAGGGCTACGCCGTTGCGGGCGGCGAGGTCGTCGCGAAGGGTGCGGAGATTCGTAAATGTGCGGACGGCGTGTTCCGCGGTTTCGGCCGGGGTGGAACCGAGAGGAGCGATGGTCATGAGACCGTCGAGACGCAGGTTCTTTTTTGTCAGTGCGAACTCGACCAGGCGCGGAGTGTCGGCGAGATCGGCGCCGAATTTGGCGGGGTCGTTGCCGGCGTTGACCTGAAAGAGGATGGGGAGAACTTTGCCGAGTTCGGCGGCGGCGCGGTCGAGGTGGTTGAGGAGTTTTTCGCTGTCGACGCTTTGGACGCGGTCGAAGTGTTGGGCGGCGAGTTTGGATTTGTTGGACTGAAGATGGCCGATGAGTTCCCAAGCGAGGGCGGGGGCGGCGCAGAGCGGGCGTTTTTCGGCGGCTTCCTGGACGCGATTTTCACCGACGGCGCGTAGGCCGTAGCGAGCGGCGAAATCGGCGGCGGCGACGGGGTGGGTCTTGGTGACGGCGAGCAATTCCACGGTGGCGGGATCGCGGCCGGCGGCGGCACAGGCGGCGGCGATTTGGGCGCGGACGGCGTCGGCGCGGAGGACAAATTCTGCGTAGGTGGGGAACATGGAATTGGTGGCGGCTGATTGGAAACCTCAATAAGAGGTTTGCGACAATGCTTAAGCCGTTGCTCCTTTGGGCCGACATCCTCGCAGCTTATGCAAATTGAAAACCTCAAAATCTTCGCCGATCTGGTCGAAACCAAAAGTTTCTCCAAGGCGGCCAAGCTGAATGGCATCACGCAGTCGGCGGTGAGCCAGCAAGCTCGGGCGATGGAGCGGCATTTCAAGACGCTGCTCGTCGACCGCAGCCAGAAACAATTTCAACTCACGCGGGAAGGATACCGCGTCTACGAGTCGGCGAAGGAGATGTTGCACACCTACGAGAAGCTGCAGTGCGAGTTGCAGGAAATGAAGAAGGTGATCAGCGGCACGATCCGGATTTCGACCATTTATTCGATTGGGCTGCATGAGTTGCCGCCGTTTATAAAAAAATTCCTGCATGATTTTCCTTCGGTCAATGTGCGCGTGGAATACCGCCGCTCGAACCTCGTCTACGAAGACATTCTGCACAACGCCGTGGACTTCGGGCTCGTGGCGTTTCCGCTCAAACAGCGTCAGATCGAAGTGCTGCCTTTCCGTAACGATCATTTGGTCCTGATCACGTCTCCCGGGCATCCCTTGGCGAAGCGCACGGAGATCGAAGTGAAGGAATTGGCGTCGCAAAAGTTTATCGGTTTTGATCCTGACATCCCGACACGGAAGGCGGTGGATCAGATTTTCCGCGACCATAAGCTGGAGATCGAGCCGGTGATGGAGTTCGACAACATCGAGACGGTGAAGCGCGCGGTGGAGATCGAGCACGGCATCGCGATCGTGCCGCAGGCGACGGTGGCGCAGGAAGTGAAGCAAGGGAGCTTGGTCATGCTGCATTTTAAGGGGAAAACCTTCACCCGGCCGTTGGCCATTTTGCACCGCAAGGGCCGGGTGCTCACGCCGGCGATGAAGAAATTTATCGAAGTCCTCGGGCTGGATCTGCCCGAGATGCGGGATTCCTGAAAACGGAGAAACGGGAATCGAGGCGGCCGGCGGGCGAACCACAATCAGCGCGATGCACCGCTACGAGTTTCAACTCCATCTATCGGCGGAGCGCTGTCTCGATTATTACCGTGGGGCGGTGCGCCAGATTGTGGTGCGCTGTTCGACGGGGCAGAATGTGCAGTTTCCGGCGTCGCTTTTGCAGAAGTTCATGAGCCCGGAGGGGATTCACGGCCGGTTCGTGTTGAGCTGCGACGAGCGGAACAAATGCCTCGGGCTGGAGCGGGTCGTCGAGGAGAGCTGACGGAGGAACTCCGGCCGGTTTTTTGGGCAAAAATGCGGGGAGAAAAATTGCCGCACGAGCTCGCGCCACTATCTGCTTTCCCATGATGAAAACGCTCCGCACCGCTCTGTTGGTTTCATTTGCTCTGGTGGCCGCTCTGTCGGCCGGAGCCGAGACCGTCCCGCCGACGCCGGCGCCGGAGTGGAAGTTGAAGGACGTCGAGGGCAAGGTCGTCTCGTCGGCCGATTTTAAGGGCAAGGTTGTGGTGATTGATTTTTGGGCGACCTGGTGCCCGCCGTGTGTCGCCGAAATCCCCGGCTATATCGCGTTGCAGAAAAAATACGGCAAAGACGGACTCGTGATTGTCGGAATCTCGTTGGACCAGAAAGGGCCGTCGGTGGTGAAGCCGTTTATGGCCAAAATGGGGATAAATTATCCGATCGTGATGGCGGATGAGGAGACGCCGGCGGCGTTTGGCGGGGTTGAGGCGATTCCCACGACGTTTATCATCGACCGGGCCGGGATGATTCGAGACCGCAAACTGGGGGCGGAGCCGGTGGAGAGCTACGAGCAGCGGTTGTTGGTCTATTTGAAGAAGTGATCGCTGAGCGGGGGCGGGCGGAGGCTGGAGCGTGCGGAACGGAGAGGCTGAGGCGGAAGCGCTTTGGCGCGAAGCGAGGGATTTGGGCAAAATGAAGGGCCCGGCGATAACCCCTTAACGCCGGGCCCACTATTTTCTGTTCCGGCTTTCACCGGTCCAACGCTACCCCAAAACCCTAATTGGGTGCGTGCTTAATTTTAGCAGTGCGCGTGCCAACAAATCACAGGTTTTGGGGATTTCTAAAAGTTTTTGAGTGAGACTGAAATCCGTGCGAACGGTGGGGCCGGGGCTCGGCGTGATAGTTTGGGAGGTTCGGGTCCGGACCTGCGGGCTAGATGCCCGTGCCACGGCTGCTGCCGAAGGCCCGTTTTTGGAGCCGATCAATCGCGGGCGAAAAGGGTGATTTTGGCGAGGGCGTCGGCGATGAGACGGTCGCTGCGGCAACGGGGTGTCTTGTTTTGGCCGCCCCATTTGCCTTGGTGGCGCAGCCAGTGTTCGAAGACGCCCGGCATGACGAGACGCACGAACGGAGCTTCGAGACCGCCGCCGAGGCGCTTGGCCTCGTAGTCGTCGTTGAGGCGTTGGAGTTCGACGTCGAGTTCGGCGGCGAGTTGCGGGCCGGCGGGAGTGAACGTCGTGCCTGGCTTGAGCTCGATCCACCATTCGTGGCGGCCGCGAGTTTGGCCGGTGGTGGAATTCACGAAGAGTGGGGCGACGTGGAAGTTGACGATGTTCCACTGGTGGCGACGACAGACGGTGGTGAGCGCATCGGTGAGCTCTTTTTCGATGACGTGCTCGCCGAACGCGCTGAGTTGGAGCTGCGTGCGGCCGGCGTAGACGAGCCGGGGCGGTTCGATCGACGTGAAGCGCACGATATCGCCGATCACGTAACGCGCCAGACCGGCCGGCGTGGTGAGCAAGAGCGCGTAATCGACTCCGACTTTGACGCCGGCGAGGGGCACGGCCTTGTGGCCGATATTCGCGAGGTTGTTGGCGTCGAAATCGGCCATCGGCAGGAATTCGTAATAAATTCCGGCGTCGGTCATCAGGCGCAGACCCGCGATGGCTTCCGAATCCTGAGTGGCGATGAAGGCCTCGGAAGCCGGGTAAACCTCGTGGAAATTCACGCCGGGGCCGAGGGCGGCGCGCAGCTCTTCGGCGAACGGGCCGATGGGGACGCCGCCGTGGACCAAGCATTCCAAATTGGGCCAGATGCCCTGAAGATTACTGGCGCGGGCCTTACCCTGGGCCGAGTGGGCGCGGAGCGCTTCGGCAAGGATGAGGATCCAGCTCGGGATGCCGGCGAGCAGAGAGATATCGAGCGAAGAAGTGCGGGCGGTGATGGCGGCGATTTTGGCGGGCCAATCGGCCATTTGGGCGATGGCGGCGCCGGGTTCGTAGAGGTGTTTCTCAACCCAAGGCGGCAGATTAAGCGCGGTGATCCCGCTGAGATCACCGGCGTAGGCTTGGAACGGTTTGGACTCGGGGATGGCGGAGAGTTTGGTCGCGCCGCCGAGGAACAGATGGCGACCGCGGAAGACGCCTGAGTTGCCGACCCGGGCCGTGTAGTAGAGGAGGGAGTCGAGCCCGGCTTTGCGGAAGTGGGCGAGCATGCCCTCGGTGACGGGGAGAAACTTGGTGCGCCCGATGGTGGTACCCGAGGAGACGGCGTAAAAGGCGCAGGTGTCGGGCCAGAGCACATCGGCCTGGCCCTGTTTCATTTTTTCGATGGCCGGGGCGAAACCCTCGTAAGTCCGAAGAGGGGTGGCGGTGCGGAAGGCGTCGGGACCGAGTTTTTCGCCAATGCCTGCGTTGGGCCAGAAGCTAGTCCGGGCAAACTGGGCGGTGAGCCGGGCCAAGGTGGCTTCTTGGTCGCCGACGGCGGTCTTTTTACGACGCAGGCGTGAGGCGGTGCGGGCCGTGAGCAGGCCCGTGCCGATGGTGATGAGACTCTTGGGCCAGACGGACATAATTTTGGACGCTCAGACCGGCCGAGGCAGGGCCGCCGGGCGGGGAGCGGCAAGTGGATTCACGCAGCCAGTCGAACTTTACCCGATTTGAGCCCGCGATAGAAGGCGGTGATGGGCGGTAGAAATTGGAAGTAGTGGAAAATCAGCGAGGCGTGTTGGACCGGGCTCGTGCCGCCGCCGACCACCTGCAACGTGCCGGCCGGAAAAAACGCGGATAACGTGGTGGCGAGAGCCGCGCGCGTGGGCGAGCGCTCGTGCAGGACGGCGGTTTCTTTCTCGGCGTACAGCACCAGCGCCGGAGCGGTGCTCAACGGACGGGGGCCATCGTCCCACGCGGAGAGCGCGGGCAATTCGCGGAGAGCCGAGAGCCGTTCGCAGGCGCCGGTGAAGTCGATGGACTGGATCGCGGAGATCACGTGCGAGTGGAGGTGCCGCAACTCGGCGGCCGTCATCAGCGCGCGAAGCGAGGCTTGGTTCTGCGCGCCGGCTTCAAACATTTTGGTGAAGATGACGCGGGCCTTTTCGATGACCCCCGGGTTGACGGAGCCACCCGCATCGAGGAACGGTTTGAGCGCGCGGCCGATGAGCGTCGAAGGCTTGGGTTCGTCGGGCGCGACGATATCGGCGGCGCAGGCGACGGGGCTGACGAGGATGGTGCCCGCGATCTCATGGGAACGGCCGGCGAGCCGGGAGCGGCGCAGCCACTCGATGATGAGGCCCGCGCCGAAGCTCACGCCGAAGAGCGCGGGCCGTTGACCCTGGCGGTTGAGCTCGGCCACGAGGTCGTCGAGTTGCGCGCAAATGAGATCGAGTGAGAAACCGGCGCGCGGGTAGTTGAGGTAATAAACTGAGCCCTGCTTGAGCAGGAAGCCGCGCAGCAGAAAAACCTGTTCGGTCGCGTCGGGCACGAAGCCGCCAAGCACGATCGTGGGCACGGGGCCGGGTCGTTTCTCGATAAGCAGCGTGGCGAGCTGGTGAGTGCCGGCGGCGCCGGAGGCGAGGACGGCATCGCGGGCGCGCGTGAACGGGGAAAGGTGGGGCAGCGGACGCGGCGGGCGGAGCTTATAGCCGGTGGTGCGGAGGAACGTGTGGAGGGGCTGGGGCGGGGTGAACCGCGTGAAGGCGGCGAAGACCGAAAGGGCGGGAGAAAGCGTGAGCGCAGGCATCGTTCTACGACGGCCCGGCGCCACGGGCGCGGCAAAATCAAAGCGGTGTCGTCACCAAAACGTTACGCGTTCGAGACGGTTGTGTAACGGAAGCGCAACGAGACCGGGGCGGGGGTCGGGTGAAGGTTTCAGATTGCGGGCGAGGGCGCCCGCGCTCCCAGTAGCGGTCCATGCCGCTGCCGCCGATTTTGCAGGAAGATGAGACGTTCATCGCGTTCGACAAACCGAGCGGGCTGCTGATTGCGCCCGATCGTTGGGACAAGAAGCGGGAGAATCTAATGGGGCTCGTGCATGCGAAGTTCGGCCACGGCGTGGCCAACGTCCATCGGCTCGATGCGGACACGAGCGGAGTGTTGCTCTGCTCGAAGTCGAAGGTGGCGCTGGATTTCTTGAGCGGGCAGTTTCAGTCGAAGACGGTCGGCAAAGTTTATCTCGCGCTCGTGGTGGTGTTGCCGCCGGAGCGGGCGATGAAAGTCGTGAAGGCGGTGCGCGGGCCGGACGGGGCGTTGCCGCCGGAGTTCACGATGGATCAGGCGCTCGGCGAGGATGAACGCCAGCCGGGGCGGATGCGGATTTTCAAAGGGAGGGGCGGCAAGGCGAGCGTGACGGAGTTTCGCGTGCTGGAGAATTTTGGGCGCTTCGCGTGGGTCGAGTGCCGGCCGCTCACGGGGCGCACGCATCAGATCCGGGTGCACTTGGCGGCGGCGGGCGCGCCGGTGTTGAACGACGTGTTCTACGGCGATCCCGAGGTGAAGCTGCTGCTCTCGGGCTTGAAGCGCGGCTACAAAGGGCGCGCTGACGAGAAGCCCTTGATCTCGCGGCTCGCGTTGCACGCCAGCGCGTTGACGGTGAAACACCCGACGACGAAGGAACCCCTGACGATCGCGTCACCGCTCCCGCACGAGTTGGAAGTTGGCCTGAAGTATCTGCGGAAATTTGCGGCCGGCGGGCGGTGAGGCGGGAAGGTGGTCGACTGATTCGGAGAACCCGGGGACATCGGGCTCCACCTCGGATGCGGCGCGCCGGCGGGCGACTTCCCTGCCTCGGATCAGAGGGAGGCGAGGGCGGTGCGGGCGCGGGTTTTGGCCTCGGCGTCGTGTTTGCCGCGGTTGGGCATCGCGAGGCCTTTTTCGAATTCGGCGCGGGCGCGGATTTTGTCGCCGGCGGCGGCGAGGGCGAAGCCGAGTTCGAGGTGGTGGTTGAGTTCGCCGGGCTCGAGGGCGACGGCGCGGCGAAGATGATGGACGGCTTCGGCGGTGGTGGCCGCCGGCAGCCCGCCGTAAATCAGGCGAACAAAAAAGCGGGTGGCGGCGCCCAGCGTGGCGACTTCGTAGTGCCAGCGGCCGATGACATGGTGGGCCCAGGCGTAATTGGGGTCGAGGGCGAGGGCGCGCTCGGCCTCTTCTTTCACGAGGCGCGAGTATTTGATTTTGGTTTTCGTGTCGCTGTAGACGCCGAGTTTGCCGTGGCAGATCGCGAGGGAGAGGACATTCTCGGCTTTGTCGGGGGCGAGGGCGACGGCGCGTTGCGAGTAGTCGAGGGCGGTCTGGGCGTAACGGCGGCGGTCTTCGTTGGTGGAGAGCTCGGTGATGAGATCGGAGTATTGGCGCGCGATTTTTTGGAGGATGGCGTCGTCGTTGGGTTTCGCTTGGTCGGCGGCGAGGTAGAGCTCGAGGGCGCGGCGGGACTCGAGCTTGGCCTCGGCAGCGCGGGCCTCGGCGAGGAGGGTGGCGACGTCAGGGGCGGGCGCGGCGCGGAGGGAGGCGACGATTAGAAAGAAGAGGAGTGCGAGCCGGGTGAGGACGGGCATGACGGTAATTACGAGTGCGGTGAGAGGACGGATGCGGGCTGCGTCGGCTGGTTCTGCGGGAGTCAAAAAACTTCGGAGCCGAAGGGCACTTGGGTAGAAGTGAGAAACGTCTTCACGAGATCCGCCTCGCCGCAGACCGTCATGCCGGGGAAGCGTTTGAACCATTCGCCGGTCGGAACCTCGGGCCGAGTGTCGAGCCAAGCGGCGAGTAAGCCCAATTGATCGGCGGAGATGTGACGTTCTCGAATCCGGTCGAGCAGGTGTTGAAGCAGTGCAGGAGGCAGGCTCTGCCGCCGAACTTTAGGCATCGGCGTCGGTGCCGTAAAAACCCCGCACGATCTCGGCGCGCAATTTGAGGGATTCATCCGGACTGGCGGCCACCGTCATGCGTTCGGCGAGCGCGGATAGTTCGGGTCCGCTCAATTTGCGTTTCGCGTCCAGCCGGTAGGCAAACTGGATGACCTCGGCCTGTTGGTCGGGTGGCAGGGACTCGAGTTCATGAATGACTTCGCGAGCGTTCACACCGGGGAAAGATGACGGAAGAGCCGGTGTGTCAAACCCCCGGCCGCTTGAGGGGGCATTGAAAGCGAGGGGCAGCGTGGATCGCGGAATGAACCCGCTCCTGCAATCGGGGTAAACGGGCTAGGGTTTGCGGAAGAGATAGTGGCTCACGAGCCATTCTTCGCCGCCGCGGTAGCCCCAGAGTTCGGCGCAGCTCATGTAGAAGACGCGCCAGTAGGCCCACCATTTCGTCGCGTTTTTGGCGCCGTAGGTTTGGACGAAGAGCGGGTAAATCTCGGCGCGGTGGGCGTCCATGTTTTGCAGCCAGTGCTCGGCGGTCTGTTGGTAGTGGCGGCCGTTTACTCTCCAGTCCGAGACAGCTTTGAGGTCGTCCTGAAATTGAAGAAAGAGATCGTGCGCGGGAATCTGGCCGCCGGTGAAGAAGTAGCGGCTCATCCAGTCCGAGGCGTCGCGGGCGACGAAGTGGTAGCTGAGGCGGTGATGCGTGAAAATGTGCGTGAAGAGCATCCCGCCGGGCTTCAGCCAGCGCGCGATGTTGGCGAAGAGGCGTTGGTAGTTTTTGAGGTGCTCAAACATCTCGACGGAGACGACGCGGTCGAACTGCGCGGAGGCGGTGTCGAAGACGTTGATGTCGGCGGTGATGATCGTGAGGTTGGTGAGACCACGCTGCTTCGCCTCGGCGTCGATGTGCTCTTTTTGGGTGCGGGAGTTGGAGATCGCGGTGATCTGCGAGCGGGGGAACTTTTTGGCGTTGTAGAGGGCGAGGGAGCCCCAGCCGCAGCCGAGTTCGAGGATGGTCTGGCCGTCGACGAGCTGGGCGCGCTCGGCGTAGAGGGCGAGCATGGCGTCCTCGGCCTCGTCGAGGGTCTCTTTGCCGGTGGGATAGAGGCAGCCGGAGTATTTCAGGTTTTTGCCGAGGCAGAGTTGGTAGAAGCGGGTGGGGACTTCGTAGTGTTGCTCGTTGGCGGCGGCGGTCTGCTCGGCGAGTGGACGGGTCTTGAGATCGGCGACGTAGGCCTCGCGGTGGTAGACGGCGGATTCGTCGCGGATGCGTTGGGCGAGGAGCCGCCGGATGCCGATGCGGAGGAGCCAGTCGGGGAGAAGATTTTTCTCGAGGAGGGAATCGATCATGAGGCGAAAGCTGAGAGCTGAGAGTTGAGAGCTGAGAGTCCGGAAACGGATGCTATTTCTGCTTCGGGAACCACGGGATGAAGGCGCTGGTGGTGGCTTGGTAACGGCGGTAGGCGTCGCCGCGGCTGCGGGTGGACTGTTCCTCGGTCATCGGGATGCCGGTCACGCGGAGCAGGAGGTAGAGGATGCTCGCGGGGCCGAGAATCGCGACCCAGCCCCAAGGTGAGCCGAGGGCGAAAACGAAAAACCCGACCCAGATGAGCCATTCGAAAAAGTAGTTGGGGTGCCGGCTGTAGCGCCAGAGGCCGACGGCGCAGACTTGGCCCTTGTTGGCGGGGTTCTTCTTGAAAGCGGCGAGTTGGGCGTCGGCCAGGGCTTCGCCGCTGATCGCGATGAGCCAGAGCACCGCACCCGCGATTTCGAGCGGGTGGAGGGACGTTGCGGGATTGAGAGCGGCGACGATGAAGGCGGCGCCGAGCAGAACGATGGAGGCGGCCTGCATCTGGAAGAACCAAAACATTTTTGAAACGAAATTGGCGGCCCAGTCTTTGCGAAGTTGGAGGTAGCGGCCGTCTTCGACGGGATGGTGGCCGATGACGCGGATCGCGAGGTGCGTGCCGAGCCGCAGGCTCCAGATGAGTGCGAGCGAGGCGATGAGCGCACGGCGCACGGGCCACCCGGAGGCGGTGGCGGCGTAGAAGAGGGCCAGCAGGCCGAAGGCGTAGGCCCAGGCGACGTCGACGACGCCGTAGTTGTCGTAGCGGCGGGCGACGAGGTAGAGCGCGGCAAAGAGTGCGCAGAGACCGGCGAGAGCGAGGGCGATGAGGACGAGGGCAGACATAAATCAGGGGCGACGGGCGAGGGCGATGCCGAGGCGGCGGAGGGCGGGGCGGGTGGCGTAAAAGAGGACGGCCGTGATGATGGGGACGCTGATGATCCAAGCCGTGAACGCGTGGACGCCGACCATGCCGAACTTGGCCCAGAACTCGCCCTGAGACGTGAGGAAAAGACGGGAAACTTCGGCGGGATCGAAGGGCATGGCGGCGGCGCCAAACATCGCAGCGCCGACCTTGATATAGACCGCGACCATCGGAATCCAGATCGGCCACATGAGTTGGTTGAGGACTTGGATGATCGGCTGGTTGAGTTTGAAAGCGGCCGCGACGGCGAAGCAGAGGATCGTGGTGAAGCCGAGAAATGGAAACAGGGAAAGGGCGACGCCGAGCCCGAGCGTGAAGGCGATGCGGTCGGGGGTGATGCCTTGGGTGAGCTGCGTGGTGATAGGGCCGAGGATGCGGCGGCGGAAAAATGATGGCTTGGGTGCCGCGGGATCGGGCGGCGGCGCGGGGTCGGGCGAGACGGCGGGCGGAGTGGCGGGTGCGCTCATTTGAGCAGCGACCAGAAGCCGAGCGTGTAGATCGCGACGCCGACTAAGGTGAGTCCGGCGGGAAGCGCGAGGCGGGGCGGATTACGGCGGGTGAAGACCTGGTCGAGTTCGTCGAGGCGGGAGATGCGGAACAATTCAACGAGCAGGTAGAGCGACATGGCAAGGTTGCCCCAGAGAATGATCGCGATGAACCAGAGGACACGGAGGGCGACGGTGGTTTCTTTCCAAGCGACCCAGACGAAAAAGGCGATGAAGGCGAAGTAGGCGTCGAAGAGCGTGGCGACGACCCAGCGGTCGCGGATCACGGGGCCGGCGATGAATTCGCCGAGCGGTTGGCCGAGGCTGGCCCAGGTGGTGACCCAGAGCATCGCGGCGAAAATGCCGATGAAGAGAAGACGGAGAAAGAGGAGCATGGGCGAAGGGTGTAGAATCTCGCTGGCGGGCGCTGGCGACGGGAATCGCCCGCCAGCGGGCTCCTACAGTGAGAGATTGTTGGCGCGGGTGTGAAGCGTGTGGACGACGGAGATATTGCGGAGGGCGAAGGCGGCTTCGCAGTAGCTGAGATAGTAGCTCCACTTGCGGATGAAACGCTCGTCAAAGCCAAGGGCTTGGACCTGCTCAAGGCGGGCGCGGAAGTTGTCGTGCCATACGCGGAGAGTGCGGGCGTAGTCGGGGCCGAAATCATCGACGGCGTGAAGGACGAAGCCGCCGGCGCGGGTGAGCTCGGTGTTGACGCGGTTGAGCGAGAGCAGGAGCGAGCCGGGGAAGATGTGCTTCTGGATAAAGTCCACGCCATGGCGGAACTGGTCGTAGCGGGAATCGGGGCAGGTGATGAACTGCAGGGCGAGCAAGCCGTCGGGCTTCAGGCAGCGGTGGAGGACATCGGTGAACTCGGGGAGATAGCGGTGGCCGATGGCTTCCATCATTTCGATGGAGACGATCTTGTCGAACTGGCCGGAGAGATCGCGGTAGTCCCGAAACTCGACCGTGACGCGGTCGGTGAGGCCGGCGGCGGCGATGCGGGCGCGGGCGTATTCGAGTTGTTCGCGGGAGATGGTGACGGTGGTGACGCGGCAGCCGTAGGTGCGCGCGGCATGGAGGGACCAGCCGCCCCAGCCGGTGCCGATTTCGAGGACGTGGTCGGTGGGTTGGAGGCGGAGGTGGCGACAGAGGGCGTCGTTTTTCTCGCGTTGGGCGGCCTCGAGAGTGAAGCCGGGCTGCGTCCACTTCGCGGCGGAATACATCATCGAAGGGTCGAGGAAGAGCGCGAAGAAATCGTTGGAGAGATCGTAGTGTTCGCTGATGTTGCGCTGCGCGGTGGTGCGGGAATTGGGGCGCAGGAGATGGCCGAGACGGTTGAGCGACCGCAGGGAATTGAGCGCGAGGGTTTTGGCCTGGGAGGAGCCGGAGAGGGTGGGCGCGGTATCGGCGTTGAGGATGAAGAACGCGATGACGGCGGTGAGATCGGGCGTCTCCCAGTCGCCGTCGATGTAGGACTCGGCAAAGCCGATGTCGCCGGCGAGGGCGCACTTGTTGAAAAATTTTTCGCGGCGGATGCGGATGACGGCGGCGGCCGAGAGACCGAGCGGGAGGTGGCGGGCGAGCGCATCGGCGTGGGAGCCGATATCATGCACGGAGCCGTCGGCGAGCTCGAGGCGGAGGTGGCCGCGGGTCATTTCGCCGAAGGCGCGGAGCACGGACGCGCGGAAGAAGGACGGTTTGACGCGGGCGGAAATGGGCGCGGTCGAGGTGGTGACGGTGTCTTTGTTCATGCGGCTTCGGAAGGGACGGACAGTTTGGCGGTGGATGCGACACCTTGGGCGGAATGGGCGATGGAGGCGTGGGGGCGGTAGAGGTCGCGCTGATCGGAAGCGCGGGCGGCCTTGGCGAACCAAGGCAGGCGGCGGAACCAAAGCAGGGCGGCGTGCCAGTGAATGAGAGCGATGATGCGGAGGGTGATAGCCGGATATTTCAACGAAAACCACGCCAACCGGCCGCCGGTGAGCTCGCGGCGCGGGCCGGCGAGGGTGCTCGTGAGGGTGCGGTCGGCGCCGATGTAATCGTCAATCTGGATAGAGAGGCGCTCGTGCGGGGTGCGGAGGGTGAAATCGAAGGCGGTATCAACGTCGGAAAACGGAGAGACGTAAAAGTGCTTGGGGGTGCGGAGGGTGAAGCTCGTGCCGGCGACGCGAGTCTCGGGGCCCAGGAAGTAGGGCTTCATCTCCTTGAACGTGTTGGTCACTTCGGCGAGGGAGGCGACACAGGTGCCGGCGGCGTCGTAGCAGAAATAGAACGAGACTGGGTTGAAAAGATAACCGAGGACGCGGGGAAGCGTCACCAAAACGACGCGGCCGCCGGTGAGGTCGATGTCGCGTGTCGCGAGGAAGGCGGTGATGCGGTCCTTGAGTGATGCTGGGCCGGAGGCGCGGGGTGGTGCGGCCGGGCCCGACGCTTGGCCGGTGGGATTGTAGAGCGGCTCGGCGGTGGGAAAGAAATCGCGGTCGCGGAAGGAGAAAAGGTTGGAGCGGTTGTGAGAGAACAGCGGAAGGCGGCGGTGAAGCTCGGGGAGTTCGTCGAGGTCGAAAGCGAACAGGAAGATGCGATAGACAAAGCGGTGCTCTTTGGGAGAAAAGCGGTGATGCAGCACGGTGCACTCATAGAGGCTGGATCGGAGGGGGAGCACGGTAGGCAGAGATGAATACAAACCGAACGGCTACGTTCAAGCGCGGGCGGTGGATGCTCCGAAGACGGCCCTGGCAGGGCAGTCGAGGGGACGAACGATGAACGGTCTCGCCACTTGCGTTGCCGAAGACCGGCGAACGTGACGTGGGACGTGAGACGAAAAACCCGGCGCGCGCGGGGCGCGGGCCGGGTTGGGATTCGCGGTACCCGGGCGGAAGGCCGGGTCTAGGTACTCAGAACTTATACGTGGCGCCGAACGTCGCGCGCCACGAGTAGGTCGTGTAGTCCTCCGGGTTGTCGGTGCGCTTGAAGCCTTGGTAGCTGATCTGAGGCTCGTCCATGAGGTTGTTCACGTTGAAGAACAGTTTGAGCTGCTTGTTGAGTTGGTAACTGGATTCCCAATTGAGGGATTCGTAGGCGCCGAAGTAGTCGTCGAAGGTGTTGTCCACATCCAAGCCCTCGAGGTAGTCCGAGCGGTAGGTGTAGTTGAGTTGGGCGCGGAATTTCTCGGCGGCGTATTCGAGGGAGGCGTTGAAGATGGTGTCGCTGAAGCCGTAGGTGGGGAGTTTCTCGGCGAGGCGGCCGGGATATTTGCCATCGCTTTCCGTGAACGTCGCCGAGAGGCCGACGCCGAAGCCGTCGAAGGGCTTGGGGAGAAAGAAGAGCTTCTGCCGGGCGATGAGTTCGACGCCGTAGTTGACCGCGCCGAGGGCGTTGAGGGTCGTCGAATAGACGAGGGCGCCCGTGGGATCGATGATGGGGTAGCCGTCGGCGTCGGTGGTGTTGAAGCGCTGGGTGGTCTGGTAGTAAAAACCCTTCACGTCTTTGTAGAACAGGCCGGCGGAGTAGAGACCTCCCTTGGCGGTGTAATACTCGACCTGGACATCATAATTGTCGGAGGTGGACTCGCTGAGGTTGGGATTGCCGCCGGAAATGTTGCCGGTGTTGACGTCGAGGGTGAGACCGGCGACGAGGCGGTCGATATCGGGCCGGGCATAACTGCGGTTGTAGCTCTCGCGGACGATGAGGTTGGGCCGGAGGGCGTGGCGCAGGTGGATGCCGGGGAGGCCGACGGTGTAGGTGCGTTTGCTGCGGACGCGGGTGGGGGCGTTGGGGGCGGTGCTGTTGAAGCGGAAGGTGGAGGACTCGAAGGTGTTTTGCTCAGCGCGGAAACCGGCGATGAGCGTGGTACGACCGAAAACAAGCGTACCCATGGCGTAGGCGGCGGCGATGTCTTCCTCGGCTTTGAAGTCGTTGACGACACTGGCCGAAGCTGCGGCGTTTGCGTCGAGAACGAAGAGAGCGGGGGTCGTGTTAAAGAGGGCTTCGACCTTGTTGATGTCGGGCTCGAGGGTCATCGGGGTGCCGAAGACGGTTCGATTGCTGCGCTTCATGAGGTTGCCGTAATTAAAACCGCTGGCAGCGGTACCGGTGCGGTAAGTCCGGGAGGTGGCGTCCTGTTCCTTTTCGTTGACGCGGTATTTCGCGCCGAACTTGAGCGCGCCAGTGACCTCGGCGCCGACGAATTTCTTTTCGAGATCGGCCTTGATGCTGGTGGCGGATTCTTCGGCTTCGTTGGGATTAACCGTGAGGTCGCCTCGGCTGACGGCGGAGAGGTCAAACGGGTCTTTGCCGTTGGTGATGGTGTATTTCGGCTCGGAGCGGACGCTCTGGTCGTAGGAGATGTTGTAGCCGGGGTTGCGCACAATGTAAGCGAGGCTGCGGGTGCGGCTGGCCTCGTTGGCCGAATAAAAGCCGTCGTAGGTGAGCGTGATCGTGTCGAGCTGGTGTTTGCCGCCGAGGGAGAGGCCGTAGGCGTTGTTATCGGATTCGGTCTGCTCGTTTTGGTAGCGGATTTCCTCGGTGCGGGAGGCGATGGTGCGGCCGGTGTTGTAGGTAGCGGCCAAAATGCTCTTGGTGCCGGTGAGGTTGCCGAAAGCGTGATTGCTATTGATGTAGAAACGATTGCGGGGCTTCTCGGCCTTGACCGTGTATTTCGTATAAAATGGGCGGAGATAGAAGGTGGCGACGTTGCTCAGGCGGTAGTCGAGCGAGAGGCTGGCGCCGTTTGAGCGGGTGTCGCGCTCGTTGGTCTGGGGCGTGCCGTTGGTGTGGAAGTAGGTGGGCTGGGTGAGGCCGAGCTGTGGATCGTTGGCGGGCCGGATGAGGGCGTAGTCCTTGTCGATATTGTCGTAATTCCGGGAGGTTTCGTAGCTCGTGAGGTTGAGAGCGAAGCCAAGATTTTTTTCGCCGCCGCCGACGCTGAGGAGGTCGAGGTAAGTGAGTCCGGCGTTGTAGCCCAGCTTCTCATATTTACCGTAGTAGAGTCCGGAGCCGGTGACCTCGACGGAACGGCCGTCGCGCTCGAAGGCCGAGCGGGAGATGACGTTGATGATGCCGCCGATGGCGTCGCCGTCGCGGTCGGGGGTGGCTGCCTTGATCACCTCGATGTTGCTGATGCCGTCGCCCGAAAGCTGGTTGGTGGAGAAACCGCGGCTGCTGCCGGAGGTGGGAAGACGGTTTCCGTCGATCTGGAAGGAGTTTTATTTCGACTCCATGCCGCGGATATTGACCCCGGAAGGTGTGCCGTCTTCGTCCTCGTTGACGGTTAGGCCGGGCAAGCGTTGGAGAGCGTAGCCGATGTTGCCGCTGACCATGGAACCGAAGGTCTCTTCGGAGACGATGTTTACGATGCCCCGGGCGGTCTTTTGCTGGTTAACGGCGAGGGCTTGGCCGCGGACGCTTTCGGCCACGGTAAAGGCTTCGAGTTTCAGGGCGGCGCTGGCGAGAGTGACGTCGAGGGTGGCGATGGCACCACCGGCGACGGTGACGTTTTGCATGATCGTATCGAGGCCGACGTACTCGATCTGGAGGCGTTGGGCGCCGGTGGGAACGGCCGAAAGCGTGTAGCGGCCGTCGGCACGGCTGTAGTCGGTGATCGGGGTGCCGAGCACGCGGACGATGGCGCCTTGGAGGGATTTGCCGGTGGCGGCGTCGGATACGCGGCCGACGATTGTGCCCGTGGTTTGGGCCAGAGCGGCGACGGGGAGGACGGCGGCGGCGAGGAGCAGCGCAGAGCGTTGGAGCAGGTGATGGAGGAACGGGCGGAGTTGCATGGTGATTTGATGTGCACGTTGCTCGCATCCGGAACCTCCGGCTGCGGCGACACTCTCCCCCACACTGACGATCAACGGTGACGATTTAACGGCAGCCGTAAGACGATCCGGTGACAAACGACAGCCGGAGCGCGCGCCGGATCGGAAGATTTCTCCTGCGGGGGCTTGTCGAGTTGGGCAAAACTGGTAAGAGTTTGGCTTAGTCTCTGTCTCGATGAATCGCCCCGTTTCCAACCCCGACTGGAGAGTCTCTTTTTCTGCCCGCTGGTTTTTGGTGACCGCAGCGATGTTGCCGACTGGGTTTATCGCGTGGGTGTCGTTTTTGGCCTATCGGGACGCGCCTTTTTGGGATGAGTTTGGGACGACGTTGGGATTTTTGACGCGGTTGCACGATTCCAGTTCGTGGCGGGAGACGCTGGGGTTGTTTTTGGCTGCCGACTCGCACCACTGCATGGTGACGAGCCGTCTGATTTTCGCGGGCAGTTACCTTTTGACCGGCCAGATCAACTTCATCGCGCTCGCGGCCATCGGAAATCTCGCGATCCTCGGGGCGATTCTCGTGTTGGCGGCGCAGCCTCGGGATTGGAATCTCAAGTTGGTTTATGCGGCGCTGCTGTGCCTGCTGATTTTCCAACTGCAGCATTTTGAGAATCAACTGCTCTCCTATGCGGCGATCGATCACTACCAAGTGGTGTTGTGGGGCGCGGTGAGCTTGGCGGCGTTGCAGCGGCGCGGCGCGGTATGGGTGGCGTTGGCCGGGTTGGCGGCGACGGCGGGGACGTTTACCCTCGCGCACGGTCTCGCGGTGTTTCCGGCGGGCGTGGTGCTGTTGGTCTTGGGGCGGCGCTGGAAAGGCCTGGCGGTTTGGGCGGCGTGGGCGGTGGCCGCCGGCATCCTGTTTTTCTGGCTGGCGAAACCCGTTGCGCCCAGCGGAGAGAGTTTGGGGAGCGCCGCGGGACTGTGGGCGGTGGTCAGGTATTGGCTCACGCTGCTGGGCAGCGTGCCGGGTTTGGAGCACCCTGTCCTCTCACCGTTGCTGGGGCTGGTGGGGCTCGGGGTGGCGGCGGGTTTGGCCAGCCGGGAAGGGTGGCGCCGGGAGCCGGTTTTGGGCGCGTTCTTGGTCTTTGTTTTGGGCGCGACGCTGTTGATTGCGTATGGCCGGTTCACGCTCGCCGCGCCTCAGATCGCACCGAGGTATTTTGTCCAAAGCGCGCTGTTTTGGGCGACGTTGCTCACGATCTTGGCCGAGACGGCCGTGCCGAAGCACCGGTTTTTGCAGTGGGCATTGCCGGTGACCCTGGGTGTGAGCGCCTTCAATGTGGTCGCATCGACCCGATACCTGCCGGTGGCCGAGGATTTTTTCCGTCGGCGACTTGAGACGATCAACTACTACGACAAGTGGCTGACGCTGGGCGGGGCTCCGCATCCGATTTACCCCGATCATACGCAGGCTGACCGAATTTTAAATGCGGCGTTGGAAAAGGGCGTTTACCGCCTGCAGGCCCGAACGTCGCCTCCGATCGCAAAGAGGGTTCCGTCGAAAGAACAGGCGATGGCGTATCACATCGATGAGCTGGTCCTCGCCGATCGGCGACTGCATGTGCGCGGCTGGATGCTGCCGGGTGAAGAGTGGGCGGAAGGCGTCCAGCCGTTTTTGGTGCTCAAGACGGCAGATCGGGAGTTTGTCTTCCAAGGCCGCCGACAACGGCGGCCGGATGTCGCCGAGGCTTACGGCCGTCCGGACGCGGAGAATGCGGGTTTTGTTTTTGTGGTGAGGCGGATTGAAATCCCGCCCACGGAATTGCGGGTTTCGCTGGAGTATCGTACGGCCAAAGGCGGGGTCTTCACGAATACCGACCACCGGGTGGCGAACCATGAGAACTATGAGGAGGCTACGTTGGCGGGAGTTCACCCCTCTCTGACCAAGCCGGCCCGGCAGATTTTCTTAGGCGTGTTGCCCTGAAATCCCGGGGCGCAGGCGCCGTAGATTGTCGCACACGATCGCGGCGGCGCAGGCCGCGTTGAGCGACTCGGCGGCGCCGTAGCGGGGGATCGTGATCCGGCGGGTCACGAGCGCAGCGACGGCCGGCGAGAGGCCGCGGCCCTCGCTGCCGATCACGATGATGGCGTCGCGGAGAGCCGGGAGGGCATGGACATCGTCGCCGGTCAGATCGCAGCCGAAGACGGGCGTGCTGGGCGCGACCGACGCGAGGGCGGTGGCGAGGTCGGCGGTGTGCGTGATGACGCGGGCGAAGGAGCCCATGCTGGCGTTGATGACTTTTTGGGAAAAGAGATCGGCGCAGTCGGGGGAGAGGAGAACGCGGTCGAGGGCGAACCAATCGGCGAGGCGAAGCAGCGTGCCGACGTTGCCGGCGTCTTGCACGCCGTCGAGGGCGAGGGTGAGGCCGTGGTCGAGGGCGGCGGGGGCGAGGGGAGAGCGCGTGAGCGGGCCGACGGCGAGGACAGATGACGGTGTGGGAAAATGGCTGGCGCGGGCCATCTCCGCGGGGGTGAGCTCGGTCGTCTCGATATAGTCGGCGGCTTTTGCGTGCGCGATGATCCAGGCACGCGTGGCGTAGATTTCGGTGAAGGGGAAATTCGCCGCGAGCAGTTCAGCGACGACTTTTTCGCCCTCGACGACAAAGAGGCCAAGGGACTCGCGGGTCTTTTTCTCGCGCAAGGAGCGGAGACGCTGGAGGGCAGCTTTGGTCGGCATCGCGCGCAGGATGGCGGGTTGGCGGGCGACGGCTCAAGCGCAGGTTTGCGCGGGACCGAAGGTGGGGCGGGGCCGGGTGCGGTTCATCGCGAGCAAACTCGCTCCCACACCGAAGAGAAACGCCGCGCCCGGAGGTCGCGGCGCTACCGGGACGCTCAGCGGTCGATGAAGGGCAACTTGATCGAGTCGAGGTTGGCGGTGAAGGAGAGCACGTAACTGGAGCCGAAGTCCCGGCGGCTGGCAGCGCGACCGTATTGGAACGTGCGGAGCGACGGATCTTCAAAAACATTGGAGCCGGTGAGTTCGAGGGCGTAGTTACGGGAGAGGCGGTAGCGCATCGTAAAGTCCCAGCGTTGATGGCGGGCTTCGTAAAGGGGGTTTAGGTTGGTGGTGCTGGCGGCGGTGCGCACGCCGCCGGGATAGATGACGGTGCGAGCCTGCACGTAGAAGGTGCGGGCGGGGGTGGCGTAGCTGACGCCGTAGTTGGCGTTCCAGTCGTAGAAGTTGTTTCCGATGGTCGGCTTCACGATGAGACCTTGGCGGTTGGGTGCTTCGCCTTTGTAGAACTTGGTGTAGTTGGCGAAGAGCTCGATGCCTTGGATCGCCTGCGGAAGCATTTTCAAGTAGGGCTTCAAGGGTTGGCGGGCGCTGAGCTCGACGCCCTCGAAGTGGCCGTTGCCGCCGTTGTCCTGGGTGTTGAGGTTATAGCCGGCATAGAGCCCGTCGAAGCCGTTGTCGTCGCCGGGTTGGATTTGGGTGACCTCGTTGATGATGAAGTTGGTGATCTTCTTGCGGAACCAACCGGCGGACAACGTGCCGGCGGCGGCGGTGAAATACTCGATCTGGGCGTCGATGTTTTGCGAGTAAGTGGGGAGGAGGCCGGTGTTGTTGATCGTCACGTTGGGGATCGCGGCGGTGTCGTTGACGGTGGTGTTGGGAAGAATCGTCTGGATGCCGGGCCGGGACATCGAGCGGGTGGCGGCGACCCGCAGGACGAGATTCGGCGTGAAGCGGTAGGTGAGTTGGTAATTGGGGAAGTAATCGAGATAGTCGCTCGTGACGCGCTGGGTGCGGGAGAAGACGGCGCTCAGATATTCGCGGGAAGAGGCGGGGAAACCGGCGGCGAGGACGGGGACGCCGAGGGAGTTGATGCGGATGGCGCCGCGGGCGAAGTTTTCCGTCTGCTCAGCGCGGACGCCGGCGAGGAGGGTGAGGCGGGGCGTGATTCGGATCGTCGCGGCGGTGTAGGCGGCGGTGATGATTTGGGTGAGGTTCTGAGAATTGACGGCCTGACGGGTGACGTTGGCGCCTTGGATGTTTTGGAAGGCTTTGGGGTTTTGCCGCATGTAGGCCGCGACCTTGTAGGGATCGATGAGCGGTGGGCGGCGGATGCCGAAGAGGAAGTCGTCGCCATACTCCGCATCGGTCAGCTCGAAGGATTTGGCGTTGATGAGTTCGTCGCCGGTGGCGGCGATGCCGTCGGGCCCGAGGAAATCGAGGACGATCTGGCCGGCGGCTTTACGGCGCTGGATGCGGTAGAGATTGGCGCCGGTGCGGAATTCGACGGGGAAACGCCACTCGCCGAAAGCGGCGCGGAGGTCGGTCTTCAGGTTGATCGTGCGGTCGTTTTGAAAACGGGGCGAGGTCTGGAGGGAAACCGAACGTTGGTCGTAGTTGCGGAGAAGGTAGATATCGGGTCCGGCGAGTTGGACGAGGGAGGTGGGTGCAACGCGGTCGGGGTTCGCCTGGATGCGATAGGTGATGCCGCGCTGGTTGTTCATGTTAAATTGGGCGGACTGGATCATCTCGGGCAGGTCGGCGACCTTGGAGTCGGATTTGCCGTAGTTGGCCGAGTAGGTGAGGCGCCAGCGGCGCCAATCGTGACGAACGCCGGCGTTGTAGGTGTAGTTGGCGCTGGTGGAGTCGGAGTAATCGGCAAAGACATCGGTCTGGCCGTTGACGACGGTGGTATCGGTCGCGGAAACGCTGGGAAAAGTGCTGAGCGGGAGGACATTGCCCGTGGTGATCGGGCGGATACGCCAGGTGTGGCCACGGTTCTGGCTGAGGAAGGCGTTGTAGGTGAAGCCGGCGTTGAGAATGGTGTGGGCGCCGAGTTTGTAGTCGGCCTTGAGGCTGCTATTGCGGCGGAATTTGACCTGCGGACCGTCGACCAAGGTGAAGGTATCGAGGCGGACGGGGGCGTTGATCGGGACAGGTGCGGCAACGGTGCCGGCGACGATCGGGGTGTAGCCCAAGGCGTTGTTATGGGAAGGGTTGATGCTGTTGGTTTCGGAGTAAGAGAAGGTGAGGCCGAGGGTGTTTTTTAGAAACGCCTCCGAATAGACGACGCTGGCGCCGGGCTTGATGCGGTGGGTGGGACGTTGGCCGGGGCCGGGGACGGCGTCTAAGGTAAGCATCTCGCTGTTGGCGTTGAGGAGGAGGACGGTGCGGAAGACGCGGCGCTTCTGGTTAAAGGCGCTCTTGGTCTCGGCGTTGATGACGCCGCCGGTGGACGGGGCGTACCAAGGTGGCGGAGCTTTGTAGACCTCGATGGATTCGATGTTGGTGATGCTGGCCTGGGTAAACTCGAAGGCGCGGCTGGAGGCATCGGATGAGCCCGTGCTGGAGCGGGGCGGGGTGCCGGCCGCGGCGGGGACCTGTCCATCGATGGTAAAGGTGGTGGCCTCGGGATCTTGGCCGCGCACGGAGACGGTGGCGGCGTCGGCGTTGGAGTAGTTCACCAGGAGACCGGGAACGTATTTGAGAAATTCGCCGATGTTGCCATCGGGGACCTCGCCGAGGGTGTCGGCGGAGATGGCGGTCATGAAATGGTCGGCGCGTTTCTGTTTGTTGACCTGGGCGGCGTTGCCCTCGACCTCGCTGGCGACGACGAAGGCGCCGAGTTTATAAATGCCGGCGGTGAGTGCAAAATCCTGCGTGGTGCTTTTGCCCGCAACGACCGTGAGGGCCTGTTTCTGGCCATCGAGGCCGGCGTAACTGACCGCCGCCGTGTAGGTGCCGGGAGCGACGTTGAGCAGCGTGTAGGATCCGTCGCGGTCGGTGAGCGCGCGGAAAGCGGTGCCCTCGAGCGAGACCTCGGCTTCACCGAGGTATTGAGCGGTGGCCTGATTGGAAACGCGGCCGGAGACGGTGCCGGTGGCGGGGCTTTGAGCGAAGGCCGAAGCACAGAGCATAGCGATGGCAAGGGCCAGTGAGACGAGGAGGCGGGTTGGAGTCATGGTAAGGTCGGGATCTGGAGTCGGGTTAGGCGGAGCAACCGGTCGGCGAAAAACTGCTAGCAGCCGAACGATGGGTGCGCTGAACAAACGAGCTCCAAGCGCCCGGGGCCAACTGCTCGCTGGTGCGGACAGTCCGAAAAGGTGGTGTCAGCCGAGGGGTGGGTTCGCGCTTTTCAACGACCGGACGATACCTAAGGTCGTGCGATGAAGCGACTCCTGCCCCTGTTCGTCTTGGCCCTGACCCTGTCGATGATCATCGCGCCGTTTGCGTTGGCGGCGGATGCGGCCAAGCCAACGTCGGCGGTGCCGGACCGGTCGCCGGGCGCGCCGATCGCGGGTGCGATTTCCACGGTGACGGGCATGGCGATCTCGCCGCTGCTCGGCACGGGTGCCTATGGTGCCTATCAGTATTTCAATGCGACCACGCCGGAGCAAAAGGCGGCTTTGCCTTGGTTTGCCCACTGGGCGTTTTTTGGCCCGGCGTTGCTGATCGTGGGCGCGTGTGCGGTGAAGGATGCGCTTGGGGCGTCGATGCCGCCGGGCCTGAAAAAGCCGTTCGATGTGCTGGAGACGATCGAGAACAAGGCGACGGGGCTCGTCGCGGCGGGCGCGGTCGTGCCGTTCATGATGGCGGCGGTTTCGAAGCTGCTGGTCCCATCAAAGATGGCGGGCGTGGAAGGGGCGGTCTTGGAGTCGAGCGGGATGGCGATGTTGCAGGTAGGGGCTATCGATTTTTCCTGGTTGCTGAATCTGCTCACGGTGCCGTTTGGCATCGCGATTTTTGCGGTCGTCTGGATGGCATCGCACGCGATCAACGTGCTGATTTTGCTGAGCCCTTGGGGTGCCATCGATGCGGCGCTCAAAGGGATGCGGATGGGATTGCTCGGGCTGCTCACGCTTTCGGCGACCATCAATCCGTGGTTGGGCGCGGCGCTCTCGCTGCTCGTGATCATTGTGGCCTGGCTGGTGGCGGGCTGGGCGTTTCGCCTGACGTTCTTCGGTTCGGTGTTCTGCTGGGACTTTTTAACGCTGCGGCGCACGCGGTTCACGCCGAAGGAGAACGGCAACAAACTGTTTGCCGGCGGGAATTTCCCCGGAGTGCCGCCACGCACCTACGGCCGGCTCGCGCAGCGCCCGGCGGGCGGGATCGAGTTCCAGTACCGGCCCTGGCTGGTGATGGCGGAGCGCAGCGCGGTGGTGCCGGTTGACAAGAGCCAGCTCGCGGTGGGCAAGGGCCTGTTCTTTTCGAGCATCACGGCAAACGATCGCGACACGCTCTTTCTGCTGCCGCCCCGCTATCATGGCCACGAGGACACGGTGGCGCGGGCGTATCTGATGGGCGGCGGAGTACGTGACGCGGGCTTGCGCAAAGCGTGGGGCGTGATGCGCGAGCTGTTTGGCGGTTCGGCGGCGAAGACGCAGGTAGTGTGAGGGAGCGGCTACGGGTAGGAGCGCGCTTGCGCGCGAAAGGAGGCGGCGTGGCGCGCGATCGCCCGCGAGCGGGCTCCTACCTGCGGAAGCCCGCGTCAGCCACGCAGGATTTTGCGCAGGCCGCGGACGAGCCGGCCCATGCCCTCGTTGGCGTTGGCGGTCGTCAGTGCGCCGTAGGCCACGCGGATCGTGCAACTCCCGGTGACCCCGAAGGCGCTGCCGGGAATCACGGCGACGCCGTGATCGCGGATGAGTTCTTCGGCGATCTCCATCGCAGAGCGGGTGGTGCGGAGCCGGGGTAGAAAATAAAACGCACCATGGGCCGGCGGGATTTCGGCGAGTTCCTCGGTGATGAGCGGGGCGAGTTCGCGGCCGACCACGAGGCGCACGGCGGCGAGGTCGCGGAGTTTGTCTCGGAGGTAGTGGGCGCTGTCGGTGAGCGCACCGAGAGCGGCGAATTGCGAGATGACGGGCGGGCAGATGATGAGCGTGTCTTGGATTTTTCGCAGGGCGGCTTCGAGGGCGGCGGGGTAAACCATCCAGCCGATGCGCCAACTGGCGAAGCCGTAGGTCTTGGACATGGAGTAGAGCGAGATCGTGTGGGCGGCGGCGCCCGGGATCGAGGCGGGTGAGAAGTGTTTTGCGCCGTCGTGGAGGAAGTATTCGTAGGCCTCGTCGTGGATGTGCGTGAGACCGTGTTCGGCGCACAGGGCGTTGACGGCGCGGAGATCGGCCTCGGGGTAGACGGCGCCGGTGGGGTTGTTCGGTGAGACGGTGATGATCGCGCGCGTGCGCGGGGTGATCGCGGCGTGGAGGGCAGCGAGGTCGAGCTGATAGTTGGCGTCAGTCGGCACGAGCACGGGCCGGCAATTGGCCAACGTGACCGCCATCTCCTGGTTGAAATAATACGGCGTGGGCAGAATGAATTCGTCGCCGGGGTCGCCGAGGGCGAGGACGGCGTTGATAAACGCTTGGTTGCCACCGGCAGTGACCATAATGCGGTTACCGTGGGACTCGCCGATGGGGATCCGATTTTCGGCGGCGAGTTTTTGCGCGAGCGCTTCGAGGAGGGCGGGGATGCCGGCGACGGGTTGGTATTTATGGAGGCCGGGGTCGGCGAGAAAGCGGGCGATTTGGGCGGTGGCGGCGGGCGGCGGGCCGTAGCCGACGACGCCTTGGCCGAGCGAGATCGTGCCGGGATGGCGGCGGATGAGATCGGCAATGGCGGGGATAATCGGTGCCTGCGTGGCGGCGGCGCGGCGGGATTCGGCGGGCATGGTCATCGCGGTGGAAGCGAAGACGCCCGCGCCCGTCCGGCAAGCGTTTCAGCGGATCCGTCTGTTCGCCGGGCTCCTTGCAAAAGCGAGCGGGGAGCGGGGCGGCGCATGGCGGAATCCCTAGCCTTCGTGCCGGGGGGCACAAGAACGCCGACACGTTTCTTTGCGGCGCAGGCTCGACGCCGGGTCCGGCGCGGATCAACTTTAGCTCTGCTGCCAAAGAACGCGCAGGCTCCGCCCATCGGCGGGGAGCGCAGCTCGATGGCTTCCCCCCATTATGCCCATGAACCCCATGAATCGTCGTCATTTCCTTAGAGCCGCCGCTGTCACCGGAACCGGACTCACGATCCTCCGCAGCGGCACGTTGTTTGGACAGAACACGCCCAATAAAAAACTCAACATCGCCTTGATCGGAGTGTGGGGGCGCGGCTTGGCCCATTATGCGGGACTCGCCAAAGAGAACGTGGTCGCGTTGTGCGACGTGAACGAACTGCGCTTCCCCGAGGCTTTGGAGAAATTTCCGGGTGCGAAGACCTACATCGATTGGAGAAAGTGTCTCGATCACAAAGGGCTCGATGCGATCGTCTGCTGCACGCCGGACCATCATCACGCGCATATTGCGATCTGGGCGATGAACCGCGGGCTCCATGTCTTCATGGAGAAACCGATCGCGCTGAGCGTGGAGGAAACTCGTTTGGTGCGCGCGGCTTATCTGAAAAACAAGCACAAGATCGCCACGCAGGCGGGCACCCAACGGCACGCGAACCCGAATTTCGCGCGCGTGCGCGAGCTGATCAAGGACGGTGCCGTCGGCGACCTGCAGGGCGTATTCGTGTGGGGCAACCGCCAGTTGCGGCAACCCGGCTATCGTCCCGCGCTGGGCACGCCGCCGAGCACGTTGCACTATGACCAATGGATCGGGCCTTCGCCGTATCACCCCTACAATCCCGAGTATTTCTCGGGTAAGGCGGGGGCAAATTGCCTGCAGTGGAATATGTTTTGGGACTTCGGCACGGGGCAAATCGGCGACATGGGCGCCCACACGATGGACCTCGCTTGGAATGCGCTCGACGCGGGCTTGCCGACGTCGATCGAGGCAAAAGGCGATCCGTTTAACCCCGACGTGACGCCGGTGGAACTCACCGCGCATTTCAACCATCCGGCGAATGACTGGCGTCCGGCGATCCGCGTGAGCTGGTATCAGGGCGGCGCTCTGCCGACGGCCCCGAAACCATGGATCGATCTGAACAAGATCGGCCACGGCGCGATGTTCAAAGGCTCGAAGGGCCTGCTCGTGGCGGACTTTAACTCGCGCATGTTGATTCCGGCGGCCGATTCATCCGACCTGACCTATTATAAAACCCGCAAACCCGAGGAAGTGACCCCACCGATCGGCAACTTCCAGGAAGAGTGGATCAACGCGTGCAAAGGAAACCTGCAGACCTCCTGCAACTTTGATTACAACGGACTCATGACCGAGCAGATGGCGTTGGGCCTCGTCGCCTATCGCGCCGGCAAGAAGCTCGATTACGACGGGAAGGCGGGCGTGGTGACGAACGCGCCGGAAGCAAATGCCTTCCTGAAACGTCCCTACCGCGACGGCTGGCCGATCTCCGGCTGAGCCGCGCCGAGGGGGTTGAAATCGGGCGGGAAGTCTGCTCCCTGACGGCATGCGTTACCCCCAACTTGCCCTGGTCGTCGCTCTGCTTGCTGCCTTATCGCCGCTCTTTTCCGCCGCTCCCCCGGGCGGCGGAGCGGCCAAACCCAATATCATCTTCATTCTCGCCGATGATCTGGGCTACGGCGACCTCGGCTCCTACGGGCAGAAACTGATCCAGACGCTCCGGCTGGACCGCATGGCCGCGGAAGGGATGCGCTTCACGCAGTTCTACGCGGGGAGCACGGTCTGCGCGCCCTCGCGCAGCGTGTTGATGACCGGTCGACACACCGGCCAAACGTCGGTGCGCGGCAATGCCGGCACGTTGGGTTACGCGGCGCAGACGCTCCCGGCCAACGAAGTCACGATTGCCCGAGTTTTGAAAAGCGCGGGCTACACCACGGGGTTGGTCGGCAAGTGGGGTCTCGGTGAAAACGGCAGCACGGGATCGCCGGACAAGCAGGGCTTTGACACCTATTTTGGGTTTCTCAACCAGACCCACGCGCACAATCACTATCCGGATTTTCTCTGGCGCAACGGCGAGCGCGTGCCATTGCCGAATGACCGCGTGCAGGTCGGTCCGGTCGAAGGCGCCGGCTATGCGACGAAACGCCTGGTCTATGCGGGCGATCTCTTTTTTCAGGAGGCGAAAGAGTTCGTCGCGAAGAACCGCGAGAAGCCGTTTTTCCTCTACCTTTCGCTCGTTGTACCCCACGCGAACAACGAGCGCTCCCGTGAACTCGGCGACGGCCAAGAAGTGCCGAGCTACGGAGTTTACGCGGACAAGTCCTGGCCCGACGTGCAAAAAGGCCAGGCGGCGATGATCACGCGGATGGACGAAGGGATCGGCGAACTGTTGGCGCAGTTGAAGCAGCTCGGTCTCGACGAGAATACCGTGGTGATGTTCTCCAGCGACAACGGTCCGCATCGCGAAGGCGGACCCTTGCAGAATCCCGATTTTTTTGCGGCAAGCGGACCGTTGAAAGGCATCAAACGCAGTCTCACTGATGGCGGCATCCGCGTGCCGTTCCTCGTGCGTTGGCCGGGTAAGATCAAAGCGGGCGCGGTGTCGGACCACGTCGGCTACTTTGGCGACATGCTGGCGACGTTTGCGGAATTGTCCGGCGTGCCGGCGCCGAAGCCGCACAACAGCGTGAGTCTCTTGCCGGAGCTGACGGGCCGGGGAACGCAGGCGAAGCACGACTATCTCTACTGGGAGTTTTTCGAGCGGGGATTCAGCCAAGCGGTGCTGCTCGGCAATCAATGGAAAGGCATCCGATTAGTGAAGCGGGACGCGCCCTTGCAGTTGTTCGATCTGGTGGCGGATCTGGGCGAAACGACGGATGTCGCCGCCAAGCACCCGGAAGTGGTGGCGCGCATCACCGAGATCATGCGTACCGGGCGCGCGGACAACGAGTTTTGGAAAGCGCCGGTGAACTGAGCGTCGGCGCACCGGGCCGGTTGAAGCGAAGGCAAGGCGAGCGAGAGCCCGCGGCTTACTTTGGCGTCGACGGCGCGGGCGGCACGTTCCTGCAGGACTGCCAAGCGAGGAAGCGCCACTTGCCGTTTTCCTCACGCCAAACGGCGAGGTAGTTGAGGTCGTTCACGAGTTTCTGGCCCGTCGTTTTACTTTTCATGTGCACCAAAACGCGGCCCTTCATCAAGACGACGCCGGGTCCGGCGGGGACGAACGTGCGGTCCTTGTACTCGAATTTCTCGTAGATGTTCGGGCCGTTGATGACGCCCTCAATCTGGGAAGCCTTGGTGTCGATCTTTCCGTTTGAGTGGGCGTAGTGCAGGTCGTCGGAGTAGCTGGCGGCGAGACGGGCGCGATCGCCGGCTTGGGTGGCGGCGCAGCGTTCGTCGTCTGCCGCAGCGACCGCGGCAAGGAGGGCGGAGTTGCTTGCCGTGGCCGTGGCTGCCACGGAGGGGGTGACGATGGATGGAGCGAGGAGCAGGCCGGCGCAGAGCAGGCCGATGAGGCAGGGGATTTTGGGTTTCATAGGGATAACGGTAGCGAAGCGGAGAAGAGAGGAGGCGAGCTATCTCCTATCGAAAAGTGCGAGACGGTCGGCGAACGCGCCAAAGATGAGAAAACAGAAACCGAGGATTGCGCCGATCAGCGAGATGACCCCAGCGCGGCGGCTCTGGCAGATCGAGCGGGAGATCAGATAAATCATGGTCGGCTCTGTCGAGAGCACCATCCCGAGCGCGGCGACGGCAAAGATGAGCCAGTCCTGAAACGCGATCATGCGGTTGATGAAGTGACGCGTATGAATGGCGCGCAAGACGGAAGGTCGCGGGCGGTGGCCTTTTGATTCTCGGTTGCTCGGAACAACCGGGCGAATCAATTATCCCAAAGGTCTTCCTGCATGAGAAACATTTTTGAGTTTCGGGCATTCCCGCTGCACCGAATATCACGCGGCCCTCTTCCTCTGCTGGTCCTCACGATGTTGGGGTTGGCGTTGTTGCCGGTTGCCGCTGTGGCCGAGCAAGCCACCCCGCCGAAGTCGGTCGCGGCGACCGATGACGAGACGGTGGATGGGGACGTCGTTTCTATGGCGGCCTACAACGTGAAAGCGGACCAGATCGAGGATTTCGGGCTTCGGGTTGACAGCGCGCCTTATCCTAAGGCGAACCCGGGTGGCCTGAAGGTGTTGTTTTCGAAGTTTGCCCCGATCATTACCGCTGTCGTACCCAATACCGCAGCGGACCGGGCCGGCCTCCTTCCAGGCGAGCGCGTCCTAAAATCCGAGGGCAGGAGCACGGTCGGTAGCGGCTTCTCCTTGGGCAAATCGGGACAATGGCATAAGACCCAACAGAAAAAATGGGCGGAGGTCGCGGCGGGTAATTCGCCGATCGTTTGGACTCTGGAAGTCGAAACCCCTTGGACGAAGACCGTGCGCACCGTGAAGCTCGTGGTGCCAACGCCAGCGCCGCGTTGGGGCGCATCCATTTGGCGTGCGCCGTTCGGACGAGAACCGAGCACCGTGACGGAGCCCGGGCCGCTGGCGGAACGGAGTCGAGCCGTCTTGGACAACGGTATTCTTACCTGGGTGCACGACGGGTTTTTCCAAACGCTGCTCGGGCCGGGTGCTTCGCTCCGCTCCGAACCCACCGGCTACGAATGGACCATCGGCGGCGGACGCGAAGGGCTGCACCGGATCTTCGTCACGCAGTTTCGCGGTCGCACCGATGTGATCCTCGAAATGGCGTCCTCCAAAACCGGACGCTGGGTCTTTCTCACTTCTCCCTCGGGTGCGCTGGAACGGGCTTGGCGGTATACGCGCAAAGAGAAAGGCGAAGTTTCGCTGGCCGAAGCGCGTGTCCGTTTCGAACACGCGCTCGATCTTTGGACGACGAAAGTCGGCAAAGTTTCCGCCCGCTGGCCCTTCGAAGTGAAGCCAAGCTACGACGCGAATGCGATTTTTGCCCTTCTCGCCGCAAAGAGCGGAGCACACGTCACCGAGGTCGTTCGTCCCTACGCTGAGGATTTCTTGAAACTACCCCCCGCGACCGAGGCGGAAATTGCCCTGTTCACGGAGGCCTACGCCAAACTCGGAGCGGAGGCGGATCAGTGGGCCTACACGGAAACGTCGCGCGGCATCGAGGACCAACGCCTCACCGTGACTCGCGTCGACCCTTCCAGGCCCGAGGCCGAGCGCGTGATGCTTTTGAGCATTGATGGAAAGCCGCCCACATCCGAAGACGTGCAGCGGTGGCGCGACGACGGCGGCGATACGCCGAAAGCGCTGGGCGAGCTTCCGGCGCTCACGGGTCTTGTCGACTTTAAGGATCTACGGATCTTCAAGGATGAAGGAGCGGCGGTGGTCTTTGAGTTTCCGATTCGCGACGGTAACGTGGAGTTCCCAGCCGAAAGATTTCAGGCGCACTTTCGTGTGAACAAAGCCGGGCGCGCGCTCGAGGACATCGCGGTAAAGCTGCGCGACTCGTTCCGCATTGCTGGCGTGGTGAAGGTCACCGACGCTGGAATGGACGTGCATTTTCAGACGCTCGATCCCGCGGTCGCGCCGCAGCCGGTGCGAATGAAAGCGGGCGGCGGCATGCGGGTGTTGCTCATGAAGGTTTCGCGGTCGTTCGAAGCGACGCGCACGGATTTTAAGCGGGTCATGCCTTTTGAGGAAACGGCGGTTCAGGTGAGATAGCGGAATGCATTCTTCACGCTCAACCTCCCTCCGGCTGCTCGCGTCGTGGGTTTTTTCGGGTGGAGTTTGGCTCGTTGCCGCGCAATCGAATCCAAGCTCGAAGGTAGCGCCGGCGGTGGTCATGCTTCCGCCGATTTTTGCCACGCCAGCCCCGACCAAAACTGCCCTGTCCGAAAGAGCACGGCGGCCGGCCAAATCAGCTGTGCGCACTGAGATCTCCTCGGTGATCAGGCAGTCATTTAGTTTTGCGCCGCCAGCTCTACCTGAGAAATCGGCGGCAAGCGCGCCGGCTCCCGATGGCGAGGTCGTGGCGATGAAGCCGTTTCATGTCGTCGGAGGCTTGGACCTCAAGGGCTTGGACTTAGCGATCGCCGACAAGGAGCTGAAGATAAAGGAAGAAGCCTTCAATCTTAAGGACGGCGGCACGATCATGAATATTGGCCCCGCTAAGCTGAAGTTGAAATACAGTCCCGAGCACAAAGGTTGGGATATCCTGAAACTGCGGTGGTAGTGGTCGCGTCGACCGGACCAGCGGAACGAAGGGGAGACGCGGCGAGTTTTCGTTTGGCTTTCGCGGCGGGGCGGGGCGAGAGTGCGCGCATGTTGGCACGTTCCCCGCAGGCCGCTTTGCAACGGCTCTTTGATGAAGTCGGCTCGGTCGATCAGATCGGCATCGACGAGCGCGTCGCGAAATACGGCACGCGTTCGATCAAGAAGGCTTCGAAAGTTCAGGGTCTGAAACTCGCGGCGTCGATGGTCGATCTCACGACGCTCGAAGGCAAAGACACGCCGGGCAAAGTGGCCTCGCTCTGCCAAAAGGCGCTTGCGCCCCACGACCCGGAGCTGGGCGTACCGCAGGTGGCGGCGGTGTGCGTCTATCCTGCCATGGTGAAGCATGCGCGCCGGGCGCTCGGCTGCGACACGGCCGTGCGAATCGCTTCCGTTGCGACGGCGTTTCCCAGCGGCCAAGCCCCGCTGAAAACTCGATTGGCGGAGGTGAAGGCGGCGGTCGCCGACGGCGCCGACGAGATCGACATGGTGATCAACCGCGGGGCATTTCTCGCGGGCGAGTTTGGCGAGATGCAGGATGAAATCGCGGCCGTGGTGCAGGCCTGCGGTGACGCGACGCTCAAGGTGATCTTGGAAGTCAGCGAACTCGAAACCTACGACAACATCCGCGCCGCCTCTTTTCTGGCGATGCGGGTGATCCGCCCGGGAGATTTCATCAAGACCAGCACGGGCAAGACTTCGCTCAACGCCACGCTCGGCAACAATCAGGTGATGCTCGAGGCGATCCGCGATTTCTACCTCGCTACGGGCGTCGCCATTGCGATGAAGCCCGCTGGCGGTATCCGCACGGCGAAGCAGGCGCTCACGTTTCTCGTCGCCGTGAAAGAGACGCTTGGCGACGCGTGGCTGAACAACCGCCGCTATCGGTTCGGCGCGAGCTCGCTGCTCAACGACCTCGTGCGGCAGCTCGAAAAGGAAAAGACCGGGGCCTACCAGGCGCCGTATTACTTCAGCGAAGCCGCTGAATCCTACTAGGTAGGGACGCCTCTCCGAGGCGTCCGCGGTCGGCTCGGAGAGTCGACCCTACCTCAACTCCCTTTCTTCCATGCCCATTTTGACCGCCGCTAAAAAATCCAACCGCCCCGTCGTTCGCTCCGGTCGCCCTGCGCCCGAACTCATATTCGGCGACCTCTGGGAGTTCGATCCCGCGCCGGAGTCGGCCGATCCGAAGTTGAAGGCGCGCTATGAGCTTTTTATCGACGGCAAGTTCGTCGCCCCGCAGGGCGGCAGATATTTCGACTCCATCAATCCGGCCAACGAGCAGAAAATCGCGGAGATCGCGCTCGCGGGTCCGGCCGATGTCGATGCGGCCTACGCGGCGGCAAAACGCGCATATGACGGCGTCTGGGGTAAGCTGCCTGGCCGTGAACGCGCCAAATATCTCTACCGTATCGCGCGGCTCCTGCAGGATCGCGCACGCGAATTCGCCGTCGCGGAGACGCTCGACGGCGGCAAGCCGATCAAGGAATCGCGCGACTTCGACGTACCGATGGCCGCCGCGCACTTTTTCTACCACGCCGGTTGGGCGGACAAACTCGACTACGTCGCGCCGGGCCGGAAGGTCGCGCCGCTTGGGGTCGTCGGGCAGGTGATCCCGTGGAATTTTCCGCTGCTGATGTGCGCGTGGAAACTCGCGCCGGCGCTCGCGATGGGCAACACGGTGGTGCTCAAACCCGCCGAGACCACATCGATCACGGCGCTGAAGCTCGCGGAGATTTTTCAGGACGCCGGGCTGCCGCCGGGTGTCGTCAACTTTGTCACGGGCGCGGGCGAAGTCGGCGCGGCGGTGATGAACCATCCCACGCCGGCGAAGATCGCGTTCACCGGCTCGACCGAAGTGGGCAAGATCATCATGCGCGCCCTCGCGGGCACCGACAAAAAGATGACGATGGAGCTCGGCGGGAAGGCGGCGAACATCGTGTTCGACGACGCGCCGCTCGATCAGGCGGTCGAAGGCATCGTCAACGGCATCTTCTTTAACCAAGGCCACGTGTGCTGCGCGGGTTCGCGTCTGCTCGTGCAGGAGAGCGTGGCGGCCAAGGTGCTCGCGAAACTCAAGAACCGTATCCGCACCCTCCGCGTGGGCGATCCGATGGACAAGAACACCGACATCGGTGCGATCAACTCGCGCGATCAGCTCGACAAGATCACCCGGCTCGTCGCCGCCGGAGTGAAAGAGGGCGGCGAGATGTTTCAACCGGCGTGCAAGCTGCCGGCGAAAGGTTTTTACTTCCGGCCGACGATTTTCTCCGGCGTGAGCATGAGCAGCCGGGTGGCGCGTGAGGAAATTTTCGGCCCGGTGCTGTCGATCCTGACCTTCCGCACCGTCGACGAGGCGATCGAGAAGGCCAACAACACGGCCTACGGTCTGAGTGCCGGCGTCTGGACCGACAAGGGCTCACGAATTTTGAAGATGTCCTCGGAGCTCAAAGCGGGCGTGGTGTGGGCCAATACCTACAACAAGTTCGACCCCACGTCGCCCTTCGGCGGCTACAAGGAGAGCGGTTTCGGCCGCGAAGGCGGCCGACAGGGCCTGCTCGATTACTGCAAACTCGTCTGAAATTGGAACCACGGATGGACACAGATAGACACGGATTCAAGCTGGCTGAGGGCGAGTTGACCCACGCGATCATCGGTTCGGCCTTTGGGGTTTTGAACGAGCTCGGGCATGGTCTCCATGAGAAGCCCTACGAAAATGCATTGGTGGTGGAGTTCGGGCTGCGCGCTCTAGCCGTCGATCAGCAGCGTCGGTTCCCCATTCTCTACAAGAGCGTGCAGGTGAGCGAATATGTGCCCGATTTGTTGGTGGCTGCGGCGGTGATAGTTGATGCCAAAGTGATCGATCGGATTACCGATTTTGAGCGCGGACAGATGCTGAACTATCTGCGGATAACCAAGCTCCGCGTCGGTCTCATCATCAATTTCCACAAACCCAAACTCGAGTGGGAGCGTATTGTCCTCTGAATCTGTGTTCATCTGTGTCTATCCGTGGTTAAATTTATGGCCCGACTTCCCATCATCAAGACTCCGAAAGTTTACGTTGGCGGCGCGTTCATCCGTTCCGAGAGCGCGCGCGTGTTCCAGATCACAGGTTTCGCGGGCGAATTTTTTGCCAACATCCCGCAGTGTACGCGCAAGGATTTGCGCAATGCCGTCGAAGCGGCCGCCAAGGCCGGCCCCGGCTGGGCGAAGCGCACGGCCTACAATCGCGGGCAGATTCTTTATCGGCTCGGCGAGATGATTGAGGCGCGCGCCGGTGAGATGGCCGAAGCGATCATGCTCGGTGGCGCGACCCCTGCGGCTGCGGCGCGCGAGGTCGCGGCCACCGTGGACCGTCTGATTTACTACGCCGGCTGGACCGACAAGTATGAGCAGGTGCTCGGCAACGTGAATCCCGTCGCCGCGCCTTATTTCAATTTCACCGTCACCGAGCCCATGGGTATCATCGGGGTGATCGCGCCGGACGACGCGCCGTTGCTCGCGTTGATTTCTCTCATCGCCCCCGCGATCACCAGCGGCAACACCGTGGTCGCGCTCGCCTCGACGACGCAGCCCTATCCGGCGATTCTCCTCGGCGAGATGCTCGCCACGAGCGACCTGCCCGGCGGCGTGGTCAATCTGCTCACCGGTTTCCGGAAGGAAATGATCTCCACGTTTGCGACGCACACCCACCTGCGCGCGATTAGCGCCGTGGTGAATGCCGAGGAACGCAAAGCCCTCGCGCTTGGCGCCGCCGACAGCGTGAAACGCACGCACCTGCGCAAGGCCGAAGATAAACACGACTGGCTGGCCGACAGCGCTCAGAGTCTCGAGGCGATCCGCGAGACGCTGGAGTTCAAGACGACGTGGCACCCCGTGGGGGCGTGAGTCGGTAACGACGTTTCAGCGCCGCACAAAGCGAGCGATCTCGCGCGCGGTCGGCATCGACGGGGCGGTGCCGAACTTGGTGACTGAGAGGGCGGCGACGGCGTTGCCGAAACGAGCGGCAGCGAGGATGTCGCCGTCGAAATTCACGAGTCCGGCCGCGAAGCCGCCGCAAAACGCGTCGCCGGCTCCGGTGGTGTCGACGACCTTGACCCGGTGCGACGGTATCAAAGTGCCGCCGTCGGCTTGCGAAACGAAGGCGCCCTTTGCGCCCAGGGTGACGATTACCGTCGGCACTTTGAGCGCGCGGCAAAGCACCTGAAGTTGCTCCGCCGGTAGCGCGCCGACTTCGTCGGACGAGATTTTTTTCACCTGGCCGCCGCCGAGCTGATTTACGATCGCGGCGAATTCGGACTCGTTGGGGATGAGCACATCGACGTGTTTCAAAAGGGCGGGGTCGAAGTCGGGGCGCATCGGGGCGGGATTGTGCACGGTGATCGCGCCGGCGCGGCGGGCGGCGCGGACCACGGCGGCGACGGTGCGCAGGTCGGTCTCATGCTGGGTGACGACGACGCGCGCGTGGCGCAGCGCGGCGGCGGGCACATCGGCGGGACGGAGTGCGGCATTGGCGCCGAGGGCGACGATGATTTCGTTCTGGCCGGCGGCGTTGACGAGAATTGCGGCTGTGCCGGTGGCGTGCGGCGGTTTCTCGACGAAGCGCGCGCCGATTCCCTCCGCACGGTAGAATTTTTTCGCATCGGCAGCGAAAGCATCGCGGCCGACGGCGCCGACGAACAGCGTGCGGGCGCCGGCGCGGCCTGCGGCGACGGCCTGGTTGGAACCCTTGCCGCCGGGACCGGTGACGAACGTGCCGACGACCGTCTCCCCCGCAGCGGGAAAGGCGGCACACTTCCAGGTGAGATCTTGGACAAAACTGCCAACGACGACGACATGGGGTTGCATGTCTCAAGGCTAGATCGGGGTCGGAAGCTGACAAGCCGCCGTTCATCCCCGTGCGTTGCCCGCTCATCCCGAAGGATGAGGCAGCGGAGGCGAAGACCGTTAAGGTGGAGAGATGAAGTTCAGACCTCTGCTTGTCATGATGCTCGCGCTGAATGCCGTTTTTGTATCTGGAGGCGTCGGGTTGCTCGCGGGAAGTTTTGAAATGCGCCGGGAGTCTGCTCTAGGCCGGCGGTCGGTTGCGCGCGCGGAAGCGGCGGCGGTGGTCGCAGTGAGCGGCGTTGCCAAAGGAGCGGTTCGCCTGCTGGTGTGGTCGGTGAAAACGGGTTCGTTCCAATGATCCACACCACATCCTTGCCGTCGCCCGACGACGAAGCTCGCCGTGAGCGCGCCAAGATGCGGCTCTATGTGTTGTGCCAGACTGTGGGCTGGGGACTCTTTTTCGCGGTGCAGCTGGTGATCTCGATCAGTCTGAGTGCGCCGCGGGCCAAGCACGACGGGCGAACAACGGCGGCCATGATCGTCATGATGGTGACGTTGGGGCTGTTGCTGACCCATTATTTCCGGCCGTTCATCCGCCGGTGGGCGTGGCGGGATTTGGGCTGGCGCGCGCTGTTGCCCCGCGTGCTGTTGGCGGCCGTGGTGTTGGCGGCGGGGTGGAATGCGATCACCTTTGTCTATAGTTACGGCCTGTTGCGGGAGCAATGGGACGGCGAACACAGTCTGTGGCTCATTTTCGGCATCAACTGGGTCAACCTCAGCATTCTGATGCTCGGGTGGTTCTCGTGTTACTTCATCTACCACCTTTTCGACCGCTTTAACCGCTCTGAAATCGAACGGCTGCGCCTGATGGCGGCGGTGAAGGATTCGGAATTGCGTGCGCTCAAGTCGCAGGTGAATCCCCACTTCATCTTCAATTCTCTCAACTCTCTCCGCGCGCTCATCGACGAGGATCCCGCCCGGGCGCGGCTGGCCGTGACGCAGTTGGCCAACTTGCTCCGCTATTCTTTGCAAAGCAGCCAGCTCGAGACCGTGCCGTTTGAAGACGAGTTGAGAGTGGTAAACGATTACCTCGCGCTCGAGCAGGTGCGGCACGAGGAGCGCCTGCGCCTGCGCCTCGATGTCTCGCCGGAAACGCTGCACCTGCCGGTGCCTCCGATGTTGCTGCAGACGCTGGTGGAGAACGCGGTGAAATACGGAATTTCCCAGCGACCCGAAGGCGGGGAGATTGCCATCATCGCGCGAAATGACGCGGGATTCTTGCGCCTGCAGGTGACCAATCCCGGTTCACTTCCGTCGATCTCGGTCGCGGTGCCCACGATGACAGTCGTGCGCCGTGAAGCCTCGACCGGTCTGGGCCTGCGCAATGCCGGCGAGCGGCTGCGGTTGTTGTTCGGCGAGCGGGCGACGCTTGAATTGCGCGCGCTGTCACCGGCGGTCGTGGTAGCCGAAGCGTTGATCCCACTTCGACCCGCCGCCACGTGAAAACCCTGTTGATCGACGACGAACGGTTGGCGCGAAACGAACTCCGCCGGCTGCTCTCGGCCTTTCCCCACATCGCGATCGTCGGCGAGGCGAGCACCGCCAAGCAGGCGCGTGAATTGATCGGGAGCGTGCGGCCCGATTTGGTGTTTCTCGATGTGCAGATGCCGGGTGAGACCGGTCTGGAGTTGCTTGAGTCGCTCGAGCCGCCCGCACCGCGGGTGATTTTTACCACCGCCCACGATGAGTTTGCGGTGAAGGCGTTTGAGCTCAACGCGCTCGACTATCTGCTCAAGCCCGTCGACCCGGCGCGGCTAGCGACGGCGGTCGCCCGGTTGGAAGATCGCCCGGGCTGTGCGCCGTCAGCAGCTCCGACCGGCCAGCTGGGCAACGAGGACAAGGTATTTGTGCGCGAGGGCGACCGCTGCTGGTTCGTCGAGGTAAGGACGATTCGGCTGCTCGAAAGCGAGGGGAACTACACGCGCGTCCATTTCGCCGATGCGCAGCCCCAGCTTTTTCGGTCGCTCAACGCGATGGAGGAGCGGCTCGACGCCAAATTTTTCTTCCGCGCGAATCGGCGACAGATCATCAATCTCGCTTGGGTCGAAAAAATCGAGCCTTGGTTCAGCGGCGGCCTGCTGGTCCATCTCAAGGGCGGGGCGAAAGTCGAACTGAGCCGCCGACAAGCCCAAGAGTTTCGCGAGCAGATGAGTCTCTGAATTTTTTTGCCCACGGAACACACGGACTACACGGAAGAATTATCCATCGAATTGTTTTCCATGTATTCCGTGTGTTCCGTCGGCAGTTCACCATCCAACCTGATTTCCCCATGATTGAAGCCCGCTCTCTCACCAAAACGTTCCGCGACAAAAAGCGCGGCGAGATTTTTGCCGCCCACGATGTCTCTTTCTCAGTCGCGCCGGGCCAGATCTACGGACTGCTCGGGGCCAACGGGGCGGGCAAGACCACCACGCTCCGGATGCTCGCCACGTTGCTCAAGCCCACGACCGGATCGGCGGTGGTCGCCGGGCACGATGTGACGACGGCACCGGAGAAGGTACGGGCGAACGTCGGCTTCCTCGCCGCCTCGACCGCGCTTTACGGCCGTCTCACGGCGCGGGAGATGATCGCGTATTTCGGCGCGCTCAACGATCTCGCGCCTGCCGAAGTGCGCACGCGCACGAAGCGGCTGGCGGACGAGCTCGACATGCACGAATTCCTCGACCGGCGCTGCGACAAGTTTTCCACCGGCATGAAGCAGAAAACGTCGATCGCCCGCACGTTGATCCATGATCCGGCCGTTATGATTTTCGACGAACCGACGCTTGGACTCGATGTGATGACGGCGCGGGCGATTGTGAAATTCGTCCGTGACTGCAAGGCGCGCGGTAAGACCGTGATCTATTCCACCCACGTCATGAGCGAAGTGGAGAAACTCTGCGACGTGATCGGCATCATCCACGGCGGCCGGCTCGTCGCCGAGGGGACGCTCGCGCAATTGCAGGATCGGTTCGCCGAACGCGACCTGGAGGAAATTTTCGTCAAGGCGGTCGGTGGCGAGGCGGCTCTGACGGCGGCGGCAAAGATCTGAGCAACGGAGAATCCCCCTATGAACTGGCACCATATTGTTACGATTTACCTGAAAGAGCTGCGCGACTCGTTGCGCGACCGGCGCACGCTGATCTCGACGATCGTCGTGCCCACGCTGGTGATGCCGGGTCTTTTTTTTGGCGCGGGCGCGGTGATGACGAAGGTCGTCAAGCAGGCCCGGGACGAGGCGACGTCGATCGTCATCGTGGGCGGCGCGGATTCGCCCGGTTTGGTCAGGGCGATCAAGGACGATAAGCGGTTTCGCGTGATCGAGCCGGCCGGTGATTTCAAGACGTTGATCTCAGAGAAAAAGGTGCGGGTGGCCGTGGAATTGCCGGCGGGTTTCGAGACCGCTTTGCGGGCGGGCGAAGTGAAAGCCGTGACGATTTTTCACTACGAGGGAGAGATGAAGTCCGGCATGGGCGCGAGCGAAGTAGAGAAATTCCTGCGCGCGTTTCGCGAGAAGACCGTGGAGGCGCGGTTGGCGGATCGCGGGCTGCCCTTGGCGTTGATCAAGCCCTTTGAGACCACGCGGCAAAATGTCGCCCCGCCCGAAAAAGTCGGCGGTAACATCGTCGGAGGCTTCATCCCCTACCTGATCATCATGCTGTGCTTTACCGGAGCGATGTATCCCGCGATCGATCTCACGGCGGGGGAGAAGGAGCGGGGCACGATGGAGACGCTGCTGTGCAGCCCGGTGAACCGACTCAACATTGTGCTCGGCAAATTCCTGATGGTGTTGACCGGTTCGCTGGCGACGATCGCGCTCTCGCTCGCCTCGATGACCCTGACCATCTTGATCGGGGGCAATTTGATGAGTGCGGGCAAAGGCATGGGGGCGATGTCCGGCGGTGCGGCCGGCGCAAGTTCAGGTTCGGGGTTCATTCCGTTCATTGATCCGGTGGGGGTGTTGGGCGTATTTGCGATGATTGCGCCCGTGGCCGTGCTCTTCGCGGCGGTGTTGTTGGCGGTTTCGCTTTTTGCGAAGAGTTACAAGGAAGCGCAGAGCTATGTCGCGCCGCTGATTTTTGTGATCATTTTGCCGGCGATGATCGGAATGCTGCCGGGAGTTGAATTGAGCGCGAAGACCGCGCTCGTGCCGATTTTGAATCTGTCGCTGGTTTGCAAAGAGATGCTCTCGGGCGTCTGGAATTGGGGCTACATCGCGATCATCTTCGGTTCGACGAGCGTGTATGCGGCGGCGGCATTGGCTGTGACGGTGCGGATGTTCAATCGGGAGGATGTGATTTTCCGCGCTTGAAGCGCATCGGTGGCGCCGGCGCGATATGGGAAGAGTGCGTAGAAGCAGGCTGTATCGTTGCCATGCGGGGCGGGGCGGTTTTCGTTCCTGACATGACCGAATTGTCATCTTCGCAAGGCGGAAGCGGCCGACGTGGCCGCGGGGCCACGCGGGCGCCGTTGTTGGCGGCGCCGGTGGTCGGAAAACTTTCGTTCGCGGAAGAACGGGCGCGGCTCGACGCCGATTTGGCCCACTTGCGCGAAACCGAAGCGAATCTGCGGGTCCTCGAGAAACGTCTGCGTGCGATGCAGGCGGAGATCGATGCGGCGAAGGTTAAGCGGCAAGCCACGCAGCCTCCGAAAGTGCCGGTGCGGGTAAAGACCGCGACGCGGGCGCCGTTCACCGGAGACGCGGGCGCGCTCCAGGTGGAATGGGACAAATTGATCCGCGCCCGCGAGCTGCTCGAATCGGAGCAGGCGCACTTGCGCGGGGATCGGATTGCGTTGCGCGATGAAACGGCCGTGGTGCGGCGCCGGGCGCAAGCCGTGGCCGAACGGGAAGCGAAGGTCGCCGAGCGGGAGCAGAAGCTGGTGGCAAGGGAGAGCGCCGGTGGGGTGGAGGCACACGCGACGGCTTCTGTGGAGCCAGATCCGGCTGTGCCGATTTTTGCCAAGTTGACGTAGGTCCCGGGGCGAAGACCGGTTCATCGTTGCGACGAACGGGTGCGTGATGACCTGGGGAAAGGCGCGGGAGAACCGCAAAGGAGCGTCGCGCGAATCGCGGCGAGGCCGTCAATGTTTTGGAAATTCAGTTCCAACCACGGCAAGGGCGGGGTGAACCCTGGGTGCATCTTTAGACGAGAGCTTCTGACGAGGGTGACGTGCTCCCATGAACCCATCTCCACTCAACTTTTCCGCTACCCAATGCACTCCGGTTAAAGTGAGGACCGCGCTATATTCTGGCTGCCAGCGTGCCGGCCGAGTCATCCGTCGAGTCGACCGAGCGGCGGCGGCTGGAAGCGGATTGGTTAAGCTCGGGGTCGATGCGGGCGCGTCGGATTGGCTCTATGGGTGTCCGGTGGCGACACTCGCGACGCACGTGCAGCTCGATTACGCGAAAATGCTCAGGTAGATAGGGGTAATGCCGGTGCCTGCTGCTTTTCGCCTACGCGCGGCGGTTCGATCTCGTGAGACACGTGGCGGCGTGCGGTGAGCTCGTGTGGGTAAGCGCGGGCGGCGAGCGCATTCATCCGGTGTGCGGGTGCGGCGGCCGGCGTTACCCGGAGTTGGCGGCTTTGCGGGCGGATTTGAGTGAGGTGGGCATCGCGAGCGATGTCGTCCATGTGAATTACGAGTATTTCGTCGGCACGGGCTCGATGTTGGTCTTGAAGAGGGCTCGGTTATGAGCATCCCGCCCAACGCCCTCGCACGCACGCCGGAGCCGCCCTATTATGCGGTCATCTTTACCTCGAAGCGCACGGAAGGAGACCACGGCTACGGCGCAATGGCCGACCGCATGGTTGAGCTTGGCGCGACGCAGCATGGATTTCTCGGCATCGAAAGCGCCCGGGGCGCCGACGGCGTCGGGATCACCGTGAGTTACTGGCGCGACGAGGCGGCGATCCTCGCGTGGAAGCGCCACACCGAGCACGAGCGAGCGCAGGCCGGCGGGAAAGCCTCGTGGTATGCCGAGTATCACGTGCGCATCGCAAAGGTGGAGCGGGCCTACGGCGACCCGGCAATTGTCATTTAACGGATGGCAATAGCGGGCAGAGAGGTCTGGCGAATGCGATGGAACGGGTGGAGCCGCGCACCCCTGCACGGTTGCCTTTGACGGGTGAGCGGGTTGGGGTCGGTGATGCTGTTTCCCCAACATATTATTGCGAAGAAGCGCGACGGTGAGGTCTTGAGCCGCGAGGAGATCGGGGCGTTTGTGCGCGGGGCGACGGATGGTTCCTGGGCAGATTATCAGCTCTCGGCATTGCTTATGGCGATTTACCTGCGGGGCATGACACCGGAGGAGACCGCGCTCTACACCGAGGCGATGATGAACTCCGGTGTCGTGGCGGATCTGCGTAGCGTGAAGTTGCCCAAGGCCGACAAGCACTCGACGGGTGGCGTGGGCGACAAGGTTTCGCTGCATCTCGCGCCGATGGTCGCAGCGTGCGGGGTGGCGGTGCCGATGATTTCCGGGCGCGGACTCGGGCATACGGGTGGCACGTTGGACAAGTTGGAATCGATTCCCGGCTTTCGGGTGAATCTTTCGATGGCGGAGTATCGCGCCGAGCTGGAGCAGATCGGACTGTCGTTGATCGGTCAGACGGCGGAGTTGGCGCCGGCGGACAAGAAACTTTACGCACTGCGTGATGTGACGGCGACGGTGGAGTGCATTCCGCTGATCTGCGGCAGCATTCTCGCGAAGAAACTCGCGGAGGGCATCGACGTGCTCGTGCTGGATGTGAAGTTTGGCCGCGGTGCCTTCATGAAGGACAAGGCGAAGGCGCGGGAGCTGGCGCGGGCGCTCGTCTCGGTCGCGACGGCGATGGGCAAGCCCACGCGCGCGGTGATGACGGCGATGGAGCAACCGCTCGGGCGCAACGTCGGCAATGCTCTCGAGGTGATCGAGTCGATCGAGTGCCTGCGCGGCCGCGGACCGGCCGATACGATGGAGGTCACTTATGCGCTCGGGGAGCAGATGCTCGTGCTGGCGGGTGTGGCGCGGACGGCGGCCGAGGCGCGGGCGGCGTTGGAGGGAAGTATTTTGTCAGGCGCGGCGCTGGAAAAACTACGGGCGATGATCACCGCGCAGGGTGGTGACGCGCGGGTGGTGGACGAGCCGGAGCGGTTGCCGCAGGCGAAATTCAAAGTCGCGTTGGCGGCGCCGCGGGCGGGCTTCGTGCAGGACGTCAACGCGATGGGCGTGGCGCTCGCGGCGTTGCGGCTCGGCGCAGGCCGCGTGAAGGCGGCGGACGGCGTTGATCACGCGGTCGGATTTAGCGACCTTGTGAAGGTGGGCGAGCGCGTCGTGGCCGGTGGGCCGCTGTGCGTGATCCACGCGAACGACGAAGCGGGATTGGCGGCGGCACGGGAGATGATTGCGCGTGCGATCGTGGTGGGCGACGTGGCGGGCACGACGCCGCAGTTGATCGATGAGGTGATCGGGTAAGCGCCGGTCTGATGCGTGGACCGGAGGGCGGGTCGAAGACTGTGCCCTACTTTACTTCTCCATCTCGGCGAGCTTCGTCGCGGCGGTTTCCCAGGCGGCGGTGGCGGCGGCGAGTTGGTCGACGACAGCGCTGAGCTCGCGGTTGAGGTGGTGGAATTTACCTTTGTCGGTGTAGGAGGCGGGATCTTCCAGGGCGCCGGTGATTTCGGACTGTTTCGCTTCCAGTTCGGAAACTTTTTTCTCCAGCAAGCCGACCTCCTCGCGGAATTTTCGGATTTCGTTGGGCGTGGCTTTCTTCGCGGAAGGAGCGGCGGCGGGCGTGGTGGTTTTGGCGGGCGCGGCGGCTTGTTTGGGGCGGCTGTCGGAGAGGCCGGAGGTGAGCGCGGCGCGGGCGTCGGTGGACTTGGACTTGTCGAGGTAGTAGTCGTAGTTACCGGCGTAAGGCGTGAGTTTCCCGCTGTGGACGTGAAGCACGTTTTTCGCGAGCGTCTTGATGAAGTGGACGTCGTGGGAGATGAAGATGAGCGTGCCCTCGTAGCTCTTGAGCGCGTGGACCAAGGCGTCGATCGACTGGATGTCCAAGTGGGTCGTCGGCTCGTCCATGAGGAGGAGATTCGGCGGCTTCACGAGGATGCGGGCGAGGGCGAGGCGGGTTTTCTCGCCGCCGGAGAGGACGGAGACGGGCTTGTGCACGTCGTCCTTGCGGAAGAGGAAAGCGCCGAGGATGGCGCGGGCCTGATGCTCGGTGAGCTGGTTTTCGTTGGTGCGCAGTTCCATCACGTTCTCGAAAACCGTCGCGTCGGGATTCAAGTTATCGAGCCGGTTCTGGGCGAAGTAACCGGGGACGACGTTGCTGCCGAGCTCGCGGGTGCCGCCTTGGATCGGAATGACGCCGGCGAGGATTTTAAGCAGGGTGGACTTGCCGGCGCCGTTGGGGCCGATGAGGACGATGCCCTGGCCACGTTCGGCGGTGAAGTTGAGGTCTTTGTAGACGACGAAGTCGCCGTAGGCCTGCTGGACGTGCTCGAGCTCGATGACCTTCAGACCGGAGCGCGGAGGCTGCGGGAACTTGAAGTTCATTTTCTTCAGCTCCTCGGTGGGTTCCTCGACGGCGGCCTCTTTCAGGCGCTCGATCTGCTTCTCTTTGGACTTCGCGCGGGAAGCCATGGAGGCCTTGGCGCCGAAGCGATCGACGAACACCTGGAGATGGGCGATCTCGCGTTGCTGGGTCTTGAACGCGGCGGCTTGCTGGGATTTACGGGCTTCTTTTTCCGTGAGGAAATTGTCGTAGTTGCCGTGGTAGTAGTGGAGCGAACCGGCGCGGAGTTCGAGCATGCCGGTGCAGAGGGCGTTGAGGAAGGCGCGATCGTGGGAGATGACGACGAGGCCGCCCGGGTAGCGCGTGAGGTATTCTTGGAACCAGAGGAGGGCCTCGAGATCGAGATGGTTGGTCGGCTCGTCGAGCAGGAGGAGGGCGGGCTCGGCGACGAGGAGGCGGGCGAGGTGGGCGCGCATGACCCAGCCGCCGGAGAACGTTTTCGCGAGCTTCAGCGCGTCGCCCTCTTTGAAGCCGAGGCCGGCGAGGATCTTTTTGGCGCGGGGCTCAAGGGTGTAGTCGATGTCGTAATCGTCGTCGGTGGGCTCGAGTTTTTTGCCGCTCGTCGCGATGTGGAGAATGGTCTCATCACCGGCGGGGGCGCTCTCCTGCGGTAGGTAGCCGAAATCGGCGCCGCGCTCCCATTCGATGGTGCCGGTGTCGGGTTTTTCCTCGCCGAGGATGAGGCCGAACAAGGTGGACTTGCCCGCGCCGTTGGGACCGATCAGGCCGAGGCGATCGGTGCGCGCGATGAAGAGCGAGACTTCGGAAAAGAGTTCGCGGGTGCCGTAGGACTTGGAAACGTCGGCGATGGTGAGCATGAGAACCACGCAGCAAACCCTAGGCCGCGCGGGGTCGTCAATGATGCGGTTGAGCTGCGCGAAAAAGTCACTTTTTGGGTGATAGTTGGCGTCAACGGGCGAGGGCGAGGGCGATGCAACCGGCGACGGCGATGATCCCGCCGAGCAAGGAGCGGCGGGTGGGGCGTTCGTTCTCCAACCAGTAGCTCAGCGGGATGATAACGAGGGGCGTGCAGGCCACGATGGGGAGCACGATGCCACTTGGCGTGGTGGCGAGGGACCATTGGTAGCAACTGACGCCGATGATGGCGCCGCAACCGGCATTGGCGGGAATCCAGAGGTAGGCGCGCCACGGCGGCGGGGCCTCGGGTGGCGTGGGGGCGGAGGGCTTGGCGCTGAGCAGGGCGCGGGCGGCAAGCCAGATGAGGGTGATGGCGAGACCGCCGAGAATGCGTTGGTAGGCGGCGGTGAGACCGTCGATGGGTTCTCCGGCGAGAGCCGTGAGGGCATTGCCTTTGCGGCTGACGACAGCGCCGAAGCCTTGGCCGCAGGCGGCGAGGAAGCCGAAGAGAAAACCGATCGGGCGAATGGTGACCTTGGGCGGACTTGAACGCGAAGGCAGCAACGCGACGAGCACGCCGCCGAGGATCACGAACCCCCAAAGCAGTTGCGTGCCGGTGAGCACGGTGCCGAGCCAAAGCCACTCGGCGACGATGGCCAAAGGTGCGGCGAGGCACTGCGTCATCAACACGGTGAGCCGGGAGCCGAGAAGCGGCAACGCGGCAAAGACCGCAAGATCGCCCAAGCCCATGCCAATGACGCCGCTGAGCAGGAGCCAGTCGCGACCGGAGCCGCCGAGGCCGCCGCCGAACAGGTGGGCATACGCGCCGAGCACGAGAGCGGCGAAGAGGAGGCGGCCGAGGTTGGCGCGGGTGGCGCCGACGGCGCGCAGGCTGCGATTGGCGAAGATCGTTGAGAGCGAAAAAAAGAGAGTGGTGAGGAAGGCGGCGACCATGCGGACGGGCGACGGGAACGGAACGAGGCGGATGAAGCGAAGATTTTTTCGTGGCGTTGCCTTTCACCGCCCCGCTATTTCTCGCCCCACAACTTTATGAAAGCCAAACGCCAGACCAAACGCCCGGAAGACATCAATGCGGCTCTCGCCGCCAAAAAGGGCCCGGTTTCCCAATTTATCGCGCAGAATTACCGCCATTTCAACGCGGCGGCGCTCCTCGACACCGCCAAGGGCTACGAGACCCACCTCAAAACCGGCGGCAAGATGCTGGTCACGCTCGCCGGCGCCATGTCCACGGCGGAGCTTGGAATCTCGCTCGCCGAGATGATCCGTGAGGACAAGGTCCACGCCATCGTCTGCACCGGCGCGAATCTCGAGGAGGACATTTTTAATCTCGTGGCCCACGATTACTACGAGCGCGTGCCGAACTACCGCCACCTCACCGCCGAGGACGAGGTGAAGCTCGTCGAGCGCCATATGAACCGCGTGACCGACACGTGCATTCCCGAAATGGAAGCCATGCGCCGCATCGAGGCGGTCGTGGCCGACGAGTGGACCAAGGCCGATCAGGCGGGCGAACGCTACTTCCCGCATGAGTTCATGTATAAAATTCTGCGCGGCGGTAAGCTCAAGAAGAGCTACCAGATCGACCCGAAAAATTCCTGGATGCTCGCCGCCTGCGAGAAGAACCTGCCGATCATCGTCCCGGGTTGGGAAGACGCTACGCTCGGCAATATGTATGCCGGCCGCGTCGTCACGGGTGAAATCAAGAACGTGCACACCGTGCGCACTGGCATCGAATACATGACGTGGTTGGCCGAGTGGTATACGCAGACGGCGAAGCTCATGAAGAACGGCGAAGGCTCGATCGGCTTCTTCCAGATCGGCGGCGGCATTGCGGGCGATTTCCCCATCTGCGTGGTGCCGATGCTGCATCAAGACCTCGGCCGTGACGGTGTGCCGCTCTGGGGTTACTTCGCGCAGATCAGCGACTCGACCACGAGTTACGGCAGCTACTCGGGCGCGGTGCCCAACGAAAAGATCACCTGGGGCAAGCTCGGGGGTTCGACCCCGAAGTTCATCGTCGAGAGCGACGCGACGATCGTGGTGCCGTTGATCTTCAACTGGGTCCTCGGGAAGTAAGAACGTAAGCGGAGGAAAATGCCGGCGGTTTTTTCGCCGGCTTTTGAGGGCAAAGGGAGCTCCGGTAGCGGCGCTCCTTTTTTGTTTTCGTGTGTTTCGGACGTTTCGTGATTTCACCTCCGTCATGCCCAACGCGCTCGCTTTCGAAAAATCGCCCTACCTGCTGCAGCACGCCGCCAACCCGGTAAATTGGCTCCCGTGGGGCGAGGCCGCATTCGCGCGGGCGCGGGCCGAGGAGAAGCCGATTTTTTTGAGCATCGGTTATGCGACGTGTCATTGGTGCCATGTGATGGCGCACGAGTCGTTCGAGGACGAAGCGGCGGCCGCGCTTTTGAACGAGCACTTTGTCGCGATCAAAGTGGACCGCGAGGAGCGCCCGGATGTGGACAAGGTTTACATGACCTATGTGCAGGCGCTGACTGGGCATGGCGGTTGGCCGCTCTCGGCTTGGCTCACGCCGGAGCTGAAGCCCTTTTTCGGCGGGACGCATTTTCCGCCGCACGACCGGCCGGGGCGGGCGGGTTTTGCGACGTTGTTGCGGGCGATCGCGCGCGGTTGGCGGGAGGAGCGGCCGAAGCTGATCGAAGAAAGCGAGCGGGTGTTGCGGGAATTGCGGGAGAAAGCTGAGGGCCGAAAACCGACAGCCGAGCGCGCGGCGGAGGCAGATCTCGCGGAGGCGGCGGGAGAGGCTTTCGAAAAAGGGTTTCAGTTTTTCTACGAGACGTTCGATGCGGACTGCGGCGGCTTTGGCGGTGCCCCGAAATTTCCTAGGGCGAGCAATTTGGCGTTCCTGTTTCGCTGTGCGGCCCAACAAGGCGTGACTTCGGAGCTGGGCGTGGCGGCGCTGGAGATGGCGGGCCACACGTTGCGAAACATGTCGCAGGGAGGACTCCACGATCACGTGGGCGGCGGCTACCATCGTTACGCGGTCGATCCGGCGTGGGCGGTGCCGCATTTCGAGAAAATGCTCTACGACCAGGCGCAGATCGCGTTGAACGCGCTCGAGATGAAACAGGCGAGCGGAGACGAACGCTACGCCTGGATGGCGCGTGATATCTTCGCCTACGTGGCGGAGCGGCTCACGGGGACGGACGGGGAATTTTTCTCGGCGGAGGATGCGGACTCGTTGGTGGATGCTACTGGGCGGGACGCCCAGGCCACCGCGAAGGAAGGTGCGTTTTACGGTTGGGACCAGACGGAGATCGTGGCGGTGTTGGGCGGAGACGCGGAGTTTTTTGGCGGGCACTTCGGGGTGAAGGCGGAGGGCAATGTCCCGGCGGAGATTGATCCGCAGGGGGAGCTGAAGGGGAAAAATGTTTTGAGACAGGTGCGGCCGTTGGCGGAGTCGGCGCGGCTCGCCGGACTGACGACCGAGCAGGCCAGCAACCGGTTGCAGGCGGCGCTGGAGAAATTGAAGGCGGTGCGGGCGGCGCGGCCGCGCCCCTTGCTCGACGACAAGGTCATCACGGCGTGGAACGGGCTGATGATTTCGGCGTTGGCGCGCGGCGCGCAGGTGCTCGGAGAGGAACGTTATCTCGCGGCGGCCCTCCGCGCGGCGGAATTTGTCGCCCGGGAACTTTACGATGAAACGCGCGAGGTGTTGTATCGCTCGTGGCGTGGCGGACGCTTGGCGAGCGAAGGCTTTGCGGAAGATTACGCGTGCTTCGTGCAAGGGCTGCTCGATTTGTATGAGGCGACGTTTGATTTGCGCTGGCTGCGTTGGGCGGAGCGGTTGCAGGCGACGATGGATCGCTTGTTTTGGGACGAAGCGGAGGGCGGCTATTTTTCCTCTGCGGCGGGTGCGCGGGATATCGTCGTGCGGCTGAAGGAAGATTACGACGGCGCCGAGCCGGCCCCGAGTTCGGTCGCAGCGATGAATCTTTCTCGTCTGGGGGCGATGATCGGCGATCAGTCAGCGCAGGCCAATTATCGCCGGCGCGGGGTTGCTACCGTGGCGGCGTTGCGGGCGCAGTGGACCGGCTCGCCACAGGGTTTGCCTCAGTTGTTGTGCGCGTTGGAGTTGGCCTTCCTGCCACCCCGCCACGTGGTGCTAGCGGGCGATCCAGCGGCAGAAGATTTTCGGGCTTTAGCGGCGGTGGTTCATGAAAAATTTGGGCCGCGTCGCACCTTGGTGCGAGCGTACGCAACCTTGCCATGGACGGCGCCGATGGAGCCGTTGGCGGGCCGGGCCGCAGCTTATGTGTGTGAAGACTATACGTGCCAGTTGCCCGTGGTGGAGCCTGCGGAATTGCGGCGGGTGTTGGGTTAGACGCGCTATAGTTATCGAGGTGGTATTTGGCCTCACCGCGGCTGGTGTACCTAGATTTTATTCTTAAGGCCCCACAATCCGCTATTTAAGCGAAAATCTATTCAGTAAATGCTTTAGTGTGATGATCTCCGGGAAGGAAGCGTCCGTACTCCATTTTCAAAACGCGGTCGGCGTACTTGAAGTAGCTGTCGTCGTGAGTCACGGCTACGATCGCATGCCCGGCTGCTTTCATTTCCGGCAGAAGCTCGGTGTAGAAGAATCGACGGAAATTTGGGTCCTGATCGGCTGCCCACTCGTCGAAGATGTAAACGGGGCGATTGTCGAGCATGGCGAGGATCATCGCTAGGCGCTTTTTTTGACCGGTGGAGAGATCTGTTTGGGTTAAGCGACTGTCTTTGATGTCAGTTTTCCCGACCAGATCCATCCGGGCGATAAGCTCCCGCACGTGGTTTTCGTCTAGATCAGGTACGCCGAGTATGCGCTTAAAAATATGGAAGTCTCCGAAAATTGGGGTGAAGAGGTTGCGGTATGAAGCTAGGCGATCTGAACCGACCTTACGGCCATTCCAAGTAATCTGTCCCGCAGAAGGTTCGTAAAGGGCGGTTAGCAGCTTCAAGAAGGTGGACTTGCCGCTGCCATTACCACCTACGATGAATACTATTTCACCGGCTTTTACCGAAAAATCGAACGGTTCCAGTTGGAATCCCTTGGTGTTGTTGCCGGGTTGGAGGGGGTAGCTGAACGCAATATCCTTACAGCTTAAAGACTGGAACGGTTCGTCTTGGATGGGTTGGTTCTCAGCAAAAATCTCTATCTCGTTTTGACTTTCCTTGAGGTCAGTTTCTAGCTTGTAGACATTATCGATTGCAGCACCGGCTCGGGCAAGTGCGGGTATAGCTACAACCACATCTCCGATCGGGCCTGCCGCAAAGAGCACAAGAGCGACTACGGGCACGACTATCGCTACGTCTGCGGGGTTGATGTTAGGTAGAAGAAAAAGGACGCCTGCCACTGTGAATAGCAGGAAGCTTTGACCAATAAGAACCGATTGGTTCATGGTTTTGCCGGTTTTGATGCGGAGGATGGCAGTGTTGCTTATGACACTCCATAGGTCGGCATTGAAAAAATCCGTGTTTTTGGCGCGGCTAATTTTCAACTCTTTATAGCCGTATAACAAGCCATTGAGGCTGTCGAAAAACTCATTCTCAAGTCGACTGGCCGCCGCTAGTTCGGTGTTGACCGTTTTGCTCTTTAATATATATAAATATACGGCGGATGTGATGAACAGTAAGGTGATGCCAAGGGCGTGTACAGAAAGAAACCCGATGTTAATTATGACAAAAACAAGCATGAATGCCGATGAGGTCGCGTTAATGACCGCGCCAGCGGATAGCGATAAGGTCATCGTCTCTGTGGAAAGAACAGAGTAGATGCGCCCGCGGTTCATTTTCTCGAACACCATAAGGTTGGTCGTACGGATAGACCGCATGATGCGCATTCGGACGTCGCGAATGATGCCCTCAACTATAATGGTCGTGCGGTTGAGCACATATTGTTTGGAAAGCCAGAATGTAATGAGGCAGATGCTAAACAACAAAAACTCACGAATTTGAAGTGTTCCAGGTTCTAGTTTTTTGGCTGCGCCAATCGCCAAGCTAACGGAGAAACCGTTCACGATGCCCGAAAAAATGGACATCAACACGATGAATCCGCGAAATTCAGGCGATTCGGTGCGGATGAAATTGATGAACTTTTTCATATTTAAATTTCGGGGAGATAAATTTAGAAGCTCTAACCCAATATCACCTTCAGCTGAAGGAATGATCCAATCGGCACATCTTTATTTTCATCCCGCGTGTAGTCTTCGGAAAGTTTAAGTGAGACATTTGTGGTAAGCATTCGCTCATGGATGAACTGGAGTGTAGGTTGTATTTGGTTGCGGCATCAATTGGGCTAGGTCGCAAGATCAGCGCTTGTTGAGGGGATCTTTTAGGGGCTATTCTTTGCGAATAGGCTTATAGCAAGCCGTCCGAAGTAAGCTCGCCGGGGTGTTTCGTGTGAATCTAACAATAACGCCAAGAGGCGCCGCTAAACGCCGAAGGGCAGTTTTAGTGCTGTTGGATCGCGATGTGATTCAGCGCTTGCGTTCGTGTTGATCGATAGCTGCTTCATTATGCTTTAATAGATCGGGAACTTTGGCTTTCACTACAGTGCTTGCGTTCTTTACTTTTGACCAAGCGATCTCGAAATCCTCATCCATGTCACCAAGGTCTGCAAAGAACATGCGGCTATTGGTGGGGGGTTCAATATACGCTGGCCCTAGGAGAATCTCTCGCATGATGTAGGGGTGGGATGATTTATTTGAATTGGCGAAATAACTGTAGTTTGTTAAGCCGGCGGAAATTTCCGGTATTAGTAGGAAATTTATAAAGAACTCGGCTGTATAGCGATTCTTGCTGCTTAGCGGTATTACAAAGCTGTCTATCGACAGGTATTTTGGTCCCTCGGGTAGTACAAAGCGGATAGCTGGATTGGCTTGAAAAGCAGAGGCAGCTGAACCGCTCCAATCTACGGCCAACATAATTTCGTTTTTTCCTAAACGCTCTGAGAGTTCGTCAGCCAAATAAATGGTTCCTAGTTCGTTGGAGTCCCGAATAATACGTTCAGCGGCATCGGTCAGTTGTTTTAAGGTTGGTTTGTTTGGGTCAACCCCATCGTCTAGCAGGGCTGCTGATAATGAAATTCTCGGCTCATCCAGCATCGCTCTGTAGCCATGCAATAGCAAATTTTCTCTATTGCTTTTAGCTCGAAGTGAAAAATTACGGGGAATGTGGTCAACTTTTTTTGAATTAAAACTCACTCCAAGGGAGGAGTAAAACATGGGAACGGAATAAACCAATTCGGGATCATATGTAGATTGAAATAGTATCGGGCTTATATGTCCGAGGTTTGGAATGTTTTCTTTCCGTATGGGTGCGATCAAATTTCCGATTTTGCGATATTTATCCACCACATAATCGCTTGGCATCAGAAGATCGAAATCATCCGGGTTTCTGGCGAATATATTTTTTAGCTCTTTGTTGCTCTCAAAGTATGTGATTTCGATTTTGGTGCCATAAGCTTTTTCAAAATACGCTATAATTTCGGGATCAAGGTAGTCTCTCCATATTAACACGCGGAAGGTTTGGGATAGAGCCTCTTTAGGTTTAGGTAAGGCATGAAGATGTTTCCAATGCGCAGGTTTTAGCTCTTGGTCGGTTTCAATTTTCTGGCCGCAACCCGTCAACAAGCTAGCCGTTAAAATGCTAAAAACAATTGCGAGACTAGGCCCTCTCCAAAACTTGTAGTATTGATGAGTGGTGTCTATGAATTTACTCATGGAGTGGTGGGCTTAGTCTGCGGGCTTGACTCCGTGTTTTTTGGTTGGGGAGCGCTATCTTTGGGTGTGGTGGAATTTGGTCCGCCCGCGTCCGGCTTTATCGGATAGCTAGGCGGCGGGATATTTGGAGGTGGAGCAGGGGTAGGGGGTGTTATTTCAGTCTTTTGAGGCGGAGGCACCGTTGTTGAGTTCGGGGTTTTTTCCCTCATCAGCGATTGATTGAGTATGCTATCCTCGGCTCTTCTCTCGGCTTCATCCGAAGGAAGATTCAGGATAAGCGGTAGGCCATTGCTCTCGCCACCGCCCATAACTACGATTTTAGCATTGTTTGATTTGGAAAGTTCAACTGTTGCCTGTATACCGGTGTACCGAAGGTAATCTCGGAATGATCCGCCTGATGCGACTGCCCTTTGAAACTCGAGGATACCTTGGGCTTCGTACCACTTGCGCTCTGCCTCCTTTTGTGCTTGTTTTACGCGGTAATCATATTCCAATAGTCGTTGTTCTTCGATCAGTTTGGATTCAATAGATTCAGCAACTTTTGCCGGTAATGAGATCCTCTTTATGAGCAGTGCATCTAGTGCCACAAAACGCTCGGAGAGCTTGCTCAACGCCCCTTGAACGATTAGATTAAGTATGTAGCCTTCAGATGTGTACAGTTCGTTGGGCTCAAATTGGGATACGACCGAGCGTACAAGTGCTTCGACCTCTGGTTTGACCACGGTCTCGATATAATTGGGGCCAACCACCGAGTGTAATAAGGTTAATTTCCCGATGCTTGGTCTGTGCCGGATCGAAACCTCTAATTCAACAGGCAGGCCGTTTTTGCAGAGTGCTACTATATGATGAGGCGTTTGTTGAAGTCTTACGTTATAAATAAACATTTGATCCCACGGCATGATTATATGAAAGCCCTCGCGATAGGTGTGATCTAGATTAGTGCCGCCGAAGAAGCGTTGCCATAGTACACCGCTGTTGCCGGATCTGACTGTTATGAAGACCCGCGAATTTAAAAATGGCCAAAAGTAAACGGTCAAGAAAGAGCCGAGCAAAATCATCGCAAGAATGCAGTTGCGAATGGTGGTGGAGTTCAATCTCACCCAGCCGCAAATATCACGCCAGCTATTTGTAATGTTGTTTATTATTTTTTTCACTATTATAGTGTTAGCGAAGTGCTTAAGGTCGGGGACGCAGGTTGGCCTGGCTAGACATCATCTCGACTTTTAGTGGCTTAATTGGTTGTAGATGGGGGCGACCACAAATGTTTTGAGAAATTTGGCAGAATATCTTGGTTAAAAGAAATAAATGTTGATTGATCAGGCGATTGTTTTTGCGATGCGTATTTCCTCGGGTGGGGAGATTCTAGTGCAACCTTAACGATATTTGAAATCATAAGTTTGCACTTCTTTATGGGTTGATTCAATTGCGAGGGCGCCAAAATATCCTGGCGCTGGGTCTAGATCAATAATGCTCCATTTTTTGCATGAATTGAAGTTCTCCATGCACCACAGTAATTCTGGCTCTGAAGCATCGCCAATAGATACCGCGAAGCTATTTAGGGGCTTCATGAGGCCCAGTCCGGTTGCCTTTACATAGGCCTCTTTCCGCGTCCAAGCTGAAAAGAATGCGGTGGAATGTTGAGCTGGATTTAGCTCGTTCCAGCTCACTTGTTCAGCTGGTGCAAATAAGTCACTTACGATACTATGAAATTCAATTTCGCGGCAGTATTCTATATCTATGCCCAGTGGGCGTCCATGGCAAAACCCGAATAAAATCCATTCGCCGGAATGTGATACGTTAAACTCGATTTGAGCGTATTGCCCCTTCGCGTCCAATATGGGTTTTCCCTCTTTGGTCGTGGTGATTTTTAAGTCTTTTGGTTCAATATTGAGATAACCGCCGAGAAGAATACGCAGGCACGCTCGGCTCGCCAAGGTGCGGCGTGCGTCAATAGGTATTCGTTTACGCTGTAAGCGTTCGGTCTCTTGGGGCGTCAGTAGCGTATGCCATTCAAGAGGGACGTTCGCTTCATCAGGAACGTGTACTCTCCAGACGTGAATTTCTCCGTGTCCGAGCCGAGGTGGATCCGCTAGTGATGGCCATGAGCCCAAAGTTGACATGGGTTTTTAGCGGAACTTGGGTGAGCAACTCAGAGGGGGAGTGATTACTGATCGTAATTCACTGTCAATATCATAGCGACTGAGGGCTGCATAAATTTATGTAGAGCATAGTTTTGTCTAATAATCGATGCGGCAAGGCGTTTCGCCACAGTTGCAAGATGCGCCAACCCGCTTGTATTAAGTATCGGTCGTTGTTGACGGCACATGGCCGCAAGAACCACGGCTTGCTTATGTTTGACCAAAGATCACCTCACGCAGTGATTTAATTCCGCGAGGTCTCTTCAGTGTCTTTCAATCGGGTGCGGCGCAGGACCAGGACGGCGCCGGTTTCGTGCATGCTAGCCAGCGGTGCGAAATTTGCCAAGATGGCGGCGGGTGGATGGTTCGGGAAATTGTTAAGGAAGATGGCGAGGCGCTCGGTGTTCACGGAACCTAGAGCGGATAAAATCATGTGGCTATCCGTCCATTCTTGAGTGCGTACGGTCCCGTCCGTGTCGGTCGACCAGAAAGATAACCCTGCGGTATCCCAACGCATCAGGCTAAGCCGGGTGAGTTGAAACAGGCTGACGGTTTCGCGCGCGGCCTCCTCGAATGGATATCGCGCGAGGCGAGCCGTAAGAAAGCGCGTGGCTGCGTCCGCGCGGACAGTCGCCTCAAGATCGTCCGGCAAACCCGCGAGGCCGATAAAGGCCACCCCTTTGCTTTCCTCGGTGGCAACGACGCCGGCGATCATGCAGGGCAGTGCGGTACCGATCGGCAACCAAGCAGCGGATACCGAACCCAAGGAGCAGATACCGGGTTTCGGCAGAGCCCGGTGGTAGACCTCGGTGAGCGTTCGATGATCGATCTGGAAATCTCCATCAGAGAGCGAGCGTTGAGTGCGCTCGGCGCTCGCGACCTGTAGGCTGTGGATGACCGCAAACGTCGAGGCGAGGTCGGCGACCTCCTGGACGCCGCCAGCGTGCGGGATCGATTCGAAGGTAGGTTTACCTATCGCGCTGACCGATTGGCGCAAAAGTGCGAAGTTGCGACTAAGTGCAACGCCAAGGAAATACGCGACCACGAGGCCGACCGTGACGACAAGCAGCCAGAGCATGAGAGCCTCTCGTATGATGCGGTGGCGCGTTGCCACGTAGTCGTCGGCGGAGACTTCCACCGCGAGGACTGCGAGCCGGGGCCCGACCCAGATGAGGTTGGGCTCGCGTTGGGATGAGTCGTCACGCGCAGTCCGGAACGGCAGGGCGAGAACCTCCCCGAGCTTGAGCGATTTGAGGTCGTTGGCCGTGGCGACGCGTCCTTCGCTCGGGGCAGTATCCGCGATGGGCGCGGCGGTGTCCGGGTCCAGTAGGGTGAAGCGGCGGATGTGGCCCCAGGCGAGCAGGCGCTCGGTGATGGGACCGAGGCGTGATTGGGCAAGCGGGGTGCCCGAGCGGAGGGCCGCGATATCTTCGGACTGAATCCACTCTGCGGTACTAATCGCGATTGCTTCGGAGCCGTCGATGTAGGCTTTGCGGAGGGTGCTCAGCTCCAGCCAAAGGGTGAACGCGCTCGATAAAGCTCCGATGACAACAAAGAGGGGCAGGACGAACAGCAAGATTTGCCGGCGGATCGTCATAGGTGTGAGCGGCGTGCGGCGCCGAGTTCTAGCAGACCAATCGTGAACGCGGGGCATTCGCGCAGAAGCGTAAAGAAGGGGCCGCGGTCCAGTCGGAGGACTTGAGCGCCGGAGGCGGGATCAGCGGTGAGGCGTGGGACGGGGGTGTTGCGAACCAGCGAGTCGGGCCCCAGGAGGCGCTCGGCGAGCTGGTTTTCTCCCTCTCGAATTGCACCGGAGACCACGATGAGAACGCGAGAAAGCCGTTCCCCGCCTGAGTGAACCGTCTCGCCTGGGGCATAAGCGTGGGGTTTCGCGATTTCGGCGATGAGGGTGAGCTCGTCGAGTTCAAGCCGCTCGAAGGGCTGGACGGCCCGCAACGCACATAGCTTTTCTAGTAGCGTGGGATGGAAGCCAGCTGGAGCAGATGTCTTCATGCGGCGGGTTGAATGATTACCACGAAACGCGCGGTGGGGTTAGGACTAAGGCGCCATTCACTCAAGGTGGCGGCGGCGTTGGCGCCTAGGGAGCATGGAGCGGAGCCCAAGAAGATCGCCTCGCCCGGCGAAAGGGGCGGCAAGGCGTAGAACTCGTGCGCCCGAAGGGGAGGCGCGGGAGCGCGGCTCAGGTGAACCAGATCGGGTCGGTTGGAGAGCACATGGGCGCCGGTTGGGGTGAGCAGAATCCACGCGAGCGTCTCGTCAGCGAGCACAGCGCCCAAGGCGGCGGCGAGCGCGACGGGGTCGGCGCCATGGTTCTGCAGCAATGCTCGGGCGGTGACTGCGACTTGGGCGCGCCGGGCGACCGCGGCGAGTGGATCATCCGTGGCGGGGGCGGCGATCCAAGCAAGGCTGCGATCTCCGACGATGACGGCGCCGCCGGCGGGTACTGCCTCGGCGGGGTCGTAGGCACCCCAGGCCCAGCCTGAACCATCCGGGGCAACCACGGCTAGCGGTGCTAGGCTAGCGAGTCGAGTTGCGAGGGCACGACTCTCACGGATTTTGCGCCCTGCGGAGGCCGAAGCATCCAGCTCTTGTTCGCTGCGGCCGAGGTCGGCAGCAGCGCCGGAAAAATCGACGGCCAACGCGGTGAGTTCAATTGGCCGGTCCACCCGGATTGACTGAGCGTAATCGCCGGCGGCAACGCTTAGGGCTGAGGCTTTGATCGCTGCAATGGCGCGGGTGAGCTGGCGCGCGATGGCGAAGCAGACCGCGCCGGCGAGGGTGAGCTGCAGGGCACCAAAAAGAAACGCAATCACCAGGCTGCGGCGGATCGCATCTCGGATCGTGGTGATATTGATGTCAGCGCCGGCCATGGCGACGGGGCGGCCGTCGGGGCCGAAAATGGGCGCCCACGCACTCTTGAGTAAGCCCCATTTATCCCAGGCTTTGACTTGGGTTAAGTGGGTAGTCCCTTTTGCCATCAACTGCTTGATGCCCACAACCTCGCTGAGCGGGATCTGGTCTTCGCTCAGCGGGGGCGAGTGATCGTCCCCGATCGAGCCGTCGGCTCCGTAGACGGTGTCGGTCCAATCGCCGGCATAAACTTGAGTGTAATAGAAAGTCAGGTTGGTGTTATTCTTTATGTTACGAAGATGCCGAGCGTAGCGTAGGTTTAGCGGCCGCAGTTCGCGATTAAAGTTGGGGCGGAGACCGTCGTCAGACACCTCTCCGGTCTTGGGATCAATCCAGATCATGCCGCGGGCACCACCGAGAATGCTTGCCTCGGCGCTGAAGAGGAGGGTCGATTTGGGCTCGAAGACAAAGGCCGCGATGTGCGACTGCTTGGGCTCCCAGTCTGCCGGGGCGGACTCAGGTTTTTTGGACCCAATTGAAACTCGACTGCGCTCGGTGGCGTTGACCGGGTTTAGGTTGATGAGTTCGGTGCCTTCCTCGTTGAGGGCCCAAAGACTTTGGTCTCGCGGGTCGACCGCGAGGCTACGAATTTTTTTCTCCAGTTGGGCGATGCGGGTAGTCTGGCCCGTGCGTAGATCGAGGCGGTCAAGGTGGGTGCCAGCGGAGTAAAGCTGGGCGCTCGACGGATCGCAGGCGAGAGCGCTGAACGGCGCGATGACGTAGGCGGATGAGACGTTGCCGTTTGCAAGAGAAAGCAGCCGCAGTTCCCCCGTCTTGCTTTGCCCGAGCAGGAGTGCGGTGGGCTCGAGGGACGCGGCTACATGGTCAAAGCCTGCAGGCAGAGGGATGGCCGTCGCCTCGGCGGAGCCATCGATGGCAATTTTCCAGAGAAGATTTTTCTCGAGATCAGAGGCCCAGTATATCTCCGGGTCGGCAGAGGGCGCGAGGGCGCCAACAGGCAGTGTCTCGATGATCGTACTATGATCGGCGGAATCGAAATTTGCGGCCATCGTCGTGGACAGCCCCAAGAGCTTTCGGTCAAAGCCCTGCATGATTGACTCTTTCAGGCTCCGGTCGATGTGGACGGCATAAATGACGATGAGTACGCCTAGAGTAGAAAACAGGCAGGTGAGCAGCCAGCCGGGGAGTGAGAAGCGAGGCGAAGGCGTGCTCATGCTTCGGGGGCTTGGGCGAGCAGGGAGATCCCGAGCTCGGGGAACGTCTCGATGCAGCGGCGGATCGCCGCAGCGGGCAGGAACAGAGCGGTGAAGTGTGGAGCGGCCGTAAGGGTCTCTAGGGCCACCAAGGACCCTTGGAGGGCTTCGGCCCCGACGACGGCCCCAGGTTGGAGGGTCAAGCCCTGAGCCCCAAGCACGGTGCCAGCGCGGATGAGCCAAACGCCCTGCAGGGGTTCACCGCGCCGGCAAATGACCGTGCCGTCCGGTGGCCTGACGAATTCGAGTTGTTCGCCCAAGAACTCGTGATGCGTCAACTGGGCGGTGGCGAGGTAGGGGCAGTTGAGCAGGGCGTGGACGTGTTCGACCGGCGTGAGCTTGCTCGCGAGCGTGGGGTGGGCCGAGCGGCGGGCGAAAAGCGTAAAGACGGTAGCGAGTAACGCCGGGGCCTGCATCGTGCGGATTTTGGCTAGGAGCACTTCCGCAGACCCGGCAGGATCGAGCTCGTGAGCAGCTTGCGCGGCGGCAGCGGCTTCAAGGGGAGAATCGGATGCGAGGGCGCGCTTAATGACCTCAGCGGTGGTGGTCTTTGCGATCAGACCGTGCGCGCGACCGAAGGCAATTTGCTCCTCGAGCGGTCGCCGGTCTATGAGGGGCAGCAGCAGCTTGAACGTCTCGCGGTCGCAGGCTTGTTCGACGGATTCTAGGGCGTAACCCCGATCCTTGGGTAGGCTGCTATCGAGGCCAGCCAAGACCGATTCAAAGTTGGGCAGGCGGCCTGCGACGGCCAAGCTTTCGAGGACGATCGAGCGGGCGAGCCGGAGGTAATCCGAGTAGATGCGACGCAGAACAGCCTGGCCTGGTTTCTCGGTCTCGGCCGAAAGGCTGACGACGCTGCCCAGGATCGCGTAGGCTTTCCGGGTGGTCTGCTCCACCAAAGGACCAGCCAGAAGTTGCGCTTGGGGCAGGGCGAGGCGGCCGAGGGCGCGCAGGCCGACTGAGCGGGCAGTGGCCGAGTACGAGGAGCTTTGCGCTACGGTAATCAGGGTGGGCACCGTGCGGGCCCCGAAACGGAAAATTATCTGTTCGGTGTGGCGGCGTTCTGAGGGGGTGAAGGTACCGGCATTGGAGAGCAACGCGACTAGCGCACTGGAATCACCCACGCGCTCAAAGATGTTGAGAATCAGGGCGCGGTCGGCGGCCGAACCCACGGGTAGGATGGCCAAGATTTCCGGCAGTAGGATATGCGTGGTGCCGTCGGCCATACCATCCAGCGCAGCCAGGGCCGCGCTGCGCACGGCGGGCACTTGCGAGCGCAAGTGCTCCCGTAGCCTCAAGGCTTGGCGTGCATCGTTAAGCTCACCGATGGCCTGCAGACCTTCGAGCACGGTGGCTTCTTGCCCGGAGGCCAGGCAGGTCTCGATGTGCCCGAGGGCGAAGGAGTGAGCGGCTTGGTTTGTCGTCCCTAGACCGTGTCGGGAGAGGATCGCTCTCAGCTCCAAATTTGTGCCGGTTGGCTGGCTGCGGTGCCACATGACAAGCGCGCGGGCTGGGGCAGAGTCAGGTTGGGCGAGAATCGCTTCGAAAGCGGGCAAAGCGTGGCGGTGAGCTTCGGCGGAGGCGTTACGAAGAAAAAGCGGAAGGGTGCGCAGAAGGCGGGCTTCGTTGTTGAGCAAGAGCAGGCGCAGGGAGTGGGCCGCGACCGGAGCATCGGCGGTGAGAACGAGGGCCTCCGCGAGATCGAGATCAGCCGGAGTGGCGCCGATCAGGAGCGGCTGAGTGGGGCGGGTGAAATCGAGCCACGCGCCGCGCAGGTTGTCGGCGATCGCCTTGCTGTAGGCGTGGCGCAAAATGAGGGCAAAAACCAGGCACGTGAGCGCGAGCACGATGCCAACCATCGAGAGCTCTTCAGGGCTTAGCAGAGGTAAATCGTCTTCGCCGTACGCTCTCGAGGCCACGAGCAGAAAGATGCCGGCCGTGGCGGTAGCGAGCGGTTCGCCAAGACCTTCGATGACGGTGCGGATCTGTTTGCGGCCGGACTCGGGCAGACCCGCAAACAAGAGGTTCACGTTGTTGAAATCAATCGCCACCATTAAGCCTTGGAAGACGAAAAAGCCCGCGGCAGCGGCGGCGTAATCGCCATTAAGCAGTAGGGCGATGAAGACTGTGACGGCTGCTAAAGGTTGAATTAACGTGATATTGCGGATGCCAAATCGGGCGACGAGTTTGTTGAAAAAGAAGAGAGTGATCGCAAGGTTGACCAGATTTACCATCGCGGTGAGCTGCCCTAGAAATGAGGCGAGGGTCGCTTCATCGATCCCCTCCGCGAATATACTCATGTACTGATATTCGCACACCGTGGAGGTGAAGAGCGTGAAAAACAGCGCCGCGGTCAGCACGAACGCATACCGGGATCGGAAGATCTGCAAAACAGAGGTCTTGGAGCTGGTGGCCATACCCTGCGTTTCGGGTTCCTCAGAAACGATTCTACGGGTGCGTCGGCGGATGTTCAGCAGCAACGGCACCGCGAGCACGGAAAACACCGCCCAGCCGAGAAAGAGAGCGCCCACGCCAAAGTTAGAGGCGATGGGCTCGACGAGGCAGCCGCCGATGATCGAGCCGAGCGCTCCGCCGGCAGCGCAGAAAGAGAAGAGGCGTTTGGCGTCGACGAGATCGAAGTAGGTGTCGAGGAAGTTCCAGAATAGGGTGTACAGGCCGACATACCAAAGTGCGGCGTAGAGCTTCGCGGCGTAGCAGAGCAGCTGGGGTTCGGCGCCTTGAAAGTGTGTGCAGAGCGCCCAGAGCGTGACTCCGCAGACGGCGAGTGCGCCCAGAGTTGCATCAAAAACTCGATCAATCCCCCAGCGTGCGAGCAGCGCGGAGTAGACTGGGATGTAGCCGAGCATCATCAACGGCGTGAGGATGTAGATGTGCGGTAGTTTATCGGCGCCGACTTTGACCAAAAAGAGGGCGTCTGCGGCACTCGTGCCCAAGGCGAGGCCGGCCTGGATCAGAAGGCCAAGGAGGGCGAAGCGGCCGATGCGGTAAGCTTCACCAGGAGCGAGACGCAAAAATTTTTCCTCGGTGAGTTTCAACTAAGGGGGTCCTTTGTTTAACGGGCGGGTCGTCGAGCGGTCAGAATCAGGCTCGTGTGGGTGTGGGCCTCCGAGCGATAGTGCGGGTGGGCTTCTTCCTGCCAAGTGCTCACGCGGCTCTCAACGAGTTCAAGACCAGCCTCGACGAGTAGGGATTCGGCTTCAGCGCGGGAATAAAAGTGGTAGTAATATCGCCCCTGATACAGCCAGCCGGTCGTTTGGACAGGTTGCATATCGATGCCAGCGATGCCGTCATCGTCGCCCGGGATATTCACAAGTAGCAGTCCACCCGGCACCATCAGCCGTCGGAGTTCGCGGATTACTGCGACGGGCTCAGGGAGCGTCTCAACGACATCGCAAAGTAGGATGAACGCGAACGAGGCGTCGGGTAGCGGCAATTGGGCGAGATCGGATTCGATGAGGGTCACGCTATGGCGCAACGGGGCTGGAATTTTCGCAAGGGCAGCAGCCGATGAATCGCTGGCGCTCACGGGCCGGCCGAGCGCGATGAGCGGAGGCAGATTGCGACCCTCACCGGTGGCTGCGTCGAGAACGCCACCCGGCGGCAGCTTATCGGCGCTCGGGAGATGCTCGGCTAGGAAACCAACCGGAGTTGAGCCCCAAACGGAATGAGTGGTCGAAGCATAAAGCTGATCCCAAGCCGATTTGTTGTTTTGATTGAGATCTTTGATAGGCTCTAAAGGGACTTCCATGTTGAATCTTTGTTTTTGGTAGCAAGCAGGTGTGGTAAATCGAAATCAGTGGGCACTCGCACCGTTCCTGATGGCACGGTGTACTTAGACTCCTACACCGTAGTCATCCGGCAGCGCAATAGACTCACGCCAGGCGAGGGTTGAAGGATTTCGAAATCGGGCGCGCTGACGGATTTAGCCAGCGCGACGAGCTCAGCGGGTGGTAGCACGCCGCCGTTAAGCCAAATCTCAGAGGCCCATTTGCGGCGCGCTACGGCTTGTAGGATTTGCCGGTGCACACCGGTGCGGCCGCCAAGTGGAAAGGCTGAGGCCGGTGGCATCGCCTGATAGTGACTAGCCGGGCGTGCAGCGGCCTCATATAGCGTTGTGGCGTCTCCCCATGGAGGGTCGCCATAGATCAAATCGGGCGCCCGAAGCGAGTCGGGCCAACTGTCGAACAGATCGCTTTCCAGGAGTCGCAGCGGCAGGCGGTGCACGGTGGCGTTGCGCGCAGCGACGGCAAGGGCGTCGGGATCCAGATCGAGCCCTACGATCCGGGCTGCTGGGAGTTCACGTCGAATAGAAAGGGCGAGGCTTCCGCACCCCACGCCGAGATCGGCCAGAAGCGGGGCACGTCGGCGGGAGGCGGTTAGAGCGGTAGTGCGGGCGATTACGGCTGATACGAGGTGCGAAGCTTCGGGGTCGGTGACGTAGGCGCGTTTATCGATCTCGAACGTGTGTCCGCGAAACGTGAAGTGACCGATGATATAGGCGAGTAACTCACCGGAGATGCGGCGTTTGATCCAACGTTTGAGTCGCCGTTTATCGCCCTGGCAGTTTGACGCGAGCTCAAGGGCTTCGGCGGGATCAAGACCACGCAGTATGGGATCGTTTTCGCCAAGTTCAGACCGCAGGGCGATCAGCACGTTGGTGAGCAAGGCGCGTGCAGCGCTTCTTGAAGTCGAGGGGGCGGATTTGCGAAAAGATTTCACGCTAAAAGCAGGTGTTCGTTGAATGCGCCGCGCATGCAGTGGTTACTCGCCATCGAGGCGCCGTAGCCGCCGGCATTAAGGAAGGCGAGGAGGTCGCCGTTGACGAGCGGCGGAAGGAGGGCGTCACGGTGGAGCAGGTCAAGGGCTTCGTTAATGTGGCCGGCGATTGTGGTCGGGCGCAGTCGGGCGCGGGCACCTGCAGCTTTAACCGGCACGGGCACGAGCGGGAGTTGATAGAAGGCGGGCTCGATATGGAGCTGGAACCCGCCATTTACGCCGGCGTAGAGCGTGCTGCCTTTGCGTTCCACGGTGTTGACCTCAAGCAGCAAGAGCCCCGCATCTTTCACCAGATAATCCCCCGGCTCACACCAGACTTCGAAGCCGCGCCCGCCGAATTTTTGCGCAACCAGAGTGCTCCAGGCCTCCAGATCGAGCGGACGATCGGATTCAACAAGTGGAATCCCCAGACCACCCCCTAGATTGACGTAACGCAGTCCGGGCACCTGCGACACGAACGCTTGGCAGGCTGAAAAAATCTTCTCGAGCACAGGTAATTGAGGCGTCAGGTAACCGCAACCGGTGTGAAAATGGAGCCCCTCTACCACCAGGCCGTGACGTCGCGCGAGGCGGAGCGCGGCGGGAAATTGCTCGCGATGGATCCCGAATTTAGTGCCCCCGCCACCCGCATAGCGAAGCAGGCCGTTGCGGCGGTAACCAATGCCCAGTCCAGGATTGATGCGCAGGCCGATCCGCCGGCCGGGTGCAAGCGCACCTACCCGCGCGATATCGTGCAACGAGTCGAGATTGATCACTAGCCCTTTGTGACCGAGCAGGGCGGTGAGGTCGGCGTCGCTCAGTGAAGTGCCGGTGAAGGAGATGTTTTCCGGCGCAAACCCGCACGCGCGCGCCCGCGCCACCTCGGCGGGTGAGCAAGTATCGATGCCGCACAGGCCAAGCCGTCGCAACCGGCGCAGAAGCGGCGGATGGCGGTTGGACTTCATGGCATAAAAAACCCTGAAAGGCAGGGCTTGGGCAGCCAACGCGCTACGTAGCCGTTGCAGGTTCTCAGTTACGCGGGCAGCATCGTACAGATAAAGCGGGCTGCCATAGCGACTAGCGAGGGGGCCAAGCGGTCGGCCGGCGAAGTGGAGTTCTCCGCGTTCGTATCCGAGCCCAGAACGGGTCCACCAGGGCTGCGACGAAGAGACGGAGCGGATGCTTGGCATGAGGTTGGTTTAAGGGAATACGTAAACTTCAATCTTTGAACATTTTGCCATTACCATGCGGACTGATCACTATAAGGTTTGTGGGCACGGTAAGATTACTCCCCGGCTCGACATTAATCGATTCCAGTCAATAGTCTTTAGAATCAGCAGAAACATCGGAACGATGCCGATCAAAAATCTCAGGTTGCAAGGTATTTGTATATTTTTTTCGCCCCCAACTTAGATATATCTTTTTCTCGTTGCGCTGCGATGACTTAAAGATTTCGTGCCGAGTATCGCGATATACGTAAGGATTTTGTTCTTATACATTAACTATTTTAATTGATAGCATTTATATGAATATTTTTTGGCCAATTTACGTCCATTATTTATTCACTGGCCGTGGTTTAAGAGTGATTTTTGGAGGTGTTTTTTTTGAGCTCATTTAACGGCGATTAACCTGATAGGTCGTTTTACTAAACAAATCTCTAGGCGTAAGCTGGTTTTGCATCTGTTGGCTTTGATTGTTTGGTTAAACGCTTACGACTTTCTTTCAGCTCCATGTTAGCCGGCGCTATGACCAGCCTCTGCCGACAAGAAGTAATGATCCACTAATGTACGCCCTAGTTGCTTTGGCTGTTAAGCTTACATTTCCCCTGGAGTTCGCAGAATGTTTTGGTGTCTATAGGGAGGCGCCCTAAGGTTTTCCAGCGGGAGTCTCTGTGCAGATGATCTGATCGGCCACATACGGTACTCAGATGTTGGTGCGCGATTGAGCGATAAGCACCCCGCCAGCGGGAACCGTTGATTCTTGTTAACAGCACGCCGGTTCGACCGCGTCCGGCTCTCGGAAAAATTCGTAGAGAGTTTTTGCGCATTGCCCGAAGGTGAAAATGCGGCACGGGTTACGCCGATGAATGACGAACGCATCGTGCGGCTAGAAGAAAAAGTCGCCTATCTTGAGCGCCATGTGACCGCGCAAGATAAAGTCATGCTTGAGCTGGGCGATGCGGTTGTGCGCTTGCGGGCCGAACTCCGGATGCTGCGTGAACGCGCGAATGAGAGCGGCTCCAGTGCCGGGCGCGACGAGGGAGGGGAACTCCGGGACGAGCGTCCGCCGCATTATTGAGCGGCTCGATGCCGCTTTAGTCCGGTGTCAATCGAGGCTCAGAACCAAGGCGATCAGAACGACGCCGTGACTTCCGTGAGGTGGCCGGGGGCGATCGTTTGTTCGCCGAGGGCCGTGCATTCGACGGTGTCGTTTTTATAGAGTTTAAACGTCACGGTCGCGGCGGTCTCGGTGGTTTCCCAACGCCATTTGCCGATGGAGACAAACTGGAGGGGAACGCCTTTTTCCCACGTGAGGCCCGGGCCTTCGCCGCGAATGAAGAGGCGGTTGCCAATGCCAATATAGGCGGTTGCGAGGAGGCGGCTGGCGCCATCGGCGGTCATCGAGGAAACCGTGGCGTCGGGGCTGTGGAGTTTGAACTCAGGGGCGGCAACGGGCGCGGCTGGCAGTTCGTCCGGTGAGAATTGAACAAATTCATCAACCGGCGGCGGCTCCGTGGCGACCGGCGCCTCGGCGGCGGCGGGCTCGGGCGGTGGCGCGACGTCGTCGGCAACGGGGGCAGCCAGCGACTCGATGTCAGGCTCCTCGATCGCTGGGGCTGCTACGGGATGAAAATTGTTCTCGGGGGCGATTTCGAGCGACGGGGGAGTCGTTTCGACGGCCGGGGTGAGCTCGGCTCCTTCGGTGGGCCCGGATTCGGAATCGTTGACGGCGGTCTTTTTGGCGGAGCGTTTGCGCGTGGCTTTTACGAGGTCAGAGGTGGCCTCGGCCGGGGCGGCATCCGGAGCGGTGGCAGCGGGCTCGGGGCTGGCCGCTTCAACGGGTGAATCGACGGGTGTTTGTACGGGTGGCTCGGCGGTGAATGGTGAGGAAAAGAAAATCGGGTCGGCGGCTAACAAGTCGACGGGTGGGGCTTCAGGTGGAGCGAGTTCGATGGGGGCGATGGGTTCGGGCGCGGGTTCGACGACGACGGCGGCAGGAGCAGCTTCGGCGAGCGGGGTCGGCGCAGGTTCGGCGGCGGTCGGCGCAGGTTCGGCGGGCACGACCTCCTCGGCGGGAGGCGCTTCCTCCCGACGTGATTTGCGGGCGCGGCGGGGAGACTCTGGCGTAGAAGCGGTCGAAGGAGGAGAATCTGCGGACGTGGGCGCGGGCTCGACCTCGGGTTCCCGGACGGTGGGTGCGGGGAGCGGGGTGGCGGGTGGTGGCGTGGCCGCGATGATGGTGAGTTGGGCGGCCGATGCCGCGAGGGCGGCGAGCTTGGTGTCGAGGACGGTCGCGGCGGTGTCGAGTTGCGTGCCGAGTTGGGTCGTGATCAGGGCGAGTTTGGAGTCGATGGCGCCGAGGCTGCCGGCGAGTTTTTCGTCGATCGCCGCTGCGGCGCGGGTGTGGGCAGTGGTCAGTGATTCGGCGGCGGCGGCTTGCGCTCGGGTGATGGTGGCGGTGGTGGCGGTATTGAGCTCGGCGAAGTGTTGGGTGGAAGCGGAGCCGAGTTGGGCCAGTGATTCCCGGGCGGTGACCAAGTTTTGGTGCGTGGAACTGGCGAGTTGGCCTAGCTGTGCGGCGGTCTGGTTGATTTTTTCCGCGGTGGCGGCGAGACGCTCGCTTTCGAGGGCGCGGAGTGAGGCGAGTTCTTTTTCGAGGGCGTCGATGGTCTCGGCTTCGCTGGCGGCGAGGCGCGAGGTGAGTTCGGCGATTTTTTCTTGGAGCTGAGCGGGTAGTTGCTCGGCTTTCTTGAGATTTTTTTGGGTGAGGTCGGCGATGTCGTTGAGCCCGGCGGTTGCGATGCTGATTTGCTCAGCCGCGGTCGTGAGCGTGCGGGCGAGGGCCTCGAGGGCGCGTTGGCGGTCATCGAGCGTTTCATTTTTCTCGCGCTCGTAGCGGGCCACCAGAGGAACCAAGGCGATAAGCGCGCCCACGAGCACCAGCGCGGTGACGGTAAAGATCGCTTGGGTCGAGAGAGGCTTGGGCGCGTGGTGCGCGATGTAGATGGCGGCGGCAGTGAGGACCGCGTCGACTAAGAAGAAAATCCAGAGTGGCAGGTTTTTGGAGGTCGGATCGGATTGATTCATGGAGGGCGTCGCAGCGGCGAGAAATGTGTGCGCCGCGGCGCGGGGATGCTCAAGGCGGAAAGATAGTTGGAGCAAAATGGCTGCGGTGAATTCCGGACAGGGCGCTTCTGCGTGCGATCGGGCGACGCGGGCGGGGCTCCTGTTTGCGGCTCGGGAGATCAGCCCGTGCGGAGGCGAAACTGGCCGGCGATGAACGAATCCATTGTAAGGCGTCCGTCTTTATTGCGTTCTGATGATCGGGGCTGAAGGCCCCAAACCACCAAGAATTCCCGTGAGCCTGATCGGCTTAACCACGTATTTGGGATAGTTTCATATGGTGCATGGCCCGGTTTCACAGTCGGCGCCAAGCCATGCCACACAAGGAGAGCAAGAGACCAATCCGGATCGCCCCTTCGATGGTGAGGACAACCAGAACCCATTGAAGACGGCAATTGCGGCGAAGGCCGAAACCGATGGCGAAGATCGCGAGGAGGCTGAGGCCGTGGACGCGCCCAAAGGGCAGGGTGAGCAAATAGAGCATCCAGAGCCAATAAACGATGAGGCCGGCGCTCCAGCAGAAGGCGACGACCGGGCCGAGGGGGAGTTCGCGGGGGTCAACGCCGCGGGCGATCTGTTTGATGCCCAAATAGCGTTCGCTGATAATGATCTGACAAAGCTCGAAAATTAGAAAGACCGGAGCGAGCAGGAGCGCGGTGGACATGGAGTGAAGAAGGGAGGGGGAGCGCCCAAAGCGGAGAATTTGGGTGCGGACGGTGAGTCGGGCCGGGCAACGAGCGCGGGTTTTTAGATTACGGGGGCGTGAGGGGCTGCTCGGCGTTGTTGAGGAAAAGCAGGATCTTGCCCTTTTGGCTGAGGCGGAGGGCGTTGAGCTGCTCGGGGAAGGTTTCGCGAAGGACGCGGTGCGAGAGGCGTACGCCGGTGAAATCTCCGGGAATCTGGCACTCGAAGTAGATCCAGAGGTGTGGGTCGTGGTCCTTCATTTCGCGGCCGACGAGATGGAGGACGGGCACGCTGTCGTCGGCGGCGCGGAGAAGAAACGTCGCGCGGAGGTAGGCGAGCAACGCAAGGTCGAAGGTGGGCGGTGCAGTGCGAGCGAGGCTGATGGGGCGGCCGGCGCGGGCGGAGAGTGCGGTCTCGAGGTCGTCGGGGAAAACGCGGAGAGCGACTTCGAGTTTCTTGGTCTCGGGGTGGTAATCGGCTTCGGCGAAACTGGAGCGGATCGGATGGGCCGAGACGTGGGGTGCGGACGCAAAAAAATAAAGGCCGACGATCAGCGAAAACGCGGTCAGGGCGAGGCGACGTGAAAATCGCGCGGTCGTGGAGTATCGAATTTTTTCATTCACGGCTAAACACCGATAGACACGGATGGGGCGGGGACAAGGCGAGGGTTGGGGCCGGCCGGGGTGGGGACCGGTGACGTGAAACGCTCACGCCGGGCGGAGTGAAGCGGGTGCGTTCGCGCTGGGTAAAGGTGCACGGGTGCTCGAAAACTTGCACCAAACGCCCGTCCGGGCCGGATGGAAATAGGCTGGGCTTGCGGCTGGCAGGGCGCAAAAAAGCGCCGGCGCGATGGCCGGCGCTCAGACAACGAGAAGCTGGAACAGCGGTCAGCAGGCGACCGCGTTGGCGTCGGGATTACAGAGGGGGCGTCGTCGGGCAGTTAGGTCACGGCGTCACCCCCGCTCGACGCGATCACGCAGACTCAGAAAGCGTGACTTGCGCCGACGGAGTATAACCACGGATCGAGCCGTGCCTCGGTCAGTTTGGTGCCCCCGGCCGAGACATCCGTGCGCAGGGCCGCACGCTTCACGTCGACATTCATCGTCCAACGGTCGTCGAGTTTGATGTCCACGCCCCCTTGCGCCGCGAGACCGACGCTGAATTTATCCAATGCCAGCGGCACGCCCGCGACCGAGAGATTCCCGCCCCAAATGAGGGTGAAATTCAACCCGGCGCCGAAATAGGGCCGCACCGCTCCGCCCGGGTTGGCGCGATACTTCGCCAGTAGCGTCGGGGGCAGATGTTTGAAGGTGCCGAGTTGGCCGATTCCGGCCAGCGTGACTTTGTGCTTTTGAGGAATCGTCAGAACGAGCTCGGCGGACCAAGCGTCCGTGAACGCGTAATCGACATCGATCTCGGGGATGAATCGGTCGCTCACGGCGACGGCATTCTCGGCGAAGTTGATGCCCAGCGCGGTGAACGCATCGGACTTGTCCACGGTTTCCAAATAGGTCGCGCGCAAGCGGGCGGACCATGGGCCGGCGGCTTGTGAGGCCGTGGTGGTGAAGAGCGCGAGTAACGCGCTGCAACAGAGGATACGAATTAGTTTGGTCATAGGTAGGTTTTGCCGGCTACGGGGAAATTCCCGAAGCTGTGCCCCGCACCTTAGCCCTACTCGCCGGCCCGTGCTCATCGTTGCTTGGTCAATCGTGTGCGTCGCTTGACCTGCGTTGGCTCGCCGGCGCGCCCGGAATGCGGGGCACTCTCCGCCCAAAGACCTTCGGAGCCTTGGCTTTTGCTCGGGAGCGGCCGGGCGAACGCCAAGCCGAATGAAATCGATGCCAACCGGGCGAACCCTCGGGCCGATGGGCTCGCCCGCGTGAATCAGTAGCCGACCGCTTTGGCGTCGGGCTTGCGGGGGTCGGCGGCGCCGAGGCGGAGTTTCGTCTCGGGGTCGATCATCACCGTTTCGGCGTCGCCGCCGACGACGTTGGGGCGTTCGTTCAACGAATGGCCCATGGCGGTGAGCAGCGCGGAGGTGTCGGGACTCATGCTGAAGCGGTCGTGGCTGATCGTGTTAGGCTGCCATTGGTGGTGGAAGCGGGGGAACTCGACGGCCTGCATCACGGGCATTCGATGGTCGATGACGTTGGTGATGACCTGGAGCACCGTGTTGATGATCGTGGGGCCGCCGGGGCTGCCGGTGACGAGGAGGAGAGCGCCGTCTTTGAGGACGAAGGTGGGCGTCATCGAAGAGAGCGGGCGCTTGCCGGGGGCGATGGCGTTGGCGGGACCTTGCAGGAGGCCGAACATGTTTTTTACCCCGATCTTCGAAGTGAAGTCGTCCATTTCGTTGTTCATGAGTATGCCGGTGCCGGGGATGGTGACGCCGGAGCCGAAGCCGCCGTTGAGGGTGTAGGTGTTGCTGACGGCGTTGCCCGCGGCGTCGACGATGGAGTAATGCGTGGTCTCGGTAGATTCGGCGGCGAGGCGCGCGCGGTGATCGTCGATTTGGGAAACTTTGATCGGCGTCCAGCCGGCGGGATTACCGGGGGCGAGACCGTCGCTGGGGGTGGCTTTGGCGGGGTCGAAGTTCTTCATCAGGCTGGCGATGTAAGCGCGGTCGAGCAGGCCGGCGGTGGGAACGTTGACGAAATCGGGGTCGCCCAAAAACTCGGCGCGGTCGCGGAATGCCCGGCGCATGACCTCGATGAAGAGGTGGAATTTCGCCGCAGAGTTGGCCCCGAGTTTGGCGACGTCGTGGGTTTCCAGCATCCCGAGCATTTGGAGCAGGGCGATACCGCCGGAGCTGGGCGGCGGCATCGTCACGATCTCGTGACCGCGGTAGGTGCCGCGCAGGGGTTTGCGCTCGACGGCGGTGTAGCCCTTGAGATCGGCGAGGGTGATGGTGCCGCCGTTTTTCGCCATGGCATCCGCGATGAGGCGGGCCGTCTCGCCCTCGTAGAATTCACGCGGGCCGTTTTTCTGAAGGCGGGCAAAGACGGCGGCGAGATCAGGCTGGCGCCACAAAGTGCCGGCCTCGTGAAACGCACCGTCGGCGAGAAAAATACGTTTCGATTCGGGGAACTGGGAGAGGAGTTTGGCGTAAGCCTTGAGGTTGGCGGCGGTGCCTTGGGAGAGGACAAAGCCATCGGCGGCGAGGCGACGGGCGGGTTCGCAGACGTCGGCCCAAGTTACTTTACCCGAGCCATATTTTTGTTGGGCGAGGGCAAAGCCGGCGACGGAGCCGGGGACTCCGCTGGCGCGCCAGCCCACGGTGGAGGAGCCGGGACCGGGCTTGAGGACGTTGCCTGCGGGGTCGAGATACATGTCGCGACCGGCGGACGCGGGGGCGGTCTCGCGGTAGTCGATGGCGACGGCGCGACCGTCAGCGAGGTGGATCATCATGAAGCCGCCGCCGCCGATGTTTCCGGCGAAAGGATAGACGACGGTGAGGGCGAGACCGACGGCGACGCCCGCGTCCACGGCGTTGCCGCCTTTTTTGAGAATTTCCACGCCGGCTTCGGACGCGAGATCGTGAACGGATGCGACCATGCCATGCTTAGCCTCGACCGGCGCCCGCTGGGCGAGAGCGCGAGGAGCCGGTGCCAAAACGAGGGCGAGCGCGGTGATGAAGTTGAGTGCGACGACGGCGGAGCAGTTGCGTTTCATAGCGGGTGGAGTGAGCGGATGTCATGCCGGAGCGCCGCGCAAGGACCAAGGCGATTGGAGCCGCGGCTGTTGCCTTGTAACTCAATTGTCACTATTGTTGAGGGCGTATGACCTCCACCCTCACCATCCAAGCACGTTTCGCCGTGCTCGCATTGCAGCGATTGCTGACCGGACTGCCGGTCGCAGCCGCTTGTTTCCTCGCCGGTCCCGTCGTTGCTTCCGCCCAAAATCCGCCCGCTGTCGCCGCCCGCGCTCCGGGCGATGAAGTGATAAAGATGCAGGCCTTCGTCTCGACGGGCACGCGCTTCAACGACCGCACCGTGACCGACTCGCCCGTGCCCATCGACGTCGTGACGGACTTTGAAATCCGTGCGACCGGTCTCACCGAGCCGGCGCAGGTTCTCCAACGGCTGGTGCCCTCGGTGAACTTTCCCCGCACGTCCATTTCCGACGGCACGGACAGTGCGCGACCGCTTACGCTTCGTGGTTTGGCGCCCGACCAGTTGCTCGTGCTCGTGAATGGCAAGCGCCGCCACGCGAGCGCGTTGATCAACGTCAACGGCACCGTCGGCCGCGGATCCGGCATGGTCGATCTCAACGCCATCCCCGCCGCCGCCATCGGACGCATCGAGGTGCTCCGCGACGGTGCGTCGGCGCAGTATGGCTCCGATGCGATTTCCGGCGTCGTCAACATCGTGTTGCGCGACTCCCTGACGGGCGAAGCCGATTTCAGCTACGGCGTGACGGCCGAGGGTGACGGCCAAGTCTACAATCTCAACGCGACCGACGGCTTCGAGATTGGACAAAAGGGCAAGGTGACCATCAGCGCCTATCTCCGGAATCGCGAAGGCACGGACCGTTCGCAGCTCGACACCCGCCAGCAATACTTCGGCACCGGCGGCACGCCCACCGCCTCCAATCCGCAAGGTCTGGTCGCCATCGGGGCCAACTTTGGCTCGGGCACCGGCGACTCCGCTTCGGGCGGCACCCGGGATGCGCGCGAGAATTCCTTCAATCGGAACAATCACCGCCAAGGTGACAGTGCGACGGACGATGTGGGCTTCATGGCCAACGGCGAGCTGCCGCTCGGCTCCTCCGGCGCGACGCTCTACGGCTTCGGCGGCTTCAATGACCGCAAGACGGAGTCCTACGGTTTTTTCCGCCGTCCCGGTCAGGATACGAACGTGCGTTCGATCTATCCGAACGGGTTTCTCCCCACGTTTAAAAACAAGGTGAAGGACTATTCGCTCGGTGGCGGGGCCAAGGGCGAGGTGGGCGGCTGGGGCTATGATGCCAGCCTCTCTTACGGTCAGAACTCCTTTGAGTTTAACCTCGTCAACACCGTCAACGTGTCGCTCGGTGCGGCCAGCCCGACCGCATTCTACGCGGGCACCCTCGAACTCGGTCAGTTCACCGGCAATCTCGATTTCAAACGCGCGTTTGACGTGGGCCTCGCCAAGCCGGTGAAGGTCGCCACGGGATTGGAGTATCGCGACGAGAGCTACGCGATCGAAGCCGGTGAACGGGCTTCCTACGTCGATGGCGGGATCGCGATCCTTGACGGTCCGGCCGCCGGCGGTCGGGCCGCTGCAGGCTCCCAGGTGTTTGCCGGATTCCGGCCGTCGGACACGACCGACGTTGGCCGCCACTCTTACGCGGTCTACGCCGACGCCGAAAACCAACTCACCGATGCGCTCACGGTCTCCGCCGCGCTCCGCTTCGAGGATTTCAGTGATTTCGGCAACACCACGAACTTCAAGGTCGCCGGCCGTTACAAACTGCCGGCGGGTTTTGGTCTGCGCGGCTCGGTGAGCACCGGCTTCCGCGCGCCTGGCCTGGGTCAGCAATTCTTCACGTCCACGGCCACGAACTTCATCACGGTGGGCGGCGTCCTCACGCCGGTTGATATCCGCACGTTGCCCGTCAATACCTCCGCCGCCCGCGCGTTGGGAGCCACGTCGCTCACGGCCGAGAAGTCCGACAATGTAGGCTTCGGCGTCACTTACGCCCTCGGTGACGGATTCTCCGCTTCGGTGGATTACTATCAGATCAAGATCGACGACCGCATCGTGCTCTCGTCGCAGTGGACGGATGCTGCCATCGTGCAGTTCTTTGAGAATCAAGGCCTGCCCGGCGTAGGCGGGGGCCGCTATTTCACCAATGCCGTCAACACCAAGACCGAGGGCATTGATCTGAATGTCCGCTACGCCTTGCGCACGCGTGAGGCAGGGCGCTTCACGTTTACCGGCGGTTATAACATCAACAGCACGAAAGTCGTGGGCAGCCGTTATGGCCTAGAGGCCGACCGCACCGTCTTGGCCAACTCCACGTTGCGACGCTTTACCGGAATCCCGCTCTTCGACCTGACCGAGCGCGTCCGGATGGAAAAAGGTCAGCCCGGCGACACGGTGCAAATCGGCGTGCAGTGGGAATGGAACAAATACAGCGCCCGGCTCGGCGCCACTCGCTTCGGCGAGGTTTCTACGGTGCAGGCCGGCGGCGCGGGTTGGGATCTGAACCGCATCAACTACCTCACGCCCGGCTACGACGTGACGCTCGCCCCGGCCTACGGCTCCGTCGCCCGTGGCACGGGCACGACGCCCGGCAACTTCTCGCCGGCAGTTGACGGCCTTGGCCGACCCAACGCCCAAGTTATCCAAAGCTTTGAGGCGACGTGGATCAGCGACTTGGACGTCTCCTACGAAATCGCAAAGGGACTCCGTCTCTCGGTGGGTATGCAGAACGCCTTCAATATTTATCCCGTCGAGAACATCCGTTCCAAAGTCCCGGTCACGGGCACGGTCGCGAACGGTGCGAACAACGGCCAAGGCGCCGACAACATCGGCATCTTCCGCTATAGCGCCAATGGCGGCGCACCGATGGGCATCAACGGCCGGTTCTCGTACGTGAAGCTCAGCTACCGCTTCTAAGCGTCGCGCAACTCCAACGCGTTTTCTCGACCCGGCGTGCTCACCCTACGCCGGGTTTTTTGTGCCCTAAGCGGGCGAAAAGCGGGTTTCGCCCTGTGTCCACGCTCTGCCAGCATCCGGGGTTTATGGTTCTCTCGGTCGGCTGCACGCTTGCTGACCTCGTACCCTCGCCCACCGCGAACTTCACGTTCAACATTCTGGCGAATCGCGACCTATGCTAGCAACTCTTCGACGAGGGGATCCGTGTCATCCCGGATGTGCCGATCGGCGAGCGCACGGCGACTTCGAAGGGAAACTATGTCTGGCAATTGAAAAGGCGGCTGCCGCGACCTACACTCACCTGTCGATCGCCCTGTGTCACGCCCTCACCATCCCGGCGCGCCGCGTGGGCGGCTCCGCGGTCCGGCTCGACCGATGGATGTTCATGTGGGTTCCGAAGCTTACGTCGGCGGGCAATGATATCTGTTGGATCCGACCGACGGTATCCCACCCGACCGGATCGCGTTGATCGCCCGCGGTCGCGACGCGGCCAAGGCCGCACTCGCGACGATTTTCGACAAGGTTAACGCGCAGCCCGTCAAGGTTTCGTGTGTGTTGGCGTGATCGGGGCCGCGTCGGGGTTTGCCGGAGGGCGGATGGCTTCGGCTCAAGACCGGGATCGTTCTTGCCAAATTTTTACAGCTGGCTCCGGAAATGAGGTTGCCGCTTGCGACGGGACGCCTAAGTCTACGCGCACTATGGCGTTGTTGTTTTCCGGTTCTGTAAGTTCCGCTACGCGCGCGAACGGGCCTAAAAAAGGTGCAATCAGCGTGAAGGCCGCGCAGTCGTTGGCGAAACAGAATACCCTAGAGAAAAGGGCGCTTAAGTATAAACTGCCGCTCGGCGAACTTGCGCTGTTCACGCAGCAGTTGGCCTCGTTGCTCGTCGCGGGCTTGCCGTTGGTGCAGTGTCTCGAAGCGTTGCAGGACCAGACGGAAGACCAAGTCTTCCGCATCGTGATCCGCGACGTGCGGTTGGATATCTCGGCGGGTAATTCGTTTTCGTCGGCGGTAAAGAAGTTTCCCAATTCGTTCCCCAATCTGTTTACCTCGATGGTCGAGGCGGGTGAGGCGAGCGGCGGTCTCGCGGAGATTTTGGGCAAGGTCGCCGGCTATTTCGAGGCGACCGTGAAACTCTCGAAGAAGGTCAAATCCGCCATGACCTACCCGATCGCGGTTATCGGCCTGGCGACGGCGTTGGTTAACGTGTTGCTGATTTTCGTGATCCCGGTGTTCGCCGACATGTTCAAAGACTTCGGCGCGAAACTGCCGGCGCCCACCCAGTTCCTGATCGACCTGAGTAATTTCCTGAAGGCCTATTTCTTCTATCTGTGCGGGATCGCTTACGGCGTTTACTGGGCCATGGGAAAGTTTGTGGCGACGCCCAGAGGTCGCCGCGTGAAGGACAAGTTTCTCGTGCGGGCGCCGATCTTCGGCAATTTGGTGCACAAGATTACACTTTCCCGTTTCTGCCGGACTTACGCTACCCTCATCCGCTCGGGTGTGCCGATCCTGCGGACGCTTGAGATTGTCGCTTCGGCGAGTAACAAGGTCCAGATTGAGGATGCCTGCGCCGAGGTCGCGGAACATGTAAGTCAAGGCGGCCAAGTCTCGGAAGTCTTCGCCGTGAATGAGTTTTTCCCGCCGATGATGAAGCACATGGTCAAGGCCGGCGAAGCCACGGGCAACGTCGACGGCATGATGAACAAGATTGCCGATTTCTACGATGTGGAGTGCGAGGCCACGGTCTCGGCGCTCACGTCCCTGATCGAACCGATCCTGATCGTGTTCCTCGGCGTCGTCGTCGGCGGCATCGTGATGGCGATGTTCCTGCCCATCTTCCAGCTCGGAGCTGTTGCCGGCGGGCTGCAATAACGGCGGATCCCGGTCGAGCGGACCGCCTTAGTTGTCTGCGGGTTGACTTGACCGGCCGAGTTCCGGAAAGTTCGGGCGCATTTATGCCCTCTGTTCTCATCGTCGACGACCTCATCTCCATCCACGAGATGTTGGAAGCCGTCATTCAACCCAACGGTTTTTCCACGGTCTTTGCGACCGATGGAGAGAAGGGTCTCGCGCGCTACAAAGCGGAGAAATTCGACATTATTTTGGCCGATATCGACATGAAGCCGATGGACGGCATCACGCTGCTCAAGCACGTGAAGCTCTACGATCCGAGCTGCGTGGTGATTATCATGACGGCGTATGCGAGCACGGAAAGCGCGGTGCAGGCGCTCAAGTTTGGCGCTTTCGATTATCTGCAAAAGCCGTTCCGGGTCGACGAACTCATCGCGACGCTGAAGCGTGCGATCGAATTCAAGGAGTTTCAGGCCCAGCGCATGACGGTCGGCGTCGCTCCCGGCGTGAAGGCGGACGAAATTTCCAACCGTCTCATCGGCACCAGTGCCGCGCTCAAGAAACTGGTGCAGCAGGTCAAGAAACTGGCAACCGTGCGCTCGCCGGTATTGCTCATGGGCGAGAATGGCACCGGCAAGACGGCGGTCGCCGAGATCCTGCACGCGGCCAACACGGGTGAGGCGCCGTTGGTGAGGATCGATTGCGCCCTGAGCACGGAAACCAACCTGCGGGCCGGTTTGATCGGCGAAAACGGCGAGGGCGGCACGTGGGTCAAGCAGGCCAAAGGCGGAACGCTCTATCTCCAGCACCTCCAGTGTTTGTCGAGGCCGGTGCAAAAAGAATTGGTCAGCGTGCTGCGCAACACGGCCCACGGCTTCCGGCTGATCTGCACCACCGCCGAAGACCTTGAGCGACTCACCGATGAGGGGAAATTTGACGACGAGCTATTCTATCGGGTGGCCTCGTTGCCGGCCCATCTTCCGCCTTTGCGTGACCGCAAGGACGACATCCCCTCGCTGGTAAAACACTACACGGCCAAGGCCACGAATCCGCATTTTGAGTCCAGTCTGATCGAGTTCACCGAGGATGCGCTGGCAACGCTCGCCGCCTATCATTGGCCGGGCAATCTCACGGAGTTGCTGCAAGTGGTTTCGAAAATCGCCGCGACGACCGAGACCCGCGTCGTGACTTCGCAACAGCTGCCGATGCGTCTGCGCGAGATCAAAGACTGGCCCAAGCTCGCCGATTATCTCGCCGGTCAACAGCGCCAATATATCGACATGGTGCTCCGGGCCTGCCGCGGCGACACCGGGCTTGCCGCCAAAGTGTTGGGTACGGATGTGCAGCCGCCGTAATGGCGCCGAGGCCGGTTTGCGCCGTGGTCGCAAGCCGGGCCACCTCTTCGGGTGCCTCCCGTCAGGCTCGATTCAACTGCGGCCGGCCCGACTCCACCACGAACGAAGCCCGCGTGACCAGAGGGGCGCCGGGCTTGGTGACGAAGGGCACCGTGCGGTAGTCGGAGCGCCACGTTTGCGGCGTCACCTCGCAACGCACGTAGCCACGCTCGGCGTTGAAAAATTTTAGAAACGGATTCTCGGCCAACAGTTGATCGTGGGACTTGGGCGCGGCGGCTCCGTCCCCGCCCGAGCTGATTGAAGTCCCGACAAACTCGGTGCCGACGACGGGCGAATCGAGCTCGTCGAAATCGGCGATGAGTTCATTGGCCCAGTTCGAATGAATGTCACCGGTGATGACGACCGGGTTTTTGACGCGTTTATCGCGAAAATGCCGGAGCACGCGCCGCCGCTCAAACTCGTAGCCGGGCCATTGGTCCATGCTGTATTTGATCTCGTTCCCCCCGGTCCGGTCGACGCGGGCCATCATGACTTGTTGGGCGAGGATGTTCCAGTTCGCCGGCGAACGGCCGAGCCCCGAGAAGAGCCAATCACGTTGGCGATCGCCCATCAATGTGCCGCGCGGATCGAGCAACGCGGGCGTCGGGGCTTTCTGGCCGTCGCCGAGCGGTTGCGGGGTACGGTATTGGCGGGTATCGAGCACGTGAAATTGCGCGAGCCGGCCGAAATCAAGGCTGCGGTAAAGCAGCATCTCGGGGCCTTTTGGCAGAGCCGAGCGACGTAGAGGCATGTGCTCGAAATAGGCCTGGTAGGCCGCGGCCCGCCGAGCGAGAAAGGACGCCTGTTGCGCGGGCTTCGCCGCGACGTCGGCCGCGTAGTTGTTGGCCACCTCGTGGTCGTCCCACGTCACGATCCACGGCGCCGTGGCGTGCGCCGCCTGCAAATGGGGGTCCGTTCTGTAGAGCGCGTAGCGCAGCCGGTAGTCGTCCAATGCGAAGCATTCGCTGCCGAGGTGGCGCCGCACCCGGCCATCGGCCGCGGGGCCTTCGTAGATGTAGTCGCCGAGGTGGACCACGAGATCGAGGTCCTCGCGCGCGAGATGGTCATAAGCAGTGAAAAGACCGGCCTCGTAGTGCTGGCAGGAGACAAAGGCGAAGCGCAGGCGCTCGGCCATCACATCGGCTGGCGGCGCGGTGCGGGTGCGGCCTTTGGGGCTCACTTCGCTGCCAACTTTAAACCGATACCAATACCAACGACCCGGCCGCAGTCCCGACACCTCGACATGGACCGAGTGCGACCACTCCGGGCGGGCGGTCGCCGTGCCGGATTGGACGACCCGCGCCATCCCTTCGTCTTCGGCGATTTGCCACGCCACCTCGACCGGTTCCGCCTTCATCCCTCCGCCGACTTCCAATGGCCGGGGGGCCAGCCGCGTCCAAAGCACCACCCCGTCGGGCAACGGATCCCCCGAAGCGACTCCGAGGGAAAAGGGAGAGTCGGAAAACGAGCCGGTTCGCGCCACCGCGCCCGCTACCCGGGTCGAGAGCAGCGCCGCCGCCGCGAAGGAGGCGCTGCCGGCCAAGAAGGATCGGCGGCTGAGTGCTTGGACGCCGGGCAAAGGAAAAAGCGGATGGTTCATGTGGGAAAAAGGGTCAAAAAAAGAAGGATCGAGCTGAGCCGCGGCCGAATTTCTAAGCGATGCAAATTCGCCGCTTTATGTAACGTTTCAGCGACAGCAATCCGTGGTCGGCGGCGTCGGCCACGGGCGGAAATTCGGTCGCCGCGCTTTCCCGCTTGCCGCCCGTTTCAGCGCGCCCAACCCTCGCCGAAATCTACGCTCATGCCCAAACGCCCTGATCTGAAATCCATCCTCATCATCGGTGCCGGCCCGATCGTCATCGGGCAGGCCTGCGAGTTCGATTACTCGGGCACCCAAGCGTGCAAAGCCCTCCGGGAAGAGGGTTACCGGGTCATTCTAGTGAACTCCAACCCGGCCACGATCATGACCGATCCGGAGTTTGCCGATGTCACCTACATCGAGCCGCTCAACGTCGAAACCCTCGAGAAAATCATCGCCGCAGAGCGACCTTCCGCCCTGTTACCCACCCTTGGCGGTCAGACCGCGCTTAATCTGTCGATGGAGCTGAACAAATCCGGCATCCTCGCCAAATACGGCGTGGAAATGATCGGCGCCAAGCCCGACGCCATCAACAAGGGCGAGGACCGCGAGTTGTTCAAACAGTGCATGATCAAGATCGGTCTCGATGTCGCGAAATCGCGCACCGTGAAAAATATGACCGAGGCCCGCGAGGCCGCCGATCTTCTCGGTGCCTACCCGCTCATCATCCGCCCGTCCTTCACCCTCGGCGGCAGCGGCGGCGGTATCGCCTACAACAAGGAAGAATTCGAAGGTATCTGCGCTAACGGTCTCGATCTCTCGCCCGTGCACGAGGTCCTCGTCGAGGAATGTCTGCTTGGCTGGAAGGAATATGAGATGGAGGTCATGCGTGACCACAAGGACCAGTGCGTGGTGATCTGCTCCATCGAGAATTTTGACCCGATGGGCGTCCACACCGGCGACTCCATCACCGTCGCTCCGGCGATGACGCTCACCGACAAAGAATACCAGGTCATGCGTGACGCGTCGTTCGCCGTCATTCGCGAAATCGGTGTCGAAACCGGCGGTTCCAACATCCAGTTCTCCGTCGATCCCGTGACCGGCCGCATGGTCGTCATCGAGATGAATCCGCGCGTCTCGCGTTCCTCCGCCCTCGCCTCGAAGGCGACCGGTTTCCCCATCGCCAAGATCGCCGCCAAACTCGCCGTCGGCTACACGCTCGACGAGTTGCGCAACGACATCACGCGCGTCACGCCGGCGAGCTTCGAGCCGACCATCGACTACGTCGTCACCAAGATCCCGCGCTTCACGTTTGAGAAATTCCTCGGCGCCGATACCACGCTCACCTCCGCGATGAAATCCGTTGGCGAGGCGATGGCCATCGGCCGCACGTTTAAGGAATCGATGCAGAAATGTCTGCGTTCGCTCGAGGTCGGCGCCCGCGGTTTCGGCGGGGGCGGCAAGTTCGGCAGCGATGAGATTATCGACGAAAAAATCATCAACGCGAAGCTCGGCACGCCGAATTCCGAGCGCATTTTTTACCTGCGCCACGCCTTCCGCGCGGGTTACAGCGTCGAGCGCATTTTCGATCTCACCAAGATCGATCCGTGGTTCCTTCATCAGCTCCGCGAGATTCACGAGATGGAACAGGAGTTGGCGGCGAAAACCCTCGCGACCGTTGAGGTCACCGCGCTCCGCCGCGCGAAACAGTTCGGTTTCGCCGACGCCCAGCTCGCCCACATTTTTAAGACCGACCTTGCCGCCGTCCGCGCCCATCGCAAAGCCGCCGGCGTCAACACGACCTATCGTCTCGTCGATACCTGTGCGGCCGAGTTCGAGGCGTTCACGCCTTACTATTATTCGAGCTACGGTGACGAAAACGAGATCCTGCCCCCGAGCGGCAAGAAGAAGATCATGATCCTCGGCGGCGGTCCCAACCGTATTGGCCAGGGCATCGAGTTCGACTACTGCTGCGTGCACGCCAGCTTCGCCCTCCGCGAGATCGGCTACGAGAGCGTGATGGTGAACTCCAACCCGGAAACCGTCTCCACCGATTACGACACCAGCGACCGGCTCTACTTCGAGCCGCTCACGCTCGAGGACGTGCTCGAGATTTACACGCAGGAAAAATGCGACGGCGTCATCGTGCAGTTCGGCGGTCAGACTCCGCTCAACCTCGCCTCCGCTTTGAAGGCCAACGGCGTCAATATCATCGGTACCACGCCGGAAAGCATCGAGGCCGCCGAAGACCGCAAGCTGTTCGCCGCCATCCTCACCGCCACCGGCCTGCGCCAGCCCGACAACCGCACCGCGCTGAGCGAGGGTGAGGCCGTCGGATTCGCCGCGGCCGTCGGTTATCCCGTGTTGCTCCGGCCATCATTCGTCCTCGGTGGCCGCGGCATGTTCGTGGTGTACAGCGAAGAAGAATTGAAGGCCGTGGTCCGCCAGGTGTTCGACGTCATGCCCGGCAAGCCCGTGCTCATCGATAAGTTCCTCGAAGATGCCATCGAGCTCGACGTGGACTGCATCAGCGACGGCGAGACCAGCGTCATCGGCGGCATGCTCGAGCACATCGAGTTTGCCGGGGTCCACTCCGGCGACGCCGCGATGGTGATGCCCCCGCATACGCTGAGCCCCGAGATGCTCAACACCGTCCGCACCGCCACCTACGCGCTCGCCAAAGCGCTCAAGGTCGTCGGCCTCATGAACGTCCAGTTCGCGATCAAGGACAACCAGCTCTACGTGCTCGAAGTGAATCCCCGCGCCTCGCGCACCGTGCCGTTCGTGGCCAAGGCCATCGGCGTGCCGCTCGCGAAACTCGCCGCCAAGGTCATGACCGGCGCCAAGCTAAAGGACCTCGGCTTCACCCGTGAGCAGACGCCGAAACATTGGTGCGTCAAAGAAGCCGTGTTCCCGTTTGTGCGTTTCCCCGGTTCCACGATCGCGCTCGGGCCCGAGATGCGCTCGACCGGCGAAGTCATGGGCATCGATGCGGACCTCGGCGTCGCTTTCGCCAAAGCCCAAGCCGCCGCCAAGCCCGGCCTGCCGACCAAGGGGAACGTGTTTCTCAGCGTCAAAGACGCCGACAAACCCCGCGCCACCGCGCTGGCCCGCGCGCTCGTTGAGCTCGGTTTCACGATCTACTCGACCAGCGGCACGGCGAAGACGCTCGCCGACAACGGCGTGCCCGTGAAACGCATTTCCAAGATTACCGAAGGCCGCCCCAACGCGGTGGACATGCTGAAAAACGGTCAGATCCAACTCGTGATCAACACGCCCGCCGGGATGATCCCGCGGCAGGACGAAAACAAGATCCGAGCGGCGGCGTATTCGCACGCGGTGTGTCTCATGACGACGATCACCGGGGCCTTTGCCGCGGTCGAAGGTATCCGTGCGCTCCGCGACAAGCCCGTCGGCGTGAAGCCGATCCAGCTTTATCGGGGCAACGTAAACTTCGTCTGAGCGGGGCCGGGAAAGCAGGGCGGGGTCTTTGCCCCGCCCCGCGGCCGCACCGGGGCGGGTCACAGCCCCCGCCCTGCTTTTAAGCCGTGGTTTGGCCAAGCTTCGCCTGACGCCTCGTCCACCACGCGATCGCGCCCCGCCGCACGATCACCACGACACTCGCGAGCCAGTAGATAGGATCGATGACATAATCCCAGCAGTTGGACGACTCGAGCGCGCCCAAGGCAAATGCCACCAGCGCAGCCACCAGCAGCACGCCGAATCGGTTTCCCCGAGCCAGAAAAACGATCGCGGTCAAGGCGAGCGCGGCGGCGGCATAGTTCGAGTGCCAGCCCCAATAGTGAAAATCGATGCCGCGGCCAAAAATCAGCGGTTGCAGGTAGACCAGCGAACCCACGACCGCGCCGAAAATCCATGTCGCCCACCAATCGGCCGATTGGAAGATCGTGACGCCGAGAAAGCGCGGGCTGCGTTGCGCGATCAACAGGCCGAGGATGGGCAACGAGGGATTGGGGTAATAGCTGAACACCCAGTTCCAGAGCTGCAGATCCTTGAGCGGCACCAGCATCACGCCCGCGGCCGCCGCCGCGACGGCCAGCCGCAGGGCGACCGACGCCTCTGGTGGCATGAAGCGGCCGCCGAACCCGAGCAGCATCAGCCACACCGCGGTGAAAACCGCGAGCGCGTCCGAGGGCGGCAGCCAAGCGGGGTTCATTGGGGCAGCAACCCGCCGGCGGGTTCGCGATACTGGTCGAGCCAAGCGAGGTTAAACACGATGTGCCCGATGCGTTCCCGTTTCCACGTGTAAGTGAGGTGGATCATCCCGCCGGGGCCCTGCGTCAGTTGCGGATAGGAAAACTCCTTCTCCGTCTCGCGCTCCAGCACGGAGTGCTTCTTCCAAGTGCGCCCTTCGTCGGATGAGAGGGACAAACCGAGGCTTTCGCGGCCGCTCGACGCGTGGTTGTAGGCGAGGAGAATCCGGCCGTCGGCGAGGCGCAAAGCGTCCACGGGCGCATCGGGATTGGGCAGCGAACTCGGGGTCGGCTCCGGCCAGGTCCAGCCGTTGTCCGTGGAGAGCGATGTGCGCAACGAGCGCTGGCTGCTCGTATCGCGCAGCATCATGAGAACTTGGTCCCCGCCGAGCGCGACCAGCACAGGCTGGATCAGGCCTTTGGACGCGCCGAGATTGCGGACTTTGTAATCTTCCACGGTGCCGTCGGGGCCGGGCTGGAACCATAGGATCTGGGGGAACTTGGTGGCCATCTCGTGATAGACGGGCAGCCCGATGCGGCCGTCGGCGGCGTAGATCGGCTTGTTGCGCACGAGCGTGCTCATGTTGAAGAACGCGTTCAACGTGAGCCGCCGGCTCGGGCCCCAGGTGAGGCCGGCATCGGGCGACGATTTGATGTTGAGTGCGCAGCCCGACCAGCCGCCCAGGCTCACGCTGGCGTAAACCATCCAGAGCCGGCCGGTGCGGTCCGGGAAGATCACGGTGTTGCCGATTTTCTTGATGCGGCGGCCGAGTTCGCCTTCGACGCTGGCGCGGTCGAGCACCTTGACGGGTGGACCCCAAGTCTTCGTCCCTGCCGTCATACGCGAAGTGAAAACCGCGACATCCGCCGCGCCCTCGCGTGATCCGCCATACCAGAGCGCGAGCAAGTCGCCGTTCGGCAACGCGCTCACCATGCTGCAGTGGACGTGGGCGAGCTGGGCCTTTGGCGAAACCCAGCCGCGTTCGAACCGGGGCGTCCCGACCTCGCCCATGCTCTGGGGCACGCGGGCCCAAGGGGCCGAGGCGGGCTCAAGCGCGAGGGGCGGGTTGACGCTGATCGGCGCCGAATACTTCACGGCGGCGCCGCCGGCGATGAGGGTCACGGCGATCCACGCGAGTCGTTGGACGGGGCTCAGCCGGGACGGGCGCGACCGGCCCACGCGGCCGGCGGATTGATCTAGCAGGACCGGGGTGACGGAGAGCTCAGTGCGCGGGGCAATCACAGGGGAAGGGCGAGGTTGGGGCGGGGAACTCGCCGCTTCAACGGGTTTCTCTGCGGACGGACAATTCGTCGCGGGGCTTTCGATTGTTTAGCAGAAGATAGCGCGCCGTCTCGTGAAACGCATCCGCCAAGGCGAGGTGCTCCGGCAAACCGGCCGCCGTCGCATCTGCCGGGGGCGGGGATGCATTAAAATCAGCCCAGACGAAGCCGGTGCGGTCGCCCTGCAACTGGCGATAGCCGTAATGCCGGCCCTGCACGACGCCGAAGGTCTTGTTGTTGTGATCGAGAATGAAGGCGGCGTTGCCCCGGCCGGCGTCGATTTCTTGGCGGTGCAAGAGATCGCGCCCGAGGCCCGAGTTGCGGTAGGCGATCCCGGCGATCCCGGCGGCGGTAGGCAGGACATCGAGCATCGAAGCCGGCGCGGCGAGCCGGCGCGGCGGCAACAATTTCGGCGCGTAAAACAACAGCGGCACGTGGTAGGCGGTCAGCGCCTGCTCGGTCCAGGCGGCGGGGAACATCGTGCCGGCGTTGCCGCCGATGCCGTGGTCGCCGATGAAGATGAACACGGTGTTCTCAAAATAGGCCGAGCGGCGCGCGGCGGTCATGAACTTGCGGAACGAGAAATCGGTGTAGCGAAACGCATTGAACTCCTTGAGCGACTCGAAGCCATGGGCCCGCAGTTTTTCCAAGGGCACGTCGAGGGGTTGGAATTCGCCGAGATCCTCGGGCGCGATGGTGTAGGGCCGATGGTTGCCGGCGGTCTGGATGATGGCGAAAAACGGCTCCGTCTGCCGGGCCAACTCGGCCTCGGCTTCGAGAAACAGGCTCTTGTCGCTGATACCCCACACGTCGATGCGCGGGGATTTGAAACTGTCCTCCTCGCGCAGCACGAGGTCGCGGATGTTGCCGGTGAGCACGCCGCGGATGTTCGCCCAGCTCGTGCTCCCGCCGAGGAAGTAAAGTTTTCGGTAGCCGGTGAAATCGTTGATGATCGTGTGTTGGTCGACCATCGCGGGGTTGCGGCTGGCGGTCTTCACCGGCGTCACGTCGGGCACACCCGTGATCGTGGCCCACACGCCGCGCGCGGTGCCGAACGTCGGCGTGAAGCAGTTTTCGAAAAACACCCCGTCGCGGCAGAGCTCGGCGAAGTAGGGCGTCGTGTCGAGCGGGTTGCCCCACATCGAGCTCTTGTAGGCGCTGAACGATTCGCAGAGCACGAGCACGACGTTGGGCCGTCGCGCCGGAGCATCGGGCCGGGCGGGGATGTCGCGCACGAAATTGAGCGCGGCCGCATCCGGCGCGGTGACCCCGAGGTAGCGGCTCAACCGGGGATAGTGCGCGAGGACCTTGGCGCGGTCGTAGCCGGTGTCGCGAAACGCCAGCGAGCTGAAAAACGACTGCACGGGGTTCAGCGCGAGGTTGGCGGAGAAATCGTTGCGCAGATTAAACGCATCGCTCCAGCGCAACGGATACTGGCCCACGCGCCCAAAGACGGCGAGCAGCCCGACGAGTCCGGTGACCAACAGCCACGTCACGCGGGCGCGGCGGCGGGGATTTTCAGGTGCGGCGGCGGCGCGCCGGTGCAGCCATGCGTTGACCCAAAGCATCGCGATCAGCGCGACCGCGCAGGCCAGCAAAATGCGGATAATGGGATACGTCTGCCACACCATGCCGGCGGAGATCTTTGCGTCCTCCAGAAAACCGAGGGCGGTGGCGTTGAGCCGTTGCCCGAGGTAGCGGAAGTGGAGGAAGTCGCTTACATAGAAAAACAGCACGACCGCCGCCGCGCTGCCGAGCAGGCCGAGCCAAAGCCGTTGTCCGAGTTGCGAATCGAGCGCGTGCCAGAACCGGAACTGGCCGAGCAACAATACCGGCAGCAACACCGCCCCCACGATGCGGGCGTCAAACCGCAGACCCAGCCAGAATGCGGGCGCGGCCTGCGCAAGGGACACTTGGCCGTGGCCGAAGATCTGCCAGGTGACGAGCCGGAGCAGGGAGAGCACGATCAACGAAAGTCCGGCCAGCGAGAGCAGCCAGCGGACGAAGCGGGGAAGGGGAAACATGCGGCTGGGCGAGCGGACGCGTCGGAGCAGCGGGCGTCAATGCTCGGGGCGTGCGGGCCGCGCTCAGTCGAAGATCGGGAAAAACGTGTTGAACGCCTTTTCCCCGAAGTGGCCCGGATCGTTGAAACGGCGATGCCGGTCGAGGCCGTCGATCGCGGTCATCTCGGCGGACGTGAGCGCGAAGTCGAAAAGCGCGAGATTTTCCGCGAGTCGCGCGGGCGAAGCCGTTTTCGGAATGACCGCGCAGCCGCGTTGCACGCCCCAGCGTAGGGCGATCTGGGCGGGCGTGCGACCGTGGGCGGCGGCGATGGCGGTGACGACGGGATCGGCCAGGACGTTCTCGGCGGGCGTCGCCATGCCGAGCGGCAGGTAGGATGGGGCGCCCAGCGGGGAAAACGCGGTGACGGCGATGTTCTCCTGCGCGCAGAAGCGGAGTTGGCGCGGTTGCACGAGGTAGGGATGCAACTCGAGCTGATGGACGGCCGGCCGGATCGTGGCGTAGCTGAGCACATCGCGGAGCGCAGAGACGTTAAGATTGCAGACGCCGATGCGCTTCACGAGGCCGGCGCGCTGGAGTTCTTCCATGGCGCCCCACGTGTCAGCGTAGGGCACGGCGATGGGCTTCATCGCGGGCGCAGCCGCGGCCGGGTCGAAAAACCATTCCGGCGGGTAACGCACGTCGAACGGCACGTAGGCGAGAGCGATGGGGAAATGGACGAGGTAGAGATCGAGCACGTCGAGTTGCAGATCGCGCAGGGAGCGCTCGCAGGCAGCGCGCACGTGCTTGGGCTCGTGGTAGGTGTTCCACAATTTTGAGGTGACCCAAAGATCGTCGCGGCGGCAGAGCCCGTCGCGCAGGGCGGAGGCGATGCCGGCGCCGACCTGAGGCTCGTTGCCGTAGTCGCACGCACAGTCGAGGTGGCGGTAGCCGAGCTTGATCGCTTCGCGCACTAGGCCGGGGAGTTCGGGTTTGGGCATCTTCCACATGCCGAGGCCGATGGTGGGGAAACGCCCGCCGTCGGGCAGCGTCAGGTGCGGGGGAACGGAAGCGGTTGGGGAAAACGTCATGAGCGTGGAAAGAAAGCGCGCGGCGGGCGGTTCAGCGGCGGGCAAATTTTACGTGAAGAGATTCGGCGGCGAGGCGGCGCACGTAGCTTGGCTCGGTTTCGGATTTCCACGTTTGTGCTAGCACGTCGATCCGGGCGACTTGGTCGCATAGGGTGTTGAGCAATGTGCGCACGACGAGACGGGCATGCGCGGCACCGAGGCAGAGGTGCGGGCCAAAACCGAACGCCACGTGGGGATTGGGCCGCCGGTCCAGCTTCACCTCGTCCGGTGCTTCGAACACGGTCGTGTCGAAGTTGGCCGACGAAAAACACAGCGAGACAAACTCGCCCGCCGGCACGGAGACGCCGTGGACGGTGGTATCGCGGGTGCATTTGCGGGCGAGGTGAGTGACCGGCGAGAGCGCGCGGAAAAACTCTTCGCTCGCGCCGATGATGCGCTTGCGGTCGACGCGGAGGAATTCGAAGTCGGCGGGCGTGTGCGCGAGGTGGGCGAGGATACCGGTGATGGAGTTGATGACGGTGTCGCGCCCGCCGGCGAAAACGATGCTGCAAAACCCGAGCATCTCCCGCCGCGTGAGCGGACGGCCCGCGATTTTGGCCTGGGTGAGCGCGCTGAAGAGATCGTCGCCCGGGTGGGCGGCCGCACGGTCGAGCAGGGCGTTGGTGTAGGCCTCGAGGGCGGCGCCCTTGCTGGTGCCGTTGCCGTCGCGGAAGACGTGGGTGCCCCAACCGATCCAAGTCGCGGCCTCGGCGTCGGGCACGTTGACCAGAATCGCGAGCGCGCGCGATTGGAGCGGGATGGCGAAGTCGCGCACGGCCTCGAAAGACGCGCGGTCGCCGGCGGCGGTCACGAGTTCGCCGACGAGCCGCTCCATTTGGGCGATGACCTCGGGCAACTTGGCGCGGTTGAAAAACGGTTCGACCACTTCGCGGTAGGCCTGCTGGTCGGGCGGATCGGTTTCGAGGGGCAACTGGCGCACTGTGCGCACATCCTCCTCGGTGGGGATGGGCACCTTAAAGGGAGCGTCGGAGCTGAAGGTCTGCCAGTCCTTGGCCACGCGCCGCACGTCTTCGTGGCGCAAGACGAGGGGGATTTCTTTGCCTTGAAAATTGTTCACCAATACGCCGTCGCGCTCGCGGGGCTCACGAAAGGGATCGGTGGGGTTTTGGGGGTTGTGAAATGGGCAGGGCATGGGAGCGGGAGAGAGGACGCAGGCGAGTGGGAGGAGGACAAAAAAATTGCGCGGTGAGGTCAAACTTTGGACTGAGGTTAGTCCGTTAACCTTCGAGCTGCTGGACGCTCGCGCGTTGGGCAAACCGCGCCGGCGCCGGCCCGCGCCTGCTCGAGGTGGGTTAGTTTTGGACCTGAGTACGACAGGTGCGCTGGACGCATGACCGGGCGAAACCGTTTTCCAGCCAGGGCAGCGAGGCAGTAGCTGGAAATTGGGCGCCGATCTGATCGCCCTTGTGGCCGCCGGATGGCGGACGAGCCTTTCAGATCAACTCAGCCGACATCAGGCTTGCTCGGACCGTCGCGTCCCGTGCGTGATGGTGGCGGTCGTCATCACCTTCTTCTTATGTCTTCACCTTTGCCCACACTCGTCGCTCTCCTCCATGGCCCCGATCAACCCGGTCTCGTCGCCCGGGTCTCGGGTTGGATTTTCGAGCGCGGCGGCAACATCCTCCACGCCGACCAGCACCGCGACATGGAGGCGGGCGTGTTTTTCCAGCGCGTCGAGTGGGTGCCGGCGAACGGCAACGCCTCCGCCGACACCGCCGCCTTCCTCGCGTTCGCGGCTTCGCTCGGGATGCACGCCCGCGTCGCCTCCTCCGCGCAGCGTCCGCGCGTGGCGGTCTTCGTTTCAAAGTTTGACCACTGTTTTCACGATCTCGTGCTGCGGCACCGGGCCGGTGATTTTGCGGGCGACCTCGTGGCCGTGGTTTCCAATCACCCCGACCTCGCGGCAGCGGCTGCGGCTTATGGTCTGCCGTTTCATCTCATTCCAGTGACGGCCGCCGACAAGGCCGCCGCCGAGGCCCGCCAACTGGCGCTGCTCCGCGAACTGCGGGTCGATCTGGTGGTGCTCGCGCGCTACATGCAGGTGCTTTCGGCGGACTTTTTGGAAAAATGCGGAGGGCCGGTCATCAACATCCACCACTCGTTTCTGCCCGCGTTTGCCGGCGGCAAGCCCTATCATCAGGCGGCGGCGCGCGGCGTGAAATTGATCGGGGCGACCGCGCATTACGCGACGGCGATCCTCGACGACGGCCCGATCATCCAACAGGACGTCGCCCGGGTGACGCACCGGCACGATGTCGACGATCTGATCCGTAAAGGCCGCGATCTCGAAAAATCTGTGCTCGCGCAGGCCGTGCGCTGGCACCTCGAAACCCGCGTGCTCGTTTACGGGCACAAGACGGTGGTGTTTGATTGAGCGGAGCGGAATCGGCGCAGGGCTGGTCCCTTGCTGTTTTCTGCGAGTAAACCGCTTTGACGGATACGAAGCCCTGAGCGCTTAACCGCGAATGGCTCCGCTACCGCTACGCCTTGAGAGTGCGTTTCGACTCATCGTCTCCACGTTTTTCGATGGGCCGGCTAATCGCCGGCAGGGGCCTCAGGCGGTGTTGGGCAGATTGCTTCATGCTGTGAGCCCAAAAAAAAGGGCCGGGCCACAACGCCCGGCCCCAGGAGGGCTACGATGTTCCGCTCCACTGCCGCTATGAACGTATCGGTCGAACGGAAATGGGTCGGGCCGGCGTTGGGGCCGGGGGCTTTGGCGGAATCAGCTCTTGGCGGACTCGGCGGATTTGGCGGCGGGGCGCAGGAGCGAGCCGGTGACTTCGAATTTGGTCAGCTCGACGGGCTTTTCGGCGGTCGGGGGGGTGGCGGTTTTGGTTTGGTTGGTGACGAGCACGCGGCCGGGGAGGGCGGCGACGTTACCCTTGCCGGTGACCATGGGCTTCGAGGTGTCGACTTGGGCGAAGGCCAAGGTGGAGAGGACGGGGAGGGCGAGGAGGGCGAGGAGGACGAGCAGCTTTTTCATGTTGTGTGTGTTGTGTTGTGTTTGGATGCGGACAAAACGGGCAAAGGGTTCAGTGGACGCTCACGAGGCGGATGGTCTCGCGGTTGGGATAGTCGGCGAGCGGGGTGTATTCACCGCTCTGGACCTCGATGATCCAAGGGCCTTCGTCGGTGAGCACGAAGGCGACGCTGTGTTTTTCGGCGGTCGCCGCGAGGCCGCCGAACGGCCGGCCCTGATACACGATCACGGTGGCGGCGGCGGGGGCGGCGGCTTGGGCGGACATCGCCGACAGGTTGAGCATGAGCCGGCAGACGAGCGCGAAGCCGTTGCAGTTGGCGGCGGAGTTGTCGGCAGGGAGATTTTGATCCGTGAAGGTCGCCATCTGCCGCTTTAGCGCCGGGAGAAACGTGCGTCGCATCCAACGCGCCGGGATCACCTGATACTGTAAATTTTGCAGCGGGGAGACCCACACGCCGGGCGGCAGGGCGCGGTCGAATTCTTGCCAGAGCTGTTCGGCGGTGACGGTCTGTTTGACGGGCAGGCCGCTGGGCGCGACCAACTGGAGATCGGCGCGGGCGGCGGCGGTCGCGCATGCGAGGACCGCCGCGAGCGCGAGTGCGCGCAGGGCGGTGGGGTGCGGACGAAAATGACCGGAAGAGAAGCGCACGGTCGCAGCGGAGCCGCCGCGGCGGGAAACGGCGAGCACGGCGGTGCCAACGGCTCCCCGCCGGCGTGAACGACTCACCCTTGCGGGCGGGACCGGGTTTATAGCATCCGCGATTTCATTTGGGCGTAGCGGGAGCGGCCGACGGGGAGGCGCTGGCCGTCCTTGAGCTGGGCGAAGTAGCGGCTGCCGCGTTGCACGATCAGGCGCGCGACGAGGTTGAAGCGCACGAGGTATGATTTGTGGATCCGCACGAAGGCTGCGGGGAGAGCGGCCTCCATGCGGCCGAGGCTTTGGTCGTGAAAATGGCGGCGGCCGCCGGTGAGGACCAGTTCGGAGTATTTGTCGGAGCCCTCGATGTAGAGCAGGTCGGCGATGGGCACGAGTTCGATGCGCCCCTGGCGGCGCACGGCGAGGGTGTCCGGGGCGGGCGGGGCGTCGGCCGGCGGGGGCGGTTGGACGCGGCCGAGGGCAAGGGCGAGACGGGCTCGGTCGGTGGGTTTGGGCACGAAGTCGAGCACGCCGGATTCGAAGGCGCGCATCGCCAGTTCCCGGTGGTGGGAAATCACGATGGTCCGGCAGCCGCCGCGGGCGTGGGACACGACGAGGTCGAAGCAGTCGCCGGCGCGCAGGGAGGGTTCCAAGAGCACGACATCGTAGGTTTGGTCGTCCAACAGCGCGGCGGCGCGGCGGCCGGAGTGGGCGATGGTGAATTGTTCGAGGCGACCGGCGAGGATCGCACGGCATTGATGCTCGAGGTGGCGCAGAGCGGCGGGTTCGTCGTCGAGGGCGAGGATTTTCATGGTGAGTGGATCAGCGGGTGACGTTGAGGTTGGCGGCGACGAGAGCGCCGGTGGCGAAGGTCGTGTCGGCGCGGACGGCGGCGACGGCGTAGCCGAACTTGGCGGCGACCAGGCCGACGATGGTCTCGCTCTCGGTGAGCGTCGTCTCGGCGGTGGCGGTGCCGTGGAGGGGATGATAAACCGCGACGACGCCGGCGGCGGGGCGGAAGAACATGAACGGGATGGCCTCGGCGCCGCCGTGAACCCAGAGGACTTCGTTGGCCAGGGGCAGGGCGGCGGCGGCGGCGCGGACGAGGGTGGCGAGCTCGCGGGCGGGCAGCGCAGCCGGCACAGTGGGGGCGAAGTTGGCGCGACCGGCCTTCACTTCGCTCACCGCGAGCTTGGCGAGGAGGCGCTCGGCCCAGCGGACGAGGGCGGCGGGATCGGGGTTGCCGGCGACCGGGCGTTTCAGGGGGAAGACGCCGAAGTATTCGTCGCGACCCCACCAATTGCCGCCCCAGGTGAGGAGGGTGATGGTGTGCAGGCCGCCGAAACCGCGTGGCGCCATCGCGACCGGAACGGCGCGTTCGGCGGGGAACTCGGCGGTGAAGCGGGCGATAAAGGCCGTGGTGGAGAGGTAGCAGCCGTTGGGCACGTGGCTGGCATCGCGGAAGGCGGGGGGCGTCACGGCGTTTTCGGCGCGGACGTTGACGGCGGCGGCGACCAGCAGAACGAGCGTCACCATGGCGGAGCGGAAGAGGCGGCGGGCGAGGAAGGCGGTGAGGTTCATAGGACGCTTCACCCCCTCGCCGGGACCTTTCTTACAAAAATCTGCAGATTTCTTTTATTTTGTTTTCCTCCCCGGCCGGGCTTTCCACTTTCGCGCGGCCCCCATGACTCCCGAACGCCACCATCCCGGGAATTCACTGCTCACGCGGCCGACGCTGCTGTTTCGCGTGCGGGAGGCGGGCGACGGCGCGAGTTGGGCGGAATTTCACCGGCTCTATCGCCGGCTCATCTACGGTCGGGCGCGCCGCTCCGGGCTGTCGCATGAGGACGCGGAAGACGTGGCGCAGGACGTGTTCAAGCGCGTGGCGGAGACGATCAAGGATTTCGACACCGACCCGGAACGCGGCTCATTCCGGGGCTGGTTGATGAAGCTCACGCACTGGCGGATCGCGGACAAATTCGCGAGCCGCGGGAAGCTGCCGATGCAGGCGCCGGCGGCGCCACCGGTGGACGACGCCGGGCCGCGCACGGGGACCATCGAGCGCGTGCCCTCGCCCGAGAACGACGAGGATGCGTGGGACCGGGAGTGGCAGGAACACGTGCTCGCGGCGGCGATGGAGCGGCTCGCGCGGCAGGTGAAGCCGAAGCATTTCCAAGCGTTTGAGCTCTACGTGCGGCAGGGTTGGCCGGTCTTGAAGGTTTCCTCGCAGCTCAAACTGAACCCGGCCTCGGTTTACGTGATCGGCCATCGGCTCACGAAACAGCTCAAGGCTGAGGTCGATAAACTGCGCGCGCAATTGGGATGAGCTGTTCGCGCAAATTCGCTGGTCGGGGCCGGCCGGCGCTGGCTCCATGACGACGATGTCCGTCCCGCCCGGCCCAAGTTCGTCGCCTGTCGTCATGCTCAGCTACGCGCGCGAGGACGAGGCGGTGGCGCGTCGGTTGGCGGAGGCGTTGCGCGCGGCGGATATCCCGGTGAATTTCGGCGCCTACGCGCGCGACGACGGCGACAATTGGGAGAACGGGGTGCGCCGGCAGGTGCGTGAATGCGCGCTCTTCGTGCCGGTGGTTTCGGCGCACACCCAGGCGCGCACCGAGGGTTATTTCCGCCTGGAGTGGCACCACGCCGAGCAACGTTCGCGGCTAATGGCAAAAGGCCGAGCCTTCATCATGCCGTTGAGCGTCGACGGCACGACCGAGGCTGGGGCCTACGTGCCCGAAGCGTTTCTCGCGGCGCCGTGGGCGCGGCCGGAGACGGAGGAGGCGCTCGCGGCCTTCGTCGCCACGGTGCGCCGGGTGCTCGCGCAACCGTTTTCGGCGCCCGCGCCGGTGGCCTTGGAAAAATCCGTCGCCACGCCCACGCGACCGGTCGTGCCCGACTATGAGCTTGTCCGCCTGATCGGCAGCGGGAGCTATGGCGACGTGTGGCTGGCGCGCGGCGCGACGGGGATCTGGCGCGCGATCAAGCTCGTGTGGCGCGAGCGCTTCGCCGAGGCGGAGCCGTATGAGCGCGAGTGGCGCGGGCTGAAGGAATTCGCGGCGATCTCGCTCGGTGAGACGACGCTGCTCGCGTTGCTCCACGTGGGGCGCGACGACGGCGCGGGATTTTTCTACTACGTGATGGAGCTGGCTGACGACGCCGAGCGCGGCCGCGAGATCGAGCCTGCGCGCTATGTGCCGCTCACGCTCACGCACCTCCGCCGCACCCGCGAGCGCCTGCCGGCCGCCGCGTGCGTGCGCCACGGGATCGAGCTGGCGCGCGTGTTGGCGGGCCTCCACGCCCGCGGGTTGGTGCACCGCGACATCAAGCCCTCCAACGTGATTCTCGTGCAAGGCGTGGCCAAGCTCGCCGACATCGGGCTCGTCGCGCCGGTCGCGAGCGCGCGCACCTTCGTCGGCACGGAGGGCTACGTGCCGCCCGAGGGTCCGGGCGCGCCCGGCGGCGATGTGTTCGCTCTGGGCAAAGTTCTTTACGAGCTTTCGACCGGTCTCGACCGGCAGGAGTTTCCCCAGCTGCCCTCGGCGCTGGGCCGGCTCCCCGACCACGAGGCGCTGCTTGCCCTCAACGCGGTGATCCTCCGCGCGTGCGAGGCGCACCCGGACAAGCGCCACCGCGACGGCGCAGCGCTCCTGGCGGACCTGGAGGCGTTGCAAACGGGCCGACCCGCGCGGCGTTTCGCGTTTCTAGGGTGGTGGTCGCGGTAGGTGCGAGGCGACCGGCTTGCAGGATCAAAGCTGGGCCTTTAGTCTTTCCCGATGCTCGCTCTCCGCATTCACGAAACCGGCGGTCCCGAGAATCTCCGCGCCGACGAGATTCTGATTCCAGCGCCCGCCGCCGGCGAGGTGCGCATCACCGTCGAGGCGGCGGGGCTCAACTTCATCGACACGTATCAGCGCAGCGGGCTTTACCCGGTGGCGTTGCCGTTCACGCCGGGAGCCGAGGTGGCCGGGGTCGTCTCGGCGGTGGGCGCGGGTGTGGCGGAGCTCGTCGTCGGCGACCGCGTCGCCACGGCGAAGGCGAGCGGCGGCTACGCGGCCGAGGCACTCGCGCCGGCGGCGCACGTCGTGAAGATTCCCGAGGGCGTCACAACCCGGACGGCGGCCGCGCTGATGTTGCAGGGGCTCACGGCGCATTACCTCGCGACGGACACGTTTCCTCTGAAACCCGGCCACACCGCGCTCATTCACGCGGCGGCGGGCGGGGTGGGGCTGTTGCTGGTGCAGCTCGCCAAACGCGCGGGCGCGCGTGTCATCGCCACCGTGGGCACCGACGAAAAAGTCGCGCTCGCGCGCGGCGCGGGGGCGGATGAGGTCGTGGTTTATTCGCGGGACAATTTTACGACGGCGGCGCGGGCGTTTACCGGCGGGCGCGGCGTCGATGTCGTCTATGATGCGGTGGGCAAAGATACGTTTGCCGGGAGCCTCGACAGTCTGCGGCCGCGAGGGATGTTTGTTTCGTTTGGCAATGCGAGCGGCGCGGTGCCGCCGTTTGCGCCGCTGTTGTTGATGCAGAAAGGTTCGCTGTTTTTCACGCGGCCGACGATGGCTCACTACACGCAGACGACGGCCGAGTTGCGGGCGCGCACGGACGATCTTTTCGGCGCCGTGCTCGCGGGGAAGTTAAGCGTGCGGATCGGCGCGACTTATCCGCTCTCGGCGGCGGCCGATGCGCATCGCGCGCTGGAGAGCCGCGGCACGACGGGCAAGGTGCTGCTCGTACCGTAGACGAGGCGCGACGAAGAGGGGCGCGGCACTGGAAAATCCGGGGCGGGATCAGGCGGAAATTGCCATCGGATTGGTGCGCGCTTTCGGTCAAGAAAAGCGCTGAACTTCTGCGTGTGTTGCGGTTGGTTTGGCTGTTCTATCGGGTGATTCCGGTTGTGCCACTCCGTTCGGGGGAACGTGCGCTCGGTCGGTCAATTCACGCAGGAGTTGGCGGGGTTTTGGATGAGGCCGAAAATTTTCGGGCGGAAAATGCGGTCCTGAGCAAGCAGGTGGTGGTGCTCATGGCGCAGGTCCGCGAAGCGCAGGGTTAGCCTGAGTCCTGAGTCGGTGAAAACGGAGGCGTTGGTTCAACGCGAGGGCCGGGAGCAAGCCGAGCTGGCGGCCGAGAAGTTGCGCGACCCGTTGCACGCAGCCAAGGCGCGCGGCTCCGAATCGCTTCAAGGGCTCCGCCGGGATGAAGCGATTTCCTGCATTTACACGGTTAGCGGCATTTGCTCTCGTCTCGGGTTCACACGTTTCAACCCTCGCGCCATGACCACGCCCACCACTCCTCCCACTCCCACCCCAGCCGGTGATGACCGTAATCTTGTCGCCGTCGATGCCAACGTGTTGGCCCCGACGTTTGAGGACAAGCTGCTCCTGTTTTGGGAGAAGAATGGAAAGAAGGTGATTTTCGGATGCGTGCTCGTGCTCGTTGGAATCGTGGCCAAAGGCGGCTGGGAATATCTTGAGGCCCAGAAAGAGGCGGACGTACAGAAAGAGTATGCCGCCGCGGCCAACACGGATAAGCTCAAGGCCTTTGCTGCCGCCCACAAAGGGCACGCACTGGCCGGTCTGGCTCAGCTCCGAATCGCCGATGAGGCGTACACGGCCGGAAAGTCAGCCGACGCGATCTCTGGCTATGAGGCGGTGATCGGGGTTTTGAAGACGGGACCTTTTGCAACGCGCGCCCAGCTGGGAGTGGCGATGTCCAAAATCGCCGCAGGTCAGTCGGCCGAGGGCGAGGCGCTCTTGAAGACGATGGCCGGAGATGTGGCGATGGTGAAGGGCGTCCGAGTCGAGGCGGCCTATCATTTGGCCAGCTTGGCCGCCGACGCCGGTCGCGCCGATGATGTGAAGAAATATTCCGATCAGATTGCCCAGATCGACCCCGCCAGCCCTTGGACGCAGCGCGTGATGGCGCTGAAAGCGGCGCTCCCTGTCGCTGGGGTTGCTGCGCCTGCGGTTGAGGCGAAGAAGACCGATGCTGCCCCCGAGGGCGGAATTCAAGTGAAGCTGCCGGGAAAGTAGGCCGAAAATGTGCCGATTCGTCTAGGATCGGGCCCAGTTTACCGCTTGCCCGTTTTCTTGATTTTGCGTCCAGCGACGCCTCCGAGTAGGGCGGCGATACCCAGCGCTGCTTCGAACGTCGCTGGCTCCCGCACTCTACTCACGGTACGCTCTTCACCGTAAAATCGTCGATTCGAAGGATTGCGCCGCAGGCTGGACGCGCCGCTAGCGCGAAGACGAAACGTAATTGGTGCGGTGAAGGTGCGTGAGACTGTCTGAAGCCGTTGGCATACCCGTTGCCATCGTTGATCGAGGGAGCTGGAAGGTGCATTTTCTGCGAATGAATCGCTGCGCGAGCGACAGCTGTAAATGTTTAGCCCTGTTGACGGGGGGCCTGCCGAAAAAATTTCGGTTAGCACGACCGACGATCGCGAAACTGAGGTGAGGACGAACTCAAAGCAGTTGGCTTTAGGCGCCGTGCCCGCCCAGCCTGATTGATTGACAGAGCCTGATCATGGTCCGGCACCCAACACGGGTGATGAGTTTGTCGTCGTTGGTGAATTGCTCCCCGAAAAAGCGTTAATAGCCCCATGCTAGGCGACGCGGTTGGCCGTTTCGGTGTTTCCCGTGAACGAATAAGGGCGACCTGGGCTCGGGCAGCCATCCCCGCGAGGTGTGACAACGCCAACGTAGCTTTAATAAAGCACTTTCCCGCATTGGGCGTCTTGGATTCGGACGGAACCTGAGTTCCCTTCTCCGAAAAAGTGGTCGGGGCGATAGGATTCGAACCTACGACCTCCTGGTCCCAAACCAGGCGCTCTACCAGGCTAAGCTACACCCCGAAACACGCCGCAGAGCACGGATCTTTCTTTGGAGTGTCAAGCCATTGGCCACATTATCCTCGGGCTCGCCACATTTTGCCCGGGAATGTTGATAATCTCGGCTTGCCTCGCTTTTGGATTGGTCCTCTGCTCCGCGTTCAACTTCTCACTATGGACACCATTTCACGCGAAAATAACAGTATGTTGCCAGTCGGCGGCGTCATCGTCGGCGTTATCGCCCTCCTCCTCGGAGGCTACGCCGCAATCAGTCTTTCCAAGGTTAACAAGACTCTCGCGGCGCAGGAAGAGAAGATTGCCAAGATCGACGGAATCGAGGCTCAGGTCGGTGCGGCCGCGGCTGCGGCCGAGAAAGCAGCCAAAGACGGCGCGGGACTTCAGCGTTCTACGCAGGACGCCTTTAATCAAGTCGGTGGCGAGCTCGCCAACCAACGCGCGGCCATCACCAAACTTGAAGAGGCGGCCAAGAAGCCGGTCGTAGTCGCTGGAAAAAAAGGCAGCGGTGAACCCGCCGTGGCCGGCCCAGGTGAATACGTCGTCAAGGGCGGCGATTCGGGTGCGAAGATTGCTCGTTCCCAAGGGGTCAATCTCGCTGATCTCGTTTCCGTCAATCCGGGTGTTAACTGGAATAAGCTGAAGGTGGGCGACAAGGTGAAGTTGCCGAAGAAGTAATTTTTTCTGAGTATCTTTTCAAATGCCTCCTCGCCCTTAATGGCGGGGAGGCTTTTTTTTGGACCGATGAGCACATCGACCCCGGTCAACGATCCGGCCCAGTGGGAGCGGCTGGCCGAGCGCACTCTTGTATCGACTCGCGTGCTCGATGTGCGCGGGGTGCTTTTTCGACACCCACGCCGCGAAGTCGAGCGAGAGTTCGTCGTCGTGGCGGCGCCGGATTGGTGCAATGTCATCGCGCTCACGCCGGACGGCCGGCTGGTGCTTGTCCGGCAGTTTCGCTATGGCATCAATGCGTTTTCGCTCGAGATTCCCGGTGGAGTAATTGATCCGGGCGAGGATCCCGTGGTTGCCGGCCTGCGTGAACTGCGCGAAGAAACGGGGTTTGTCGGCTCAACGGCGCGGCTGCTTGCGACCGTGCACCCCAATCCGGCGATTCAAAATAATCGCTGCCATTTGGTGCTCGTCGAAAATGCGGTTCGGAGTTCGGCGCAGGAGTGGGACCACGACGAGGAGATCGAAGTGATCACGGCTCCGGTCGACGAAGTGTTGGCGTGGGCCCGCGAGGGGAAAATCACGCACAGCCTGGTTGTGTGTGGATTGATGCATTTTGAATCCCTTTGGCGGGCGCGGGCCAGGGCCCACGTTTGACTTGCCGGGCAGGCGTCGTTTCGTGCTGTTCGTTTACTATGCCCGCGTCTCTTTTTGCCAATGATCCCACTGTCTTCGGAGCCGTTTCGGACCGGGTGATTCCTGACTCGCTGGAGACCGAGGTGCGCCGAATTTATGCCCGCAGTCCGCTGTATGCGCGCCGTTTCCCGTTACATGCGGCCCCGTTGAAATGGTCGTGTTTTCAGGAAATCCCGACGCTCGCCAAAAGGGACATCGTTGAGCAGGGGCATCAGGCTTTTTTTGAGGACTACCGGGTGATCGAGCGGGGGCTGGTGGACAAAAGCTACGAATATGAAAGCACCTCGGGCACGACCAGCGGGCCGATGACGGTGATCATGGAGGAAGGTTGGTGGAACAAGCAGACCGAGCGCGCCTACTTGGCCTCGCCCATCTTGCGGCAGTTTGTAGGCCGGCCCTATCGGAAGTGCGTGTTGGCGCCGATCGGCTGTTCGAGCAATCTCTGCCCTTACGAGGACCACCCGTTTCCGCACCGCTATTTCGACGGCACCGTGTATTTGAACCTGACGAGCGATCCCTTTGTTTTTCCCGAGGCGGAGTGGGATCGGATCGTGCGGGAGTTGCAGGCGACTCAACCGGAGGTGATCGAGGGTGAGCCGGTTTATCTCTCGTTGCTCGCGCGAGCGGTGCAGAAGCGGGGAGTCAAAGTTCCAAGCGTGCGGGCGGTGATACTCACCTATGGCAAAGCGAGCCTGCAGCACGCCCGCCGGATCGCGGAGGCGTTCCCTGCGCCACAGGTCGATCTCTATGGATCGACGGAGGCGGGTTATTTGTTCGTCGGCGAGGCCTTCAAGGATGACCTGAGGGCAATCGACGCCAATGCCTTCATTGAGCTGGTACCATGGCGGCCGGAATTGCCGGACGTCGCGCAGATTTATGTGACGACCCGGGAGCGCGAGGCCATGCCGCTGTTGCGCTACCACACGGGGGATATCGTGCAGCGTTGTTCGACGGGATTTCGTATCCTCGGTCGCGAAGGGAGTGTTTACTTTCGGCCGGATGGCTCGCTGGTTGCGGCGGGCGACATCGATGGCGCTTTGCCTCCCGATTTTAAGTGCTGGCACTACGCCTTGATCCAGACCGGCGAAACACGCTGGGATTTCTACTATGTGGCTGACGAGTCTGCCAACCATCGTGACATCGAAACCTCTCTGGCTCGGCTGTTGGGTGTCGGAGTGCGCGTGAATGCGTTCCGAAAAAAATTCATCGCGCCGGCGGCGAGCGGGAAATTTGCGCTGCTCAAACCGCTCGCGAAGTAGCGTGCGGCGCGCTCGGTCCGGTCATGTTTTGGGTCCGAGCCGGTCGCGATGACGCCCGGTCACATCGGTGGAAAACAGCGAATAGCCGTCAATCAGGGAGCCGGGTGGAACATTAAAAGCGGAAAGGTCGATGACGCTACCAGCGATGCCTTGAGTTCCGGTGACGTCTCGAATCGAAGTGGCCAAGTTATCACCGCTTGATGAGCGGAAGGGGGCGTAAGCGAAATTTGCGGCCGGATCGTTCGCCCCCTAATCGGCCGGCATCATCGTGCCGAAGTGGCCGCGTAGTTGGTCGGGGCGTTGGTATAGGTCACGCCGTTGGCGGTGATCGGGCCCGGCGATAGGGTGAGGGCAATTTTGAGGCCGTCGTGCGCGGTCTGCTGCGCCAAGCCGCAGTCAAACACCGTGAAAGTCCCGTCGGCGGTGGCCGCGATTCCGCTGCCGGTCAAAACGAACTCGATGTTACCCGCGCTGGGGTTGGGCAAAATGGCGAGAAGCGGGGCAATCCACCGGTTTGGGAGGGAAAGTTGGGCCTGAAACGCCGCCAAAAAATTTTCGTGTTCGGGATGATTTTTCCAGCAGGACATCTCCTCGGCCCCAGACGGAGACGGCTTCTTTTGACGTTTAGGTTCGCTAATAACAAAGTTCAAATTCGCTTCACCCGTTTTCTGCCCCTTTACATCGGGCAAGCGGTGGAAGATCGTTCAGTGTTTTCCATTCGTAACCCGTTTTACCTCGATGAATCTCGTCTGCAACCTCTTCGGCTCGTCCATTGGCCGCAAATTCATCATGGCGCTGACCGGTCTGGTCCTGATCGGCTTCGTTTTTGGTCACTTGGTCGGAAACCTCCAAGTCTTCGCGCACCCGGACAAGATCAATGGCTACGCCCATTTTCTCCAATCGCTCGGGCCGGTATTGTGGTTGGTTCGAATCGGGTTGCTGGTGTGCGTGGGCCTTCATATCTGGGCGGCCACGGCGCTGACGCTGGAAAGCCGGCGTGCGCGCGGCAGCGAGCCTTACGGCGTCAAAACGTGGATTCAGGCCGTGTTTGCGTCGCGCTACATTCGATGGTCCGGCTACGTGGTCCTCGGATTTATTCTATATCATCTCGCGCATTTTACCGTCGGAGTGGCCCAGGCGGGCACGTATAAGACCGCGCTTCCGGCCTACACGTTGACGGCCGACTATCAGGTGCTCGGCTTCACTGTGGTGCAGGCAGGCACGCAGGTGCACGATGTCCATCAAATGGTGGTGCTGGGGTTTCAACCGCCACTCGTTTCCTTGTTCTACATCGTCGCGGTCGGGCTGCTTTCGCTGCATCTCTTGCACGGTATGGACAGCCTCTTCCAGACGCTGGGTTGGCGTAATGCGAGCTGGTCCCGTTCGCTCCGGACGGTCGTCACGTTGCTCTGTGTGGCGTATTTCGCGGGGAATCTTGTTATCCCCGGCGCCGTCTTGACCGGCGCGCTGAAACCGGCACCCGCGGTCAAAACCGCCTCCGCCCAATAGTTCCAAATTCTCACGTCTATCGCCATGGCCACTCTCAATTCCAAAATCCCGACTGGTCCGCTCGCTGAAAAATGGCGCAAGCACAAGACGGAGATCAAACTCGTCAACCCGGCCAACAAGCGAAAATACGAGGTCATCGTGGTCGGAGCCGGTCTGGCCGGCGCGTCGGCGGCGTCCTCTCTCGCCGACCTCGGCTACAAGGTGAAGTGCTTCGTGTTTCACGACAGCCCGCGCCGGGCCCACTCCATCGCGGCGCAGGGCGGAATCAACGCCGCCAAGAATTACCAAAACGACGGCGACAGCGTTCATCGGCTTTTCTATGACACGCTAAAGGGCGGCGATTACCGCGCCCGCGAGGCCAACGTCCATCGCCTCGCCGAAGTGTCGGTCAATATCATCGACCAATGTGTCGCGCAGGGCGTGCCCTTTGCCCGCGAATACGGTGGCCTCCTGGCCAACCGCTCGTTCGGCGGCGCGCAGGTCTCGCGCACGTTTTACGCCCGCGGTCAGACGGGGCAGCAGTTGCTCCTCGGCGCTTACTCGGCGTTGTCCCGCACGGTCGGTACCGGTGCGGTGGACCTGCATACCAACTCCGAGATGCTCGATCTCGTGGTCGTGAACGGCCAAGCCAAAGGCGTCATCATCCGCAACCTCGTCACCGGCGCGATTTCGCGCCACTCGGCCGATGCCGTCATTCTCGCCACCGGCGGCTACGGCAACGTCTTCAATCTCTCCACCTACGCGCGCGGCTCCAATGCGACCGCGATTTGGCGCGCCTACAAACGGGGCGCCTGCATGGCCAACCCCTGCTACACCCAGATTCACCCGACCTGCATCCCGGTGAGCGGCGATTATCAATCGAAGCTGACCTTGATGTCCGAATCGCTCCGCAACGACGGCCGGATTTGGGCGCCAAAAAAATCCGGAGACACCCGCACCGCCGCCGACATTCCGGAGTCTGATCGTGATTACTTCCTTGAGCGGCTCTACCCGAGTTTCGGCAACTTGGCTCCGCGTGATATCGCTTCGCGCGCCGCCAAGCGCGTGTGCGACGAAGGCCGCGGGGTGGGCACGACCGGGCTTGGGGTGTATCTCGATTTCGCCGATGCGATCGGCCGCCTGGGTGAACCCGCCGTGCGCGAGCGCTACGGCAACCTGTTCGACATCTATCACGAGATCACCGCCGAAAATGCCTACAAGGCACCGATGCGGATTTATCCCGCCGTCCATTACACGATGGGCGGGTTGTGGGTGGATTATAACCTCATGTCGAACATCCCGGGCTTGTTCGTGCTCGGCGAAGCCAACTTCTCCGACCACGGCGCCAACCGTCTCGGGGCCTCCGCGCTCATGCAGGGCTTGGCCGATGGCTATTTTGTCATCCCTTACACGGTCGGCGATTACCTTGCCGGCCAGAAACCCGGCTCGCGTCCGTCGACCGACGGCGCGGAGTTCAAGCAGGCTGAGGACAGCGTGCGCGGTCTCTCGAACCGGCTGTTGGCGACGAAGGGCAAACAGCCCGTCAGTTATTTCCACAAGAAGCTGGGTAAGATCATTTGGGATCACTGCGGTATGTCTCGCACCAAGGCGGGACTCGAATCGGCGCTGCAAAAAATCCCCGCTCTGCGTGAGGAATTTAACGCCACCGTTAACGTTCCCGGCTCGGCCGAGACCCTTAATCAATCGCTCGAAAAGGCCGGCCGGGTGGCCGATTTCATCGAACTCGGCGAGTTGATGTGCCGCGATGCGCTCACGCGCGAGGAGAGCTGCGGCGGTCACTTCCGCGAAGAACACCAGGAGGCCGACGGCGAGTGCAAACGCGACGACCAGAATTTCGCCCACGTCGCCGCTTGGGAGTATCAGGGCGACAGCAAGGCCCCGGTGCGCAACACCGAGCCGCTCAACTACGAGTTCACGAAGATGAGCGTCCGCAACTACAAGTAATCCATCCCTGTCCACCATGGTCGCCGTAAACACCCAGAAACTTTTCTCCGTCACCCTCCGCGTCTGGCGTCAGGCCGGCCCCGCGCAGCCGGGCAAGTTCGTCGATTATCCCGCAAAGGATCTCAACCCGAACATGTCGTTCTTGGAGATGCTCGACGTGGTCAACGACGAGCTCGCGGCGCAAGGCGTCGAGCCGATCGCCTTTGCCCACGATTGCCGCGAGGGTATCTGCGGCACGTGCTCTTGCACGATTAACGGCAAGCCCCATGGCCCCGGCAAAGGCATCGCCACCTGCCAGACCTACATGCGCTCGTTCAGCGACGGTGATACCATCGTCGTCGAGCCGTTCCGGGCGCGGGCGTTTCCCGTCGTCAAGGATCTCGTGACCGATCGGGCCGCGTTCGACAAAATTCAGCAAGCCGGCGGGTTTATCACCGCGCGCGCGGGCTCCGCGCCCGACGCCAACGCCCTGCCGATCGCGAAGGGTGACGCCGACCTCGCGATGGATGCCGCCCAGTGCATCGGTTGCGGTGCGTGCGTCGCGGCCTGCAAAAACGCCAGCGCGATGCTCTTTGTCTCGGCCAAAGTTTCCCACCTCGGTCTTTTGCCGCAGGGCCAAGCCGAGCGCGACCGCCGCGTGCTCGCGATGGTGAACACGATGGACGCACTCGGTTTTGGCAGTTGCACCAATCAATACGAGTGCAGCGCCGCGTGCCCCAAACTCATCTCTCACGATTTCATCGCGCGGATGAACCGTGATTACGCGAAGGCGTCGTTTCGTTCCGCCTTCAAGGCTGCGCCCGCCAACACGGGTGGCGGCGGGGCGTAAGCTCTTCAGTCAGGTCGGTAGGGACGGCTCTCCGAGCCGTCCGCCTCGTCGGCCGCGCCGCGCCGGGCTTACTTCGCGGCCGAGGTGAGCGCCCGCAGATCGACGCTGCCTGAGTTGGAGGTCTTGATATTCAATTCCTCTTCGCCGCTCGTCACGTAAAGCACGCTCTCAATTTTGTAGGCGGCGGTTTGCTGTTCGCGCACCGCGACGAGTTGCCGCATCAGGGCGAGATTTTCGAACCGCACCGTCACGTCCTGCGTGGTGCTGGTGAGCGCCGCGAGGCCGACCGGGTCTTTGCTGAGCGCTTTGCCGACGTAGCTGCCGTTGAGATAGACCTTGTGGCTCGACCCCGAGAGCCCGATCGGAATCACGTTTTCGTTGGAGTAGCGTAGGGTCAGCAACGCGCTGGACTCGAGTGCGGTCGCCTCAGCGGGCTTGATATCGACGAGGCTCACGGTCACGCCGGTCAGTTTGAAGCCGCTGCCACAGCCGGCGACGAAGGTCATGGCGCAAAGACCAAGCAACAGGCCCATACACCGCTTGAAAGGGGAGTGATTCGACATGGGGCCGAAGCAAGTCGGTCCCCCGCCAAATCGCAAGGCCGCGCTCAGAATATTGAAAGCGCCTGCGCGCTCTCGAGGGCAAACCAAGCCGCCCCGGCGATGGCCGCCGCGACGACGGCGTGACGCACCAGCTTGCGGCCGCGCAACAGGGTGTCCTGCAGATCGGTATCGAGGGACCTCCGATTGCTTTGCGCCATAAAACTGACGAACCTCGGATCGCGCAGCCGACTGCCACGGCGATCCCGGGCCAATCCGAAGCGGATGGCGGGGCGGTGGAGGAGGTTGGCGAGAAAACGCAGCACGATGAGGCAAAGACGCAATTTTGGATTGGTTTTTTCAAGGCGAAACTCGCACCGTGTCGGCTTTTCCCGCCCTTTTAATTCCCATGCATCATTTCCGCTACATTGGTCAGAATCTAAACTGCGAGTCGGTCGATCTCGCCGAGGTCGCCCGGCTCTACGGCACGCCGACCTACGTCACGAGCGCGGCGACGATGGCGGACAACTACAACCGGCTCGCCGGCAGCCTGAACGGGCTGGATGTGCAGATCTGCTATGCGATGAAGGCCAACTCCGGTCTCGCCGTGCTCCGCCACTTCGCAAAGTTGGGCGCAGCGTTCGATTTGGTGAGCGGAGGCGAGCTCCGCCGCGTGCTGGCCGCCGGTGCGGATGTGAAGCGCAGCGTCTTTGCCGGCGTCGGCAAGACCGAGGCCGAGATTCAGCTGGCATTGGAGAACGGGATTTTCTCCTTCCACGTGGAGAGCGAACCCGAGCTCGCCCGCATCAACCACGTCGCGGGCAAGCTCGGGGTGAAGGCGCCCATCGCGATCCGGATCAACCCCGATGTCGACGCCCACACGCACGCCAAGATCACGACGGGCAAGAGCGACAACAAATTTGGCATCCCGCTGAAGTTCGCCGCCGCCGCCTACGAGGCCGCGTCGAAATATCCCAACATCCAGCTGCGCGGCGTGCAGATGCACATCGGCTCTCAGCTCACGGAAGTCGGCCCGTTTGCCGAGGCCGTGGCCAAGGTCGCGCCGTTCGCCGCCGAGTTGAAGGCGAAGTATGGCATCACCTATTTCTCGATCGGTGGCGGCATCGGTATCGTCTATAAAGACGCCCTCGCCAGCGGCAGCGCCGCTTGGTGGGACGCCCAGCCCGCCGGGACGCGTCCGCTCACGCCTGAAGCTTACGGCGCGGCGCTCGTGCCCCTGCTTCAGCCGCTCGGGCTCAAGATTCTGCTGGAGCCCGGCCGCTTCATGGTCGGCAACGCCGGCGTGCTCCTGTCCAAAGTGGAGCACCTCAAGCGTGGCTCCGGAAAGAGTTTCCTCATCGTGGACGCCGCGATGAACGATCTCGTGCGCCCCGCGATGTATGAAGCCTTCCACGAAATCGTGCCGTTGCACCGCGACACGACGCGCCGCGCGCTCGTCGCCGATGTGGTCGGCCCGATCTGCGAGAGCGGAGACTGCTTCGCCAAGGACCGGCAAATCCAAGAAGTGGGCGAGGGCGAGTATATCGCGTTCATGAGTGCCGGCGCCTATGGCTCGACGATGTCGAGCCGCTACAACACCCGCGCGCTGCCGGCCGAGGTGATGGTGCAGGGCAGCGCCTTTGAGTTGGTAAACGCGCGCGAGAGCTTCGAATCGATGATCGCCAACGAAAAAATTCCGGCGTTTTTGAAGTGAGAAAAGAGCCGGCGGAAACGAGCCCGAGTCGGGGCGTCCCTCGTGGACGCCCCCGGGCGGCGACGAGCGCCGCCCCTACGACCGAGGTTCGCGAAATTTCTTCCGTGTCTTCCGTGTATTCCGTGGGCAATAAGCGGGCATGAAATTCTGCGTCGTCGGAGCCGGAGCTTGGGGCACTGCGTTTGCGGTGCATCTCGCGCGGCTGGGCCGGCCCGTGGTGCTCGTGCCACGCCGGCCGGAGCAGGCGGCGGCGCTTTTGGCGACCCGGGAGAACCGGGACTATCTTGCCGGGATCGCGTTGCCCGAGTCGTTGGCGATCACGGCCGATCTTTCGGCGGCTCTCGGCGTGTCGACCGTCGTTTTGCTGGCCTGCCCGTCTCAGGCCTTGCGGGAAACCTCCTCCCGGGTGCTGGCGGCGCGCGGTACGGGCACGCCATTGAAGCTCGTGGTGAGTTTGTCGAAGGGCCTGGAGGTCGGCTCGCATTTGCGGCCGGCGCAGGTCATCGCCGCCGTGCAGCCGGATGTCCCGGCGGGTGCGCTGACCGGCCCGACGAACGCGGCCGAGGTCGCGCGCGGTTTGCCCGCCGCGATGGTGCTGGGGGCCGGGCGCGATGCGCAAGCGTGGCTGGCCGACGTGCAGGCGGCGTTGAGCGGGCCGACGCTGCGCGTTTACACGAGCGATGATTTGGCCGGCGTCGAATACGGCGGTTGCCTGAAAAATATCTACGCCATCGCGGCGGGTTGTGCGGCCGGGCTCGGGCTCGGGGACAACGCCAATGCCGCGCTCCTGACCCGGGCGCTCGCCGAAATGGTGCGCGTGGGCGCGGCGCTCGGCGCCCGGCCCGAGACGTTTTACGGCCTGAGCGGATTTGGCGATCTCGTGGCGACCTGTCACGGCGCGTGGAGCCGCAACCGGGAGTTTGGCCAGCGCATCGGCGAAGGTCGGAGCGCCGCCGAGCTGATCGCGCATCGGAAGACCGTCGTCGAAGGCTACCGGACCACCGAGTCGTTTCATGGGTTGTGCGTGGAGCGAAAGATCGACGCCCCGATTTTGCGCGAGATGCACGCCATCCTGTTTGAGGGCAAGGCACCGGCGCTCGCGTTGCATACGCTGATGTTGCGCGGGCTGAAACGCGAGTAAGCGGGCAGGGGAGCAGAGGGAGTTCAGGAAGTGCGAGCGGTGCTGAGGCCAACGTTAATCTTTCCCGAGGGTGCGGCGTTGGCGCGCGGACGCGAAGTCGTCGCGAGCACCGATGCGACGGCGTTGACCGTGGAGAATCTCCGCGCGGCGTATCGCCGGGGGATTTTCCCGTGGCCTGGCGGCGTCACCGCGCCGATCCCTTGGTGTTGCCCGCGCGTGCGGGCGGTGTTGGTTTTCGACGAGCTTACGCCCGGGCGCACCCTGGAAAAGGCAGCTCGAAAAAGCGGTTGGAGTTACTCGATCGACCGCGCGTTCCCAGCCGTGATCGCAGCGTGTGCCGCGGCCAGTCGGCCCGAACAAGAAGGCACTTGGATCAGCCCGGCCGTGCTCGAGGCCTACACTGCGCTGCATCGCGCTGGGCAGGCGCACAGCGTCGAGGTGTGGCAGGGAGAGGATTTGGTCGGCGGACTTTACGGTGTGGATGCGGGCGGTTTTTTTGGCGGGGAGAGCATGTTTCACCGCGTGGATAACGCCTCGAAATTGGCGATCTGGTTTCTCGCGACTTATCTGCGCGAGCGCGGCCAGGCGTGGATGGACATCCAGCAACTCACGCCCCACATGGCACGGCTCGGTGCGCGTGAAGTGACGCGCGCCGTGTTTCTGGCCGGCTTGGCGAAGGAGTTGGGCGCCGGCCGTGAGTTGTTTCCGCCGCGTCAAGACCCGCCGCCGTGACGGCGGGGCGCGATGCCGACTCAGCGTTTCACCTGTTCGATCGCCTCGACCTTGCCGCCTTTGAAAATGATCCGGATGCGTTCCTCGACCCGTTCGCGATAAATCGAGTCATAGACCGGCTCGAAGTAGACGATGGGCTGACGGGTCTTGGGATCGATCACGACGTAACGCCGATAACCGACGAGGGCCGAACCGAGATATTCTTGGCTATAGCTGTTGTAGATCCACGTCTCGTCGGTGCCCGTGGCGCTCGTCGTGGTGAGGCGCTCATCGGGCGCCCCGTGCGACATATAGACGAGGTCCGTTGAGAACCCGACTTCGATTCGACCGAGTCTGATTTTGTCCTGCGTGGGCGCGTCGAGCGCCGCGAAGACGGCGGACTTTTCCCGAATGCGGCTGTCGATGGTGCTGCATCCGGTCATCGCCAAGACGAGGGTGAGTAAGGCTGCGAATAAGAAGATACGTGAGAGCATAAAGCAGGGGATTTCGGTCAGCATGGCTCGATCCCGAAGAGATGCAAGTGAGGGCCTTTCGGCGTAGAGTAGCGCCATGACTTTTAAAAAGTATTGAAATTCATTAATTTATATAGTCGTCGCGCTGGACTAAGTTTTCAGACTCTGCGTCCCTCAGCGGGTTCGTTGCTTCTTCTGCTAGATCCCCTTTCAGCCCCGCTCTCGATTTCCCTACGAGTTTCTTTATGCGCTCACGACTTTTTGCTGCAGTTCTTCTCTGGTTCGGGTGTGGGGCATCGGTCGTGACCGCCCAGCCCGACACGATTCCGCCCTCCGTGCCCACCGGCCTCGCGGCCTCCGCGATCACGATCAACAGTTTCACGCTTTCGTGGACTGCTTCGACCGATAACGTCGGCGTCACCGCCTACGAAGTCTTCCGCGGCACGACTTCCCTCGGTACCGTCGCAGCCCCGGCGACCACGCTCGCCGTCGCCGGCCTCGCGCCCAACACCGCCTACGCGATGAAAGTCCGCGCCCGTGACGCCGCCGGTCGTTGGTCGGCCCAAAGCATCGCGCTCACCGTCAAAACCCTCGCCGACACCACGCCGCCCGCGATCCCGTCCGGCTTCGCCACCTCAGCGCTCACCGCCACCGGCCTCACGCTCACCTGGTCCTCCTCCACCGACAACGTCGCCGTCACCGGCTACGAAGTTTTTCGCAACGGCATCACCGCCGGTACCACCACGACGCTTTCCCGCGCCTTCACCGGCCTCGCGCCCACCACCGCTTACTCGTTCACCGTCCGCGCCCGCGATGCCGCCGGTAACTGGTCCGCCCAAAGTCCCGCGTTCTCCGTCACCACTCCGCCCGACACCACCGCGCCCGCCGTCCCCATCGGCCTCGCCGCCTCCCTCGTCACGACCACCGGCTTCACGCTCAAATGGACCGCCGCCACCGACAACGTCCGCGTCACCGGCTACGAAGTTTTCCGCAACGGCGTTTCCCTCGGCCTCACCACCGCGACCTCCCGCTCCTTCACCGCGCTCGCGCCCGCCACCACTTTCTCGCTCACCGTCCGCGCCCGCGATGCGGCGGGCAACGTCTCCGCCCTCTCCACTCCGCTCTCCGTCACGACACTGCCCGACACCGCCGCGCCGTCCGTTCCCGCCTCGCTCACGCCGACCTTGGTCACGATCTCCGGCTTCACCTTTCGTTGGAGCGCCGCCACCGATAACGTCGCCGTCACCGCCTACGAAGTCTTCCGCGACGGCGTCGCCCAGCCGCTCGTCGCCGCGCCCGCCACCTCGTTTGCCTTCACCGGCCTCGCGCTCAACACCCCCTACACGATCACCGTGCGCGCCCGCGACGCCGCCGGCAATTTCTCCGCCCTGAGCGTCCCGCGCATCGTCTCAACTCTCGCCGACACCACGCCGCCCACCGTGCCCGCCGGCCTCGTCGCCTCCGCCGCCACAATCAACAGCTTCACGCTTTCGTGGAACGCCTCGACGGACAACGTCGGCGTCACCGCCTACGAAGTTTTCCGCGGCACCGTTTCCCTCGGCCTCGTAAATTCTCCCGCGCTCACCCTCGCCCTCACCGGCCTCGCCCCCAACACCGGTTATTCGATGCGCGTGCGCGCCCGCGACGCCGCCGGCAAATGGTCCGCGCAGAGCGTCGCCCTCGTGGTCCGCACGCTCCCCGATACCACCGATCCCGCGATCCCCGCCGCCCCCGTCGCCTCCGCCGTCACCGTCACCGGCCTCACGCTCTCCTGGCCCGCGACCACCGACGATGTCGCCGTCACCGGCTACGAAGTTTTCCGCAACAGCGTCTCCCTCGGCACGACCCCCGCAACGACGCTCACCCGCGTCGTCACCGGCCTCACGCCCGACACCGCCTACACCTTCAAGGTGCGCGCCCGCGACGCCGCCGCCAACTGGTCCGACCCTTCGGCCCCGCTCGTCGTCTCGACCCCGCCCGACACCGCCGCGCCCACCGTCCCCGCCGGGCTCAACGCCACTGTCATCAGCGTGAGCAGTTTCACCCTTAATTGGACCGCCGCCACCGATAACGTCCGCGTCACCGCTTATGAGATCTCCCGCGACGGCACCGTCGTCGGCACGTCTACGAAACCCACGCGCAACATCTCGGGCCTCGTCCCCGCAACGTCTTACACCTTCACCGTGCGCGCCCGCGACGCCGCCGGCAATTGGTCCGCCCCCAGCGTCCCGCTCCCCGTTGCCACCCTCGCCGACACGACTCCCCCCGCCGTGCCCACCGCACTTGTCGCCAGCCTCGTCACCGGCTCCAGCTTCACCCTCCGCTGGACCGCTCCGAAGGACAACGTCCGCACCGCCCTCTACGAAGTCTTCCGCGACGGCGTTTCCCTCGGCACCACCACCGCCACCTCCCGCGTCCTCACCGGCCTCTTCCCCGAGACCGAATACGCCATGAGCGTCCGCGCCGCCGACGCCGCCGGCAACTGGTCCGCCCAAAGCCTCCCGCTCCCCGTCACCACCACCGCCGATTTCACGGCGCCCTCCGCTCCCGGCACGCCCGTCGCCAGCGCGATCACCGTCACCGGCTTCACGCTCTCCTGGACCGCCTCGACCGACGGCGTGGGCGTCACCCTCTACGAAGTTTTCCAAGACAACGTCTCCGTCGGCACCACCGCCGCCCGCACGCTCAACCTCTCCGGTCTCACCCCCAACACCACCTACGCGCTCAAAATCCGCGCCAGCGACGCCGCCGGCAATTGGTCCGCGCCGTCCGCCGTGCGCTCGGTCAAAACCCTCGCCGACTCCGCCGCGCCCACCGTACCCGCCGGTCTCGTCGCCTCCGCCGTCTCCAACACCACCGCCACCCTCACGTGGACTGCCTCGACCGATAACGTCGGCGTCACCGCCTACGAAGTCTTCCGCGGCACCGTTTCCCAAGGCACCACCGACGCCACCACGATGGTCGTCAACGGCCTCACCCCCGCCACCGCTTACACCCTCCGCGTCCGCGCCCGCGACGCTGCCGGTCGCTGGTCCGCCCAGAGCGTCGCCCTCGTCGTCACCACCACCAACGACACCACGCCCCCCAGCGTTCCCGATGGCCTCGCCTCCACCGGGCTCACCCTCGACGCGCTCACCGTCGTCTGGAACGCTTCGACGGACGACTTCGCCGTCACCGCCTACGAAGTTTACCGCGACGGCGTCTCCGTCAGCACCACGGCCCTCCCGTCGTTCAGCTTCACCGGCCTCGTCCTCAACACGTCCTACGCGATCCGCGTCCGCGCCCGCGACGCCGCCGGCAATTTTTCCGCCCTCAGCGCCCCGCTCACCGTCACGCCCGCGCGCGACACCTTCGCCCCCTCCGCGCCGGCCGCCGTCGCCGCCGCGAATCTCACGCCCACCGGCTTCACCGTGGACTGGACCGCCGCCACCGACGACGTCGCCGTCACCGGCTACGAGATTTTTGTGAACGGCGTCTCTGTCGGCCTCGCCCCCGCCGGCGCGACCACGTTCAACATCACCGCCCTCCCGCCCGGCGGCCCCGCCTACGTTGTCGCCATCCGCGCCCGCGACGCCGCCGGCAACTGGTCCACGCTCAGCGACCCGCTCACCGTCACGCTCAACCCCGTGCCCTTTTTCACCGGCTTCGAAGTCGCCGACGGCTACACCCTCGGCGCGCTCCACGGCCAAAAGGGTTGGAGCGTCGACGGCTCCGCCGCGATCGTGACCGCGCCCGCCTACCGCGGCACCCAAGCCGTCGCCGTCGCGCCCCTCGCCAACCTCTCGCTCGTCACGCGCACCTTCGCCAACGCCAATCCCGGCGTCACCTTCGTCGATGTCTTCGCCCGCCCTGCCGCCGCCGCCGATCCCGGCTCCGGCACGTTTTTGGAAACCGATTCCGCCGCCATCGCCCTCACCGGCCTCGCCGGCCCCGACACGTTCGGCACGATCCAGTTTTTCAACGGCAACGGCACCAGCGGCGGCGAATGGCAGACCGTTTCTTCTGCCAATCTCGCCACCACGACCGCCCCCGCCCTCGACCCCGCCGGCCAAGTCACCGCGTGGCAGCGCCTCACGCTCCGCACCGACTACGCCGCCAAACGTTGGGATCTCTTCCTGAACAGCCGCCTCATCGCCGCCGACCTCGGCTTTTTGGAAAACACCGCCGCGAGCCTCACCTCGCTCAGCTTGAACGGCCATGCGACGCTCGCCACCGGTTTTGACGATGTGTTCGCCGGCTTTGAAAACCCCCTCTTCACCGACGCCGACAAAGACGGCCTCGACGACGCCTGGGAACTCGCCAACGGCCTCAACCCCGCCGTCAACGACCGCAACGCCGACCTCGACGGCGACGGCGTTTTGAATCTCTTCGAATACCTCAACGGCACCGGCGCCAACATCCCCAACACCGCGCTCGACACCGACGGCGACGGACTCCCCGACGCTTGGGAACTCCAATATTTCGGCACGCTCGCCTACGGCCCCACCGCCGACCCCGGCGCCGTCGGCCGCACCCTCCTCCAATCCTACCAACAAACCCTCAACCCTTGGCCCATCGCGCCCTTCGCGACGAGCGGCCTCCGCGCGTGGTATCGCGCCGATCTCGGCGCCGCCCCCGACGCGGCGGGCAACATCGGCCGCTGGACCGACCTCTCGGGATCAGGCTATCACGCGGTCCAAAACGACCCTGCGGCCCGCCCGCAACCCGTCGCGAATCAGCTCAGCGGCCAACCGGTGCTCCGCTTCAAAGGCCTCAACGACGTCAACGCGCCCAAACAGTATTTTGACCTCCCAAACCTGATGGCCGGTGCCACCGCCGGTGAACTCTTCATCGTCGCCCGGCTGAAAGATTTCGCCAACTACTACAACGGCCTCGCGCACTTCGGCACGGGCTACGGCACGATCTATCAGCCCAGCGGCCTCTGGAACGACTTTGGCACCGCCGATCTCGAATTCTACCCGCGCTCGACCGACGCGACCTTCACCTCGCCTCACCTTTTAAACACCAGCATCAGCACGAGCGGCGACTCGACCCTGCGCCTCAACGCCGTCGAAACCATCGCGCTCACGGGCCAGACCGTTTCCTTCCGAACTGACCCCGCACTGGGCATCGACCGCTACAGCGAAGCGTTCAACGGCGACATCGCCGAAGTGCTCGTCTTCGACCGCGTCCTCACCCCTGCCGAGCGCACGACCCTGCAAACCTACCTCGCGACCAAATACGGCATCACGGCGCTGCTCCTCCAGCCGCCACCCGCGCCCGTGCTCAGCGCCACAGTGTCGCCCCCGACCTCGGTCGCGCTCACGTTGACTTCGGGCGCGACCCCGCCGTTCGCGACGACGCTTGAGCGCCAGCAGGGCGGGGGAGCCTTCGCCGTCGTCGCCTCGTTCGACGCCGGGACCACCACGTTTACCGACACCGGCCTGACGGCCGGCGCGATCTACACTTACCGCGCGCGGTCCGCCAACACCGCCGGCTCCTCCGCCTACAGCGCGACGATCACGGTCACCTTGCCCGAGCCCCCCGATACCATGCCGCCGACCGCTCCGGCTGCGGTTGCCGTCTCGAACCTCGGCTCACGCGGCTTCACCGTCACTTGGGCTCCCTCGACCGATGACCGAGCCGTGGCCGGCTACCGTGTATTTGTGAACGGCAACGAAGTCGGCCGCCCAGCTACGCAGGGATTTGCCGTCGTCGGCTTAAGCCCCGACACCTACTATCGCGTTATGGTCGTCGCCGAAGACGCCGCCGGCAACGTTTCCCCACCGAGCGCGCCGCTGACCGCGGAGACCCTATCCGGGATCACGGTACCTCACACCGTCAAGGCCACCGGCGTAAGCGCAACGGGCTTTGCGCTCAGCTGGAAGCCGTCCCGAGGACCGGTCGCCGTCTATGACATCTACCGCAACGACGTCCTGATAGGCTCTACGCCGTTGAGCCTATTCATCGCGGCCGATCTCCCGCCGCTATCGACCTTCAGCTTGCGGGTCGTCGCGCGCGACGCGGCCGGGTTTTCGGTATCCTCCGCGCCTTTGCCGGTGCCCAATTCCGGAGCGCTCAACGCGAGCACGCTGAACGACGGCATCCCGGATACGTGGAAACTCTCCCACGGCCTAAATCCCACCGATGCTTCCCCTGCCGACGGCGACACCGACGGCGACGGAAAAACCAACTTGGCCGAGTTTCAATTGGGCACCGACCCTAACGACTACTACGAAAACCGCGGCCCGGTGATCGTCCGCCTCGGCCCGCCGGGTGAGTTGGGCCCGAACGACACGCTCTCGCTTAAGATCGCCGACGCCAACGGTCAGCCAATGGTCAATGCCCCGGTCGAACTGACCGCCGGGGAGGGCGAGCGCTTACAATTTGATATCGCTTACCCCTCCGCAAAGTTCGTCACGGTGCGCACCAACGCCCAAGGCATCGTCACCGTCCTAGTCGAAATTATTGAACCCTAACATGAAGCTCTTTCTTTCCGTCTTCAGTATCTCGTTTCGGTGGTGGCACAGGCAACTTGCCCGTGGGTTCGAACTAGGGTTTCAGCGCACATCGCGGCTCCGTCCCTCGCTGGTTTGGCTCATCCTTGCGGGCTTAATCGCGCCTCTGGCCGGACAAACCGAAGTCAAACTGCCGCCCGAAGGTCCTTCCTCCCGCGAAGCCTATCCGCCGCCGCCACCGGTCCGCTTCGGTGCTACGGGCGGTTGGATATTCATCCGGTTGCCCCGCCTCCACGGTGAACCCCTGATGGCCTCGCCCAACGGGGTGGTTTTGTTGCGCGATTCCGTCACTCAAAAATTTGTGCGCTGGAAAGCGGGTCGGCTCTTGCCATTGGGGCCCGAGAGTGTCGCAACTCGAACTGAAGAGATTTCTGATATCGGGGCCAATCAAGGAACTCATACATTTCGCAATTATGCTATGAGTTCGACGGGCTCTATTGCTTTATCCTACGTATATTCGTCGCCGTCTCCGGACAGCAAATTCTGGGCTGAAAATTCTCTTGGGAGTGTGCGGACATCAGGAATTTGGGATGAATACATTCGAGTCTGGTCGTCGGGAGATGATATAGCAAGAATTGCCCAAGGCTACCTTTATGGTGGAACAATTTACGTCGATTCGGGAGGCATGAAAGTCGTTAGTGCAAAGTATGCGCGCGAATCGAAGCTTGTGGCAATCAACACCGATCTAAGCTCGGGACTCGATTACGTCTCGGGATTGTTTTCGATGACCGGACATGCGTTTAGGAGCGATTATTTCTATTTCAAAATTTTGGCCAAAACAGCACCTTATTCGGCCGTTGGGCTTAGCGACAGCTTTGGGGCATACTATTTTTTAGCTGCTTTGAATAGTCGAGGTCAGGCGATAGGCGGCGTATGGTTTGATGGGCAAATTATTTCCGGGTTAGTGGAGGGTCGATCGGTGCCATTTGCTCCCGTTTTTATAAGTGAGAATGGGATAGTATTGGGTCGAAGCGGTCTAAATGAAATTGCAGAAAATAGATTTGGTGCAGTTACCTTTCCGCCACTTAGGAATAATGAAGCTGCCCAAGTGATGTATAGTGTGGCCTTGGGCTCCATTCCACTACCGTCCGACGGTCGTGTAACATGGGTTGACGAACTCGACCGTCCCAACGGGTTTGCGCCCGAAGGCACACCGGTGGTTTGGACTCCGAAAAAGGGCCCGGCTGGAATCGCCTCGCCCTTGCTCGGCTATGACCGGGAAAACTACGTTCCCCTCCCGATGCCCGAAGGCTGGGCGACCAACCCTGTTCACATGATTCCGCCCAACGCGATAAAGCACCAACTCGGGGTCGCGAGCCAGGGCAACCAAACCCAGCCCTTCCTCGCCATCCGCGGAGGCATCTATGTTGACGCCAACCGCGACGGCAAAATCGAATTCGACGGCTTCGATGACACCACCGCCAACCGACCTTACCGCTTTTGGCTCAATGATGATGATGATTCGGGGGACATGGGCGGAGACGATATTCCCGGAAAGACGGTTAGTGCCAATCACGCCAATGGCGTCGTCGATGGCACTCGCGACCTCGTCGATTTCTTCCCGGTATTTCTCGATCTCAAGCAACTTATCACGGTTTTACCGCCCAGCACCTCCGTGAAATACAAGCTCAAGCAGGCCGATAGCGCGCTGAATTTTGTTTATACCAATCTCACGCGCGATCGTGCGCGGAGCTATCACACCCAGCTCTCTTCAACTGGATTTAGCGATACGCTGGACAAAGCGCCGGGCGTTGCGATCACGCATCGGATCTCGGCGGAGGGCATAGACCTTGCGAAATGCTGCCCAAGCTTCCTGCCGGGCATCAGGGACAGCGGTTGGGGCGTGCTCTTGATCGAGGGCCGTGCCGCCTCAATTGCTCCGCTTGTGCTTTCGGTCGAGAAGGACGGCACGGTGATCGCCGAGGTGAAACTCGAGCTGCGGATCAGCAACGTCGAGGACATGTTCCGGCACGTAGACTTGGCCCAAGTGCCCACGAAGTATGACGGCTCGACCTACACGTTACCCGCGCCCGTGCCGGCGACCCACACGGGCGACCCAGGCGAGGCTTGGCCGGACAGCCAGACCAACGGCAAATACTTCGTCTTCCTCCACGGTTTTAACGTCGACGGGCAGCGCGCCCGCGGCTGGAACGGCGAGGTCTTCAAGCGGCTGCACGTTCTCGGCAGCAAGGCCCGCTTCGTCGGCGTGACCTGGCACGGGGCGACCGGGATAAAACTGGGCGGCAGCTATACCGACTACCACGCAGCCGTCTTCAACGCTTTCCAGACCGGAGACGCCCTCGCGGGTGCGCTGAGCTTCACCGGCGCGGCGGACGTGACCGTCGCCGCGCACAGTCTCGGCAACATTGTCGGCAGCCAAGCCATCCAGAGCGGTGGTTTCGCGCCGACCCGCTATTACATGATCAACTGTGCGGTGCCCATCGAGGCCTACGATCTCCCGAACGTGCCCGATGCCCAGATCACCCGCATGACTGAGAGAAAGTGGAAGGTCGGTTCTCCGGGCAATCGCTCGACCTACGCGGCTAACTGGCACCAGTTTTTTGAGTCCTCACCCTCCGATCGTCGGAGTGAGCTAAAGTGGAAGGGCCGATTCAGCGGTATTTTGCTAAAGACAAATAATTTTTATTCGCCTGGTGACGACGTCGTCGAAGACCCGGAGTGGGATTCACCGTCGGTCCTTGGGTTGATATTCACCCAGGGGTTCAATTTTTCGCGAGGCGCGTGGGTGACGCAGGAATTCGCCAAAGGAGCTAATGTGGGTGAGTCCCTTGCCGTGCTCAACCTGAGTCGCGTGCAAGGCGGCTGGGGCGGGAGCATATTTTATACGCCGCCTTGGGGCAAAGGTTCGCTGCCCCCGTCACCTGATCAAACCCGTGAGCCGTATTTTGGATATTTCCTCGAAGACGATCTTTTTGCCGCCGACCCGGCGAAGGCTTCAGCCAAAGCTGGACAGAAATTGGTGCAATACGACCTGCTCGCGCGGGGCATCCCAACCCTGTCCTTCGCCGTGGCGGTCAATCCGCTGAAGCCGTTGGAAAATCCAGATAACCCAAACCTCAACCGAAACTTCGATATGGAAGCTCAGGGGAGGGATTCAGGTGTCTGGCCGATCGAGGGCCACACCACCGATAGCAAGAGCGCCGGGCGGTGGCTGCATAGCGATTTTAAAAATGTCGCGCTGCCTTATGTTCACAAAATGTATGAGGAAATGATCAAACGAGGTTCACTCAAATGAAGACCGCCATTATCCTGTTTGCCGCTTTGTCCAGTTTAACGCTTAGCGGCAACGAAGTCCGGCTCCGAATCGTTGACGAAACTCAAACGCCGCTAGCGGACGCCTATGTCCTCATTGCATTCACGACGCCAGTTCATGGTGCAGAAAAACGAGCCGAAGGCTTGAGCGATAGCCGCGGGTTTTTCTCCGGTTCCGGAAAGGCGATTGGTAGCGTCTTCGTGCGCGCCAGCAAGGAAGGCTACTACCCCGCCCGTATTGAACGCCTGCCCAATGATCGTGATTTGGATGAGACCGTGGTGCTGCCCAAAATTATTCAACCGATTCCGCTTTTGGCTCGATTGGTCGGAGTGGGGAAACGCGATGTGAGCGGGCAATCGCAAGAGTTGCCTCCGTCTGGAGAAACTTTCGGCTTCGATTTTGCGGTGGGTGAAATGCTTCCTCCCTACGGTAGCGGCAAGGTGGCCGACATTTTTTTCAAGATCCGAAATGAATTTAAGGGTTGGAAACTTAGCGATACAGAGATGGCGCGAACGAAGCAGATCCCAGTAAACAGGAATATCACTGAAAAAGAGCTAAGGACATATTACGGAAAATATGATGCCGTGGCAGAGATCACGTTTCCCGGTGAACAAGACGGACTAGTTGAGGAGAAAGCGCATTTTCTTCCATATAGCCAATTGAAGCTACCCCATCGCGCTCCGATTGGGGGCTATGTGCCGACGTGGCATTACACCGGCAATACCTATTCGCCCCCGACGGCCCGCGCAGATGTGGGTTTTTTTCTACGGACGCGGGTGAAGTTGGATAGGGACGGCAAAATCATTTTGGCAAACTACACCAAGGTGATGGGCGACTTCCGGCTCGATGCGCGAGGCGGATTGATTTTCACCTATTATTATAACCCGACAGCGAACGACCGAAACCTCGAATTTGATCCGAAGAAAAACCTCTTCCCGGCTAGCCTGCCCAGCGCGAACGTCAACGATCCCTGAAATTCGCGTTGATTGGTTTATGGCCAGCGGGCAGAACAGAAGGGGTCTGGCCGTGTTTTGTTAGTTTTTGGTTGATTCGATCGGCGAGAGAGGGTGGGGCATGACGCGAAAAATGCGGATCGACTTTTCAACAAGATGCCGCATTTAATCTATTCTCCAGCCAAACAGTTCCCACTCGGGGCCACGGCTACAATGTGTGATTATCCCTACCACCCAAAACGTGACCAAACTAACAAAAAACGGCCAGACCCCTTTTGGCCCCCCCTTATCAACGTTCAGCCTCTCTTTTGATCATGACGTATACGCTGACAGTAAGTGAACCATGGGATTTTTCCGGACCGCGTGGCGATAATCGTCTCTCCGGTAAAATCCTTCGGCGCATCGACGCAGAAAATATCCTTTTTGAATCGGCCGAAGCGGTGGCTATGAAAGGAGTCCAAAGCAGATACTGGGTTCTATCCACGCGCTACGAACGGCAAAGCTTTGAAGCCGAGCCCTACAGCGGCACCGTGAACGGGGGGATATTGGCGAGTCTCCCGGCCGAATCTGATGATGCTGCGAAGATCAAGAAGAGTGCGGTTTTTGCGGTAATCGGTAGCCTCAAGTCCGGCTAACATGATCCAAGCGGCACACGTCGCGCCAGCTCTCCGCAGACTCCGATCTGTCACGGGCCGAGCCGAAGGGGTCTGGCCGTTTTTTGTTAGTTAGTGGTTGATTTAATCGGCGAGAGCGGGCGGGGCACGAAGCGTGGTCGGAAGAATGCGGATCGACTTTTCACTACGACCTCGTCTTCAATATAAACGCCAGCCAAACAGTTGTCACTCGGGGCTGCGGCTGCAATGCGCGACGATTCCAACCACTCAAAACGTGACTAAACTAACAAAAAACGGCCAGACCCCTTTAGCCCCCGGCCTCAGCCGAAATTTCGACATGGAAGCTCAGGGGAGGGATTCGGGCGTCTGGCCGACCGAGGGTCACACTGCCGACTCCCAAAGTGCCGGGCGGTGGCTGCACAGCGACTTCAAGAATGTATCTCTGCCCCACGTCCACAAAATGTATGAGGAAATGATCAACCGAGGTTCACTCAAATGAAGACTGCCTTTATCCTGTTCGCCGCTTTATCCGGCTTATTACTTTCCGGATCGGAAGTCCGGCTTAGGACTGTTGACGAAACTCAAACGCCGCTACCGGGTGCCCAAGTCCTCATCGCCTTCACCACGCCTGCCATTGGTGGGGAGAAGAGAGTCGAAGGCTTGAGCGATAGTGGTGGGCTCTTCTCCGGCACGGGACAGGCGATTGGCAGCGTCTTCGTGCGCGCCAGCAAGCACGGTTACTATCCCGCCCGCATTGAACGCCTGCCTAACGACCGCGATTTGGATCAGACCGTGGTGCTGCCAAAAATTATTCAACCGATTCCCCTGCTGGCACGGCTCGTAGGTGTCGGAAAACGAGACGTGGGCGGGCAGCCGCAAGAGTTAGCTCCATCAGGGGAAATCTTCGGTTTCGACTTTGCTGTTGGCGAAATGGTCGCGCCCTATGGCAACGGCAAGGTAGTCGACATCCTATTTAAAATCCGCAGCGAGTTTAAGGGCTGGATACACGACGACGCACATTTGCAGGAACTGCGTCTGCATGCCTTTAATAACAACAAAAGCGAGGTGGAGTTACGTCGGCAAATGGGGAAATGGAGCGGCGACTTGGAAATCTCCTTCCCCGGTGACAAAGAGGGTCTGATCGAAGAGCAGGCACGTTTTCTGCCCTATAGCCGGTTGAAGCTGCCGCATCTCGCACCAGCTGAAGGCTACGTGGCTTCGTGGCGCTACACCGGCAATAACTACTCGCCCTCGACGACCCGCTCGGATGTGGGCTTTTTTCTACGGACGCGGGTAAGGTTGGATCAGGACGGCAAGATCATCTCGGCAAACTACACGAAGGTGATGGGCGACTTCGAATTCAGGGGAGGCGGCGGGGTGAGTTTCACTTACTACTTTAATCCGGTGGCGAACGACCGGAACCTGGAATTCGACCCGAAGAAGAATCTCTTCCCGGCGAACACTCCCGGCGCAAACGTCAACGATCCGTGACGCTCGCGCTGCTCGGTGGAAGTTGAGCGGCTCGCGTGCGCTCGTGAACAACACGCGCAATCCAGCGGCACGTCGCGCGCCAGCTCTGCTTCCTCCCTTCGCTCCGGTATGATCCGGGGAGATAGGTGACACATTGTCCAGGGTGATGGGTAACAGTTGGGGCGCACGCGGAAAGCGCGCCGACGAGCGGCGGCCTGACAAGGGGAGCGAAATGGGGGCGGTTGAATCCCACTGAAAACCCGCGGGCCAGAGGCCCGTGCTACTTTGGCGATCCGCGGGCCGAGGGCGGGTCGGAGTCCCTGCCCTACTTTTTTACCAGCGGACTTTTTCGGGGAAGAACTCGCGGATGAGTTCTTCGTAATACGGTTTCAACTTCGCGACGTCGGGGGCTTCGTGGCTCTTGGTGTAGAGGTCGTAGGTGTTGAATTTCAGCACCCACGGCATCAGCGCGCGGTCGGCGGGCGTGCAGAACTGGTCATACGCGCCTTCGCGGTGCCACGGATAAAAGCTGTGGTAGCGGAGCATCGCGAGGCCCTCGGGTGGGAGATAATCTTTCGCGACGTGATAGATGTATTCGTCGTGGCCCCAGGAGAGGACGACTTTGTCCAAGCCGCAGCCGGGCTCGTAGATGCCGTTGGGCGTCTGGAAGCGGGCGACTTGGCTATCGGGGTTGGCGGCGAAGAATTGCGGGAAAACGTTTTTGTCCGAGAACGCGCAGCCGGTGGCAAAGGTGTCGCCGACGACGGCCCATTGCGGTTCGCCCCAGAGGCAGAGGATTTTGCCGAGGTCGTGAATGAGGCCGGTGAGGATCATCCAGCGCGGTTGGCCGTCGCGGCGCATGGCCTCGGCGGTCTGGAGGAGGTGCTGGAGCTGGGAGAGATCGGTGTCGGGATCGGAGTCGTCGACGAGCTGGTTCAGATATTCCATGGCTTCCCAGATGCCCATGGTGAGGCGGTTGCGGCCGAGGAATTCTTGGCGTTTGGCGAGGGCGAATTCGTGGGTCTGGTGCGTGTGGTTGAGCCGGTAGAATTCGCGGACGGAGGGGCGGGCGTCGGCTTCGTAGACGCGGAAATCTTCCTGCTTTTTGGCGGGATCGGTGCCGACGCTGGGCGCGCCGCGGGCTGGGGCCGGAGCGGGCTCGGGGTACTTGTCCTTCAAAAAATCCTCCCATTCGTCGAGGCTGGCGAGAGGTTGGTCGCTGGCGGGGGCGGGGTCGGAGGGGGTGATCATGGGGATTTTGAACTAAGATTTTCGATTCTCGGCTCTCGATTTCCGATTTCAGATTTTCGATTGCGGCAGGCGGATGGGCGAGAACGGGATTACACCTTGGGGCGGGGGCGGAGGTGGGCGAGACCGCCGTCGATGGAATAAGTCTGGCCGGTGACCCAATCGGCGTCGGGCGAGAGTAGCCAGGCGATGAGACTTGCGACCTGATCGGGCCGGCCGATGCGGCCGAGCGGGTGCATTTTCTCCGAGAAGGCGCGGGCGGCTTCGCTGGCGAGGAGCGGGGCGGCGAGGGGGGTGTCGACGAGGCCAGGCGCGACGGAGTTCACGCGGATGTTGCGCGGGGCGTAGCTGGCGGCGGCGGAGCGGACGAGGCCGTCGACCCCGGCTTTGGCGGCGGCGATGGCTTCGTGGGCCGGCAGGCCGGCTTGGGCGGCGACGGAGCTGATGAAGACGATGCTGCCGGCGCTCTGCGACTGCATCGGTCCGAGGGCGGCGCGGAGGCCGTAGAAGGCGGAGTTGAGGTTGAGGTCGAGCACGCGCAGCCATTCCTCGGGGCGGGTTTGGTGGGCGGGCTTGATCACAATCGAGCCGACGGCGTGGACGTAGCCGTCGAGCCGGCCGTAGTGGGCGACGGTGGCGGCAACCGCGGCTTCGAGCTCGGCGGGTTGGGTGGCATCGGCCGTGAGGGGGAGCAGCGCGGGGAGCTCGGCGTGCAGGGCGGCGAGTTTATCGGCGTTGCGGGCGTAGCCGGCGACGTTGGCTCCGGCGGCGGTGAGGCGGCGGGCGAGGGCGGAGCCGATGCCGCCGGTGAGGCCGGCGATTAGAATGACGGGAGGGACGGAGGGGGACGCGGTTGGATTTTCGCTGGACAACATGGAGCGAAGCGTGTGGCGGTTTGGGCGAAACGCCAAACTCGTCGGCAAATTTTTTCGCGCGACCAAAATGCCCCCGCCGGCGGGCCCGCGAGATCAGTTCCGCAGGCGAATGACCTGGCTCGCTTCGTTGAACGTGAGGGTCAAGGCGCCGGGCACGATCTTGGAGATGGTGATCGCGCTCTTGGGGTCGCGCTTGTTCATCAAAATCGTGTCACCCTCTTTGTAGAGCAGCTGGTTGATGATGAAGTTGAGTTTGCCGTCGACCGTCACTGCGCCGCTGATGCGGAGCGTGGCGGCGAAGGCGGCCAGCGTCTCGGCGTGGCTACCGGGCTCGAGCAACTCGGCGACCGGGGCCGCGGGAGCATTGGGCTGGGCGGGGCGGAGGTCATCCTCGGTGAGGGCCGTGAGGTTGATGGGGAGGGTGAAGGGATTGGGGAGAGGGGAGGGCAACGGCTCGGGGTTGATGCGGGCTTTGAGCAGTTGGTCGATGCGGTTGCGGGTGCGATCGAAAGGATCGACCGGCCTTCTCTCCCCGGCCTTGGGCGCAGGTTCGGCGGCAGCGGCGGGACCGGGCGCACACCCGAAAAAGGCGGCCACCAGCAAAAGAGAAAATCGCAGTCGCGGGTTCATTTGTTGCCGAGAATCTCGATCGTCATGACCGCGGAGAGCAGGCTCGCCCGGGCCTCGTTGCGCTTGAAGGAATACTCCCGGATCCGGGCCAGGCGTGGACCGGTCTCGACGGCGCGGATGAAGGCGATGATTTGGGCGTAGGACCCGACGACTTCGATTTCGAACGGCACGCTCTTGAAGGGATTGCCCTGGATGACTTGGGCGGTGAGCTGCGAAAATTGGGCGATCCGGGCCCGGCTGGCGGTTTCCAGCTTGTAGAAATAGAGGTTATTGTCGGAGAGGTCGCTTTCGACGATGAGGTTGCGCTCGATGAGCTCGACCGCTTCCTGCGTGGCCGCGACTTGGGCGGAGAGCCGGGTGGAGCTGGCGAGGGCGGGGCGCATGGCCTCGCCGTAGCGGCGGGCGTCGTCGTGCTGTTTGGCCAGGGTGTCGCGCTGGGTCCAAAGAAAGAGATTGGCCAACGCCGCGATCAGCAGCGCGATCACCGAGATCGAGATCACGGGGTTGGCCCGGATCAGAGCGAGGAACCGTTGGAAATAGAGGCTCATTGCTTGCCTCCTTTGTCGGTGAGCGGGCGGAAGGTAATCTCAAAAAGATGCACGTCGGTGATGCCCTCGCGACTAAACTGGGTGAGCACGATGCTGGAGAAAAGCGGGCCGATGGCCGGGTCGCGGCGGAGGTCCTCGACGTAGCGTTTGGTGGTGCGGCTGGCCTCCTCGGAGTTCTGTTTTAGGCTGCCGTGAACCACGACCCCGTTCTTCGTGCCGGCGATCCCGTCGAGGCGGATGCCGGAAGGATGGGCCCGGCCGAGGCTGAGGATAAAATCGGAAACGGGATACGGCTGCTGCATCAACTCGAAGGCGTAATTGATGCGCTCCGATTTCGCGCTGAGAGCAACGCTGAGTTTTTGAACTTCGGCGACCGGCTTGCGGTTCTCCTTGTTCAGCGTCTCCCAATACTCGATCTGGGAGCTGAGCTCGCCGCTGGCATAGAATTGCCAGGCGGTGGCGATCAGGGCGATCGAGGCGACGCTGACGGCCACGATATTGACGATGAAGCGCCGGCGGACGAGGTCGTTGCTGGGCAGCCCGGCGGACAGGCGGTAATCCACGCGCCAAGCACCCTGGTACGGGGCGTCTTCTTTCGGTTTCTTATCGAGCTCGGGACCGGGCACATCGGCCACCAGGCTGAGGGCACCGAGCCAATGCGGAGCGAAGGGCGGCACGCCCTCGGCGGCCGCGAGATTGACGGTGGGTAGCCACGCTGTGCAGTCGAACGCGAAGGGGGTGCGGCCGACGAACTGAGCGAGGGCTTCGGAAATCCAGCCGAGCTCGGGCGGGAGGTAGGCGCAATAGATCTCACCGACCGACTGGCCGGTCGCCATCTCGAACGAATCCACGACCGGCTTGAGATCTCGCCCGATCGCGCGGATGAGGCGGCCGGCCCGGACCTTGAGCTCTTCGTCCAAGCGGTGCATCCGCTCGCGCACTTCGGCGGCGGTGGTGAGTTCGAATTCTTTCCGCGCGGCCTGGACGATCGACGAAAACCCGTGGCGCACCGAAGCGGGAGTGACGACGCCCTCTTTGCCGATGATGTAGGTGAGCGTCTGTTCCTCCTCGATGACGACGACGACGACGGCGCTCTTGTCGTCGCCGCGGGCTTTGTAATCCGCGATGACGCCGAGCAGCGGCAACCGGCTGAGCTCAAGGCGAAAGGGCAGCAGCCGGTGATCAAGCAGGCGTTGTTGCTGCCGGCGGACGTCGTGGTGGGAAATACCGGCAAGAAGGGCGGTGCGTTGGGTGCCCGCTGGGGAGATGGGCATGCCTTCCTGAGGGGTGACAGCGTGGAAAGACCAGTCGGCGGTCTTTGGAATCTGAAACTGTTCTTGGGCAATGCTGCCGAAATAGTCGGGCTCGTCGAGCCGCCGGGGCTGGATGCTCTCGCGCTGAAGCAGGGCATCGGGCGGAGAGAAGCCGCAGATCACGGGCACCCAGGTTTTTTGGCGTTCGAAATTGGCGTCGAGCCATTGGCGCAGGCTCTGGTCGTCGCCGGTCTCAAACTCGGCCGCGCAATCGAGGACGATGGCTCCGGAATCCGGCCGCGTGAGCCCGGCAACCAAGGTGCGATAGGGATTGATTTCTATCAGCAGGTTGCGCCGGGAGTGGCGGTTGAAGAGATCGCGGAAAATCACGGAAGGCGATGCGGCAGTGGCTGGGCAGGAGGAGCGGGGAGTGACGAGGATTCTTAGTGCGGTTTACTATTTGGAGAGAGGCAGTTGCGTCAAGGTAGCGGACGAAAGGAGTCGGCCGGGGCAAATCCGGGTGTGATACCAACAGTCCGCGAGAATCGAACTTTGGAAACCGGAATTTTTAACCACGGATTTCACAGATAAACACCGGATAAAATCCACCAGCACTTTGACCCAATTGCCTTACATCCGGTTCGGATCTGAAAAATCTGCGATTAAAGTCTGAATGTTTGGGCTGATGGTATGAGCCGTTCTTTAAAAGGAGCGGTCCACACGCCGCGTGGTGGCGGGTGCGTTGCGTGGGCTGGGCGCGAACCGCCTCCTGACCTCGGCCATTGCGGGGCGAGCAGTGGCGAGCGGGCCGACCGGCGTGGCGGCCTTGGGGCGGAACCGCGGTCGTTAGGGCAAGGTGACCCGTTCGGCGGGGCTGGTGAGTTTGCGCCAGTCGGTGAGCAGGAAGGCGCGCAATCGATCCCGACAGTCATCAACTTTCCCCCGCCGCCACAAGGGCTTGGTGGATGAGGCGCTCGTCGATAAACCATCCTTCCCGCCGGAGGTGCTCGAACACGGGTCGGAGGGCGGGCAAGTGGCCCGTCCGCTTGGCGCGCACCAACCAGCCCAGCGTGCCGATGCATCGGAATTGATTGAAACCGGCCAATGCCCGACCGCGGGCATCATCCATCAGTAAACAGGCGTCCCGGTTGCGTGCCGCTAAAGCCAGCGCCGCCGCCTCCCCGCCATCCACTTGGAAACGAAAGGCCGCTTCCAACTCGGCATCGGGCTGTCGGATCGCCCCGGCGAACTGGGCCGCAACCATCGCGGCCTCCGGCCTTCCGGCACCCTTGACCACGACCTCGGCCCAAACAGCCGCCGGGATCCAAACTTCGTCGGCCATGGCACGGAACAAGCCAAGCTGGTCCACTTTCGCCAACAGGATCAGCGGGCTGGAATCACAGATGATCAGCAGCTCACGCAGACTTGAATTCATGCGCCAACTGTTCGTCGGTCAGGTTTATGACTGAGACTCGCAAGCGGGAAAGTGCTTCCATGAAACTTCCGACCGGTAGCCCGGCCATTTCGGCCGCCTGCCCCATGGTTAGCCGACGCAATTCAAACAATTTGGCGGCGAGGATCAGTCTGAATTCGTGCTGTGCCTCGGACGGATTGAGGCCGGTGCTGGCAAGCCAACGTTCGTCTACGGGAACTTCCACGGTCGTCATGATGACGCGAACCTACGGTTGTCGGGTGGTGGCGCAAGGCTGGACCGGGATGGTGAAGCAGGGGCGGGGTGCTTTGGGCGGCCTGCCTCCACGGTGGTTTCGCAGACGCGGTGCGGCCGGGCTACGGCAAGGTGACGCGCTCGGCGGGGTTGGTGAGTTCGCGCCAATCGGTGAGCAGGAAGGCGCGTTCGACGCCGGGGGTGAACGTGGAGCGCAGGGTGGTGTCGTAGTGGACGTTGGCCTCGGCGGGGAAGGTGACTTTGCGGGCGGAGATCGCGCCGTAGAGGTTGACGCCGGTGCGCACCTCGAGGCCGAGCGTCGCGGTGGTGTTGGGCATGTAGATTACGCCGTAGAAATCCGGGTTTATGCCACTATCGCCGTTGTTCAGGTAGGTGGCGGCGGTAAGGTTACTGGCGCGACCGTTGTCGACGATGACGGTGAGCTTGGTCGGGTCCAGGCTGCGGTTGAAAAAACCATGGCCGCCGGCGTCGGTGCGCAGGTGGTCGCAGTGAAGTTCGAGGCTCGCGGTCGCCTTGAGGTCGATGATACCGCCGGCCTGAATGCGAAGAGATCCGTTTACGTAAAGAATGACCGGGCCGAGGATGTTGAGAGTGGAACAAGCGAACGCCGAGCCGAGATCGAGGCTGCCGTTGTAAAAATAGCGGGAGGGCGTGGTGCCGCCGGGGGTGCCGATCGAAAGGGTGGTCGTGAGGTCGACGGCTTGGATCGGGGTGCCCCTGGGGAAATTTGTCGCGCTCATGGCCGTTTGGAGATTTGCGGGCAGGAGGTTGAATTGGGGGATATACGGGCTGCGACTGACGCGGGCTTGCTCGACGGTGGTGCCGTCGAGCGCGCCGGTGACGGCGGCGGAGCCGCCGAAGCTCACCAACGGCGCGTGGGGCGCGGCGGATGCGGATGGGGCGGCGACGTATCCGTGCACGCGGGTGTTGGTGATGGTCGCGGCGTTGCTCGTAGTTTGTCCGGCGGCGAGGACGGCGGCGAAACCCGGGGTCTGCGAAGAGTAGGTGCCGCGTTGCGCATCATAGCTGTCAACGGTGCCCGCGCCGCTGATGGTGAGGGTGGTGGTGCCGGCGACGGCGTTGGGCACCAGCGGAGCGGGGGCGACGGTGGCACGGAGCTGGGTTTTAAGGGGAACGCTCTCGCGGATGAGCGTGGCGGTGCCTTCGGCGTAAATGACGGGCGCGCCCATGGCGGTCCAGTAGGTGGCGTTGCCGGGCGCGATGTTGGTATGGGCCAAAATGCATCGATACCAGACGTTGCCGTAGGTCACGCGGGAGGCGGTGGTGTAGGCGGTGGTGGAATTCCAGTTGGTGGCGGCGTTGGTGGCGGCGCCCCAGTTGGCAGGGCTGGTGACTGGGTTGGAGCCGTTGTGCGCGGCGAGGCAGCGATACCAGATGCCGCCGTAGGTGACCATGTCGTCGACGGCGTAGTGGCGGCCCAAATCCCAGGCGTTGAGCCGAAGGGGCGCGTTTGACCAGTAGGCGGTATTGGGCGGACCTTGGTTGATGTGAGCCACGGTGCAGCGATACCACACGCCGCTGCGGAAGGCCGCGTCGCCGACGTTGTAATTCGAGGTGGCCGACCAGCCGGAATTCATGGTGATGGCGTTTTCCCAGTTCGTAGTGGAATCGGTGCCGGTAGGGGTAACCGTAGCGCTGCTCGTGTGCGCTTGGATGCAACGGTACCATGTGCCGAAGGTGCCCGAACTGAAGAAGACCACGTCGTTGAACTGGTAACTTATGCCTGCAGACCGCCAAGCCGGCCCGATGGAGGGTTGGGTGCTTGGATTGGCGGAGGTAACCCAATTCGCGGCGTTGAACGATGCGTCATTGTTCGCGAGATTGCAGTAATACCACGACGGGGAGATAAAGACGTAGTCGCCCGGATTGTAGTTTGTGGATGGTGTCCAACTATCACCCGGCGGGCCGTCACCGGAAAATTGAACCCAAAAAGCGCTGTTCGGAGGTCGGGACAAAAAGCCCGACGTATGGGAAACGGTGCTGTAGTACCAATAGGGATTGCGAAAAACAATCGATCCACGTGCGTAGCCCGTTGCTGAGGTCCACGAAGTGGAAAAGGGCGTGATCACCGTCCAATTTGCCGAGGGAAACGAACCCGTCGGAGACTGTGCGATGGTGCAGAAATACCACAGGCCATTGTTGGAAACAACGTGCCCGAAGCTGTAGCTGGACGAACTCGCCCAAGGGACGCCGGACACGGTCGGCCGCCAATACGTCGCATTTGATGTCGGGTTTCCGCTCGAAGACGCGGCGTTGACGTAGACGAACCAAATTACATCGCCGGACACGACGTCGACGTCGGATACGACCGAGCCTTGGTGATAAGTTGTAGTATCGCTCCAAACGGTGGGAAGAGGAAGGCCCGAAGGAATCGCCCGCCAGAAACGCGGGTCGGATAAGGCGTTTCCGGAAGAAGCGGTGCTGTTGACGTAGCGATACCACGTGCCGGCAACGTTAACGATTTCGAACGGGCTGTAGACCTTGTCGCTGCTCCATTGCCACGGGATCGGCGCGGGCACCCAGAAGGAGAGAGAATTAAAATGAGTCGGCCGGTTCGCCAAGAGCACAGCGGTGTGATTCTGCACGCAGCGATACCACAACGCCCCATAGCGGATGAGGTCACCGATGCGGTAGTCGGTGCCGTCGACCCAAGTCGCGTTGCGGTTATAGGCGTCGTAGTTGTCGATGCGGATTTTGGCGGTGCCGGCGACGCCGGCATTGCCGTAGCGGGTGGCGGGCGGGGTGATTGTGGCGGTGGCGGTGGCGGCGGTGAGCGTCCAGTCCACGTTGGTCTGGTCGGGCGCGGTGCCGGAGGTCCAGTCGGCGAAATTGTTGGTGGTGATTGCGCGCAGGGCTTCCTCAAGGCCGAGCTCGGCGAGCTGCTCGCTCACGGTGGCGCCGTAGCTGCGGCTACTCAGCCGCATGCTTTGTTGGCTGATGGCGAAGTAGCCGGCGAGCACGAGGCCGAGCACGCTCACAAAACTGAGGGCGACGAGGGCGATGGCCCCGCGGGAAAACTTTGGGAAGGGGCGGCGCATCACGGCAGGAACGAACGGTTGCGCAGGAGCAGGCGGGGCGAGGCACCGGTGTAAACTTGGGTGAGCGTCTGGTTGTCGAGGCTGCCGCCCTGGGCGGTGAAGGCGACGGAGAGCTGTTTTATGCCGAGGAGATTATCGACGTAGGTCGTGTAGGGCCGGCCGGCCGCGTCGTAGTAGGTGAAGGTGCAGCCGAGCAGATTGTGGTGGATGATCTGGGCGGGGAGGCCGGCCCACGTGCGCGTGAGCGTGCGCGCACCGGCAGCGTAGGTGTAGGCGACGGTCGTCGTGCCGGTGGCGGTGGGGAGAATGAGCGTGACGCCATCGGCGCTGGGAGGGCCGAAGATGCCGGTGGCCATGCGCACGTCTTGCGAAAAGTAAGCGAGCGTGGTGCGGAGCTGGGCTTCGAGCGGAGGGAGTTGGGAAAGGGTCGTCTGGTTGTTCACGGCGTAGGTCACGCCGAGGGAGCGGGTGAAGTTCCGCGCGAGAAACACATAGCTGGAAAGGATGGCGGCCATGACCAACAGCGACAGGCTGAGGCCGATGAGCATTTCGAGGAGAGTGAATCCCCGGCGGCGTTGGGAACGGGCGGACCTCACGAGCGTTGGTAGGTGAGGTTGAGACCGTTTTTCCCGAAATAGACCGTGTTGACGCGGGAGTAGGTGAAGATGAGCGGGGTGTTGTCATCTTTGCTGCGACCGCTGACGACGGACCACGTCACTGTAAACGTCACTTCGCGCATCGCGTGGGTGGCCAGGGTTGTCGCGGTGCGTGAAACGGTAAACGTCGCGCCGTCAGAGGTGCCGGTGCTGGCGATGGGGCCGGAGTAGGTGGCCCAATTGGCCGTGGTGGTGGGCAGAGTGCCGGCGGCACTGGCGGCGATGCAGCGGTACCAAGTGCCGCTGTAGCTCACGAGATCGCTGACGACGTAAGCGGTCGCGTCACTCCAAACCATGACGGAGGCGGTGGTCGGCAGGGCGTTGATCTCGGCCCAACTGCGCAAGCGGAGCTGTTCGATTTCGTGGGTGAGAATCTGGGTCGCGACCGTCTGCCGCCGGGCGTGGTCCATCAGGCCGGAGGTGAATGTGAGCGCGCGGATCATACCGATAAACGCCACGACCAAAACGAGCGCAGCTATGCCCACCTCGATCAAGGTGAAGCCGGCTTGGCTGGTGATGCGTGCTCGTGACATGAAACGGCGGAACCTTCGGAGTCTGGTGATAATGCGCCGGCGGTTTGCGGCAAGTGATGAGTGTGGCGGTAATTGCGGAAGAGCCGAGACGCGGCGGAGATAGCGGGTGGCTGACGACGCGAGCAGGCGGGAGCGGGTGCGGGTGCGCCGAGGCGCGCGTGTGCGCGGACGGCATCGTGACCTCGCCCCCTGCGGAAGTGGGGCGATTGCGGGAGCGGGCGATAGCGGGTCGGTTGCTTTCTCGTTTTCGTGTGTCGGAGGTTTGCGCCGGGATCGCGGGTTTACTTGCGTCGATGGGACTCAGTCAGGTCTGGGTGCTCTCCGGTCTGAAAACAGGGCTGGGCGCGGCGATCAATCCGGCGGCGCGGGCGCTCAAGCCGAGGGTTGGTTCGCTCGCGGCGGCCGAGGTGGCGACGACGCGGCGACGAAGCGGTTGCGCGAAGCCGCGGAACCCGCGCGGCGCACGACGCTCCTGTAGCTCGGCGCCAGGGCGATCGCGGGCGATCTCGAGCGCGATGGGGTTTCGCCGTTGCTCGATGCGACGTCCGGTTGGATGGCGGAGCGTGGGGCGGCGATCCGGGCAAACCCAACCCAGCTGAAAGACAACGTGGCGGCCGTACGGTTTAAGCCGGCGGCAAAGTGAGCCGGCGGAGGTGAGGGGTAAGCGGGGAGCCTGTTGCCCCGAACGGCCTAAAGGGTTTAGGCGACGGCACTGATTTTCTGGAGTGCCGGGCCGGTGCGGCCGGGCAGCATCACGCTCTCGCCGAGGTGGCGGCCGACGAGTTGGCGACCGAGCGGCGAGGCGACGGTCACGACCACGACGGTTTGTCCACCGATCACAACTTCGAGACCGCCGCGGTGCGGGCCGAGAAAATAGACGGCCGGTTCGCCGCCGACTTCGAGGGTCACGAGCGCGCCCGTCGCGATGGCGTCGCGGGGGCCAAACGCGGGCAGCGCGAGCGTTTGGTAGGCTCCGATCGCGGCTCCGAGCTCCGTCGCGAGCTTGGCTTGGCCGGCGGCGAGATAGGCGGCCGACTGGCTACGCATATCGTATTTATCCTCGGAGCGATTTTCCTCGTCGGTGGCCTCGGCGTGGGCGTCGTGCGCGGCGGCGGTGAGCGTGGCGAGCTCGGCTTCGAGCAGGGAGAGGATGGCCTGGCGCAGCGCGGCTTTGTCCATGGTGAAGTGCGATGTCAGGCCACGCCGCGCAAAGCCGCAAGCCCGTTGCGGCGCGGGGCACGGGCGACGGGCCGCAACGGGCCGAATGTTCCAGCCGGATCTATGCAATTGAACCGCGAATGAACGCCAATGGCCGCGAATCAAATCCGCGACTGCCGCCCCCCGAACTTGGAGTCTCACCAAACGGTGAACCAAAATTCCAGAGGAGCTTTCCGTTCTCCCTCCTCTGTAATTTGCGTTCATTCGTGTTCATTCGCGGTTCTCCCCCTGCATCGTTTCGGCCAATATAATATCTTAAAAACAGATCGGAGGTTCTTTTGGGAAATCGCGCATGCGATGCGTGCAATGCGGGCTGGCGGTGAGCGCGGGAGTGGGTTTGTTGGGGATATGTTGTCCAAACCGATTCCCGGATCCTCGGGGGAAGTGTTGACCGAGTTGCCCTCGCCTTACGTGCCCCACGCGGCGACGGGGTTGCTGCACTTGCCGCGATTTCTGGCCAAGTGTCGTTACGTGAAGACGCACGGTGCGCTGCCCGCGAGCTACGCGAAGAATTACAAGCGAGGCATGGATAAATTTCTTTGCTTGCACCTCGGGATCGACCCGGCGGCGGTGGAGGCAATCGTCCATGAGTGCATGGCGGCCGGGCTCGGCGATTCGGAGCGCGATCGGCGGTTGCTCGCGTTGTTCCCGGCGGAAATGCGGGTCGCCAAGTGGAACCGGGACTACGTGCAAAAAGGCATGACGCCCGCCGGCCGCGATTTCTTGAAAACCGCGCTCACCAACATGGGCTGCGCCGATCGCACCGAGCAGATCCTCAGCGTCGCCGATCTGATGGATTTCGACGAGAGACGGATCGAATAGACGACGGTTCGCTCCTCTCATTTTGCGACCCGGTTTAAACCGGCGGTCGGAAAAGTTTGTCATCCAATAGCTGACAAACACCTCCGAAGGAGAGGCGGTTTTCATGATGACGCCGTAGCGGGTACCGTCGTGGCTAAGTTCCTGGCTGCGGTAGTCGAAGGGGTGCGCGGCCCCGAGGCGGCGCAGCCCCTCGCGGCCTCGGGCGCGGGTATGGGCCGGTCCACGCGGCGCACGGTTTTCGGCGGACCGTAGCGGGAGCAGGGCGCGGCTTGCGTGGGCAGGATCGGATGGTTCGGCGGGTCCGCGCAAAACTGTTGCGCGGACCTCAACCACGAGCATCGCGAGCCAGCTCGCTCCTACATTCTAAGAAATTGCGGCCAAGCCTGCCCAGATCAGGCCAACGACCAAGGCGAGCGCATGGCGCGGGTGCGGAGGCGGTTGGCCGCGTCGTCGCCCACGAACTCTTCTTTGGCGGCGTCCCATTGCAACTTGCGGCCGAGGACCATCGCGATCTGGCCGAGGTTGCACACGGTCGTCGTGCGGTGGCCGAGTTCGACGTCGGCGATGGGGCGGGCGCGGGAGCGCACGCACTCAAAGAAATTGTCCTGATGATTTTTGCTGAGCTCGAGCTGGATGGGCTTGTTGGGGGCCTGCATCTCGCGGAGCAGATTGGGGTCGGAGGCGCTCATCTTGTCGCGCGCGATGTCGAGCCAGCCGCGCTCGCCGACGAAGCGCACGGTGCCGCCGCCTTCGTAGCGGGTGCGGCAGTGCATGGGCACGCCGTTGGCGTAGCGGACGGTGAAGTTGACGTTGGTCGCGTTGGTGAAAAGGCCGCTGCTGGGGAACTCGCCCTTGCCTTCGACGGAGACGGGGCCGCTGTCATCCATGCCGAGCGCCCATTGGCCGATGTCGAGGTAGTGGGCGCCCCAGTTGGTCACCTGACCGTAGGCGCTCTCGGCGATGAAGCGGAAATTGTAGTGGCAGCCGATGGACGAGTAGGGCCGCCACGGGGCGGGCCCGAGCCAGAGATCCCAATCGAGGTTGGCCGGCACGGCCTCGGGTTTCCAGGTGGCGTCGCAGAAGCGGTTGTTTGGCGGGATCCAGCAGTCGATGCGGTCGAGTTTGCCGAGACCGTTGTTGCGCACGAATTCGGCGACGTCGTGGAAACGTTTCATCGAGCGGTGCTGGGTGCCGTGCTGCGCCACGCGGCCGTATTTGCGGGCGGCCTCGACGACGGCGCGGCCCTCGGCGATGGTGAGGGTCAGCGGTTTCTCGATGTAGACATCCTTGCCGTTGCGCATCGCGTCGATGGCGATCAACGCGTGCCAGTGGTCGGGCGTGCAGATGAAGACGGCGTCGATATCGGGGCGGCGGTTGAGTTCGCGGAAGTCGCCGTAGGTTTTGCAATCGGTGTTCTCGTAGGCGGTGTTGACGCGGACGGCGGCGGCCTTGACGCGGTCGCGGTCCACGTCGCAAACGGCGAGGACCTTGAGCGACTCGGGCGAACCGAGAAGCGGGCCGTAGTGGCCGTCGGCGATGTTACCGCAGCCGATGATGCCGACGGTGATCTTCTTGCTCGGGGCGTTTTGCCCGCGGAGACCCGAGGGCAAAATGAGCGGGGCGGCGGCGACGGCGGTGGCGAGGGCCGAGTGGCGGAGGAAATCGCGGCGGCTGAGGGGTGAGGGATTCATGGCGGTTTAGGCTTTGAGGGTGGCGATGCGGGCGAGGGCGCGGGTGGCGGCTTCGCGCACGATGGCGGGCTCGGTGGAGGCGTCCTTGATGGCGGTGAGGGCGGATTTGGCGGCGGAGTCGCCGCGCACGCCGATACTACCGATGAGACCGGCTTTGGCGTTGCCGGTGAGGGTGCCAAGGGCGGCGAGAAACGCGGCGTCGGCCTCGGGGCCGGTGATGGGTTGCAGCGCGTAGCGTGCGGCTTCGGTGGTCTTGGCGTCTTGGAGGAGCGGGGCGAGAGCGGGCACGCTCTTGGCCGAGCCGACCATGGCGAGCATCTGGCAGATGAAAGCGAGGCCCGCTTCCGTGCGGCCGGGAGTCGCGAGGGATTTCAGGAGTTGCTGCTCGGTGCGGCCAGTCTCCGCGGCCGGGGTGTGAATCACGCGTTCGCGGACGGTCCACGCGTAGCTACGGTCGCCGCCGTATTCGATGAGGGCGCATCGGGCCCATGGGTCGGGTGAAGGGCCGGCGTTGGAGTAACGATCGGCCGGATTGGCCGAGACGACTTTCTTGGACTTGGCCGCGGGAGCGGCGGGAGTTTCCGCGTTCATATTTTAAAAAAGGGACTGGTGGGGTTGCGGGGCGTGTTATCGGAACCGCACGGGCAAAGACGCGGCAAGGGCAATTTGGGTGTGCGCAGATTTTTCGAGGCTTCGGGTTGCATCCTGAAACCCCCGCTTTCAGGTTTTGGACTTTCCCATGGTCAAAGGTCAGAAAGTGGTCTGCATCAACGATACGTTTTCCGCGTTTATCCGGGCGCTGTACAAGCAGCTGCCGGTGAAGGGAAACACCTACACGATCCGCGAGGTCTTCCTCGGCCGGGAGAAAATCGTGAAGGGCGGCGACTCCGCCACGGTCGGGCTGCTGCTCTCCGAACTCACCAATCCACCCGATCCCTTTCACCAAGGGAAACAGGAACTCGGCTTCACGTCCGAACGCTTTGCCCCGATGGAAGAACTGCCGCCGGAAGAGGCCGTGGCCAGCGAGGGCGAACTCGTCGGCGCCGGCGCGGAAAAACATCAGGGCGGCTATTGGTCGAACTGAGCGCGCGGTTCACCCGCTTTTTTGCCCTTCATTTCTATTTTCCCCATGAACATCCGTCCCCTCCGTCTTGTTTCGCTTCTCGGCCTCGCGCTTTTGGGCGCCGCCTCGTTGTCCGCCCAGGAATCGCCGGTCTTCGAGCTTCGCACCTACACCGCCATGCCGGGCAAACACGCCAACGTGCTCGCGCGGTTCCGCGATCACACGCTCAAGCTGTTTGAAAAACACGGCATGACCAATCTTGGTTACGCCGTGCCGATGGACGCGAAAGACGGCGCCGGCGAGAAACTCGTCTATCTGCTGCAGCACCGGAGCCGGGAGGCGGCGAAGGAGTCGTTCAAAGCGTTTGGCGCCGATCCGGCGTGGAAAGCGGTCGCCAAAGCCAGCGAGGTGGACGGAAAGATCGTCGCCAAGATCGAGTCGGTGTTTCTGACGCAGGTCCCTTATTCACCCCAAGCGGCCAACTATGACGGCCCGCCGCGCGTCCTCGAAATGCGCACTTACACCACGCCTCCGGGCAAAGTCGCGGCGATCGATGCGCGCTTCCGCGACCACACGATCGCGCTTTTCGCCAAACACGGCATGACGCATCTCGGCTACTATCATCCGATCGACGCCGACAAAGGCGCGGGCTCGACGCTCATTTATTTTCTAGCGCACAAAGACCGCGAGGCGGCGGCGAAATCGTTTGCCGCGTTCCGGGCCGATCCGGACTGGATTGCGGCGCGTGCCGCCTCGGAGAAAGCCGCCGGCGGTCCGCTCACGGTCAAGGACGGCGTGAAGTCGGTGTTCTTGGTGCCGACGGATTTTTCGCCGGTGAAGTGACACCCACGTTCCTCGGTAAACAGACTGTCATTGCGAGAAGCGTAGCGACGAAGCAATCCAGCTGGATTGCCACGGCACGCTTCGCGCGCCTCGCCATGACAAGCGTCTGGAATTTTAGGGCCGTCGGTATGAGAGGCGCGCGCCCGGCTATTTGAGGGCGCGGATTTTTTCCGTGAGCGCGGCGGCTTGCGCCTCGGCGGCGTCGAGGGGCAGGCCCGCGGTGACACCCGGGCGGCGGTGGCCGGTTGCGGTGAGCCACGCGTGCATGCGGAGTTTGCGGCGCTCGCGGATGAGCGTGAGCAGCGGGTCGTCGGGCCGGGTCGCCAGTCCGGCGAGCAGTTCGCCGTCGTCGGGGCGCAGGTTCCAAGCGGTCAGGACGGCGCGGGCGATGACGGCGTGGCCGAGGGCGTCGGGATGGACGCCGTCTTTCGAGAACGTGAACGGCGGGTCGTTGGCGCGGCGCTGCGCGAGTGCGGCGGTCATGGCGCCGTGGACGTCGATCACGGTCCAGCCGCCGGCGCGTTGCGCGAGCAGCCAAGCGGAGTAACGGGCGAGAACCTCATTGTAGCCCGAGAATGGCGCGGGATACGCATCCAGCCCGGCGGGCAGGACCTTGGCGGCGATGGGCAGCGGATCGAAGACGGGCGGTGTGAGGAAAATGATCGTGGCGCCGGTGGCGACGACCGCGGCGTGCAGCCGGTTGATGCCCTCGCGAAACGCGGCGAAGCGATCTTCGGCGAAGGGAAAATAAATGCCGTCGTTCATGCCGTAGCAGGCGATGACGAGGTCGGGCTTGGTCTGCGCCAGCACGCGGCCGAGACGCTCGCGGAGATCGGGGCGGGGAAATTTTCCGCCGGCGTGACCGGCTTCGGAGAGGCCGGAAACGGTTTCGCTGGAAAGCCCGAGGTCGATGATCTCGCCGCGCCAATCGGGGGCGCGGGTGTGGATCACGGTCTCGATGAAGTCCACATACGCCCCGCCGAAGGTGATGCTGTCCCCGAGGAACAGAACGCGCCGGGCGGCGTCGACGGCCGGAGGCAACGGTGTGGCGGCAGTGGCGAAAAGAGCCGGCGCGACGACACCGAGGGCGAAGAGGAGCAGCAGAAAGCGCACGGGTGGAAGGGGCGAAAAGCCAATCGCGGGAGAGCAGGGCGACGGGGCTATTTTAGGTTTTCGATGAAGGTGAGGAGGTCGGCCATGTCGCCGGGCTTGAGGCCGGCTTCGAGGCCCTCGGGCATGAGACTCAGGCCGTCGGAACGGCTGCCGCGCACCTGGGCGCGGGGCAAAACGATCTCGCCGCCGCCCATGATTTTGAGGGTGAGGCCGGTCGCGTCGTCGCGGGCGACCATGGCGGTGAAGGTGTTGCCCTCTTTGGTGGTGACATCGTAGGCGATGTAGTGGGGCGCGACTTCCTTGTGCGGTTCGAGAATCGCGGAGAGCAACGCCTCGCGGCCTCTTGATTTTACGGTGATGAGATCGGGCCCGAGGGCGATGCCCTCGTCGCCGGCGCGGTGGCAGACGAAGCAACGGCCCTGGTAAATGGCGCGACCGCGGGCGGCGTCGCCGGTGAGGGTGAGGGCGGGTTGAAACGTGGCGGTGACCTCGGCGCGCGACGGCGGGATCACCGAGGCGAGGGCGGTGCGGGCGAGGGCGGCGATCTTTTGGGTTTTGTGCTGGGTGAGAGCCTGAACTTGGGCCGCAGGAATTTCGGCGGGCTTGATCGTGCCGGCGGTGATCGCCGTGAGCAGGGCTACGGCGCGGTCCTCGCGGGCGATCAGGGCGGCGAGCACGGCCTCGCGGGCGGCGGGCGAGCCGTTGCGCCAGGATTCGATCAGGGTAGTCGTCACGGCGGGCAGCGGATGTTGGGCGAGGACCTTGATCGCGGCGGATTGAATCTCGGGCGGTTGGCCGGCGGCGAGGCAGGCGACGAGGGCGCTGCGCGCGGTGTCGTAGGGCGCGACGTCGAGCAGGGCGAGGGCGGCGAGGCGGGCGGAAGTGGAGGCGCGCGAATCGGTAGCGGCGGTGGCGGCGCGGGTGAAGACGGTGGAGAGTTTCCCGGAAGTGTCGGCCGCCGTGATCGTGGTGCCGCTCCGGCGCAGGCTGTCGCCGAGCGCGCGGAGCCAAAGCGGGTTCGTGCCGGGCTGGGCGATGAAAGCGATCAATTCCGCGCGGTCGGAGGCGGAGCTGAACGCGGCGCGAATCTCGATTAACTTGGCGACAAACGGGGCGGCCGCATTGGCCGTGGCAAGATCGCGGGTGAAGGCGGGGAGCAGGGAGGCGTTGAGTGCTGCGGGTGGGGCGGTGAGGAGGGCGGCGGAGATCCAAGGCTCGGCGTGATCGCGGGCGGCGAGGCGCGCGAACGCGGGGGCGAGGGCGGGCGAGGTGGGCAGCGTGAAGGCGAGTTGGAAACGCACGCGTGCATCGGCGTCGGCGACGAGGGCGGAGAGTTTCTCGACGAGGGCGGGCGAAGGCGCGGCGCGGGTGAGGAGTTTCTCCGAGTAGAGGACGCCGTGTTCGCGCAGGCGGGCGTCGGGGCTGGTGAGGG